>CAVPTA010000014.1:0-432763 GCA_963708645.1 uncultured Actinomycetota bacterium | reverse complement strand
TGCCGCCCGGGCTCAGACACGTCGCCTGCACACGGTAGTCGTCGCCCTCGCCGCCGTTGCCGTCCTCGCCGTGGCCGGTGGGATCGTCGCGCTCCATGAGCGAGGTACGGCCAACACTTGAGAGTCGCCGGGCGCAACGAGCGGCACTTGTCGCTGACGCCCGCAGGCTGGCTGCCCTGTCGGCTGACGCCCCGGATGTTGCCACCGCGAGCCAACTGGCGCTCGCCGGTTACCGTCTCGATGCCAGCCCGGACACCCGCGCAGCGCTGCTAGCCGCAGTCGAGCGCACCAGCGGTGCACTGTGGCGGATCCAGTATCCCGAGCGTGTGTTCGATGTCATCGCGAGCGCGGACGGTTCGCGGGTGGCTCTGCGTAGCGGCCACCGGGTCGTGATCATCGATCCGCGATACCCGCACCACTGTCGCTTCCTTCTCGAGTCGCGGAGTTGAGGTCATCGGTTTCACCAACAATGGCAACGACATCGTCAGCTACGAGACGAATGAGTTCGGCGCAAAGGACGCGGGCTCGCTCTACGTGCAGGCCGTGCCGTCAGGTCGACTCGTTCGTCGACTCAGCAAAATCGGCGAGCCGAATGGCTGGCTGGCGTCCAGCGACAGTGAACCTGCTGCCCTCGCAGTGTCGAGCTTCGGCGGACGGTGGATCGCTATGGCGACCACAACGAAGGTCGGGAAGGGCGTCGTCGTCCAGGTCTTCGACTCCACGGATTGGAACGCCCGGCCTCGGCAGTTCGTGACGATCGGAACGCCGCGCGCGATGGAAGCCAGCGCGACGAGACTTGCCGTGGAGCACGCCGACGGTTCGGTCGAGGTGCGCGCGCTGACCTCGCTCAGACAAGTCGGCGCGGTCAGAGCCGCACCGCACGTAGTGGCGGGATCCGCCACGTCCTACGTCGTTGCAGTATCACCGGACGGCAGCCATGTCGCTCGATCGAGCCCGACCGACGGCACCAAGGTCACGGTCTACGACCTGCGTCAGCCTAAGACTCCGGGCATTCCACTCCAGACGGTTCCGGCGGAGGGCGCCGTCGTCATGCATTTTTCGCCGGACGGCAAGCAGTTGGCAATCGGTTCGGTAAGTGGTGCGCTGACGGTTTATCGCCCGATCGACGGCTCGGTGCGCGAATCGTTCGTCGGAAACAGCGGTCTGTTGTTCGGGATTGCATGGGCAGGACGACAGAGCGCGACGGCGCTGTACAGCGTCGGGCTCGACGGCGAGCTGGTCTCGTGGGCCATAGACACGCAACCCCGCCTGGTCCGCGAGTCCGGTCCTGCCTATCCGGACTTGAGCGGCGCGGTTCTGGCGAACGTATCGCTGCATGGTCAGCGCGCCGCTGCCGCATTGGCCGGAGCAAGCAGACGTCAGACGAGTGTGGTCCTCAACGTGGACAGCGGTGCCGTCACTCATTTCACTGACCAACTGGGTCCAAAAGCGGTTTGTTGCCTGACGACAAGCGTCAGCGGGGACGGGCTCGTGGATCTGATCGACGTGCCTCTGGCCCCGGCACGGGGGGCTGCGATGGGTCCATCACGGAACCAGGTGTGGAGCGTCCGCGACCACAAGTTGGAGTGGAACCAATTCGTGCCATCGCCCGGCCCGTACGAGAACTTTCTCGGGATCGTCACACCTGATGGCCGACGTGCATATATCGACCTCACCCAGAAACGGATCGGCATATACGCCCTGCCCTCCGGAAAGCTTCTCCGAAGCATCCCGGTGCACCTTCCAGGTAGCGACACCTCCATCGCCGCGGCGCCGTGGGCGGTCGACCCGGCGGGGCGCCTTCTCGTTTATCGGGCACGGAACGGGACCGACAACAAGCTCGGCTTGGTGGAGCCGACGTCCGGCCGAGTGCTCGCGCAGGTGCAATTGGGCGACATCCTGACGCTGATGTCGCAGGCTTGGTCGAACGATGGTCGGTTGCTTGCCGTGGGCACGTACACCGGAACGCTGTACATCCTGGACGCGAAGACCCTCGCTGTCCGCGCGAAGATCAACGGAGCCGAGCCGGGACCTGTTGACAGCATCTCGTTCTCGCCGGACGACCAGACCGTGACTACGACCGGCCACTCCGGTCAGATCCATTTCTGGAGCGTGCCCGGCCTGGAGCCGGAAGCGCACGTCACGATCGGGGACGGACCCACGTACGCCTGGTACGCCGCGTCCGGTCGACTCGTCGGCTTCGCCCCCGACCTGACGAACCCGGACGCCGTTCAGGATCGGGAGTTCACGTTCGCGGCCGACCCGGCGGCGCTCGTTGCGGAGGCGTGCACGCTCGGCGCCGGCAACCTGTCCCGGTCCGAATGGCAACACGATGTCGGCGATCAGCCCTATCGCAGCATCTGTTCCTAGCTTCAATCGCGGTTCAATCGAGGCTCGTCACTGTTTCCCCAGCGCCAACCGGTGCAACACATCGAGGGGAATCACGATGACCATGAATACGCCGAACCACGCCGGCCCACAACTGTCCATGCCGCGGCGCACCAGCCGCGCGATCGCGCTCGCCGTCACGCTCGCGGCGTGCTGGATCGCGGTCCCGAGCACTCCCACGGCCGCCACCGGTGGTGTCGCGCACACCGTCGCCAGCAAGGCCATGAAGGTTGACCCGCGCCTCCCCGGGACGCACGTGGTCGACGGGCGGGTTCCCCAGACGTCATCTGGGCTAGACCCGCGACCCGATCCCGAGCTTTGTCACTGCTGACTTACGTAGCTACTCCAACCAGGAGAACACCATGCTTCCTCCACACCTCATCGACGCTCTCTACACCGCGCACCAGGCCGACGCGCGCTCGCGTGAGCTCGAACTCGAACGGGCCCGGCGTACCGCGCCGCACCCGCGAGTCCCGCGTCAATCGCGCGCCGAGACCCACTGGTCACGCCAGCCGCGGCTGCGATCTCTGATCTCCCGACTACGAACCGCACGTTCCGCGGCCGACGATGCCTGAAATGAACACGGCACGGCACAGCGTCGAGGTGCTTTACGCAAGGACGGCGACCCCGCCGGCGACGACACCCCCCAGAACTGCGGGCAGGTCTGCCTTTCGCGACGCGGTCGTCGCCTTCGCGGCGGCCGGCTGCCGGTTCGGCCCCTATGCCGAGTTCCTGCAACTGCCACCGATCCAGCCGCCCGCGCATACTCAGAGCGATGGACGTGGCCGCTCGACTGCTGACCGCAGTGTCGCTCACAGTTGTCGTCGGCTGCGGAGTGGCCGGCTGTTCATCCTCCGTAGGTCCGTCTAGCGGACGTACGACTACGTCGCAAAGTCTCTTGGTCAAGTTCCCCGGTTCGGCCACGTTCGTCGCCACGCCGGTCGGGCAACACGATCTTTCGTCGAAGGAAACCCTGTCCATCGCGAAGCGGGCGAACGATGAGCTGAGCTTGCCGGCCGACACGGTGGCCATCCATGGCGTGCTCACCGACACAACCAACGCTCGAACGCCGGTCTGGGGATTCCGCTTTCACGCCTGCGAGGTTCCGCACGCGGCGATCAAGACAGTCAATCGGCTCTGCACAAGATGGGTCTTCCTGCGGGCTGATGACGGCTACTTCGTCGAGGCCCGGTACTCATGAGCGATGCGGCGATCTGCAATGGCCGCCGAGAACGCGTCAGCTCTCGCTTGCCGACTGCTCGTCCGCCGCTTTGCCGTTGTGCCGATGCAACCGGTAGCGCGAAGGGACGACCCGTGCCGGCGACCACGCGTCCGCGCTGGGCAGGATCCACCCCCGCCAACGGGCGATCAAGCACAGACCGGCGCCGACGACGAGCGCGGCGATCGAGCCCGCGGTCGGGTAGCCGTTGTAGGACAGGACGACCAGTACCGCGCTGGCTGTCAGCGCGCACGTTGCGTACAGGGTGTTGCCGCCGAGGATCGCCGGGACCTGCCGGAGCACGATGTCGCGAACCGCGCCGCCACCGACCGCGGTGATCGTGCCGAGCAGGATCGCCGGTAGCCAGCCGAGTCCTACCGAGAGCGTCTTCTGGGCGCCGGCGGCTGCCCAGCAACCCAGTGCGAGCGCGTCGATCACCGGCCACACGTTGTTCCATACCCGGCCCTCGATGCGGAGCAGGAACGCCACCGTGGCACCGGCGAACGCGGTGAGTAGGTAGGAGTAGTCAGTCAGCGCGATGGGTGTGCCGTGCTGCAGCAGAGTGTCGCGGATCAAGCCACCACCGAGCCCGGACAACACCGCGAGCACGGCGAAACCCACCGGGTCCAGTTTGGCGCGGCGCGCGATCACCCCGCCGAGTACGGCGTTTGCGAATACTCCGGTGAGATCGAGCGCGCGGAGCAGGTCTGCGACCACTTCGTTGCTCATTCGCTGCGGGTGTCCCTTGGCCTCGGTGTGGCAGTGAACGCCACGTCCGCCGTCAAGTGTCTGCCACAGTAGCCGCGAGCGGAACGAGCGACGCGATTGCTACGCCGCCTGGATCGAGCGCTTGGCCAGCCCGAGGGCGTACCCGTCGATCGCCGTCGTCGGTGCGTCCTCCGGATTCGACGCTGCGCCGAGGGCGACGAACAGCGGAGTGAAGTGCTCGACCGTCGGGTGCGCGTACGGCATGCCCGGCGCGCGGTTGCGGAAGTCGGCGAGCTCGTCGACGTCGCCGCGGGCCAGCGCGTCAGCAGCCCACACGTCGAAGTCGGACGACCAGGTCGGGACGACGTGATGCCTGAGGTTGCTCCAGTCCAGGAACTGCAGCCCGTGCGTCATGTAGCCCGAGCCGATCACCAGCACTCCCTCGTGTCGTAGCTGTTCGAGCCGTCGCCCGAGGCCGAGCAAGCGGGCCGGGTCGAGGGTCGGCATGCTCAGCTGAAGCACCGGGATGTCGGCCTGCGGGTACATGATTTTCAGCGGCACCCACGCACCGTGGTCGAGGCCGCGGCTCGCGTGCTGGTGCAGCGGCTCGCTGGCCGGCATCAGCCCGGCCACCTGGTCGGCGAGTTCGCCGGCGACGGGGGTGTCGTAGCGCATCCGGTAGTACAGGGGATCGAAGCCGCCGAAGTCGTAGACGAGGTCGCTCGGATCAGTACTGCTGATGCTCAGCGGGGCCGACTCCCAGTGCGCGGAGACGATGAGGATCGCGCGGGGCTTGGGCAGCGCGCGTGCCCAGGTGTGCAGCTCGCCCATCCACTCCGGCATCTCGAACAGCATGGGCGCGCCGTGGCTCAGATACAGGCTGGGCAGCGGCTGGTCGCCGGCCACCCAGGACTGGTGCGGCGCGGTGCGCTCGGCGGTCTCGGCGGTGCGCAGGTGTGTTGCGAAAGGATGATCGGCCGGGATCAAGCGGTCGGCGGCAGCAGTCGTGCTCAGGTTCTCAGAAGCAGTCATCGGCAATCCCTGGTAGTGACTGGTAGTTGAATGCTCAACTAATGTTGTCCACAACGGGAGGCGGGTAAGAAGTATTCCGTGACTACGGCCATCAAGAGTGCCATCAAGAGTGTCCTGTCCGGTACTGCCGACGTACAGGGCTGGCAGGAGGACCTCTACCGCGACATTCACCGGCACCCCGAGCTCTCGCATCAGGAGCACCGCACTGCAGGATTGGCTGCCGACCGACTGCGGCGGGCCGGCTTCGACGTGCGCGAGGGTGTCGGCGGGACGGGCGTGATCGGACGACTGAGCAACGGCGACGGCCCGACGGTGTTGTTGCGTGCCGACATGGACGCATTGCCGATTCGCGAGAACACCGGTCTCGACTATGCGAGCACTGACAACAGTGACGACGCGACCCCGATCATGCACGCGTGCGGACATGACGTGCACGTGTCGTGCCTGGCCGGCGCGGCGACGCTGTTGGCCGGCGCGCGTGATGCCTGGTCAGGCACGCTCGTTGCGCTGTTCCAGCCGGCAGAAGAGGTCGGCGACGGCGCGCGGGGCATGGTCGACGACGGACTCGCCGAGATCGTCGGCAAGGTCGATGTGGCGCTGGCCCAGCACGTCCTCCCGTTCCCGACAGGACAGGTGGCCACTCGTTCGGGCCCGGTGCTCTCGGCCGCCGACAGCATGCGGATCACGGTCTACGGACGCGGCGGTCACGGATCGATGCCGCAGGCCACCGTCGATCCCGTCGTGCTGGCCGCGATGATCGTGCTGCGCCTGCAGACCGTCATCTCTCGCGAGACAGCTGCCACCGACCCGGCCGTCCTCACTGTCGGCAGCGTCCAGGCCGGCACCAAGAGCAACGTCATCCCCGATCACGCCGTGCTCGAGTTGAACGTGCGCACCTACAACGACGCGACCCGTACTGCGATCCTCGACGCGATCCGCCGGATCGTCACAGCGGAGTGCCAGGCATCGCAGTCACCGCGCGAGCCCGACTTCGAGCGCTACGACCAGTTTCCGCCGACCGTCAACGACGAGCCGACCACGAATCGGGTCGCAGACGCGTTCGATGCGTACTTCGGCGACCGACATGTCAACCTGCCTCTTCAAACAGCCAGCGAGGACTTCAGCGACATCCCCACTGCGCTCGGCGTTCCGTACACGTATTGGGGGATCGGCGGCACCGACGCTGCCAGATATGCGGCGGCAGAACGTGACGGGCGGGTCGCGCAGGACATCCCCGTGAATCACTCCGCCGCCTTCGCCCCGGTTGTGGAGCCCACTCTCGAGACCGGCACGGCAGCGCTCGTCGTCGGAGCTCTGGCTTGCCTGTCGCCATGACGGACGAGGATTGAGCCACCCGCTGGTCACCCGAAATTCTTCGTCTCGTGCCACGCTGGATCGGTGAGTGAGCTGGCCAGCATGGGTGGCGACACCGCCGCCGACAACACGTCCACCGGTACCGGCGAAACGATCGCGCCGAAACCGTATGTCCTCGGTGATGCGAGCGGTCCACTGACGTCGGACGAGCTGCGCCGCGTCGACCAGTGGTGGCGTGCGGCCAACTATTTGGCTGTCGGACAGATCTACCTGCAGAACAATCCGCTGGTGCGCAGACCTGTCGTCGCCGAGGACGTCAAGCCGCGCCTGCTCGGGCACTTCGGGACAGTGCCCGGCCTGAACCTCGTCTGGGCGCACGCGAATCGCTTCATCAAGGCCCGCGATCTCGATGCGGTCTTCGTCGCCGGTCCCGGACATGGCGGCCCGGGCCCCAATGCGTGTGCGTGGCTGGAGGGCACCTATTCGGAGCGGTACAGCCACATCCGCCGTGATCATGCGGGGATGCAGGCGTTCTTCAAGCAGTTCTCCTACCCCGGTGGCGTGCCGAGTCACTGTGCACCCGAGACGCCGGGGTCCTTCCACGAGGGTGGTGAGCTCGGGTATTCACTGCTCCACGCGTACGGCGCGGTGTTCGACAACCCCGAGCTGATCGCTTTCACGGTTGTGGGCGACGGCGAGGCCGAGACGGGACCGCTGGCGACAAGTTGGCACACGAACAAGTTCGTCAATCCGGCGCGCGACGGCGCGGTGCTGCCGATCCTTGCCCTGAACCAGTACAAGATCGCGAATCCGACCGTGCTCGCGCGCATCGACGAGGACGAACTGCGCGCCCTCATGACGGGGTACGGCTACGACCCGACGATCGTGGCCGGCGACGACCCGGCGGCGGTGCATCAACAGATCGCGGCGGCGCTCGAGAGCGCGCTCGATCGGATCGTCGAGATCCAATCGATCGCACGCGCCGACATCGAGGCGAAAAGGCCACGCTGGCCGATGATCGTGCTCCGCACCCCCAAGGGTTGGACGTGCCCACCGATCGTCGACGGCAACCAGGTCGAAGGAACATTTCGAGCACACCAGGTCCCTCTGCCGGCTGCTCGCGAGGACGACAAGCACCGCGCGACGCTCGAGCAGTGGCTGCTCTCATACCGCCCCGAGGAGCTGTTCGACGAGACCGGCGCACCGGTAACAGAGTTGCTCGAGCTCGTCCCCGACGGTGCGCGGCGAATGAGCGCGAACCCGAAGACGAACGGTGGAGAAGTACTACGCGACCTCGAGCTGCCGCCGTGGCCCGATTTCGCGGTCGAGGTCGAGCAGCCAGGCGCATCGGTCCACGAGCCGACACGCGTGCTCGGCCGGTGGCTCGCCGAGGTGGTGCGCACCAACCCGTCCAACTTCTTGACGTTCGCGCCGGACGAACTGGCGAGCAACCGGTTGCAGGACATCCTCGACGTCACCGGCCGCGACTGGCAGATCGACATCGGCCGCTTCGACGAGCGGCTCGACCGCAACGGACGCGTGATCGAAGTGCTGTCCGAGCACATGTGCCAGGGCCTGCTCGAGGGCTATCTGCTCACCGGCCGGCACGGCGTGTTCACCTGCTACGAAGCGTTCATCCACATCGTCGATGCGATGTTCAATCAGCACGCGAAGTGGCTCGAGGCGAGTGCGGCCGTTGCGTGGCGCCGTCCGATCGCGAGCTTCAACTACCTGCTCTCGTCCCACGTCTGGCGACAGGACCACAACGGCTTCACCCATCAGGATCCCGGATTCCTCGACGTTGTGGTCAACAAGCAGGCATCGGTCGTGCGGGTGTACCTGCCACCGGATGCGAACACCTTGCTGTCGACCTACGACCATTGCCTGCGCTCGCGGCACTACGTCAACGTCGTCGTCGCCGGCAAGCAGCCCGCCGCTGACTGGCTCGACGCCGAGCAGGCGAGCTTGCACTGTGCGCGCGGTCTTGGGATCTGGCAGTGGGCCAGCCATCGCGACGACAGTGGCACCGACCCCGATGTGGTCCTGGCGTGCGCCGGCGACGTCCCCACACTCGAGGCGCTCGCCGCTGCAGCCATCCTGCGCGAGCGGCTGCCCGATCTGCGGGTTCGGTTCGTCAACGTGGTCGATCTGATGCGCCTGCAGCCCGAGACCGAGCACCCGCATGGTTTGTCCGACCACGAGTACGACACCGTCTTCCCTGCGACGAGCCCGCTGATCTTCGTCTTCCACGGGTATCCATGGTTGATCCATCGCCTGACCTACCGCCGCGCGAATCATGCACATCTACACGTGCGTGGCTACAAGGAACGCGGCACGACGACTACTCCGTTCGACATGGTGATGCTGAACGACCTCGACAGGTACCACCTGGTCATGGATGTCATCGACCGGGTTCCGGGTCTCGGCAGCACTGCGGCCGGGCTGCGCCAAGAGATGGTCGATGCCCGTCTACGCGCTCGCGAGTGGACCCGTGCGCATGGCGCCGACATCCCCGAGGTGGCTGACTGGACGTGGCCTGACGCCACTTCGTCGCGATGACCGCGACTGTCCGCAATGTGCTCACGGTCAATGCGGGCTCGACGTCGGTCAAGGTCACCCGCTTCGACGCGACCGACTCGGACGGCCGCACCGAATCGCTCGACGATGCTCTCGGTGGACCCGAGCCCGATGCGGTGCTCCACCGCGTCGTGCACGGCGGCGAACGCACCGCGCCCGAAGTGCTCGACGACGACACGGTTGCGCAGCTTCGCGAGCTCACCGACCTCGCACCGCTGCATCAACCGCCCGCCCTCGACGCGGTCGACCGCTGCCGGGAGCGTTGGCCGGATGCGACGCATGTCGCCTGCTTCGACACCGCCTTCCACGCAACGATGCCGATCGCTGCCCGCACCTACGCCTTGCCGCAACGATGGCGCGATCGCGTGCGGGTCTACGGCTTCCATGGGCTGGCGCACGCATGGGCGAGCGGTCGGGCGCGCGCAGTGGCACCGCACGCCAGCCGGGTTCTGATCGCGCATCTCGGCGGCGGTGCATCGTTGTGCGCGGTGCGCGACGGCCGCAGCGTCGCGACGACGATGGGCTTCACGCCACTCGACGGTCTGGTCATGGCCACCCGATCCGGCACAGTCGATCCCGGTGCGTTGCTGTGGATGGCAGGCCACAGCGATGAAAACCTCGAGCACGTCCTCGACAGCGAGAGCGGCCTGCTCGGCCTGTGCGGCACCGGTGACATGCGCGAGGTGGAGCAACGCCGACGAGCGAATGACGAGTCGGCACAACTCGCGATGGATGTATGGCTGCACCGTTTCCTTCGCCAGGCGGGCGGCATGATCGCAGTGCTGGGTGGACTGGACGCGCTCGTGTTCTCGGGCGGCGTCGGGGAACATTCGGACCTGGTCCGAACCATGGTTGCGGACGGGCTGCGCTGGATCGGTGTCGCAGTTCGTGCCGGGCATACCCCCGACGATCCCGTCACCGACATCTCCGCTCCCGCTGCGGGCGTACGGACCCTCGTCGTTCATGCCCGCGAAGACCTCCAGATGCTTGCCGAGGCCGCGTCCCTGCTGTGATTGCCCGCTGTCAGCCCTCGATTGCCTTGTCGATCAGGAGGTCGGCAAGGTGACGGCGTCCGACTCCGGGAGTCGGTGCGGCGCGGCCGACGCGCATGAGAATGTGCGGGTACATCGACATGCGCAGCTCCGAGCGCAGCTCGGCCCGCACGGCCGGCACCTCGACGATCTGAGTCAACGGACTCATCACGAATCCGTGGCGCGCGATCTCGAGCCAGACATGCTCGAGCGCCTCGCCGGCGCGCAGCCACTGGTCCGGGTGGTCGCCGTCCGTGCCGAGCAGGAGCAGGCATTGATGACGGCTTGATCGCGTGTCCGTAGGCAGCCAGCCCGCTCCCGTGCTGTCGAAGTCGCGGATCGGGACCTCATCGCCGGTTCCAGCATCGAAATGTGGGACGGCGCGTGCCGGAACACCGTCCGTCCGCTTCGGGTCGTCGGTGGTCCACGCGCGGATCTCGGCGCGATAGGCACCGTCGGCGTACTGCATGGCGTCGGCGCGTTGGCTGAGCCGAGCGATCGCCAGGCGGTCGTCGTCGTCGCGCACCTGCGCCAATCGGGCACCCTCTGCCCGTGCTGCCGCGATCAGGGCGTCGATGACGTCGTCGGGGATCGGATCGTCGGCGAACTTGCGGCGATTGGTGCTCCGGACGCGGATCAGCGGATCGAGCACCGCCAGTGCGTTCTCGTTGGAGGCGAGTGGATCGATGGATCTGCGCAGCACGGCAACCAGGCTGCTGTCGGCCCCGAGGGGAAGCCTCTCGACGTCCATCGACTGGCCGAGTGCTGCCGCTGCGACGCGTGCATTGAACAACGCGCAGCCCAGGCTCACCATCAACTGCCGGCCCGTGGGATCCAGCGAACGCAGTTGACGAGCGTGATCGACGTGCAGCTCGAACGCTCCCGGCGCGAGTTCGAAGTGCCACGGCTGGGTGTTGTGGACCGACGGTGCGAGTCGCGCAGCCTGCGCAATCGCGCGCATCGCGCGCACGTCGTTCGCGGTCGGCGTGCTCGTCATGATGCCTCCTGGTGCAAGACCTGCGTACCGGTCCGAGTCTGGTCGTCGCAGGGCAGCCGTCGGTGCGGCCGGGAGTCCCGCAGACGCATGACCTCGGTCTGATGCAACCGGGACGTTCGTCCCCCGTCGATCAGACGCCGTGCGGCCACGCACGATTACTTGCGCCGGATCTCCGATCCGTAGACCGCGGCCTGCGTGCGGCGCTCCATGCCCAACTTGGCCAGCAGGGTCGACACGTAGTTCTTCACCGTCTTCTCGGCCAGGAAGAGGCGCTCACCGATCTGCCGATTGGTGAGGCCGTCGGCAATCAGGCCCAGGATGTCGCGCTCCCGATCTGTGAGCGACGCGAGCCGCGGATCCTCGGGAGTGCCCTCGCGCAGCCTGGTCAGCAATCGTTCTGTCACCGCGGGATCGAGTAGCGACCGGCCCGCGGCGACCTGACGCACTGCGTCGAGCAGATTCGATCCGCGTATCTCTTTCAACAGGTATCCGGACGCCCCCGCCATCACCGCAGCGAAGATCGCATCGTTGTCGTCGTAGGAGGTCAGGATCAGGCAGCGCACCTCAGGCATGCTCGACCTGATGTCTCGACACACGTCGATGCCGCTGCCGTCGGGCAATCGTGCGTCGAGCACCGCTACGTCCGGTCGTGCTGCCGGGATCCGCGCGAGCGCCTCGGAAGCGGTGCCGGCTTCACCGACGACAGTGATGTCATCAGCAGACTCGAGAAGGTCGGCTATGCCACGCCGCACGATCTCGTGGTCGTCGAGCATGAACACGCGAATCGGCTTGTCGGTCATGGCAATGGCACCGTCCAATGCACTCGGGTTCCCGGTCGGTGTGACAGGGGTGGCTCGGCAGGCGATTCGATCGTCAGGCTTCCGCCCCGCAGTTCGGCACGTTGGCGAAGGTTGGCCAGGCCGCTGCGCCGTGTGCTCGTACCGAGCCCGACGCCGTCGTCGGTGATCTCGAGGTGGGCCTCGTTCGTCGACGCGGTGAGGCGAACGTGGACAACCGTCGCTTCGGCGTGGCGCGCGATGTTGGTCAACGTCTCGCGCAGAACGGCCATCACATCCTCGACGACTTCTTCGGAGATGACCGAATCAACCGGCCCGGCGAACTCGATCCGGGGCGCGGCGACAAGCAATGGACGGACCTCGGCGATCACCTCGAGCAATTGCGAGCGGACCGAGCCGGTCGCCGGGCCCAGATGTCCGCGCAGCTCGAAGATCGACGTGCGGATCTGTCTGATGGTCTCGTCGATCTCGCCGACCACCCTGCTCACTCGTCGCCGCTCTTCGTCCGGCAAGCTCCCGACCATGCCGTCGAGGCTCAGGCCCGCGGCGAACAGCCGCTGGATCACGTGGTCGTGCAGGTCGCGCGCGATCCGGTCCCGGTCTTCGAGGACGACGATGCGCTGTTCGCTGGCGCGTGCGTCGGCGAGTTCGAGGGCCACCGCGGCGTGATTGGCGAACGTCGTCGCCATATCGAGATCCTCTGCGTCGAACGCCTGACTTCCGAACACCCTGCCGGCGACGAGGGCGCCGCGCACGCCGTTGCTCGTCATCAACGGCACCGCCATGACCGGCCCTACTTCGACTGCAGTCGAGAGATGGACGGGGACGTCGGTCTGGTGCGTCGCGTCGTCGAGCATCACGGGCAGTCCGGTCAGGATCGCCTGACCGGACAGTGTGCTCTCGGGCGTGAATTGATACCCGGCGAGTTCGGTCGGCTCGCGGGACGCGACGACTTCGACCATGAGCCTGTCCCGGTCGGGCATCGGGAGCACGACAGTGACGATGTCGGCGTCGGAAATCGCGCGCGCCTCGCGTGCGATCAGCTGCAGCGGCTCGTCACCGTCAGCCGACAGCAACTGCGTTGTCACCTCCATCGAGGCCTGAAGCCAGCTCTGACGCCGCTCCGCTTGCTCGAACAACCGCGCGTTCTCGATCGCGATTCCGGCTGTGGCAGCGAGTGACAGGACGACCTCCTCGTCGTCGCCGCTGAACTGGCCCCGCGCCGATTCGGTGAGATAGAGGTTGCCGAAGACCTCGTCACGAATGGCAATCGGCACGCCGAGGAACGACGTCATCGGGGGGTGGTTCGACGGGAGTCCTGCAGACCGTGGATCATCGCCCAGCCGCGCGAGGCGGATCGGGCGCGGGTCCTCGATCAACGCGCCGAGCAGACCTTTTCCTTTGGGCAGCTCGCCGATGCGCGCGATGGCGTCATCGTCGATCCCGACGGTGATGAACGATTGCAGCGTGTCGCCGTCGGGTGCGATGACGCCCAGCGCGCCGTATCGCGCGCCGGCGAGTTCGCAGGCGGCTTCAACGACCCTCCGCAGCACTGCGGGGAGGCTGAGGTCGCCGATGATCGTCCGGTTCGCGGCGACGAGGCCGCGCAGACGTTCGTGCGCCATGCGGATGTCATCGGCGTGCTCAACGAGTTGCGCGAGCAGATCGTCCAGCGCCAGACGCGGGACCACGACCGGGGACGAGGACGCAGATTGTTCGGAGTGGCGGCCGCCCGCGTCCATAGGTGAAAGCCTATCGCCGTCGAGCGCGGCCAGTACCTGCTCGATCACTCCTCAACAGCCAGTACATCGATGAGGCGGCGGCGTCTCGTCGGTGTCGTCAGCGGCGCCCAGCCCACTCGAATCACGATGTGCGGGTGCATCTGTAACCCAAGCTCATCGCGCAACGCGCCGTGCGTGCGCGGAACCTCGATCACCTGGGTCAGCGGGCTCGACGTGAGGCCTTGATGAGACACCTCGAGCAGCACGCGTTCCAGCGCCTCGCCGCACTGCTCCCATGCGGCGGGGTTGTCGGCGTTCGTGCCCAGTACGAGCAGGCACTGTCGCGACGACGAGTGCGGGTCATCGGGCAACCAGCCCATTGCGCGCGTGTCGAAATCGCGCAACGGGATCTCGTCGCGCACGCGACCTGTGACGCGTGGGACGGCAAACGCAGGCACACCGTCCAGACGCCGCGGATCGTCGCTGGTCCACCGTCGCATTTCGGCGCGGTAGCCGGGGTCGGCGTTCTCGAGCTGGTCAGCGAGCTGGCCGAGGCGGGCGAGCGCTATGCGATGTTCGTCGCGTGCGACATGGAAAAGCTCCGATCCCTCGGCACGGGCCGCGGCTCGAAGGCGGTCGATGAGCTCGGTGGGAACCGGTTCGTCGATGAACCTGCGCCGGTTGGTCTGCCGCGTGTCGATCGCCGGATCCAACCGAGCCAGGACCTCGTGTGCTCCGAACGACGCGACGGGAACGATGCGGGCGACCAGACCCGGTCGGGCGGGATCGCCGAATCGCTCGACAGTGACCCCGTAACCGGCGGCGGCGACGGCCACGCGAGCGTTGAGCACTGCGCAGCCGCAACTCATCAGCAACTGGCGTCCGCGCGGATCCAGCACAGTCAGTCGGCGCGACCAATCGGCGATGACATCGAGTCCGCCGTCGCGCACGATGAAGCGCCACGGCTGAGTGTTGTGAACCGACGGTGCGCGCGTTGCACGGATCGCCGCACGACGCAGTGTTCGAGCCAGGTCTGTGTCGGTCGCGCTCGGCATCGGTGTCCTCGCATCTCCGCACGGTGCGCCCTCTGAACGCTCCAGACAGCGTCTCGTTCAGCCTGGTCAACCGACTCGACCCGAGCCAGGGACGAACGTCCTCGATCGTCGGCCCTTCGCCGGTGCGGCTGGAGGCCATGCGAAGCAGGACGAAGGACCCAACCGGTGAGGGCCTTCGTCGCCTGCTCATCCGGACGCCGCGGCGGCAGGCTCTGACCGAGCGCGCGTCGAAGGAAATGGAGGCGATCGCGTGACAACTCAGCAGAAGTGCGGACCGGTCGTGCTGGGCATTCCCGATTCGGGTGCCGATGCACTGATACCTGTTGCAGTGCGCCGGGCGCGTCAACACGACGCAGCGATCGATCTCGTCCGGGTGTGGCGCACCGTCGATTGGCTGCTGTCGGCGCCCGCATCCGACGTAGCCGGGTTCGGGTCCGATGAGAAGCATGACCAAGCGCTGCTCGACCGGACGGCGAAACAAGTCCGTGCACTCGCGCCGGATGTCGCGATCCTCGTCGATTTCGCGCCCGGTGATCTGTACACCCAGCTGCTCGATCGCACTCGCACTGCAGCGGTGCTCATCATCGGGGACGACCTCGAAACGGACGCGTCGATCGCCGGCTGGTGCCTCGAACACGCCTTCTGCCCGGTCGTCGTGGTCGATGCGCGCGGAAACGTTGTTGCCGAAGGCGCGGGCTCGACGGGCCTCGCCCACGGGAAGCAGGAGCGGTGACGATGAAGGCAGCGCAGATCATGACCAGTCCGGTCGTCACCGTGGGGCCACGAACACCCGCACGTGACGCGATCGCGTTGCTGGCCGAGCACGAAGTCACCTCACTTCCTGTCGTCGATGAGGACGCAAGCGTCATCGGCATCGTGAGCGAGGTCGATCTGCTTCGCTCGCGCGCCCGCCTGCTGCCACACCCCCATGCCCGCGTCCCCGCGTGCACGGTCAGGGACGTCATGTCCGACGTGGTTGTTTGCTTGTCCGAGAACGCCGACGCGGCCGACCTAGCGGATGTGCTCGTCGACAATCGGATTCGCGCGGTTCCGATCTTGCGCGGCGCCGACCTGGTCGGGATCGTCAGCCGGCGTGATGTGTTGCGAGCGCTCGCCGCCGAGTAGGGCGTCATGCAGGAGGATCGAGAAATGCCACTGAGCGGCCGATCCCGAGCCTGGGTCGTCGACGTACCCGCACCCGCGGTGCAAAAGCCACTGCGTCGAGTTGACCGTGAGCTCCCGGAGCCCGGGCCAGGCCAGGTACGCATCAAGATCCGCTGTTGCGGCGTATGCCGAACAGATCTGCATCTGGCCGAGGGCGATCTGGCGCCGCGCCGCCCACGCGTGACGCCGGGGCATGAGGTGATCGGCCGCGTCGACGCGGTCGGACCGGGTGCCAACCGGTTCGCTGTCGATGCCCGCGTGGGTGTGCCGTGGCTCGGCGGAACCGACGGCACGTGCCGGTTCTGCGCGAGTGGGCGCGAGAACCTGTGTACAGCGCCGACCTTCACAGGCTGGGATGTCGATGGCGGCTACGCCGACCACTGCGTCGTGGACGCGGAGTACGCGTATGCGGTCCCGGCCACGATCGACGACGAACACGCCGCGCCGCTGTTGTGCGCGGGCATCATCGGCTATCGCGCCTTGCGGACGGCGAACCTGCCCACCGGTGGGGCGCTCGGCATCTACGGCTTCGGTGGCAGCGCACACCTTGCTGCCCAAGTGGCGCTGTACGAGGGCGCCCGCGTGCACGTCATGACCCGCGGAAGCCGCAACCGCGAACTGGCTGCGGAGCTCGGTGTGCATTCGGTCGCCGGATCGCAGGACAGGCCGCCCGAGCCGCTTGACGCCGCGATTTTGTTCGCCCCGGCCGGAGAGCTCGTACCTGTCGCGTTGCAAGCCCTTGACCGCGGCGGCACATTGGCGGTCGCGGGCATCTACCTTTCGGCGATCCCGTCGCTCGACTACGAGCGCGACCTGTTCGAAGAACGCACACTGCGCAGCGTCACCGCGAACACTCGCGCCGACGGCGAGCAGTTCCTGGCCCTGGCGGGAATGATCGGCCTGAAGATCCACACGACCGGCTATGCAATGGCCGATGCGCCGCAGGCGCTGCTGGACCTGGCCGCGGGGAACTTCAGCGGGGCGGCAGTTCTGCACAACGACTGACGAGAGTCGTTGCTACACCGTCGTCACTGCGCCAACGCGGTCGACGAGCACCGCGGACAGCTCCCGCTCGGTGAGCCAGGCCACGGCGTCGCCACCGGCAGCCGCGGCCGCGGTAGCCGCTGCGTCGACAAGGGAGATCCGCGCGCCGACCACACTCACGCTGGCCCAATCGTCAACCGCGCGCCGGGTGAACGGATCGATGATGTGCAGCCCGCGCTCCGCGAAACCTGAGGTCGCGACGGCAATTCGCTGCCCCGACGCAGTGGCGACCGTCTGACCGGCATTCAGCGGATGTGCGATGCCGACGCGCCATTCGCGATCAGCTGCCGGTCTGCCGACACATTGCACGTCGCCGCCACCGTTGATGCAGTGATTGGTCGAGCCGGCTGCTTCGAGCCGATCGCTGACCTGCTCGATCGCCCAGCCCTTGACGTATCCCGACGGGTCCAGCCGGCCGGTCGCGTAGTGGTCGAAGGTGCCTGCGGTCCCGGCGCGGAGTTCCTCGCACGCCGCGAGCACATCCCGGACCACCTGCGGACAGTCGACGAGGTCGACCTCGTCGCGGTCGAGGCGGCTGATCCAGCTGTCGTCGCGATAGGTCGAGAACGTGGCGTCCATTCGATGTAGCCAGCCGATCGCGTCAGCCAGCACCGACTCGGGAACTCCCGGCGCGCGGACGTCGATCGAGAACACGGTGCCCATGCAATGTTCGACCAACCGTGGCGTCACACGCTTCATTTCAGACCGGCCCGGTCGAGCGCGCTCTGCAACGACTGAAGGTAGCCCGCGCTGGTGTAGGACGCCCCCGACACGGTGTCGATGTGAGCGCTCTGTGCCGACATGGTTTCCTGCACGAGGATCGGCGCCGCCTGCCCATTGATGTAGGCCGATTGCTGGTCGTACGCGGTGAGCTGGGGAAACGCAACCTTCGTGATCTTGCCGTCGGCGACGGTGACGGCGACCTGCACGACGCCGTACTGGGTCTGGACGGCGCTGCCGACGAAACGTCCGCTCACGCCCTGCGACGGCGGTGATGTGGTTCGGTGTGTCGGCTTGCGAGGTCGGCCCGACGTGACTCGGTGGCGGGTCGAGGGTGTGGAGGTGGTGGGCTGTGGCGACGTCGGTTGCGGTAGACCGACGGCAACGCCGATTGGGCGCTGGTGGCTCTTGAAATCGAGCAGAGCGACCAGACCGACTACGGTCCCGGCGATCGAGACTAAGGCACGTTTCACTGCACGCTCCGGGTCAGAACACGAACGATTCGGAATGGATCTGGCGTCCCGGCACACCGAGTTTGCGCAGCCCGGTGCGCAGGCCGGCCATGAGCTGATCGGGGCCGCACAGGTAGATGTCGGAGTCGCGCAGTCGGGGCATCAACTGCACGAGCCCGCTTGCGGACAGTGGCTCGATCCGGGCCCGGCGTCGCCGGCCGACCAGGTAGTGCACGTTTGCCCCGCGAGCCGCAGCGATCGCATCGATCTCACGTCGCAGTACCAGGTCGTCGACACTCGATGCTCGGTACACGAGAGTGATCTCGCCCGGCTTGCCTGGTAGTGACTCGAACAGGGCGCGCAACGGGGTGACGCCGATCCCCGCACCGATGAGTACGACATGCCGCCTGCGCCGACGAGCTGCAGTGAACGAACCGTACGGCCCCTCCGCGAGCACGGGTGTCCCTGGACGCAGCTGCTTGAGCGCGGCGCTGTGCCGTCCGGTCACCTTCACGGTTATGCGGAGCTGTCCGTGTGCAGGAGCGGCTGAGAGCGAATACGGATTGGCCGCCCACCACAGGTCGCGGGTGAGGAAGCGCCATCGGAAGAACTGACCGGAAACTGCACCGAGACTCTCGAGGTGTTCGCCGGTCATGTAGATCGATACGACGTCCGGCGACTCGCGCACCACCCGAACGACGCGGAACCGGTGCCGGAACGCGGCCCGCAACGGCACGCACACGCGGTACCAGAACAACAGGGCAGCAACCGCGATGTACATAACGGACCACAGCACCCGCACGCGCCGATCGGTGAAGTCCGCACCCGTCGAGAACTGATGGGCAAAGGCAAGCGCGATCGCGAGATAGGTGTAGAGGTGAACGAAGTGCCACGTCTCGTAGGACATCCGCCGGCGCGCCGCCCGGGCCGAGACCGCCCCGACGACGAGGAGCAGCCCGAGGGCGACCGTGGCCATCAGGACGTCCGGGTAGGAGGTCAGCAGCGTGCCCGTCTCGGATACGACACCGCTGTGTGCCGCGATCGCGTAACCCCAGATGATCAACAGCGTGTGCGCCAGCGCGAGGAACACTGTGTACCGGCCGCCGGAGGCATGCCATCGGGCCAGCCGGTCCGTGCCGACATGATGTTCGAGCCATGGCAGGCGCGCCATCAATGCCAGTTGGACGACGACGGCGTAGCCCGCGAGCAGACCGGTGATCCGCCCTGCGCCGGTGAGCCAGCCGCTTGCGCCTTGCACCGTCGTCGCGTCCTGGGCCCACAGTGCGAGCACCAGCAACGCACCGACGCCGACCCCGCCGAGCACGACCGCGCCGGCGGCAGACGAACTCGGCCCGGACGGCCGAAGTGCTGGTGCCGTCGGCTCCGTTCCGCGCAGCGTGGTCACGAACCGAGCATCGCCCGCGACCTTCTCCAATTCATCTCACGCGCCTGTGGACTGCCCCAGAGCGAGCCTACGCAGAACGAACGCAGAGGAACCTCAGAGCTTTCTGACAGCTGCCAGGGCAGATGATGGCACGGTGACGACATCGTCCGCGGCTCTGCTGCGTGCCGACGGAACCGCGCTGCGGGCCTTGGTCGTCGACGACGAGGCCGATCTCGCCGACGTGCTCACGAACATGCTTCTGCGCGGCGGATGGCAGGCCCGGAGCGCGCACAACGGCCGGAGCGCGATCGAGCTGGCCGAGACGTTCGAACCCGACGTCGTCGTCCTCGACATCAACCTGCCAGACATCGCGGGCTTCGAGGCGCTGCGCCGGATGCGCACGTTCAACCCGTCGGTGTGCGTGTTGTTCCTGACTGCGCGTGACGCCGTCGAGGACCGCATCGCCGGGATCACTGCCGGTGCCGACGACTATGTGACGAAGCCGTTCAGCATGGAAGAGGTGCTCGCTCGGTTGCGAGGCCTCGCTCGGCGCGCCGGACTGGCCCAGCACGCCGCGGGGAACACGATCGCGGTCGGCGACCTCAGCATGGACGAGGACGCGCGAGAGGTACGCCGCGGCGACGAGCTGGTCGACCTGACCGCCACCGAGTTCGACCTGCTTCGCTACCTCATGCTCAATCCGCGCCGGGTGCTCTCGAAAGCACAGATCCTCGACCGGGTGTGGAGCTATGACTTCGGCGGCAATGCTCACGTGGTCGAGCTGTACATCAGCTACCTGCGCAAGAAGATCGATCGTGATCGCGCACCGATGATCCACACCGTGCGCAGCGTCGGCTACGTGCTCAAACCGGCCGGCGCGGGCCCGTGACGCGTTCGCGGGCCACGCCGCGATTCGCCTTCCCGCTGCGTACGAAGCTGGTCGCGGTGCTCGTCGCGCTGCTGACGTTGGCATTCGTGCTGGTCGCCGCCGCGACGACGATTGCGCTGCGCGGCTTTCTGATGGATCGGCTCGACCAACAACTACGCGCGGCAGGGGACCGCTACACGATTTCGCTGGAGCATCCCGCCGATCACGACCACGACAACACGAGTCGGCAGTTCGGAACCGTGAGTGGGCAGGCCGAAGGGACGCTCGGCGCACGGATCGTCAATGGCACGGTGACCGCCGCGGCGATCGTCGGGCATGACCGCGACGATTCGGCCGGCCGCTCGATCGCCACCAACTCGGCGGCGTTGGCGGCGTTGGCTGCACTGCGGGCGAGCACGTCTCCACACACCATTCATCTCGAAGGCATCGGCGACTATCGCGTCCTCACCGCCGTAGGTGACGACGGAGATCTGCTGGTGACCGGCCTGCCTACCCACCCGGTCGAAGACACGATCAGCCGCCTGGTCCTCATCGAGACGATCGTGTACGCCATCGCCTTGGTCGTCGTCGGAATCGGCGGTGCGATCGTCGTCCGCCTCGCGCTGCGTCCGCTGAACCGCGTTGCGGACACCGCGACGCGCGTCGCTGAACTGCCACTGTCCGGTGGTGCCGTGTCGCTTCCTGATCGGGTGCCACCGTCAGATGAGCGCACAGAGGTCGGTCGGCTCACCGGTGCGTTCAACCACATGCTCGAGCACGTCGAGACGTCCCTTCAGCAGCGCCAGGCGAGCGAGGAACGGCTGCGGCGATTCATCGGCGATGCGAGCCATGAACTCAGGACGCCGATCTCGGTGATCCGCGCGCACGCCGAGCTCGCCGCTGACGAGGGGCGCGACCTGCTGCCCCCCGACGTTGCCCACTCTCTGCAGCGCATCGTCGACGAGTCGGCACGCACCGGTCACCTCGTGGACGACCTCTTGCTGCTGACCAGGCTCAACTCAGGGCGGCCACTGTTACGCGAAGACGTCGACCTGACGCGCATGGCGATCGACGCCGTGAGCGACTCGCGCGTTGCCGGTCCGCTGCACAAGTGGCGCCTCGAGCTCCCTGACGAACCTGTCGCCGTCGTCGGCGACCCGCACGCCTTGCATCAGGTGCTGGCCAACCTTTTGGCCAACGCGCGCCTGCATACGCCGGACGGGACGACGGTGGTCGTTGGCGTTCACACCACTGGCAACTCGACCGCGGTGCTGACAGTGACGGACGACGGCCCTGGCATCCCGGACGCGGTACTCCCGGACATCTTCGAGCGATTCGTGCGGGGCGACGAGAACCGATCGTCAACGACGGGCAGCAGCGGGTTGGGATTGGCCATCGTCGATGCGATCGTGCGCGCGCACGGTGGGTCGATCGAGGTCACCAGCCGACCGGGGGAGACGACGTTCGAGATCTGGCTGCCCGCTGATGGCACAGAAGATTTGCAGAGCTGACTCAGGGAGATTGCATCATCGTGACCCGACACCTCGCCATCCCGACCGGTGCCCAGGCCGACGACGACGCTCCCGGCGTCGAGGGCAACAGTCGACTGACTGCGTCGACCGGCATTGTGCTGACAGTCCTGCTCCTCATCGAAGGCTTCACGATCTTGGACGTGCGCGGCTACATCTCACTGCACACGATCATCGGCCTCGCATTGATCGGTCCGCTCGCGCTGAAGAGCGCCAGCACCGTCTACCGGTTCGCGAGGTATTACACGGGCCACCGCGAGTACGTGAACCGTGGTGCGCCGCCGCTTCTCCTTCGCCTGATCGGGCCCCTCGTCGTGCTGAGCAGCATCGCCGTCATCGGCACCGGCGTCGCACTCCTCGTTGACCACGGCGCGAGCGGTACGTGGCTGACGCTGCATCAGGCCAGTTTCATCGTCTGGGTCTGCCTGACCGGCGTGCACTTCCTGGGACACATCTACGAGGCGGTCGTCGTGAGTGGACGGGACTTCCGCGCGCGGAAGTCCGACCCCGCGGCGCGGGGCCGCACCGTCCGGCTCGTCGCCGTCGCGGCATCACTCGTAGTGGGTTTCGGACTCGCTGCCGTCTTCACGCCGTCCGCGTCGTCGTGGCGGCTGCATCATGATTTCGGGCACGGCAACTTCCAAGGACGCTGAGCGGTCGGGCGCGCAGCACGGCGCAGCCGCACCCCGTCCAGGCCCGCAGGTGGTGACTTTCTACCCTCCCTGCTCGCGGCGGGCCGACGTTGACTTCATGCATGACCGGAGACCCGCGCTGGCACGTTGACATCGACGTCTACGGAAACGAAGACGTCACGTTCGCTCGCGCCACCTTGACGGCGCACCACCGAGTGACGATCGGCCGCGGCGCGGCCCGATCGGACAAGTGTGTCTCGGCACATGCTTCGACCGGTGACGCGGCGGCCGTCGGCGCCGCCCTGCAGGACCTGGGCAAGCGCCTGGCCCAGCCGGTGTGAGCACAGCTGCGCCGGGGCAGTGCCGAAGGTCCCGTACGCAGCGCGCCCAAGTC
The DNA here is from genome assembly GCA_963708645.1 of uncultured Actinomycetota bacterium. Classification (GTDB taxonomy): domain Bacteria; phylum Actinomycetota; class Actinomycetes; order Mycobacteriales; family Jatrophihabitantaceae; genus RYN-133. Next base: position 409,737 of record CAVPTA010000014.1, on the reverse strand, counting down.
ACCCATGGTCACGACGTTTGCCCGCCTCGCGAGGACCCCGATCGGATCGAGGATCGATCCGCGACCACGAGGTCGTTGTGGCCGACGGACGGAGAAATCCATGACTCGCAAGACCTTCGATCGCCTCGTGAGCGCGATCGGCCTGGCACTTGCCGTCCTGCTGCTCACGGCGGGCGGCTTGCTGACGTGGGCGCACAGCTTCGTGCATGACGAGGTGCACACGCAGCTGGCCGCGCAGCAGATCTTCTTCCCGCCGGCCGGGAGTTCGGCAATCGCCGGCCGCGAATTCGCACAGATGCGTCAGTACGCCGGCGACCAGCTCGTCACCGGGGCGCAGGCCAAGACGTATGCAGACCATTTCATCGCGGTGCATCTGCAGGAGATCGGTGGTGGCAAGACCTACGCCCAGCTCAGTTCCCAGTTGCTGGCGGATCCGACGAACACCAAGCTCGCGCAGACCGTCGACACCATGTTCAAGGGGGAGACCCTGCGGGGGCTGTTGCTGAACGCATACGCCTTCGACACCGTCGGCGGCATCGCAGGAATCGCTGCATGGGTGAGCTTCATCGGCGCCGCCGTGATGCTAGGGCTCGCCGGACTCGGTCTCGTCCACGCCCGTCGCGTCGCAACCGAGGAGACCCTGTTCGACCACGGTGCACGTCCGCATGTGTCGGCAGCACCCGTCGTGACCCGAGGAGCGTGAGGACATGTTCAAGACGATCGTCGTAGGAACTGACGGCTCGAGCGAAGCGGGATCTGCTCTGGCCGTTGCGGCAAACCTGGCGGAGCAGGACAACGCTCGCCTGATCGTGATCCACGTGCAGGAGTTCATCGGTGGCAAGGGCGGAATCTATCCGCTGCACATCGATGAGGACGACATCATGGCCAGGCTTCGCGCATCCGTGACCGAGTTGGCCGAGCGCGGAATCACGGTCGACCTCGACGTGCAGCAGATCGCGCTCGGCGGTCCCGCCCATGTCATCGCGGACGCCGCCGCCAAGGCAGCTGCCGACCTGATCGTCGTCGGCAACAAGGGCCGGAACCCGGTGAGCGAGCTCGTGCTCGGCAATGTGCCGATTCGCCTGCTCCACATCGCCCATCGCCCGGTGATGGTCATCCCGGCCAACGAACACAACACCGCAGGCACGCCCACAGCAAGCGCGACGTGAGTGAGAAGCACACCGACCCGGCTGGGCGTGATCACTGTGTGGCACACCCCGACGACGTTCGCGACCCCGGGTACGTCCCCGCGGTCGCTGCTTCGACGCGCCGCCGGCCACATGGCACGCCTCGTTGCCCCTGACCCAGCTTGTCGCTCGTCGTGACCGGGCCTCAGCGCCGTCGCCACACGAGCTTGTAGACCTTGATCCAGCGCGGCACGGAACGTAGTCCCGGAATGAACGGCACGAACACGAGCAACGCGGTGAGGACCATCATGAGTCCCCACACCAACGCGTCAGCGTTGCCGGACGTCGAGAACGGCTTGATCTGGTACCAGAACGTGTACAGCCACATCCAGGGCTGGCCGGGGTAGTTGCCGGTCTCGTTCATCATTCCCCACTGGTCGCCGCCGAGGTGGTCGGCGCGAGCCTGGTCCTCGAGGTACGCACCGTCGGAGAGCAGCAGTAAAGACTTGGTCTGGTCGGTCGCGTAGAACGTCGAACGGCCGTCGACGAGGCTCTGCAGCGCTCCGGTGCGCGCCAGCGCGAGGAATTTGTTCGCGAGTGTCGGCACCGGGCCGTCGCTGCTCGTCGGCCGTTGTGCGCGGTACGCCGTCGGCTGCTTGGCGAGTATGTCGGCGTAATGGGTCGCCCATGTCAACTGCTCTGCCGGCGAAGCAGCGCTCCACTGACTGATGGCCGTCCGAAGCGCCGGGTCGGCGTTCGCCACGTCGCGCAGCGGCGTGATGACGAGATCGTTCGCGCTGTTCACCGGGATGCTGACGCCGGCCCACCTCTGCAACGACAGCGGTCCGAGTTTCTGCCCGCTCGATGCGTTGTTGTACGGAGCGCCGTATCCGGCGCTGGTCGTGGTGCCGGCAAGCTCGCCCACTGCAGTCGCCACGACATCGTCAGGTGCACGCTGTGCCCACTGCGCCAGGCTGATCGCCTTGCGATCGGGGGAGGAGAACACGGCCGCCAGCGCGAAGGTGAGTGCGCCGATCACCACAGTGGCGGTGACGAATTCTTTGACCAGGTCGTAAGGACGGGTCGGGAACAGATGCGCATCGGGGGTGGTGTCCCGGCGTCGTGACATCACGCGGGTCATGCTGGCGACTCACTTGCCGAAGGGTCCGCGTCGAACGGCGGAACGACGCCGTGCCTGCGGACGAGGACCACGTGCACCACGATGAGCAGGCCAATCACCAGCGGTAACAGCACGATGTGCCACAGCAGCATCTGTCCGGGGTTGAGGACGTTGAAGTACGCGCCGATGCCCACCGCGTTGAGCCCGTCCTTCGCCTGGGTCGAGATCCACTGCGAGTCGAAATTGCTCTGCGACAGATAGCCGGTGAACGCGGTGCCGATCGAAGCGACGAAAGCGACTGCGCCGGTGATCCACGTGAGCGCTCGTCCGCCGCGCCAGGCGGCCATCGCGAACTTGCCCCACAGATGAATCGTCATGCACGCGAAGAACAACTCCACGCTCCACAGGTGCAGTGAGTTGACGAAGTGGCCGAGCGAGGAGGTGTGCCACCACGCTGCACCACCGATCGCCAGGGCGAACCCTGACCCCAGCACGAACAACAACGCAGCCAGCGTGGCGACGCCGAAGACATATATCCACGACCGGACGTACGCGGGCTGCCGGTCGGGAAGTCGTTGACCGGCGGGGACGGCGTGGTCGATGCGCCGGCCGAGGCGTGAGGTCCAGTTGGATCGGTCAGCGGTCTTCATGATCGTCCTTTCGTGAATCGTCGCGACCGTGCGGGAACGGCACGAGAAGCGCAAGGACGAACACGACGACCATCGAGGCGATCACGATGAGGTTCGCGACCGAGATTTGCACTACGCCGACGTGGAAATAGGCAACGGCAAGTTCAGGCAGCACGGACATCGCCACTCCTCGTGTTGAGTCCAGAGGACGTCATCAGGATGCGGCCCGCGCGACCGCGCGGCACGGGTCGAAAGTCCCGCTTCGGGAAATGTCCCTAGGGTCGGATGCGAAGGCTGGCCAGCATGCCGAGCACGCCTGCTCGGTCAGCAGGTGCGGCGCTCGCGCCGAGGCACGCGTGCATGTCGATCCGCTCGCCGGGATACAACTGCCCCGCAGCGGGGACGAACGCATCGATCTCGGTGGCAGTGCCGGCCGGACACGTGTCCGTGGCCGGGCCCGAATAGAGCTTGGCCGGACGGTGGTCGATCGTGACCCGATGCCCGGGCAGCGTGCTGAACGCGATGCCGGTTCTTCCACCGCGTCTGCACACTCGTGGCAGCGGATCCGAGCTCACGAAGTCGAGCGGGAAGTAGACCGTCGCAGGTACGCCGGCGAACGGCGTGACGATCCAGCGGCGGGGGACTCGCACCGTCGCCCACCGCGCGAGTGACAGAGTCTCAGCACCGGCGACGGCGCGATCCGAGGATTTCGATCTCGGCGCCGGACCCGCAGAACTGTGCAGACGTGATGCCGCAGGCAACGCGGTACATGCGCAGGAAACGGCGACCGTAAGCGCGATGCAGGCAGTCATCGCCCACGGCGGCCTCATGACAGAGGAGACGATGCGCGGGACCTCGAACCGTTGCAGGTTCTCGACCTGTCGTCCTACCCGAATGTCGAGTTCGCGTCCTGACCGCTGGCCTGGCGGTACGCCGCGAAGCTGTTGAAGACGTGCCCGCGCCATCCGAACTGCGCATGGCTCGCCGACGCACCGACGGCGCGGAAGGTGTTGTCGTTGCTGACATCGCCCTGGCCGTCGTCGGCGTTCGGCACCGTGCCGTAGACGACATGGTCGTCATTGGTCGCGGTGATCGTGTTGTGCTCGAACGTGTTGTTGTGCGCGTAGTACTGCACGAGCAGTTCGGGTGAGCCGTCGTCGAGGCGGTTGTTGTCACGCAGCGTGTTGTATTTGAACGTGTTGTTGTAGGACGCGCCGGTCTTCACACCGCCGCAGCCCTTGGCGCCGTTGCAATAGCCACCCGTCGTGATGCCGACGTAGAGGCTGCCCGTGACGTGGTTGTGGGTGACGCTGACACCCGACGCGTTGCCGTGCGGGTTCTCGGCGGCGACCTCGATGCCGATGTCGCTGTCGGTCACGTGGTTGTTGTCGATCTTGATGCGGGTGCCACCGTCGACGTAAATGCCGTCGGCGCAGTTGCACCAGCCGTTGTCCCAGTAGGCCGGGTTGCCGCGCGAGCGGATCCGTGCCACGGTGTTGTCGGCGATCACGCCGTTGCGGGCGCGGTTGGTCTGCGTGTAGCGGTACTTGCCTGACAGCGTCGGTTCGAACCCGATCGCGTCGATGCCGATGTTGTCGTTGTCGTGAATGTTGTTGTGGCTGATCGTCCAGTGGTTGACGTTGCCGTTGACGACGACGGTCTCGCTCGCGCCGAGGTGAAGGTTGTCGACCATGTTGTGTTCGATCTGCAGGTTGCTCACCGAGGCGTGCGGGTCGTCGCCGTAGACGGCGATGCCGTGGGCGTTGATGTCGAAGCTGCCGAGCGTGTTGTTGTCATTGCCCATGTCATGGACGTGGTTGCGCAGGATGCGGACGTCGCGGTCATGCCCGTGCACGTAGATGCCGATCGGCACGACGCCGCGTCGGTCGGTGCGATATGCGGTGATGTCGAGCCCGCGGACGGTGATGTGATTGCTGCCCCGGACCGTGACCATCCCGCTCTCGCCCTGCGGCGTGAGCCCGGCACCCGAGAGAACCGCGTGCTGTCCGCGGTACGGCTCGACGGTTATCGAGTTGACGCCGATCAGCTTGACGCGTTGGTGGTACACGCCCTGCTTGAGTTCGACGATGCCGCCGGACGATGACAGGCGCTTGATCGCGGTCTGGATCGTTTTGAGCGGCGCGGACGCGGTGCCGGCGGCCTGGTCGGAACCGTGCGGTGAAACGACGACGACCTTTGCGGCCGATACCGCCTGGGCTGAGGTCGCAGCAGGTGCGGCGAGTCCGAGGAGGATGACGGCAGGGACGACAGCGAGGCGAGTGATGGTCATTTGATCCCCGTGTTGGCGATTGAGCTGACAAAGAAGCGTTGTCCGGCGACGAAGAGCACCAGGACCGGCAACTGACTCATGAGAGCTCCGGCCATGAGCTCGGGCCAGTTCGTGTAGTGGGCGCTCTGGAAGGTGGACAGTCCGAGTTGCACCGTCATCACGTCCGGAGACGAGGTGACGACCAGCGGCCAGAGGAAGTCGTTCCACACCGTCAGGAACGTGAGGACGGCGACGGTGCTGAGCGGCGGCCCCATCAGCGGGAGCAGGATGCTGCGCAGGATGCGCAGTCGTCCGGCGCCGTCGATGAGCGCGGCTTCCTCGAGCTCGATAGGAAGCGTGAGAAAGAACTGGCGTAGCAGGTAGATCCCGAACGGGGTGACCAGGTTCGGCACGATCAGCGCCGGCAGTGTGTCGACCAGGCCCAGGTGCTTCACGATCAGCAGCGTCGGGATCATCACGACCTGGAACGGCACCATCAGCGTGGCGAGCACTGCGATGAACACGAGCTTGTTGCCCGGAAAGCGCAGCCGTGCGAACGCGTAGCCGGCCAGGCTGCACAGCACGAGGTTGCTGAGAACGCACGTCCCTGACACGACCGCGCTGTTCCACATCCATCGAGCGAACGGCGAGTCCGCCCATGCCTGGACGAAGTTGTGCCACTGCAGGCCGGATGGCAGTTGCGGCGGGAAGTGTCTCGTCTCGTCCAGGGTGGACAGGCTGGTGACGAGCATCCAGATCAACGGGAAGCCCATGAGCACGGCGACGGGGATGAGCACAAGGTGCCAGCCGGACGGACGCCGGAACCGCCGCCGTGTGCCGTCCGCGCGGACCGTCGTCACAGCTTGTCCCCCGTGGACGGGTCACGCGTGAGTCGCAACTGGATCACGGTGATCACTGCGATGGCTACGAAGAGCACGGCGGCGATGGCTGCGGCATAGCCGGCGTGGAAGTACTGGAAGGCCTCTTGGTAGAGGTAATAGACCATCACGGTCGTCGAGTGCAGCGGGCCGCCCTTCGTCGTCGCGTACACCTCGTCGAAGAGCTGCAGCGCGTTGATCGTCAGCCAGACGAGCAGGAACCCGGTGACCGGGCGCAGTAGCGGCACCTGGATGCGCCAGAAGGCTCCCCGTTTCGAGCAGCCGTCGATCTGGGCGGCCTCGATGAGGTCCTGCGGGATGCTCTGCAGGCCGGCGAGAAAGATGAGCGCGCCGAAGCCGACCCAGCCCCACACCGTCATGATCACTACGGCGTAGAGCGCCTGGTTCGGATCAGCAAAGAATCCGAAGGTCGGCAGACGCAGCTTGTGCAGACCGGCGTTGATGATTCCGAAGTTCGGGTCCATCAGCCACGTGAAGATGACACCGGTCGCGATCGTCGACGTGACGACGGGAATGAACACCGCGACCCGGTAGACCGTGATGCCGCGGATGCGGCGGTTGAGCGCGGCGGCCGCGAGCAGCGACAGGACCAGCGTGATCGGGACGAACAGCACGGTGTAGACGAGCGTGTGCCGGATCGACTCGAGAAAGACCGGGTCGTGGATCAGCTGTCGGTAGTTTTTGAGCCCGACCCAGGTCGCGGGCGTCTGGAGGTCGTTGTTCTGGAAAGACAACACGAACGCCCACACGACCGGGAAGAGGCCGAACACTCCGATCAGCACGACGCTCGGCGAGATCATCGCCCAGCCGGTGAGAGCGTCCAGTCGGCCGCGCCGCCGCCGTCGTGTCCGCGCGTTGCGCGTGGGTCCTGGATCGCGCGGCAGGATCGTCTTGGGACGCCTGGCTCGCGGCCGGGAAGCCACCTCCTGCGTCACGACCCGGCCAGGGCAGCCGTCACCGCGCTGGTACCGGACTTGAGTGCGTCTGCCGGCGAGGACTGACCGAGTAGCACCGACTGCACCATCTGTCCGACAGCCGACGACACCTGCGCGTAGTTGGGGATGTTCGGACGGACGTGCTTGACGTTGTTGAGGTTGTCGACGAAAACCTTCTCGGCCGGGTACTTGGCCAAGAACGTCTTGTAGCCGGGCAGCGTCGTCTCGGACTTGCGCACGGGTAGGTCGCCGGTTGCGATCGCGAACTTCAGATGCACGGACGGCGAGGTCAACCAGTCGACGAACTTGAATGCAGTTGCATCCCGTCCGGACGAGTGATCGAACAGCATGTACAGGTCAGGGCCCGAGATCGTCTCGTGGTCACCGTTGTACCCGGGCAGGTAGGTCACCCCGTAGCTGACGTCCTTGTTGATGCTCGACAGGTCCCACGGTCCCGTCCAGAGCATCGCGATCTTGCCGCTGTTGAACAGATTCAGGTAGTTGTCGTTGCCCGTGTCGAGGTAGACGGACTTGTCCGTGACCGCCATGTCGTGCAGCTGTTGCAGAGCTGCCAGCCCGGCCGCGTCGTCGAAGGCCGGCTTGGTGTTGTCACTGGAGAGCAGATCGCCGCCGGCCTGCCAGAGCATCGCGAGATAGCGCCACACGGTGTCCTCGCTGCCGTCATTGACGTAGGCCCAGCCGTACTGATGCGCACTCGAGTTCGTCAGCTGCTTCGCCGCGGTACGGAAGTCCTGCCACGTCCACGAGTTCGTGGGCGGCGCGACGTGTGCGGCGGCGAACAGCTTCTTGTTGTAGACCAGGCTCAGGTTGTCGACGAGCGCGGGGATTCCGACGACCTTGCCATTGACTGTCGCCGCTTCTCGCTCGGATGGGTAGAAGTCGCTCCAGTTGAACCCGGCCGCCTTCACCTTGTCGGTCAGGTCGACCAGCTTCGGTTGCTTGGCCAGCTGCGCCGCCGACGAGCCGTACTCGTAAGCAACGTCGGGGTAGTTGCCCGCAGTGAAGCCCGCAACGGTCTTCTGCAGCGCGCCGTCATTGCCGCCATTGAACTCGAGGTTGACCTTCGTCTTCGGGTTCTGCGCGTTCCACTGCGCGGCGAGCGCCTTCATCTCGGTGGCCTCGACGTCGGTGTAGCCGTGCGCGACCGTGATCGTCGTCCCGCCGCTGCCCGAACCGCCGCTGCTGCAGGCACTGAGTGCGGCCGCCACGAGCAACGCTGTCGCGCCGCCCGCCAGCACGCGTCGAGATCGGGTTCGGCGAGCAACGACCATCACGAACTCCTCGGCACCAATGTTGATTCGCGCACAATCAATCGTGTTCGCTGCTCAGCTTTGCACGGTGTTCTCGCGACGGTCAACCCGTCGTCGCCGTCAATTCGTCGTACTCGGCTGTGAAATCGAGTCCTGACCCGAGGCAGTTTGTGCTCGAAGTGAACACGGGTTTGCGCGTAACGTGCACGCCATGCGTCAAGAGGACCGCCTCGGGCTGATCCTTCAGCAGCTCAACCAGCACGGTTCGGTCGGCGTATCGGGCCTGGCCGAACAACTCGACGTGTCCGAGGCGTCGGTGCGGCGTGACCTGCACCTGCTCGAGCAGCAGAAGTTGCTCACCCGCACACACGGCGGCGCGGTCGCGTCGGGCGTCTTGTACGAGTTGCCGATGCGATACCGGGGCGGCCAGCACTACGACGCGAAGCGGGCGATCGCCGAGACTGCTGTCGCACTCGTACCCACCGATGTGAGCTCCGTCGGGCTCAACGGCGGCTCGACCACCACCGAAGTTGGTCGCGCGCTGGCGTCGCGGTCAGGCCTTCGCGTAGTGACCAACGCGCTCAACATCGCGTCCGAACTGGCAGTGCGGTCGAACATCGAACTCGTGGTGTGTGGTGGCAGCGCCCGCGCCGAATCGTATGAACTCGTGGGCCCGCTTGCAGAACTGACGCTCGCCAACATCAACCTCGACATCGCGATCATCGGTGTCGACGGCGTCAGCGCGAGCGCCGGCCTGACGACCCACCACGAGGTCGAGGCGCACACCAACCGGGCACTCGTGCGCGCCGCCGAACGCGTGATCGTCGTCGCCGACTCAAGCAAGATCGGCAAGCGTGGCTTCGCCAAGATCGCCGACATCGCGACGGCATCGGACATCGTCACAGACTCGCACGTGCAGCCCCACGACGTGACCGAACTACAACGCCTCGGCCCGCGCGTGCATGTCGTCCCGCTCGGTCAGCCCGTTTGATCAGCGCAGACCTTCGGGTAGCAGCGTCGCGTGCGCCGCGACCATGTCGTCGGCGAGCCGCGCGATGTCCTCGACAGACAACGTCGCCGACGTGTTCGGGTCGCACATCATCGCCTGCCTGATGTGATCGCGACGTCCCTCGGTCGCGGCCCGGACGGTGAGGTCGACGACAGACAGGAAGTGTTGGTTCAACGCGGCACACTGCGCAGGTAAGGCCGCGACCTCGCGGGGAACCGGCCCGGACGCGTCGATACGACAAGGCACCTCGACGCCCGCTCCTGCCGCGAAGTTGGGGATCAGGCCGGCGTTGGCGACGTTGACCTGGATCGTGCGGGCGGTCCCCGTAACCATGCTGTGGATGACCTGCGGCGCGTACTCGGCGGCTTCCTCCTCGGGTTCGACGTACTGGCCGGCGGCAACCTGCGGGATGAGTGCCTCGATGTCGGCGACGTTGTTGGCGCTGATCGTCAGGTAGTCGCCGACCGGGATCCGCAGCCGTTCGATCTCACGCTCGTCGTGCAGGTACCAGGGCACGTATTCACTCGAATGCTCGCTCGTCTCGGTCGGGTAGAAACCAAGGCGCTGGTACATGTCGACGCGCACTCGCCTGCGCAGTTCCGCGTCGGCGGCGATCCGCTCGTCAAGAAGCGGATAGAGATCCTGGCCTTCGCGTTCCCAGTTCAGGATCCACGCCTGGTGGTTCACGCCGGCGCTGTGGAAACTCACCTCGTCGAGCGGCACCTCGATGAGCTCACACAGGTCGTGCACTGTCCAGAACACCGAATGGCACAACCCGAGAACCTTGATGTCGGGATGCTGCATGTCGAGATACTGGATGTTCATTGCCATCGGGTTGGTGTAGTTCAGCAGCCAGGCGTCCGGGCAGACCGAACGCATCGCACTCGCAAGCTCGTCGAGGAAGACGAACGTGCGCAGGCCGCGGAAGATGCCGCCGACGCCGAGCGTGTCGGCGATGGTTTGGCGCACTCCGTAGCGCGCCGGTATCTCGAAGTCGACGAGGGTCGCCGCGTGCCCACCGATGTTCACGGCGTTGATGACGAAGTCAGCGCCGGCGAGCGCGCTGCGCAGGTCGGCATCGACACGCACGGTCGCCGGTCGGCCGTGACGCTCGACCGCGATCCGAGCTAGCCCTTCGGCGAGCTGCAGCCGCCGCGGGTCGATGTCATGCATGACGAGGGTCAGCTCGTCGAGGTCGTCGTACTCGAGAAGATCGCGCAGCAGCTGGCGGGTGAACTCCGCCGAACCGGCGCCGACGAAGCACACCGTGGTCACCGATCGAGCATGGCACGCTTCGCGCAAAACGAGCAAGACCGAGCAGATTCTGTGCACGGTTCTGGACATGACGTGCACAGATCAGCGAGGATGACCCCATGGACGTCGATCGGCGCGATGCAGCACGCGTGCTTGTCGTCGGCGACCTCAACCCCGACCTCGTCCTACGTGGCGACGTGGTCCCGCGATTCGGGCAGGCCGAGCAGCTGCTCGAGCAGGCCACGTTGCTCATCGGTGGTTCGGCCGGCATCACCGCACACGGATTCGCCCGCCTGGGCCGCCCCGTGTCGCTTGTCGCCGCCGTCGGCTCGGATGTGTTCGGCCGGCAGGTGTGCGCCGACCTCACCGCGGCCGGGGTTGATGTCGAGCCGGTCCTGCATCGCGGTGACCAGCCGACCGGGCTGACGGTCGTCCTCTCGCGTAACGACGACCGAGCGATCCTCACCTTGCCGGGTGCGATCGGCTCACTCACCGCCGACGAGGTACGCGCGGCCGCCGACCGGCTCGGCCCATCGCTGACGCACGTCCACATCTCGGCACTGTTCCTGTTGCCGGCGCTCGCCGAGCCGCTCGCCGCCGTGCTCGCCGAACTCCGCGCTCGCGGACTGACCACGTCCCTCGACACGAACGACGACCCCGCCGGAAGCTGGACGGGCGTCGACGCGCTGCTGCCACACCTCGATGTGCTGTTGCCGAACAGCAGGGAGGTCGTGTCGCTCGCGCGCGAAGCCGACCCACACCGCGCCGCGGCGACGCTCGCCGCGCGCGGTCCGCTGGTCGTGGTGAAAGACGGCGCGGCCGGTGCATTCGCCGTCGGACCGCACGACGAGCTGATCGAATTGCCTGCCGTCCCGACCGAGTCTGTCGACACCACCGGCGCCGGCGACACGTTCGACGCTGCGTTCATCGACAGCCGGCTCCGCGGCCTCGACCTGTCCGCATGCTTGGCCGGCGCTCTCGTGGCCGGGGCCCGAGCGGTCGGCGCCGTCGGCGGCACGGCTGGGCAGCCGCGTCGCGAGGAACTGGACAGTTGGAAGGACTTGACTCACCGATGACCACCGATGTCAGCCCGACGATTTCGCACGTCGAGAGCGAAATCCGCCGTCAACCGCTGGCGTGGCAACAGGCCCATGCGCTCGGCAACGATTCGGTGAGCATCCTGCCGCACCGCGGCGAACGCGTGGCTGCCATCGGCTGCGGCACGTCATGGTTCATGGCCGCGGCCTACGCGGAACTTCGTGAGAGCCTCGGCTTCGGCGAGACCGACTACTTCGCCGCGAGCCAATTCCCCGCGGCACGTCGCTACGACCGCGTCGTGGCCATATCGCGGTCCGGCACGACAACCGAAGTCGTGCGAGCAATCGAGGCAACTCGATCGCCGGTCACCGCGATCACCGCACTTGTCGACTCGCCGGTGGGTGCCGCGGCCGACGAAACGATCGTCCTCGACTTCGCCGACGAGCAATCCGTCGTGCAGACCTTGTTCGCCACGACCGCATTCATGTTGTTGCGCAGCGGGCTCGAGCCCGACGCCGAAGCGGTGATCGCGCAGGCGCAGGCCGTGCTCGACGGGTTGTTCGCGCTGGCGGCGGGGACGGCCGATGCCGAGCAGATGACGTTCCTCGGACAGGGTTGGGCGTACGGCATGGCGCTCGAGGCGGGGCTCAAGCTGCGCGAGGCTGCCCAGGCGTGGACGGAGGCGTACCCGCAGATGGAGTACCGGCACGGGCCGATCGCGATCGCGCAGCCAGGTCGTGCGGTGTGGATCTTCGGACGGCCCGTCGACGGCATCGTCGACGACATCCGCGCGACCGGCGCGATGCTCGTGAACGACGAGCTCGATCCCGTCGCGGATCTCGTCCGCGCGCAGCTGCTCGCGGTGGCACGCGCGAAGGCCGCCCGGCTCGACCCTGACCGGCCGAGACAGCTGACGCGCTCGGTTCTGCTCGAGGACGCTCGACCAGGGTCGTGATCCTCTGCATCTGCCCCAGCCCCGCTCTGGATGTGACGTATCACGTCGAGCGGCTGGTGCCGGGCGCGACGAACCGCGCGCACCGCGTCACCCACCGCCCGGGCGGCAAGGCCGTGAATGTGGCCCGGGTGCTGCACCAGCTCGGCGTCGACACCCGGTTAGTGGCACCGGTCGGCGGTTCCGACGGCGCCCGGTTCGCAGCCGACCTCGCCGAGCTCGCAGTCTTGACAACCCCGGTCGAGACCACGACACCGACGCGTCGCACGCTCACCGTCTTCGACGAGTCGTCGGGCGCGGCCACGTTGATCTCGGAGCCGGCCGTCATCGACTGTTGGGACGAACTCGTCCGCACCGCCACGGACCTTATCGCGGCGGCCGACGCAGTCGTCGTCAGTGGCACGCTGCCGTCGGGCGCGCCCATCGACGGCATCGGCGCGCTCGTGTGGCTGTGCCACAGCCACACCACTCCGGTGCTCGTCGACACCAGCGGACCGGCGTTGCGGCACGCGCTCGACGCGCGTCCCACCATGGTCAAACCTAACCTCGACGAACTGGCCGACTGCTCGTCCGAGACAGACCCGCACCGGGCTGCACCGGAACTCGCCGCGACGTACGGCACAACGGTCGTTGTTTCGCGAGGTGCAGACGGCGTGATCGCCGCAACGTCCGAGCGGGCATGGACGGTTCGCCCGCCGCTCGTGTCAGGAAACCCGACCGGTGCGGGCGACGCGCTCGTCGCCGGCCTGGCACGTGGTCTGGTCGCCGGAATCGATCTCGGCGAACTCGTTCGTGACGCCGTTGCGTTATCCGCTGCCGCGGTGCTCTGCCCGCACGCCGGCGAGGTCGACATCGCCGCTTACGACGAGCTGCGTCGTGGAATCGCCGTGCAGGAATTGACGCCGTGACCGTCGTCAGCACGGGCGAACTCGTTGCCGCCGCGGCGGCACGCAACGGGGCGGTCGCGGCGTTCAACGTCATCACCCTTGAACACGCCGAGGCGATCGCTGCCGCGGCATCGTCGGCCGGCGTCGCTGTGATCTTGCAGATCAGCGAGAACGCGGTGCGCTATCACGGCGGGCGGCTCGAACCGATCGCCCTCGCCGCTGAGGCTGTCGCCAGAAACGCCGACGTCGGCATGGCGCTGCATCTCGACCATGTCACCGACGCCGCATTGGCCGACGAGGCGCTCGATTCGGTATTCAGCTCGATCATGTTCGACGCAGGCGCGCTGCCCTACGCCGATAATGTCGAGCAGACGCGCCGGGTCAGTGCAGCGGCACACAATGCCGGGTTGTGGGTCGAGGCGGAGCTCGGCTACGTCGGTGGCAAGCCCGATCAGACGGTCAGCGCACACGCGCCGGGTGCTCGGACGGACCCCGACGAAGCACAGCACTTCGTCGCCGACACCGGCGTCGACGCGCTCGCTGTCGCGGTCGGCAGTTCGCACGCGATGACCTCGCGCACGGCGCACCTCGACGACGCACTGATCGCAGCGCTGCACGCCCGGCTGCCCGTCCCGCTCGTGTTGCACGGCTCGTCCGGTGTCCCCGCAGCCGAACTACGCGCGGCGATTGCCGCCGGGATCACCAAGGTCAACATCGGAACCGCGCTGAATGTCGCGCTCACCGGAGCCCTCCGATCGGCGCTCACCGACAGCTCTCTCGTCGATCCTCGCCACTACCTGGCGGCGGGACGTGCGGCAATGACCACTGCGGTTGTGGGTGCGCTGCGCGAACTCGGTTGAGGATTGCCCCTTCCCTGATCGTCAGTGTGGTGAATATGTTGTTCGCGGCATCCGTCCTAATGGCGCGTGCTGCACCAATCAGGGCATGCCGGCCGTAGCCGGCCATTGAGGGGAGCCGTGCAGTGCAACGTCGCACTATGCATGTGGCCGTCATCGCGGCGGCAACGATCGCAACCATGATTCCGGTGGGGGCGGCCTTCGCCGGGAACGGCCGCCATCTGTCCGGCGCAGCCGCGCGTGAGCAGGCCTTCGCCGCGTACGCTGCGCGGCACGGTGCCGCGGCGCGCAAGGCCGACGGCGACCGTGGTGGCGAGGACGGCGATCTCGAGGATCAGGCCGAGCAGTACGCGTTCGAACGGTCTGCACCCGCTGCCAGCGTCTCCGGCCAGGCAGTCATCAGCGCGGTGAACGCAGCCAAGTCTCTGCCGACGTCTGGCGGGGCGTGGCGCGAGATGACGACCGCGCCCTACAACGCCGAGCCCTCCAATTTCACCGACCCGTTCTGGGGCAACGCGGGTGCCGGGTTCTCCATCGTCGGCGGTCGCACCACCGCGCTCGTTCAGGACGCCGGAGGCACATGGTTCGCCGGCACTGCCGACGGCGGCGTCTGGGCGACGAGCGACCACGGCCAGCACTGGAAGCCGACCTTCGACAACATGCCTTCGCTGTCGATCGGCGCGCTCGCAGTCGACCCCATCGACAACTCGCTGTGGGTCGGCACTGGCGAAGCCAACACCAGCCAGGACAGCTATGCAGGCACCGGCGTCTATCGCTCGACCAATGGCGGCAAGAGCTACACGCGGGTCGGCAACGTCGGCGGGAAGAACCCGCTCGTCTCGCACACGGTCTTCCAGTTGACTTTCGACAACCGCGGCACGGCATACGCGGCGACGAACGACGGCCTGTGGCGCAAGGGCGCCTCGCAGAGCGCCTGGACCGAGGTGCTCGACCCGGCAGGCGAGCCGCAGAACCCGCCCTACCCGAACCAGGTCACCTCGGTTCAGATCGTTCCGGGCACCCACGGCCAGGACGTCATCGCCGCGAACGCGTGGCGTTCGGAAGCGTTGCCGACGAACGGTTTCTACAAGTCGACCAACGGTGGTCGTACCTTCACGAAGGTCACGCCGACCGGCGCCATCGACACCAGCGAGATCGGACGGACGACGTTCGCCTACTCGGCCGGCGGCACCAAGCTCTACGCGATCGTCGAAAACCCGACCACGACGGGATTGCAGGGCATCTTCAAGTCGAGCGGGAACCCGGCAAGTGTGGCGGGGCCGTGGACCCTGATCGCCGATTCGGCCAAGCTCCAGAACTCCGGCTCTGCCGCTCCGACCTTCGGTACGCCGGGCGTGCAGACCTGGTACAACCAGGATCTCGCCGTCGACCCGCACGACCCGAACCACGTCTACGCCGGACTCGAAGAGGTGTATCAGTCGAACAGCGGGGGCGCCAAGTGGGTCACGGCCAGCCCGTACTGGAACTACAACTACGCGTGCGACCAGAACGGCACCTGCCCGAACACGACGCACCCCGACCAGCACGCGATGATGATCGCGAACGGGAAGATCGTGATCGGTAACGACGGTGGTGTCTACAGCCGTCCGCTCTCGGACGCCAACCAGAACGACGGCACCTGGGCTGATCTGAACAACACCTTGCGCTCGCTGCAGTACTACGACGCGCGGGCCGGCAAGCTCGGCACGCACGGCGTCGGAATGTGGGGCGGGTTGCAGGACAACGGCACGTCGACCTTGGTCGCCGGCGCTGCACAGATGAACGAAGCGGCCGGTGGTGACGGCTTCGACGTCCTCGTCGACCCGAGCAACGCCAACCGGATGGCCGGCGAGTACACCGAAGGCACGATGTACACGAGCACGGACGGCGGCCACAGCTTCAGCGACTTCATCAGCCCGTCGTGCGCGGCTCAGACGGTCACCGG
The DNA here is from genome assembly GCA_963708645.1 of uncultured Actinomycetota bacterium. GTDB lineage: Bacteria > Actinomycetota > Actinomycetes > Mycobacteriales > Jatrophihabitantaceae > RYN-133. The sequence continues at coordinate 393,545 of CAVPTA010000014.1, read as the reverse complement.
CCTGACAGGTGGCCCGCGCGCCGATTGTGACCCGGGTGCCCGGTTCGTCACGCCGATCGCACCCGACGCGCAGAAGAAGACCACGTGGCTCTTCGGCGGCCAGGACGTGTGGGTGTCCAAGGCCGGGTGGGGAACCAAGTGCACGCAGACGACGTGCACGTGGAAGAACGAGTACGACACCGGTTCGGGCAACGCAGTAACGGCGCTTGCGTCCTCGAACAACGCACACACGATCTACGCGGCGTGGGTCGGCGGCGGCGGCAACCCGGGCCCGACATTCGCTCGGGGCATCGCCACCAACTACGGCGGCACGTGGCACGAGATCAACATGTCCGGACCTGCCGAACCGCTACATCGCCGGCGTGACGATCGACCCGAATCACCCGAGTCACGCGTACGTCGTGTTCAACGGTTACTCGCGGCGTTGGATCCCGGGTGGCGGTGTCGGTCACGTCTTCGTGACGACGAACGGAGGTGCGTCCTGGAAGAACATCTCGACCAACCTCCCGGACATCGCCTCCGACGCGCTGGTCCTGTCGGGCGGCAAGCTGGTGCTGGCCACCGACGCCGGCGTGTACACCGCGAAGGCGGGCCGCGGCGCGAGCACGTCGTGGTCGCGGCTCGGCACCAACCTGCCGAATGCCTCGGTCAACGACGTCACGGTAGGCCCGAACGGGATGCTCTACGCGGCAACCCACGGCCGGGGGATCTGGCGGATCTCCATCTGATCACCGCTGAGGGTGTGGGCTGCACGGCCCACACCCTCAGCGCCACAGGTCTGACAGGTCATCCCGCAGCGATGCGCGTGCAGTGTGTGCCGCGGAACGACTGACCGTCGGTCGTGGTCAGGGGCCAGTAGTACTGCCTGCGCGCCAGCTTGATCGAATGATCGTGCAGGCGAGCGTGGGCCGCCGGCGTGACGTAGACGCCGTACGTCCCGACGAAGCCGGGTCGATATCCGTGCGTGATCAGGAAGTGCTTCATCGGCTTGACGTACGGGCCCCGCCACGCGTCGAGCACGACGACCGACGCGTGGCTCGCCGTGATCTGCGAGGTCCACCCGGCGAACCCACCTGGCGTGTGGTCGACACGCCACTGGTCGAGGCCGCTTCCCTCGTACGGATAGTTGTCCGGGTTCACGCGGTGCAGCAGGACGAGCGGCACCGGGTCGCCGAGCACCCATAGCGGCGTGTGGGGAACGATGCCGCGCTGGATCGCGCACGCGGCGGCCTCCTCGGCGCGCAGCACGGGCACTCCGCCGCCGGCAAGCCGGTTCGGGATCGACAGTCCATTGGAGGACGGCTCGTAGTAGGCGATGGCGTACACGATGGTCAGCACAGCCGCACCGGCCAGGAGCGCTCCGGTCACGACATGTCGTACGTGCTCCCGCGCAAGTCGCTCGAGGACGTACGCCGTCGCTGCCCCGAAGCCGATGGCCGCATAAGGCAACAGCGGAAACGCGTGCGTCCAACCGATGTAGTCATACGCGATGTAGAACAGATGCAGGCAGAAGGTCAGCAGCACCAGCAACACGATCGGACTTGTCAGCGCCGATCGCCATTGGGGGCGGGCAGATACGACGGTGACCACAGCCATCGCCACCATGAGCGCGAGCCCGACCCAGATGAACACCGCGCTGCTCTGGAACGACTCGTTGATGTTGCGCACGACGTAGGCGAGCCGGGATCCCAAGGTCTCGGGTGGACGCCGCACCGAGGTCAGCGGGAAGACGAACAAGCCGGTGAACAGCGAACCGACGTGCCCTTCGGCGGCGTAGTAGATCATCAGCGCAGCGACCGGCGTCGCAAGGCCGGCCAGCGTCCATGCGAGAGCACGTAACCGCGTCCCGGCCGACCACACGACAGCGCACAAGACCACGACGATCGGCCACGTGGCCAACGGTTGCCACGAACAGAAGGCCAGCGAGGCGGCGACGCCGGCCCAATACCACTGCCGACGCACCGTCAGCCACATCGCGAAGATCAGGAACACAATTCCCGGCGCGTGGCCCTCCGGTCCCATCAGCGCCTGGTGGGCGTAGTTGCGGAAGATCACGAACACCGCTGCTGCGACTACTGCCGCAACGACCGATTGCCACAGCTCGAGGACGAGCAGATAGATCCCGAGCACGCTGATGATGGCGAGCGCGCAGAACTCGACCCGGACGGTGAGAACGTCGTCGCGTCCGAGCAGTCGCGCGAGCGCCACTCCGAAGCCGCAGAGAATCGAAGTGATCGGCCCCTTCGGGTCCATGATGCTGGCGTACGGCGGTACGCCATGGGTCGCGCGCTGCCCGCCGTAGAGGTAGATCGCAGAGTCGCGTGAGAAGTGGCCGTACAGATCGAACTGGCTGTACACGATCGATGCGATGGCGAGCGCAGCCGCAGCGCCGGCAACCTTGCGCTGCGCATCGCGTCCGAGCGCGACCACTGGCCAATTGATCTTCATCAGGGCGGAGTGTAAGCCGCGTCCGGGCGCCGAGCCTGGTGTCGGAGCAGGACTCTCAGCCTTCGATTCTTACGTGCCTGCCAGGCTCGGAACGCCGAGCCCGGCAGTCCAGCGCTTCCTAGTGCAGGACCTGGATGTGCGTGGAGAAATTGCCGAAGAACGTCCGCTGCTTGCCGCAGGTGTAGTCGTTGACGAAGGTGCTGAAACTGCACGCGCTGGCGATGTATTCGTTGGCGACGTAGAACTGTGTGCCGTCCCAGGCGACGTAGCCGTAGTCGCCCCATCGCGGACGGATCTTCGGGGTCGGCGTGCCGGCGCAGTTGAACGCGAGATAGGCACAGAACCCATCGCTGGGCGCCTGGCCGGCCCGTGCGACGTGGATCGTCGAACCCATGCCGTTCGACCATGACGCGTACACAGCGGACGGGAAATAGTTGTCGCCGCTCAACGTCATGCCGATGTAGCCGTTGCCGCTCGTGTCGGTGGCAATTGCTGGGAACGTGGCGTTGTTGTGAGCGACTCCGACGTACCCACTGCTTCCCATCGAGCTGCTCTGACGCTGCGCATTGACGCTGAACCACTCGACGCCTGCCTCGACGTTTCCCGCCACAGACATTGCCGTGTCGAGTGCTGAGAAGACGTGGCCGTTGGCGTAGTACGCAGTGAGCGGGCGAGTGTCTGATGAGTCGAATCCGCCTTCCTGTTCAGGTGCGTACGGGTCGCCGTAGTTCGGATTGCACCCGACGTTGAGGCAGTCCTTCAGCGGCACCGGGCCGGCCTTCTGGTTCGAGGTCGGCGGAATCCCGTACGCGCCGGCAGGAAGGACCTTGACGTTCAGAGCAAGCGATGGCGTCGAATCCAGGCTCGCCGTGTTCGAGATCCACCAGAGCCCGATCTGGTTGCCGTGCCCGGTGAAGTCATTCGGTCGTGCTTCCTCGGACGCCAGCGACGAGACGAAATAGATCGTTCCGTTGTTGGCGCTCGCGTACGCCGTCCCGGCGCTCTGCGCGGGCCACAAGGTGAACCCGGTGTGCACGGGGCCGGACGTCGCGGGGAATTCGAGTGTTCTCGAAGTGGACCACCGGCACGCCGCTCGACCCGGCAGCGACTGCAGCCTTGCTCAGCGCGTAGACCTGGGAGCCGTTGAAGTTGTTTCCGTAAACGCCTGGATCGTCGCCGAACGGGTATTCGTTCGTGGTCACGAAGACGCCGTGGGCGTCAGTGGCGAGGTGCGGGAAGTCGCCGATGCACGGACAGCCGGAGTGCGACGGCGTTCCGTTGCTGCCGTCGTCGGTGGTGTAGATGCGGTAGATGTTGAATCCACCGGTCGGGTCGGCGGTCTTGCTGACGGCCAGGTCGATCCAGTCGTTGCCGGTCGGAGCACCGGTGTTCGGGTCGGAGTCCAAGGTCAGCTGGGTCGCGAAGAACCGATGAGTACCGGCGTCGTACACGCAGCTGGGGTCGGTCGTGAACTGATAGGCCGGCTCCTGGAAGAAGCTGTTCAGGTAAGCGGTCTTCTCGACCGTCCCCGAAGTCGTGTAGCTGCGCACGACGTCATTGATCATTTCGAGGACGTGGCCGTTGCCGGCGCACAGGCCCTGGTCCGGGGGTTCGAGGGAGAAGCCGGCGTACTTCTGGTTGCTGTATTCGTTGAGGCCCTGCCAGCTGGTCACGGCGCCGGGTTTTGCCGTGTTGACCGCCGTGGGCGCGACCACCGGCAACCATGAGGTGGCATTGGCTGCGCGCAGCGCGGTATGGCCGTTCGAAGTACGCCGCACCGTCGGCCGCGGCGAGTTGCTCACCGCCGCGTACCGGTCGATCGTGCCGTTCTCGCGCAGATTCACTGCGCCACCGCCGGTGTGCGTAACAGACTTCGGGAACGTCGTCGTGCTGGCGAACAGCTTCGCCCTCTCCAGATGGACTGCCGACGCGGTCGTGTCCGCCGGGCGCCTGCCGGCGCTTGCGGCGCCTGCGGTGGCACTCGCGCCGCTCACCACCAGCCCTGCAGCCGTCGCGATGATGATCGCCGTGCTCTGGAGTCGAGTCATCGTTCCCCCCAACGAAGCAGTCGGTGGAAGCCAACTCCCTCTCAATGCGCAACAAAAGTCTGTTGCGGGCACATTTAGAGGCGTATAACGGATTGCTGCCTCCGGTCGCCGCACTGCGCTTTGATGGGTTCATGGACGTTGCCGATTGGTTCTTGAGCACGCCCGAGCGCGGCAACCCCGCTACTCGGGTGGATCGTCGGCACGCGGACGGGATCGCGTGGACGTCGGGCAATGCCGTCCGCCCGCTCGTTCATGGACGCACGTACTTCGCGGAGTTGCTCGCAGACCTTCGGCGGGCGCGCCCGGGCGATCTGGTGATGTTCACCGATTGGCGCGGGGATCCCGATCAGGCGTTGGATGCGAGCGGTACCGCGGTGGCACATGCATTGTGCGATGCGGCGGCGCGAGGTGTGCTCGTCAAGGGCCTGGTGTGGCGCTCGCACCTCGACAAGCTGTCCTTCAGCGAGCAGCAGAATCGCCACCTCGGCGAGGAGATCGAGGCGGCCGGCGGTGAGTGTCTGCTCGACATGCGAGTGCGTCCCGGCGGATCGCACCACCAGAAGTTCGTGGTCATCCGCCATCCTGGTCGCCCCGAACTCGATGTCGCGTTCGTCGGCGGGATCGATCTGTGCCACAGCCGCCGCGACAGCTCCGATCACGAGGGTGATCCACAGAAGCAACCGATGGCGAAGATCTACGGCGAGCGGCCGCCGTGGCATGACATCCAACTGATGGTCCGCGGGCCGGCCGTCGGCGACATCGAGACAACCTTTCGCGAGCGGTGGGAAGATCCCGCACCGCTGACTCGTAACCCGATCAACGTAATCAGCGAGCGCGTTCGACACGACGACCGGAAGCCGGGCGCGCTCCCTGAGCAGTTGCCCGATCCCGCACCGGTCGGCACCGCGCACATTCAGGTGCTGCGCACGTACGGCTATCGCCGCAGCGGTTATCCGTTCGCGCCGAAGGGCGAACGTAGCGTTGCGCGGGGTTACCACAAGGTCGTGGCGCGAGCTGAGCGACTGATCTATCTCGAGGATCAGTACTTGTGGGGAACCGAGATCGTGCAGTGCTTCGCCGAATCGTTGCGCCGCAACCAGCAGCTGCACCTCATCGCGGTCGTCCCGCACCATCCAGATCAGGACGGTCGGTTCTCGAAGCCGCCGAACCTCGTCGGTCGTCAGCAGGCGTTGGACGAGTTGCATGCGGCCGCTCCGGGACGAGTCGCCGTGTACGGGATCGAGAACCACGCGGGAACGCCGGTGTACGTGCACGCCAAGGTGTGTGTCATCGACGACGTGTGGGCCGCGGTGGGCTCGGACAACATCAATCGCAGGTCGTGGACGCACGATTCCGAACTGTCGAGCGCAGTCGTCGACGAGCAGCGCGACCTCCGCGAGCCTGCCGTGATCGACCGGTTCGGTCACGGCGCCAGGCGTTTCGCCCGGGAGTTGCGCCTCGAACTTGCTCGCGAGCACCTCGACGCCGACGACGACACCGACCTGATCGACCCTGCCTCGATGTTCAAGCGGTTTGCCGACAGTGCGTCCCGCTTGCAGCAGTGGTGCGACAGCGACCGACGTTCGCCGCGGCCGCCGGGACGCCTGCGGCCTTACCACCTGCCGCGACTGGGTCGGCGCACGCTCGCCTGGGCCACCCCGCTCTACAAGATCATCTATGACCCCGACGGCCGGCCGGTCACGATGCGGTACAGGCGCCGCTTCTGACGATGCGCCGGTCGCACTCGACTCCGCGCTAGGCCACGAGGGGCGAGTGCACCCGGGCCCGCGCATCGTGGCTGTCGGCCAACGGGGCGGGCGCCCCGATGTGATAGCCCTGCGCGAAATCGACACCGAGTGACCGCAGTTTGTCCAGCGTGGGTTGGTCTTCGACGAATTCGGCGATGGTGTGTTTGCCGAGTTCGCGCGCGATCTGGACGAGTGACTTCACCAGCACTTCGTCGGCTCGGTTGGTGAGCAGATCGCGGATGAACGTTCCGTCGATCTTCAGGTAGTCGAACGGAAGGTGCTTGAGGTAGTAGAACGATCCGAACCCGGCTCCGAAGTCGTCGAGCGCGAACGAACAGCCGATCGACTCGAGGTGTTCGGCGAAGGTCTTGGCTCGTTCGATGTCGGTGATTGCCGCCGTCTCGGTGACTTCGATGATCAGTCCGTTTGGGTCGGGGAGCTTGAGCAGTTCACGCTCGATCAGGGCGAGAATGACCGGGTCGCCCATCGACGGTCCTGAGAGGTTGATCTCGAGGTGGATGGGCTTGCCTGCGTTCTGGTGCGCGGCGAGCATGCGACAGGAGTTGGTGATCACCCATTGGTCGACCCGGCCGATCAGCCCTGACCGTTCGGCCGCCGGCAAGAACTGCGACGGCGAGATCAACGTTCCGTCGGTTCCGATCATGCGCAGCAGGGCCTCGTACCTGGTGACGTTGCCGGTGGCGAGGTCGAGGATCGGTTGGGCGAGCAGCGTGAAGCGGTCCTGTTCGAGGGCCTCTTGGACGCGGCTGATCCACGTGTGCCGCCCGCGCAGGTCGGCCTGTCCCGGGTCGAGCATCGAGTACACCGCAACGCGGTCGCGACCGTTGTCCTTCGCGTGGTACATCGCGACGTCGGCTTCGACGAGCAGGTCATTGGCTGATTGCGCGGCGGTCGGGTCGAGGAATGCCATGCCCGCGCTGGCCGTCACGCGCACCGCGCGTCCGCTGTCGACGATGATCGCCTCGCTGCGCAGGGCCTCGAGCAGCCGGAAGATCACCAGTTGCGCCTCGTCGGGTTCGATGTTCGTGAGCGCCGCCGTGAACTCGTCACCGCCGAGGCGTCCGACGAAATCGGTGGGACGAAGGTGCGAACGGAACAGGTCCGCAACATGCTTGAGGACGATGTCTCCGACTGCGTGACCTCGGCTGTCGTTGACGTACTTGAACCCGTCGACATCCAGCACGACCACCGCGCAACTGCGGTTGTTCAGCGCGCAGTCGTTGACGATGCGCTCTATCTCGTCCTTGACCCGGCGACGGTTGGGCAGCGTGGTGAGTGAGTCGTGGGTGGCAAGGTATTCCAGGTCGGTGCGTGAGCGTCGCAACGCGCGCCGCGCACGGTCGAGCGCGCTGGCGGCGCGGCCGATCTCGTCCTGCATCTTGTTGAACGCGCCGGCCATTGCGCCGACTTCGTCGCGGCTACGGATAGCCACCGGTTGCGTGCGCGGGGTTGCGCGGGCGGCTTCGAGGTCGCCACTGCCGAGTGCGTCCATCGCGCGGGTGAGATCGGCCAGCGTTCCCGACGACAGTTGATCTGCGGCCTGCGCGACCTCGGTGACGGAGTGGGCGATCATGCCCGGCAGGACGAGCCCGACGGTGACGGTGAGGATGGCGACGGCGACGAAGATGTCTTCGAGGATCGCGACGGTTGCCCTGTCGTGCCGTCCGGTCGAGGTCACAGCGAGCAGGTAGCCGGCGCCGTCGAGAATCATCACGGCCAACATCGCGCCGGTGAGTTTCAGGTGCAGGCTACGGACGATCCGCGGTCTGCGTTCGCGTCGGCGATCGGCGAACCGTCGCCATGCGTAGAACGCCGACCCCGAATATGCGAGGACCAGCCCGAACAGGACGACAGGCAGTCCGAACTGCCGGAATCCCAGAACGGTCGCGATCAACCAGACAACGGCTGAGCACGCGCCGAGGCCGATCGTGAATCTCGGGGCTCGCCACGGCCGCTCGTGATCGGGCGCGTCACGGCGCAACAGCCAGACTGCGATGCTCGGCAACGCGATGCCGATCAGATACGTGAAGTTGGCAGCGGCGATCATCCAGACCGGGTCGCCGGCGATGAGGAAGACGATGGCGAGCGTCGCAGTCAACACGATCGCGACCTGCGGCGCGTCGAACCGGTTGCGTCGACCGACCAGCCGTGGAAGCAGACCGTCTTCCGACAGCTGCGACAGCGTGCGTGCGGCACCGGCCAGCGGCTGCACCGTCCCGTGGAACATGTTGAGCACCATGAACCAAATTGCTGCGCTCTTGGCCAGGCCGCCGAGGAGCGGGGCGAAGGTCGGCCCGAGCAGATGGGCGAGGTCGGCGCCGTTGGCAGCACTGAGTCCCGATGTCCCGAACACGCCGAGCCACACGACCGGCACGACGAGGAAGAACAGGCCTGCCATCACGGCACTGGCCAGCATCGCGCGCGGCAGATTGCGCTGCGGATCTCGCATCTCTCCGACGTGGCAGGTGGACGCCTCGAACGCGGGCGCAGCGAATCCGATCAGGTACAGGCCCGCCATCGCGCTCGAGATGTTGCCGAACACGCCGTGGAAGGGTGCCAGCAGATTCCACGAGTACGCCTTGCTCGTGTCGACATCGCCGTGCACAAGCGGAATCACGACGCTGAGCAGCGCGAGGCTCGCTGCGCCGACGCCGATGACGTTCACCACCCGCGACGTACGGCTGATTCCCGACAGGTTCAACGCCATGAAGACGAGGACGATGACGACGGCCAGCGGAGTCACGGGGACGGACGGCAGGTACCACGAATGCAACGCCTCCGCCGACAAGATGGCGGTCAGCCCGCACGTCGGGACCCAGCCCCACCAGTAGCAAACGCCGGTCAGATTGGCCAGCACGGGGTTGATGCGGCGAAAGGCCTCGGCGCAGGTCGCGGCGATGCCGCCGACCCGATCCGGCCACATGAGGGTCAACTCGGTCCAGCCGGGTGCGGCGGCCCAGGCGAGCAGGAGCCCGACAGCCAGCAGCGGCACCGCGGCGCCACCCTGCGACGCGATGAGCGCTGTCAGCAGGAACAGGCTCTGATTGCTGCCGCCCATCGCCATTGCCGCGGCGCTGAACCAGCCCAGGGTTCGTGGGTGCGGGCCCGAGCGCTCGTCGACCGGCGTGGCCGGCCGGCGCGGGTGCCCGACAACGGCGACCGCGCGAGCGACAGCGTCAACAACATTGCGCATCCTGGGTGGACCTCAGTTCTTCGATTCCCTCTCCCTCTCCCCGGCGATATCGGTTGCATCCCAAGAAACCTGAGTGATGAGAGGAATCCGGACGTGCGCCATCGAGCCCGGCACACGTCGGCGGCGCTGGTCGTCAACCGCGCGTCGAAGAGTCCGGCTCCTGCGGATCGCTGACGATCACGTGCAGCACGCGTGGGCCGTGCACGCCCTCGACGCGGTCGAGTTCGATGTCGCTCGTCGCGCTCGGCCCGCTGATCCAGGTCATCGGGCGCGTGGGATCGAGATCGGTGACCGCGTCGCGAACCGTGGCGCGGATCTGCTCGGCATCGACGATCACGAGATGGATGTCAGGGACCAGGGTCAGCGCACGTGAGCCCTGCCCGGGCCCCGAGTCGAGCACGATCGTGCCGGTCTCGGCGATCGCGAGCGCACAGGTCGTGAGCACGGCTCCGACCTCATCGAGGGTGACGGTGTCGACCGGTTCGCCGACGACGTCGACATCGGGGAGCCATTGCGGCGGAAACCCGGCCGGAACGACGACCCGGCTGACACCGAGTTCGACGAGGACGCGCGTCGCGGTGTCGGGCACTTCGCCCGGCGCACACCGAATCGCGTACCCGTAGACGACCGACGTCGATCACCGGCGAACGACACGGCGCTTCCTCCTGTGGAATGCGATGAGATCACCCGGTTGTGGGTAGGCCAACTTCGAGCGTTGGCCGAACCCGCCGGCTACCTTGCTCGGCGGCAATGATCTATAGGAGCTCTTCATGAGGTCAGCCGTGGTCCTGGATCGTCTCGTCGACCGCCTCGAGCGGGCATCGTGGCTCGATGGGATCTGCGAGGTGGTGAGCAAGCCGCTGCGCAAGGTGGTCACGTCCGGTCCGGTCGAGGACGCCCTCAGCGGCACGGCGCTCGGGCATCCCGCGCATCCGATGCTGATCGCTGTTCCGATCGGCGCGTGGACTTCGGCAAGCACGCTCGACCTGATCGGTGCGGATCGAAAGGCAGCACGTGCGCTCGTCGCGCTCGGCGTGATCTCTGCCGTCCCGGCCGCAGCGACCGGCGTGTCCGACTGGCTCAGCACCGCACGGGCCGAGCGACGGGTCGGCCTCGTCCACGCTTTGGCGAACTCCGTCGCAACGAGTCTTCAATTGGCCAGTTGGCGTGTTCGACGTGACAACCGTCCGGCGGGCGCAGCGCTGTCCGCTGCCGCTCTCGTCGTGACGTCTGCCGCCGGCTGGCTCGGAGGTCACCTTGCCTATGCGCAGGGGGTCGGGGTCGACACCACGGTGTTTCAGCGGCTGCCGACCGAGTGGACCGATCTGTGCGCGCTCGACGAGGTGAGCGCGCATCCGTCGCGCCACGACATCGACGGTGTGCCGCTCGTCGCGTACCGCGACGGGGAGCAGATCATCGTGCTGGCCGATCGATGCACGCATCGCGGCGCACCGCTGCATGAAGGCGACGTCGAAGACGGCTGCATCACCTGCCCTTGGCACGGCAGCACGTTCGACAGCGCCGGTCAGGTCATGTCCGGGCCGGCCACGCGTCCACAGCCCGCGCTCGAGGTGCGCGCTGCGGACGGCCGCGTCCAGGTACGCCGTGACGAGGAACGCGCTCTGCGATTGAACCCCGTTCGGTAGCCACTCTGTGTTGTCAACGGTCAGAACCTGGGCAGGATCCTGAGATGAGCGATCCAGACGATGAGAAGGGCGGCCCGCAGGTGGTTCCCGATGGCCCCAGTGGTGCTCCGCCTGATCCCACGCCGTCGAACGAGGAGTCCGCGGAGCGTCGCGACGCCGAGCACGACGACGCCGACAACGATCGCCGTGGCGGCGACCGCTGACTTTCGTATCATGGGATGCGATTGCCGGCGACCGTCACTCGCTGCAACGCTGCGTGCATGGCCGGTGACGTCGAGGTACAGCCCTACCGGCCCGTCCTGGATCCCGACACCGTCGAACATCTGCGCGCACGCCTGAACGATTCGCGAGTGTCGGCCGCCGATGGCGATTGGCGGCAAGGGGTGCCTGCAAGCTGGTTGCGAGAGGTCCTCGACGACTGGCGTGCCTTCGACGTGGACGCTTTCCAGGAGCGGCTCGACGCAATGACCCACGTCCGCGCGGACATTGGCGGGCAGGTCGTGCACGCGATCGTGCTCGAGGGGACGCAACCGGCAACGGTGCCGTTGGTCCTCACGCACGGCTGGCCGGGTTCATTTCTCGAGCACTCGCTGGTGGCGCCGCTGCTCACCGATGCGTTCACCGTCGTCATCCCGTCACTACCCGGTTTCGGGTTCAGCGGGCCGCCGCCGGTCGAGGGCCTGACCAGCCGGGCCGTCGCGGCGCTGTGGCACCAACTGATGACCGATGGTCTAGGCCATGACAGCTTCGTCGCACACGGCAGCGACCTCGGAGCCGGAGTCACCGCATGGCTCGCGCGCGATCACCCCGACATCGTCCGGGCCATCCATCTGGCAACGCCGGGGCTGAGCCCGGCGCCGGTGCCGCGCACGCCCGAAGAGCAGGCTTTCGCCCGCGAGGTCGAGGCGTGGACCGCCGACGAGGGCGGCTATGCGCACGAACATGCGACGAAGCCGTCAACGCTGGGTGCCGCACTGCTGGACAGTCCGGCTGGGCTCGCTGCCTGGATCGGCGAGAAGGTCGTGTCATGGAGCAGCACTCGCTCGGACGGCTCGCCGGCATTCGATCGTGACCTGCTACTTGCCACTCTCACGCTGTACTGGGTCACGGGCACGATCTCGTCGTCGCTGTTGCCCTACTGGGTGACCCGGCACAACCGAGGTGGCGCGTTGCCGGTTGATGATCTCTCGCGGGTCGCGACGGCGGTCAGCACGTTCGGCGGCGAGCAGGTGCCGTTTCCGAAGCCGCCACGTGCGCTGGCCGAGCGCTACTTCACCATCAGCGAGTGGCGCGAGCACGACACCGGCGGGCACTTTCCGACGGTCGCCGAGCCCGAGCTGCTCGCGCGCACCCTGCATGAGGTTCTGCTGCCAGACGCCGCGACACCGGATGGTTGATCGAAGCGCCGATCTGGTCGATATTTGACCAAATCGAGGGCTCGATCGCGTGGTCGGGAAGGGGACTGAGCGTGAACCCGACGCCGTACACACCAGAGCCATCCGCTGCTCAGAATCCGATCCTGGCCGAGCAGCATGCCCGCGAGCTTCGCGGCGCCTGGGGACGGCCACGTCCGCGCTCACGGTAGTCACCGTGACGTGAAAGGGAGGCCGGGGAGTTCCCCGGCCTCCCTGTGCGTGGTGCGCTATCCGATGCCGGGAAGTACCCGGGTGCCTTCCACCCGCACGGCCCGCAGGTCGGACGGGTCGAGCCCCAGGAGCGAAAGCACAGTCGGCGCGACCTGGGTCGTCTCGACGGGTGCGGAGTCGACTCGGGAGCGGACGCCGGGGCCGTTGACGACCATCAGGACGTGCCGGTCGGCGGCGTGCATCCCGCCGTGTTCGGCGAGCTTGGTCGGCTTGGCGTAGACGATGCCCGCTTGGACCTTGCCGAACACGTCCGGGTAATTGCCCTCGTTGACCGGAACGCCGAAGAAGTTTGCCGCGGCGGAGCCGGCCCAGATCTGGGCGAGGCCGGAGTGCTGCACCGTCACCGGATTGTCGTTGACGTCGTAACCCTGCGCCGTGTGGTTCCAGAGGTAGCTCTTGACGAAGTTGCAGGCGCTCTGCGAGTTGTCGGACAGGTAGGACTGCCACAGGTCGTCGTCGGTTCCGGCGACGATCAGGCTCGTGTTCTGCGGGTGCGTCTGCGCCCACGCGGCATTGATCGCGCTGACGATCGGCCCGTCCTGGACGGTGACCAGCTTGTTCGGATCCTGCGGCGACTGGCCGTGCTTGGCCGTGACGATGATCGTCGTCGAGTCCGCAAGGCCGTCCTTGTGGATCGTGGCAACCATGCGGCCGAGTTGTACGTCGACGTAGTTCAGCGCGCTCGAGAGGACGGGGCCGGGCACGAGATGGCCGTTCACCCACTTGTAGCCACCGGGTTGCGGCGCGCTCGTCGTGTAGTTGCCGTGCGAGTCGGGCCCGATCAGCGTGGTCGGCGTCGAGGGGATCTTCTGCGCGACCGAGACGGTCTGGAAGTTCATGCCGAAGATCGCCGGAGTACCGACCTTGATCCTGCCCGAGTGGTCGCGACCGTTGATCTCGTTGAGGATGGCCTGCACCTTGTATCCGTCGTACTGCTTGGTCGCGGCATCGATGTGCGCCCAGTCGTCGTCCTGCGGATACGGGACGCCGTTGGGCTCGACGGCCTGCGAGTCGATCTCAGGGCCGAAGTAGTCGTCGATGCTCTTGCCGTTCGAACCCGGACCGTTGAACGACATGTATACGGCGTGCTTGTCCGACCACGCGGTGCGCAGGCCGGCCTTGTGGATCACCTGGAAGATCGAATTGTCGCGCAGGTAGTCCCACGGCAGGATGTTCTTGCACGTTGCCGGGTCGACCGGGAACGACGCCGTGTTGAACGACGAGACGTTGTTCTTCAGCTTCATGATCGCGGCAGGGTTCGTGTCCTTACCCTGCGGGTAGATCGAACCGTTCTCGTCGAATGACGGGAAGGTGCCGTTCGACGGGTTGATGAAGTCGGGGACGCTTGCCAACGCGTCGTCAGGCGAGTCGTAGACGACGTCGCCGCCGGTGGCCGCGTGGCCCGGGGTGCAGGCAGCGCCCGCCTCGTCGACCTTGTGGCTGTACTCGACGTCGTAGAAGATGCCGGTCGACTTGGGGTTGCCGCCCGTCATCAATGCGGTGCCGCCCGGATCGGAGTCCGACGGGTTCGAGGCCAACGCATTCGTGTACTCGCTGCCTGTGTGGGTAAGCCTGGCCAGCGTCGAGTTCGGGTGATGGTTGATGTACCACGTCAGATCGTTCTGGTGCATGCCATCGACCGATATCAACAGCACGTGCTTGGTCTTGTGTGCCTTCGACGGGCCGCCTGGATGGGCGTTGGCGGGGAGGGCCGGCAGCGCGCAGAGCGCTGCGGCCGACACCGCGGCCAGTCCGGCGAGGGCCGGACGGGAGTACTTCGACATGGTGGTCTCCATTAGTCGAGTAGCCGTGAGATCGCACTGAACCGTGCGTGCCCTATGCGTATTCGCCGAGCAGAGCCAGCAAGAGAATGGGAGGTGTCCAATACGCCACCGCGGGGTTACGCAACGCAGTCAGGCCTTGGGGCAATCACAGCAATCTCGCGACTTCCGCGCGCCTTTCGCTTGAAAATCTGCCGAACTGGCCGATAGGCGGAGCATGAGGAGCACGGTCTGGCGGTGGTATCTCGCCTGCGGCGTTGCCGCGACGCTGTGCTACCCGCTCGTGCACGCCGCACTGGCGCAGGACGCGTTGTATGTCGTTATCGGGCTGTCGAGCATCGCGGCGATCTTCATCGGGCTGACGAGGAATCGGCCGGCGTCGCGCGCGCCGTGGTGGTTCATGCTCGTCGGGCTCACCTTGTGGGTGGTCGGGGACGCGGTCGACAGTTGGCAACGCGACATCGCGAACCGTGACGGCTACCCCTCGATCGTCGACGCGTTCTACCTCGTCGGATACCCCGTCATCGCTGTCGGGCTGTGGCTGCTCCATCGCCGCGGCGGGCGGCGCAAAGACCGTGCGGGGCTCCTGGACAGCGCCATCCTGACGATCGGCGTCGGCATCCTCTCGTGGGCCTCGCTCGGCCACCCCACGGTGAAGCTGTACGACTACTCGCCGTTCACCGCGGCAGTGAGCGTGGCGTACCCGGCCGGTGACATTCTCCTGCTGGCGTTGTTGTTCCGGATGGTCACCGGGGGAGCCGGGCGGACGACGTCGTTCCGCCTGCTGATGGCTGCCTTCGGTCTGTTGATCGTCGGCGACACGGTCTCGACGGTGGTCAGTCTCTGGCTCACCGTCGGCAATACGGCGTACGACATGATCTGGCTGGTGTCCTACGTGGCGTGGGGCGCGGCCTCGTTGCATCCGTCCATGACGCGGTTGACCGAGAGTGCACAGCCCACGGTGCACGGCCTTCGATTGCGACGAGTCGTTTCGTTGGCCGTGGCGACGTGCATCGCACCCGCAGTGCTGGCCGTCGAGGAGATGACCGGCGCGCAGTTGGACGTGTGGCCGGTCGTCGGCGTATCGATGACCTTGTTCGTGCTCGTGGTGGCGCGAATGGCGATGGCGATGGCTGAGGTGCTCGCTGCCAACGATGCGCGCGATCGGTTGCAGAACGATCTTGCCTATCAGGCGACGCATGATGCGCTCACCGGCTTGCCGAACCGAGCACAGGCGATGACCGAGATTCATGCGGCTCAGGCGCGCGGCCAACGCAGCGGCAGCCTGTTGGCGCTGCTGTTCATCGACCTGGACGGATTCAAGGCGGTCAACGACGTACATGGACACGCCGCCGGTGACGAAGTCCTGCGAAGTGTGGCGCAGCGCCTACGGACCCAGGTGCGGGCCGGGGACTTCGTGGCTCGACTCGGCGGCGATGAATTCATCGTCGTGGTCGAGAACAACGAGCGAGACGCCGACGCCGTCGACCTCGGCACCCGGATCGTGGCCGAGTTGGCGCAGCCGCTGCCGACAGCCGACGGACGGCTCGTCCGGATCGGCGCGAGTGTCGGCCTTGCAGTCAGCCAGGATGGCGACATCAACCCCGAACGATTGCTCAACGAAGCCGACATCGCCGTGTACCGCGCGAAGACCGCAGGAAAGGGGCGCGTCGAGGTGTTCGACGATGCGCTACGCCGCGAGTTGTCCGAACGTGAGCAGCTCGAAAGTGAGCTCAGAGCAGCGATAGCAGCGGACGACCTCATCGTGCAGTACCAGCCGATCTACCACCTGCAGTCCGGCGGGATCGAAGGGTACGAGGCGCTGTTGCGCTGGCGCCATCCAGAACGCGGGCTGCTTGCGCCGGACAGCTTCGTCCCAGTGGCCGAACAGTCCGATCTGATCTGCGACATCGGCACGTGGGTGCTGACCACCGCCACCAAGCAGGTCGCCGCGCTCGGCGACCCACACGTCACGATCGCGGTCAACATCTCCGGCCGGCACGCGAGCAATCAC
This sequence comes from uncultured Actinomycetota bacterium, assembly GCA_963708645.1. Classification (GTDB taxonomy): domain Bacteria; phylum Actinomycetota; class Actinomycetes; order Mycobacteriales; family Jatrophihabitantaceae; genus RYN-133. Next base: position 377,000 of record CAVPTA010000014.1, on the reverse strand, counting down.
CGCCTGATCGGCGACGTGCGGACGGCGTTGCAGGAGAGCGGTCTCGACGCGCGTCAGCTCGTCCTCGAAATCACCGAGACCGCGCTGGGAGAGGATTTGCGCGCATCGGAGCACCTGCAAGAGATCCGGTCTCTTGGCGCATCGGTGAGCATCGATGACTTCGGGACCGGATACAGCTCTATCTCGCGGCTACGCCTTCTGCCCGTCGACGCGATCAAAATCGACCGGACCTTCGTCGCTGCCGAGACCGCCGGCGAGCAGGCGCTGCTCGAGGTGATCGTGCGTGCCGCACATGCGGCCGGGCTGACCGCTGTCGGCGAAGGCGTAGAGACAGCAGCCCAGCTGCGCTCGCTGACCGAGCTGGGTTGCGACAGCGCGCAAGGCTTTTGGCTGTCGATGCCGATCGACGGCGAGCAGCTTGCTACCCATCGTCCCATCACTTTGCGCGCGAGCTGAGTCGTCGACGCGCCTAACGGTCGCTGCGCAGTGCGTTGCGCAGTGCGCTGCGCAGCGACAGACCGAGCACGGCCACAACGAATACGGGGACGATCCACCATGCCGGCACGGTCGTCGTTGCCAGTGCTGCCGTAGCGGCCAGCGCGACGACGATGCCGGCCGCAATGCGCCAGTCGTCGCCGACAATGAAGTCCCACCAGAAGGCGCCGAAGGCACGCAAACCCGCGCTGATGCGGTTCATCGCGTGACCACCGGTTCTTGGCCGCTGGGCACCGGTGCGGTGCGGCGGTGTGAGTGGACGCGGCGAAGAGTCCAGACCGCGGCGAGCGCGAACGCCAGTACGCCCGCGATCAGCGGCAACAACGCGACATCGCTGCCGGGCCACGTCGCGCCGGCTCCTTCGACTCCCCAGAACGTGCCGAACGAGGTGAGCAGCACGCCGACCGCGAATTTCAGTGAGTTCTCCGGCACCCGGGCCAACGGGGCCCGCAGGGCAACGCCGGCGACAGTCACAACAAGAACGGCCGCACCCGCGCCCGCCGATGCCAGCGGGATGCTGTGTTGGTTGGCGCCGAAGGTCAACACGATGAAAACCACCTCGAGGCCCTCGAGCAACACACCCTTGAACGCGAGGGTGAACGCGTACGAATCACCGAACAGGCCGCCATGTTGCGCATGCTCGGCGGCCTCGCGCTCGCGCAGATAGATGGCGTCCTCGTCGTGCAATCCTTTCAGCCCGGACGCCCGCAGGATCGCTTTGCGCAACCAGCCAAGACCGAAGACGAGCAGCAGGCCGCCGACGACCAGGCGCAGCGCGTTGATCGGGATGACCGCGATCGCCGGCCCCAGTGCGGCGACCAACGCGGCGAGCGCGATCAACCCGGCCGCGACACCGCGCATCGTCGCGTGCCAGCCGCGCGTGATGCCGACGGCGAGGACGATCGTCAGGGCTTCAACCGACTCGACGACGCAAGCGGCAAAGACCGCCAGGATCAACAGCGTCGTATGCACAGATCATCTCCTGCTCTATAAGACAAGCGTAGATCAGTTGCAGTATCCGCCGATTCACGGCAGTCGCCCCCGTGCGTCTCAGGTTGCGCACGTAGAGCGCTCAGTCGACCGGCGTTTGCCTCGACAGTCGCACCTCTTCGACGTCGAAACCCGCCTGCACCTGCCGCAGGACGATGTCGTCGATGCGTTGGGAGTCGCGCAATTCGAGCAGCGCAACCCGCTTGCGCGCGATCAGTGCGAGGTGCAACGCCGTGTACTGGTCGTCGTGCTGCACGACCGGATCATCGACGGCGCCGTCGGCGGCCAGCAGCTTGCGTCGCTTCTCGAGGTCATGCCGAACCCGTTCGATGACCATCTCGTTCGTACTGAGCTCGGCGGCCGTCGATTCAAGTGCGTCGTAGGCGGCGTCGGTCGTGGCCATCTCGGCCAATCGCCTTTCCTCCGCGACGGAATTGTCGACGGGCAGGCGTGCGAAGCGCACCACTCCGGGCAGCAGCAGCGCCTGCAGCAGTGTCAGGACGATGACGCCACACGTGATCACGACGATCAGGTCGCGATCGGGGAACGGGACGCCGGAGTGCAACGTGTGCGGCACAGCCAACGCGGCAGCCAATGAGACCGCACCCCGGAACCCGCTCACCGCGCTGACCGTGCGCTGTCGCGCCCCGACCCGCCGCAAGCGTTGCGCCGGCCGGCGGTCGATGGCGCGAATGAGGTAGGGCGTTGTATAGGTCCACGCCACGCGCGTCCCGATCACGACGGCCGTGACCGCAAGGACGTAGCCGAGGGCGTGCAAGCCCGATGTGCTCGTCAGGTTGCGCACCGCCGTTTGTGCCTGCAGACCCACGAGGACGAACAGCACGCTGCTCAGCACGGTCGTCGACAGCGACCAGAACGCGGTTGTCTGTTGACGCGTGAACGCACCGGTGAAGCGCGGCGCGGTGCGGGTTAGGAACAGTCCACATACGACTACTGCGAGCACGCCGGACGCGTGGATGGAGTCGGCGAGCAGGAACGCTGCGAACGGCGTCACCAGCATGGTGATCCCTTCGAGCGTCGAGTCGTCCATTCGGCGGCGCACCTGCCAGCTGATCAGACCGATCAGCAGACCGGAAAGAATGCCGCCGCCGTAGGCGAGCACTAATAGCCAGCTCACGTGCAGCGCAGTGAGGTGCTCCTCGCCGACGGTGACGCCCACCGCCAGCCCCCAGATCACCAGTGCGGTGCCGTCGTTGATCAGGCTTTCGGCGCGCAGCACGGTCACCGTGCGGCGCGGCAGGTCGCGGGCCAGGACGCCGACAGCAGTCGCGTCGGTCGGCGCCAGAGCGGCACCGAGCACCCAGGCCGGCCCCCATTGCAGTCCGAGGGCATGGACGGTCGCTGCCACGGCCGCAGCAGTGGCAACGACGAGCGCGGTGCTCGTCATGATCACCACGCGCAGGTTGTTGCGGATCTCGCGCAGCGACGTGGTCAAACTCTCCCAGTACAGCAGCGCCGGCAGGAACAGCAGCAGCACGACTTCGGGAGGCATCTGGGCACGACGCAGGGTAGGGACGAACCCGACCAGCGCGCCGACCGTGACCAGCAGGATGGCGGGCGCGACGGGGTATCGGCGCGCGAGCGCGCCGCACGCGACCAGCGCGACGCCGAAGATGACTACCAGTTCCAGTCCGAGCACGTGCCCATCTTCGCCGACAACCGGCGATCGGCCCTAGGTGTGTTGCAGGACCCGGGCTGCCAGCTTGTCGATCGCCAGGCCCCACCCGATCGCGCCGGGGGAGCCGGCCGGGATGCCGACATGCGTCATGGTCATCCTGGTACGTCCGCCGAGATCATCGAGATCGACGCGCACCTCGGTCGTCACGGGATGGCCCGCGGGCACACCCAGATCGGACGGCGTCAGGATGTCGCCGTTCTCGTTGGACATCGATTCGGTGTAGACCAAGCGCCGGCACGGGCCCACATCTGCCAGATCAGGTCGACGGGTGCGTCGAAAGTGCGCTCGATGGTGACCGCGTCCGGTGCGGTGGCGTGCTCAGTCATGGGTTCCTCTGTCGGTCGGTTGTGATCGCAGTCGTGCGAGGTAGTCGGCCATCCGGTCGAAGCGCGATTCCCATACAGGGCGATATTGCTCGGCCCAGGTTGCGACTTCTTCGAGCGGACGCGCGTCGAGTGCACACGGTCGGTACTGCGCGTGCTGGCCGCGAATCACCAGACCGGCCGCCTCGAGTGCCTTGATGTGCTTGGAGATCGCCGGCAGCGTCAATGCGAATGGCGCGGCCAGTTCGTTGACCGTTGCCTCGCCGCGCGCGAGATGGGCCACAGGGCCCCGTCAAGGTCGCTAGGGTCGGTTGCATGGCTACGCGCGGCTTCCTCGGCAGAGCCCACCGCGAACGTGATCCACGGTTGCCTCCCGGCCAGTACGACGTCGGTGGCGACTGGCCGGTGCTCACGGCCGAGGCCACGCCGCGCTTCGATCCGGACCGATGGACGATGAGCGTCGACGGCCTGGTCGACAATCCGACCTCGTGGACGTGGGCTGATATGCATGCCCTCCCGCAGTCGGAGTACCGCGGCGACATCCACTGCGTGACCACCTGGTCCAAGCTCGATACCAACTTCGCGGGAGTGTCGGTCGACCTGCTCCTCGACGCCGCGCGGCCCACGTCGTCGGCCGCCTTCGTCCTCGCGACCTCGACCACCGGGTACACGACGAACCTGCCCCTCGAGCACGTCGCGGGTGGGAAGGCGTGGATCGTCTGGTCTCATGAGGGCCGTCCGCTCGCGCGTGAGCACGGTGGCCCGGTCAGGTTGCTCGTCCCGCACCTGTACTTCTGGAAGAGCGCCAAATGGGTGACGAGGTTGACCCTGCTCGATCACGATCAGCAGGGGTTCTGGGAACGCAATGGCTACCACGATCTGGGCGATCCATGGCGAGAGCAGCGTTACCAAGGTGATTGACCCGACGCCGGTGCCGACCAACGCCGATGGCGTTGCGTTGGTCAGCGCGCGACGCCGCGCGACCGTCACGGCAAAATCGCATCCCTCCGAGCATGCCGTCATGCTGCGACTCAGCGTCCCGGACCGTGTCCAGCACGTTCCAGGACAGCACTACGTCATCCGACTCACTGCGCCCGACGGCTATGTCGCCCAGCGGTCGTACTCGATCGCGTCGCCACCGTCAGATCCCGAGGTCGAGTTCTACATCGAGCGCCTGCCCGACGGCGAGGTGTCCACCTTCCTCGCCGACGTCGTCGAGGTCGGCGACGAGCTCGACGTGCGCGGGCCGATCGGCGGCTGGTTCGTGTGGGACGCGGCCACGCCGCTGCTCGGTGTCGCCGGTGGCTCCGGCGTCGTCCCGTTCGTCGCCATGCTTCGGCATGCGAGAGGCCTTGACGCCACCCACCTGCTCAGGCTAGTGGTGTCGGGACGCACGCCGGCTGATCTGCCTTACACCGACGAGCTCGAAGCCGGCGGCGCGCAGATCACCTACACAAGAAGCGCGGACGGACGACGTCTGACACCTGCGGACATCGAGCCGTTGCTGCTCGGCGATCAGCTGCACTACGTCTGCGGGTCGCCTGTTTTCTCCGCGGCAGCCGTCAACTGGCTGCAGGAGTTGGACGTGGCGGCCGACTCGATCCGGGTCGAGAGCTTCGGCCCGTCGGGCTGACCCACCGACGGCCGTCGAGTCAGCCGAAGGTGATGTCGCCCCGACGCATCTCACGGCCTAGGAGAACGCCGAAGGTGAAACCGTTCTCGTCGGGCTTGCCGTTCGCGGTCACGCCCAGCCGCCGCAGGAAGTTCACTGCAAGCAGGCCGTCTTGGCGCGCACCGAGCCGCGTCTGCAACCGCTTGGCCTTCTTGGCCCGTTTCGCCAACGTGCGCCCGCGCTTGCCCAGGGCGGGGACAGCGAGATCGGCGGTGTACCGCGCCCGCTTGGCTGCCTTGCGGGCACCGTGCAGCGCATCGTTCTTGGCAGGGTCGCTGTCATCGAGCGCTTCGGCGGCCCGCAGCCGCTTGCGGTACTTGCGCTCGGTCCTGGTCACGAAGCGAGTCAGCTGCTCGGCCTTTTCGGGTCGGGATGAGAACGGCGTGTCGATCGACCATGAGTGCAGTTCGTTCAGCAGTGCGAGATAGCGCTTGCTACGCATCACCGTCGCGAGCTTGTGTCGCGCTCGAGAAAGTTCCGTGTCGAGCGTCTGTGACAAGCGTGCCCGCACCGGTCCGAGGACGAGTTCTGCGGGAAGTTCAGCAAGGTCGGAGAGCAGATGTTGCTGCAACACTTCCAGGTCGCGGACCTCACCCAAGGCGGATGCGTACCACTTCAACTCGGCATCGAGTGCGGCCGCTTGCTCGCGATCGAAATGCGACGCGAACACCCTGAGCACGCTGCGGTAGCGGCGGGTGGCGACCCGCGTCCTGTGCACCACGTCCTCGTCGCGGCGAAGCGCCAGATCGCCCGCGCGGATGACTTCGTACTGGTCGGCAAGGTAGCCACGCACGGCATCCTGCAAAGATTTCGGCCTGCGTGATTTGCGGGCTGGTGCCACGCCCAGTGCGCGGCCGAGCTTGGACGCCGACCGTGACCGCTCGGCACCTGACTTGCCGAGCCACTTCGCGACCTTGCGCAGCAACGCTTCGTCGCCCTGTTTGAGCTCGACCTCGACCTCTCGCCAGGTCTGCACCGTGGTCTCGTCCCCGAGGCTCTCGGCGGTGACCTCGTCGACGACCACCTCTGCGAGCGGGTTTGCGTCGGCATCGACGATCAGGCGTGCATCACGCGTGGTGCGCACGATTGCAACGGGACGAAGCCTGGCACCGCGCCGAGCGCCGAGCGTCAGCTGCTGCAACTCGCGCGGCGCGCCGCGGCCGTTGAGGGCCATCCGGATCTCGGTGCGAGCCTCGCCGGCCGGAACCTTCAGTTGCCAACCTTCGTCCGTGCTCCCGGTGCGACGGCGCAACGTGAGCCCGCTGTCGAACAGGTCATGGCCATCGGTGTCGAAGTAGGTGCTCTCGAGACCGATGCCCGATGCCAGGATCGATCCGCCCGGAGGTGCCAGCGCATCGAGATCGGGCAGCGACCAGGTGTCGGCGACATCGAACTTCAGTTCGCGTTCGCGCTCGGCCCGCGCAGCCCTGCTCGTCATGGCGGCTCCAGTCTCTTCGCGGAGTCGTCAAGGCTACTCAAGCGACCAGCAGATGAACCAAGAATGAACGTGCGAGGCACTCTGATTGGAAGCCCTCGTCGCGGTCGATGTCAGTGGCCGGTGCCGCGCAATCCCGATCAAGAAAGCATGGGCTAATCCGAAGCCCTTCTTGATCACCCGTGCCGTCGGCCGGTGTTACCTTGCGTGCGGAGATTCTGGGGGGGATTCGTTGTGGAACGACGTCTTTTCGTCTTCGTCACCGCAGTTTCGGTCGTGTGCACGAGCGCCGCGGTGACTCAAGCCGCGGCACAGCCGCGTCACCTCGTCGCGGCGTCCGACACCGCAAGGTCGGCCGGGCACATCTTGGCGATTCGGGTGACCGGTCTGGCGCGCGGCTACCGGTCGCGAATCCGTGTCACCGGACCGAACCGGTTCTCCAGGGCCATTACAGCGTCGACCACTCTGCACTCGTTGCGGCCGGGCAAATACGCGCTCACTGTGTCGCCGGCGCGTGCGCCGCGCGGCGGACGGATCTTTCCTGCTTCGACGCGCCTGACGGCTCAAGTAACCCGCACGCGAGCGGCCCGCGTCGTCGTCCGGTACGTCACGCTCGTGCCCAAGACGACCGTGGCTGTGCGCGCATCGACGATCACCACTGCGCGCCGGCTGAGCGGCGGTCGCACCCGGCTGAAGTACCCCGGTAGTTCGAAGCTGAAGATCGGCGCCATCGTGGCAGCTGCCGCTAATCGCACTGTTCCGCACGGACTGCTCGCCAAGGTAATCCGCCACAACTCGGACGGGTCGGTCGTGACTAAGCCGGCAACCCTGCTCGAGGCCGTTCCGGAGGGGCAGATCGATTCGGTCACCACGCTGAACAGCGCCCGCCTGACGCAAAGCGCGCTGCGAAGCGGGTTGCGGCTAGCGGGCGACGGCAGCGTGACGAAGGACGTTGACGGCCCGCTCGCTGACTGCAAGGGCAGCGTCAAGGCGGAGGCTTCGGGCTCGATCTCGATCGCGCCGTCCTTTCATCTTCAGGCGTCCTGGAGCTGGCTGCATGGTGTTACTTCGGCGAAGTTCACTGCCGACGTCACCGAGAGCAGCGTGCTGAAGGCAAGCATCGAGGCTGCAGCGTCGTGCGCCGGAAGTCGTGATCTGTTCGCTCACCCGGTCACCTTTGCGACCTTCGTGTTCGATGTGGGGACGATCCCGATCGTCGTCCAGCCCCAGTTGCAGATCACTCTCGACGGCAAGGCGGATGTGCACGCGGCTGTGACGACGTCCGCAACGCAGAACCTCACGATCGGTGCAGGGATGCAGTGGCAACGAGGTAAGGGCGTCAGTCCCATCACCGAGGCCTCGAACACTCACCAGTACAAGGCGCCGAGCGTGACTGCCAAGGCTGACGTGAAGGTCAGCGTCAACCCAGAGGTGAATCTGCTCATCGATGGTGTCGGTGGTCCGGAGTTCGGTCTGACCGGTGGCCTCGAACTTTCGGCTGATAAGGCGAACAACCCCTGGTGGGAACTCGACGGCTTCCTCGAAGGAAACGTCGGCATCCTGATCCCGCTGCTGCACTTCGATAAGCGCGCCACGCTCGTGCATAAGAAGTGGGTGCTCGCTCATGCCGCGATCCGCCCCGAACCCTCGATCACTGTGTATCCCGACTTGGGTTTCCCGTGGGGAACGGGCGCGTGCGGTGACTACGCGGGGGACACCTACGTCGATGTATCAGGCAGCCACTTCGTGCCCGGCGAGACTGTGACTGTGTACACCGGTTGGGGACTGCAGTTCTCCGGGACGGCGTCGTCGGACGGGAGCTTCTATCTCAGCGAGCCGATCGGTGAGGTCGCGAACGCCGACTACACCGCCGAGGATGTCTGGGTCGACGGTTCTCACGGCTCGTATGCGTACGCCTCCATGGAACTGAATGCGAACAGCTACCGATCGGTCTCGGAGGACTCGAACGGCAACGTGACGATGCAGTGGTGCGGCAACGGGTACGACACCTACTCCGAACTCGATCTGATGATTGACGGGAGCGAGTACGACTACACCTACACCGACGGTGGCGGGTCGGGCGGGACGACGACAACGTTCACCTGCCCTGACTCCGGCGACTACAGCTTCGACATCGAGGGCACTGACAACGGCCATGGCGAACACATCTCCGGCGGCCCGCTCGATCTGACTTGCAGCCCGCCCGGGGCAGCCCGTACGCGGTTGTCATCGAGAAGGCATGCCGATGTGTCGTTCAACGCGGGTCAGTCGACACATCGGTAGGCATTGGCCAGCGCGCCAAGCATCAGGCTCCCCGCGCCAAGAATCAGGTCCCCCGCGGCCCGGCGCCGGCGAGCGACCGTCGTCCCTTACGGGCAGAGGTTTCGGTACGGGGCGCCGGGCACGTAGGTGTGCCACTCGGTGCGGGTCAGGGGAGTGCCGCGCAGGCGGCACTCGACCTCGGTCGCGGCATCCACGTCGGTGTCCCACATGGTGACCCGTCCCGCGGTGCCGACCGCCGCGAGCTGCTTCCCGTCCGGAGTGAAGGCAACCGCGTAGGTGCCGCCGTCCGGGTCGGCTGCGTGCAGCGTGCTGACGACCGCCGGATGACTCGGGTCAGCGAGTGACCAGGTCCAGACCGACCCGTCTCCGCCGGACGCCGCGAGTGTCTTGTTGTCCGGACTGAACGCGAGCGAAAAGACGTAATGGGTCGGGCCGACGAACGAGGTGCCGAGTTCTCGGGGATGCGCGGGGTTCGAGAAGTCCCACAGTCGGATCGTGTTGTCGGCACCGCCTGCTGCGAGCAGTTTCGAGTTGGGACTGAACGCGACCGACCACGCGTAGTTCGTGAAACCGCCGAGCGATCCCAGCGGACGGGCGTGGTCGGGAGTGCTGAGGTCCCACAGATGCACCTTGTGGTCGACCGTGGCCGCGGCCAGATACTTCGAGCCCGCGCCGAATGCGACCGACACCACCTCGGAGCCGGTGGCCGGCGGCGGCAGCGCTCGTGGATGCCCCGGGTCGGAGACGTCCCACAGATAGACGTGGCCGTCATCCGACGAGGCGGCGAGCAGTCGCGAATCCGGGCTGATCACGACCGACTCCAGCGTCTTGTCGCCGGCCGACAGAACCTGCGGCTGCCCGCCGAAGGCGCCGGAACTGTCGAGCGTGTCGGTGACCACCTTGCCCCCGGCGTTGCCGGTCGCCACGAAACGCCCATCCGGTGCAATCGCTCCGATGCCGTCAGGGTGGCCGAAGGCCGATGGCAACGGCAGATAGCGTGCCTGACCGATGCCGGATGCCGTTCGCGTCCACGTCGCGACCGCTCCGTTGACCCCGGTCGTGGCGGTGAGCATCGTGTGCCCCGATGTCGAGAAGTCGACGCTGAACGACGGTCCGCCAAGGTCCGGTGTCGAATCGCCGTCGACAGGGATCGACCGCACGATGCCATCGGCAGAGGCTGCGGTGAGGACTTCCCCGGTCGCGTCGTAATCGAGGGCGGTGACCTGGCCCGCGTCGGTGATCGATCGCATCCGCGACCAGACCTTGCTGCGCAGGATGTCGATCTTGCCGTCTGCACTTCCGACGGCGACCTCGCTGCCATCGGGGCTGAACACGGCGACGTTGGCCCACGACGTGAAGTCGGTGGACACCTTCGAGAGGACGCGCGGGCGTCCCGGCGCTGCAAGATCGAGCGCGGTGACACTCGCGTCCTTCGCGCCGACCAGTACGTCGGATCCGGCCGGTGGGACCGCCACGAAGTCGATCGCCGACTGCCCGAGCGTGACCGACGCGGGCTTCGTGGCGAGTGCACGCAGCGGCCAGACGAGTACATGCCCGTCCGCGGTACCTGCAATCAGGTTCATGCCCTGCGGACCGATTGCGAGCGACTGCACGGTCGCGGTCGCCGGCAGGCCGGCCGGCTCGGGTAACGGTGTCGGATCGTCCGGGTTGCGGATCGTCCACGCCCGGATCCCGGGCGCACCGCCGGCCGCATACAGCTGCGCGTCGCTGCGGGCAAAGGCCAGCGCCTGCACGCCAGGGCCGAGTCGTCCGGGGGCGGTGGCCTGCAGCGTCGGCTTGGCAACGTCGGCGACGTCGACCAGCCGGACCGCTCCGCCGAGACCGCCGAGCGCGATCTCGTCGCCGTCGTGATCGAAAGCGATCGCAAAGACCTGCGACGAGTTCGTCGCCGCCGGGATGACCGACAGCGTCTGCCGGGGTCGACCGTCGACGATCTTGTGCAGCGCGACGGTGCCCGTCGCGGCGTTGCTGATCGCCTCGATCGTTCCGGCCGGGTTCCGTGCAATGGCCGTTGGTCCGGATGGACCGAGCAGGCGCGACACGACGCCGTCGGACAGCGCGTCGAGCAACGCCGATCGCGCATCAGCGGTCGGGCTCGTGCGCAGGGCGGCAAGGCCGAGTTGACCGGCGAGCGCGAGGTCGGTGGTCGAGGCGCGCTGCGACTCGATCGCTATCTCCCTCGACAACGCCTCGTCGCGTTCGATGTTGGCCGCATGTCGCTGTCGGTCGGCCACGCTGGTCGCATGCAACGCGTAGACCGTCGTCCCGACTGCGACAAGTAACAGGACGGCGAGTGCGGCAACGATCATGCGGAGGGTGACGGCCCGCCGCCGCTCGGTGCGCAACGCCAGGGTGCGCCCGGCGACACTCGACTGGACGAAGTCGCGCTCGAGACGGTTGAGGTCGGCCCTGTGGTCGGGGTCGGCGACCCACTCCTCGGTCGCGGTGAGTTGCGTGCCACGCAGGAGCAGCTGATCGTCGAAGTCTGCCTCCTGCCATGCGTAGGCCGCGCTGGTGAGCCTGCGGTGCAGGCGCAGGCCCTCGTGGTCGGAAGCGACCCAGCCGGCCAGGCGCGACCACGCGACCAACAACGCCTCATGACTGATTTCGACCGAGCTGTCGTCGACCGTGATCAGCCGCCGCGAGACGAACCGTTCGATGACGTTGGAGACCGGCGACTCATCATGCGGACGAACCAGCTCGCCGTCGTTCGTGGCGAGGTCGTCCAACTCGTCGCGGTCGACCTTGCGCCGGGTGACGGTGAGATCCTCGTCCACCGTGATGAGGCGAAGGAACAACCGCCGGCACAGATCGCCTTGCCCTGCGGGGAGTTCGGCGAAGGCTGCTTCCGCGCTCTGCTGCACGGCGCCTGCGAGTCCGCCGGCGCCGAGGTAGTCATCGAGCGTCAGCGGTCCGCGCGCGCGGTGCTCCCACGTCGACGCGAGCGCATGCGAGAGCAGAGGAAGTGCGTGCTGGCGTGGTGGCGCGCCGGGTGTGACCGGGCGCGGAAACACTTCGGACAGCACCGCGTCGACGAGGCCCTGTTCGACCATCACCCCTCTCGCTCGCGCCGGCGCGACAATGACCTCCTGCAGTTCCTCGCGCGACATCGGCGGGACGACCAGTTGCCAATCCTGCAGTGCCGGGACCAATCGGGGATCACGGGCCGCCTGGGTGAAGAAGTCCGCGCGCAGGCCGGCAACGAGCACCGTCTGGTCACCCACACCGGCCAGCCGTGAGAGGAACCGATCGCGAACGTCGTCACTCGCCAGGGTGTACAGCTCTTCGAACTGGTCGATGATGACAACGCGCGGCTCCGGAGTGTCACGTAACGCTGTGTCGAGCGACGACATCGGATCACGACCGGGGGTGATGACCGTGGCGTGCCACTGCTCGGCGTCGCCGGGGGTCCGCGCGATCGCAGCGGAGTAGACCCCGGCCCGGAGCACCGACGACTTGCCGGAGCCCGAGGCGCCGACCAGGAAAACCAGCCGCGAGACGAATCCCGGTTGCGCTGCCCGCGCGCGGTGCTTGAGGTCATGCAGCTTCGCCAGGATCTGTGAGACGAACGCTTCGCGGCCGAAGAACAGCGCCGCGTCCTGCGCCTCGAACGGCAGCAGGCCGCGGTACGGCCCGGCGCCGCGTGCCGCCTGCCGGGCAGCGCGGCCGTCGCTGGCCCGACGCACCCGCAGCAACGTGTTGATCCAGCGCTGCTGCGTGTCGGGGGCCGTCACGCCGCAGGCAGCGATGATCGTGCGGAACACGCCGATCTGGGTCGGGCTCGGCAGATGCCGGGCTGTCACGTAACCACCGACCGTCGCCGACGGCAGACCTACCCGGGAGGCGAGTTCACGCACGGTCAGTCCCGCATGCGCGCGCAGCGCGGTCAGAGCAGCGCCGAGCTCCTCCCGGGTCTGGATCGTGTCAAGATTCGCGGGCGCCGTCGGATCGGTGATGGCGTCCACCTCCGCAGCCGGAACCGACGCCTCTGTTCAGACGCTCGCTCAAGGTACTGACCAGCTCGGCCCGAATCTCGGACAGTCGGACGATCAAATCGTTGTCGGACAACTTCGGACAGGGCAATACGGAGATATCCGTATCGGCTCCGCGTACCGGGTGCAAGCCGCATCACGCCCACTGCACCTGTCCGGCATCCGAGCTTGTCCGGGTATGTGCGCAGCAGTTCTCGCGAGCTGACCTCGCGTGGTCGACTTCCTGTGCGGGCGGGGTGGAAGCACGAAGGCGGACGCCGGGGAAGGAAGGGATGCGTCGTGCGATCGACGACGTATGACCCGGCGGACGCCATTTCCGAAGGCCTGCTCGCCTTCGAAACCGCGGCGAACCCACCTCACCGGATGGCCACAGCCGTCGAGGCGTATCGCAAGATGGCAGTGCACTTCCGCAGCCTCATGCGGCCCGGCGACACCTGTCTGCTCGCGTTCGCCGGCGAGGTCGAGAGCGAGGGATCGCTGCGTCCGTGCTTCGTGGCGATCCTCCAGGACCGGGTTGTGCTCGCCTGGCGCGTAGGCATGCTCGGGCCCCGATACCGGTCCGACTGCGTCCTCTACGCCGGGATCGGCGCCATCACGGTCGACGACTCGCCCGCCCGGCCGACGGGACACATCGTCATCACCGCGCGTGGACGGGTACAGGTCCGGGTGACTCCGCCTGCAGGATCGGTCGAGCTCGTCGAGCACACGCTCCGTGCGGCGGCGTTCGGCGAGCCGCAGTCGGATCCGTCCGGTGACCCCGCCGCGGACAGGCGTTGATGTTCGGCTTCATCGATCTGGACGACGTGCGGATCCGGCTTGCCGCATTGAGGCAGCACCTGCCCGGCGTGCCGATCCACTACGCGATGAACGGCTACGCCGAGCCTGACCTCGTGAGCGCCCTCGTTGATGCGGCGTTCGGATTCGAGGCAGCGTCGATCCGCGACATCGAGCAGCTGGCCGGGCAGGGAGTCGATCTCGGCGAGGTCACGTTCACCGCGGCGATCAAGCCTGTCGACGATGTCGCGGCGGCCTACGAGTACGGGGTGCGTGCCTTCGTCGCCGCCTCGTTCGACGAGATCACCAAGATCGCCACCGCCGCGCCGGGCAGCACGGTCTACCTCGCCGTCGTGAACGGACGTATGGACGCCGCCGACCTTTCGCTGTTCGCGCGTGACTTGGGGCTCGAGCCGGCCGGCCTCAGAATCCACATCGGCCGTGCTCTGCCGTGCGGGCACAGCGACACGTCGTCGCTCGACCAGATCGGCGCGTCGATCGCCGACGCGCGTCGGAACCTGCCTGACCGGGTGGGTGTAGTTGTCGTGCCTGACCGCTATCTGGTCACGTCGACGGCTCGAGTCATGGCGACAGTGATCGGCCGTGCCGATCGTGACTCGACGTCGTGGTTGTTCCTCAACGCCGGGTGCCACACCGGCATGTTCGACGCTGTCGTGAATTCAGGACGTCGTCGGTCCATCGAGCGCGCGGACGGCTCCAAGTGCTCGGGAATCCAGCAGTTCTCGTTGGCGGGTCCGACCGGCGACTTCGCAGACGTGATCGCTCGCGGTGTCGAGCTCCCGAGTGACACCGGTTTGGGTGATCGGCTCGTCTTCGGCTGACGACGAGTCGCTACCCGAGTCCGAGGTGAGCAAGCTTGGCCTCGACGAGCATCGTCACCACGTCCTGCGGCAGTGGCTCGTCGATGGGGAAGTGCAGTGACCCCTTCGTCCCGCCGTACTGGCTGAGCTTGTCGGCGAGGGCAGGCAGCACGGAACCGCTGTGCGGCAGATAGCTCAGATGGTTCTTGAACGCTGCGAAGCCGGCCACGACCTTGCCGTCGACGCGGAACGCGGGCAGCCCGTACGACATGCCTTCCTCGGCATCGGGGACGACGCGGCGAATGCACCGGCGAAGCTCTTCGAGGCTGGCTCGTTTCGCCTCCGGGAGACCAGCCAGATACGCGTCGACGTCCGCCGCACTCATGCGACAGACGGTCTCATGCATTTGGACGATCCGCACCGTCCCTGCGCGCAAGTACGTTGCACGACAAGCTCACCCGATGAGCGACAACGACTTCACCGCTCCTGGTCGCGAAAGGGTCCCTCATGCCCAACTTCTGGCGAATCGCCCGCCTCATGGTGGCGACCACCTTGGCAGTAATCGCAGTCAACGTTGTGCTCGCGGGCGGCGCAGACGCCTCATCCACGCCGCCCGTCGCGACCCGCGGAGTACGAATCGCGGAGATCTATTTCGACTCGGCCGGACCTGACAACGGTTCCAACCAGAGCCTCAACGGCGAGTGGGTCAAGATCGTCAACACGACGAACGTGCGCAAGAACATCGCCGGCTGGACGGTGCACGACTCGTCCTCGCATCGGTACACGTTTGTGGCGACCGTCCTCGCTCCGCACGCCGCCATTCGGCTGCACACCGGACGCGGCATGCGCAACGCGCACAACCGCTATTGGGCGAGCACGACCTATATCTGGAACAACTCCGGCGACACCGCACGGCTGGCCAATGCAAACGGCGTGGTCGTCGGGACGTGCGCCTACTCGCAGCACTTCGCTTCGTTCAGGAAGTTCTGCTGACTCGGGTGGCCGGCCTTTAGCGCGCCGAGCGCAGCGCGTCGCTGATCGCCATCTCCAGACTCGGCTCGAATGTCGGATCACCGTTGCCGTACAACGCGATCACGTGCCGCAGGATCGGGAACGACGCAGGGCTCTTCGACTGGGTGTAGACGGGCTCGACGTAGAGCATGCGGCCAGCGACCGGGATGGCCGAAAGGCCACCGAGCACCACCCTCGAGTTACCACCGCGTTCCAGGGTGAGCGCCGCAGTGATCTTGGTATCTGACTCGATGTCGTTCTGCACCTGCAGCGGCGATTCGCCGGTCGTAGGCCCGGACGGGAACTTCAGCACCGTGAACTTGCCGTAGTCGGGCCCGGGTTCGGAGTTGACCCAGATGAACGACGCGAGTTGGCGCCCGTTGAGCGTCGCCATCGGGCTCGACAGCGAATAGTGCGGATCGCCGAATCCAGTGGCCGACATCGAGATGTACTTCGACGGCATGTTCGGCGAGGGGCCAGTACTGGTTTTACCGGAGGATTTGTTGAGCACCTTGACTGCCGCGACCGTCGGGTCACTCGGCACGGACCAGAAATCGTTACCGCTGTAGAAGTCGCTGGCGCCAGCTACGTGGTACTTCGCCAGCAACGAGCGCTGCACGTTGAACAGGTCGGTGGGGTAACGCAGTTGCGGCAGCAGCGCCGGGGGAATGTCCGACTGCGGCTTGACCAGACCCGGGTACACGCCCTCCCACGCCTTGAGCAGCGGGTCGGGTTGCTGGGCCTGGTTCCACTCGTACAGCGACACCTTGCCGGTGTACGCGTCGACGACGGCCTTGACCGAGTTGTGCATGTAGTTGATCTGGGTGCTCGGCTGCGCCACCGATGCGCCGTGCGAGGTCAAGGTCGTCGAGGTCGTCGAATGCAGGTTGACCGTCTGCGAGTTGGGGTAGTTCGACGTCGTCGTGTAGCCGTCCGCGATCCACTTGATCTGCCCGTTGACGACGGCGGGGTAGATGTCGCCGTCGAGATTCAGCCACGGCGCGACCTTCGCAATACGCGCGCCGGGGCTACGCAACATGAGCAGCTGCGACGCATCGTTGATCTCGGAGCTGAAGAAGATGTTCGGGTCGTGCAACTGGATCGCGAACAGCAACCGACGCAACGTCGAGCCGATCGGGATCCCGCCGTGACCGTGATAGGTCGTGTATGCCGACCCGGCCGATCCGCTCCCACTCGGGTGGTCGAACTCGACCTTGTTCTTGCTCCCAGCCGGTTGCCCGACGATCGAGTACGACGAATTGAACGCCTGCCCGAAGTACACCTGCGGGCGCGTGACCGGAATCTCCTGGCTCGGCGGCATGCCGCCGTCGTAGTAGACCGGGCTGTCGGTCGAGTCGACACTCGTGGTCGGTGCCGCGACGATCCCGTAACCGTGCGTGTACACGAGATGCGAGTTGACCCAGCTCGGCTTCGGGATGCTGTTGCTCTCTAGTTCCCGGACGGCCAGCGCGACGTCCTGCGATCGCCCGTCGATCGTGTAGCGGGACGTGTCGAGCGTGCCCTTGAAGCCGTAGTACGCCTGCAGCTGCTGCTCGACGTTGAACGTCGGCGACAGCTGGTTCGGGTCGATCACCGGTGTCTGCGCCGTCTGCTTGGCAAGCGCAACGAGTGCAGAGCCGTGCACGGTCAGGTTCGGGTTCGAGGCCACCGTCGTGATGTTGCCGGTGAGGCCGAACGCGGCGAGTGTCGCCTTCTGGTTGTTCGAGATCTCCGCCAGGTCGAGCTTCGCGGCGCTGGGCGACTCGCGGAAGTGGTAGAGCAATGCGGGCCATGCGTAACCGACTGCGGCGGCGAAGATCAGCAGCACGGCCAGCGCGCCGGCGATGAACCGTGCGCGGCTCTTCGTGAACGCGTTGGCCAGCAACACGATCGCGCCGAGGATTGCGATCGCCATCAGGATGTACTTGCCTGGCAGCCCAGCGTTGACGTCCGTGTAGGACGGACCGGTGACCGGCCCGCGAGAGGACGTGGTGAGCGCGTAGCGCGACAGCCAGTAGTTGACGGCCTTGATCAGCAGGTAGGCAGCGAACAGCACTGACAGCAGCCGCGTGAAATCGCGGGTGATCTTGCGTCGGCCGTGCCGCAAGCGCCAGCCGCCGTACCAGTAGCCGGCGATCACCGCGATCCACAGCGCATAAGTGATCGCCTGGGACAGCAGGTTCGCCACCATGACGTGGAACGGATACACCTCGACGAAGAACGAGATGTCCTTGTGGAACTGCGGATCAGTCGTCCCCCACGGGACGGCGTGGCGCCAGAGCAGGTAGGTCTGCCAGCCGCCGGCCGCGCGCTGTCCGACCAGGACCGCCGGGATGACCACCGCCAAGATCACGACGTAGCGGCGCAACCGCGACTCGAATCTGCGAAACACCCACCGGAACGCGTCCTGATTTCTCGTAAAGACGATCGGCGACCCGAGCCGTCGCACCGCGAGAATGGTCGCGCCACCGATAAGACCGGCGATGACCGCGAAGACGCAGAACAGCAGCACCTGCGCCTCGATCATCGTCG
This sequence comes from uncultured Actinomycetota bacterium, assembly GCA_963708645.1. Taxonomy (GTDB): domain Bacteria; phylum Actinomycetota; class Actinomycetes; order Mycobacteriales; family Jatrophihabitantaceae; genus RYN-133. Next base: position 358,952 of record CAVPTA010000014.1, on the reverse strand, counting down.
AGTAGACCGAGCCGTGATGCACCGAGTTGAACCACATGTCGGTGGTCGCGATCCCCACCGCGACCCGGAGCAGCGTCCAGAGGATCACAACGCCGCCGACGACGACCGCCAGCCGGATGGCCCATTTCAGCACCTTGCGTGCCCGGGTCATCGGCTTCTTGATCAGGTCGACCTTCGAGCTCGAGGCCGAATTCGCGGTCGAAGTGTCCTCGTTCGCAGGCGTGGCGGGATCGTTCTCAGCCTCGGTCGGCACGGCCGGGGACTCAGGCACAACAACTCCAAGCACGCTCATGGGACCAGCTAGGGGTCCGTTGACCCCAGCGGCTGTTCGCGAGGCATGGTCCTGGTCGATGCCATGGGCGGCCGCGCAATAGAAAATACGCGCCCGATCCCCGTCGGCGTCACTTGGCCCTCATCGGTCTCTCGGTCCATAGGCAACATGCAACAATCCGCGCCGCCCGAGTCTTGTCCTGCGAGCGGACGGAGGAGGCAGATGAGGGCTCGACCAAGGCCTTCCGGTCGTCGAGATGTGGCTGACCTGTGAGGACGCCGAACCTTTAGCAAGGTCCACGTCGTCTGAGCAGTGGCACAATCCATCGCGCCGCCAAGATCGTCACGTGGGAGGGACCGATCATGAGCGTTCGACGTCTGGCTACGGCCGCTGTGGTTCTGACAGGGTGCGCACTGCCGCTGGCAGTGTCGTCGACGGCATCCGCGGCCCGAGTACATGACCGATCGGCCGCCAACCGGGCAGCGCGCAGCTTGTGCGCACCACCGGCCGACACGGTCGGCCCGGTCATCACCAAAGTCGCCTTCGGACGCCCATCGATCGACTTGAATTCGGGCTCGCGAGTGCAGACGGTCACTGCGACCGCGTCCGACACGTCCGGCAACGGGGCCGCGAGTGGGGTCTCGCAGATCGTGATGGAGATCCGGGGGAACCGCTTCGGCACGCTCGTGAAACCCAAGCTCGCGTCGGGGACGCCGACCTCGGGCCGCTGGACAGCTCGATTCGCCATCTCGAAATATGCGCACCCCGGCAAGTACACGATCGAGTTCCTCGACGCCGCGGACGTGGCGGGCAACGTGCAGTACTACCTCGGGTTCGGGCGTACCCCGGAAGGTCCCAACGCGCTCTCGCTCAACCCTGCCGACAACCCGACGTTCACCGTCACCGGCACACCCGCGACCCGGCCGCCGCGCAAGCCGGCAGGCAACCTGAGCACCCTCACCTTCAGCTCCTCGAACGTGAACACGACGACTGCGCCGCGCCGCACGCGTGTGAGTGCCACGTTCACTGGTGCTCAGCCGAGCCGCGTCTACGTCGCCTTCTACAGCGCGCACAAGGCGCGAAGTGGCCGATTCGTGGATCTGCACGGGTTGCTGCACCGGCACGATTCGCGGTGGACGGGAACGGTGCTCGTGTCGCGCTGGCTCGGCAACCAGAGGTTGTCGACCGAGTTGTCCGCGGAGTACGGGGCCAGCTTCCGGCCCAGCGGACGTTTTTACAACTCCGACGAACTGCAGCGGCTGCATCTGCCGTACCAGCTCTCGGTGGTCAGCGGAGTCGACAAGACCAAGCCCGTGCTGAAGTCGGTGTCGTTCTCGCCGCGGTCGATCAACTCGACCAACGGCACTGAGCGAGTGACGGTGACCGCACACGCGACCGATGTCGGCTCGGGCGTGCAGTACGTGAACGTCTCCGGTGGCATCCGCAACGGCGTGAACGGCGTCGCCGGCGGCATCTACCCATTCGCGTCTGGCGGCATCGGTTACCTGTCCGACAACTACTTCAACGTGCGACTGCACAAGACGTCGAGCGGCGCGTGGGTCGGTGCGACGAACATCCGGCAATGCGTCCCGAGCGGCAAGTACAAGCTGAACGCCTTCATGCGCGACGTCGCCGGCAACTACCGCAGCTACTCGACGCGGCAGCTCGCGAATGCCGGCATCACGAGCACGGTGCGCGTGAAGTCGAAGCACGGTGACGTCGAGCCGCCGTACGTCTATTCAGCGGCGACCTACGGGGCAGATCACGAGGTTTTCCTCAACTTCAGCGAGGGCGTGGCCAACGTGAGCACCTCGACGCTGACCGTGTACCCGCTCTCGCCGGCCAGAACGCGGTTCCGCACGACGTCGGTCGTCACCGGGATCACGTGCTCCAACGGCACCACCACCGTCGACTGCTCGGGATCGGGCGGGCTGGTCACGTCCGCGATCCTGTTCGTTTCGGGACTGACTGTTGGCGACAAGTACGTCGTGTACGCCAACCTGAACCAGGTAGCCACCCAACTGGTGGACGGCAACAAGAACCCGATGCAGTGGAACAACGGCGCAACGGAGGTTCAGGACTCCTGAGCGACCTCCGCCGTACGCGAACGGCCCGCCGGTGAGCCGGCGGGCCGTTTGCGTCAGTTCTTTCCGGTGCGGGGTCCTCAGTTCGAGTCGGTACTCGGTAGGTAACCGCCCGGGACCTTCGCCGGTGCGTAGATCTTCGAGTCACCCGGGTAGGGCACCTTCCAACCATGCGTGCGGTACCAGGTGTACCGGTTCATCTGCTCGGGGTTCGCGTAGTCGGGAACTGCCGAGTCACCGGTGAACCGCTGGTGCTGCGCCCATGCGGCCCACTGCGCCGCAACCTGCAGCTCGCCCGCAGGGACTGCCACCTTCTTGCGCTCCTGCGCGTTCAGTTGCTGCGCCGCGGGACCGGTCTTCCCGAGAGTGTCGACGCCGCAGGCCGGCGGCGTGGCGACGCCCTCGGTGAGCGGAATCTGGTTCGGGACGGCGTTGAACGGCGTGTACTTGGGGTGGTTGGTGAACGCGCCGTACATCGGGGTGGCCGCGGCGAGCTTCTGGTTGAGCGGCTGCGCGCCGAGGATCTGCTCGATCGTACGAATCATGGTGATCTGCGTGTAGTACGTGTCGTCCACGACGCCGTGTTGTGCCCACGGGCTGATGATCTGGATCGGCGCCCGGTGGCCGTCGACGTGGTCGGCACCGTCCTGACTGTCGTCCTCGACCACGAAGATCGCCGAGTTCTTCCAGTACTTGCTGTGTGAGATCTCGTCGACGATCTTGCCCACGGCGAGGTCGCCGTCAGCGACCTGTGCCTCCGGATCCGGCGTACCACCGGTGTGGTCACTCGACAGCCAGAACATGTTCAGGTTCGCCGGGCCGTTGTTCTCGAAGTCCTGCTTCCAGATCTCGTACCGGTACAGATCCGGGATGTCGGTATCGAACTTCGGGTAGTCGTGAACCGTGATCGCATTCAGTGACGGGATCGGCGACTCGGTGTCCTGCCGGATGCTGGGGTCGTACAGCACGGACGGGTTGCCGCCCTGGTCGACACTCTTCGCGGCGCAGTAGTAGTTCTGCCACGTCGCGCCGGCCGGCTTCGCCTCGAACTGCGTGAATTCACCGAAGTCACGCGCACTCTTCCCGGCCGACTCGGCTGCAGTCCACAGGAATCCTGAACGCTGGTGGCCGAGCACGTCGTCTTCGGTGTCGTAGCTGCGGATGTACTCACCTGCCGAGGACTCGGTGTATTCCGGGTTGTCGCCCTGCATCAGCCAGTTGTGCCCCTCGGCCGAGTTGGTGCCGATGTCGTAGGTGTTGTCGTACAGCCCGAATTGCCGAGCGAGAGCATGCTGATTCGGAGTGACCTTCCCACCGAACTGTGCCAGCGTGCGGTCACCGTTGCCTCGCGAGTCGTCGCCGTACACCTGGTCATAGGTGCGGTTCTCCTTCACGAGCAAGAACACGTGCTTGATCGTCGACGGGTCACCGAGTCGCGTGGGAACCGCGACAGGCGTGGCGTGCTTGCTGCCCGCCCGCAGTACGTCCTTGCTCGTCCAGCCGTTCTGCGCGAACACCGTCGAGGTGTCCTCCTCGATCTGCTGGTCGCTCGGCAACGTGAACCGAGTGAGCGAGGCCGTGGTGCTGTGCGTGCCGTGCCCGACGGCGGGTGCCGTGCCCGGTCCCTTGTTGTAGGTCAGCTCGGGGCCGCGTGCGTCGATGCCGCGGGTGTTGGTGACGACGACCTGGCCGCCCACCGACGCAACGTCGGCCGGGTAGTAGTCGGTAGGCAGCAGACCGATGTAGCTCACCGGCTCCTGCGGGCTGCCGTAGTAGTCGTAGACCGCTACCGCGTTGGCCCGACCCAGGCTGACCAGTAGATGGTCGTCCGGGGTCAGCGCGATGCTGTCGGGTTCGTAGCCGACCTTCGACGACGGCCAAGGCTGCGTCGCAATGGTCTGCACGACCTTGTCCTCGGACGTGTCGATCACCGAGACCGTGTCGCTGTTGGTGTTCGCCACGAACAACGCGGTGCCGCTGTCGTAAAGAGCGGTGGGGTGCAGCCCGACGGGGATCGAGTTGACGGACGCCGACGGATCGCTCGTGTTGATCACGCTGACCGTGCCCGTCGTCGACGTACCGAGGTAGGTGTTCGCGGGAACCTGCGTGCCGTAGGAGTTGATGGTGCTCTCGCCCGCCTTGGCCTGACGGCCGCCCTCATTGCCGACGTAGAGCTTGTTGCCGATCAGATCGAGTTCACGGGGCGCAATGCCCACGTTCCAGGTGTGCTGGATCGTGCCGTCGGTCGGGTTGATCGCGTCGACGGTGTTCTGCCCGTTGATCGCTACGTACAGGGTCGAGCCGTCGGCCGAGAACACCGACTTGCCCGGGAGCGCGTTGATGGTGATCGGGCTGCCGTTGTCCGTCCCCGTCGTCGAAGGCAGCGCGTACGAGGTCGGCGTGCCGAGCGTTCCGTCGCTGTTCACCGGGAAGCGCGTGAGATGGGTCTGCTGCGACATCCACAGGAACTTGCCGTCCGGCGAGTACGTCGGCCCGGTCTGACCGACAGTGAGGTCGTTGTAGGTCTGGCTCACGCCGGTGGCGGTGCCGACCGTCCAGATGAGCTTGTAGTCGTGCAGGTTGAAGATCTGCAGAGAGACCGACTTGTCGGTGCTGGTCGCCGCGAGATAGTGGCCGTCCGGGCTCACGGCCGACCCCATGAACTTGCCGAACTTTGTCAGCAACCGGTCACCGAGCGGGTTGATGATCTGATCGTCGGACACCTGGATGCCGTTGCTGTACTGGGTGCCGACCTGGTTGTGACCGAAAACCTGCGTCGTCGCGTAGGCCATCCCGGCACCGGCGAGCACGAACGCAGCCGTTCCGGCGGCGACGAAGCGCAGCCTGCGGCCGGACAGATCGAGGCGCCCGAGACGGACCCCCGAGACCTGCCGGCGTCGTCGCGTTACTTGCATTCCTTATCCCTTCGCGGTGCGGGTGAGCAGGTCGACGAGGCCGTCGAGCTGCCATAGCGGGTTCGGCGCGTCACCCAACGAGGTGTGCACCTGGAAGAAGCCGTTGACCTCTTGGGGTCCGTCGCCGTCGGCGACGTAGCGCCCGTCGGCTGTGACGTCGAGTTGGTAGATCGCAGAGCCAGTCGCAACGGCGCCGGGGATGTGCCAGCGGACGACGCAACGCCAGTCGTTGCCCGGGCCGAGATCCTCGACCAGTGACCCGCCCTTGTCGCACGACGCAGAAGTGCGCAGTTGCTGTTCAGTGACGTCCGGACGATGAAGCTGGCGCGACTGCATGCGATACAGATGGGCGAAGGCCGTCGCCAGCGAGTGCTGCAGCTTGGGACGATCGATCCCCGAACCCGCGGCCGGGACGACGAAGGCGGCGATCACTGCGGACACGGCGAGCAGCGCCGCGAGCGGCAACACCGCCTCGAAGAGCACGCGCCGTCCCGAGCCGTCGTAAGCAACGTCGGTGAAGTCGCGGCGCATGAACAGCAGGTAGGCGAGCGCGGTTGCCACGACCGCCCACATGAGGCTGACGAGCAGCCCGGCGAGCAACGGGCCGATTTGTACGTGGCCGGTGAACAGGCCGCGCCAGGCGAGGAACGCATAGCTCGGGAGCGCGACGCGCACCGCGACCGGCAGCGGGAGCATCTGCGCCAACTGCAGCAGCAACGCGAGCAGCGCCGGCATCAGCAGCCCCATCGGCGAGCGGCCGAGGGCGACCGAACCCAGTAGCCCGACAGCAGCGAACGCCAGCGTCGGAGCGAGTGTCGTCGCCCAGGCGAGCAGAACCAGGGTCGTCGCGTGGCCGGGGTCGATGAGCTGGCCGTCGAGCCCGACGAGCGGATTGTTGCCGACCGCTGCCAGGCCGCCGACGATGCCGGACGCCGCCAGGCCCGCGGCGAGGACGACGATCACACTCAGGCTCGCCAGGGTCTTCGCCGCAAAGATTCGACGGGGCGAGCGCACGGCGACGAGCAGGTGGCGCCAAGTGCCGAATCGATCCTCGGCAGCGAACACATCTCCGGCAACCAGCGACGTCACCAGCGGAAGCAGCCAGCTGCAGGCGAAGGAGAGCACGACGAGCGACCCCGCCCACCCGCTCTGGCCCATCCATCGTCCGAACACCGTGTCGGACGGCAACGACGTCTGCGCGCTGACTGCGGCGACGAACAGTCCGGGCCCGACCCAGCAACCGAGCAGGACGAGCCGGATGCGCCATTGCGCGAGCAGCTTGATGAGCTCGAACCGGTAGTTGTGCAGGATCGACGCAGGTGGTGCCGCGAGGCGCGCCGGCGCGACGGCGATGGTGGTCAACGCGCTGTCTCCTCGTCGGACGAGGTCTCGGTCAGCGCCAGGAACGCCGCCTCCAGCGGCGCAATCACCGGTGCCAGTTCGCGAACGGCTATCCCGGCACCGACCAGGCGGGCGACCAGGTCGTCGAGTGCGGCGACGCCACCACGCACCAGCAGCGCGTCGGCATCGTGGCGCCGCAACAGTTCGTCGTCGGCCAGCATCCGTACGGCAACTGCTTCGGCAGCGATGTGCCGCGCCGCGACCGGATCGGACGTGCGCAGTCGGTAGTCGAGGTCGCCGCTCTCGGCCGCCAGCTTGGTGACCGGACCGGTGAACACCACGCGCCCGTGGGCGAGCAGGGTCACCTCGCTGCACAGGGCGGCCAGGTCGTCCATCCGGTGGCTGGAGAGCACGATCGTCGTGCCCCCGGCCGCAAGACCGGTGAGGACGCGGTGCACGTGACGCGTGCCCGCCGGATCGAGACCGTTGGCCGGTTCGTCCAGCACCAGTAGTCGAGGCTTGGTCAGCAGTGCGGCGGCAAGCCCGAGCCGCTGGCGCATCCCGAGTGAGAATCCGCGGACGCGATCGGTGGCGACGTCGGTGAGTCCGACCTGGTGCAGCGCGTCGTCGATGTCGCTGTTGGAGCGATCGCTGCCGCGCAGGGCGCCGACGGCCGCGAGATTCTGTCGCGCGGTCAGCGATGGGTAGAGGCCCGGCCCGTCGACGAAACCGGCGACGCCGTCCGGCAGCGCAAGCGTGCGGCGCACCGGACTGCCGAGGATCTCCAGCGTTCCGGTGTCGGGCACCGCAAGCCCCAGGAACAGACCGAGCAGCGTCGTCTTGCCTGCCCCGTTCGGCCCGACCAGACCGTGCACCTGGCCCTCGGCGATGTCGAGGTCGACGTTGCTCAGGGCAACCACTTCGACGAAGGACTTGCTGATCGTGCGCGCTCGAACGGCGTGCGTTACGTCCATATGGTTCCCCTTGCTGCACTTTCGACCAGGAAGAACCTATGTATCTACTTTGGACGCGACGGGGCGCGCAGTCGAACCTTGGGTTAATGGCGCGCGACGATGCGCCATCTCATCGGTCAGGAATCGAGAAGTTGTGCGAGATGCGACTGGCTTAGCCTCGTGATTGACGACGATCGGCCGTACTGAGAGGACTCACCGTGCCCGCCAAGAAGGCTCCTGCGAAGAAGGCTGCCGCCAAGAAGGCTCCTGCGAAGAAGGCTGCCGCCAGAAAGAAGAGTGCCGTATCCGGACCGAGCGGATTCAGCGCAGAAGAGCGCGCGGCGATGAAAGAGCGTGTCGAGGAACTGCGTGCCGAGGGCCGCAAGGGTGCGAAGAAGGCCGACGGGTTGCAGGATCTGCTGAGCAAGATCGAGACGATGGCGCCCGATGACCGCATGCTCGCCGAACGTGTGCACGCGACGGTGACCAAGGTGGCGCCCGACCTGTTGCCGAAGACTTGGTACGGCATGCCTGCCTACACCAACGCCGAGGGCAAGGTCGTCCTGTTCTTCCAGGACGCGGGCAAGTTCAAGTACCGCTACTCGACGTTGGGCTTCCAGCAGGACGCCCATCTCGACGACGGTGACATGTGGCCGGTGGCGTACGCGCTCATGAAGTGGAGCCCGACCGTCGAGAAGCAGGTCTCCGAGCTGGTGCGCCAAGCGATCTCGTAGTCGGCAATGCGTCCAACGCACGCCGACTACGCGTGCGCGACGTATCGGTCACGCGCGCGTGACCTCATCCCTGGACGACGCAGCCCGCGTCCGCCCGGCGCCCGGCCGGGTGCCCGTCGTCCAGGGAGATTCGATGATCACGAAGCACATGCGCCGCCTTCCCCGGCGTGGATTGCTCGCCGGAGCCGCCGCACTCGTCGCCGTTGCAGTGTCGGCCGGAGTCGCCGTGGCGATATCCGGCGTGCCCGAGATCGACAAGGCCAACGCGATCATGCGACTCGCGCCCGCCCCGAAGTTCGCGCCGACGAGGTGCGCCGGTGAGGACGGCATCCCGTACGTGACCTTCCGCGGCGGGTGGCACGGCGCCGAGATCGACGTGACACCCGGTTCGACCGACTACTCGCTCAAGGGCGTGCTGACGGTTTCGAGGGTGACGTGGACGGTCAATCTGAAGACGCAGCGTGGCGCACTCATCGGCGCGGCGTTGCTCACCGACCCCGCGGGTGCGCGTACCTATGCCGGCACTCTGCGGTTGATCACGCAGGGACTGCCGACCCAGGACAAGCCCGCGGACGGCCGTGGGTTCCTTGTCGCCGCGACCTACACCAAGGGTGTCGCCGACAAGGGCTCGTTGCTCGCGAACGTCGAGATGCGTATCAGCTCCGGCTTCTCGGCCACCGGTCAGTTCGGTGACAGTGCCAGTTCGCTGAACACACCCAACTACTCGGTGACCACGGCGAACCAGGTCTGCTGAGCGTCGCTGTTCACCGCTGTTCACCGCACGTCAGTACCGTCGTGACAGTGGTCGGTTCGGACGGCAGTGGTCAGTTGGAACTGACCACTGTGCGTCCGAGCTGACCACTGTCACACGACTACGACGGCAGGGGGCCGAACATGTCTGAACCCAACGACTGGAACGCCAAGGTCATCGCGGAGTTCCGCGCCAACGAGGGACGCGTAGGCGGCAACTTCGAGGGTGCGCCGGTGCTGCTGGTGCACTCTCGCGGCCGCAAGTCCGGCCGCGAGAACGTGGCACCGATGATGTACCTCGCCGACGAGTCCGACGATGCGACGGTCTATGTGTTCGCGTCGAAGGCAGGTGCTCCGTCGAACCCGGACTGGTACTACAACCTCGTGAGCGCCGGAGCCGGCGAGGTCGAGATCGGCACCGAGAAGTACGGCGTGAGCGTGCGAGAGTTGACCGGCGACGACCGCGACCGCATCTACGCCGAACAGGCGCGGCGCTACCCCGGCTTCGCCGAGTACGAACGCAAGACTGCTGGGGTGCGCACGATCCCCGTGCTCGCGCTCACCCGCGCTGACTGAACCTTCTGCACGCCGAACTCAGGTTCGTGTTCTCCGTGAATGCGCCGCAGTCACCGGTGCAGTGCGACGACTGCTGACGACCGGCCGTGAGCGCTATCGCGCGCCCGCGCCGTCAGGTGCTGTGCTCGAACGCCGATCCGGTGGTCCGTTGTTCGCGCGGATTGCTCGACCTGAGGTGACTGTGATCAGCGTGCAGTGGATGGAGTAGGTACATCGCGATTGTTAGACCAGGTTTCGGGCGTGAAGTCTCTAAAGTGATGACAACAAGAATCCGCTGTTGTCGAAGCGGATTCTCGCGCAGAAACTGTCAGACCCTGGTCGTAGGTTCGGGTTGTGGCGAGGAAGATCGAGCGGTTATTGCGCGTGGATCCCGCGACGTTGCCGCGCGATCAACGGTTCGACTGCCTGGAGGAGCTGACCAGACTCGAGGCGCGGGTTCAGGCGCGTCGGGAGTGGTTCTTGGCCGCCATCCACGACCCGTCCGACGATAAGGAGTGGGCGCGCGAGGACGTCGCGTGTGCGTTGCGGTGGTCGCCGGATTATGCGAAGACGCGGCTGATGCAGGCCACGCACCTGGTCGAGCGGTTGCCGCGGCTGTTCGCGCTGCATGAGGCGGGTCGGATCAGTGATGCGCATGTGCGCGTCGCGTCGAACCTGACCTCCAGCTGGATCCGGTGGTGATCGCCCAGGTCGAGGAGCGGGTGCTCGAGCGGGCAGCGGAACAGACGGTGACCCGGTTCCGGGCGTCGTTGCGGCGCGTGATCGCGCGCTTGGATACCCGTAAGGAAGAAGAGCGCCACGTCGAGGCCACGGCCGAGCGGCTGGTGCACTGCAACCCGTTGCCCGACGGGATGACCGGCATCTGGTCGACCCACACCGCCGCCGACGGCGAAGCGATGTTTGCGCGGCTGACCGCATTGGCGAAGAAGGTCAACGACGACCGCACTATGGACCAGAAACGTGCCGACACCCTGCGCGACCTCGTCCTGGGCCGCACCCTCGCGGGACGCCGGCCCGCGGGATACGGGTCCAGGTGCTGGTCCGTGAGGACACCGCCGACGGGATCGAGCGATCTGCCCGGTGAACTGGCCGGTTACGGCCCGATCCCCGCGAGCCAGGTCCGCGAGATCCTGGCCGACCCGTCGACCCGCATCGACCGGGTGCTGGTCGACGCGTCCGGTCGGGTGATCCCCGAGTGCGGCATCGATGCTCACCCCGAACGCCGCTACCCCTCCGCAGCGCAATGGCGTTGGGTCAGCGCCCAGCACCCGACCTGCCGGTTCCCCGGCTGCAACCGCCGCGCGATCCGCTGCGAATGCGACCACATCGCCCCCTACAACGGCCGAAACACCGTCATCAGCAACCTCGAACCGTTCTGTCTGCGGCATCACCACTGCAAACACGACGCCGGCTGGACAGTCTACGCGCGACTCGAACGGCACGACCTGGTGGATCTCGCCGACCGGGCGGCGCTACGGCAAGCCGATCGACGACTCTCCTGCCGCCGATCCGTAGCCGGGCCGGCTGTAGCGTTCGTGGCTAAATGCCGAGGTTACTCGGTCGACTCTCGTGGACCAAGACTGGCAACTCGTCCGCGCTCGTGTTGTGCACGTTCCAGCCGGGTCATCCTGCTGTGGTCGTCGACCGCTTGGGTTCGGACGCTGATTGTCGTTTGTGCTTCGCCTGCCGACTCAGGCGTTGATGGCGCGCCGCCTTAACCGATAGCGGGGGTGGGTGCGATGCACCCACCCCCGCTATCAGCGGAGCAGTCCTTGATCAGCTGTGCATTGCCGCCGTACGACCGAGCACCTTGCCGGACGGGTTCAGTGCGACGGCCTTCACGAAGGCCGGGTAGCTCGACAGCCGGAACGCGGTGTCGAGACCGTTCCACTTGGTGACAGCGATCTGCGCCATGTTCTGCGGGTTCGAGCCACCGAGGATGCGCCAGTTCGCAACCGTGTTGGCACCGTTCCACACGACATCCATCTGCTTGTTGCCATTCACCGTGTTCATGGTGACTGTCGGCGACGCGGTCGGGGTACCGACCCAATCCGACTTGTACGCGCGGTAGGTGTTGAAGCCGTTGCCCTGGAACGCCGCATCGAAGATCTGCTGGCGCTGCGCGTTGACCTCGGTGATGTCACCGCCCGCACCCCAGCCGACGAAGACGTGGCTCGCCGACAACTGCTGCGAGTTGCCCTGCGAACCGGCAACCTTGGACCCGTTGAAATTGATGTGGCCCAGGTTGGTCGCCGTGTGGTTGGCCATGTTCAGCTTGAGCGTCAGCACGTGCGCCGGCGCGAAGGGCGGCGGAAAGGCCTGGTTCGAGTTGTTGTCGAAGATGCGGTACTCGTTGTTGCCGAGCGGCTCGGGATCGTGCTGCCACGAGAACGCTGCACCCGGGCCGATCTTGAAGTTCGACTGGGCACCGGTGGTGTACTTCCCGCCGTTGGTCAGGCCCGTCTGCACCTGCCACATGGTCGCGCCGGTGTGCCGGTTGATCTTGTAGAACGCCCAGGTGTGCCGTCCCGACACGATCAGGTTGTGATCGGAGTCGACCTTGACCGAGTTGATGTGGAAGTAGTCCCACGGCGCGCTTGCGTCACCCGGCGTGCCCGAGTCACCTGGCAAAGGCTGGTGGCTGCGGCCCGGGCTGACGTGGTTGAGGCTGTGCCACTCGAACACGACCTGCGCCGTGTCGAGATTGATCTCCTGGATGACGCAGTCGAACGTCACCTGCTTTGACCGGTCGACCGTGTCACCGCTCGGGCGATACGGATTCGCGTTGATCTTCTTCTCGGCGTAGGCAACGATGATCGCGCTGTTACCCGGGGTCAGCAGGAACTCGTGCTGGTCGGCCATCAGCGGCGTGCCGCTCTCGCTGCCGTGGGCGTGGATCGTGCGAATGAGCTTGTAGTGCTGGTTGTAGATGTAGTCATCGCCGGCGCCGACGCCGGGGTTGTTGAAACCGGCGCCGCCCTGCCAGAACGTCAGCACGCGCTGGCCCTTGTACATCTGGGCCTTGACGTCGGTCACGTGCGTGCCGCTCGCTGCCGGCGCGAAGTAGATCTGGCGGCCCTGGTTGTCGACGATGTCGGCGCCGGTCGCAGAGCCATTGGGGGGCGGGCCGAGGTCGTACTTCACGCCGGCGAAGATGTCGCCACCGTTCAGGTGCGCTTTGGGGTCCTCGGACTTGATGATCAGCTTCGGAGTAGTCACCCCCGCCGGGGTCGCGGACGTCACCGTGACGCGCGGAGCCACCGGAGCCTGGGACGCGTCCGCGGCCGGCCCTGTGGCCACCACGCCTACTCCCAGTCCACCAACTGCGGCGATTACCAACATCGATCTGCGAATCATTCGCAAGCCCTTTCCTTGGCGTCAGCCAAGGATCCTAAACAGGTCACAGGTGGTTGTGTCTACTACGGGCAAATGGTTCGGGCCGACCCGAATGGGCCGGCCCGAAGTTGATCATGTGCTGTCAGCGCATGTCGTACCGGTCGAGGTTCATGACCTTGTCCCACGCTGCAACGAAATCACGCACGAACTTGTCCTGTGCGTCATCGCTCGCGTAGACCTCGGCCACGGCACGCAGTTCGGAGTTCGAGCCGAAGACCAGGTCGACCCGGCTGCCCGTCCATTTGACCGCACCGGACCCATCGCGACCTTCGAATGTCTCGGCGTCACCTGAGTCAGCTCCGGCCGTGGGCGTCCACGTCGTGTCCATGTCGAGCAGATTGGCGAAGAAGTCGTTGGTCAACGTCTGCGGCCTTGTTGTGAACACGCCAAGTGGCGACTGTGCGGCGTTGGCCCCGAGGACGCGCAGGCCACCGACGAGCACGGTCAGCTCGGGCGCACTCAGGTTGAGCAGGTTCGCGCGATCGATGAGCAGGTACTCAGCGGGCAGGCGGTGTCCCTTGCCGAGATAGTTGCGGAATCCGTCCGCACTCGGCTCCAACGCGGCGAACGACTCGACGTCGGTCTGGTCCTGGCTCGCGTCGGTACGTCCCGGCGTGAACGGGACGCTGACCTCGTGCCCGGCCGCGCGCGCCGCCTGCTCCACACCAGCGCAGCCGGCCAGCACGACGACATCGGCGAACGACACCTGCTTGCCGTCGCTGTTGAACGCCGACTGCACCCCCTCGAGGGTGCGCAGCACCTGTGCCAGCTCGTCCGGGTCGTTGACCTCCCAGCCCCGTTGCGGTTCGAGCCGGATCCGGCCGCCGTTCGCGCCGCCACGCTTGTCACTGCCGCGGAAGGACGACGCCGCGGCCCACGCGGTCGACACCAGCTGCGACACCGTGAGACCGGTGTCGAGGATCTGCTGCTTCAGCGCGGCGATGTCGTCGGCACCGATGAGCTCACCCTCGGCCGACGGCACCGGGTCCTGCCACAACAGCTCTTCCTGGGGGACGAGCGGGCCCAAGTAACGACTACGCGGTCCCATGTCGCGGTGGGTGAGCTTGTACCAGGCGCGGGCGAACGCGTCGGCGAACTCGGCCGGGTTCTCGTGGAAGCGCCGCGAAATCGGCTCGTAGATCGGGTCGAAGCGCAGCGACAGGTCGGTCGTCAGCATTGTGGGAGGACGCTTCGCCGATCCGGCGTCAGGGCCGGGCACCGTGCCCGCACCGGCGCCGCCGACGGGCTGCCACTGCCACGCGCCGGCCGGGCTCTTCGTCTTTTCCCACTCGAAGCCGAACAGGTTGTCGAAGAACGTGTTGTCCCACGCGGTCGGCGTCGCCGTCCAGGTGACCTCGATGCCGCTCGTGATCGCGTCGGCACCCTTGCCCGTCCCGAACGAGTTCTTCCAGCCGAGACCCTGCTCCTCGAGCGGCGCGCCCTCGGGCTCGGCACCGACGTATTCGTCAGGATCGGCAGCACCGTGCGTCTTGCCGAAAGTGTGGCCGCCCGCGATCAACGCGACGGTCTCTTCGTCATTCATCGCCATGCGGCGGAACGTCTCGCGGATGTCGCGAGCAGCCGCCAACGGATCTGGTTCGCCGTTCGGGCCCTCCGGGTTGACGTAGATCAAACCCATCTGCACCGCTCCGAGCGGGTGCTCCAGCTCGCGGTCACCGGTGTAGCGCTCGTCGCCGAGCCACGTGCGCTCGGGACCCCAGTAGACGTCCTCGTCCGGCTCCCACACGTCCTCGCGACCGCCCGCGAAGCCGAAGGTCTTGAAGCCCATCGACTCGAGCGCGCAGTTACCTGCGAACACCATCAGGTCGGCCCATGACAGCTTGCGGCCGTACTTCTTCTTGACCGGCCACAACAGCCGGCGGGCCTTGTCCAGGTTGCCGTTGTCGGGCCAGCTGTTGATCGGTGCGAAGCGCTGCATGCCCGCGCCTGCCCCGCCGCGGCCGTCGTCGATGCGATAGGTGCCTGCGCTGTGCCAGGCCATGCGGATGAACAGCGGACCGTAGTGGCCGAAGTCGGCGGGCCAGAACTGCTTCGAGTCGGTCATCACCGCGTCGATGTCGCGACGTACCTCGTCGAGGTCGAGCGTGGTGAACTCGGCTGCGTAGTCGAAATCGCCGCCCATCGGGTTCGCGACGGCTGGGTGCTTGCGCAGAATCGTCAGGTTGAGCTGGTTGGGCCACCAGTCACGGTTGGTGCCACCCTCGGTCGGGTGGTTGAGCCGGCCGGACGAGACCGGGCAACCGCCGGCCTCCGGCTCGTTCATCTCTCCGACTTTGGCGTCAGGCTTCTCGGACACGACGTTCCTTTCCGTGATCGGTGGATGAGCAGTCGGGGCACAGGCCCCAATAGATGACTTCGGCTTCGTCGATGACGAAACCGTGGTCGTCGGACGCGGTGAGACACGGTGTGTCACCGATCGCGCAGTCGGCGTCGGCGATCACGCCGCACGACCGGCACACCACGTGGTGGTGGTTGTCGCCGACGCGCGCTTCATAACGCGCAACCGAGCCGGTCGGCTGGATACGTCGCACCAGGCGGGCCGCCGTCAGCGCACGCAGCACGTCGTAGACGGCTTGATGCGATACCTCGCCGAGTTCGGCGCGGACTGCGCCGATCAGTGAGTCGGTGTCGGCATGTGGATGCGTGTGTACCGCGTCGAGCACGGCCACCCGCGGACGAGTCACGCGCAGCGCCGCCCGGCGCAACATGAGCTCGTACTCCGCAGTCGCCGGCACGCTCGCGACGTTACCCGCATTCTGGAATCAATCAAGATCCGGGGTCACGCGCCGAACGAGTGCCCGCCACTCCAGCCGTGCCAGCGCTCGATCTGGACGTGGACGCTGACGCGCGGGCGTTCGCGATTGCGGTACGGCTCGCCGGTGTAGTGCTGCGAGAGGCGGTCGATGTCGCGCAGTCCCTCGTCGTCGGCGATGGACACGACCCGTCCCTGCACGCTGACGTGGGTGTACCAATCGCTCTCGGCGAGCGCTGTCAGCGAGACGCGGGGATCGCGCTCGAGGTGTTCGAGCCGGGCCCGCTTCGCGTCGAGACCCAGCAGGATCGTGCCGTCGGATTCGAGCAGGTACCACGTGGCGACCGAGACCGGCCGTCCGTCGGCGGCGATCGTCGCCATGACCGCCGGATTGGGACGGGCGAGCAACTCGAGCACGGGCTGGGGGAGCGGGGCGGTGGGCACATAACCTCCAGTGGGCGCAGAACTTCCAGTGGGCACAGAACTTCCAGTGGACACAGGAACGTCCGACGGTCGGGTGATTCTCAGTATCTCTTGCGGGTATCCAATGCAGTTGCTGAGTGACATCACCGATCCACAGCCGATTTGGCGATTGTTTCGAACGTGGAACCCAATTCGGCCCTGCTCGTCATCGTTGTGTTCGCGGCGGCGATCGGATCGCTCGTCGTGCTTGTCCGCTTCGCAAACATCTTCGCGCGCATCGGGACGGGCGTCCTCGCGCTGACCCTCGCAACGGTCGGTGGCATGGCGGTCGTGAACGACTACTACGGCTACTACCAGTCGTGGAGCCAGCTCAGCGCGGACCTGACCGGCAGCTACGCGCAGTTCACCTCGACAGCGATCGGCAATCGCACCGATCCCAAGCTCGCCGGCAAGGTGGTCTCGGTGTCGTTGCCCGGTGCCAAGAGCGGCATCAATCGCTCCGGGTACGTGTACCTGCCGCCGCAGTACTTCCAGAGTGCGTATGCACACACGCACTTCCCCGTGGTCGAGCTGCTGCACGGCACGCCGAGCTACAACGCTTCGTGGCTGGTGCACATGCACGTCGACGCGTTGGCCAACCAGTTGATCTCGCACCACCTGATGGGCCCGATGGTCATCGTCATGCCGCAGACCTATTCGGGCCATACGTACGAGGAGTGCCTGAACTCCTCGCACGGTCAGGACGACACCTACCTGACTGATGACGTGCGCCACGACATCGAGAGCCGGTTCCGGGTGAGCACGACTCCGTCCGAGTGGGCGGTGTCCGGGATTTCCTCCGGCGGGTATTGCGCGGCGAACCTGGCGTTGCGTCATCCGTCCATGTGGGGCGCGTCGGGCATCATCAGCGGCTACTTCCGTCCCGAGGACGGACCCGCCGCGCAGGTGCTGAACAACAACCAGGTGGCCGAGGACGCGAACGACCCACTGCTGCTGGCGCGCGCGCTGACAACTGCGTCGCGGCCGCTGCCGTCGTTCTGGTTGTCAGCCGGCCTGAACGACCCCGCGGACATCGCCGGTGCACAGGCATTTGCTGCAGCGCTGCACGGCATCGAACGCGTCACGATCTTCCGCGATCCGGGCAGTCACGACTTCTACTCCTTCGGCCCGGCATTCGCCCGGGTGCTGCCCTGGGCGTGGAGCCAGATCGCGCCGCCGGCCTTGCGCGTGGGCTTCCCGATTGCCGGTGGCGTGACAAGCCGCAGCGTCACGGTCCAGACAACCGGCAAGAAGCCGAAGGTGCTGGCAGGCCAGGCGCACAACCACGAGCCCGCGACCACCCATCGCAGCGAACGCTCGCTACCAAGGCATTGAGCGCTCGCCTTGCGCAATGGACGGTCGTGGTCGCGGCGCTGACCTGCGTAGCTGCCTGCTCGGGACTCATCCCCGGAGCCGCCGAAAGAGGCCGGTTGAGCCGCGCCGACCGCGGCACGATCCGCACGGTGTCGATCCCCGCGACCCATTCCGGATTCCGCGCACGCCGCGCGCTGGTCTATGTACCTGCTGCCGCGCGACATCGCGGCGCGCGACTGCCGGTCGTCATGATGCTCGGCGGCAATCCGAGTGCACCGCACGACTGGACCGCGAAATGGCAGATCGGTCAGTTTCTCGACAGATTCGCGTCGACGCACCACGCGCAGGCGCCGGTCGTGGTCATGCCGGACGAGAACGGTACGTACAGCGGCGACACCGAGTGCGTGGACTCGCCGCGCGGCAACGCCGAGGAGTACCTCACCGAGGACGTGCCGGACTTCGTGCGCACCCACTTTCCGGTGCGCGCATCGCGGTGGGGGATCGCGGGTGTGTCCGAAGGTGGGATGTGCGCGACAGTGCTTGCGCTGCGGCATCCGACGTTGTTCCGCGCATTCGTGAACATGTCCGGGCTGGCCCGCCCGTCGATCGCAGAGCACGACAGTGAACAGCCCACCGTGCAGGCGCTGTTCGGTGGATCGCAGAGCGCCTTCGATGCGCATGACGCGGTTCACTTGTTGGACTCGCACCGCTACTCGGGGTTGTCCGGCTGGCTGGGGGCGGGGCGTGTCGACGCCGATGTCCTGCAAGCGCAGGCGGCGATCCGCACGGCGGCACAGCAACACGGCGTGTCGATCGCCGGAGAAGTACTTCCGGGCGCGCACGGCATCGGCCTGTGGTTGCGGATGCTGCCCGTTGCATTTCAGTGGCTGTGGCACCAGTTGGCGTGATGGAACGAAGCTAGGTGTGCGGGTTCAGCATCAGCTTGAAACCGTGGAGGATGTCGACGGCCTCGGGCCAGTCGACGCGCCGCTGGTCGCGCGTGCCGTCCTCGCCGCCCGCTGACACGATGCCGCGCGCCTGACGCTTGCCGTCCGGCTGCATCGCGAACACCGTGCCGCCGCTGTCACCGTTGTGCGATCCCCAGCCGTGGCGCACGTCGATGCCTTCGACTCCGCGCACCCAGTAGCTACCCATACGGAACGTGATGTCGTCGTTGGTCACCTTGATGCCGCAGGGCGTGGGATGGCCGAGGTAATAGGACGCTGCGCCCGCCTGGCAGACGTAATCACCGTCGTACGAGTACGCCGGGCTCGTCAGCGCGCGCCACGTCGACGTCCCGCTCACATCGCCGTCGTTACCGGTGCCGTCGATGATCTCTGCGTCCCACTGCAAGATCTTCGACGTGACCTTGCCGACGTAGTTGCCGACCTTTCCGTTGCCGTAGTGACCCGGAACCCCCGCGCCGGTGTACACGCGCTTGCCGATGCCGAAGCAGTGCGCGGCCGTGATGAGGACGGGGTGATGGTCGGAACGGCGGATTGCCGGTAGCCCTGCGGTGCAGAATCGCTTGCCGTCGGTCGTGAGTACGTCACCACCGATGAACGGCGCGCTGTCACGCCATTTGATCGCGCGCCACGACTTCGCCACCGCGGGACGCGCCGTGACGCGATAGCTGATCGGGATTCCCGACGCCGCCATGTGCGCCGCACGCGCCGGCGCGCCATGACCGGCCAGCGCGACGACGATCCCGTTGCGGTCGGGGGACACAGCTACAGACACGACGTTTTTCGGGTGCGGGCCATTCACGTAGCGCGCGACCGCGGCGTCGAGCGCGCGCCTGCTGTGCGCTGCGAGCGCCGTCGTGACGTACGCCCACGCCAAGTGCGGCCGCGCGATCCGTGCGGCGTCGCGGATCGAACGGGCGCTGGCGCGAGTCGTCGCGATGACGACAGTGCGCCCGGCTGCTGCGTCGATGTGCACACCCGCATAGGAGTTTGCGAATCTCGACCGTCCGACGTCGTCGAGCGCACTCGCGAGCGCTCGCAGCGGTTGCAACCGTCGCGCCTGCACCGCGGGCGCGAGGGTCGCAAACCGCTGCGGTGTTGTGCGGACGGCCGCGCTGCGTGCCGCACTTGTCGGCACTGCAGCGAGGCCGAGCGCCGCCACGACGCACCACACAAGCGCCATCGGGCGCGGCACACGCACCGCTAGCGCCCTACCTCGTATCGCACGTGTGTCGCGTACGGCGATGCGACGACCTCGACCGGCGTGAGCTGGCGATCGGCGACGCCGTCGAACAGTCTCTCGCCGGCGCCGAGCAACACCGGAGCTATGTCGAGCAGCACCTCGTCCAGTCCGTTCGCGGCGAAAGCCTGCCGAACCGCGCTCGCCCCGCCCGCGATGTCGACGTCAGCATCACCTGCCGCCGCATGCGCTTGTTCCAGCGCAGATTCGATTCCGTCAGTGACGAAGTAGAACGTAGTCCCACCGAGCATCTCGATCGGGTCGTGCGGGTAATGGGTGAGCACGAACACGGGCGCGTGGTACGGCGGTTCGTCACCCCACCAGCCGCGCCAGTCCTCGTCCCACTCGCCGCGGATGGGTCCGAACATGTTGCGGCCCATCACGTATGCGCCGATCTCGGGGCGGACGATGTGGTCGCGCATGGCGACGTCCATCTCGTGGCCCGGTTTGTCGGCGTCGAAGTGCCAATGGTGCAGCCGCAAACCGCCGATGCCGAGAGGATTCTCGCGGCTCTGGTCAGGCCCGGCGACGAACCCGTCGAGCGAGATGGACATGTGCGCTGTAGTGCGACCAGTCATGGTGTGACCGTAACCGCGCGCCCGACCACGACCATCGCGCGGGCCACGCCGACCGCTGTGTCGGTCATATCGATGACGCTTCTCGACGCGACGTCGGTGCTCGGCCACGTCCGCAACGACGGTCTCGAGCCGCTGTGCCGGCGTCGCCCTGCCGGAGCGCGGCCGGCCGGCGAGGAGGACAAGCAGGGAAGCGTTCATGCCGACGCCAACGAACTCCGCATAACGGCTCGACGTCCCGCTCGTTGATCCCCTCGTGCTCAAGTTGATCCGAATCGTCACCGCCGCTGCCGTGGTCGCCGCCGCCCTTACCCCGTTGACGACCACAGCCGCGCCCGCGGCCGCCGCGTCGTCGGCCTGTCCATGGCTGAACGCGCACCAGTCGCCGGCCCGGCGCACCGCCGAACTGATGGCGAAGATGACGCTCGACGACAAGATCCAAGAGGTCACCGGGTCGTCCTACAGCGACCAGACCAATCACGGCGCCGCCGGGATCGTCTCCGCGAACAGCCGGCTGTGCATTCCCGTGCTCGCGCTCAACGACGCCGGGGCCGGGATGGGTGACCAACAGCAGCTCGTCACCGCGTTTCCCGACGGGATCGCGCAGACCGCATCCTGGGACCGCGGCCTGACCCAGCGCTACGGTCGCGCGCTCGGCACCGAGGCGTTCACCAAGGGCATCAACGTCGTGCTCGCGCCGGGAGTCGACATCGCCCGCACCCCGCTCAACGGACGCAACTTCGAATACGCGGGCGAAGACCCGTACCTGGCCGGGCAGACGGCGGTCGGTGTCATCCGTGGCATCCAGTCGCGCCACGTCATCGCGACCGTCAAGCACTACGCCGTGAACGACCAGGAGACCAACCGCATGACGGCCAGCTCGGATGTCAGCGTTCGGGCTATGGAAGAGATCCACCTTCCCGCGTTCCGGGCGGCCGTCCAACAGGGCCACGTCGGCTCGGTCATGTGCTCTTACAACCGCTTCCACGGGGTGTACGCATGCCAGAACCCGACGTTGCTGCACCGGTACCTCGAGCGGCAGTTCAAGTTCAACGGCTGGGTCATGAGCGACTGGACGGCGACGCACTCGACCGTTCAGTCGGCGAAGGCCGGCCTCGACATGGAGATGCCGACCGGCACGTACTACGGCTCGAAGTTGAAGTCCGCGGTGCAGGCAGGCCAGGTGCCGATGCGCGTGCTGAACGGCATGGTGCACCGGATCCTGTTCACGATGTTCCGCGTCGGGCTGTTCGACCACCAACCCGCCGAGGGCAACACTGCGGCGTCCGCGAACGCGTCGACACCGGCGAGCATCGCCACTGCCAAGCAGGTTGCCGAGGAGGGCACCGTCCTGCTGAAGAACGCGCGAAACGTCCTGCCGCTTGCCGGACACGGACGCACGATCGCCGTCATCGGCGACGCAGCCGGTCCATCGGGCGCGACCGTCGCGTCCCAGGGGTACGGATCCGGCCACGTGCCGGAGTTCGGTTATCAGTCGGGTGTGGTGAGCCCGTACCAGGCGATCAACCAGCGCGCGACCAGCAACGGCGACACGGTGACGTACACGCCGAGCACCAGTGCACAGGCCGCCGCCACCGCGGCCGGTGCTGCGAACGTCGCAGTCGTGTTCATCGACGACGTCGAGACCGAGGGCGCCGACCGTCCTGACCTCGTCGCGCACAGCGGCACGTGCTCGCTGGTCAGCGGATGCACCTACGACAAGGTCGACGAGAACGCGCTCGTGTCTGCGGTCGCGGCCGCGAACCCGCACACGATTGTGGTCGTGCAGAGCGGCGGACCGATTGTGATGCCGTGGCTGTCCAAGGTCGCGGGCGTGGTCGAGAACTGGTACCCCGGCCAGGTCGACGGCAACGCGATCGCGCCGCTGCTGTTCGGCGACGCCGACCCGTCCGGCAAGCTCCCGGTCACCTTCCCCAAGCGGCTTGCGGACGGACCGTTGCACACGGCGGCTCAATACCCCGGCGTGAACAACAAGAACGGCGTGCCACAGGTGCATTACAGCGAGGGCCTGCTGGTCGGGTACAGGTGGTATCAGGCCGAGCACATCGCGCCGCTGTTCCCGTTCGGGTTCGGCCTGTCGTACACGACCTTCAAGTTCAGCCGGTTGGGTGTGCACCGGCTGGCGCGGGGAGCCGTCATGGTCACCGCCCGGATCACGAACACCGGGCACCGCGCGGGAGCGCAGGTCGCGCAGCTCTACGTGCATCAGCCGGTCCGCACCGGTGAACCGCCGCGTCAGCTCGAGGCCTACCAACGGGTGTTCCTGCGGCCGGGCCGCAGCGCCACCGTGCACCTGCGGCTGACGCCGATGGCGTTCTCGCACTGGAACACTCGCGCGGGCGCGTTCCAGGTCGCCCGTGGGTGCTACGGAATCGGCGTCGGCGACTCGTCCGCGCACCAGCCGCTGCACAAGAACATCGCGCGCGGCGAAGGCTCCTGCTGAGACCCCGCGTCGGATAGCGTGACGTCGCTGATCGAGGTGCGGCGGACGCTGGGGGGATTGTCCGATGACGGTGCTGTTCGTCCTGGTTCTGCTGCCTCTGTTCGTGTTCACGGTGGGGCGGTTGTGCAGTCGGCTGCTCGGCATCCGTCTCGGCGCGGTGCACAGTGTCGCCGTCGGCGTGGTCGGCTGGATCGCCGGCGTGTCCGCCGCAGCGGCGGCCATCGGCAAGAACACGTCGAAAGGCCGCTCGCTCGACCTGTCCGGATTCGACAACTGGGCTGCCGCGTTCGCGACCGCGATCTTCTTCGGCGTCCTCGCTGCGATGCCCGTCGCGATCCTGCTGGACCTGCTGACCCGCACCCAGCGCGAGCGCGGGCCGGGCCATCATTCGTTCTGGCTCAGCCCGGTGCGCCGGGTCAAGGGTGCGTTCGCGCCGTACGGCCGCATGCGCCAGGTCGCCGGCCTCGCCCGTCAGCACGGCTTGCTGCACCTGCGGTTCGCGAGCCGGTCGGCGCTCGAGTCGCCCGACCTCGCTCGGCGACTGCGCCGGGTGTTCGAGGACGCCGGCGGCATGCTCGTGAAATTCGGCCAGGTGGCATCGACGCGGGGCGACATCCTGCCGGCGGTTTTGATCGCGGAGCTGTCGAACCTGCGCGCCGACGTCAAGCCGTTCCCGGCCGAGCAGGTGCGCGAAGTGCTCGAGGCCGAACTCGGCGCGCCCTACGGCGAAGTCTTCTCCTCATTCGACTGGACCCCACTCGCCGCCGCATCGATCGGCCAGACGCATCGCGCGACGCTCACCGACGGCACGCGGGTCGTGGTCAAGGTGCAGCGTCCCGAAGTGCGCGAGATCGTGATCCGCGACGCCGCCGTGCTGCGGCTGGCGGCGACCCAACTCGAACGGCGCGTCGAGGCCGCGCGCATCATCGGCCTCGCGCAACTGTGCGAAGAACTGATCATCGGCATCGAGGACGAGCTCGACTACCAGCACGAGGCCAACCTCGGGATGCGGTTGCGCGACCATCGCTCCGGCGACGTCGGCATCGCGATCCCGAAGGTGTACGAGCAGATCTCGACCGGTCGGGTGCTCGTGATGGACGAGGTGATCGACGCCCGGTCGGTCGCCGACGAGGAAGCCGTCGAGAAATGCGCGGCGACGCGGCACGAGCTCGCCGAGCACGTCCTCGCCTCGTTCATCGGTCAGGTGCTCGAGGACGGCCTGTTCCACGCCGACCCGCATCCGGGCAACCTGCTGGTCGACGAAGCGGGCACGATCTGGCTGCTCGACTTCGGTTCGGTCGGGCGCCTGAGCTCGCTCGCGCTGAGCGGATTGCGCGGCATCGCGCTGGGCTTCGCGACCAACGACGCGAGCATCCTGGCTCGTGCCGCGCGCGACCTCGCCGGGAGTGAATCGGCAGTCGACCTGCGTTCGCTGGAAGCAGACCTGGCCGTCCCGCTCGCCGATCTCGACAGCGCCGGCGGGTTCGACCCGGCGATGATCGGCCATGTCCTGACGATCATGCAGCGCCACGACCTGCGCCCGCCGGCGTCCATCACGTTGCTTGGTCGGTCGCTGGTCACGCTCGAGGGCACGCTGCGCGTGCTCGAACCGGGCTTCAGCATGGTCGAGGCGAGCAAGGACGTCGTGAAGCAACACCGCGACGCGTTCGGCTCGCCGCGCGAGATCCTGCAGCGCGAGGTGCTGCGGTTGCTGCCGGCGCTGCGTACCCTGCCGGAGCACGCCGAGGCGATCGCCGGGCAGCTGCGCGCCGGAAGCCTCACCGTGCGGCAGGAGCGGTACGCCGGGCGCGACCGGCTGGTGGTCGACGACTGGATCGACCGCGCGGTGCTCGCAGCGATCGGCAGCGCCGGAGCAGTGTCATCGGCACTGCTACTCGTCGCGGCCGCCGCAACCTCTGATCACAAGGTGCAGACCGCGTTGTGGATCCTTGGGTTCGGCGGCCTCGCCTTCGCGGCCATCTTGACCTTCCGGGGTGTGGCGCGCGCGTTGCGACGCCACGCCGAGCGGCTGTTCTGAGCCGGTCACACCTGCACTTCGAGCTGCCCCAGCACCTCGGCGTCGGCGATGAGGTCGATCGCCTTGACCACACCATCGACGATCGTGAAATCGAAGACCACCTTGGGCTGCCCGCCGGCCAGCCAGGCCAGCCCGGGGCGGCCGTCGACCAGGGCCGGACGTGCTGCCCGCGCGCGGCCGGAGAACATCGCGGCGACGTTGTCGGCGCCACGCACCGCTGCGGGTGCGCCCGTCTGGACGGTCGCGTCGTCCGAGCGTGCGACCGCGTCCGGATCGAGCAACGCCACCAGCGCGGCGAAGTCGCCGCTGCGTGACGCGGTGAGGAACGCCTCGACCACGCCGCGATGTCGCGCGGCGTCGGGCTCGGCATCCGGGTCGGCGCCGGCGACGCGGCGGCGCGCCCGGCTGGCCAACTGCCGCGCGGCGGCAGGTTCTCGTCCGACGATCGGGGCGATCTCGTCGAACGGCAGCGCGAACATGTCGTGCAGCACGAACGCGAGCCGTTCGGCGGGGGAGAGGGTGTCGAGAACGATCAGCATCGCCCGTCCCACCGATTCGGCGAGCACCGCCTCGTCGGCCGGGTCGACCGTGGCGCGGTCTTCGGTGGCGTCGAGAGCGACCTCGTCCAGCGGCGCTTCGCGGCGCGTCCTCCGCGACTGGAGCATGTTCAGACATACCCGGGCGACGACCGTCGTCAGCCAGCCCTCGAGGTTGGCGACCGAGCTGACATCGGTGCGGTCGAGGCGCAGCCACGCCTCCTGCACCGCGTCGTCGGCCTCGCTCGACGAACCGAGGATGCGGTAGGCGACCGCGTGCAGCCGGCCGCGCTGCTGCTCGAAACGTTGCGTCAATCCCTCGTCGCCCATGTGCTGGTCACATTCCTTCGTCACGTTTGTTCGTCCGGCGTGGTCACATCCATGACCGTCGCGACGCACGCGATGTGACCAACACGAGGAGATCATCATGGCAATGCAGACCGTGCTGTACCCGTCGCGCGATCTCGAGGCGTCGAAGCGGGTGTTCACCGCCCTGCTCGGCACCGGCCCGACGACCGACGAGCCGTTCTATGTCGGGTACCAGGTCGGCGACCAGCAGTTCGGCCTCGTCCCGAACGGGCATGACAACGGCATGACCGGACCGGTCGGCCACTTCCACGTCGACGACATCGCCGAGACCGTCACAGCGCTGCTCGAGGCCGGCGGCACCGAGAAGCAGGCTGCTCACGACGTGGGTGGCGGACGACTCGTCGCGATCGTCGACGACCCGGACGGCAACCCGATCGGCCTCATCCAGTCGCCGTGGTGACCGCTCGCTCGAGAACGACATCGAAAGTCGCCGCACGGAACGGGTTCGGCACGCCGAAGCGGGCCGCGCGGGACGCGTCGTCGACCTCCGCGAAGTCGCGCACAAGGCTCTCCTTCACGCCGAACACGACATCCGAATCCAGGTAGGGGCTGTCGGCGACGAAGGCGTGTGTCGTGACCGGCCGATGCCCGGGCGCCGACACGATCAGGTGCACGTGTGCTGGACGGTAGGGATGGCGACCGGTGGCGGCGAGCAGCCGACCCACCGGGCCGTCGTTCGGGATCGGGTAGTCGCTCGGCACGATCGTGCGAAACCAGAACCGGCCGTCGTCGTCGGCGGTGAACATGCCACGCAGATTGCGCTCGGGGATCTCCCCCGGTCGCTGCACGTCGTAGAAGCCGTCGGCGTTGGCCTGCCACACATCGACTCGGGCGCCCGCGAGCGGCGTGCCGTCGCCCGAGCGCACCTGCCCTGAGACGACACACGCAGTGCCCGCCCCGCCGAGGTCGATGTCGGCGCCGAGTTCGCGCTCCGGCGAGGCCACGACGTGGAACGGCCCGAGCACCGTCGACTCGGTCGCCCCACCGCGGACGCGATGGTTGATCGTCTCGACGAGCATCGACACGCCCAGGACGTCGGAGAGCAGGATGAACTCCTGCCGCACCTCGTCGGAGCGCTGGCCGGTCTCGGTCAGGAACGCGATCGCCGCCGACCACTCGTCCTCGGTGAGCTCGACGTCCTTGACGAAGTCGTGCAGATGTCGCACGAGCGACTCGAGCACCGCCTTCAGTCGCGGGTCGTCGCACTGCGCGAGGCTGGCGATCACGGTGTCTGCCGAACCCTGCTCGGTGAACATGATCCAAAGGTACGGTCGAGCAATGCCCCTTGCCGACCGCCTGCGCGACGACGCACAGGAACTTGCCACCGAGCTCACCGAGATCCGGCACACGCTGCACCAGCAGCCCGAGATCGGACTCGACCTGCCGCTCACGCAGCGCACGGTGCTCGAGCAGCTCGACGGGCTGGGGCTCGAGATCAGCACGGGCTCCGCCCTGACTTCGGTCACGGCGGTGCTGCGTGGCAAGCCGGGCGGCGCCACCGTTCTGCTGCGCGGGGACATGGACGCGCTGCCGGTGACCGAGGCGACCGGTGTCGAGTTCGCGAGCAAGGTGCACGGAGCGATGCACGCCTGCGGGCACGACCTGCACACCACCATGCTGTTGGGGGCGGCCCGACTGCTCTCGGCGCACCGCGACGAGCTCGACGGCGACGTCGTGTTCATGTTCCAGCCGGGCGAGGAGGGTTGGGACGGCGCCGGGGCGATGATCGCCGAAGGTGTTCTCGATGCGTCCGGGCGTCGTGCCGATTCGGCGTACGGGATCCACGTCTCGTCCGGCCTGCTGCCCCGGGGCCGGTTCACGACGCGGCCCGGCACGCTCATGGCGGCCAGCGATCGGCTGCACGTGACCGTGCGTGGCGAGGGCGGGCACGGCTCGACGCCGCACTCTGCCAAGGATCCGGTCAGCGTCGCCGCGCAACTCGTCGGCGACCTGCAGACTCTCGTGACCCGCCGCTTCGACGTGTTCGACCCCGCGGTCATCACGATCGGCTACTTCCACGCGGGCACCAAGCGCAACATCATCCCGGACGAAGCCGAGTTCGACGCCACGGTGCGCACCTTCTCGCCGGCCGCTCGCGAGCGGATGGCCGAGGAAGCCGTGCGACTGTGCGAGCACGTCGCCGCCGGGTACGGCATGTCGGTCGATGCCGAGTACACGGCCGAGTACCCCGTCACGGTCAATGACGACACGCACGCCGGCTTCGCGGCCGAGGTCGCCCGGGAGGTGTTCGGCGAGGACGGCTACGAGCCGATGCAGTCCCCGCTCACCGGCGCCGAGGACTTCTCGCGCGTGCTCGCCCAGGTGCCGGGCTGCTACCTGTTCCTCGGCGCGTGCCCGACCGACCAATGGGAGACCGCCCCCAGTAACCACAGCCCACGCGCGGCGTTCGACGACTCCGTGCTCCCGCGTGGCGTGCTGCTGCACAGCGAGCTGGCCGTCCGGGCGCTGCAGCGCGACCACGCAGCGGCTGCGCGCTGAGCGCGCCAATAGGCTGCCTCGGGTGACCGGTCGCCACCGCAGTGTCGTCGGTGTGCCCGATTCCGATCCCCCGTCCGGCCACGCCAGCGACGACGACGGCGCAGTCACCTTCGGTGCGCTGTTCCGCAACCGCGATTTCGCCGTGCTCTACTTCGCCAGCGCCCAGTCACTGCTCGGCGACCAACTCGCGCGCGTCGCGCTCGCAATCCTTGTCTTCACGCGGACCGGGTCCGGGCTGGCGACGGCGGCGACCTATGCGCTGACGTTCCTGCCGGCGGTCCTCGGCGGCTTGCTGCTGTCCGGCCTGGCCGACAGCCGGCCACGGCGCGGGTTGATGGTCAGCTGCGATCTCGTCCGGGCGGGGCTGTTCGCGCTGATGGCGATCCCCGGTATACCGCTCCCGCTGCTCTGTGTCCTGCTCGTCGTGGCCGTGCTCGCCGGCTCGCCGTACAGCGCAGCCGAGCCTGCGGTGATCGCCGACATCTTCACCGGCGCCAAGTATCAGGCTGCGGTCGGGCTGCGGACGGCGACCTCGCAGGCGATGCAGTTGATCGGCTTCGCCGTGGGCGGGCTCGTCGTTGCGATCACCGGGCCGCAGCTGGCCCTGGTTGTCGACGCCGCCACGTTCGTGCTCGGCGCGGTCGTCGTGGGATTCGGACTGTCCCGGATCCCGGTGCCCGCACCAGGTGCCCGGATGCTGCGCCAACTGCGCGGCGGGGCCAGCACAATCGCACGCGATCCCCGGCTGCGGGTGTTGCTGGGGTTCGCCTGGTTGACCGCATTCTGGGTCGTCCCGGAGGGGTTGGCGGCTCCGTTCGCGAATGCTCACGGTGGTGGCCCGACCGCGGTCGGACTATTGCTTGCCGCCAACCCGACGGGGAATCTGGTCGGCACTGTCGTACTCACCCGATGGGTGCGACCGGCATCGCGATCCCGCTTGCTCGGGTTACTTGCTGTTGCTGCCGGATTGCCACTGGTTGCCTGTGCGGGCAATCCGCCGATCTGGTTGGGGGTGCTGTTGTGGGGGACCTGCGGCGTGTGCAGCTCCTACCTCGTCGTCCTGATCGCGGAGTTCGTTGCGATCGTGCCGTCGAAGACCCGCGGACAGGCCATCGGGCTGGCGAGTTCCAGCCTGTTGGCCGCGCAAGGGGTAGGTCTGCTTATCGGCGGAGCGATGACCGCATGGTGGGGTCCAGCAGTCGCCATCGCTGTCGCCGGCGCCGTGGGTTCGGGCCTGGCGATCGGCCTGGTGCTGAGCCGCCGTGAGGTGGCAGCTGCGCCGGGCCGTTCGAGCCCGTGGGTTCTGTAACGGGCCGCTTAGCGCCAGTCGAAGTTGTTCATCGGGGGGCCTTCCTGTGTGGGGGGCGAATGTGGGGGGATTCAGCGGGTGATTGGCGAAGTCAGCGCCAGTCGAAGTTCTGCACGACACGTCCCTTCTGCTCGTCTCGGGCCTGATGACTTCGGAGCGGTTGCTGAGTTCAGCGCCAGTCGAAGTTCTGCACGGCCATTCCCTTCTGTGCGGTGGAGGTGGTTGGGTATCAGGAGGACGTCGACGCAGTCCTGAGCGGTGGGTAGGCGCGTCGGCGCAGGGGCATATACATAGGTGAGTGCCAGGGCAGAGGGAGACGGCCGGCGAGCGGCCGAGGAGGAAATGTCCAAATTTGTGCCTGCTTGACCGAAAGGTCGTGCGACACGGAAAAATAACCGGGGCCTAACACTCGCGCGGGACCCGGTTATGAGTGAAGATGAGGGGGCGCAAGTCGATGCCGCGATCAGCGGACCGGCAGTCGTCGACGGTGCCGAAGGGAGGAGTCCGGCGTATGCGCGGAAAAGCGCAATCGCCGGCGCGCGATGCTGCGCGCCGACAGGTTTTACTGCGCGTGCGTGATTCGGCACTGTGGAGGACCCCCCGATCGCCACGTGCCCTCATTCTGTCCATTGAGTTGCTCTGCGTCACGTGGCTGGTGCTAGCCAATTTCGTAATCGTGCCCGACTCGACAGATTTGCGACGATTTGCCCTGCTGTTTTGTCTCGCCGCTTTGTATGCCGAAGGTGGCGACCGCATCGAACGCCTGCGCCGGTTCGCCGGTTACGTCGACAACTCGGTCATAGTCGAGGGATCGACCCAGTGGTGCATCGCGGCCGCGATCGTCCTGCCGCCGGGTCTGGCCGGCGCGTTCGTCGCGCTGCTCTACATCCACACGCTGGTGCGCTCGCGACGACATCGCACGGCACCGCCACATCGAACCATCTACTCCGGAGCGACCGCGACACTGGCTGCATTGACGGCCTCGTCGACGATTGTCGCCTTCGGTGTCTCCCGGGATCAGGTCGGCATCTCGCCCTGGTCCCTACTTGCCGTTGTCTGCGCCATCGTGGCGTACACCTTCGTGCAGGAATCACTGATCGTCGCGGTGCTGTGGCTGATCCGGCGCCCCGATCGCATGCGTGCCGTGCTGAGCGGTGGCACCGAGCGCGCCATGGAGTACGCGACCCTGGCTCTGGGCGTGCTGCTCGCCGTGACCGTGCTGCACGCTCCGTACCTGTCGCCGGTCGTGGTGTTGGTGGTCGTCGTACTACGCCGCAGCGCGCTGGTCCACGAGTTGCAGGTCCAGGCGACCCGCGACGCGAAGACCGGCCTGCTCAACGCGGGCGCCTGGCGTCACGAGGCCGAGCGTGAACTGGTGCGCGCCGAACGGCTCGAGGCCCCGGTGACCGTGTTCATGCTCGACCTCGACCACTTCAAGAACCTCAACGACGCACACGGCCACCAGGCCGGCGATGCGGCGCTCAAGGCGGTTGCCGACTGCATCGGCGATGCGTTGCGCGGTTACGACGCCGTCGGACGCTTCGGCGGCGAGGAATTCATCGCCTTGCTCACCGACATCGACGCCGTACAGGCGGGCAAGGTCGCGAGCCGGTTGGTGGAGCGCATCCGCACTCTCCGCCTGGCCCACGGAGGTTCCATCACCGCCTCGATCGGCGTCGGCGTCGGGCGCTCGGACGCCCACAGCGTCGACGACCTGATCTCGGTCGCCGACCAGGCGTTGTACGTCGCGAAGAACTCCGGCCGCGACCGCATCCACACGATGCTTGCCGTGCTCGACCCGACCAAGGTCGACGCGACGATCGACGAGCCGATCATCGACTTCTGACGGTCCGGGCTAGCACTGCCTCTGACCTTCCGGGTTTAACCCACGAGGGCCGGCACCCCCGCGGCACCGGCCCTCGCTGTATGGGACTGGGCGTCGCCCGCACCCCCGCGGCACGGACGACGCCCAGGGCTTACCGGTCTGACCCCATCTCGTCGAGAGCGATCAGCTGGCGCTGCACCTCACGGGCGACACGCAGCGTTTCGGTCTCGTTGACGCGGTAACCGTTGTCCTCGCGGGCCCACAACCCGCACAGCATCAGTTCCAGCGCGGTAATGCTGGTCTCGACGCTGATGGCATTGAGGTAGTCGTCGGAGATGTATCCGGGACGACCGACCTCGATGCTCACGAGGATGGCGTAGGTGTGCAGCTTCAGGGCTGCGCGCGAAACGACCGGGCCAGCCGGTCCTCCCGCCCGTGCGAACCCTTCTGCCGACACATCTTCCATGTCAATCAGTTTGCCCGATACAAGGGCGTGATGCACGCGTTATCGGAAAATTTTTCTAACCGACACCAGACCGCGGCATGACCTGGGCGTCGAGCAGTGCATGGATGCGTTCCGGAGCCATCGCCTCGGCAAGCGCATTGCCCTGACCGCGCCGACAGCCAAGCGCCAGCAACGCCCGCGACACATCGGCGCCGCTCACGCCTTCGGCCACGACGTCCAGATCCAGCGATGCGGCCAGGCGGATCACGCCGGCCACGATCGCGGCCGCTCGGGAGTCGGTTGTCATCGGCGCGACGAAGCGTTGGTCGATCTTGAGGACATCGATCGGAAGCAGTTGCAGGTGCGAGAGCGTGCCCTCGCCGGTGCCGAAGTCGTCGACGGCGACCGTGATGCCCCGCGCGCGCCAGGTGTCGAGTTCGGCAGCGAGCTGGTCCAGCTCGGCAGGCATGCGACGTTCGGTCAGCTCGATACAGACCTGCGAACCACGCAACCGGTACTTCGTCAGCGCCTCGAAGAGCACCGTCGTCACCCCGGCGTGCAACACCTGCGGTGCCGGCACGTTCAGGCGCAGCACGAGGTTGTCGGCCAGGCCCGCGTCGCGCCATTGCGCCAACTGCCGACACGTCGTCTCTATCACCCAGTGCTGCACCGCGACGAAGGTTCGGGTCTGCTCCGATTCGGGGACGAACACGTCGGCGCTGAGCAGACCGCGCTGGGGGTGTTGCCACCGCAGCAATGCCTCGACGCCGACGATCGCGCCGGTGGCCAGGTCGAACTCGGGTTGGTAGTGCATGCGCAGGCTGCCGGACGAGACGGCGCCGGCAAGTTCAAGATCGAGTTGCAGACGACTCAACCGTCCGGCGGTCGTCTGTTCGGTGTACACGCTGACCGTGTCGCCGCCGGCTTCGCGGGCACTCGCGCCGGCCCGAGTGGCGCCCCACAGCAGGGCATCGGGTGACAGCGACTGGTCGAGGTCGAAGCACAGGCCGACGCTCGCCGATCGGCTGATCGCGATGCCGTCGACCGTGACCGGTTCGGCTACCAGTGCGCGCAGGCGCTCGAGCTCACGCAGCGCGGCAGCCTCGTCGGTGATGTCGTTGCGAATGACCAGGTAGCGAGCGCCGCCGGCACGGGCGACGCGTCCGTTGCGGCCGGCCCAGAATTCGATGCGCCCGATCAGGCTGCGCAACACAGTGTCGCCGGCCCGATAGCCGAGCACCTCGTTCGTCGCGCCGAGCCGATCGACCGATATGGCGAACGCGGCCCGCGGCCCGGTCTGGCCGGCCGCCCAGTCCAGCAATGCCTGACGGGCGGACTCGACCGACGACATGCCGAGGACGGACGGGACGAGCGAGGCCGCGAGCTCGGCCTCGGCGGCCGCGGTCGAGCGGTCGGTGCGGTCGGAGGATTCGCGGACAACGAGCAACGCGCCCCGGGGATCGCCGGTCGCGCCGCGCACGGCGGCCACATCGACGACACCGAGTCCGGGCACGCCCACGCGCACGGATTCGCGGCCGCCGTTGGCGTCCCAATGCTGTGCGATCCCTTCCAGCGCGCGGATCTCGGCCTCGTCGACCGCCTGCCCGGGATGTGATCGGGCCACCGGCGCATCGCCGGTGATCGGCACGTAACAGGTCAGTCGGGCGCCCAGCGCATCGGCCAACGCGCTCAGGAAGGTGGACACAGAACTCCACCGGTCCAGCCCGGACACGCCGGGCGCGAGCGGAGTGACCACGGGGTCAGGGTATCGGCAGTCGGCGCTTGTGCCGATATCCAGGTGAGTTCGCGGTCAGAATGTCGCGTGCCCGGATCGCGTGGCGTGCGGACGGGAAATCCCCGTTATGCATACAATTCCTGCTGCTCGAGTAGCCGTTCGCGGTAGTCGCGGGTGCCGAGCTTGGACGACAGGAGTGGCGCTATGAGCGAGACCGAGAGCGAAGACGCTGCCCTCGTTCGCGAGTGGGCCACGGTTGTTCGCGGGGTCGACGCGGTGCAGCACGGCTTCGCGCTGCGGCTCGAGTCGCTCGACATGACGCTGCCGTACTTTGCTGTGCTCACCTTGCTGCTCGACTCCGACGACCAGCGCCTGCCGATGAGCCGCATCGCCCGTGACCTTGCGATGACCTCGGGCGGGTTCACCAAGCTGGCCGACCGCATGGCGCGCGACGGCCTGATCGACCGCCGCGGTTCGTCGGGGGATCGCCGTGTCGTGTTCGCGGCGCTCACCGAAACCGGTCAGAAGACGGCGCACGCAGCACTCGCGGTCTATCAGCGTTACCTGCGCGACCTCGTGCTGCCCGTCGTGTCCGCGGACGAGTTGCACTCGCTGTCGGAGATCTCCGGGCGCCTTTCCGGCGCACGAATCGCCGCCGAGGACGCCGCGCACTTCGAGTTGAGCCAGCGGCCCAGCACCGAGCCGGACCGGCGCGCCGACTAGTCTGTGGTCAGGCGGCGTCAGCCGCGTCGGCACCGGAGGCGTCGACGTCACGGTGCCGCGGTCGGTACTCGATCTCGCTGCGCACCGGCGAGCCTGGATGTGAGCGCACCTGCGGGCCGGGCGTGATGGCGAGCATCGTGCCGCACTTGGCGCACACGTCGGGGTGCTGCGGGTCGACGATGTGCCCGCCGTTGCGGGTGCACCGCACGGCCAGGTCGTTCAGCTGGCCGTGGATCTGCTCGGCGACCGAGAGGGTGTCGGCGTCGGCAACGCGGTACCCGCACGAAGTGCGCTCCCACAGCCCAGCCAGGCACAGTTCGAGTGCGGTGATCGAAGTTTCGGCGCCGATCGCGTTCAGATAGCGGTCGGAGACGAAACCCGGGTTGCCGGCTTCGATGCTCGACAGCACGCCGAAGGTGTGCAAGTGCATCGCTGCGCGCGAGAGTGTGAGCTCTTCAGAGCTGGCATCGCTGCGGGAGCGGCGCAGCCGGACGAAGGTCGTGTGCGCTGCGTCCTCGGCGTCGTCAATCACACGCTGTTCATTCCCGAATCGCGTCGTGCTCAAGCGCAGTTCAAGAAACTTTCGCGCGTCGTTAGGAAACGGTGGGCGCCGTCGCATCCAGTTCGGCCCACACGGTCTTGCCGGCAATTCCGGGGACTCGCTCGACCCCCCAGTCATGTGCGGTCGCAGCGACGATGAGGAGCCCACGTCCGGTTGCGCGATCTATCGACGGGTGGCCGGCCGGAAGCATCGGCAGATTCTCGCCGCCGTCACTGACCGCGACCCGGATCCGGTCCGCGCTCACCGACAGCGAGATCACGATGTCCGGACGGCCGTGGCGCACCGCATTGGTGACGAGCTCACTGACGAGCAGCAAGGCATCCTCGGCGACCTGGTCGGGCAGCGGCGGGAGTTGCTGCGCGGTCCACGCCCGGGCAAGCGCCGGCGCTTGCAGGCTTTCGGCGAGCGTGAGCCGTTGTTCCGACACGTGCTGGGCCGATCTGGGAAGGCCTGTCGGCGCGTGGGTTCACGTCCGGCAGGGGTGAACGACAAAGGAATAGGACCGGTGGACAGGCGGCCCTGACACCGTCCCTCGGTCGGTGCGAGCGTTCCCATACAAAGGTCATTTGAAACAGATCGGAACAATGAAGTCACCGGCGTTGCGAGTGCCTCAGCCGACCAGCTCCGCGATCTTCGCGAGCAGCCGCGGATCGGTCTGCACGAGCAACGTCGTGATCACGGTCTGTCGCCACGCCGTGAGTTCGTCTGCGATCTTGGCAGCCGGCCCGACCAGGGCGACGTCCTCGACGAGCGCGGTCGGTACGGCCGCGATCGCCTCGGGCTTGCGCCCGTCGAGGTAGAGCTCCTGGATCTTGGCCACCTCCGCCTCGTAGCCCATTCGGGCGAAGACATCGGCGTGGAAGTTCATCGTCTTCGCGCCCATGCCGCCGATGTAGAGCGCGAGCGAGGGGCGCACGAGATCAGCGGCAGCTTCCGCGTCATCGTCGATGATCACCGGGACGAATGCGGCGACCTCGAAGTCGTCAGGAGAGTGTCGCGCGCCGTCGCGGGCGAAGCCCTCGGCAAGTGCGTCCCGATAGAAGCCGTCGGTCTTCGGCGAGAAGAACATCGGCAGCCACCCGTCGGCGATCTCTGCGGCGAGCGCGACGTTCTTCGGTCCTTCGGCGCCGAGCATGATCGGGATGTCGCTGCGCAACGGGTGCACGGTCGACTTGAGTGCCTTGCCCAAACCGGTGCCGCCCGGATAGGGCAGGGGATAGGCCGGCCCGTCGTTGGTGACCGGGACGTCGCGCGCCCACACCTTGCGAACGATGTCGATGTACTCGCGCGTTCTCGCGAGCGGCTTGGGGTAGGGCTGGCCGTACCAGCCCTCGACGACCTGCGGGCCGGACGCGCCCAGACCGAGCACGAACCGCCCGCCGCTGAGATGGTCGAGGGTGAGTGCGGCCATCGCCGTCGCAGTCGGGGTGCGCGCGGACATCTGCATGACGTCGGTTCCGAGCCGCACGCGCTCGGTGGCCGCGCCCCACCAGGCCAGCGGGGTCAGGCAGTCCGAGCCGTAGGCCTCGGCCGTCCAGATCGAATCGACACCGACCTGCTCGCAGACCTCGATCGCGTCAGTGACGCCCGGCGGAGGACCCGAGGACCAATAACCCGTGTGATAGCCAAGCTTCATGTGTCGAACTGTAACGAGTTCTAACACCTAAGGCCGCGGCGCCGAGTATTCTGCACGCACCCAGCAACCGCGCTGCCGGGTGCGGTGACCTGTGGAGGATGCCGTTATGTTCGAGTCTGAACCGAGGCCCGACATTCCGCCGCCGGGTGGAGTGGCGTGGCTCGACGTTTCGGCCCAGACTGCCGATTCCTGGCCGGGGCGAATTCGCACCGGCCCCCTTGGGTTGCAGATTTCACCGCTCGCGGGCGCACGCGCCCCGTATTTCTTCAAGGGTGCCCGGCTGCGCGGCGCGCGGTGCGTGTGGTCTGCATCAACCGTCAGTGGCGCCGAACTTGCCCGTCGCACCCGCCCGCCGGCGGGAGCGCCCGACACGGCAGTGCACTTGCTCATACGCGCCGAATGCGCCGGGTCGGTGTTCGATCCGGTCGGCCAGCTCAGCCGCGGCACGTTGAAGGTGCTCGACCCGAGTCACGAGATCCGAGAGCAGTTCGTCGCGAACACGCACCTGTTCACCCTCAACGTGCAGCGCGGGACGATCGGTGTCGAGGCGGCGACGCTGGCGGAGATGATCGACCTGTCCTACGAGCTGACGGCATTCCAGGCACAACTGCTGCGGTCAGCGGTCGGGCTGCTGCTCAAGGGCGGCGACGAATTCAACTCCTCGGCAACGCTGGTCGGAGTCGATCGCTATCTCGGCGCGATGGCCGGACTTCTGCTGCGCACGGCCGTGCGCCAGCCCGGAACCGAGATCGAGCTGATGGAGTCGATCCGGGCCCGCACCGACACGATCATCTTCGAGCAGGCCGCCGACCCCGTCCTGAGCCCGGCGACGATCGCGGCGCAGCTCAACATCTCCCTGCGTCAGCTCTACCGCGCGTTCAACGGTGCCGAGAGCCCGGCTGCCCGCATCCGTCGGCGCCGTCTCGAGCACGCGGCCGAGCTCCTGGCGGCACGGGCCGCGCCGGCGCAGGTCGAGAAGATCGCCCTCGAGTGCGGCTTCGTGTCGGCCGAGTACTTCTCGCGCGCGTTCCGCCGTGAGTTCGGGCTCAGCCCGCGGGCCTACCGCTCGGCGCACCGGGACCGGCCGATGGCGAGCCCGGTCGCCAAGATCGACAGCTGAGCCGCAGGCGGCCGATCAGGACTTCGGCCGCACGGGCGCGAGCGCGGCCATCTCGGTGGCGAGGGTGTCGAGCCCGCTGGCGAGGTGTGTCATGCAGTCGGCCAGCTGAGCACGCAGTTGCGCCGGCACGGCGGCCTCGATCGCGACGCGGAACTGCTCACGGTATTCGGCCAGCGCCGCCTCGCCCTGCTCGGTCAGCACGACGATGACGCTGCGGCGGTCGTCGGGATTCGGCTCGCGCCGCACGAACTTCGCCGACTCGAGGCGGTCGAGCATCGGCGTGAGCGTGCCCGAGGTGACCAGGATGCGTGCAGCGATCTCGCCGGGCCGCAGATGTCCGTCGTTGGCCGCGAGATGACTGATGACCAGGCTGTCGCCGATGGTGATGCGGTACCGGTGCGCGAACGCGGTGCGCACCCGGTCGATGCCGAGGTCGAGGCTGCGCAGCGCCGCGACGACGAGCCCGGTCGGCTCGTCCATCACGCCGGTGATTGTCACCGCTCGGATGTTACCTGGAACATCATGTAATTGACAGTGGCAACAAACATGGCAGACAGATGAGTGACGCGGACAGCAATTTGATTGATATTCAAGCTGATTGCTAGAGTCGGCCGCGATCGCGCCGCGGCCCACCTCCCTCCCTTGGGCCGCGGCGTGGTCGTTTGCCGAGGGTCGGACACGCGGACGGGCGGACGCGCAGTCGAAAGCAGCTGCAACCATGATCAGGAAAGTGGTCCGGTCGATCCGGACTGCCCCGAAGCACGTCCGCGACGCCGAGTTCGAGACCGTGATCGCCGAACTCGCGCTCAGCGAGGACAGCTTCCGCGTAGCCTTCGATGACGCACCCGGTCCCGGTGGCCATGGTCGCCGGGCACGGCGAGGCCGACGGACGACTGTTGCGCGTGAACCCGGCCTTCGCCCGGATGCTCGGCATGTCGATCGCCGACCTGCACCTGCGCGAGATCGCCGCGATCACCCACCCGGAAGACCGCCACAACGAGGCGGTGATCGCCGGCGACGACGGCACCCGCACTGTGCGCAAGCGCTACCTGCATGCCTCGGGACGCCCCGTGCACGTCGAGGTGCGGATGTCGGACGTGCGCGATGCCGGCGGTGTCGTGTCGTACCTGCTCAGCCACGTGATCGATCTGGACGCGCAGGAGGCGTCGCGGCGCGCGCTGCACGACGCCTCGCGAATCCGGCGCGACATGGTGTCGACCATCTCCCACGAGCTGCGCACACCCCTGACCAGCGTGCAGGGGTACCTCGAGATGATCGCCGGCGAGGACTTCGGCACGTTGACGTCCGAGCAGAAGCGCATGATCGACATCGCGATGCGCAACGCGGTCCGCCTCGAGGAGTTCGTGGCCGATCTGTTGATGCTCGCGCGCCTGGACGCCGCCGAGCTCGACCCGATCCGCCATTTCCCGCTCGACCTCGGTGGAGTCGTCCATGCCGCTGTTGCCGACGTCGCCGAGAGTGCCGCTGCCCGCGGGCAGGAGTTGGTGGTCGATCTGCCGGCCGTTGCGCCGACCATTCGCGGCGATGCCGCCCACCTCAAGCGTGCGGTGCAGAGCGTGGTTGCCAATGCGATCAAGTACACCGGCGACGGCGGCCGCGTGGCGGTCACCGCGAGCGTGCTCGGAGACCAGGCCCGGGTCGAGGTGTCCGACACCGGCATGGGAATCCACGCCGATGAGATTGCGATGCTCGGCGACCGGTTCTTCCGGGGCAGCGATGCCCAGCGGCGCGCCATCGGCGGCACCGGGTTGGGTCTCGCGATCGCCACGACGATCGTCGCCCGGCACGGCGGCACGCTCGACGTCGTCTCAGTGCCCGGGCAGGGCTCGACCTTCACGATCAGCATTCCCGTCGACGGGGCGGTCGGGACGGATGGGTCCAATGCTTGCGTTGGGTCTGGTGGGGCGGGTGGGGCTTGAACCCACGACGGGCGGATTATGAGTCCGCTGCTCTGACCAGCTGAGCTACCGCCCCCAGGCCCGCTCAACGTAGCGCAGCCCGATTTAGGCTGATTCGACAACTCAAGAATCTTCCTTCACACTCAACTC
Source organism: uncultured Actinomycetota bacterium (assembly GCA_963708645.1). Lineage (GTDB taxonomy): Bacteria > Actinomycetota > Actinomycetes > Mycobacteriales > Jatrophihabitantaceae > RYN-133. The sequence goes on along the minus strand of CAVPTA010000014.1, from coordinate 319,273 downwards.
ACAGAAGATCGTCCTGCGGGGGCGATCCCCCCAGGGAGGGTCTGCACCGGATGGGAATGACGCGTCGGTTATCGCGCGTCAGCCGGGTGCGCACGCAGCCTGCTGCGACGCCGGCGACGCAGGCCGCCATGCGTCCGCGCATGGCCCTGCAGCCCATCATCTCGACCTCCACCGGCGCGACGCTCGCCGTCGAGGCACTGGCCCGTTTCGCCGACAAGGCCAACACCGAGGCCGTCCTCCAAGCCGCACGCGACCAGGGCCGCGGACCCGAACTCGAGGCGCGCTGCCTCGAGGCGGCGCTCGAATGCCGCCTCGACCTGCCGCCCGGAATGCTGCTGTCGGTCAACGTGAGCCCGAACGCGCTGTCCTACATCGCGGCGAGCGAGCTGTGGCCCGACGACCTGCGCGGCGTGATCGTCGAAATCACCGAGCACGAAGTCAACGAGCACGTCGACCTCGGCGCCCATCTCGACCGGCTGCGCGACCGTGGCGCCGCCATTGCGATCGACGACGTCAGCACCGGCTACGCCGGCCTGCTCCGGCTGGCACAGATGTCGCCGGACTACGTGAAGATCGACCGCCAGGTCATCACCGGACTGAGCCAGAACGCGATCCAGCGTGCCGTGCTCGAAGCGCTGGTCACGCTGTCGCACCGACTCGGGGCGGCGGTGATCGGCGAGGGTGTCGAGGACTACGCCGATCTGGCAGCGCTGGCCGATTTCGACGTCGACTACGCCCAGGGATTCGCCATCGCCCGGCCGTCCGCGTACGCGGCGATGTCAGGCGTGTCGCCCGACGTCATCGCTGCTTGCCGTCAGAACCGACAGCGGGTCCTCGGCGGCGGCGGCACCGGCGGACGCGATGTGGCGCGAACGCGCGACGTGTACGCAGTGACAGCGGCACTCGCCACGGCCGACCGCCGCCGCGACGTGCACGCCGCGATCTCTGCCGCCGCGGCGGATCTCGGCGTCGATGGCATCGGGGTGTCGATCGCGGGCCGCGACCACAGGCTGCGCGAGATCGCCAACACGCACGACCTCGACCCCACCGCATACGTGCTCACCGACTACCCGGCGACGTTGGCCCTGATGCAAGGCGGCGGCGCCATCGAGATTCAGATCAACGACCCGGGCGCGGACCACGCCGAACGCCGGTTGATGTCCGAACTCGGCTACTCGAGCCTGTTGATGGTGCCGTTGGTCGATGGCGACACGACGATCGGCATCGTCGAGTTCGCGCAGTTCGCCCCGCGGCGATGGAGCACACACGACGTCGCGCACGCCACCGGGTTGGCAGAGCACCTCACGCCAGTGCTGCGGCGTCTCGGGTTCGGCCTCGCAGCGCATACGCGGCCGGCAGCGACTGCCGTCTGAGCCTCGCTCACGCTCCGAGCAGCGGGGGCAACGTGAACAGCATCAGCGTCGACCAGGTCACGTGCGTGATGACAGGCGCGAGGATGCCGCCCGACGCGCGGCGTTGCAGCCCGAGCACCGCACCGAGTGTCAGCGCGGCGAAGACCAGCATCGGGTTGGCTGTTGCCACCGTCGCCAGCGCGTAGACGCCCGTCGAGATCAACACCGGATGGCGCCGTCCGATCGCGGCGAACAGCGCGCCGCGGAAGAAGATCTCTTCGGCGACGCCGTTCACAATTGTGACGAGAGTGATCAGCCCCAGATTTCCCTTGCGGGCGTGCTCGAGCACCGTGACGACGTAGTCGCGCAGCGGTCCGATCTCGCGCACCACGAGCGCACCCAGGATGAAGATCGCTGCGGCGACCAGACCGATGACCAGCGGCGTGAGCACGGGCCGACGCAGCGCGCCGCGTGAGTTCTGGTAGCCGAGGTGCAACGGCCCGGACGCGAACCCGCCCGCCGTCCAGATCGCTGCGACGGCAAGCGAGAGCGGATAGAACAGTGCGTCACCCGGCTTCACCGCGAGTGAGAAGCCGAGGACGGTCGCGCCGACGACGAGGGTGATCACAGCGACGGTGCGGCGCCGGCGGAACGCCTCGTCCGGTTGTTCATGATCGCGCGGCACCTTGTCGATGAGCGCCGGTGCGACCGTGCGCTCGAGCCGAGCGCGGACGCGTCTCACGAAGTTCGCTCGCGAGCGCGATCGTCAAGGGCCTGGCGCACCGCGTCGTCGTACCCCGTCAGCGTTCCCGGGACGAGCGACTCGATTGCATGGTCGCGGACGACGACCTCGTTGGTCATCGACTCGACGAGGTTGCGCGCGGTTGCGAGATCAACGTCGGTGACCAGGGCAAGCCACCCCGCGGACAGGCGCGGCGACAGCAGCGGGACGCCGACGCTGGGCAGCCGCTTGCCCTGCACTGATGCCGCGCGCTTGAGCATGTCGATGTAGCGCAGCACGTCCGGGCCGCCGATCTCGAACACGCGACCACGCGCGTCCGGATGGTCGAGCACGCCGACGAGATAGCGGATCACATCCGGCAGTGCGATCGGCTGTGTGCGCGTGTACACCCAGCGGGGCGTGACCATCACCGGCAGGTGATCGACGAGTTGCCGGGTGATCTCCCAGGAGATCCCGCCGTGCCCGACGACGACAGCCGCACGCAACACCGTCACGGGCACTCCGGCGACGCCGAGCAGTTGTTCGACCTGGCGACGTGAACGCAGGTGCGCGGACAGTTCTCCGTCGTCGACGCCGAGGCCGCCGAGATACACGATGCGTTCGGTGCCCGCTTCGGCGGCAGCGCCGCCGAAGTTGAGTGCTGCGGCTGCGTCCTTCTCCTCGAAGTCGTCGGAGTCGAGGGAGTGGACGAGGTAGTAGGCCACGTCGATGCCTTGCAGCGCCTTGGCCAGCGAGTCGGCGTCGTCGACGTCGCCGTACACGGCCTCGCCGGGACCCTCGTAAGTCTGTGGATTGCGCGTCATCGCCCGGACCTCGTGACCGTCCGAAGCCAGTGCGGCACTCAGATGTCTACCGATGAACCCGGACGCACCGGTGACGAGCACGCGTTTGCCCATACGTATCAGTCTCCCCGAGAAGCGCCGTCCGAATCGCGAGGTGTGCCACATCCGTCCGTCCCGGAATCTTCTGGTCCATACCGGACGAGGACGGCTCAAACGCCCGCCGACCGTGAATTCGGTGCTAGCCCGAGGTCGAGGTGACCGGCACACTGCTCTTGATGGCGACTGTCCTGCTTCACGCGCTGCACGCTGCGATCGTGGTCGTCGGGGCCATCGTGGTATTCGTCCTGGTCCGCCCCGCGCCCGATCAGCGTCGTGTTGCCTCGCTGCGCCGTGCGGCCGCGCGCGGCACGCTCGTCGAACGGGCGCGGGCACGCGCTCTGGCCGACCTCGAGCGCAGCGGCGAGCTTGCGCGCTCGAAGCGGGTCACGCCGCTGATCGTGGCCGCGATCGCGACCCTCGTCTCCGCCGGCGTGCATGCCGCGGTCGGACCGGAGCACTTCGGCGAAGGCTTGCGGTTCGGCGTGTTCTTCGTGGCATTGTCTGGCGGTCAGATCGTGCTTGCGGCGGTGCTGCTGCGGCGCCCCTCGCGGAGGGTCGCCAGGTTCGCGATCGCGCTGAGTGTCGCCACCGTCGTGCTGTGGGCGCTGACGCGCTCCATCGGGTTGCCGTTCGGACTGGCGGAGGTGGAGCCCGTCGGGCTGATCGACACGCTGGCCAGCGCCGCCGAGGTCCTCACCGCGATCGCTGCCGCATGGTGGCTCGCGCGCACAGCCACGAAGTCGGCTCCGATCCGCACCACCCTGGTCACGGCGAGCTAGAGGCCGTGGGGAGGAGCTGGCGTGTGGTGGATCACCGGGCTGGTGTGCAATGCCCTCATCGGCGTCGCGTACCTGCTGATCTGCTTGGGCATCCTGCGTCCGCTCATCGAAAGCAAGCAACTTCGCGCGAACCCGTTGGGCACAGCTACGGCCGCGATCTTCTTCACGTGCGCAGTGCACCACGGCGGTCATGTCATCCACATGCTGCTTCCGTACGGCCACGTCGAGACCAGTCAAGGGCTCGCGATGCGCGCGGCTTACGACTGGCAAATGGCGACCTGGGACATCGTCGGCGCGGCAGTCGCCATCTACTACTGGACGTTGCGACGCACGTACTCGTCGCTGATGCACGGTGCGAAGTTGTTCGAGGACATCCGCGAGCGCGAATACGAAGCGATCCAGCTCAACGATGCGGTGTTGCAGGGCCTGGTCGTCGCGAAGATGTCGCTGGAACTCGATCAGCGCGACCGCGCGATGGTCGCCCTCGACAGCTCGATCGCCGCGGCCAGCGACATGATCACGAATCTGCTCGGTCCGCAGTCGAGCGGACGCGACGAGCCGCTGCTGCGCTCGCGCGCCGCCACGATCGAGGACACGTCGTGAGAACCGGAACCAGGGTGCTCATTGCACCGCAGGGTCACGTGGGTGGTGCGGTTCGTCGAGCGTCTCTACCGGCTGGGCAGCGGGAGGTGAGGGCATGAGCGCGGCAGCGGCAGTGCGGCCTGTGCGCGTCGTCCTCATCGACGACACCCCTGACATCAGACTGCTGCTGCGCGTCGCGCTCGAGGCGAACGGGCAGTTCCACGTCGTCGGCGATGCCAGTGACGGGCGCCGCGGTGTCGAGGTGGTGCGTGCGGAACGTCCCGACCTTGTCGTCATCGATCTTGCAATGCCGGTGATGGACGGCATCGAGGCCCTCGCGCACATCCGGCGGGCGTCGCCGGAATCGCGCACGGTCGTGCTCTCGGCCTTCGACTCCGAGCGGATGGCCGATCGGGCCAAGGCCGCCGGAGCGCACGCCTACCTGCAGAAGGGCACCTCGGCGAAGCGGATCGTCAGCGCGCTCTGCGAGATCCTCGGCATGGACGAGGTCGTCAAGCCCCTGGCACGACAGCGTCCGACCGCGCCGGTGGTCGATGTTTCCGGCGTCGACGACCCATCGGGTGCCACCCGCACCGAGCTCGATCGAGTGCACGCCGCCCTGGCCGGCGCGGCGCACGAGTTGCGCGGCCCGGCAACCGTGCTGTTGGCGATGGCCGAACTGCTGAGCACCGAGCGCGACTCGATCGACGCGGGAACGTTCAACCGAATGCTGGACGCGATCCAGCGACAGGCGCAGGTGCTCGACCGCGTGACGGGCGACCTGCTGACCTCGACACAGTCGCAGCGCGGGGTACTCACTGTCGATGTCGAGACGATCCGGCTCGCGCCGCTCGTCGACGGCGTTGCGCTCGGCGTGGCAGAACGGGTCGAGTTGCGCAACGAGTGCCCGTCCTCGATCTGGGTGCGCGCCGATCCGACCCGGGTGCAGCAGATGCTGGGCAACCTCGTGTCGAACGCGATCAAGTACGGCGCCGCACCGATCGAAGTACAGGTCACCGAGCAGGACGAGTTCGCGCAGGTGATGGTCATCGACCACGGTGCAGGCGTCCCCGAGGAGTTCCGCGGGAAGCTGTTCGGGCAGTTCTCGCGCGCGAACGGCGTCCGCGTCAACGGGATGGGACTCGGCCTCTACGTCGTGCGTTCGCTCACCGAGGTACAGGGCGGCCGCGCCTGGTACGAGCCGATGCCCGGCGGTGGGTCGGCGTTCTGCTTCACCCTGCCGCTTGCGCCGGCTGCGGTGCGCACGCAGTCGGTGTCGGCGCCGACCAGTGTCGCGACCTGAGTCGTCCGGACATCTCGCGGCGAGGCTGATTACACGCACGTCGTCCTGGGAATACCGGCTGGTACAGCTCGCGGCGCCCCCCGCCGCGAGGTCGTTGCTACCACGCCGTCGGCGTCGTCTCTTAAGATCGACTCATGCTGGACGGCCATCGCCTGATCGACGTGCATCTGCATCCGGCGAAGTTGTCGGGGTTGAAGTTGGCCTGGGACACGTGGGTGCAGGATTTCGATTCACCGCAGTTGCGCGCGATCTACGACGCCGACGGCGTGGTGCAGCCGGCCGCTTTCGACGCGCACCTCGACGAGCAGGGGGTCGATGTCGCCGTCGTGCTCGCCGAGTACAGCCCGCGGGTGACCGGCGTCCAGGCCGTCGAGGACCTCGTGCCGCTGGCCCGGCACAATCCGGAGCGAATCAGGTTTGCGGCCAACGTGAACCCGCACGTGCACTTCCCGGTGGACGAGGAGCTGGTGCGACAGCTCGACCTCGGCGCAGTGGCGTTGAAGGTGCACCCGGTGCATGCCGGGATCGCGGTCAACGATCGCGCGTTCTATCCCGCGTATGCGATCTGCCAAGAACGTGGCCTTCCGGTGATCGTGCACTGCGGGACGTCGACCTTTCCCGGCGCGCTCAATCAGTACGGCGACCCGGTGCTGCTCGATGACGTGCTGCGCGACTTTCGAGATCTCGACATCGTCCTCGCCCACGGCGGGCGCGGCTGGTGGTACGACGCCGCGGCCTTCCTGGCGCTGACCAATCCGCGTGTGTGGATCGAGCTGTCCGGCCTGCCTCCGTCCCGGCTGCAGACCTACTACGCGCGGCACAGCTGGTCGCGACTCACCCGCCGGATGATCTTCGGCACCGACTGGCCGGGCATCCCGGGCATCGCGGCCAACGCCCGGGCGGTGGCCGAGCTGATGCCCGACGACGAGACGGCCGACCTCGTCCTGGCCGGGAACGCGGCGCGCGTCTACAACCTGTAATCCCCGAAACTGTCGCCCGGCCGATCCATACTCGCTAGGCGATGAGATTCCTGCACACCTCCGACTGGCATCTGGGCCGGGCGCTGCACGGCGAGCCGATGCTCGAGCACCAGCGCACGTTCTTACGCTGGCTGGTCGACACCGCCGTCGAGCGGCGCGTCGATGCGGTGCTCGTCGCCGGTGACGTGTACGACCGCGCGGTGCCACCGACCGATGCAGTCGCCTTGCTCGACGAGGCCCTGGCCGGGTTCGCCTCGGCCGCCGTCGATGTCGTGCTGACCAGCGGCAATCACGACTCGGCGATCCGGCTCGGCTTCGGGCGTTCGCTGGCCGCGCACGCGGGCGTGCACCTGTGCACCGACCTGAGCGCGCTGCGCGAGCCGATCGTGCTCGACGACCTCGCCATCTACGGCATCCCGTACCTGCTGCCCGATGCGGTGATGGCCGATCTCGATGCCGACCGTTCGCATGCCTCGGTGCTGAGCGCCGCGGTCGCCCGCGTCACCGCCGATGCTGCGCAGCGTGACATCGAGAAGGTCGTGGTGCTCGCGCACGCGTTCGTGACCGGCGGGGCCGAGTCCGAGTCAGAACGCGACATCCGCGTCGGCGGTATCGGTGACGTCCCTGCGTCGGTCTTTCGTGGCATCACCTACGCAGCGCTCGGGCATCTGCACGGCGCGCAGCAGGTAGCACGGAACGCCCGCTACGCCGGGTCGCCGCTGCCGTTCTCGTTCTCCGAGCGCAACCATCGCAAGTCCGTCGCCCTCGTTGAGGTCGGCGATGACGGCGCGCTCGGTGTCGAGCTCATTCCTACGCCGATCACGCGGCCGATGGCAGAGGTGCGCGGGCGTCTCGACGATCTGCTTGCTGCTGCCGCTGGGCCGCCGGCCGACGCGTGGGTGCGGGCCGTGCTCACCGATCCGTCGCGACCGTCGGCGCCGATGGAGCGGTTGCGCGAACGCTGGCCGCACACGCTCGTGCTCGACTTCCAGCCGGACGTCGAAGCGATGTCGGCAGCCGACGATCTCGCACGGATGCGGCAGCACAGTGATCCGGTCGAGGTGTGCTCGTTGTTCGTCGAGTGGGTCGACTCGACCCTGCCCGATCGGCACCAACGTGACGAACTCGCCGCCGCCGTCGAAGCTGCCCGGCAGGCGGAGACAGCATGAGGTTGCATCGGCTCCGCTTGCGCGCGTTCGGCCCGTTCGCCGGCGAGCAGAGCATCGACTTCGAACCACTCGGCGCGGGCGGGTTGTTCCTGCTCGACGGGCCCACCGGCGCCGGAAAGTCGACGGTCCTCGATGCGATCACCTTCGCGCTCTACGGCCCCGGCGAGGGCGGGGGATGGGGACGCCTGCACTCGCACTTCGCCGCCGTCGGCGTCGAGCCCGAGGTATCGCTGGAGTTCTCGCTGCGGGGCGTTCGTCAGCGCGTCACCCGTTCGCCGGAGTACCCGCGTCCCAAACGACGCGGTGAGGGAACGACCCTCGAACGTGCGCAGGTGCACCTCGAGCGCTTCGAGGGCGGGCGGTGGGTCAGCCGATCGGCACGCAAGGACGAGGTCGGTGAGATGCTCGCCGACGATCTCGGCCTGACCCGCGATCAGTTCACCCAGGTCGTGCTGCTGCCGCAGGGCGAGTTCGCACGATTCCTGCGCGCCAACGACGACGAGCGGCGGGCGTTGCTGACCAAGCTGTTCGGCACCCAGCTGTACGACCGCATCACCGACGAACTCGACCGCCGCCGTCGCGAGGTGTCCGGCGACCTCGATGGCGCGGCCGAGCGCCTGCGCCGCCGCGTCTCCGGCGCGGGTGCCGCCGCCGGCCTGTCGCCGGCCGACCAGGACGAACTCGCAACCTTGCCGCCGGTCGAGCGGGACTCCCGGCTCGACGCAATCGGCGTGCGGCTCGACGCGCAGGCAGCCGACTCGGCGATGGCCGCCGAAGCAGCGTCCGGCGCACTCGAGCAGGCTCGAGGTCGCGCGCGGCGCGCGGATGAGGCGGCCGATCGCATGCGTCGATTCGCGCAAGCCGTGCGCCGACGCGACGAGCACGAACAGGCGCGTAAGAACTTCGAGCTCGCGTCGCATGCCCTCGCTGCCGCAGAGCGCGCCGAACCGGTGCGTCCGCTGCTCGCAGCGCTCGACGAAGCCGAGGCCGCAGTGGCGGCGGTTCTCGCAGCCCAACCGAGCGCGGAACGGCTCACCGGAATCGACTGGGCCACGCAGGCACAGCGTGCGGGCACCGAAGCAGCCGAACTGAACCACCTGGTCGGCGTCGAGGCGGGGCTGCCCGAACTCGAGCGCGCACTCGTTGACGCGCGCCGCGCGCTACGTCGCGCCCGCGAGCTCGCCGAGCAGCTCGCGATGCGGGCCGCCGCGTTGCCGGGCGAGCTTGCGGTCGCCCGCGCTGCCGAGATGGAAGGACAAGGGCAGGCGCAATTGCTCGAGTCGGCAACCTCGCGGCTCGACCGGCTCGTCGCGCAGGCGACGGCGCGCGCCGAACTGGCCGCGACCGAGCTCGAGCATGCCCGGGCACGGGCGAATCGAGAAAGGGCGGTCGACCGCTATGTCGCAGCGGCTGACGAACATCTGCACCTCGCCGAGTTACGCGTCCAGAACATGGCCGGCGAAATCGCGGCCGCGTTGCACGACGGCGACGCCTGCCCGGTGTGCGGCAACGTCGAGCACCCACGCCTCGCAACACCGGTTCCCGGTGCCGTCGGCGCGGCCGAGGTGGCTGCAGCCCTCGACCGGCGACAGGTAGCCGAGCTTGCCCGCGAGCGGGCCGACGCTGCCCTCGCGGAGCTCGATGTGCGGCGCGCGGGCCTCGCGGCCCGCGCGGGTGACAGCGACGCCGACGACGCGCAGCGCGAACTCGTAGCGGCGCGCCGCGACGTTGCCGTCGCCGAGGCTGCGGCCGGCAGCCTGCCGTCGCTCGAGAAGGCCAGAGCTGACCTCGAGGCCGAGAGCGATCGGCTCGCTGACGAGCGCGAACACGCGATCCACGCGGCAGCGCAGGCGACCGCGGCACTCGAATCGGCCGAGTCCGACCTCGCCGAGACCATGGCCGTCCTCGAGGCGGGACGGGGCGAGTACGAGTCGGTCTTCGCGCATCGCGCCGAGCTGTTGTCCGAAGCCGCGTCCGCGACAAGGTTTGCCACCGCGGCGCGCAGCTTCGAGACCGCGCAGGCCGCCCACGACGCGGCACTGCTGCGGGCAGTTGCCGAGTCCGACTCGAACGGCTTCGCCTCGATCGACGATGCACGCGATGCCGTCCTGACGCCGGAACGGCGCGACGAGTTGCGAACCGGCGTCGACGAGTGGGCGGCGATGTCTCGCGCTTTGCACGCCGCCGCCGCCGAGTTCGAAGGGCTGACCCTCGACGACCACGAGCCGGTCATGGCCGAAGCGGCAGCCGCCGGTGCCCTGGTTCGCGGTGCCGAGGCGCACGTCCAGTCGTGTGCGCTCGACGCCGACCGCGCCCGATCAGCAGCGATCGGGTTTGCGGTCGCTCGCCAATCGGTCCGCGCAGCTGCCGCCGACCACGACGAGCTTGCTGCCTCGGCCGGTCCGGTCGTCCATCTGGCGAAACTCGCGCGCGGCGTCGCCGGGCATCGCCGCGTCAACCTCACGACCTACGTCTTGCGCCAGTGGTTCGAGCAAGTTGTCGCGGCGGCAAACCTGCGCCTTGCCGGGATGTCCAGCGGTCGGTTCGAACTCGTCCGCGTTGACGAGGGCGGGTCGCGCACCGAACGCTCCGGCCTGACGCTGCAGGTGCTCGACCGGCACACCGGCGAGCACCGAAACGCCCGCTCGCTTTCGGGTGGCGAGACGTTCTACACCTCGCTGGCACTCGCGCTCGGGCTGGCCGATGTCGTGCGGGCCGAAGCCGGCGGGGTCGATCTCGACACCTTGTTCATCGACGAGGGGTTTGGCAGCCTCGACGCCGACACCCTCGACCAGGTGATGGCCGTCATCGACGAGCTGCGCGATCGCGGCCGCAGCGTCGGCATCGTCAGCCACGTGCACGAGCTGAAGAACCGCATCGCCGAGCGCATCGAGGTACGCCGCCTGCCCGACGGCTCGTCGACCCTGCGGGTGGTCGCGTGACCGAACCCGTGCTGCTGGCGCCGAACCTGCCCGCGACGTTCTACGCCGGCTCCGGGCGGCTGGCCGCGTTCCACGACGAGCCGCTGCCCGATCGTCCAGAGGAATGGGTCGCTTCGACCACGCGCCGCTTCGGTCAGGCGACGAGCGGGCTGTCGGCTTTGCCTGACGGCACGACCTTGCTCGACGCGATCACCGCCGAGCCCAACGAGTGGCTCGGCCGGTCCGAGGCCGACACCGGACTGCTCGTGAAGCTGCTCGACGCCGGCCAGCGGCTGCCGCTGCACGTGCATCCCGACCGCAACTTCGCGCGCTCGCATCTGGCGAGTCCGTACGGCAAGACCGAGGCGTGGATCATCGTCGACGCCGCGCCCGACGCGATCGTGAACATCGGCTTCCGCCGCGCAGTCGAGCGCGATGAGCTTTCCCGCTGGGTCGCGACCCAGGACGTCGCGGCGATGCTGTCCGCAACGCACTCCGTCTCGGTGCGTGCCGGCGACGCGGTGCTGTGCCCGGCCGGCACGCCGCACGCCATCGGCGCCGGGATCCTGCTCGTCGAGCTCCAGGAGCCGACGGATTTCTCGATCATGCTCGAGACCGACGGCTTCCCGATCGACCCTGCCGACGCCTCGCTCGGGCTGCCGCGCGGGTTGGCCCTCGATTGCGTTCAGCGCGACGCGGTCTCCGACGCCCAGCTGCGCGAGTGGATGACCGCGACCGCCGGGTCGCTACTGCCCGCAGCAGCCCGCGAGTTCTTCCGCGCCGAGCCGATCGTTGCCGGCGTGACCGTGCACGGCTTCGCGGTGCTGATCGTGACCGACGGTGCGGGTGAGCTCGCCGGAGCGTGGGGTAGCACGCCGGTCCATCGTGGCAGCACACTCGTGCTGCCTCACGCTGCCGGGCCCGTGCACGTCAGCGGGTCCATCTCGGGCGTGCTGTGCGCACCGCCCGACGAACGTCCCGCGCTCTAGCTTCGTGACCCGATCGCCGCGACCAGCTGCTCGCCGAGCTCGGCACGGCAGATCAGCAGGTCGGGCAGGTAGGGGTGCGCGCTGTTGTAGACCAGCGGCGAGCCGTCGACACGGGTCGCGTGCAGCCCGGCAGCAAGCACGACGCCGACCGGCGCGGCGGAATCCCACTCCCACTGCCCGCCTGCGTGCAGGTAGGCGTCGGCATCGCCGCGCAGGACAGCCATCGCCTTGGCGCCGGCCGACCCCATCGGCTGCAGCCTGGCGCCGAACTGCTCGGCAACCGGCGCGGCGAACGCCGGCGGACGGCTGTCGCTGACCAGGAACACCAGCGGATCGTTGGCAGCCGTCGCTGCGGCCGGTGTGCTCGTGTAGACCGTCGACATCGACGGCTGCGCGACCGCGGCGGCGGTGATGCCGCTGGGGGTGTCGCTGCCGCGCGTCCAGAGTGCGACGTGCACGGCCCAGTCGTCACGTCCGGGCATGCCGTACTCGCGGGTGCCGTCGAGCGGATCGATGATCCACACCCGGTCGGCCGACAGCCGCGCAGGGGAGTCGACCGACTCCTCTGACAGCACGGCGTCGTCGGGACGTGCGTCGGCGAGACCGGCGAGCAGCAACTCGTTCGCGTCGTGATCGCCGCGCTTGCCGAGTTCCTTGCCCTCGAGCCCGGACGAGGACCGGATCTGCAGCAGCAGCTCACCCGCCCGCTGCGCCAGATCGGCAGCAAGGGTGATGTCGTCAGCCACTACTGCTCGATCTTGTCGAGGACGACCGAAGCGAGCGCGTTGACGTCCGCCTCGTTCGAGCGCAACAACAGATCGGGCGAGAGCGGGGCTTCGTACGGCGCACTGACGCCGGTGAAGTCGGGGATCTCGCCCGCACGTGCCTTGGCGTACAGGCCCTTCGGGTCGCGCGCTTCGGCGACCTCGAGCGGCACGTCGACGAAGACCTCGTAGAACGGCAGGCCGGCTTCCTTGTGGATCTCCCGCGCGGCGTCGCGATCAGCACGGTACGGACTGACCAGCGACACCAGAACGACGACGCCGGCGTCGGCCATCAGCTTCGCGACCTCGGCCACGCGCCGCACGTTCTCCTTGCGGTCGTCGGGGCTGAACCCGAGGTTGCTGTTGAGCCCGTGCCGCAGGTTGTCGCCGTCGAGCACGTAGGCCGGGCGTCCCGAAGCGACTAGGCGGCGCTCGACCTCGACCGCGACCGAACTCTTGCCCGATCCGGACAGACCGGTGAACCACAGCGTCGCGCCCTGCGAAGCCCGCTGGGCGCGGCTGACCTCGTGGTCGTGCCACTTGATGTTCAGGTCGCCCTGCGACGGGCCGATGATCATGCCCGCGGCGACGGTGTTGTTCGACGCCTCGTCGATCAGGATGAATGCACCCGTGTCGCGGTTGCGCCGATACGGGTCGTACAGCAGGGGCTTCTGCGTGCGCAGCCGCACACGTCCGATCTCGTTGAGCGACAGGCTGCCGGCCTGCTCGTCGCGATGCAGTGTGTTGACGTCGAGGCGGTACTCGAGATCCTTGATCGACGCGCGCGTGGAACGAGACGTGTGCTGGATCGTGTACGTCGCGTCGGGCGACAGCGACGTGTCGGACGTCAGCCAGCACACCATCGCGTCGATGTCCTGGCCGTTGTGCGGGCGGTTGTGCGGCCGCGCGATGAGGTCGCCACGGGCGATGTCGATGTCGTCGGCGAGTTCGATGACGACCGCCTGGCCGGCGAAGCCCTCGGCGAGCTCCTTGCCGCCGGGCCCGTGCACCTTCGCCACCGATGTCGAGAAACCGGACGGCAGCACCGCGACCTCGTCACCGGGCTTGAACGTCCCGCCCGCGATCGTGCCGGCGTAGCCGCGGAAGTCGTGATAATCGGCCTGCTGCGGACGGATCACGTACTGCACCGGCATGCGCGCGTCGATCAGGTTGCGGTCGGATGCGATGTGAATGCCCTCGAGCAGCTTCAGCAGCGACTGGCCCTCGTACCAAGGCATCACCTCGGTCTTGGACACCACGTTGTCGCCGGTGAGCGCCGAGATCGGCACGAACGTCAGGTCGGCAACCTCGAGCTTCATGGCGAAGTTGCGGAACTCCTGCTTGATCTCGTTGAACCGCTCCTCGGAGTAGTCGACGAGATCCATCTTGTTGATGCACACGATCAAGTGCGGGATGCCGAGCAGGGTGGCGAGAAAGGCGTGCCGCCGTGACTGCTCGAGCACGCCGTTGCGCGCGTCGATCAGGATCAGCGCGACGTCGGCCGTCGAGGCACCGGTCACCATGTTGCGCGTGTACTGAATGTGGCCGGGTGTATCGGCGATGATGAATTTGCGTTCGGGCGTTGCGAAGTAGCGGTAGGCGACATCGATGGTGATGCCCTGCTCGCGCTCGGCACGCAGTCCGTCCGTGAGCAGCGCGAGGTCGGGCCCTTCGTGCCCGCGGGCGACGCTGGCCGACTCGACCGCGCCGAGTTGGTCTTCGAAGATCGCCTTGCTGTCGAAGAGCAGGCGACCGATGAGCGTTGATTTGCCGTCGTCGACCGAACCTGCGGTCGCGATCCGTAGTAGCTGCGACATGTTTAGAAATAGCCCTCTTTCTTGCGGTCTTCCATGCCGGCTTCGCTGATGCGGTCGTCACCGCGCGTTGCGCCGCGCTCGGTCAGTCGAGCTGCCGCGACCTCGTCGACGACAGCTTCGGGGGTGGCGGCCAGCGACTCGACGCAGCCGGTCGTGGTCGCATCACCCATCGTGCGGTAGCGCACGGTCTCTTCGAATACGTTCTCGCCCTCTTCGGGGACGATGAACCGGTTCACTGCGTACAGCATGCCGTCGCGCTCGACGACCTTGCGCTTGTGCGCGAAGTAGAGCGACGGGAGTTCGATCTGCTCGTCGCGGATGTAGGTCCAGATGTCTAGTTCGGTCCAGTTCGACAGTGGGAAGACGCGGATGTTCTCGCCCTTGCGGTGGCGCCCGTTGTAGAGGTTCCACAACTCGGGACGCTGGTTGCGCGGATCCCACGCACCGAATTCGTCGCGGAAGCTGAACACGCGCTCCTTGGCGCGGGCCTTCTCTTCGTCGCGACGCGCGCCGCCGAACACAGCGCCGAACTTGTTATCGCGGATGCCGCGCAGCAGCGTCACCGTCTGGTGCCGGTTGCGCGGCGCGCCCTCGTACTCCTCCTGGATGCGTCCGGCGTCGACGTCGTCCTGGAGCTTCTCGACGATCAGACGCAGGCCGTACTTCTCGACGGTCTTGTCGCGGAACTCGATGACTTCGTCGAAGTTCTGACCGGTGTCGACATGCATGACCGGGAACGGCACGCGTGCCGGCCAGAACGCCTTGACCGCCAGGTGCAGCATCACCACGGAGTCCTTACCGCCGGAGAACAGCAGTGCCGGACGCTCGATCGTGGCGGCGACCTCGCGGAAGATGTGCACGGCTTCGGCCTCGAGTTTCTCGAGATCGCTCAGCTCGTACGTCGTCGTCATGGGGGCCTTTCCTACTGACTGTGTGGGGATGGCTGCGCGCCAACCTGACATTCTGCCAGGCTCGCCAGGCTCGTCTTGACGAACGCTCCCGACCCGCTTAGCTTCCAGTGGAACGTGTTCTAGTTTTGGGCGCTAAACCCAGCAAAGGAAGGGGCTCCAGCGTGGTGGCGGTCACAGAGTCTGCCCTGGCCGGAAAGCTCGCGGACGCCGTCGCCGAGGCCGAGCGGCTGATCGTCACGGCGCCGCACGTCGAGACCGACCAAGACCTGCAGGAGGGCTACGACTACCTCGCCGGGCTCATCCGCCAGGCGATCTCGTCGGCGTGGTCCTACGACAAGGACTTCCCCTACTTCGTCCGTTCGGCGACGCCCTATACGAAGGTCGGCCTCGACAACCCGGACACGCTGTACTTCAGCGCGAACATCCGCGACGACGCCGAGTACGTCGTGACCGGGCGGCGCGGTACGTCGACCGACCTGTCGTTCCAGATCCTCAACGGCAACTACACCCCGGCCGAGGTGCCCGACAGCCTCAATGCCTTCGACGACCGCGACATCGAGGTCAACGCGGACGGCTCGTTCGAACTGCACTTCGGTCCGCCTCGGGACGATGCCGGACCGAACCACTTCGTCCTCGGCGAGAACGCGTCCATGCTGCTCGCCCGCGAGGTGTTCAGTGACTGGACGGCGATGCCGGGGACACTGCGCATCCAACGTGTCGACCGCATCGGCGAGGCACCGCCCCCGCGCCCGGCCGACCTGCCCGCGAAGCGACTGGCCGCTGCCGGGAAGTCGCTGGTGACGCAGGTGAAGACCTTTCTGGCCTTCCCCGAGTGGTTCTACCTGAAGCTGCCGGTCAACACGATGACCGAGCCGCGGCTGACTCCCGGTGGACTGTCGACGCAGTGGTCGTCGGCGGGCCACTACGAACTTGCCGACGACCAGGCGCTGCTCATCACCGTCCCCGCCTCGGACGCGCCGTACCAAGGCTTCCAGCTCGGGTCGATGTGGTACCTGTCCATGGATTTCGCGAACCACCAGACCTCGCTCACTGCCGATCAGGCCCACCGTGATCCTGACGGGATGCTGCGCTTCGTCGTCAGCGAACGCGATCCGGGCGTGACGAATTGGCTCGAGTGCACAGGGCATCGCCGCGGGTACCTGCAGATCCGCTGGCAGCGCACGTCGCGCGAGTTCTCGGCCGCGGACGGACCGAGCGTCGAGGTCGTCCCGTTCGCCGACGTACACGCGAATCTGCCCTACGACCAATCGGTGACCGCTGAGCGCTGGCGCAAGCGCATCGCCGCGCGCCAGGCCGCCGTCGCAGATCGGATGTTGGGATGAACAACCTGCTCGAGGACAAGGTCGTCGTCGTGTCGGGCGTCGGTCCCGGACTGGGACGGGCAATTGCCGAGCAGTGCGCGAAGGCCGGCGCCGACCTCGTACTGGCCTCGCGCACCGAGTCGCGGCTGCTCGAGGTCGCCGACGACGTCAAGCAACTCGGCCGCCGTGCGCTGGTGGTCGCAACCGACATCAACGACGACGCGGCTGCGCAGAATCTCGTCGACGCGTCGCTGGCTGAGTACGGCCGCGTCAACGCATTGATCAACAACGCGTTCGCGGTGCCACCGCTCGGGCCGTTGCAGACCGTCGACTTCGACCAGGCGCGAGCAGGCTTCGAGACGAACGTGTTCGCTGCATTGCGATTGAGCCGACTCTTTGCACCCGCACTGCAGGAATCGCGCGGCGCAATCGTGATGATCAACTCGTCCGTGCTGCGGCACTCGTCTCAGCCCTACGGCGCCTACAAGATGACCAAGGCGTCACTGCTCGCGCTCGCGCAGTGCCTGGCCAGCGAACTCGGCCCGTCCGGTGTGCGCGTCAACTCCGTCGCCCCAGGATGGATCTGGGCCGACGTCCTGCAGGCCTACTTCGGGTACCTGGCCAAGAAGCGTGAGGTCGACCCGCAGACCGTGTACGACGAGATCGCGAACACGATCGACCTGCGCCGCCTGCCCGTTCCCGACGAGATCGCCGACGCCGTCGTGTTCATGGCCTCGGAACTGTCACGTGGGATCACCGGACACTGCCTCGACGTGAACTGCGGGGAGTACCACCATTAGTGATCGCGATTCCGTTGGCACAGTTGAGGATCTGCACGCCTCGGCCACGAAACTGTGCGGGCTCAGCGCCTTCGGCAGCGACGAATACCTCGAACCGCTCGGGGTGCTGCTCGACGCGTACGCAACCGAGGAACAGCTGACGCCGCTCGGCCGCAAGGTCAAACGTGCCGAGCTGCGCGGCGCGCTGGTGGCGCGTGCGCTCAGCCAGGCGTCGTTCGCTCAGCAGGGCGGCACGGTGGCGGTCGAGCGTCCGATCTTCGTGACCGGGCTGCCGCGCACGGGCACCACGGCGCTGCATCGCTTGCTCTGCGCTGATCCCGGGCACCAAGGACTCGAGCTGTGGCTGGCCGAGTTCCCGCAGCCTCGCCCGCCGCGCGATCAGTGGGCCGACAATCCCGTGTACCAGCACATCACTGCGAACTTCGCGAAGTTCCATGCGCAGAATCCCGACTTCGCCGGGGTGCACTACATGACCGCCGACACGGTCGAGGAGTGCTGGCAACTGCTGCGCCAGTCGCTCATGTCGATCTCGTACGAAAGCCTCGCGCATGTGCCGTCCTACTCGGCGTGGCTCGCTAAGCAGGACTGGACACCCGCCTACGAGCGACACCGTCGCAACCTCGCGCTCATCGGAGCGAACGACGCCGACAAGCGCTGGATCCTGAAGAACCCGTCGCACCTGTTCGCGCTCGATGCACTGCTCGAGGTCTATCCGGACGCAATCGTCATCCAGACCCATCGCGCGCCGCGCACGCTGATCGCATCCTCGTGCAGCCTGTCGGCGCAAGCGACCGCAGGGCAGTCGGAACTGTTCGTCGGCGATGTCATCGGGCGCACGCAACTCGACCTGTGGGCGCGTGGCGCTGCCGCGTTCGCGCAGGCGCGCGCCCGCCACGACCCGGCGCACTTCCTCGATGTCGACTATGACGACTTCATCGCCGACCCCGTCGCCGCGACGATCGGCGTGTACGAGCACTTCGACCTGCCGCTGAGCGACGACACGCGTGCGGCGATCGCCGCCGCCGATGCCGCCAGTCGCAGTGGGACGCGCGCTCCGGCGCACCGGTACACGCTCGAAGAGTTCGGATTGACCGAGGCGATCGTCGACGAGCGTTTCGCGCCGTCAGGCACCATGGAGGTGTGACCGCCACCGTCTCACTCGACGCGCTCCAGCGGCTCGTCGGCGATGGCGATGTCGTGGTGCTCAGTGGCGCCGGGTTGTCGACCGACTCCGGGATTCCTGACTACCGCGGTCCGTCGGGCGCGCTACGCCGGCACGCGCCGATGCAGTATGCGACGTTCGTCAAGGACGCTGCGGCGCGGCACCGGTACTGGGCGCGCTCCTATCTCGGGTGGCGCTCGATCGCCACCGCTCGTCCCAACTCCGGGCACCGCGCCGTCGCCGACCTGCAAGCCGGTGGACGGGTGCGCGGCATCATCACCCAGAACGTGGACGGGCTGCACCAGGCTGCCGGTGCACTCGACGTAATCGAGCTGCACGGCGGACTCGATCGCGTCGTGTGTCTCGACTGCGGTGCACGCGAATCGCGCTTCGCCCTCGACGCCCGGTTGCGCGCTGCGAATCCTGATTTCGACGCGCACGTCGCGCGGGTGAATCCCGACGGTGACGTCGACCTCGCAGACGAGCAGCTCACGGGTTTCCGGATGGTGCTGTGCACGTCGTGCACCGGGTCGATGGTCAAGCCGGACGTGGTGTTCTTCGGCGAGAACGTGCCGAAGCCGCGCGTCGAGTCGTGTTACGAGCTCGTCGAGGGCGCGCGCTCGGTGTTGGTGGTCGGGTCGTCGTTGACCGTGATGAGTGGGTTGCGCTTCGTACGTCGGGCAGCCCGCCGCGGCGTCCCGGTCGCGATCGTCAACCAGGGCGCGACGCGCGGCGACGAATACGCCGACGTGCGCGTCGATGCGCCGCTCGGCGAGGTGCTACCGCTTCTCGTCTGAGTCGTCGCCGTCGTCGGACTTGTCGCCCGCGTCGTCCGACTCGTCCTTCGAGTCGTCGTCCTCGTCGTCCCGCACGACGACGTCAGCCCAGTCGACGGAGCTGTCGACGAGCTTGTCCGGGTCGACCACCTGCTTCTCGGCGATGATCGGTTTGAGCGCGTCGACGACGTCCCAGACGTTGACGTTCATCGCGGCGAGGACGTGATTCTCGTCGTCGAGCCAGAAGGCGACGAATTCACGCTTGCCGGTATCGCCGCGCACGAGAACCTTTTTGTACGAGTCGCGCGGTGCGTAACCGACGTACTCCATCCCAAGATCGAACTGGTCGCTGAAGAAGTACGGCAGGTTGTCATAGCGCGCCGACGTGTCGCCGAGTAACGCCTTGGCTGCGACCGCCGGCTGGTTGAGCGCGTTCGCCCAGTGCTCGACGCGAATCCGTCCGACCAGCGGGTGTTCGTGGTTGGCGACGTCACCGACTGCATAAATGTCGTCGTCGCTGGTGCGCAGCGAAGCGTTGACCAGTACGCCGTTGTCGACGCGTAGATCGGCCAGTCGGGCGAGCGAATCTTCGGGGGCGATGCCTACACCGGCGATCACCACGTCAGCGTCGATCGAGGTGTCGTCGTCGAGCTTGACGGCCTTGGGCTTGTCGTCGTCGCCGAGCACGATCTCGCTGATCGTGACGCCGAGCTTCAGGTCGACCCCTTTGTCGCGATGAAGCTGCGCGAACACCTCGGCCATGTCCTTACCGAGCACGCCGATCAACGGCAGTTCGGCAACCTCGAGCACGGTGACCTCCGACCCGGCAGCCTTTGCGGCGGCAGCGGTCTCGAGCCCGATCCAGCCGGCGCCGATGACGACCACGCGCACGCCGTCGCCGAACTTCTCCTTCAGCACGTCGGAGTCGTGGTGCGTGCGCAGGTACAGCAGCGCCTCGGAGCCCGGCAGGTCGAGCTTGCGTGGGATGGCACCGGTCGCGAGGACGAGCTTGTCGTAGCCGAGGATGTTGCGGTCGGACAGCTCGACCTGATGCCGTTCGGCGTCGACCTTCATGGCCGCGACACCACGGTGCAGGGTCACGTTGTTGTCCGCGTACCACTGCTCGTCGTGCACGACCGCCTTGTCGAATCCAGCCTTGCCCTGCAGGTAGTCCTTCGACAGCGGCGGCCGCTCGTACGGCAGGTCGGCCTCGTCGGTGACGAGATCGAGCCGCCCCTCATAGCCCTGATCACGCAGCGCCTCGACTGTCTTGGCAGCGCCTAGACCGCCCCCGATGACCACGATGCGCTCCGGACTCTTGGGCATGGCGGTGCTCCTCTGCTCGACATGGGTCCTCAGGTGTCTACCCGGGTTACGTCGGAAACAAAAGTGCGGTTCGACTCAGCGGCAAGCCGCGGGCGGATGCAACTCGACGATGTACGTATCGGGGGCGTGTCGCTTCCAGCCGTCGGCGAGAACGTGATCGGGTGTCGCTACGACGAGGCCGAGGACAGAGCCTCGCGGCTGTCCGGAGCTTGCGCGGAGCCGGCCCGTCGTCGGGTCGGCGCAGGCGAGGAGCTTGTCACTGTTCAGCCAGACGGTTCCAGCCGATCGGGTCAAGGAGAAGTAGCCACTGATGGCACGGCCGTTGAACGTCACCGTGTCGCCACCCGCCCTGGAAACGCCCTGTACCCACAGGCCACCAGCCGTCGCAACGATGCCATTGATTTGCCCGTCGAAGTGCTGGGGCAGGCTGGCAGTGCCTTGGTTCGGGCGTCGCATGGTCAGGTCACCGCGCGTCGTGCCCATGTACAGCGTGCCGCGAAAGAGGTCGAGCGCGCTGACCTTTCCCGCGCGGACGGCGATGCCCGCCACGTACTCCCGCGCCGCGAGATCGAACTCCGTCACGCGTCGGCCGATGCCGAGATACGCGGTGTCCCCGGCCGCAGCGACGACGACGTCCTGGCCGGACCGGAAATCGACCGGCGGCAACTGTGCTCGGACGGTAAGGGTGCGTCGATCGAGGAGGTAGATCCGGATGCTGCGCCCCGTTGACATCGGCACCACCACATACGACGTGGTCACCGTCGCCGCGTTGACGAGTTGCGCTCCGTGGAATTCCTTGCGAGCCACGACCGCCCCCGTTGCAGGATTGAATCGCTCGATCGCGTCGTGCTGGCCCGCGGGACTGTACTGGTAGGCGAAGATCTGTCGGCTGTCGCCGAACAGGCGCGGTTGGTACTCGATGGGGTAGTCGCCGGCTACCCTCGTGAATCGCCAGGACGTCGTTTGCGGCGTCGCCGCCGGATGGTCATGACGCGTCGTCAACTCGACTACTGCGATCGCGAGAGTCACGACGCACGCAGCCGCCAGCAGCGGCAGCCACGGACGGCGCCGGTGCGGCACTCGTGGGGCGATGTCCGCGACCGCGATCGGATGCGGCGGTTCGGGGGTGGTGCGCTCGAGCCAGTCGGCCACGCGTTCATCGACGGTCATCTGTTCACCTCGTCTTCCAGCAATGCAGCCACCGTCGGTAGCGATCGCAGCTTGGCGACGGCGCGCGACGTGTGGCTCTTGACCGCACCGACCGAGCAACCCAGCGCGGCGGCGGTGTCGGCCTCGGACAGGTCGGCGAAATAGCGGAGCACGATCGCCGCTCGCTGCTGGCGCGGCAGCATCGCCAATGCGTCCAGCAGGACCCGTCGCGACTCCGGATCGTTCGAGCCGGTCTCGACCTCGGGCAGCGACTCGGTCGCGAGCTCGCCCGTCCACCGACGCCGCTGCCAGCGCAGGTATGTCGTCGTCATGACCCGATGCACGTACGCCGACGGGTTGTCGATAGTCGCCCACCGGGGCCACGCCGATGCGAGCGCGGTCTGCACGAGATCCTCGGCGGCCGCCCAGTCCCCGGTCAGCAACCAGGCGGCGCGCAGCAACGCGCGCGAGTTGGCAGCGACGTAGTCGCCGAATCCGTCCGGCTCGCGCACGGCGCACCTCCCACCCGTCCAGAGCACCTAGCCGTCCCACGAGGTTTACCGGCATGATCCGGCACATGACACATGAAGTGCGCGGCGTCGTCAGCCTGGCCAAGGGCGAACCAGTCCGAGTCGAGACCGTTCTCGTGCCAGATCCCGGTCCGGGGGAGGCGCTCGTGCAGGTGCAGGCCTGCGGTGTGTGCCATACCGACCTGCACTACCGCGAAGGCGGCATCAACGACGACTTCCCGTTCCTGCTCGGTCACGAGGCCTCCGGCGTCGTCGAGGCGGTCGGTGACGGAGTCACCGAGGTCGCGCCCGGCGACTTCGTGATCCTGAACTGGCGCGCGGTGTGCGGGCAGTGCCGAGCGTGCAAGCGGGGCCGGCCCTGGTACTGCTTCAACACCCACAACGCGGCGCAGCCCATGACCCTGCAGGACGGGACGAAGTTGTCGCCGGCGCTCGGCATCGGCGCGTTCGCCGAGAAGACGCTCGTCCACGCCGGTCAGTGCACGAAGGTCGACCCGAGCGTGAGACCTGAAGTCGCCGGACTGCTCGGCTGCGGTGTGATGGCCGGCCTCGGCGCGGCGATCAATACCGGCGGAGTCGGGCGCGGCGACAGCGTCGCAGTGATCGGCTGCGGCGGCGTCGGCTGCGCAGCGATCGCCGGCGCGAACCTCGCGGGCGCCTCGACGATCATCGCCGTCGACATCGACGACCGGAAGCTCGCCACCGCGAAGGAACTCGGCGCGACGCACACCGTGAACTCGAAAACGAGCGACGTGGTCGAGGCGATCCAAGCGTTGACCGGCGGCAACGGTGCCGATGTGGTCGTCGAGGCGGTCGGGCGTCCCGAGACCTACGAGCAGGCCTTCTACGCGCGCGACCTGGCAGGGACGGTCGTGCTCGTCGGAGTTCCGACGCCGGACATGCGGCTCGAACTGCCGCTGATCGACTACTTCGGCCGCGGCGGTGCGCTGAAGTCGTCGTGGTACGGCGACTGCCTGCCCTCGCGTGACTTCCCGCTGCTCGTCGACCTGCACCTGCAGGGCCGGCTGCCGCTCGACAAGTTCGTGTCCGAGACCATCGCGCTGGACGGCGTCGAAGAGGCCTTCGCGGCGATGCACCGCGGCGATGTGCTCCGTTCGGTGGTCGTGTTCTGACGCTCAGCCGGGACAGCGATTCCCACCTACCGCTGGCGTAACACCCACCTCATGCGACACAATGGCATTGCACCACCTCTGATCACGACGGACCGCTGGGGAAGGCGTCGCCGTCGAGCCTTGGAGGTGTGCGATGTCCGCCGTGAAGAACGCGGTGCCGAACACCACGGGTGTGGTGTTCCTGCACTGCTGCCCTGCTGCGCTCGCTCCGCACGTGGAGTGGGCGCTGGCGGGTGTGCTCGATCGTCCCGTTCGCATGCAGTGGACAGCTCAGCCGGCCGCGCCGCAGCACCTGCGCGCCGAGTTCACCTGGACCGGTCCCGTCGGCACCGTCGCCAAGCTCGCCGGTTCGTTGCGGTCGTGGCCGATGCTCGTCTTCGAGATCACCCAGTCGGCCACCTCGGTCAGTGACGGCGAGCGGCTGGCCTATCTGCCCGGCCGCGGTTTCCACCGCAGCCTCATCTCGGTGAGCGGCGACGTCGTCGTCGGCGAGGAGCGCCTGCGCGGGCTGTTGTCGCGCGCCCACAGCGCCGAGGACTACGCGCACGGGCTGGCCGAGCTGCTCGGCACGTCGTGGGACGCCGAACTCGAGCCGTACCGGCAAGGTGGCGACGGTGGCCCGATCTCGTTGCTGCACCAGGTGGTCTGACTCTCAGTTCGGCTGTTCGGGATCGTCGGGATTGATCCCGAGGTTGCGGTCGAGGTGTTCCTGCGTCCAGGCGATGCCGGGGGAAATGTCGATCAGGTGCAGCGAGTCGAACGGCGGCGCGTCGAGCAATGTCGCGCGAATCAGATCGAGCGTCCACTGCGCAGTGTGACCGTTGAGCCGCGGGCCGTACGCCGACCGGAACGATGCGGACGGGCTACCCACGCGCAGTCGTTCCAACGGATGCTGAACGACAACTTCGGTCAGGCCGCGGTCGAACCACCGCTGCGCGGACGCATCGGGCGTCCACAGTTCGTAGCCGGCCACGTCGGCGAGCCGATACCAATCTGCGGTGATCTCGCCGCTGCTCGCCGGAGGCTTACCGTTGTCGGCGCCGTGGCGGCGGATCAGCGTGAACAACGGCCAGGTCGGCGGGACGGTGAACTCGGCCTCGATCCAATGTCGGTGATCCTGTTGCCATTCGGACAGCTGCGCCGGGTAGCCGTCGACAGTGAACACTGCCTGCAGCAGCTGGCCCGGAATGGCCGCAGGTGCGGGTGCCGAGCACCCGGCGACACCCAGCGCGGCGACGGCAGCGTCGACGTCGCATTGTCGCCACGCGCGCGGGTAGTCGCTCACGGATTCTGGACGATGACGCCGCGCGCCTGCACGACCCCGAGGTCGTGCGTTGTCGCCGGGCCGGTGAGCGGAGCGGGATCGACCGCCGTCCACGTCGCGCCGTTGTCGAGGCTGAACTCGGCGTGCCACGCGACGCTCAGCGTGATGGTGACGGGTCCGGTGTCGGAGTAGGTGTGGCCGTAGTAGTCGGGACACTGCGCCGTGTCGCACGGATCCGATTTCGAGTACGGCTTGCCGGGATCGGTTGTCGAGTCGGTCGACGAGTCGCCGAAGTTCCAGTCGGCGTGGTCGAACCCGATCCGCAGCCCGACCTGACGCCCGACGACAGTCACGTTGCCGAGGCTGCGGTGCGCCGAGGTCTCGGCCCACAGCACGGTCTCGGCGTTCACCAACGCGCGCGTCGTCCACGCCGAGCCGATGCGCACCGTCGGCAACAACCGCAGTACCTGTTGCCGCAGGGCAGCGGTGGTGACCACGCGCGCAGGTGCGTTTACAGGGTCGCCCGCGCACCAGGTGTTGAGCAGAACCCATTGACCCTTCTGCTGGATCTGCGTCGCGAATGCCGGCCCCCGCGGACATTTCATCATCGCGCCGCACTGTGCATTCCAGAAGCCGTTGTCGAGCGACGATGGGTACCCGCACGTGATCGTCTTCGAGTCGCTTGTCGTGTGGACCGACGATAGGTCTGAACCGGCGTACCCGGGCGCGGTGGGGCTGCAGATCCTCCGACTAACGACGCCTTGAATCGCCCGGATCTCCGTTAACCGCACGACTAGCGCGAACGCCGCGTAGGCTGCGTGTTGGCCGACAAGGACGGTGATGCTCGCGACGACAGCAAGTGAGCGACTCGATGCTCGATCTCCAGCGCCTATGCCGGAGGCCTCCCATCGGCCGCCACGCCACACGAGGGTGACATCAGAAATCGCTCGTGGTCGTGCGCACGGTCGGCCGCGCACGATCATGTCCCTGATCGCGCGATCGCAGTTCGAACGCGGTGATCGAGAAATCAACGTTACGGTTCGGCCGTCACTGCGTGTCGACGTGCCGCGTCACCGAGAGTGCGCGCCCGCCGATGAAGTGCTGGCCCTTGTGACGGGCATCGTCGAAACCGTTGCGACGCTCGACAGCCGTCGCATCCTTCAGCCGAGAAGTAGTGGCGCATGTAGGCGCTGCTGGTGGTGGCGTAGCCCCAGTCGATGGTTTTGATGAAGAACTCGGCGAAGGCTTTGGCGCCGTCGGGGGAGTGCTTGGTCGCGGCAACCGGCATGACCGGCGGCCGCTCGCCCTTGCGGGTGTTCGGGCCGGTTCGCGGCACGTCCGCCGGGATGGTCGGCCTGGTGGGCGGCGGCGTCGAGGTGCGGCTGGTGGTGACCGTCGACGGTGGCGTGCTGACCGGAACCGTGGTGTGCGGCGCAGTGAACGTCCGGCCCGGACTCGCCTGACGATGACGTGCAGGCGGTCAGCGCGGCGCAGGCGACGGCCAGAAATGTCGCAATTGTCGTTCTCGGCCGCATCTCGTCATGATGCCCGAACCGGGCGGCCTCGGCCACACAACCGTCGATTGCCTGTGGATGACGCGGCGCCGTTCACAAAACGTGGAGCCGAAAGTTCAAGATCGCTGTGCCACAGCCGATTCAGTTGCACGTGACAGCCACGCAGCCCTATCGCGGACGGCATTGGGCACCCGACGACGAAGATCCTCGGGACGCCGCGACTGCCGATTCCGTCTCAGCGACCACTGTCGACCCGGCCCCGGACGAAGCTCCTCAGCCCGTTCTGGTCGCGGCGCCGGCCGACTCCGACCCGGACGGCAGCGACACCGCGTTGGCCGCGGCCGAAGCCGAAGACGCCCCGGCACCGCGCAAGCGAAAGCTGTTCGCTGTCCGCGGCGGCAAGGCGCGCTGACGCCTCAGGCCTTGGTGAACACAACCGAGGTGTTGTGACCGCCGAAGCCGAATGAGTCGTTGATCGCTGCGTCGATCTGCATCTCGCGGGCCTCGCGCGGCACGTCAACGCGCAGTTCGTCGTCGGGATCGACGAGGTTGATCGTCGGCGGCACGACGCCGTGATGGATCGACAACACCGTCGCGACCGACTCGATGGCGCCAGCGGCACCGAGCAGGTGCCCGGTCATCGACTTCGTACCGGTGACGACGGTGTCCTCACCGAACAGATCGGCGATCGCGCCGGCCTCGCCCATGTCGCCGACGGGCGTCGACGTCGCGTGCGCATTCACGTGCACGATGTCGTCGAACGAGAGACCTGACCGTTCGACCGCAAGGGTCAGCGCACGCACCTGTCCCGACTTGTCGGGCTGGACGATGTCGTAGGCGTCCGAGGTGATTCCTGCCGCAGCGAGCACGGCGTAGGGCGTGCGATTGCGCGCTGCCGCGTCGGCGCGACGCTCGAGTACGAGCACGCCGGCGCCCTCACCGAGCACGAAGCCGTCGCGGCCCTTGTCCCACGGGCGCGATGCGCCCTGCGGGTCGTCGTTGCGCGTCGACATCGCTCGCATCTGTGCGAAGCCGGCGATGTTGAGCGGATGGATGCACGCCTCGGTGCCGCCGACGACGACGACGTCTGCGCGGTCGAGGTGCAGCAGGTCGAGTCCGAGTGCGACTGCCTCCGACCCGGACGCGCACGCGCTCACGGTGGTGTGCACACCGGCCTGCGCACCGAGTTCGAGCCCGACGTAGGCAGCGGGCCCGTTCGGCATGTTCATCGGGATCAGAAGGGGGGACACCCGTCCCGGACCCTTCTCCTGCATGAGGTCGTACTGCGCGAGCAGCGAGGTGACGCCGCCGATGCCGGTGCCGATAACGACGGCGACGCGGGTCGGTTCGAGCCCGGCCTCACTCGCCTTGCCGGAGAACCCGGCATCGGTCCACGCCTCGCGGGCGGCGACGAGCGCGGCCTGCTCGGACCGGTCGAGCCGGCGAGCCTGTACGCGCGAGATGATCTCGGTCGGGTCGACCGCCATCGGCGCCGCGATGCGCACGCTCAGTTGTTCGGCCCAGTCGTGCTCGA
Organism: uncultured Actinomycetota bacterium; assembly: GCA_963708645.1. GTDB lineage: Bacteria > Actinomycetota > Actinomycetes > Mycobacteriales > Jatrophihabitantaceae > RYN-133. The sequence goes on along the minus strand of CAVPTA010000014.1, from coordinate 291,573 downwards.
TCTTGACGACGCCGGAGCGTCCCTCGAGCAGACCGGACCAGAAGGACTTGACGTCGCCACCGACCGGGGTGGTTGCCCCGAGGCCGGTGACGACGATCTCGTCAGTGCGTAACGCCATGACGGTCAGGCGTTGCTTTCGATGTACTTGACGGCGTCGCCGACGGTCTTGAGCTTGGGCAGCTCGTCGTCGGGGATCTTGACGCCGAACTTCTCTTCGGCGGCCATGGCAACCTCGACCATCGACAGCGAGTCGACGTCGAGGTCGTCGACGAAGCTCTTGTCGTCGGTGACGTCGGCCGGAGACACGTCGGCGACCTCCTCGAGGATGCTGGCGAGCCCTTCGCGGATCTCCTCGGCACTGGCCACTGGAGTGATTCCTTTCGGTTGGTGGGTGATGGGTGGTGGGTGGTGCGTTAAGGGGCGAGAACGACTTGGGCGGCGTACGCGAGCCCGGAGCCGAACCCGAGCAGCAGCACCGGGCCGCCGGACGGGATCTCGCCGCGCTCGACCATCCGCGACATCGCGAGCGGGATGCTCGCCGCGGACGTGTTGCCGGACGTGACGATGTCGCGGGCGACCACGGCGTTGGTGGCGCCGAGTCGACGCGCGATGGCATCGATGATGCGCAGGTTCGCCTGGTGTGGGACGAACGCGACCAGCTCGGACGGGTCGACGCCGGCGCGGCGGCACGCCTCGAGCGCGACAGGTGCCATCTGCGAAGTGGCCCAGCGGTAGACGGCCTGGCCCTCCTGGCGGAAGAAGCGTGACTGGCTGTCGATCGCGACCGAGTCGAACTGCTCGCCGTCGCTGCCCCACACGATCGGTCCGATGCCGACCTCGTCGGACGGACCGACAACGGCAGCGCCCGCACCGTCGGCCAGGATGATGCAGGTCGAGCGATCGGCCATGTCGAGCCAGCCGGAGAATCGCTCGGAGGCGACGACGAGGACGTTGCGCGCCTGGCCGGACTGGATGGCAGCGCTCGCTGCGCCGATCGAGTACACGAACCCCGAGCAGCCCGAGCTGATGTCGTAGGCGCCCGGCGCGTTGATACCGAGCCGGAACGACAATTGCGGTGCAGCAGCGGGAACCGGTTCGGGCATGGTGCAGGTCGCGACGATGACGAAGTCGATGTCAGCTGCCTCGACGCCGCTGGCCGCCATGGCCTTGCTGGCGGCATCCTCGGCCATGTCGACGATCGTCTCGTCGGGATCGGCCCAGCGGCGTTCAGCGATGCCGACGCGAGTCTTGATCCACTCGTCGTTCGAGTCGACCCCACGCGCGATGAGGTCGTCGTTGGTGAGCACGTTTGCGGGGCGGTAGTGGCCCATCCCGAGGATGCGGCTGGCCGCTGGGCCCTGCGCGGTCGCGATCATCGGTTCTCCGTCCCCAGTGCCCGTACCTTGTCGAGATCATCAGGAGACTTGATGGCCAGCAATTCGACCCCGCGCAGTTCGCGCTTGGCGATGCCGGTCAACGTGCCGGCCGGAGCGAGCTCGACCGCGGCGCTCACGCCGAGCTCTGCGCACGTGCGAAGGCACAGGTCCCAACGAACCGGCAGCGTCACCTGCGCGACGAGCCGCTCGACCAACTCGCGTCCGTCGCGGACGGCGGCGCCATCAGCGTTCGACAGCAACGTCACGCCCGGGTCGGACACGTTCAACTCGGCGGCATAGCTGCGCAGCGCGTCCTCGGCCGGCGTCATGTACTGCGTGTGGAACGCGCCGGCGACCTGCAGGGGACGCACGCGCGCTCCGGCGGGCGGCTCGGCGGCCAGCTTCTCGAGTGCGTCGAGTGCGCCGGCGGCGACGATCTGACCGGCGCCATTGCGGTTGGCAGGGACGAGCCCGAACGCCTCGATGCCCGCAACGACCTCGTCGGGATCGCCGCCCAACAACGCCGACATTCCGGTGGGGGCCAGTGCACAGGCAGCGGCCATCTCGGCACCGCGACGCGCGGCGAAGGCCACTGCGTCAGGCGGCGTAAGTGCGCCCGCGACCGTGGCCGCGGTGAGCTCGCCGACGCTGTGTCCCGCGACGACGGTGTCGTCACCGCGGGCGAGGTCGAGCTGCGCGGCAACGACAGCGCCGAGCGCGACGATCAACGGCTGCGTGACAGCGGTGTCCTTGATCTCGTCGGCGTCGGCGGTGGTGCCCAGACGGACCAGGTCGAGGCCGGCGAGTTCGCCCCACTCGGCGAGCTGGTCGGCGACGCCGGGCAGCTCCAGCCAGGGCGAGAGCATCCCCGGAGTCTGCGAGCCCTGGCCGGGCGCGAAGACAGCAATCACCCAGACAGCGTTGCACACCTCGGAAGGGCCGAACTACGAAAACCGGCGAGTAGCCATAGTTACCGTCGAGTTGTGATGAACTCGACGGACGGCGGCCCGTCCTACTACGGCTTCCTCGATTTCAACGCACCGCTGTCCGATCAGCGCGCGAACAGGCTCGCCGCTGCGATCGCACGACGGCGTCCACAGTCCGTACTCGACATCGGGTGCGGCTGGGCCGAGTTGCTGTTACGCGTTGTCGCGGCGGCACCGGACGTGCACGGTCTCGGTGTCGACTCGGACGCGCGGTTGATCGAGCGTGCTCGCGCGAACGCAATCGCGCGAGGGCTGTCGGATCGCATCGAGGTGCGCGCGAGCGATGGCACGGAGCCGCTCGACGCGGCCGACGCCGTGACCTGCATCGGCTCCGATCACGCGTTCGGCACGCAGGATGAGGCTCTAGCCGCGCTGCATCCACTCGTGCGTCCGGGCGGTGTGCTGCTGTTCGGGACGGGTTACTGGCAACGCCCGCCGACGGTGGCCGAAGCCGCGGGTCTCGGCGCGACGCCGGACGAGCTTCCCGATCTCGCGACGCTGGTCGACAGCTGCATAGCCGCCGGCTTTCGCCTGCTCGACCTGCAGACCGCCAACGAGGACGAGTGGAACGCGTTCGAGTCCGGCTACCTTGCCGACGTCGAGGAGTACCTCATGACCGCGCCGTCGGACGAGAAGCGTCGGGCCGAGGCCGACGAGCATCGCACCGGGTGGCTGCGTGGCTATCGCGGCGTCCTCGGCTTCGCCTACCTGACGCTGGGCGTCCCCTTAGTACGGTGAAAGGCGTGGCGAGCCGTGACCCCGTTGCTGATCTGCGTCGCATCGCCTTCCAGCTCGAGCGCGCGCTCGAATCGACCTATCGCGTTCGCGCCTACCGCGGCGCGGCGAACGCGCTCGAAGAGCTCGGCCCGGACGAGGTTGCCCAGCGAGCCGCCGACGGGACGCTGACCAAGGTCAAGGGAGTCGGCGACAAGACAGCGACAGCAGTGCTCGAGTCGCTGCGCGGGGACGAGCCCGCAGCGCTGACCAAGGCGTTGCAGGTCGAGATCAAGCACATCAACCCCGCGGTCGCCGAACTGCGATCGAAGCTTCGCGGGGACTGCCATTCGCATTCGGATTGGTCCGATGGCGGATCTCCGATTCGCGAGATGGCGATGGCGGCGCGCGATCTTGGGCATGACTACCTGGTGCTCACCGACCACTCGCCGCGGCTCACCGTGGCGAACGGACTGACGGCAGAACGTCTCGAACAACAGCTCGACATCGTCGCCGACGTCAATGACGAGCTGAAGCCGTTCCGACTGTTGACCGGTATCGAGGTCGACATCAACGAGGACGGCACGCTCGACCAGAAGCCGTCGCTGCTTGCGCGTCTCGACCTTGTCGTGGCGAGCGTGCACTCGAAGCTGCGGATGCCGGCCAAGGAGATGACGCCGCGCATGGTCGCCGCGATCTCGAACCCGCACACCGACGTCCTCGGACACTGCACCGGGCGGATGGTGATGGGCGCGCGGGGCACTCGTCCGCCCTCGGAGTTCGACGCTGAGATCGTCTTCGCTGCGTGCGCACAATTCGGCGTCGCGGTTGAGATCAACTCGCGTCCCGAACGGATGGACCCGCCGAATCCCTTGCTGCAGCAGGCCGTCGAGGCGGGCTGCGTGTTCACCGTCGACACCGATGCGCACGCGCCCGGCCAGCTCGACTGGCAGGCCAACGGGTGTGAGAAGGCCATCGAGTGCGACGTCGACCCGGCGCGCATCATGAACACCCGTCCCGTCGATGAGTTGCTCGCCTGGACGTCCGACCACAGCGAGTCGGCATGATCCGCCGCGCCGACGACCGGTTCCGCAGCTCGCACGACGGCGTCGAGACGTGGCACAGCTTCTCCGCCGGAGCGCATTACGACCCCGACAACGTCGCGCACGGGATGCTCGTCGGCGTCGACGAGCACGTGGTCGCGCCCGGAGCCGGCTTCGACTGGCACGGGCATCGCGGCGTCGCGATCGTCAGCTGGGTGGTCTCGGGCCGGCTTCGCCACGAAGACGACGCGGGGCGGGTGCGTCGGGTCGGTGTGGGCGAGGTGCTGGTCCAGCGCACGGGCACCGGCATCCGGCACTGCGAGGTGAATGCCTCGGCCCGCGAGCCGTTGCGGATGGTGCAGATGACGCTCGTCGACGGAACGACGCAACCGAGCGTCACGACCGAGTCGGCTCCGTTCGACCTCGACGCGGCGCGCTTCGACGTATGGCGCTCGGGAGTCACTCTCGACGCGATCCACTGGCACGCGCATGTCACTGACGGCGAATGGCGGTTGGGCCCCGAGCAGGTGCTCCGCGGTGACTCGGTGCGCGGCTCGGGGCGCCTCGACATGACCGGCAGCGGCGAACTGCTCGTCTGGACGATGCCCTAGCAACCGATCGGGTCGTACTGTCGGCACGGTGATCCCACGTATTGATCTCGGCGAACTGAACGTTTCGGCCCAGGGCCTCGGCTGCATGGGCATGAGCCAGAGCTACGGCACCGGTGACTGGGACGAGTCGATCGCCACCATTGATCGCGCGCTCGAACTCGGCGTCACCTTCCTCGACACCGCGAACGTGTACGGAGCCGGGCACAACGAGGTGCTGGTCGGGCGGGCCATCGCCGGACGGCGTGACGACGTGCAGCTGGCGACCAAGTTCGGGATCGACCGCGACGTCGAATCGACCAAGCGCACCGTCCACGGCAAGCACGATTACGTGAAGGCGGCATGTGAGGACTCGTTGACGCGGCTCGGCGTCGAGGTCATCGATCTGTACTACCTGCATCGTCCGCCGGACGACGCCGAGATCGAAGAGACCGTCGGCGCGATGGCTGAACTCGTCGTGGAAGGCAAGGTGCGCTACCTCGGGTTGTCCGAGGTCGACAACGACCAACTGCGGCGCGCGTACGCCGTGCACCCGATCACGGCCGTCCAGAGCGAGTACTCGTTGTGGACCCGCGATCCCGAGACCACGGTGCTCGCCGCATTGCGCGAGCTCGGCGTCGGCCTCGTCCCGTTCTCACCGCTCGGCCGTGGCTTCTTGACCGGCGCGTTGTCGGGTGCGAACTTCGGCGGCAAGGACTTCCGCACCAACCTGCCGCGCTTCCAGGGCGAGGCGCGTGACGCCAACGAAGCGATCGCGGCGAAGGTCGCCGAGGTCGCGCAGCGACGTGACGTGACTGCAGCGCAGGTCGCGATCGCCTGGGTGCAGCAGCAGTCCGCCCGTCTCGGTGTCCCGGTCGTCCCGATCCCGGGCACGAAGCGCATCAGCTACCTGGAGCAGAACGTCGCCGCCCTCGACGTCGAGCTCACCGACGCCGATCTCGCCGAGCTCGACCCGCTCGCCGACCAGGTCGTCGGCGCGCGCTACTGACCGCTTCCTCCCCGGCGCAGTCATAATTGACGCCGAAATTTGACTACGCCGGGGGAGAAGCGCGGGTTTGGGCTGTGGATAACCCCGAACGCTGCCTCTTGCGCGCTCACCATTGTCCGGCGTGGACGCCGACTCTCTTCCGATTGCAGCGTGGCAGCGCTGGTGGTGCGAACGTTGGGCTGATTGCGGTTCTGACCCGCTATCAGCTCTTGCGCGCGATCAAGGTTTCGTCCTCAGTCCGGCGCAGGCACGCGACCTCGGGTTGACGGCAAACGACGTGCGTCGAGAGGTTCGGCGGCAGCGATTGACCACACCGATGCGCGGTGTGCTGTCGCCGGTCGTCGCGGAGCCCACCGCGGGTCACGATGCTGCGAAGCAGCGCGCCGCCCTGATGGCGACCGGCGCCGTATTACTGCGCCCGGGCCAGGTCTCGAGCGGGCGTAGCGCAGCGAGTCTGCACGGGCTACCGATCTTCCGCCTCCCGGACCGTCCACAGGTCACGGCGCGCCAGGAGCAAACGCTGGGTAAGCGGTCGCGGACGCATGTTTACAGCGCGTCGCTTTCCGACCGCGACCTCGGCAGCTGGTTCGGCGCGGCCGTCACAACTGTGTGCCGCACTCTCGTTGATCTCGGTCGACACGACCGACGCGACGCGATCATGGCCGCCGACGCAGCGCTGCGCGAATCCCTTGTCACCCGCAAAGACATCGATGACGCACTTGCCCGAGCAGTCGGCTGGCCGTACGCGCGACGTGCTGCGGCCGTGCTCGCACTGGCCGACCCGCGCGCGGAGTCGCCACTCGAATCGCTGGTTCGGCTCGCGCTGCACGACGACGGGTTTCCACCTCCCGAACCGCAGTACGTCATCGGGCCCTATCGCGTCGATTTCTACTGGCCACAGCACGGGATGGTGCTCGAGGCCGACGGCCGAGTGAAGTACGACCCGAGCTCGCGGGGCTCCGACGACCAGGCTTGGCGCGACAAACGCCGCGAGATCGCACTCATTCGATCTGGTGTGCGGACGATCGAGCGCGTCGTCTGGGCCGATGTGCAAACGACCGCCGCATGGCGACGTACGAGCGCCTACCTTCGTGCGCGTCTGCGCGCTTCCTCCCCGGCGTAGTCAAAATATGGCGATGAAGATGACTGCGGCGGGGGAGAAGCGATAGGGAGGAAGCGGGGTCAGGCGTCGCCGCCGACAGTGCCCGTGCCGGCAGCGTTCACGTCGTTAAGCCGGTAGCGCTCGAACGCCTCGCGCGGCGCCTCGGCCTTGACCTCGCGCCGACGCGCCAACTGCTGCAGGACGGCCACCACGATCGACTGCGCGTCGACGTGGAAGAACCGGCGAGCGGCGCCCCGGGTGTCGGCGAAACCGAACCCGTCGGTGCCGAGCGAGGTGTAGTCGCCGGGTACCCAGCGGGCAATCTGATCGGGGACGGCGCGCATGAAGTCGGACACCGCGACGACCGGCCCGGGCTGGTCGGCCAGGACGGACGCGATGTAGGGCGTGCGGGCATCGCCCTCGGTATCGAGCAGCGACGCCTCTTCACACGCGATCGCATCGCGGCGCAGCTCGTTCCACGACGTCACCGACCACACGTCGGCGTCGACATTCCACTCTTCGCCGAGGATGCGTTGCGCCTCGAGCGCCCACGGCACCGAGACACCCGACGCGAGCAGCTGCGTGCGCGGGCGACCGTCGACCTCGAGGGACGGCGAGTATTTGTAGATGCCCTTGAGCAACCCGTCCACATCGAGGTTGTCGGGCTGTTTCGGCTGCACGATCGGCTCGTTGTAGATCGTCAGGTAGTAGAAGACGTCGTGGTCGCTGACCTTGTTGTCGGGGTACGAACCGACGCCGTACATGCGCGCGAGGCCCGCCTTGACGATGTGCGTGATCTCGAAGGCGAACGCCGGGTCGTACGCGACGCACGCAGGGTTGGTCGAGGCGAGCAGCAGTGAGTGCCCGTCGGCATGCTGCAATCCCTCACCGGTCAACGTCGTTCGTCCCGCAGTCGCACCGAGCACGAACCCGCGCCCGAGCTGGTCGGCGAGTGCCCAGAACTGGTCGCCCGTGCGCTGGAACCCGAACATCGAATAGAAGATGTAGAACGGGATCATCGGCGTCGAATGCGTTGCGTACGAGGACGCAGCGGCGATCAGGGACGCCATCGAACCGGCCTCGCTGATGCCCTCGTGCAGGATCTGCCCGCTCGTCGACTCCTTGTACGAAAGCAGCAGTTCGCGGTCGACGGCTTCGTACTCCTGCCCGTGCGGCGAATAGATCTTGGCCGTCGGGAAGATCGAGTCGAGACCGAACGTGCGCGCTTCGTCGGGGATGATCGGCACGAATCGCTTGCCGATCTCCTTGTCCTTCATCAGATCCTTGAACAGGCGCACGGTCGCCATGGTGGTCGCGATCTGCTGCTTGCCCGATCCCGCCTGCAGTTCCTTGTAGGCGTCGTTGCCAGGCAGCGTGAGCGGCTTGGCGCGCACCATGCGCTTGGGGACCGCGCCGCCGAGCGCGGCTCGGCGCTCCTTCATGTACTGGATCTCGTCGGACTTCTCGCCCGGGTGGTAGTACGGCGGCAGTTCGGCGTCGAGAGCCTCGTCCGAGATCGGCAGGTAGAGCCGGTCGCGGAACGCCTTGAGATCGGCCTTGGTCAGTTTTTTCATCTGGTGCGTGGCGTTGCGCCCCTCGAACGACTCGAGCGTCCAGCCCTTGACCGTCTTGGCGAGGATGACGGTCGGCTGGCCGACGTGCGCACGCGCTGCCTCGAAGGCGGCGTACACCTTGCGGTAGTCGTGGCCGCCGCGCGATAGCCGGCGCAGGTCGTCGTCGGACATGTCCTCGACCATGCGTCGCAACCGCGGGTCGGTGCCGAAAAAGTGCTCGCGGATGTAGGCGCCCGTCTCGACCGAATACGTCTGGTACTGACCGTCGGGGGTCTGGTTCATCTGGTTGACCAGCGCGCCGTCGCCGTCACGCGCAAGCAGCGGATCCCAGTCGCGTCCCCACACCACCTTGATCACATTCCAGCCCGCGCCACGGAAGTACGACTCGAGCTCTTGGATGATCTTGCCGTTGCCGCGGACGGGGCCGTCGAGACGCTGCAGGTTGCAGTTGATCACGAACGTCAGGTTGTCGAGTTCCTCGCGAGCGGCGACGCCGATCGCGCCGAGCGACTCGACCTCGTCCATCTCGCCGTCGCCCAGGAACGCCCATACATGCGAGTTGGACGTGTCGGTGATGTCGCGCGCATGCAGGTAGCGGTTGAACCGGGCCTGGTAGATCGCACCGATCGGGCCGATGCCCATCGACACCGTCGGGAACTCCCAGAAGTCGGGCATCAGCCGCGGGTGCGGGTAGGACGACAGGCCGTTGGGCGCGTGCGACTTCTCTTGCCGGAACCCGTCGAGCTGTTCGGTCGTCATGCGGCCTTCGAGGAACGCGCGCGCGTAGATGCCCGGCGCAGCGTGGCCCTGGAAGTAGATCTGGTCGCCCATCCCGCTGGCGAGGTCCTTACCGCGGAAGAAGTGGTTGTAGCCCACCTCGTAGAGCGACGCCGCGCTCGCATAGGTCGCGATGTGGCCGCCGACGCCGACCGTCTTGTTGGCCCGCGACACCATGATGGCGGCGTTCCAGCGGATGTAGGCGCGGATGCGCCGCTCGATGTCCTCGTCGCCGGGGAACCACGGCTCGCGCTCGGGCGGAATCGTGTTGATGTAGTCGGTGCTGCGCAACGCGGGGACGCCGACCTGGCGCTCGCGGGCGCGTTCGAGCAGCTTGAGCATGAGGAAGCGCGCGCGCTGGCGGCCGTCGGAGTCGACGGCGGAGTCGAACGACTCGATCCACTCGCGGGTCTCTTCGGGATCGATGTCCGGCAGCTGGCTCGGGAGCCCGTCGGTGATGACGTTGAATCGGTCTCGGGTCACCCCACCAGTGAACACCTTTGCCTCCCGCTAGGGTCAGAGCGAGAGCTACCAAGCGGTAATCCGAACTTGCCGCTCCGTTGCCACTGTGGGAAGGATGATTACGTGGGCACGGGGAGCACGAGCGCTGCGACGAGCGGCGAACCCGGTGTTGCCGCACGCATGGGCCTCAAACCGTCCATGATCGTGATGGAGATCGGGTTCGATGACGACGTCGATGCCGAACTCCGCGACAACATCGAAGACCACACCGGCGAAGAACTCGTCGACGAAAACTCCGATGAGGTCGTCGACGTGGTGCTGATCTGGTACCGCGAGGGCGACGAAGACCTCACAGACCTGCTGGTGGACGCGATCAGCCCGCTCGCCGACGACGGCGTCATCTGGCTGCTGACCCCCAAGCGTGGACGGGTCGGACATGTCGAGGCGTCCGATATCAGCGAAGCGGCGGCGGTGGCGGGGCTGTCCGAGACGTCGATAGTTACGATCAGTCAAGACTGGTCGGGCAATCGGCTCGTCGGTCGGCGTTCCGGAGGCAAGAAGTGATCAGAGTCGGCGACCTAGCGCCTGACTTCACCCTGAAAGACCAGAACAACGAAGAGTTCACGCTCTCCGCGCACCGCGGCGAGCAGGCTGTGCTCATCGTGTTCTACCCGCTCGCGTTCACCGGAATCTGCACCGGTGAGTTGTGCGCCGTGCGCGATGACATGTCGGCCTTCGAGAACGACGCCGTGCTGACTGTGTCGATCAGCGTCGACTCGGTGTACACCCACAAGATCTTCGCCGAGCGCGAGGGCTACGAGTTCCCGTTGCTCGCCGACTTCTGGCCACACGGCGGAGTGGCGCAGACCTACGGCGTCTTCAACGAGGTCGCCGGAATCGCCAACCGCGGCACCTTCCTCGTCGACAAGGACGGCATCGTCCGATTCGCCGAGATGAACAATCCGGGCGAGGGGCGCGACGCTGACGAGTGGCGCGCAGCGATCAAATCGCTGTAACGGTCATGACCTTTCTGATCATCGTCGCGTGCATAGTCATTCCGATGCTGATCGCCGCCTTCTTCGTCGACCGATCCGACCGCAGGCACGGGTACACCCGCGCTTCGTCTGCCGAGATCGCCCGCCGCACCCGGCTGGGACGCCAGACCGCGCGCGCCCAGATGCGCGATCTCAAACGGCAGCGGGGCGGTGCGCGCGCAGCAATGCGTCGATCGCAGGCCGGTCGCTACCCGGGACAGGACGAAAAACTTCCGAAGCGCGGTCACTGACCAGCCCGGTGCCCTCGAGATCCGCCACGACGTCGTTGGCCGTGTAGAGCACGCGCGGGTCGCTCGGTCCGCCCGTCCCGTCGGTCAGGTTGCGGCTGTCGTGCGCGATCACGAGCAGCGTGCCGCCCGGTGCGAGAGCTGCCGCGGCATGCCGCACCGTGCTACGCCGCTGCTCGGCCGGCACCTGGAGGTAACACAGCAGCGCAAGGTCGACGGGCTGTGCCGGGCGATAGTCCGTCGCGTCCGCGGTGACCCATTCGACCAACCCGCCGATGTCGAGTTCGCGCGCCTTGGCGATGGCGATGGCCGAGAAGTCGACGGCGATCACGCGCCAGCCGTGCGCCGCCAGCCACAACGCATTGCGTCCCTCTCCGCAGGCGAGGTCGACGGCGACGCCGGACGGCGTGTCGGACAGCTCCTCGACGACCCACCGGTTCGGCGGGCCGCCCCAGACGAGACCCTCGGCGCGATAGCGCTCGTCCCACTCCGATGCGTCCATCAGTGGGGCTCCCACACGAACTCGGGGACGTGCGAGAGCACCGTCTCGAGATAGCCGACCGCCGATTCAACGTCTTCGAGCCGCAGTCGACCGCTGCGAACCAGGACGATGTCGGCGCCGATGATCGCGAAGCCCGGTGCATCCGTGTCGAGCAGGAACTGCATCATCTGCGGGTTGATCACGTCCGAGGCGAATTTGCGGTCGTCGCCTTTGACCTTGAACGTCTTGTTGAACTGCTCGCTCTCGAATTCGATGTCGTGAAAGCCGATTGCGCGCGCGATCGTGCCGAACAGCCCTTCGCGGCTCACGTGCAGGTTCGGCAGCGCTCGCTGCAGTCGCGCCGAGTAGATCGCGAAGTAGTGCGTCTGCGTGGACGACGTCTTGCCGTTGCTGGTGCGGGTCTTGTACCGATAGGTGAAGCACAAGGCAGGTCGGCCCGGGCCGGTCGAGGTGAGCACGTCGAGGGCAGCGTGTCCGAATCCCTCTCCGAACGGCGGACCCCACGGCAGTTCGCTGTACCGGTCGTCCGCGGTCGCATAGCTGTAGCCGTGCTGCGCGGCCCACGCGGCGAGCGCGGCCTGGCGGCGCTTGTTCGCGTAGTAGCCACCTACTCCGGCCGCGATCGCGACAAGGACGATGACCACGATCACGACTGCGAACATCAGCGCGAGCCGCCGAGATCGACGCTGACAGCCTGGCGGGCGCCCGGGTCGTCGAGTTCGAAGTAGTCGGCTGCGCTGAAGTGGAACATGCCGGCCACGATGTTCGACGGGAACGCCTGCACACGAGTGTTGAGCGCGCGGACGTTGCCGTTGTAGAAGCGGCGTCCGGCCGCGATGCGGTCTTCGGTGTCGACGAGTTCGTGCTGCAGTGCAAGGAAATTCTGGTTCGCTTTGAGTTGCGGATATCCCTCGGCGAGCGCGACGACGCCGACCACGGCCCTGCTCAACGCATTCTCTGCAGTCGCTCGCGTGGCCTGGTCGTTCTCGGCCGTCGAACGCGCCTGCACCGCGGCCGCACGGGCGCGGGTGATGTCGTCGAACACATGTCGCTCGTGCGCCGCGTAGCCCTGCACCGTCTCGACGAGATTCGGGATGAGGTCGTGCCGGCGCTGCAGTTCGACATCGATCTGTCGCCACGACTCGGCGACGAGATTGCGCTCTCGCACGAATCGGTTGTAGCTCACGATCGGGATGATCAGCAGCACCAGAATGACCACGCCGATGATCACGAGAGCAACCGTCATCGCGTCGCCCGTCCATAGCGATCGGCAAGCTTGGCAGCGCGTCGTTGCTGGTCGGTCTGCGGGACCGTCTCGTTCGCAGTCCGGCTTGGTGTCTCGCCGGTCGCCGGTTCGGACGCGTCGCGCTCACGACGGTCGGCGCGCATCATCGCGAACGGGGCAGCGAGCGCGAGCGCAGCGAACAAATACCACTGGATGATGTAGGCGAAGTGTTGCGGCTCGACCGCACCGCCGGCCGGGTTCGACAGGCTGGGCGCCGGTATGGCAGTCACATTCTGCGTGCCGGGTTGACCGGGCAGCAGTTCGACATAGCCGTCGTACACCGGCTTGCCCAGGTGCGCCGCCTGCGCGGGGGCATTGATCGACAGCAGCTTGCCGCGGGCGAAGGCGGCCGCGTTGTCGCGGTTGGCCTCGCTGGTCTGTACTCGAGCGCGGATGGTCACCTCACCCGCCGGGGGTGCCGGCGTGCTGCCGCTGCGATCCGCATCGAGTCCGCGGACGACGAGCACGTCGCCACCACTCGTGACGAACGGGGTCAGCACCAGGTCACCGTCGGCGCCGTCGACGGTCCGCAGCCCCACGCGCACTGTGTGTGCGTCGTCGAAGTGGCCCGTCGCGGTGACGGTGCGGTAGCGGACGGAATCTGCGGGCGGGCCCGGAGCACCCACCAAGGGGAGGACGGAGCCGAGCGGGACGACGGCAGCGTGTGCGTTGGCCCGCAGGGCATCGTTGTCGCGGACCTTCTGGTCGAAGCGCGCGATCTGCCACGTCCCGGCCCCGATGCACACCAACGCAACCAGCACCATCAGCGCCGAAAGAGACGCATACCGCGGCTCGCGCAGCGCGCGCAGATTCGCGCGCACAGCGCTCGTCGCGGACGTCCTCGTCACGGGATCACGGTACGGGCTGGGCACTGCGGTGTCGTACTCTGGGCCGTCACGTCCGGGCGCTTAGCTCAGCGGGAGAGCACTCGGCTTACACCCGAGCGGTCACTGGTTCGATCCCAGTAGCGCCCACTCGTCGCGTGTCGCCGCATTCACCGGCGCAGGGCCGCTATGTGGCTACTCTCGGACAGGTGGCCTCACGCGGTTTCGAGGAGCGGCTGAGCAATCTGGCGGCCGTTACCGACGTGAGCCTGACGAAGCTGGACGTCGACGACCTGCTCGTCGAACTGCTCTACCGCGTCCGTGCCGTCCTCGACGCGGATACCGCCGCCGTGCTGCTGCGACGGCACGGATCCGACGATCTCGTCGCCCGCGCAGCGTGCGGACTCGAGGAAGAGGTCCGGCAGGGCGTGCGGGTGCCGATAGGGACGGGATTCGCCGGCACCATCGCCGCTCGACGCGAGCCGGTCGTGCTCGACCGGGTAGACGAAACGACGGTGGCCAACCCGATCCTGTGGGAGAAGGGCATCCGTCACATGATCGGGGTGCCGCTGGTCGTCGGCAGCGATTTGCTCGGCGTCCTGCACGTCGGACGAATTGCCGACCGGGCGTTCGAACCGCACGACGTCGAGTTGCTTCAAGTCGCCGGCGAACGAATCTCGGCTGCTGTCCAGACGCGCCGGCTGGCCATCGATTCGGCCGCAGGTGCCGTGCTCGAGCGTGAGTTGCTGCCGACCCGGCTGCCGAACCTGCCAGATCTCCAATTCGCCGCGCGCTACGCACCGGCCGAGGATCGGTCGATCGGTGGCGACTGGTACGACGCCTTCGTCCTCCCGTCCGGCGCGCTGTGGATCGTGATCGGCGACGTTGCCGGTCACGGCCTGCACTCGGCGGTGGTGGTCGGTCGCGTCAAGAGTGCACTGCGCTCATACGCGCTGCTCGACGAAGCCGTGTCGCGAGTTCTCGAACTCACCAACCGCAAGCTGTTGCACTTCGAGGTCGACACGATGGTGACCTTGCTGTGCGCGGTGGCCGAACCGCCGTACGACCGATTCGTTATCAGCTCCGCCGGACATCCGCCGCCGATCCTCGCGACCCCCGCCGGTGCGGAGTACGTCGCCGTCATGCCAGGCCCCCCACTCGGTGCGGTTGATGACGCGCAGTACTCCGCAGCCTTGCTGGAAATGCCGGACCAGGGCACCCTGATCTGCTACACCGACGGCTTGATCGAGCGCCGCGGCGAGTCGATCGAGGCGGGGCTCGCTCGGCTGCTCGCGTCCGTCGCGTCCGACGCACCGGAACGCGTCTGCCGCGACATCATGATGCGCATGGTCGGCGACACTCCGACGACCGATGACGTGGCGCTGCTCGTCGTGCGACGCGACACGGCTGCCGGATCCAGCGCGACACCCGGCGGCGAGCACGCGGACGCAGGCCAGCTCGACGAGAAGCTGGTCGGTGAGATCCGTCTGCATGCGGCCAAGACCTCGGTCGCGCAAGCTCGCCGGTTCGCAGCCGAACTCACCGCAGATCTCGATCCTGCCGTGCGCGGTGTGCTGGTGCTGCTCGTGTCCGAGGTGGCGACGAACTGCGTCACGCACGCCGCGACAGACTTCACGGTCAAGATCTTCCGCTCCGCGCGGCGGCTTCGGGTCGATTGCACCGACTACGCCGCAGGCGCCGTCACGGTCGAACAGGTCGAGCCGACTGACAGCCACGGCCGCGGCGTGTACTTCGTCCTGCGACTCGCCGACGACTGGGGCGTGCGGCCTAGCGAGCACGGCATCGGTAAGACCGTATGGTTCTCGCTCTCACTCGACACCGTGCCGGCAGAGGCGCAAGGGCTCTATCGCGACTGAAGGAGGTGCTGGTCTTGTCGGAATCCGCAGACCCCGATGCACGTCCCGTCCTGACCCTGCGCGGCGACGTCGATGTCGTCCAGGCCGACCAACTCGTGACGCAGGGCGCAGCGTTGCTGCGTGACATCCCGTCCGGCCAGTTCCTCGTCGTCGATCTCGCGGCCGTCGAGTTCATCGACTCGTCCGGACTCAGCGCCCTGTTGCGGCTCAGGCGCACTGCGCAAGAGCGGGCCATCGAGCTGCGGCTGCGCGGTGTACCCGAGCATGTCGCGGTGTTGTTGCGGATATCCGGCCTCGAGCACGTGCTTCGCGCGGAGTGAGTGCGTGGCGTGACTGCGTGGCTTGACAGCGCGGCGTGAGTGCGTGGCGTTTCTGCACGGCGTGATTGTGGACGTAGCTACACAGCAAAAGGCGTGGGGCCGCCAGGTGGGGGGCAGCCCCACGCCTTCGCGCGGAGGTAGGAAACGCGGTTTAGTACGGCGTGGTACGGGCCATGGACAGGAGCCGACTCAGCGAGAAGCTCGACGGCTGGCTGATCTGCCACGGACGACCGACCCACAAGTACGCGTCGCAGTACTTGGCGGCCAGCGAACGAGCCTGCGCGGTCAGGCCGGGAGCCGAACTCGTGTGCCACGTCGGCGGGATGCCGAGCGTGACGCAGTGCCGCTGGCCGACGGTGCGGCAGGCCGCAGCGTTGTTGTAACCGCGACCGGTTCCGCCGTGGTGCATGTACCACTGCCGCGAGAACGGACGGCCGTTCTGCGCCGTGTTGACGATGAAACGCTTGCCGTGCAGGCCCCAGGCGCTGAGTGCGTTCTGGATCTTCGCGCCGTACACGACCTGCGCGCTGGTCGAGTCGTAGTGCGTCGCGTCGAGCGCGAAGCCGCGGGCGTAGCGCACACCCGCGTGGCGCAGCAGCCACACCGACCGGTTCACCGGCGACCAGTCAGCAGCGCCCGAGTCGATGTAGACCGAGGTGTGCGGCAGCGAGCTGAACTTGCGTGCTGCGTAGGAGACCATGTTCAGCGGCAGCTTCGAGTGATGCGGCACGCAGAACGCGAACGGCAGGTCAGGCTGCAGCACCATCGCGACGTGGGTGCGTCCGATGGCGCGGGCCGCGCGGTTGATCCAGCGGTAGTAGCTGCGCTGCTGTGCGCCGGTCGGCAGGGTCGGGCAGGCCCGCGTCTCCCACGGAACCATCCGGAAGATGGCCATCTGCACCAGCACATTGGACCGACCCCGGGTCACGTTCTGGATGTAGCGCCGCATCGCGGTGTAGATGAAGTTGTCGGAGTACCAGGCGCCGAACCAGCGCATGCGGGGCCGGACGGCGACCGACTGCAGCAGGCGCCGGTTCGTGCCGTGCAGGCGGGGCAGCGTGTTGAACAGCTCGTCGGTCGAGCCCCTGTAGTTGCCCCAGGTGATGTTGGCGAGTGGGTTCGGGCTGGCGACGGTGTGGTGCATCGGGGCGCGTCGATGCATGTGCCTCGACGCCGCCGGAGACGGCAGCGGTGGCGATAGCGGTCGACGCCGCGAGCGCAAAGGATGCGCTCTTCAGAAGCAGGCTTTTCCGGGACAGAGCAGTACGAAAAGTACTCATGATAGTGCGGCGCAAGGCCAGCCTTCCTCATCGAGCCGCGGGGGAGCGCGACGTAGGGCTAGAAATGCCAAAGGCGGGGGAACCATGGCAGCTCAGGCGTTGCCCACCTGATCGCCCAGGTCATCGAGATGACCCGCCCCCGCCGGCCGCCGAGGCGGACGATGCACTGTGCGGAGAAATAGTACCCAGCTTGCGCGATTCTTGACCAGCCTTGCGCAATACTTGATTCTCGCGGCCGAAACGTCCTGGTTGATTGGATTAATGCGGCGTTCAAACTGATTCGACCTGGAATACCTGATCGAGGCCGGCGACACTGAGCGCCTTCGCCACTCGCCGCGGCACCGCGAGCAGCGTCAACTTGCCGCCGCGCCCGAGCGCCTTGGAATGCAGATCGACCAGCACGGACATGCCACGGGAGTCGAGAAAGCTGACGCCGGCCATGTCAAGGGTGACGTCGACAAGGTCGGGGTGGGCCTCGAGCCACTCGCTGCCGCGGCAGCCGCCAGTCCTGCTCGCTGGCGATGTCGATGTCGCCGACCATGGACAGGACCGGCCGGTCACCGCCTCCTGCGCGTTCCATTGTTGGGGGTCTCCTCACTCGACGGCGATGACTTGGTCCAGTCCGGTCAGGTCCAGCAGCTGGACGACGCGATCCGGGACACCACGCAGTGTCATCGGCAGATCCAGGTCGCGGCACAGACGCAACAGATCGACGAGCAGGCTCAGCCCGCTCGAGTCCATGACGCCGATGTCGGCGAGGTCGACGATCAACCGGTCGACACCCGGTGTGTCGAGCAGTTTCTCGGCCTGCTCGCGGAACTCGTCCTCAGTGAAGAAGTCGACGTCACCGGTGAGGCGAAGTACCGCCGGGCCCTCGGCGGCGGCGGATTCGTTGTGAGTCATCGGGAGCCCAACCTACGAACCGTCGATCTCGAATACGCGATCGAGCCCGGTGCGCTTGAGCAACGCGCCCGCGCGTGGCGGGACATTGGTGAGCACCATGGCGACATCCTTCTCGCGTGTCAGCGACTGAAGGTGCACGAGCAGGCCCAGCCCGCTCGAGTCGATCGTCACCAATTCGGACATGTCGACGATGAGCCGATCGGTGTCTGCTCCTGCGAGCATCTCGTCGGCACTACGCCGATAGTTCGACTGTGTCAGTGCGTCTACATCACCGACCAACCGAAGCACCACCGGCTGACTCGCCCCTCCCGCCGCTGTCATGTCGCCGACAATATCCGACCTCAGATGACCGAGTTCCGTCGTCCACCCGAACCAATCGACGCGTCGCCGTTTCCCGACAAAGCGATCTCGGCCCACACCTGCTTAGTGCCATCAGCAGCACTCACGCCCCACTCGCGCGACAGTGCGGCGACGACGAGCAGTCCTCGACCCTTGGGGTCGGTCGGCCGCGGATTGCCTGGCGCGACCACGCCTGCGGCGTCGTCGGCCACCTCGATGTAGATCGCGTTGGTGCGAAGTCCGAGGCACAGTTCGATCGCCGACGACCCTGCGGTCACGGCGTTGGTGACCAACTCGCTGGCGATGGTCGCGGCGTCGGCAACCACATCGGGCGCGTCGGAACGGTCATCGAGCACGGAACTGAGTCGACGAGTGCAGAAGTTGCGCGCCTGCCCCACAGCGAGGGGGTGCGGACGCAGCGTCTTCACCACCTGCCACACGATTTGGGCACCTCTCCTGTCGACAACGGGAGCGACGTCCCACTCGACTAGTTACCCGGGCGGCCGCCTTCACAATCAACGAGCCAGGCGCCACAAGGTCACGACGAGGCAGCGAAACGTTTAGTGGGCCTCGCCGTCGAGGCCGTCGCGCAGGTCGCGATCGGACTGTTCGCGAGCGCGCCGGCGCTGCTCGTCGGCCCGTAATTTCAGCCCGGCGAGGAACTCGTCGTCATCGTCAGGATTGCTCGGCACGCGCCGCGCCTGCCCCGCCCGCGCGGTCGCTCGCGGTGCGGCGATCGTGGTGCGGTCCCAGGCCCGTCCGGCCACCAGCCAAGCGATCGAACCGACGAGCGGGAGCAGCAGGACGATGAAGATCCAGGCGAGCTTCGGCAGATTGCGGCACGCTGCTTCCGGGGTGGTCAGCACATCGATGAAACAGAAGATCCAGACCGCCAGGAACACCAAGCCACCCACGCCGTCGAACAACGCCATGATCGCCTCCGCATCGTCCGCACCGCCGTCACGTCCACGGTACGCGTGTCAGGTCGCGCGGTAGGTTCCCACGGTGCCGACCCTCGCCGACCTGCGTGGCATCCTCGATGCATGGTTCGATCCGCGCTGGGCCGAAGCGTGGGACGCGGTGGGTCTGGTCTGCGGCGATCCGGACGAGAACGTGACGCGGGTGCTGCTCGCCGTCGACGCGGTGCCGGCGACGGTCGCCGAGGCGGCCGAGCGCGGTGCGCAACTGCTGATCACGCACCATCCACTGCTGCTCGACGGAGTGCACGGCGTGCCGGCCGACGATCCGAAGGGCGCGCTCGTCCATCGCATGATCCGCGGCGGAATCGCTCACTTCGTCGCGCACACGAATGCTGATGTCGCAGACCCCGGCGTGTCGGACGCACTCGCGCGCCGGGTCGGACTGCACGACTTCACTGCGCTCGACGTGCAGCACGACGCCAACATGGCCAAGCTCGTCGTCTTTGTTCCGCAGGGTGGTGCCGACGCGCTCATCGACGCGATGGCAGTTGCCGGCGCAGGGACGATCGGCGACTACGAACGCTGTGCCTGGAGCGCCGACGGCATCGGCACGTTCCGTCCGCTGGCGGGTGCGCACCCCACGATCGGGACGGTCGGTCGCACCGAGGTGCTCGGCGAGACGCGCGTCGAGATGATCGTGCCGAACTCGCGACGCGACGCGGTCGTCGCCGCGATGTGTGCCGCGCATCCCTATGAAGAGCCGGCCTTCGATCTGCTTGCGCAGGTGCCGATGCCGACCCGGCGCGGAACGGGGCGCATCGGAACCCTGGCCCGGCCGATGTCGCTGCGCGAGTTCACTGCGCACGCCGCGGCCGTGTTGCCTGCCACCGCGTGGGGGGTTCGTGCCGCCGGCGATCCGGACCGCATGGTGCAAACGGTCGCGGTCTGCGGCGGCAGTGGTGGATCCCGCGCCGAGCTCGCCCGCCACCGGGGCGCTGACGCTCTGCTCACCGCAGATCTGAAGCATCATCCGACCGTCGAAGAAGTGACCGAGCGCGGCACGGACGGGATCGCGTTGATCGACGCGGCGCACTGGGCGACTGAGTCGCCCTGGCTGGACGAGGTGGCCGTTCGGTTGGCTGACCACTTCGGCACTAGCGTGGACGTGTCAGTCTCGACGCACGTCACCGATCCGTGGACGCTGCACGAATCTTCGGCCGGAAAGGCGCAAGCCAGCCAGTGAATGCCGACCACGCCGCGCAATTGCGCCTGCTCGACCTGCAGACGGTCGACACCGCACTCGCCCAGCTCGCTCACCGCCGTCGTGCGCTGCCCGAGCTGGCAGCCTTGGCCGAGCGCGAACAACGCGCGAACGTGCTCGCCGGCGACGTCATCGATGCGCAGACCCGCGCCGACGACGTCGCCGATCAGCAGCGCCGTCTCGAGAACGAGGTCGATGCCGTGCGCGCCCGCGCCACACGCGACGAGCAGCGCATGCAGAGCGGTGGTCTGCCCGCGAAGGAGATCGAGAGCCTGCAGCACGAGGTCGCTACCTTGGCCCGTCGCCAGTCGAATCTCGAGGACGACCTGCTCGAGGTGATGGAGCAGCGCGAAGCCGCCGACGCCGCGGTGACGCAGCTGACCGAACAACGCAACGCGCTCGACACCGACCGTGCCGAGTTGATCTCGACACGAGACAGCGCCTTCGCCGAGATCGACTCTGCCGTCGAGACGCGTACGGGCGAGCGGACGACGATCGCGGCCGAGATTCCGGCCGACTTGCTCGCGTTGTACGAGCGCGCACGCGAACACGGCGGCGGTGTCGGCGCCGCGATGATCAAGCAACGCCGCTGCGAGGGTTGCCGCATCGAGCTGTCCGGTAGCGAACTCACGGCGGTACGCGCGGCAGCGCCGGACGAGGTCGTGCGCTGCGACAACTGCCGGCGCATTCTCATCCGTACGGACGAGTCGGGGTTATGACCGTCGGGCTGGTCGTCGTCGAGGCTGACGGCGGGTCGCGTGGCAACCCAGGGCCGGCCGGCTACGGCGCGGTGGTGATGGATCCCCAGACCGGCGCGGTGCTCGCCGAGCGCAAGGACTCGATCGGGATCGAGACGAACAACGTTGCCGAGTACCGCGGCTTGATCGCCGGGTTGCGCGCCGCGCACGAACTCGGCGCGAGCCGCGTGGCAGTGCGGATGGATTCCAAGCTCGTCGTCGAGCAGATGAAGGGCACGTGGCAGGTCAAGAACCCCGGTCTGCGCCCGCTGGCCGGCGAGGCGGCGCAGTTGCGCCAGTCGTTCGCCGACGTCACGTTCGAATGGATTCCGCGCGAGAAGAACAAGCATGCCGACCGGCTCGCGAACGAGGCGATGGACGAGGCGGCCGGCAAACCGGCGCGTTCGTTACCGGCGACCCCGACCGGACGATCGTGGACGCCGCCGACGGGTCCGCGCACGCGACTCGTCCTCGCCCGGCACGGCGCCACCGAGCACAGCGCCGAGAAGCGTCTGAGCGGGCGTAACGATCTGGCCCTCGACGCCGCCGGCCGACAACAGGCGGCCGACCTCGCCGCGCGGTCGTTCGGTGACG
This sequence comes from uncultured Actinomycetota bacterium, assembly GCA_963708645.1. Taxonomy (GTDB): domain Bacteria; phylum Actinomycetota; class Actinomycetes; order Mycobacteriales; family Jatrophihabitantaceae; genus RYN-133. The sequence continues at coordinate 269,819 of CAVPTA010000014.1, read as the reverse complement.
TCGCCGCGATCATCAGTTCGCCGCTGCGGCGTGCGCGCGAGACAGCGGCTGCGATTGCCGGCGCGCTCGCACTGCCGGTGTCGGTCAACGACAACTTCGCCGAGGTCGACTTCGGCTCGTTCGAAGGGCTCACGTTTGCCGAAGCGCGGGCAGCCGCTCCGGCCGAATTCGACGCGTGGATAGGGTCGCCCGAAGTGGCGCCACCGCGGGGTGAATCGTTCGCGGCACTTGCGCGCCGGGTCCGGCGCGGGCGCGACACGGTTGTGGCGGAGTATCCGGACGCGACCGTGCTGGTCGTGACCCACGTGTCACCGATCAAGATGTTGGTGCGTGCCGCGCTCGAGGCGCCGCTTGCGGGGATCTTCAACATGCACCTCGACATCGCGTCGGTGTCGAGGCTCGACTATCTCGCCGACGGGTCGGCCACCCTGCGGCTGTTCAACGACACGTCGCACCTCACCCGATGAGCTGGTAGCCGCCCCACAGCGCGACGGTCGTCGCCGCCATGATGACCGGCACGGTCGCGAACCCGAGCAGATGGAACTCGCGAGCACGCGGCTTCGCGTCGTCCGGAAGCAAACGGCGCCACAGCAGCGTCGCCAACGACCCGCCGTAGGTCGCGTTCGGTCCGACGTTGACGCCGATCAGCACCGCCAGCACCAGTACGGGTTGTCCGGTGACGATCGGGATCAGTGCAAGCGTGGCGGGCAGGTTGTTGACGAGGTTCGCGACGGCGGCGGCGAGGAACGCCGCGCCGAGCAGCGCCAGCAGTCCCGTCCCACTCGGCGTGATCGAGTCGAGGGCGTGCCCGAGGCCGTGCCTGGTCACTCCCAGCACGATCACGGCGAGCGCGAGCACGAACAGACAGAAGCCGGGGCTCGCCTCGGCGACGAGCTGTCGCGGCCCGATGTCCGCACGGCGCAGCCGCGGGCCGAGCAGCAGCAGGCAACCGCCGAGTGCGGCCCAGGCCGGGTTCACACTCAGCGACGACGTGATCACGAACCCGGCGATTGTGATCGCGAGGATCGTCAGCGCGTAACGCGGCGCGGCGCGCAGGTCGGACGGGCTCTCGCCTGGGGCGTCCGGCAGATCGCTGCGGAAGAAGGTCCGCAGCGCGAGCCACTCGCCTCCGCATGCCAGTAGCCAGGGCACCACCATGAGCGCCGCGAAATGGCCGAACGAGAGACCGCTTGCAGCGAATGCGAGCAGGTTGGTCAGGTTCGACACGGGCAACAGCAGCGACCCGCTGTTGGCCAGATGCGTGCACGCATACGCGTGCGGGCGGGACGCGACGCGCATGCGGTGCACCGTCGTCATCACGACCGGCGTCAGCAGCACGACGGTCGCGTCGAGCGTCAGCACCGCCGTGATGACTGCGGCGAGCGCGACTACGAGGATCAACAGCCGACGCGGACGCGCCGAACTCGCAAGCGCCGCCCGGGCGCCGAGGTAGTCGAAGACGCCGGCCTCCGCGCACAGGTGACCGAACACGAGGATGCCGGCCAAGAACGCGACGGTCGGACCGATCTCTTTCAACCGGTCGAGCGCGTCGTGTGAGGTCACGATGCCCGTGCCGACGACGAGCAGCGCGCCAGGAACCGCGACCACGGCTTCGCTCAGCCCGAACGGCCGGGCGATCGCGGCGAAGAGGCTGAGAGCGAGAACCGCGATCGCGATGATCTCCGCGAGCGCACCCGGCACGCTCGCGAGGCTACCCAGGCGATTGTGTGGGCTAGCATCGGCACCACGGCGGACGAGCCGGCCGGGCGGCCGCGTCGAGGTGCACGTCATCTCGCCGAGGAAAGTCCGGGCTCCACAGGGCAGGGTGGTTGTCAACGGCAACCCGGGGTGACCCGCGGGACAGTGCCACAGAGAACAGACCGCCAGCGCGTGCGCTGGTAAGGGTGAAACGGCGGTGTAAGAGACCACCAGCGTCTCGAGTGATTGGGACGGCTAGGTAAACCCCACCTGGAGCAAGGTTGAGAAGAGCGGCGCTTGCGTCGTTCGCGCAGACGCCCGAGGGCTGCCCGCCCGAGTCTGCGGGTGGACCGCTTGAGCCTGTCGGCAACGGCAGGCCTAGATGGATGGTCGCCCCTGACGCTCGCGTCAGGACAGAACCCGGCTTACAGGTCGACTCGTCCGCCCCACCATGATCACCTCGGCGATCCGGTCAGGAGTCGACCCGATCGACGAGACGATCAAGCACTATTTCGGTGGGAGTGATTGGGCGTAGCGCCTGCCGACCTCGACCCAGCGCTCCAGGTCGTCATCGGATGAGAAGCCCGCGGCGTCGACACGCAGCCAGCCGTCCATCTCGCGGCCGCGCATCTCGAAGCGGTGGGCGTGCGCGTCGGCGACGAGCCGATCGGTCTCGGCCGGATCGCACCGCAACAGCAGCCCGCCCTGGCCGCTGGCGGAGACCGCCATGTGCCCGTTGATCAGGAAGGCAAGTCCGCCGAACATCTTCATCTCGCTCACCCCGGCCGTCGCGCCCAGTTCGGCGCGCAACCGGTCGGCGACGTCCTCGTCGTAGGCCATGGCCGCAGTATGGGCCCGGCCTACGACGTTAGGGACGAAGGCACTGTCGGGTACGTCGCGAATATGCCGCAACGAGCATGGAGCAAGAAGCGCGAGCGCCAGTACGAGCACATCAAGGACGGCCTCCAGGACCGCGGTCGTAGTGAGAGCACTGCCGAGGAGATCGCGGCGCGCACCGTGAACAAGGAACGAGCCCGCGCCGGCGAGTCGCGCCAGGCCAGCCGCGCGTCGACCGAGGACATCTCGTCAGGCCGGCGGGGCGGGCTGCGGTCGCACTCCGGTGCAGGCGGACGGACGAAGGCCCAGCTCTACGAAGAGGCGAAGCGCAAGAACGTCAAGGGACGCTCGTCCATGACCAAGGCGCAGCTCGAGAAGGCGGTAGGTCGCTAGACCGCCACGTCGAATGCCTCGGCGATGCCCGCCCGTCCGGCGTCGGTGACCCGGACGGCGCGGTCACGTTCGGCGCGCTCGATCCAGCCGAGGTCGACGAGTCGGTCGCGCAACCCGCGGCCGAGCGAGCCCGCCAGGTGATGGCGCTGCTCGGTCCAGTCGACGCAGTAGCGGATCATCGGACGCCGCCCGTGAGCCGGTCGGACACCGAAGTCGGCCAGGAAGGCCTCGCCGGACTCAGTGAGGTCGTAATCGACTTCGTGGCCCTGGCCGACCCGCGGGTCGTCGCCGGACCGCAGACCGTCGCCGCCCTCGATATGACCGCGGGTCACCAGGCTCGACATCAACGCGACCCCGAGCCGTCCGGCGAGATGGTCGTAACAGGTCCGCGCGTCGCGCAGCGCCTTCGCGCGGGTGCCCTGCCGCAGCGACCGCACGGGCGTCGCGGGCGCGAGTTGCTCGAGCGCTTCGATCAGGCGCCCGACCGCCGGGCCCGGCCAGGCTGTAGTAGCGGTGCCGTCCGCTCGTCTCGACAGTCAGGAATCCTGCGGAAGTGAGCTTGCGCAGGTGACTGCTCGCGGTCGGCGCGCTGACTCCGGCTTCGTCGGCCAGCCGGCTTGCGGGCAACGCCCGTCCGTCCCCGAGCGCAAGGAGCATGCGGCACCGACCCGGATCGGCGACCAGCGCGCCCACAGCAGCCAAGTCGGCGTCGCCGCGCAGATGTGTCATGTACCCACGGTAGGCAGTGCACGTTTCGATGCAGATCGAACAATGCCCGTCACAGCGTCGTGATCACGACCGCGAGAACCGGTGTGGCCCCGCCGCGCGTCACGCCGCCGTCGTCACCGGCCGTCGTCGTCCGGCGATCACCTCGATCACCGCAAGAACGAACGCAGCTGCGACGAAGACCAGCGCAACGGTGAGACCACGTTCGAACCCGGTCGCGAAGTCGCCGCCGGAGCTGGTCACCGCGGCGAAGAACGCTGATCCTGCCGCGGCGATTCCGATGGCCGATCCGACTCGCTGCCCGGTCTGCAGAAGTCCCGACGCCGTCCCGGCTTCTTGAACGGGGACGTCGGCCAAGGTCAGCGCCTGGTTGGGCGAGATCACGAGGCCGCCGCCGAATCCGGTGATGGCAAGCGGGACGAGCGTGGCCCACGCTGTCCCGTGCTCGGGTGCCAGGTGCACCGCGACGAGCGTCGCCACGAAACCGATCAGCACCAACGTCAGTCCGACAGCGATCAGTGACCGGCCGAAATCACTCACCTTCCGCCCGCCTATCGCGGCGGCAATTGCCGACCCGATTGCGAACGGTGTGATCGAGAGCCCTGCCTCCAGAGCGGAGTAGTGCAGCCCGACTTGCAAGAACAGCGTGAACACGAAGAACAGCGGCGTGAATCCCGCAAAATACAGGGTGATCATCGCCGATCCGGACGTGTACGAGCGTCGCTTGTACAGCGTGAGATCGACCATCGCCTCGCGCCCGCGAGCGCGGAAGGTGTGCTCCCACACGACGAAGCCGGCCAAGAGCGCGATCGACGCCGGAACCAGCCACCACCGCCACGAGCCCCACTCGCGGCTCTGGACGAACGGCATCAACAGCACAACCACACCGAGGCCGAGCAGCACGACGCCCACCGGGTCGAGGTCGTGTCGCTTTCGCCGGGTGTCGACGCTGTGGCGAGGCAGCAGCCGCCACGCCAACGGTATTGCGACCAGCCCGATCGGCACGTTCACGAAGAAGACGGCGCGCCAGCCCTCGGTCTCACCGAACATCTGGATGAGCAGCCCGCCGAGCAACGGCCCGACGGCCGTCGAGATGCCGACCATGGTTCCGAAGGCGCCGAACGCGGTGCCCCGCTCGCGGCCGGAGAACATCTGTTGGATCGTCGCGCTGATCTGCGGGGTGACTGTGCCACCGGCCAATCCCTGTATCAGCCGAGCGAGCACCAGCAGGATGCCGTTCGGGGCGAACCCGCAGGCGGCGCTGGCGAGGGTGAACAGCGCGAGCGCGCTGACGAAGACCACGCGGCGCCCGCGCAGGTCGCCGATCCGTCCGGCCGGGACCAAGAGCAGTCCGAACGTGAGGGCGTAGCCCGAGACCACCCATTGCAGCTCGCTCTGGGCCGCGCCGATGCCCTTCTGGATGGACGGCAGGGCAACGTTGACGATCGACACGTCGAGCAACACCATCGCGCCGCCGACGAGGCACACGGCCAGTGCCTTCCAGCGGTTCGGGTTCGGCGCTTGTTCAGTCACCGCAGTCATCTACCCCGAGCACTGCTGGTGGGTCACAACACCCGTATCGGATCTCCGTCACCCCACGCGACGATGTCCTCGACGACCTGGCCGTACCAGGTGCGGTACTGGTCGGTCGTGACGTAGCCGATGTGCGGCAACGCCAGCACGTTCGGCAACGTCCGCAGCGGATTGTCGGCCGGCAACGGTTCGTTGTCGTACACGTCGAGCCCGGCACCCGCGATGCGCCCGGCTGACAGCGCCGCGATGAGCGCGTCCTCGTCGACGATCGGCCCGCGTGAGGTGTTGATCAGATACGCGGTGCGCTTCATGCGTGCCAGTTCGGCCGCGCCGATCAGGCCGCGGCTGCGCGCCGAGAGCGGCATGTGGATCGTGATCACGTCCGACCCCGCGAACAACTCGTCCTTGCTCACGGCCTGCACCCGGTGCTCGGTCGCGCGCTCCGGGGCGAGGTTGGGCGACCAAGCGATCACCCGCATCCTGAAGGCGTGCGCGAGTTTCGCAACTGGGATGCCGAGGCGCCCCAGCCCGACGATCCCGAGGGTGAGCCCGGCCAGCCCGGGGCCGATCGTGTGCTGCCAGCCGCCGGCGCGCACGGCCGATGCCTCGGCAACGAAGTTCCGGCTCAACGCGATGATCATGCCCATCGTGATCTCGGGCACCGCGTGGCCCGTGCTCTCGGTGCCGCAGACCGTTACGCCGTTCGCCTTGGCAGCGTCGAGATCGATGGCAGCGTTCTTGATGCCCGTGGTGACGAGCAGTTCCAGCCCGGGCAGCCTGGCGAGCAGGGAGGCGGGGAACGGCGTGCGCTCGCGCATCGCAACAATCACGGTGCTGTCGACCAGTCTGCGGACGAGTTCGTCCTCGTCGACGACGTGATCACGCAGGACCTCGACCGAGTGTGCGGCGAGCACCGGCGTCCAGTCGGCGCTGTCGAGCGCAACGCCCTGATAGTCGTCCAGCACGGTCACCTGAGCCACGCCGCGAGCGTATCCGGCTACCGTGCCTGGGTGGCCGACCTGATCCTGCCCGCCGGACCGCCCGGTGCGGGCAAGACCACGATCGCGCCGTGGGAGGCGTCGGCCACGCACCACAACGAGGCCTGCACCGGTGCGGGCAGCGCTGCGTGCGGTCAGTACGCGCGCGGCGGTTTCGCGGCCATGGTCGAGGGGATGGTCCTGCCGCGATGAACGCCGGACAGCTGACCTTGGTGTGCGGTGCCGGCCTCGTCGGCGGCTTCGTGAACAGCATCGCCGGCGGTGGGTCGTTGCTCTTGTTCCCCGCGCTGGTTGCGTCGGGCATGGGAACGGTGCCGGCCAACGTCACCAACTCGGTCGCCCTGTGGCCGGGATACATCGGCAACGTCGTTGCGCTCGGTCCGGACGACCGTCCGGGACGCTCGCAATGGCCGGTGTTCCTCGTCAGCGCCATCGGTGCGGCAGCCGGATGCGCGTTGCTGCTGCTGACGCCGGCGAGCGCGTTCGACGTCGTTGTGCCGTTCCTCGTGCTCGGCGCCAGCGCCCTGCTCGGTTTCCAGCCGCGCATCAAAGCCGCGTTGGGCGGCCATGTCGCTGATCGGCGCAGGCACCTCCTCGCCGGGGCAGCGTTCGGTGGGCTCTACGGCGGGTACTTCGGCGGCGGGCTCGGCGTCATCCTCATGGCGTTGCTCGGGCTGACGGTGGCCGCACCGCTGACGCGCGTCAACGCACTCAAAGGCGTGCTGCAGCTGCTCGTGTCGACGGTCGCGTTACTGGTCTTCGCCGTGTTCGGGCCGGTCGACTGGGTGGCTGCGGTTCTGATCGCGCCGCTGTCGCTGCTCGGTGGCATCATCGGCGGCCGGTTCGTGCGCCGCCTGAGCGAACCGGTACTGCGCGCTTGCGTGGTCAGCTTCGGTGTCATCGTGGGCGTGTGGCTGGCGATCAGGGCGTTCGCATGAACACCTCACGAAAACGCTCCGCAAAGAACGCTTCGCTTTTCCGCGGGGACCCCGGAAAAGCATGAACACGTCGAAGCCCGTTGTGATTCTGCTGCCCGGCCCGCACCCGTCCGAGCGCATCTTCACGACCGACACCCGTGCCGCGCTCGAGGCGGAGTTCGAGATCGTCGACATCGAAGGCCGTCCTGAGCTGGTCGATGCCGACCTGCCGCGCGCGTTCGCGATCGTCGGCCAGCCGGACCTGCCCGCGCAGCGGCTCGACGCCGCCCCGCACCTGCGCGCTGTGCTGAACGTCGAGGGCAACTTCTATCCGAACGTCGACTACGCACGTTGTTTCGAGCGCGGCATTCACGTGCTCGGATGCGGGCCGGCTTACGCGCAGGCCGTCGCGGAATACGCCCTTGGGCTCGCCCTCGATCTCGCACGCGGGATCTCGCGGGAGGATCGCGCGTTTCGGGCCGGACGCGAGCGTTATGTCGCCGACGGCAATGCCGACGCGGTGTTGCTGCGCGGCGCCGACGTCGGGTTGATCGGGTTCGGCAATCTCGGACGTGCCCTGCGTCCGCTGCTCGAACCGTTCCGCTGCCGCGTGCGCTGCTTCGACCCGTGGCTGCCCGACGCGGTGCTCGATCAGCACGGCGTCGAGGCGGCCTCACTCGCGGACGTGTTGCGCTCGAGTCGGTTCGTGTTCGTGCTCGCGACGGTCACCGCCGAGAGCGAGCACCTGCTCAGCGGCGCCGAGCTCGACCTGCTGCCGAGCGGTGCCCGGGTCGTCCTCGTCAGCCGTGCACCGGTGGTCGACTTCGACGCGCTGCTCGACCGCGCGGCGACCGGCGCTCTGCTCGCCGCGATCGACGTCTGGCCGAACGAGCCGATGCCCCGCGAGCACCGATCCCGCTCGATCGAGAATCTGGTGCTGTCGGCGCACCGCGCCGGCGGCATCGCCGCCGCCTTCGAGGACGTCGGGCAGATGGTGCTCGACGACCTGCGGCTGATAGCGCGTGGTCTGCCCCCGGTCCGCATGCAGGCGGCGTCGCCCGAACTGGTGGGCCGCTACCGGAACCGGCCGGTCGAATGACCTTGTTGCGCTGTCGCGCCGTCCTCTTCGACTGCGACGGCGTGCTCGTCGATTCGGACGCGAGCGTGCTCGCGGCCTGGTCGCGGTGGGCTCGCGAATTCGGCCTCGAGCCCGATGCGGTCACCGCAGTCGTGCACGGACGGCGATCGGCCGACACGGTGGCGGCCCTCATCGACGAACCGGGCCGCGCTGCCGCGGCGGCACTGATCGACCGTTACGAGGTCGAGGACGCCGCTTCGGTCACGTCGGTTCCCGGTGCGGCGACGCTCACACGCGCCGTCCCACGCTGGGCGGTTGTGACCTCTGGCCGTCGCAACCTGGCCGAGGCCCGCCTGCGCGCCGCCGGTATCGCGGTACCGGACGTCGTGGTCACCGCCGACGACGTCGAGCGCGGCAAGCCTGATCCTGAGGGTTATCTCGCCGCGGCACAACGATTGGGCGTGCGTCCCGTAGACGCCGTCGTACTCGAGGACGCGGCCGCCGGCATCGCCGCGGCCCGCGGTGCCGGCGTCTCGGCTGTGATCGCAGTCGGCGAGCGCGACGACCTCGACGCAGACGTGCGCGTCGCCGACCTGCGCGAACTGCAGTGGACCGGGGAGGGCCTGCTGGCACCGTAATTCGAATATGTGTGCGAACATGTGTTCGTGAGTCTGGTGCGGCAGATCCTGCACGCCGACCTCGACAGCTTCTACGCCTCGGTCGAGCAGCGTGACGATCCTGCGCTGCGCGGACGGCCGGTACTGGTCGGCGGCGGCGTGGTGCTCGCGGCCAGCTACGAGGCAAAGGCATACGGCGTGCGGTCGGCGATGGGCGGCGCCCAGGCCCGCGCGCTGTGTCCGCACGCAGTCGTCGTCCCGCCCCGCTTCGATGCCTACGTCGAGGCCAGTAAGGCTGTCTTCGCAATCTTCGAGGACACCACGCCACTCGTCGAGGGAATCTCGATCGACGAGGCGTTCCTCGACGTCACCGGCCTGCTCAAGGTGTCCGGCAATGCAGTCGAGATCGCCAGGCGACTACGGCGTCAGGTGCGCGACCAGGTCGGCCTCGCGATCACGGTCGGCGTCGCGCGCACGAAGTTCCTCGCCAAGGTGGCCAGCGGGGTCGCCAAACCGGACGGCCTGCTCGTCGTCCCCGCCGATGCCGAGCTCGAGTTTCTGCACCCGCTTCCCGTGCAGCGGCTGTGGGGTGTCGGCGCGATCACCGCCGAGAAACTGCGCGAACGCGGCATCATCACCGTCAGCGACGTCGCCCGCGTCGACGAGACCGCGCTCGTCGCGATGCTGGGTCGCGCGTCCGGCCGCCACCTGCACGCGCTCGCCCACAATCGCGACCCGCGTCCGGTGCAGGTCGGGCGTCGCCGTCGCTCGATCGGCTCGCAGCGCGCGCTCGGGCGCAAGTGGCGTTCACTCCCCGAACTCGACGCCGCCCTCGTCGCGATCGTCGACCGCGTCTGCCGGCGGCTGCGCAAAGCCGATCGCGTGTGTCGCACCGTCGTCCTGCGGCTGCGCTTCGACGACTTCGGTCGCGCGACCCGATCGCACACGATGGCCGAACCGAGCGATGACACGGCAGCGATCCTGTCGACCGTGCGCAGCCTGCTCGCGATCGCGACGCCACTGATCCGCGAGCGGGGCTGCACGCTGGTGGGCATCTCGCTGGCCAACCTCGTCGACGCCGACGATCCTTTCCAGCCGGAGCTCCCGTTCGCGATTCGTGACCTGACCCGTCTCGATCGCGCGATGGACGGCGTCCGCGACCGATTCGGCACCGCATCAATCACCCGGGCTGTCCTGCTCGGCCGCGATGAAGGCATGAGCGTGCCGATGCTGCCCGACTGAGATCGCGAGACCGACATCACTTCGCCACGAGAAAATCTCCCCGCTCGCTTAACCTCGCGGAGTCTTTGCCGATCGAGGCAGAGGACGGCTCTCAGCCCAGTAGAGCGCGTCGAGAGGGACGGTGCTCATGTCGCCTGCGCGCTGCGACCTCGCTGAACTGTGCGATCGGTCGGGAGTGGTCGACGCTCTCGTCTTCCGACGCGTATCGAGCACGACCTGGGCCCACCTCGGTGGCCTCGGACGCGGCCGGGGCTGGGCGGGTGTCGTCGAAGTCGGTGCCGACGAGCCGCTGCTGGCCGGCACTGCCGGGGAGGTGAACGTCGTCGCGCACCCGGCTCCCGCCCACGTGATCGGCCCGTACTACGCCGCAGGTGCCGCCGCCGTGCGACTGAGCAACGATGTGCTGGTCGTCCTCGGCAACCCCACGCAACATCTCCCCGCCACACCTGAGGGCGACCTGCGCGCGCTTGCCGTCTGTGTCAACGACGACCTCGACGAGATCGGTCCGTCGAAGCGTCTCGGCGACGAGCTGGAAGTGCTGCACGCCGTCCGGGCCGTGATCACCACGCCGCTCTCGACGGTGTCCGAGACCCTGCAACACGTGATCGGCGTCGCGACCGATGCACTCTCGTGCGAGATCGGCGTCGTCCGCGACGGCGCCGGCCGGCGCGCACTCAGCGGTTCATGGTCGCCGTCGGTCGAAGCACTCGACGAGGCGCTCGACGAGCTCCTGGCACGTGCCGACGGCCAGACCTACTGCGTGCAGGACAGCGCGTCTGTCGCGCTCCCGGCTCCGTTGCGTGCCGAGGACGGCATCCACTCGGTGCTGGCCGTGCCACTGCCCGCGCCGCTCGGCGGCATCCTCGTCACGGCTCACACGACCGCGTCGCCGCGGGGGTTCACATCGCTGTGCCGGCACCTCGGCGAGCAGGTCGCCGACACGGCCGGCGTCGTCGCCCACACAGCAGTCCTGCGCGAGGACCTGCGTGACCTGGCCGACGAGCACTTCCGGACAGCCCGCACCGACGCGCTCACCGGCCTCGGTAACCGCATGTGCTGGGAAGAGGCTCTGGGCGAGGCCCAGGACCGTGTAGACGGCGGAGCCCCGATCGCGGTGATCACCGTGGATGTCGACGGCCTCAAGGAGGTCAATGACACGCACGGCCACGACGAGGGCGACGCATTGCTGCGCCGCTGTGCCGACGCATTGCGAGACCACGCCCGCACCGACGACGTGCTGTGCCGCGTCGGCGGCGACGAGTTCGCGCTGTTGATTCCGGTCGGCCCCGCGCTGGCAGCCGAACGTGCCGAGTCCCTGGCTCTGCGGTTCTCGACGCTGCGCTCGTGCCGCGATCAGGTTGCGGCCAGCGTCGGCTGCGGCACCGCGACGCCGGGCCGGCGCGTGATCGACGCCGTCCGCGACGCAGACACGGCGATGTACCTGCAGAAGAAGGCCCGTCGCGACGCGACGCTGTCGCGCACGATCAACGCCTGAACCCGGGCGACAGCCGCTGGTGCACCGCCGGTGGTTAGCGTGGATGAGTGCACGACTCCGCCGCAGCCTGGTTCGACCACGCGACCAGCAGTTGGACGGACTGGCCGCTCGATCGGCTGATGGCGGCGAAGGGATCGACGACGGTCTCGGTCGTTGTGCCGGCCAAGGACGAGGCGGCCACCATCGGCGACATCGTCGCCGGGATCCGCTCCGTGCTGGTGGAGCAGAGCGGGCTGGTCGACGAGCTTGTCGTGATGGACTCTGATTCCTCTGACGACACAGCGCAGCTCGCGCGTGCCGCCGGTGCCGTCGTACATGCGACACGCACGGTGCGGCCCGATCTCGGTTCGTATCCGGGCAAGGGCGAGGCGCTGTGGAAGGCACAGTTCGTCACGTCGGGTGACGTGCTCGTATTCATCGACGCCGATCTCACGGGCTGGGGCACGCACTTCGTCACCGGCCTGCTCGGCCCGCTGCTCGCGACGGCGCGCACCGCGCTGGTCAAGGGGTTCTACGACCGAGTGCTCGACGACGGCTCGTCCGGGCCGGTCACCCCGCAGGGCGGACGGGTCACCGAGCTCGTCGCCCGCCCGTTGCTCAACCTGCACTGGCCCGCGCTCGCGTCGGTGGTGCAGCCGCTGGCCGGGGAGTGGGCGATCCGGCGGTCGGTGTTCGAGACCTTGTCGATCCCGGTCGGCTACGGCATCGAACTTGCCGTGCTGCTCGACGTGGTCGCCTCCCTCGGTCTCGACGCGGTTGCGCAGGTCGATCTCGGTGCGCGGGCGCACTCGCATCAGTCGGTGCACGATCTCGGTGTGATGGCCGCGGAGATCATCGCGGTCGCACACCGCAGACTGGGCCGCACCGAGCCGGTCACCCCGGAGTTGTGGCAGTTCGATCGCGCGGCACACCCACCGTGGCGCGGCCGGCCCGTCCCGGTCATCGAGCGGAGGCCAGATGTTGAGACTCGGTAAGCGATCCTTCGACGACGATGCGCTGCTGATCATGGCAATCGTCAACCGGACGCCCGACTCGTTCTACGACCGCGGCGCGACCTTCGAGTTCGACGTCGCCCTCGATCGCGTGCGGTCGGTCATCGCCGACGGTGCCGAGATCGTCGACATCGGCGGCGTGAAGGCTGCGCCGGGAACCGAGGTGTCGGTGGCCGAGGAGATCGAGCGCACCGCGTCATTCGTCGACGCGGTGCGTACCGAGTTCCCGTCGGTCGTCATCAGTGTCGACACCTGGCGGGCCGAGGTCGGGGAAGCCGCCTGCGTCGCCGGCGCCGATGTCATCAACGACGCCTGGGGCGGCTGGGACCCTGACCTCGCCGCCGTTGCCGCAGCCCACGACGCGGCGCTCGTGTGCACGCACGCGGGCGGGGTGGAACCGCGCACCCGTCCGCACCGCATCGAGTACGACGACGTGATGGCCGACGTGCTCGAGCGCACCGTCGCCCTCGCTGAGCGGGCTGTTGCGCTGGGCGTGCCGGCCGAGTCGGTGCTCATCGACCCCGGGCACGATTTCGGCAAGAGCACGCGACACTCGCTCGAGGTCACTCGACGCCTGTCAGAGATGGTGGCGACCGGATGGCCGGTGTTGGTGTCACTGTCGAACAAGGACTTCGTGGGCGAAGCGCTCGACCGGCCATTGGGGGAGCGGCTGATCGGGACGCTCGCGGCCACGTCGGTGTCGGCGTGGCTCGGCGCGCGCGTGTTCCGCGCACACAACGTCCCCGAGACGAGGCAGACGCTGGACATGGTCGCGTCCATTCGTGGCACGCGGCCGCCGGCTCGCACCGTCCGAGGACTTGCGTGACCGGTCAGGCGTCGCGGCGCCGCACGATGATCACGGCCGCACAGACAAGAGCGGCCGCGAGCACCACGTAGATCCCGGCTTCGATGCCTTGGAACGTCCAGTACCGATCTGCCGGCTGGTAGGTGCTGGTGAAGCGGAAGCCGTGATGAGTCATGCACTCCGTCAGATCGGCGCGCGTCTGCGACGACACGCACGCCGGTGGCAAGCGGATCGGTCCGGTGGTGACGGTGCCGTTGTAGAGCAGGTCGGTGTTAAGCGACCAAGCGCCCTTCGGCGTCATCCCGTTGTTGCCGGACGTCGTGACCGCCGTTTCGTAGTGCGGACGCACCCACAACTCGATCGAGAGGCGTACTGCGAAGTACCCCGCGATCGTCGTTGCGATCGCGGGCAGTGTGCGTCGCCATGCCGCGCCGGCGAGCAGGCCGAGCGCCGCGGCGAACAGCGTGAAAGCCACCGGCGACAGCCCTTGCAGGTCGAATTGCATCGGGTCGAACCGGGTATCGCCCTGGTAGGCGTTCATCGTGCGCGACCACCAGGTCACCATCACGCTCAACAGTGTGCCGACGAGCAGCGAGGAGGTGACCAACGTGGTGATCTTCGCGCGCAGCCAGTGCCGGCGGGTGACCGACTGGGTCCAGACAAGCAGGTTGGTACCGGTGTCGTACTCGCGGCCGACGAGGGTGGCTCCCCAGAACATTCCGATGATCGCGGGGACGAGCAACGTCGCGTTGACCGTGTCGATGATCGCGCCGTCGCCCTGGAACAGCTTGATGCCGTCGCAGTTGAAGCCCGGCCGTGCGCACCCGACGAGTGCATCGTGGTAGTCGTTTGCCATCGTGATGCCGGTGATCGTCAGCAAGATCGCGAACACCGCGAGCGAAATTGTTGTTACTGCGCCCTGCAGTCGGTGCTGACGCCACAGCAGCCACGTCATGATGCGACCGCGTGGAAGTCGGGTGCGTGCGCGTCCGCACCGAGATAGGCGAGCACGATGTCTTCGAGGCTGAGTTCGTCGACCTGCCACGACGGGTCGTGAATCGGTCCGGACAGTCGAGCCCAGAGGGCGACTTGTCGGGCCGTCGCCTCGCGTCGCAAGACGGTGTGCTCGCGTTCGAACGCGGACGTCTCGCGCCGTGGGCCGGAGACGACCCGGTGCGTGGCAAGCACGTCGTCGACCTCGGCGGCGAGCAATGTGCGCGCAGCGGCGAGCACGACAAGGAAGTCGCACACGCGCTCAAGATCGGTGACCAGATGGCTTGAGAGCACGACGGTGAGGCCGCCGTCGGCGACCGCAGACGTCAACGTCGAGAGGAAATCGCGGCGCGCGAGCGGATCGAGTGCGGCGACCGGTTCGTCGAGCAAGAGCACGGCCGGTCGTTTCGCGAGGCACAGCCCGAGCGCCACCTGCGCGCGCTGGCCGCCCGACAGGGTGCCGACCTTCTGGTCGAGCGGAATCCGCAGAGCGGCAAGCCGATCACGAGCAGCTTCGTCGTGCCAGCGCGCGTTCATCGAAGCACCCAGTCGCAGGTGGTCCTCGACCGTCCAGCGGCGGTACAGCGGTACGTCCTGGGCGAGGAACCCGACATCGGCGAGGAATGCTTCGGTATCGCCCGGGCTGCGGTGCGCCACCTCGGCTCGCCCGGCGCTCGGCCGGCTCAGCCCGGCGAGCATGCGCAGCAACGTCGTCTTACCCGCGCCGTTCGCGCCGACCAGACCGCAGATGCGTCCCTCGGGGATTGCGAACGAGCAGTCCTGCACAGCCCACTTGCTGCCGAATCGGCGACCCAGACCGTCGGTCACAACGGCGTTCATGCCGTCGCCTCGTGCTGTGTGACCACCAGCGTCGCGCGAACCATGCTCTCGATGTCGGCGTCGCGCATTCCCGCACCGCGCGCCTTGCCGACCCACGCAGCCAGCCCGCGTTGCAGCAGTGCGTGCGTGCCGGGCGGTGGCCCGTCGGGGCGGCGGAGCACGAAGGTGCCGATTCCCTGGCGGCCCTCGACCAGCCCTTCGCGTTCGAGTTCGCGGTAGGCCTTGAGAACGGTGTTCGCGTTGATGGCCAGCGCCCCGACCACCTCCTTGACCGTGGGCAGGCGGTCGCCCGTGCTCAGGACTCCGGTCAGCAACGCCTGGCGGACCTGTTCGGCGAGTTGCACATACGGCGGGACGTTGGATTTGGCGGTCAAGCGGAAGACCAACATGGCGACCTCTCTAGTTATCTAGAGCATTAGATAACTGGCGTGTCCTGTCAAGGAACGGGTTGCGTAAGAAGTTCGTAAGTAGTAGCTTACGGTAAGTCATGGCTAACCATTCAGCAGTGCTCACGGCGCTGGCAGATCCGACGCGGCGCAGCATCTTCGAGCACCTAGTCCGCGCACCGAGCCCGGTCGGCGCGCTCGCCGAGCAGTTGCCCGTCAGTCGGCCGGCGGTGTCGCAGCACCTGAAGGTGCTCAAGGAGGCGGGGCTGGTGAACGAGCGGGCTGCAGGTACCCGACGCGTGTACTCCGTCGACCCGACCGGGCTCGCCGCCATCCGTGACTACTTCGATCAGTTCTGGCGCCGCTCGCTGGACGCCTTCGCCGAGGCCGCCAGCTCGACCCACTCACACAGGGAGACCCGATGACCGAACAGCAGACGAGCGCAACAGTGGAGTCGACTTCGGTCGCGCGCGCAATCGATGTCGACGCTCCGATCGAGCACGCCTTCCGCGTGTTCACCGATGGCATCGGGACGTGGTGGAATCCGGAGCACCATCTGTTTGCCGTTGAGCGCATGGTGTTCGAGCCGCGGGTCGGCGGCAACATCATCGACATCGGGGTCGACGGCGCCGAGTGCCGGTGGTCGCGGGTGTTGGCCTACGAGCCGCCGACCCTGGTGCGCTTCAGCTGGGACATCAGCGTGCAGTGGCAGATCGAGACCGACCCGGCGAAGACCAGCGAGATCGAGGTGCGCTTCACCGCGATCGACGCCGACCACACGCACGTCGAGCTGACGCACAACCACCTCGACCGGCATGGCGACGGTTGGGAAGGAATGCGCGACGCCGTTAACTCCGGGTGGGACCTGAACGCGTTTGCTGCGGCGGCCGGCTGACCGATCACGAACGGTCTGAGACGCTCGTTGTATGACGAGCGAACTGTTCGACGGGATCTTCGGGACGACATCGGTCGTAGCCGCGACCGATGACGCCGCTCTTGTCGACGCGTTGTGCACTGCCGAGACCGCGTTGGCACGCGCGTGTGCACAGGTCGGCATCCTGGCGCTGCCGACCGCGCTCGAGATCGGCGCTGCTTGCGATGACGTAAGACGTCTCGACAGTGCCGAACTCGCACGTCGCGCCGCGTTCGGCGGCAATCCGGTCATCCCGCTCGTCGTCGAGCTTCGCGCGCGTGTCGAGGCACGGGCCGGCGCCGAGGCAGCGGCGGCGGTGCACCTCGGCGCCACAAGCCAGGACATCGTCGACACAGCGCTCATGCTCGTGGCGAAACAAGCCCTCGGCGTTGTCACTGCAACGCTCGACGACGCAGCGCGTTCGTGTGCGCAGCTCGCACGCGAGCACCGTGACACAGCGATGCCGGGCCGCACCTTGCTGCAGTGGGCCGTTCCCACCACCTTCGGCGCCGCCGCGGCCGGCTGGGGCACGGCACTCGACAGCGCGAGCGTGCGCCTGGCTGATGTACGCGCAGCGTTGCCCGTGCAACTCGGTGGCGCTGCCGGCACGCTCGCCGCACTGCATCCGCACGGCTTCGCCGTGCTCGACGCGTTCGCCGACGAATGCGATCTCGTCGTCCCGCGCGGCGTGTGGCACACCGATCGCACGATCGTCACCGAACTCGCCGGGGCACTCGGCTCGGCATCCTCCGCCGTCGCGAAGATTGCCACCGACCTCGTCCTGCTCGGGCAATCCGACATCGCCGAAGTTCGCGAGCGGGCACCCGGTGGTTCGTCGGCGATGACGCACAAGAAGAACTCGATCGCGGCGGTGACAGCGCGCGCCGCCGCTGCGCAAGCACCGGGCCTGGTCGCAACGCTCATGAGCAGCGCACCCGAATTGCAGCGCGGCGCGGGCAGCTGGCACGCCGAGTGGCCGGCGTTGATCGCCCTGCTGCGATTCACAGGCGGCGCCGCTGCGCGCTTGCGTACCGCACTCGACGTCGAGGTCGACGTCGACGCGATGGCAAAGCACGCCGCAGCACTCGCCGATCAGGTCGGGACCGACGACACCGGCCATGCAGGCGATCTCGTCGACCGCTACCTCGCAGGGCGGAGTTCGCGATGAGGCTCCACGCCTGGGTGGACGGACCGGTCGATGCGCCGCCTCTTGTGCTGCTCGGATCGGTTGGCAGCACCTCAGCGATGTGGGAGCCGGTGCTGGCGCCGTTGCTCGAGCAGTTCCGCGTGATTCGTCTGGACCATCGCGGCCACGGCGATTCCGCTCCGTCGCCGAGTGGCGCTGCTGCTTCGCTGGCCGACCTCGCCGCGGACGTGCTCGCAACGCTCGACGCCCTCGACGTGCAGCGTGCCGACTGGGTCGGGTTGTCGCTCGGCGCGATGGTCGGCATGTGGCTCGCGGCGCATCGCCCGGAACGCCTCGGACGGCTGGCGCTGCTGTGCACCTCGGCATATCTCGGCAGTCCGTATGTCGAGCGAGCCCGGCTTGTGCGCGCCGACGGAATGGCTTCGGTCGCCGACTCGGTTGTCGATCGATGGCTGACGCCGCCGTTCGCCGCTCGCAGTCCGGAACTGCGCGACGAACTGCGCGTAATGGTGGCGGGCATCGATGCCGAGAGCTATGCCCAGTGCTGCGATGCGATCGGGGCGATGGACCTGCGTCCGGACCTCGGCCGCATCGCATCGTCGACGTTGGTGATCGCTGCCGAGAACGACCCGGCTACAACGCCCGATCACCTTCGTGTGATCGCCGAGGGCATCCCGCGTGCGCACTTCGAGTCGCTGGCCGATGCAGCGCACATCGCGACGTACGAGCAGCCCGCGCGCATCGCAACGCTGTTGTTGCAACACCTGCGTGCGGGCGCAACGCTCGCCGACGGTTACGCAACGCGGCGCGAGGTGCTCGGCGACGCTCACGTCGATCGCGCGATCGAAGCAGCAACGCCGTTGACGAAGCCGTTTCAGGACTTCATCACGCGCTACGCATGGGGCGACGTGTGGTCGCGAACAGACCTCGCGCGACGCGAGCGATCGATCGCAACTCTTGCTTGTCTCGTCGCGCTCGGTGCAGAGCACGAACTCGCGATGCACATCCGTGCAGCGCGTCACAACGGACTGAGCGCGAACGAAATCGTCGAAGTGTTGATGCATTGCGCGTTGTACGCAGGACTGCCGCGCGCGAACCGTGCGGTTGCCATCGCGTCCGCGATCTTCGACGAATCGTCATCTATATAGAGGGATTCTCACTGTTTCGAAGAGTGCGTCGTGTGCGTGTGCGTCGGAGTGCAACTCACGCAGTCAAAAGTTTGTGCAACGGATTCGTCATTCAATGATGCGGTGATCGCAAATCTGCGCCACGATGCTCATATGACAAGTCGGCGTGGCGCGTTGACGCTGCACGACAAGCATCGTCCACTTGTAGCAACGAATGAGGATTCGTTGACTGCTGCCGAGGAGGCAACGCAATGACGACACCCGCAAAGAAGGCGGCTCGCAAGACCGCCGCGAAGAAGGCGGCGAAGACCACCGCCCGCAAGACCGCTGTTCGTAAGACGGCCGCGAAGAAGGCCGCGAAGACGACCGCGCGCAAGACGGCCGTCCGCAAGACGGCCGCGAAGAAGGCCGCGAAGACCACGGCGCGCAAGACGGCCGTCCGCAAGACAGCTGCGAAGAAGGCCGCCAAGAAGACGGCTGCGAAGAAGGCCGTTCGCAAGACGGCTGCGAAGAAGGCGGCGAAGACCACCGCACGCAAGACGGCTGCGCGTAAGACGGTCGCCAAGAAGACTGCCAAGACGACCGCACGCAAGACCGCAGCGAAAAAGACTGTTCGCAAGGCTGCTGCCAAGAAGGCTGCCGCCAAGCGCTCGCGCTGATCCACCTGCCGTCCGCCCCATCTGCGGATGGTCGCTCATCGAGTCGCCGGTGCACCGCTCGACTTCGCTGCATTACGCACGGAGTTGGCGGTCACCGGCGATTTAGCGCCTGAGGTCGAGTCGGCGGCCGAGCAGGCTGCGCACAACGTAGAACTGCCCGACGAAGATGCCACAGACATCCCGTTCGTGACGGTCGATCCGGCCGGGAGCCGCGACCTCGACCAGGCCGTGCACATCGCCGCTCAGCGCGACGGGTATCTCGTCAGCTACGCGATCGCCGACGTGGCAGCGTTCGTTCGCCCCGATTCGGCGGTCGACGTCGAGGCCCGTCGCCGTGGCGAGACGCTCTACTTCCCGGACCTCCGCGTGCCGTTGCACCCCCCGGTGCTCAGTGAGGGCGCAGCGAGCCTGCTGCCCGACCAGCTCCGGCCGGCAGTGCTGTGGCGCATCGAGCTCGACGCCGACGGCGAGGTGCGCAGCGTGGATGTCCGCCGCGCGCGCGTCCGCAGCCGCGCACAACTCGACTACACAGGTGTGCAGCGCGACCTGGAACAAGGCAGCTTGCCTGACGCGCTTGTGGCGCTGCGTGACGTCGGCGAACGGCGACAGGCCCTCGCCCGGAAGCGGCATGCGATCAATCTCGATCTACCCGCGCAAGAGGTCGAGCACGACGGCTCGACATGGCGCCTCGCGATCCGCGATCCGCTTTCGGTCGAGGACTACAACGCAGAGATCTCGTTGCTCACCGGGATGTGCGCAGCCGACATCATGGTTCGGTACCGGCATGGCATCTTGCGCACGCTCCCCACACCGGATCCGGGTGCGGTGCGCGCGTTGCGCCGTGCGGCACACGCGCTCGGCGTGGCCTGGCCGGACGGCGCGCTGCCCGGAGATGTTCTTGCCGGACTCGATCGTGCGAACCCGCATCACGTCGCGTTGATCGAGCACGCGACGACGTTGCTGCGCGGCGCCGGCTACACCCAGTTCGACGGCGACGTGCCGGCCGATCACAGCCACGCTGGGATCGGTGCTCCGTACGCGCACGTGACCGCACCATTACGTCGGCTCGTCGACCGGTACGCGAGCGAACTGTGCCTCGCGCTGAGTGCGAGCGCACCCGTCCCGGCGTGGGTTGACGAGCAGCTACCGACGCTGCCTGCGGTGATGGCGCACAGCGATCAGCGGGCGCACACGATCGACCGCGCCGTGGTCGACGCCACCGAGGCGTGGCTGTTGCGTGATCGTGTCGGCGAGAGCTTCGATGTGCTCGTCATCGACGCCGACGAACACAACGCAACGGTCATGCTCGACGACCCCGCGGTCCGAGCGCGCTGCGCCGGCGATCAGCTGCCCGTCGGCGATCGCGTTCGCGCGACCCTCGTCGAAGCCGACGTGCAGAGACGTCTCGTGCGGTTCAGCGTCAGCTAGCTGTACTCGTGCTCCGGGGCCGGGTACGTGCCGCCGCGGACCTCATCGGCGTAAGTCTGGGCGGCGGTGCGCAGCACCGTCCCCACCTGCGCGAACTCCTTGACGAACTTCGCCGGCTTGCCCTCGCCGCGCAGGCCGGCCATGTCCTGCCACACGAGCACCTGCGCGTCGGTGCTGGGGCCCGCGCCGATGCCGATCGTGGGGATGTGCAGCGCCTTGGTCACCTGCGCCGCGAGGTCGGACGGCACCACTTCGAGCACGACCGCGAACGCACCGGCCTGCTGCATCGCCTTTGCGTCCTGGATAAGCCGGTGCGCAGCTTCGTCGCCGCGTCCCTGTACGCGGTAGCCGCCGAGTGCGTTGACCGATTGCGGGGTGAGGCCGATGTGCGCCATCACCGGGATGCCGGCGCCAACAAGCGCTTCGACCTGGCCGGCGATGCGCTGCCCGCCCTCGAGCTTGATCGCCTGGCACCCGCCGTCCTTCATGAACCGGGTGGCCGTTTCGAGAGCTTGCGCCGGCGAGGTCTGGTAACTGCCGAACGGCAGATCGCCGACGACGAGCGCGCGCTTGGTGCCGCGCACGACGGCACGGACGAGGGGGATCAGCTCGTCGATGGTGACCGGGACCGTCGTGTCGTAGCCGTAGACGACGTTCGCCGCGGAGTCACCGACGAGCAGCACCGGAATGCCGGCTTCGTCGAACACTCGCGCGGTCGAGAAGTCGTAGGCCGTGAGCATCGGCCAGCGCTCGCCCCGGTCCTTGGCTGCCTGCAGGTCGCGCACGGTCACCCGGCGCGTGGTCACACCGCCGTACAGGGATGTGGTCATGTGATTCCTCGCCATCTCTCCTCGAGGCCGGCATGCCGGTCCCCGGGCTGTTACGTGGACGAAATCAATGGTTCCCCAGCAACCCGGGTTTGTCTCGGGTCGGGAGATTTCGGTCACTCAGTGGTGGGTCACACCGAGGCGGACCAAACCGGACTGTCGGGCGAGGCTATTCGACCCAGCGGTTCGTGATCGGCAGTCGGCGGTCCTTGCCGAAGTTCTTGTGACTGATCTTCGAGCCGGGCGGGTACTGGCGGCGCTTCCATTCCGCACCGTCGACCAGGCGCGCGATGCGCGTCACCTCGTCCGGGTCGAAACCTGCTGCCACGATCTCGGCGACGCCCTGGTCGAGGTCGACATAGCGATCCAGGATCGCGTCGAGCACCTCGTAGTCGGGCAGCGAGTCGGTGTCGAGCTGACCAGGGCGCAATTCGGCCGACGGCGGCTTCGTGATGGAGTTCTCCGGGATCGGCGCCGTCTCCCCTCGCGACAGGGCGTCGCCGTTGCGCCACTGGGCAAGGGCCCAGACCAGCGTCTTCGGGACGTCCTTGATCGGCGCGAAGCCGCCTACAGCGTCGCCGTAGATGGTCGAGTATCCGACCGCGAGCTCGCTCTTGTTGCCGGTGGCGAGGACGAGGTGACCTTCGGCGTTCGACAACGCCATCAGCGTGGTGCCCCGAACGCGTGCCTGCACGTTCTCTTCGGCCAGGCCGGTCAGCGACAGCGCCGACACGAACTGGTCGATCATCGGCGCCACCGGCACGACTCGGTAGTGCGCGCCGATGCGTTCGGCGAGGTCGGCGGCGTCGGACTTCGAGTGGTCGGAGGAGTACGCGCTCGGTAGGCCGACGCCGTAGACGCGTTCGCCGCCGACCGCGTCGGCTGCGATGGCAGCGACCACGGCCGAGTCGATTCCGCCCGACATACCCAGGACGACGGAGCGGAACCCGTTCTTCTCGACGTAGTCACGTAACCCGGTTACCAGCGCGCCCCACACCTCGGCTTCGTCCGGCAGCGGGTCGACGGTTGTGGTCGGCAGCACTGCGGATGCCGCCGCCGAGCGGGTCTGATCGGACGACTCGTAGTGCTCCACCGTCATGTCGACGAACTGTGGTGCGGGGCGGTCGTCGGACGCGGCTGCGACCTCGAGGTCGATCAGGAACGTGTCCTCGACGTACTGCGGCGCGCGCAGGAGCACTTCCCCGTCAGCGGCAACGACCATCGAGTCACCGTCGAAGACGAGTTCGTCCTGCCCGCCGACAGTGTTCACGTACAGGATCGGGGCGTGCGCCTCGTCGGCACGCCGGCGCAGCAGCGGCAGCCGCACGTCGTCCTTGTGCCGCTCGTAGGGAGACCCGTTGATGTTCACGATGAGGCCGACACCGACCCGTCCGGCCACCGTGAACGGGCCGCCGTCCTGCCACATGTCCTCGCAGATGGTGAGCGCAACATCGACGCCGCGGTGCCGAACGACCACGAACCGGTCACCGGGGATGAAGTAGCGCCGCTCGTCGAACACGCCGTAGTTGGGCAGGTGGTGCTTGAAATAGCGCGCGACGACCTCGCCGCGATACAGGAATGCGGCTGCGTTGCGCGGGCCGCGGTCGTCATCGACGTAACCGGCCACGACCGCGGTGTCGCCCAGGCCGGCGGCCTCAAGGTCTGCGGCCAGTTTGTCCACGGCAGCACGCGACGCCGCCCGGAACCCGGCGCGCAGCACGAGGTCCTCGGGCGGGTAGCCCGTAAGGGTCAGCTCCGGAAAGGCGACCAGGTCAGCGCCGGCAGCCGCAGCGGCACGTGTGCGCTCGAGCACCATCGCCGCATTGCCCGCCAGGTCGCCCACCGTGTAGTTCACCTGGGCCAGGGCGAGGCGTAGACCGGGCATGGCTTCATTGTCCTCCTTGAACCAACCGGGTCGTGCTCCCGTGGAGAACCTGAGTGTGTCTCTGGTTGTCGGTGAACTGCGGCAGAATCAGTACAACCTGAGAACGCGCCCGCGCGTCATATCGGTTGTAAGGCTTTCGTGACACGAGCCTGCCTGGCCCGCCCGGGCCGATGAGGGAGAATGAGGTTCCGCGGCGACCAGAAACCCTGGTCCGAGCGGCTGCGAGGGATAGGCGGTACCAGTTGTACGAGTCGCACGAGGTGCATGACCAGTTGTCGCAATCTGCGATCCGACGCGGCCCCACGTGGCGCGGCGTCCGGAAGTCGACCGCAGCGCGCGCCGGCGCCGTCACAGCCGTCCTCGCCCTCGCCCTGAGCGCCTGCACCTCGAGCACCCAGCCCCAGACCTCGTCCTCCGGGCCGGCGGCGCCGCAGCAGTCGAACTCGTCCTCCGCACCGACATCGTCGGCGCCGACGACCTCGGCCGCGCCAAAGCCACTCGCCTTCACCGCGACCCCGACCAGCGACAAGGCCGTCGACCCCGTCGCGCCGATCACGCTCACCGTCGCGAACGGCACGCTGCGCGACGTCTCGCTCGTCAACTCCGAGGGCAAGCACGTCCACGGCACGATGTCGGCCGACAAGACCAGCTGGCACGCCACCGAGGTGCTGGGCTACAGCAAGAGCTACCGCATGGTCGCCAAGGCGACGAACGCCAGCGGCGACGCGAGCAAGACCTACAAGCGCTCGTTCACCACGCTCACGCCCGGCAACATGACCATGCCGTACCTGAACACGATCTACGGCGGGTCGATCCAGAACCACGGCACGTACGGCATCGCGATGGTGCCGGTCGTCCACTTCGACGAGAACATCTACCGCAAGAAGGCCGCCGAGCGCGCCCTGAAGGTCACGACCAGTCCGCACGTCGACGGGTCCTGGTACTGGGCGTCCGACAACACCGTCCACTGGCGCCCCGAGAACTTCTACAAGCCGGGTACCAAGGTCACCATCTCGGCCAACGTCTACGGCGTCGAGGTCGGTGACGGCCTCTACGGCCAGGCCGACCAGTCGGTGTCGTACACGATCGGCCGCAAGCAGATCACCGAGGCCTACGACAACGCGCCGTACAAGGTGAACAAGGTGAAGACCTACCGCAACGGCAAGCTGATCCACACGATGAACACGTCGATGGGCGAGCACAGCGGCGAGACGGTTAACGGCAACTACATCAACTTCTACACACTCGACGGCACGTACACCGTGCTCGGCTTCGAGAACCCGGCGCACATGTGCTCCGACACCTACGGGCTGCCGGCGAACGGGCCCGGCGGGTATCCGTGCGAGGACATCCCGTGGTCGACGAAGATCAGCGTCGACGGCATCTACTTGCACGAACTCGACGCCACCGAGTGGGCGCAGAACAGCGGTCAGGACGTGTCGCACGGCTGTCTGAACCTCACCGGCGACAACGCGCAGTGGTTCTACACGCACTCGCTCGTGGGCGACCCGGTCGTCGTCCACGGCGCCAAGGGCGCGCCGAAGCTCGCGCTCTGGCAGGGCGGCGACTGGACGATGAGCTGGTCGCAGTGGCAAAAGGGCAGCGCGCTCTAGCCGCAATCACCCGGAATGGCCGGGCGGTCCGCGTAATCTTCCGGTAACAGCACCTCGGAAGACTGGAGCGTTGTGGATCGCCAACAGGAATTCGTGCTGCGGTCGCTCGAGGAACGTGAAATCCGCTTCGTGCGACTGTGGTTCACCGACGTCCTCGGCACGTTGAAGTCGGTCGCGGTCGCCCCGGCCGAACTCGACGGTGCCTTCGACGAGGGCATCGGCTTCGACGGGTCGGCGATCGAAGGTTTCGCGCGGGCCAGCGAATCCGACATGCTTGCCCGGCCCGACCCGTCCACGTTCCAGGTGCTGCCGGCGTCGACGCCGGGCGGGCAGGACTCGGCACGGATGTTCTGCGACATCACGATGCCTGACGGCTCGCCGTCCTGGGCCGACCCCCGCTATGTGCTCCGTCGCGCACTGTCGAAGGCCGCCGACAGCGGATTCACCTTCTACACGCACCCCGAGATCGAGTTCTTCCTGCTGAAGAACCGGCCTACGGACGGATCCGAGCCGGAGCCGATCGACAACGGCGGCTACTTCGACATGACCAGCCACGATGTAGCGCACGACTTCCGGCGCGCAGCCGTCGGGGCGCTCGAAGGGCTCGGGATCTCCGTCGAGTTCAGCCATCACGAGGTGGCCCCGGGTCAGCAAGAGATTGATCTGCGCTACGCCGACGCGTTGTCGATGGCCGACAACATCATGACGTTCCGGCATGTCATCAAAGAGGTGGCGATCGCGCACGGCGCGCATGCGACGTTCATGCCGAAACCGTTCCGGCACCGTCCCGGCAGCGGCATGCACACGCACCTGTCGTTGTTCGAGGGCGACAACAACGCTTTCCACGACGCGTCCGATCAGCTGTACCTGTCGAAGACAGCCAAGTCGTTCATCGCCGGTCTTTTGCGGCACGCGCGCGAGATCACGGCTGTCACGAACCAGTGGGTGAACTCGTACAAGCGGCTGTTCGGCTATGCAGCGCGCGGCGAGCTGGTCGAGGCGCCGACCTATGTGTGCTGGGGTCATGCCAACCGCTCGGCGCTCGTTCGGGTGCCGATGTACAAGCCCGGCAAGGCGAACTCGACCCGCATCGAACTGCGCTCGCTCGACTCGGCGTGCAATCCGTACCTCGCGTTCGCGGTCATTCTCGCGGCGGGGCTCAAGGGCGTCGAAGAGAACTACGAACTGCCGCCCGGTGCCGAGGACGAGGTGTGGTCGATGTCCGACACCGAGCTGCGCGCGCTCGGCTACGACGAGCTCCCGCACAACCTCGCCGACGCCTTACGGGCGATGGAGACCAGCGAGCTCGTGGCCGAGACGCTCGGCGAGCACGTTTTCGAGTTCTTCCTGCGCAACAAGAAGGAAGAGTGGGTCGAGTACCGCGCTGAGGTCAGCCCCTTCGAGCTGCGGCGCTACCTTCCCGCTCTGTGAGGCTCGCGGCGGGCCCTGCAGCCGCTGGCTAGGCTCGACAGGTGGCCGTACTCGTAGTTCAGCTCGACGCCTCTGACCCGCCCGCCCGTCTCGGTGACTGGTTGCGCGCGGCAGGTCTCGAGTTGGACGTGCGTGCTCTCGACGCCGGCGACTCCTTGCCGACCGATCTTTCTGCCCACGATGGCGTTGTCGTAATGGGCGGCGGCATGGGCGCTCTCGACGACGACGTCGCGCCGTATCTGCCCGCCGTGCGCGCGCTGCTGCGCACGGCTGTGTCTGATCAGGTGCCCACGCTCGGCGTCTGCCTCGGCCACCAGTTGCTCGCGGTCGCGAACGGTGGCCAGCTGCGACGCATCCCGGACGGGCCCGAGGTCGGCGCACTGCTCGTGGCCAAGCGCACGGCTGCCGCCGACGACGCATTGTTCGCGGCCCTGCCGATAACCCCGGACGTGCTGCAGTGGCACTTCGACGAGGTGCACGTCCTGCCGCCGGGCGCGATTCAACTCGCCAGCTCGCCGGCGTGTGAGCAGCAGGCGTTTCGTCTCGGGCGCCTCGCCTGGGGAATCCAGTTCCACATCGAGACCGACGCGACCATCGTGCGGGAGTGGGCTGCCGAGGACGCCGGCGAACTCGCCGACTACGACCTCGACGCGATCGTCGAGCGCGCGGTCACGATCGACGACGACCTCGCCGAGGTGTGGGCGCCGTTCGCGGCAACGTTCGCCGACATCATGCGCGATCCGTCGTCCGTGCCGGAGCCGCGCGACGTCGCGACGTCGACTGCGGGACCACTGAGCGATCCCGCTGCCATCCGCGCTGCCTTGGCGGCAGAAGCGAATTCTGCGCGCGGCCTGTTGCCGATGCCGGGCCTGCGTCGGCCCGACGATGGCTGACACCGACGCCGCTGCGCCGCAGTGCACTGCGGCTGGCCCGCCTTGCGTTCAGCGACGGCGAACGCGCTGCCGAACTGCTCGCACAGGCACCCCTCGGCTGGTGGGATGTCGCCGCGAACGCGCCGGTCGACGACGACGCGGCGAGGATCGTCGCTGCGATCGGGCGCACCGCAGCCCCCGACGCCGCGCTGGAAAGCCTGGCCCGGCTCATCGCGACGTCGCAGGGTGCCGAGTTGCGCACGGTGCTCGCCACCGACGCCAGCGTCCGCGCTCGACTCATTCCGCTGCTAGGCACGTCCGTAGCGCTCGCCGACCACCTCGTCGCGCATCCCGAGGCCTGGCGCGGTTTGGTCGGACCGGCCGATCTGACGGGCATCTCGCGGCGCCTGCACGATGCGGTCGGTGCCGACCCGAGCCTGCCCACAGCCGGGACTGAAGGCGCGCACGCCACCGTCGTCGGTGCGGAAGCAAGCGCGGCATTGCGGATCGCCTACCGTCGCGAGCTGATCGCAATCGCGGGGCGAGACCTGTCGGGCGAGCTCGATCTGCGCACCGTCACGAGCGCACTCGCCGACCTGGCCGGATACACGCTGCAGGCCGCGCTCGCGGTTGCTGCCGGCACGCTGCCCGCCAGCGCCGAGCCGTGCCGGCTGGCGATCATCGCGATGGGCAAGACGGGTGGGCGCGAACTCAACTACGTCTCGGACGTCGACGTCGTTTTCGTCGCCGAGCCGGGCCGCTTCGACGGTGATCGCGCCGACACCGACCGGGCACTGCGCACCGCGACGACGCTGGCAGCCAACACCATGCGCCTGTGCCGTGACATCGCGTGGGAGGTCGATGCCGGGTTGCGTCCGGAGGGCAAGGACGGCGCCCTGGTGCGCACGCTCGCCAGCTACGAGGCGTACTACCAGCGATGGGCGAGCACGTGGGAGTTCCAGGCCCTGCTCAAAGCCCGCGCGGTTGCGGGCGACCTCGAACTCGGCGCGAGGTATGAGGCCGCGATCGGCCCGTTCGTATGGTCGGCGGCCGAACGTCCGGACTTCGTCTCCGACGTACAAGCGATGCGGCGGCGCGTGGTCGCACACATACCGTCGGCGGTTGCCCACCGCGAGCTCAAGCTCGGCCGTGGGGGCTTACGCGACGTCGAGTTCGCCGTGCAGTTGTTGCAACTCGTACACGGTCGCGGCGACGACGCGCTGCGCGTCGGCGGCACGTTGCCGGCGTTGGATGCATTGCGCGACGGCGGCTATGTCGGGCGCGACGACGCGCTGAGCCTCGCGGACGCGTACACGTTCCTGCGCGCGACCGAGCACCGGTTGCAGCTGCGTCGCCTGCGGCGAACCCATCTCGTCCCCGATGATCCGGCGCAGCTGATGTGGCTCGCGCTCGCGATGGGTTTTCGTGCCGACCACCGCGGCGATGCGCGCGCCGTCTGGAACGCCGAGTGGGCGCTGCACACGCGCGAGGTGCGTCGCCTGCACGAGAAGCTGTTCTACCGGCCGCTGCTCGAAGCGGTGGCACGGGTGCCCTCGGCGGATCTGCGGCTCACGCCCGAGGAGGCCGGCCGGCGCCTGTCGGCGCTCGGCTTCGCCGATCCGACGCGCGCACTGCAGCACCTCGACGCCCTGACGTCCGGGCTCTCGCGGCGCGCAACGCTGCAGCGGGCGTTGCTACCGGTGCTGCTGTCCGACTTCGCCGATGCACCGGATCCCGACGCCGGCTTACTCGCATACCGGCGCGTGTCCGACGCGCTCGGAACGACCCCGTGGTACCTGCGCCTGCTGCGCGACGAGGGTCAGGTCGCCTCGCGCCTTGCGCACGTGCTCGGGACTAGCCAGTACGTCGCGCGCATGCTCGGCCGCGCACCTGAAGCGCTGCGCATGCTGGCTGCCGACAGTGAGCTCACGCCGCGCGCGCCGGGCGAGGTCGCGGCGACCATGCACGAAACGGCCGCGCGTCGCGACGTCCCCGTCGAAGCAGTCGCTGCGATTCGTGCCGTGCGCCGCACCGAGCTGTTGCGGACCGCGTTCGCCGACCTGCTCGGGCTCGTCCCGGTCGAGGCCGTGTGCGAGGCGATCAGTGCCACCACCGAGGCGACGCTCGAGACCTCGTTGCAGATCGCCGTGCGTGCGGTTGCTGCCGAGCGTGGACGCGACGCGTTGCCGTTACGGTTCGCCATCATCGCGATGGGACGCCTTGGTGGTTCGGAAGTGGGCTACGGCTCGGACGCCGATGTCATTTTCGTCTTCGAGTCGCTCGGCGACGCCGACGAGGATGTCACGCGGATCGCGCAGGATGTCGCCGGCCGGCTGCGTGCGCTGCTCTCGGCGCCCTCGTCGACCGACCCGCCGCTGGGCATCGACGCCGATCTGCGTCCGGAGGGTCGCAACGGCCCGCTTGTGCGGTCGCTGGCGTCCTATGCGCAGTACTACCAACGCTGGTCGTCGCCGTGGGAAGCGCAAGCGCTGCTCCGCGCGCGTTTCGGTGCCGGTGACGCCGAGCTCGGCCAGCGGTTCATAGCGATGATCGATCCGGTGCGGTATCCGCCCGACGGGATCACCGCGTCCGACCTGATCGAGATTCGTCGGCTCAAGGGTCGCATCGACGCGGAGCGGTTGCCGCGCGGTGCTGATCCCTCGACCCACACGAAGCTCGGTCGCGGGGGGCTGGCCGACATCGAGTGGACGGTGCAGTTGCTGCAGTTGCAGCATGCGGGGCGTATCGAGGCGCTGCGAACGACGCGCACGATGGACGCCTTGCGTGCCGCGACCGAGCACGGCTTGCTCGACCGCTCGCAAGCCGACGCATTGGCCGCTGCTTGGCGCCAGGCGACCCGACTGCGCAACGCGATCATGCTGGTGCGCGACAAGGCCGAGGACCAGATCCCGTCGCAGGGGACGGCGCTGCTGGCCGTCGGCAGCGTGCTGGGCTATCCCGCTGGGTTCGACCCCGGCGCGGTGATCGACGACTACCGTCGCGGCGCACGGCGTGCGCGCAAGGTCGTCGAGGACGTGTTCTACGCGCGGCTCGACTGACGCCGCTTGGCCGCGAGACGCGACGGGCGCAGGTTCGGCAGCGGCGGGTCGGGACGTCCGAAGTCGGGTGCGTCCCACGGTGGCGTGTACGCACCGTGCCCCGACAGCACTGCCTGGATACCGAACGCGATGACCACGATCGCGGCGCCGCCGACGGCGTCGATGACGTAGTGGTTCGCGGTGCCGATGATCACCAGCACCGTGAAGAACGGGTAGATCACGCCGAGCAGGCGCACCCACAAACGACGTGCGCACATGAAGACCGAGATGCCTGCCCACATCGCCCAAGCCGTGTGGAGGCTGGGCATCGCCGCGTACTGGTTCGAGTGCGACGCGATCTCAGGATCGGCCAGCGAGCCCCACGTGTGGAACTTGATCACGGTGTCGATGTAGTCGGAGCCCGGCAGCAGCCGCGGCGGCGCAACCGGGTAGAGCGCGAAGCCGGCGAGCGCGATGAGCGTCAGTGTGAACAGCACCGTGCGCGCACCGCGATAGATGTGCGGGCGCTGCACGAACAGCCAGCCGAGTACGCCGAGGGTGACGACGAAGTGCAGCGTCGCGTAGTAGTAGTCGAGGACCTGGGCCAGCCACTCGTGCGAGGCGACCCACTGGTTCACCGAGAGCTCGAAGTTGATGCCGACGATCTCTTGCAGGTGCTGGATCGACAGGCCGTGTCGGATCGCGATCGAGGCCTGCTGCGGGATCGCGTTGCGGCCGACGCTGTAGATCCAGTAGCCGGTCGCGATGATCGCGACCTCTTGCCACCACACCGGGCGGCGGAAACGAAGCAGTCGGCGGGGGAGCACACCGGAAAAGCGCGTGCGTCCCCGTCCGGGAGCAGCGCTGCGCAGATCGGTGCGGCTCACCACGGCTTCATCTTCCCACTTAGGTGCGACACAGATGTGATGCGGCACGGCCTGGGCTCAGCGGTGCCGCCGGTCCGCGGCCCGCAACAGCTCGGCGGTGACCGCACGAATCTCGGGGAGCGGTGCCTCCAACGCCCGTTCTCGCCCGATTCGGCGCGTGAGCGAAGTCACATGGGCGCCCGGCTCCACACCGTCCGCCTGCTCGCCCACGACCAGGGCGACCGGCCGATCGGCGTCCGTACAAAGCCGGACGACCCCGATCGGGGCCTTGCCGGACAGGCTCGAGCGGTCGAGGCGCCCTTCGCCGGTGAGCACGAGATCGGCGGACCGCACCCGTCGCGCAAGATCCAGCCGCTCCGCGACGATGTCGAAGCCGGGCCGGATGCGGGCGCCGAGTGCCGCGAGCCCGCCCGCCAGGCCGCCCGCCGCTCCTGACCCGGCAAGTTCGCCGATGCGGACGCCGAACCGGCTGCCGTAGATGTCGAGGAGTTCGTGCAGACGCGCCGTGAGTGTCTCGACGGCAGCGGGATCGGCACCCTTCTGCTGCGCGAACACCGCAGCGGCATCGACGAATCGGGTCGTGACGTCGGCCGCAACGCTGACGCTGTCCAGTGGTGCACGAGCGGCCAGCTCGTCTACCGCGCCCAGGCCGCCGTCCGTGGATGCCGAGCCGCCGACACCGACGAGGACCTCGGTCGCGCCCGCATCGAGCGCTGCTGCGATCAGTTCGCCCGTCCCCTTAGTGGTGGCGGCCAGCGGGTCATTGCGGCCGGCGACCAAGGTCAGCCCGGACGCGGTGGCCATCTCGATGACCGCGGCCGTGCCGTCCAGGCGCCAGCCCGCGTCCACCGGTTCGCCCAGTGGTCCGGTGACCGTCGAGGTCCGGTTCGCGCCGCCGAAGCACTCCAGCAGGCCTTCGCCCCCGTCCGAGATCGGAGCGAGATCGCATTGCCAGCCCGCGTCCGCGGCACCGAGCGCCATGGCCTCGGCGATTTCGCCGGCGGTTGCCGACCCACGGAACTTGTCAGGGGCGGCCAGTAGCAGCGGCACGAACCGGAATCCTAGGCGTCAGCCGGCGATCACCTCGGTGGGCCACTTCGCGAACGCCACCGCGCCACCGTCGACGTGGGTGCTCAGTTCGACCGGACCGTTCGGACGCAGGTACAGGTCGTAGTCGCCCGCCTCGAGCTCGCCGAACACCGCCGATGCAACAGGTGGCCCGTGCCGTCCGTCGCGCGGCCGGTTCACCACGGCGACGTGTGGCAGGTGCGCCACACCGTCGTAGCCGTACGGGCGGATTTCGACCTCGTGCCCGATCAGCTGCGCGGGCATCGTCACGATGAGCGCGCCGATGCCGTCGCCGATATCGAGCAGCACCGCACCCTGCCCTGCATGACTGTTGTCCTCGTGCGTGTGCGCAGTCATGGCTTCGTGGTCCCCGGCATTGTCTGGTAGCCGCCACCCGGTGTGCCGAGGTAAGGGAAGTGATTCAAGTACGGCGAGTTGGTGTTGTGGGTGCCGTCGGTGAGCGCGCTCGCCGCGCTGTCGGGTGTGTACGAGCTGTCGACGAGCGGGATCGTCGCTCCCGCGATGGCGCGCAGTTCGATGGCAACGATGTCGTCGGCCACCCGCCGTCCGTTGGGGAATCCCGACGCGTCGCCGCCCAGCAGGCCGAACTTGCTCGGCTTGTCCGCCGGCTTGATCGCCATGTTGAGCCGCAACATGTCTGCGAGCACCGGACCGGTCGTGTTCTGGAACCCGGGAACGACGCCGGCAGGGATGCCGGTCAGCAGGATCGCCTCGAGATCGACCCGCGGCTTCTTGTACTTCGCCAGGTTCGGGAACACCCCCGGGTAGAGCACGGGCAGCAGCCCGGCGAGTTCCGGATGCGCGACGTAGTGGGCGAATTGCTTGTCGTCGTGCGGGTGGGTGTGGTTCCACCGGTCTTTGTCGCCCATCGGCACGATGACCTCGTTGAACAGTGGATTGCCCAACCGCGATACCTGCACCCAGGGTCCGGTGCCGTCGTAGGTCGCCGTCTTCGGGTTGAAGACGCTCGACTTCTGTCGGTAGGACGTCGCCCACACTCCGATGACGGACTTCGCGTCCATCGCGTCGGTCGGGTTGTGGTGATCGAGCGTGAGGTCGGTCTTCGGCACCTGCAAAGCGATCGAATGCACGTTGACCCCCTGCCCACCGTTGACGCCCACCGCATCGGCGGACGGGATGAGATGCAGATGCTGGAACGGGCGCAGCGCGCCCAGGTCGAAAATGCTGCCGAGGTCGACGTAGAACCCCTCGGCGCGTTGACCGGCGAACACCTTTCGGCCGTGGCCGATGTCGTGCACCGCCTCAGCGGTGAAGTGCGCATAATCCGGTGTACTGCGCGGGCCGACGTTCACGGGCGGAACGCGGAGCCCCTTGGCGAGCACGACCGGCTTGCCGTCGCCCTCCGTGCGGGTGACCCGGTAGAACTGCGGCCGGTTCCACGTCGTGTCCTTGATCGAGTGGATGGGGCCGGTGTTGTAGAGGAACGTGTTGGGATTGCGGATCTCGGTGTGGAAGTGGAACCGGTAGGTGATGTCACCTTCACCCTTGCCGCGATTGCTCACGTGAATGGCGTAGGTGACGTCGTCGCCGAACTCGTAGAAGTTCGGGCCGCCCTGCGGATTCTGGAACGGAATGAAGTTGGCAATGATCGTGACTTTGTCGGGTTCGTCCCTGCTGACGAACGCGTAGACGTCGGTGTTGTCGGCAACCGGGTCCTTCGAGATCTCCGGTGCTTCGCGGTGTGACGACATGTTCGGTCCCTCCTCAGAACGCTGCTCGGGCCAGCGCGGGTCACCAGGTCGCGGTCATGCACCACGACCTCGCGCTCGCCGACCATCACGGTCACGGTGTCGCCGTGCACGTCGTGGACGTGCGCGACCAGTGGGCCTTCGGCGTTGCCGGGCACCTTGTGTTCGGCTTCGCCACGAGTGGCCGCGGCGTGCGCGCCCGGCGCGACCGCGGCAACTCCGACGCCGACCGCACCTACAGCGGCTGTGGCCAGGAACCCTCTTCTTGTCGAGTCATCCATGTCATTTCCCCCTTGTGGACTCGGGACTCGTCAGCCGTCATTTCGTCGCCGGGGTGCGCGGGGTTTCACGAAAGGTCGTGGCGTGGACCGGCTGGCACGAAATGGCCGCTTCGGCGTGACGACTTGCCCGCTAACACCCAGGAGCGTCGGGTTCGACGACAACGTCAGGTTTCGCACCGGTCTCGGCGCGATGGACCAGGATGCGCACTGCGTCGTCGAACGCAGGGCTGTGCGAGCGGTATTCGTGACAGCCGCCTTGCTTCAGACCGCCGATGACGCCGTGGATCGTTGCGTGTCCGTCGGCGTCGATCGTCAACCACGGGCTGCCGCTGCTGCCGCCGATGAAGCCATGACAGTCGAACGTCGGGAACGACTTGATCCGAAACACCTTCGCCACGCACGTCACGGGTTCGTCGTCTCGTCCGGCGTTGTAGGCAACCACCGTCACGTTCGATCCGACCGGCGGTGCGGCGCCGAGTGACTCACTTCCGGTCACGTCGGCGAGTTGGGTGGTGCGCCCGCTGACGACGTTGGGCGCGACGGTAAGTACTGCGTAGTCAGTGGACGGGTCCTGGTCGTGCTGCCAGGAGGGCAGGACGTAGGCACCGGTCACGCGCCACACGCCGTCGCGTGATCGTCCGTCGCGATAGGACGGCGCGAACGTCATGCCTGTGCCGTCACCGTGTACGCAGTGTGCCGCGGTGATCACCGTGTTGCGCGATGCGCTCGCGATCACGCTGCCGGTGCAACCGTGCACGCCGTTGGAGCCGCCACGGAACAGTGCGCCCACCGTCGCAAACCTCGGCAGATCGGGTGTGTGCGACGCGCGCGGCGTGTTGGGCGCAGCCGACGGACTTGTGTACGTGCCACCGGAAGCGGCGACGCGATGCGCGGTCTGCGGTGTACACCCGGCCAGGACGCTCGCCATGAGCACCACGCAGGCCGCGCTCGCAGCGTGGTTGCGGAGCAGCACGCGCGACATGATGCCCGCTGCGCCTGAGGCCGGCCGAAGAACGGAGTGCGTGATCAGAAGGTTCACCTGAGCCTCCTCATCAGCTCACAGGCGACGCCCTGAAGCTTTGACGTCGTGCGAGGTTGGATTACGCGGTACGGCCCTGATGCGGTGAGCCGTACCTCGACCGTGCTCGGCCTCGTGATGCTTGTCGGTGTCGTGGCACCCGACATGCGCGGCTCTGCGCTGTACGGCGACTTCGTCCCGACCTCGGCCCGGGCGACGGCCGAGGCCGTGGTCGCGGTGTCGGGATGGATCCTGCTGCGGCTGGCTCGTGGACTGCGGAAGCGAAAACGCGCCGAGTGGCGCATCGCGGTCGTGGTCTGCGCCGTCGTAGCGACTGCGGACCTTGTCCGTGCAGAACGGCGTCCGATCGAGGCAGTGGTCACCGGGGTGCTGCTGGCGGCGCTGCTCGCGACACGTTCGCAGTACACCGTCGGCGGTGATCGCCATGGTCGGTGGTTCGCCGTGCGGGCGGCGGCGCAGTTGCTCGGTCTCGCCACCGTGCTCGGAATCGTGATGCTGTATCTGCCGGGACACGTCGCGTCCACGGTCACGTTCTGGGCGCGACTTCGCGAGGTCGTGTATTCGTTCGTGGGCCTGGGCGGCTGGATTCGCATCTCGAGTGATCACTACGCCGACCTGATGCACGCCATGTTGTTGCTGTTCGGACTCCTCGCGCTTGTCGTCCTCGTGACGATCGGGCTGCGCACGGCCGAACCGCCGGCGCTGCTCGACCCTATCGACGAATCCCGCATCCGCGACCTGCTCGCCCGGCACGGCGCGCGCGACTCGCTGGGCTACTTCGCGTTGCGTCGGGACAAGTCCGTCGTCTGGTCACCGACCGGCAAGGCAGCGATCTCATACCGCGTCGTCGACGGAGTCGCGCTCGCCAGCGCTGATCCGATCGGGGATCCCGAGGCGTGGCCGGGTGCGATCGCTGCGTGGCGCGCATTGATCGACCACAACGGCTGGACGCCGGCAGTGATGGGCTGCAGCGAACTCGGCGCGACGGTGTACCGGCGCGAGTACGGCCTGGCCGCCGTCGGCCTAGGCGACGAGGCGATCGTGCAGACGGCGCGGTTCACCCTCGACGGACGGGCGATGCGCGGAGTGCGTCAAGCGTGCGCGCGCGTCGAGCGGGCGGGTTACACGATCGAGGTATCGCGTACCGGTGACCTCACCGCGGCCGAGATCGATGAAGCGCGAACCGCCGCCGAGTCGTGGCGCGGCGATCCGGTCGAGCGCGGGTTCTCGATGGCGCTGTCGCGCGTCGGCGACGCTGCCGACGACAGATGTGTCCTCGTCCGCGCACGCCTGGACGGAGTGCTGCGCGGGCTGCTGCACTTCGTTCCGTGGAGTGAAAGCGGCATCTCACTTGATCTCATGCGCCGTGACCGCACAGCCGACAACGGGTTGAACGAACTGATGATCACGCGGCTGCTGACAGCCGCACCGCAGCTCGGCGTCGAGAACGTGTCGTTGAACTTCGCGGTGTTCCGCGATGCCCTCGAACGCGGCGAACGCATCGGTGCCGGACCATTTCTTCGGTTGTGGCGGCGCATCCTGCTGATCGCGTCGCGATGGTGGCAGATCGACTCGCTCTACCGGTTCAACGACAAGTTCCACCCCCAGTGGCAGACGCGGTTCTTCTCGTACTCGCGAGTGCGCGACATCCCGCGGATCGCGCTTGCCGCGCTCGAGGCCGAGGCCTTCGTCGTGCGTCCGCGCAGCCTGAACCGGATCGTCGGACGGCAGCCTGATCGCGCCCGCAGCGGTCGGGGCAACCCGCACAAGTCGGGCGCGGCGGTAACCTGAGGCCCACGGCGGCGCTCGGGTGAGGGGGCCATGGGTTCTTCGAGTTCGTCCCCAGTGTCCGCGCGTGTGTGGGCCCGGACCGGGCAAGGTCTGGCCCTCCTGCTCATCGCGGGCTATCTGATCTGGACGGTTCCCGGCGTACGGCCGCACCCCGGTTTCAACGTGTTCTTCGACGGCGTGCTGCAAGGTGCGAGCTATGCGGTGATCGCGATTCTGTGTGTGCTCGCCGCACTCAGACGCCAGACGACGAGCATCGCCTGGTGGTTGGTGGCGGCCGGTGTCGTGCTGCGCGCAATCGGATTCGTGCTGTCGCTGTGGTTCATCAGCGTCAAGGACCCGCTGCCGTTTCCGTCGATCGCCGATGCCGCGTGGGTGCTGTCGACGCTGGCGTTGATCGGCGCGGTAGCGATTAGGTTGCGCGACCTGGCGCGACGCATGCCGGTGTTCGTCGTGCTCGACGGTGTCGCCAGTTCGCTCGTGGTAGTCGGCATCGCCATCGCCGTGCTCGCCCGTCCGATCCGCACATTGTCGGCGCCGGGGATTCCGCGCAGCGAGATCGTCGTGAACGTCGGCTATCCCGTGCTCGACACAGCGCTGCTCGTCG
Organism: uncultured Actinomycetota bacterium; assembly: GCA_963708645.1. Classification (GTDB taxonomy): domain Bacteria; phylum Actinomycetota; class Actinomycetes; order Mycobacteriales; family Jatrophihabitantaceae; genus RYN-133. The sequence continues at coordinate 231,929 of CAVPTA010000014.1, read as the reverse complement.
CGGTTGCGACACTCGTGACTGCGGTGTCGCGCCGCCTCAGCCGGTCGGACTGGGTGCTCGTAGGTGGATCGATCACGTTCGCGTTCATCGACATCGTCTACGTCATCCTGCTAGCGAACGGGACCTGGCGGCCCGGAACGCTGCTCGCCTCGTCCTCCCTGATTGCAACGGCGTTGATCGCGACAGCGGTATGGACCGCATCGACTGCGATGCACACCGACAGACGCCGGATCGGCGAACTCGTCGTCTGGCGACCGCCGGGGATCGGCCTGCCCGCCACGTACGCGGCTATCGCCTTCGTAGCGCTCGCGGTTGCAGGAGTCGGCGATGCTCCGGTGATCTCGCTGGCTGCGTTCGTCGCGGCGGGTGCGGCGGCGATCGCACGTGGCGTGCTCACACTGCGTGACGATCGCCGAGAGGCGACGCTGGTGATCGGTGCGGCGAGTGAGGATCTGCGCCGGTTCCAGGCACTCGTCGAAGCATCGAACGACTTCATCGGCATAGCCGATCTCACCGGGACCGTCGTCTACATCAATCCCGCGGGGCGGCGGATGATTGGAATCGCGCCGGACCGCGACGTGACCACGCTGACCGTCGGTCAGTTGTTCCCACGACTGAAAGGCGATTTGTTCGCCAGTCGGTGGCCTGATCTCTTGACGCGTGGCGGCCATCAGGATGAATGGGAGATCGCGTCATTCGACGGCGGCCGCCACATCCCGGTCGCTGTCTCGACGTTCGTCGTGCGCGACCCGAACTCAGGCGAAGCGCTCGCGGTCGCCACGATCCAGCACGACATCAGCCAGCGGCTCGCCGCCGAGGGAGCCGTCCGTGATCTGGCCGACCAACGCGAACGGTTGCTCGGGCGGCTGGTGCGCGCACAAGAGCAGGAGCGCGCGCGGATCGCCGCTGACGTGCACGACGATCCGGTGCAGGCACTGGCCGCCGTCGACCTGCGCCTGGGTGTCCTGCGCCGACGGCTCGCGGCAGAGGCGCCGGGCCTCGTCGAGGCCGTCGACGTCGTGCAGCATTCCGTGTCGAGTGCGACCGGCCGGCTGCGCGATCTGCTCTTCGACCTCGAACCACCGTCACCGCGGGCGAAACTGGCCGACGCGCTGGCCGATGCCGCCGAGTTCATCTTCGCCGGCAGCACGACGCACTGGCGCGTCGACGGTGACCGTGAACTCGAGCTGCCCGAGCCCGTCCTCATCACCGCCTATCGCATCGGCAAGGAAGCTCTGGTCAACGCACGCAAGCACGCCGACGCGCGGATGGTCGTCATCCACATCGGCGTCGACGGTGATCAGGTTGTCGTATCGATCTGCGACGACGGTCGGGGAATCGAACCAGAGGACGTGCGCGAACGCCCCGGCCACCTCGGCCTGGCCAGCATGCGCGACCGCGCATTGATCGCCGGCGGCGACCTCGACGTGCGCACGCGCGGCACCGGCGGCACCGAGGTCCGCCTCGCAATACCCATCCTCGACGTCCCGACCGCAGGCGGCGTCACGTCGCGGTGAAGGCAGCCGGGCGTTTACGCGACCTTCGCTCGAACGTCACTTCGGCGATTTTCTGGCGGCGGAGGAACCGAGGATGCTGTACCGATGACCAACCTCAGCCGCCGCCGGTTCCTGAAGCTGAGCGCCGGAGCCACGGCCGCATCAGTGCTGACGCCCGCCATCGCCCGGGCCGCCGCCATCGAAGGCAACCATCGCACTCGCTCGATCCTCGACATCGAGCACATCGTCGTGCTGATGCAGGAGAACCGCTCGTTCGACCATTACTTCGGCACGATGCGCGGTGTGCGCGGCTTCGGTGACCCGCATCCGGCAACCCTCCCGTCCGGCAAGAGCGTGTTCCATCAACCCAACGGTGCGAAGGAGGTACTTCCGTTCCACCCGAACGTCCCCGACGCCGGTCTCGCATTCCTCGAGGATCTTGACCACGGATGGGAAGGCGGTCACGACGCGCTCGACCACGGCCGTTACGACAAGTGGGTACCGGTCAAGAGCGCAGCCACGATGGCGCACCTGACCCGCGGCGACATCCCCTTCCACTACGCGCTGGCTGACGCGTTCACGGTGTGCGACGCCTACCACTGCTCGCTGCTCGGCCCGACCGACCCGAACCGGTATTACCTGTGGACGGGCAGTTGCGGCGGTGCCGGTCAGGGCGGTGGACCTGTCATCGCGAACGACGAGATCGGCTACTCGTGGCACACGTATCCGGAGCGGCTGCAACATGCCGGCGTTAGTTGGAAGGTCTATCAGGACGCCGGCGACGGCCTCGACAAAGCCGGTTCGTGGGGCTGGACGAGTGACGCCTACATCGGCAACTACGGCGACAACTCGCTGTTGTACTTCAAGCAGTACCAGAACGCGACGCCCGGCACTCCGCTCTACGACCGTGCACGGGTCGGGACGAACGCGAAGCAGGGGCAGGATCTGTTCGCGGTGCTGCGTTCTGACGTGCAGCACAACAAACTGCCGGCCGTGTCGTGGATCGCCGCACCGGAGGCCTACACCGAGCACCCGAACTGGCCGGCCAACTACGGCGCCTGGTACGTCGCGCACGTGCTCGACGCGCTCACCTCGAACCCCGACGTGTGGAGCAAGACCGCGTTGTTCCTGACCTACGACGAGAACGACGGCTTCTTCGACCACATGGTCCCTGCGTACGCGCCGATGACGGCGGCTGACGGCGCGTCGACCGTCGACACGTCGCTCGAGATCTTTCACGGCAACAGCGGCACTGCCGGTGGTTCTCCCGGGCAGCCCGGTCCGTACGGACTCGGGCAGCGCGTGCCGATGGTCGTCGTGTCGCCATGGAGCAAGGGCGGCTACGTCAGCTCAGAGGTCTTCGATCACACCTCGGTCATCCGCTTCATCGAAAAGCGATTCGGCGTCAGCGAGCCGAACATCTCGCCCTGGCGCCGCACCGTCACCGGCGATCTGACGTCAGCGTTCGACTTCGCGGCGTCCGACGACCGGCTGCCGGCGTTGCCGAGCACGGCCGGCTACGCGCCGCCGGATCGCGACCGGCATCCCGACGTCGTCCCTGTGCCGCCGACCAATCAGCAGCTCCCCACCCAAGAGAGCGGGGTGCGGCGTGCACGTCCGGTGCCCTACGACCTCGACCTGACCGTCAATGCGAAGTCCGGCCAGGTGAGGCTGGACTTCGTGAACCATGGCAAGGCCGGAGCCGTGTTCCACCTGCGCAATCGCGGCACCGCGATGACCGTGCAGATGTTCACCGTCGGCGCGGGCCACGACTTGAGCACGAAGATCGCCGCCCTGCAGGGTTACGACCTCGAGGTACACGGCCCGAACGGCTGGTTCCGGCACCTGGCCGGCTCAAGCACCACGGCGGGACCCGAGGTGTCGATGCATCGTCGCGGACACCGCGTCGAGTTCGTCATCGAGAACACCGGGTCGGACGCAGACGTCACCATCGTCGACGCCTACTCGGGTCGCCGCCGCGTCGTGCACGTGCGCCACGGCGCGACGTTGCCCGTCGGTGAACACCACGACGGCTGGTACGACCTCACGTTCACGACGAGCAGCGACAAGCACTTCGTCCGCCAGCTCGCCGGGCATGTCGAGAACGGCTGCGCAAGCATCACCGACCCGGCGCTGGGACGGTAACTGCGGTTACCGGCAGCCCTGTGCTCATGCAGAGGAAACGAGGATCAGCTGCTGTTGCGGGGCCGCTCGAGGTCGGTGATCAGTTGCTTCAGCTGGCGGATCTCGTCCCGCAGCGCGGTCTGCCCCGCTCGGGTGAGCTTGATCCACGTGCGGGGCCGCTTCCCTTCGTAGCCCTTATTCATCGTGATAAGGCCTGCTCGCTCCAGCGTCGCAAGGTGTTGCGACAGGTTCCCAGCGGTCAGGTCCAGCGTGTCGCGGAGGTAGCCGAACTCGACCTCACGAGCTTCGTGCGTGATCGTCAAGATGCCCAGCCGCACGCGTTGGTGCACGACGTCGTCCAGGCCGTTGACCGGATGACCCGTCATGCGGGGGAGGGGTTGCGGCTGCGGGGTAATTGCACCAACGCAAAGACTGCCGCACCGAGCATCAGCAAGCTGCCGTCGATGATCAGGTGGGGGGCGAACGACCACGCAGATCGGTCGGGCATCGTCCAGCCGAACGTGACACCACCGATCGCGATGACCAGATACGCGGCGGTGAAGACAAGCAAGGCCGGACTCCGGTCTACAGCCGCCAGTACCAGCAGCGCGACGCCGATTGCGCACGCCGGAGCAGCGAGCCGGTAGATGTCCTGACCTTGCAGGTGCCATCCCAGGACGTCGTACTCGCTCACGAGGACGGTGTGGCTGGCCCAAATCGATGCGGCGGTGGCGGCGATCGCGAGAACAACACCCGTGATCACGTACGGGCGAACCCGCGTGCCTACCCCGCGGGCACGGGACAAGCGCACAAAGAACGCTGTGATCAGCACGTAGGCGGCGATCAGCGCGATCGGCCAGTACACGTAGGCGGCCGAATTGTGCGCGACACACACTCGCGCGACCGGCGCACCCGTCGTGTCGACGCTGCGGCACTTGATGCCCGCGGCGTGCCCGCCGCGCGCGACCGGTATCGCCACGAATGTGACGACGGCGAACACGAGCAGCGGGAACCAGGATGCGCGCTGGCGTCGCCGCACCCGGCGCGTCAGATCTCGCGACAGCGACAGCCCGCTGCGCGGGTTGCTGTCATCGAACGATCCAACCGCGGTCATGCAAATAGGTTTGCACTGCAAACCTGATTGCGCAAGTGATTCGCCCGCGGACGGTCTTGCGGACGCGCTTGGACGGGCTGGCGAGCGCTACTGGCAGCCGCGTCCAGGGGCCTGCAACTCGAGGACGCCGCCGTCCAGACTGACTTTCTCCGTACGGGTGAACCAGCCGACCCGGACTCGCAGATAGATGTCGGTCCAGCTCTCATCCCGGCACGAAACCGTCTTCCATCCGACGGCTGCGGTGTCGTGTGTGTAGCGCAGCGTCCGGATGCCGCCGGGACTGATCGAGACCGGGCGGCTCGTGTAGGGCACTCGGAACGAGTCGCCGCGCGCCGTGTCTACCGTGCTGATCGCCAAATGGTCGGGCTCGGCGAGACCGACGTTGCTGAAGGCGAGACCCACTATTGTCTGCGTGACAGAGGAGTCGTTCCTCACGTCGACCTCGAAGGTCTGTGGGTGGCCGGGTCTAGGCGCGGCAATCGATGCGCTGTAGGGCCCGGCATTGACATTGCGCAGATGAGCATTGTCGGGCGGCAGCCATCCGTAGCCAAACGCCGACAGGACGGGCGCATCCCGATAGTGCCGGACGATCGCGAACGCTGTGATGGCGAGCGCGATGACGAGCACGGCTGCGGATGCCGCCAAAATCCACAGTCGGCGGCGACGTCGCCGTGCCGGCGTCTCCGTGATCACCTCAGCGGTGTCGATCATGTGCGCAGTGTGACACGACATCGCGACGCGCGCGGCCGTAGAGAACGAAGCCGCCGACATCCCGCCGCTCAGCGCGTTTTGAGACCCCTGGCCTTCGCCGGCCAGCCGGTATAGCCCTCCGCGAGATAGCGCGACCCGGCCTCCGACGCGACGACCGACGACAGCTCGCCGAGCTGTCGCTGACTGTCGAACGGAGTCCCGTCGGGGATTCGATGCAGCATCGTGGTCATCCAGTACGAGAAGTGCTGCGCCTTCCACACCCGGGCCTGCGCCCTCGACCCGTACGTGTCGAGTGCGCCGTCGTCGCCCCCGCGCAGGGCCTGCTCGAGAACCTCGGCCAGGATGCGCACATCTGCCAGCGCCAGATTGAGTCCCTTGGCGCCCGTCGGCGGCACCGTATGTGCGGCGTCGCCGGCGAGCAGCACGTTGCCGTACCGCATCGGCTCGCACACAAAACTGCGGAATCGAAGCACCGACTTATCGGTGATCGGGCCCTCCTGCAGCGCGAATCCGTCGTCGCCTGCAACCCGTTTTTGCAGCTCCGTCCAGATGCGATCCTCGCTCCATGCGTTGACGTCCTCGTCGGGGTCGCACTCGAAATACATCCGTTGCATCGTCTCGGTGCGCTGCGAGATCAATGCGAAGCCGCGGTCGGAATTGGTATAGACCAACTCTGGTGCGGATCGGGGTGCTTGACAGAGAACCCCGAACCAGGCAAAGGGATACTCGCGCGAGAACTGGCGGCGCTGCTGTTCGGGAATCGTCTGGCGGCACATGCTGTGAGACCCGTCAGCCCCGACGACAATGCGGGCGCGCACCTCGACCGATACTCCGTCGGCACCGGTGAACGAAACCCCGGGGCGGTCACCGAGCGGGTCCAGCAGCGCCGCGTCCCGTACGCCGAACCGCACGTCGCCGTGGTCGCGTTCGCGGGCGTTGGCCAGGTCGATGAACACGTCGGTCTGCGGATACAGCCACGCGGATGCGCCGACCAGATCGCGAAAGTCGATGCGGTGGCTGCGGCCGCCGAAGCGTAAGGCGATTCCGTCGTGCGCGTGCCCATCACGCAGCACCCGGTCGGAGGCACCCGACTCGACCAGCAGTCGCACGCTGTCGTCCTCGAGGATGCCGGCGCGGACGGTGTTCTCGATGTCTACGCGAGTGCGGTTGTCGATCACGACCGAGTCGATACCGGCGACGTGCAACAGATGCGCAAGCATCAGCCCGGCAGGGCCGGCGCCGACGACGGCAACCTCGGTGGTCTCTGCGTGTGTGGCGGGCATGGATCGAAAGCTAGCCAGGAGGGCGCGGCGCGGTCGATCCTGTTCTACCGCCCAGTGGAAAGACAGAATGGACGCCATGTCGGGCAATGCAGTGCACCCGGGCCGGTCGGTGCTCTCTCGCGCCATGGCAGTACTCGACGCGTTCGACGCGACGCATCGCAGCATGACCGTGACCGAAGCGTCCAACCGCGCAGACCTGCCGCTCACCACGACGCACCGACTCCTCGGCGAACTGGTGGCGGTCGGTGCGCTTGCTCGACGTGGCGACCAGTACGTGATCGGCCATCGGATCTGGACCCTCGGACTGCTCGCCCCGGTGCAGACAGGCCTGCGCGACATCGCCGCGCCGTTCCTGCAGGACATCTACGCGGCAACACAGGCGACCGTGCACCTCGGCGTGCGCGAAGGCACCGAGGTGCTCTACATCGATCGGGTCGCGGGCAACCGATCGGTACCCGTCGTCAGCACTGTCGGCGGACGCCTGCCGCTGCACGCAACCGGAGTCGGCAAGGTGCTGCTCGCGTGGGCACCCGACGAGGTGCGTGAGCGGGCCCTGGCCGACCCCGCGCGGGTGACCGCATACACGGTGACGCACGTCGGACGAATCTATGAACAACTTCGACGGGTGCGCGAACAGGGTTATGCCACCACCTCGGAGGAGATGTCGCTCGGCGCGTGCTCGATCGCCGTGCCTGTGTTCCGCGGGCACGCGAGTGCCGATCCCGTGGCCCAGAAGCGGATGGACGTGGTTGCGGCGCTGGGGCTGGTCGTGCCCGAGCTGGGGCGGCACCGGCAACGATTGCTGACGGCGCTGCAGGTAGCGGCAAGCGGTATTGGCCGCAGCTTGCCGGCTTAGCCGGTCTTCCGCTCAGCGGGAGGGCGGCGTCGCGACAGCGGGCCGCTTCGACCTAGTGTCAGGCTCATGTCGAGCACGCCGGGATCGGCCGTCCCCGAGCAGTTGGCTACGCAGGACGAGATATCTGCCGAGATCACCTCGCACGGCGGCAGCGACGGTCGGCAGCCGCGCCTGGACTATCGGCCGTACCGGAGCAGCGTGCTCAGGCATCCGCTCAACGCGCCCGTCGTCACCGACCCCGAGGCCGCCGAGCTGTGGGCGCCGGCGTTCGGGCACCGCGATGTAGCGCCCGACGAGAGCGACCTGACCGTCCAGGGCCGCGGCGAACCCATCGGTGAGCGCATGATCGTCACCGGCCGCGTCGTCGACGGCGACGGTCGGCCGGTCGCGAACCAGCTGCTCGAGATCTGGCAGGCGAACGCAGGCGGCCGGTACGCGCACCAGCGCGACCAGCATCCGTCGCCGCTGGATCCGAACTTCACCGGAGCAGGCCGCTGCCTGACCGACGCCGACGGCACCTACGAGTTCGTGACGATCAAGCCCGGTCCCTACCCGTGGCGCAACCACCGCAACGCCTGGCGCCCCGCGCACATCCACTTCTCGCTCTTCGGCACCGACTTCACCCAGCGGTTGATCACCCAGATGTACTTCCCCGGTGACCCGCTGTTCGCGCTCGACCCGATCTTCAACTCGATCACCGACCCGAAGGCGCGCGGACGGTTGATCGCGACCTACGACCACGGGTTGACCCGCGAGGAATGGAGCACCGGCTACCGGTGGGACATCGTCCTGTCCGGAAGTGCGCGAACCTGGACCGAGCCCGAACCCGAAGGGGAGAACTGATGACGCTCCCGCCCACGCCGGGCCAGACGATCGGGCCGTTCTTCGGCTTTGCGCTCCCGTACGCAGGCGGTGCCGATCTCGTCCCGGCCGCGTCGGCGAATTCGATCCGCATCCACGGGCACGTGCTCGACGGCGCGCGCCAACCCGTACCCGACGCGCTCATCGAGATCTCGCAGTTCGACGGCCAGGGTCGGCCCAGCGACGAGTCGGGGCTGTTGCACCGCGACGGCTGGACCTTCACCGGCTGGGGACGCGCTGCGACCGACCCCACCGGCACGTACTCGTTCTCGACCGTGCGCCCGGCGACGTCGGACGGGAGTGCGCCGTTCATCGCGGTCACGGTGTTCGCGCGCGGGTTGCTGGATCGGTTGTTCACCCGCCTCTACCTGCCCGACGACACCGCGGCGCTCGACACCGACCCGGTGCTCGGCACGCTGACGCCGGAGCAGCGCGCAACACTCGTTGCTGTCGCCGACCCGACGGGGTACCGCTTCGACATCGTCCTGCAGGGCGACGGCGAGACCGTCTTTCTCGAGCACACGAACGCAGCGAGCCGACGGTGACCGGCGCGACCGTCTTCGACGTCCTCGAGAACGTGGCCGCTACATGAGCAACGCACAGATCGTCGCGGACGCCGATGCCGCGGTCGCCGGCATCGCCGACGGCGCGACCGTGCTCATCGGCGGCTTCGGCACCGCCGGCCAACCGATGGAACTGATCGACGCATTGCGCCGCAGCGGCGTCGCCGACCTCACCGTCGTCAACAACAACGCCGGCAACGGCGATGTCGGACTCGCCGCCCTGCTCGCCGCCGGTCAGGTTCGCAAGGTCATCTGCTCGTTCCCACGGCAGAGCGACTCGTGGGTCTTCGACCGGCTCTACCACTCGGGTGAGCTCGAACTCGAGCTCGTCCCGCAAGGCAATCTCGCCGAGCGGATGCGTGCAGCGGGCGCCGGGATCGGCGCGTTCTACTGCCCGACCGGCGCGGGAACGCCGCTGGCGCACGGCAAGGAGACCCGCGAGATCGACGGCCGCGAGTATGTGCTCGAGTACCCGATCCACGGTGACGTCGCGCTGATCAAGGCCCATCGTGGCGACTCGGCCGGCAACCTCGTCTATCGCAAGACGGCTCGCAACTTCGGGCCCGTCATGGCTACAGCGGCGGCGCTCACCGTCGTCCAGGTCGACGAGATCGTCGTAGCGGGTGAGCTCGATCCCGAGGCCGTGGTCACTCCCGGCATCTACACGAACCGGATCGTGTGCATCCCGGCCGGCGAACAACGACGCGGCGTCGCATGACCGACCAGCCCCTGTCGAAGGACGACCTTGCCGCGCGGGTCGCGCGCGACATCGCGCCCGGCGCGTACGTCAATCTCGGCATCGGTCTGCCGACGAAGGTCGCCGATCACCTCGATCCCGCTGCCGGCGTGGTGCTGCACACCGAGAACGGCATGCTCGGCATGGGTCGCGCCGCGCACGACGACGAGATCGACTACGACCTCATCAACGCCGGCAAGATCCCCGTCACCGAGACCAAGGGTGCGTCCTACTTTCATCACGCCGACAGCTTCGCGATGATGCGCGGCGGCCACCTCGACGTGTGCGTGCTCGGTGCGTTCCAGGTCTCGGCCACCGGCGACCTCGCCAACTGGCACACCGGCGAACCTGACGCGATCCCGGCTGTCGGCGGTGCGATGGATCTCGCGATCGGCGCGAAGGACGTCTACGTGATGATGAATCTGTTCGCCAAGGACGGGGCGTGCAAGCTGGTCGCCGAGTGCACCTATCCGCTCACCGGCAAATGCTGCGTCACCCGCGTCTACACCGAGTACGCCGTGTTCGTCATCGCCGACGACGGCGTGCGGGTCGACGAGACGTTCGGCATCAACGCCGCCGAGCTTCGTGACAGGGTTCCTGTTCCGCTGATCGACTGATTCGAGCTTTCAGCTGGTGATCTTCTGAGCGAGTCGGGTAGCAAGCTTCTCGCTGACCCCATCGACGACGATGAGGGTCTGTACAGGCGAAGCGGTCACCGGGACGGATACCACCGTGTCATCGCTGACGTACGCCGTGAAGTCGGAGCACTCGGTGACCATGTCGAGGCTGCACGGCGGCTTGGATGATGTCTGGACGTCGTTGAACACACCCGATTGGTTTGCCGTGTTGTGCCGCGATGTCCAGCGGTACACCTTGTCGGCGGCGGGCTTGACGAGCGAGAGCGAGAGCTTCCAGCCGGCGACGGTCTGCGACGGCGGTAGCGGCTCGGCATGGGTGACGTCGTTGCCGGTGAAGATAGGGGCGCCGAGCAGAAGAACATCCGAGTCCGAGTCGCACGCAACGCGGTCAGGGGTGCCCGGGAGAACCGGCGGGTGCGCACAGTCGACGCCGCGAAGCGCGCTCGCGAGCTGGGCCTTTTGCCGCCGGCTCAACCGGTAGTAGTTGTATTCGGACGTCGGCACGCGCAGCGAACCGAACGGATCGGCGCGCACCGCAGTCGCACGCTGGCCGGGCATGATCAGCGGGCGCGCCTGGAACCAGCCGCCGTCGGTCTTACCGCCGCCGCCGGATGACGTGCACCCAGCCAGCGCGAGAGCACCGACGGCGACGACCAGCCATCGCGTCCTCAGCCGCATGCCGCCTCCTTGTGGCGACAGGCTAGGCGGGCGTGTCGGCGTTCATCCGACGCGCCCGCCATTTGATGCCGAATCGATGTCGAAGCTCGAGCAAGCTCGGCTCCGTTCGTTCCTAGACGTCGTAGTAGAGCTCGAACTCGTGCGGGTGCGGACGCAGGCGGATCGGGTCGATCTCGTTGGCGCGCTTGTAGCTGATCCACGCCTCGATGAGGTCCTCGGTGAACACGCCACCCTCGGTGAGGAACTCGTGGTCGGCCTCGAGCGCAGTGAGCACCTCGCCGAGCGACCCGGGCACCTGCGCGATCGACGCGGCCTCGTCCGGCGGCAGCTCGTAGAGGTCCTTGTCGACCGGAGCCGGCGGCTCGATCTTGTTGCGGATGCCGTCGACGCCGGCCATCAGCATCGCCGCGAACGCCAGGTACGGGTTGCAGGACGGGTCGGGGATGCGGAACTCGATGCGCTTGGCCTTCGGGTTCGTCCCGGTGATCGGCACGCGCACGCACGCCGACCGGTTTCCCGAGCTGTAGACGAGGTTGACCGGGGCCTCGAAGCCGGGAACCAGACGGTGATACGAGTTCACCGTCGGGTTCGTGAATGCCAACAACGCCGAGGCGTGATGCAGCAGCCCGCCGATGTAGTAACGCGCAGTGTCGGACAGGCCGGCATAGCCGAGCTCGTCGTAGAACAGCGGCGAACCGTCCTTCCACAACGACTGGTGCGAGTGCATGCCCGAGCCGTTGTCGCCGAAGAGCGGCTTCGGCATGAACGTCGCCGTCTTGCCGTTGGCCCACGCGACGTTCTTGACGATGTACTTGAACTTCAGCACCTCGTCGGCCGCCGCCGTGAGGGTGTTGAACTTGTAGTTGATCTCGGCCTGACCCGCGGTGCCCACCTCGTGGTGCGCACGCTCGATCTGGATGCCCGCCGCGATGAGCGCGCTGCTCATCTGATCGCGCAGGTCTGCGTAGTGGTCGACCGGCGGGACGGGGAAGTAGCCGCCCTTGTAGCGAGTCTTGTAGCCGCGGTTGCCGCCGTCCTCGACGCGGCCGGTGTTCCAGGCGCCCTCGATCGAGTCGATGTGGTAGAAACCCTCGTTCTGCGACGTCTGGAACCGCACATCGTCGAAGACGTAGAACTCGGCCTCGGGGCCGAAGTAGACGGTGTCGGCGATGCCGGTCGACTTCAGCCACTCCTCGGCCTTCGTCGCCACCTGGCGAGGGTCACGCTCGTACGGCTCGCCCGTGCGTGGCTCGACGATCGAGAACGCCACGTTCAGCGTCTTGGCCGCACGGAACGGGTCGACGTAGGCGGTCGTCGGATCGGGGATGAGCTTCATGTCCGACTTGTGGATCGCGGCGAACCCGCGGATCGACGAGCCGTCGAACATGACTCCCTCGGTGAAGAAGTCGTCCGGCAGCGTTGCCGCAGGCACATTGAAGTGCTGCTGCTGACCGGGCAAGTCGGTGAAGCGGACGTCGACGAACTCGACGCCTTCCTTCTCGATGAACTTCTTGACCTCGTCGGGACTACTGAACATCGATCCTCCGTCGGCTGTTGACTAGCACGGATCCTGTCGTGTCTGTGTTTCAGCGATGTTGCAGAACGCAGCGCAACACGGTGTGTCGTCTCACGCCGGGCATCATCCGCGCACCACCGCGGTATCGGTGTAGCGGTCGTGCAGGCCCCGTCCGTCACGGTCGAACACCACAGCTGGGACGAGGAGCATCAGCAGCACGGTACGCAAGACCGCCCGCCACGGATTGACCGCCTCCTCGCGGTCGACGCGGATGATGCGCAATTTGAACAGGTACATGCCGATCGTGCGTCCCGCGAACAGCATTCCGAGCACGTAGTCGAGGGCGAACGGGATCAGGCTCCAGTAACCGGGCAACCGGTCGGCGAGACCCTGGTGGTGATGGCCGTGATGGATGACTTCGACGAACAGTGCGCCTACCAGTACGGACAGCACCGAATCGACGAGCCACGCCCCGATGCGAGCACCCGCCGATGCCAGCGACGCCCGGCCCGACTCGGGCAGGCCGAGGCGTTGCCCGCGGTAGGCCTGCGTCTGGTTGGACATCAGGACCGACGGCGCACCGTGCGCTGGACGTTGCGCATCTTCGCTCCCTGGGGCATCGGCCCCTTCGGCAGCGGTGACCGTGCTCCGCCGAGTGCCGCGAGTCGCTTCTCGAGCGCGCTCACTTCACCCTTGGACAGGTTGGACGGAAGCTTGAGCAAATGCCGGTTGAGCTTGCTCAGCCGCACATCGCTCTCGCCGTTGCCGACCGTGACGTCGTAGATAGGAGTGTCGCCGGCGATCCGGGCGACCTTCTTCTTCTCCTGCGCGATCAGGCCGTGCACCCGGTGCGGGGCGCCCTCACCGACCAGCACGATGCCGGGACGGCCGATCAAGCGGTGCACCGCGTCGAGCGAGGTGGTTCCCGCGACGCCGGGCGTGACCCGCCAATCACCCTTGAGCTGCTGCTGCAGCAGCCACCCGGCCGCACCCGGCTGGCCTTCGGCCTGCGAGAACATCGCACCCTGCGCGCGGCGGCTGAACACCAACATCGCGGTGATGAGCAGCGCGAACACCGCGAACGGAATGCCGAGGTAGACCGAATCGGTCAGCCACAGCAACAGCAGATAGACGACTGCTGCCGCCAGGACGCCGAACAGAATCGCGTAGGGCAGGAACTTCGGATCCTGCTGGCGCGTCAGCGTGAACGCCTGCCCCATGCTGCGCCAGGTGTCGCGGCGCTTCTGCTTCTTGGCGATCCTCATCTCTTTTTTCTCGGCGCGCGAGGGCTTCGCGGGCTTGCTCGCCGCCGATGATTTCGCCATGTCGTCCAGGATAGATGGGCGGTACAGCGCCCTGGCAGGCGCATTCACGCGCGCTGAACGCTCGAATCCGTGAAAACTTCCTGAGTTGGGTATTCACCAGACCGTTATGAATACTCCCTCACGGCCCGGCACGGACACGAAGACCGGGGACCGTGAGGAGTTTTCGAGTGCATCGCGCCCCGAGGACGCGTGCGACAAGAGTTCGACATGCGTTGATCGCCGTGCTTGCGGCGGCAATATCCGCCGTGACCGTGGTCGCCCTGCCCACCGCAGCAGGCGCCGCCGGCACGGCCACCTATGGCCACATCGATCAGGCCTACCAATACCGAAACGGATCGATCCATCTCAGCGGGTGGGCATTCGACCGTCACCATCCCGGCAAGCACCCCGGCGTGTGCGTCATCATTCGCACCCGCTGCGTGAAGGTGCTCTACCCGCACCAGGCCAGCCCGAGTTTCGACCGGCAACACCACACCCGCGGGGCGCACCTGTTCTCCATCAACCTGCGCCCGCGCCGTCCCGGCGTGATGATCATTTTGCGGCGCATCGTGTCGCCGGCGAATCTCGATCGCACCACGGCATTGAGCCCCGGGACGAGGGTCGTCCGTGTGGCGCGCCGCGAGGTCGGTGACCGCTACACCTACGGCGGATCATCGCCACGGACGGGCTTCGACTGCTCCGGCTACACGATGTTCAGCTACCGCAACGGCCACACGGCCGGCCTGCCGCACAACGCGGAATCCCAGCGCCATTCGGCCGGCATGCATCGCATCGCGCGGCGCGCCGCCCGTCCGGGAGACCTGGTCTTCTACATGAGCGGCGGATCGGCCTATCACGTGGCGATCTATGCCGGACACGGTTACCAGTACTCGGCAACCGACCCCCAGCAAGGTGTCGAGCACGACCGGATTCATGCCCGAAACGTCATCTTTGGCACGGATTGGCACTGACAATCGGGCGCTGAATGTCTTCCTCGAGTTGGCATTTATCGAAACGTTACGAATACTGCCTGGGTGGCCCGTCTCCCCCGAACGGTCGCCCACGGCTTTGTCGTGGCGCTGTCAACCCTGTCCATCGCCCTCGGCGTGCTCGTTGCTCCCCAAGCTATTGCGGCGAGCACGCCGAACGATGTCGGCCATATCGCGACCGCGTTCCAGTACCGCGACGGCAGTGTGTGGGTCGTGGGCTACGCCTACGACCGCCATCACCCGTCCCGCACTGAGCAGATCTGCCTGGCGGTCAACGGGACGTGCGTGAAGCGGCTGCGGGCCGATCTGCCCAGCCCGCGGTTCGACGGTCCTCGCCACATCTCCGGCGGCCACCGCTTCCAGGTCAGGCTCGGCTCGCGACGTCCGGGTTATCGCATTGCCCTGCGCGCTGCCTCCGGGCTGCTGGACGCGGTCAACGCCGACTCGCCCGGTGATCGGGCCGTGCGCATCGCCAAGCGCTACGTCGGCGCGCGTTACACCGATGGTGGAGCGTCGCCGCGCACCGGCTTCGACTGCTCGGGCTACACGATGTACGTCTACCACCAGGCCGGCATCGCATCCCTGCCGCACAACGCCCAGACCCAACGCAACGTGCGCTACATGCACCGCATCACCCGCAGCCAGGCTCGTCCTGGCGATCTCGTCTTCTATCTGAGCGGCTCGAGCGCCTATCACGTGGCGATCTATGCCGGGCACGGCTATCAATACGCAGCGGCGACGCCGCATGACGGCGTGCGGTACCAGGCGATCTGGTCGCGCGACGTGGTCTTCGGCACCGACTGGCACTGAACTTCTACCGCCGCGGGGATTGGTCAGTGAAGGACGGCCGTGCCGTTGACGCAACTGCCGCCGCTGTCGACGAACCACGTCGCGTCGTGCAGCCGCTCGATGTGTAGGTAACGCGAGCCGCTCAGCAGCAGGACGGCGCGGGCGTTGCGGGCGGCGATGTGCCACGCACTGATATCGCGCGGACCGTACTTGGCCGCCCTGACCGCCTCGGCCAGGGTCGGCTTGCCGGTCACTCCCGGCGGCCGCGCAGCTTCGAAGCCGGTTCCGTGGTTGGCCCCGGGATTGGAGTAGGTGCACTGCGCTTGGCTCGGGACGTGGGTCGACACCGCCGTCGGCGTGGGTCCAGGTCCGATGCCTGCCTGGGTTCGCGGCGCCGGGCCGCCGTTGTTGCGCAGCATCAGGATGACGACGGTCGCGGCGAGGACGACAGCGGCGGCCGCGAGACCGGCGAGCACCGGCGCGAATCGGCGGTGCGGCGGTGTGGGTGCCGTAGTGAACTCCGGCCGCAGCCCGTCGACCTGCTCGCGCCAGAATGCGGCGTCGGTGCGCAGCTCGGTGTCGAGGTCGTCGGTGATCATGAGTGGGTCTCCAGTCGGCGGGCGAGAGCGTGGCGCGCGTCGGAAAGATTCGACTTGACGGTTCCGGCCGAGCAACCGAGCACCTGAGCGACCTCGGCGACCGGCAGGTCGAGGTAGTAGTGCAGGAACACGGTCGTGCGCTGACGGTCGGGCAGAGCGGCGATCGCGCGCCGCAGATCGACGCGGCGTGCAGCGGGTTCGGTATCGACCGGGTCCGGTTCCGGGATCGGGCAGTACCGGCTGCGGGCGCCGCATCCAGCGCCGGCGCGCCCGGTCGGCGACGATCGCCAGCAGCCAGCTGCGGGGCGACCCGCGCGAGGGGTCGAACGAGTCGCGCTTGGTCCAGGCGCGGGTCAGGGCGTCCTGGACGATGTCGTCGGCGTCGTCGAGCGAGCTCAACGAGACTGCGAAGCGCCACAGATCAGGCAGCCAGGGTCCGATCCAGCCGGCGAAGTCGTCGCCGGGGTGCGGTGGCCGGCTCGGCGGGCGCGTCATCATCTCCACGCCCCATGTACGCCACGCCGCGGCGGTTCGGTTGGGTGCGACTTTCAGGCGCGGGCGGCGATGGCCTGCTGGTAGAGGCGTCCGGCACGGTAGGAGGAGCGCACCAGCGGTCCGGACATGACCCCGGCGAAGCCGATCTCTTCGGCTTCCTCGCGCAGCTCGACGAACTCGTCCGGCTTGACCCAGCGGGTCACCGGGTGGTGCTTCGGCGACGGGCGCAGGTACTGCGTGATCGTGATGAGCTCGCAGCCGGCGTCGTAGAGGTCCTGCAGCGCCTGGCTGATCTCGGCGCGCTCCTCGCCCATGCCGAGGATCAGGTTCGACTTGGTGACCAGGCCGTCGGCGCGCGCAGCGCGGATGACGTCGAGCGAGCGGTCGTAACGGAAGCCCGGACGGATCGACTTGAAGATGCGCGGCACCGTCTCGATGTTGTGGGCGAAGACCTCGGGACGCGACGCGAACACCTGTGCCAGCAGCTCGGGGATCGCGTTGAAGTCGGGCGCGAGCAGTTCGACGCCCGTGCCCGGGTTGAGCCGGTGGATCTGGTCGACCGTCTCGGCGTAGAGCCACGCGCCGCCGTCGGCGAGATCGTCGCGGGCGACGCCGGTGATGGTCGCGTAGCGCAGGCCCATCGCCTGCGACGCTCTCGGCGACGCGGCGCGGCTCGTCGCGGTCGAGGGCAGTCGGCTTGCCGGTGTCGATCTGGCAGAAGTCGCAGCGGCGCGTGCACTGGTCGCCGCCGATGAGGAAGGTCGCCTCGCGGTCCTCCCAGCACTCGTAGATGTTGGGGCAGCCGGCCTCTTGGCACACGGTGTGCAGGCCCTCGCGCTTGACGAGGTCGCGCAGCTCGGTGAACTCGGGACCCATCTTCGCGCGGGTCTTGATCCACTCCGGCTTGCGCTCGATCGGGACGGCCGTGTTGCGCTGCTCGATGCGCAGCATGCGGCGGCCGTCGGGCTGGACGGCTGTCACACACTGCACCTCGAGAGTGGTCAGAGAGTCGATATGGCGTTCGACCACGGGGAGCACCTCGTCGACCGTGACGTCGCGTCCGAGTTCCTTCGACAGCGACGTGACGCCGGCATCGGTGATGCCGCACGGCACGAAGGTGTCGAAGAAGCGCAGGTCGGGGTCGCAGTTCAGGGCGAAGCCGTGCAGCGTCACGCCGCGCGCGACCCGGATGCCGATCGCGGCGATCTTGCGGTCGGGGCCGCGGTCGTCGGCGGGGATCCAGGCGCCGCTGCGGCCCTCGACCCGGGTGGCGATGACGCCGAACTCGGCGCACACGTCGATCAGCACGCCCTCCATGCGGCGCACGTAGGCGACGACGTCGATGGGATCGGGCAGCCGCACGATCGGGTAGCCGACGAGCTGTCCCGGCCCGTGCCAGGTGATCTTGCCGCCGCGGTCGACATCGATGACCGGGATGCCGTCGGCGGGCCGTTCCCAGGGCTCGGTGCGCTTGCCCGCGGTGTAGACGGACGGGTGTTCGAGCAGCAGCACGGTGTCGGGCGCGCGGCCGTCGGCGACGGCGGCGTGGATCTCGCGCTGCCGGTCCCAGGCCGGCTGGTAGTCGACGCGTCCGGCGCGGATCACCTTCAGTTCACCCACGGCATCTACGGTACTCAGCTGGCACCGCGACCCGGGCAGGTGCCGGGTGACGGATGTCAGGGCCAATTAGGGGTGAAACCCCATCGCACGGTGTCAGCCGGTCCCCGATAGCTTGGGGCGCCTACCCAGGAGGAATTGCATGACCCGCACGGACGACCCGAGCACCGCCCGACGCCGAGCCGCGCACGAAGTCAGCGCCCGCGCGTTCGTCTGGATCGTTCGGCGCGTTCGCGCTGGTCGTCTTGCTGATCGGCGCTGTCCGGCGGCGCGTTCCAGAGCAAGCTCGCCGACGTCCAGAAGAACGACAACTCCTCGTTCCTGCCCAGCTCGGCCGACTCGACCAAGGTCGCGAACGACGCACAGAAGTTCAGCACGATCCAGACGATCCCGG
Organism: uncultured Actinomycetota bacterium; assembly: GCA_963708645.1. Taxonomy (GTDB): domain Bacteria; phylum Actinomycetota; class Actinomycetes; order Mycobacteriales; family Jatrophihabitantaceae; genus RYN-133. The sequence goes on along the minus strand of CAVPTA010000014.1, from coordinate 213,166 downwards.
GCTTCATCGTCTACCAGCGCTGACGGCGGCCTCACCGCGCAGGACAAGGCAGGCGATCACCGCCGACGTGGCGAAGTTCCGCACGATCAAGGGCGTCGCCGCCGAACAGGTCGGCCAGCCGCAGTCAGCAGCACGGCGACGTCGCCGCGGTCTCGGTCCCGCTGGTCGGGCAAGGACAACGGGCACGTCGGTCAAGGGACCGCGATCTCGTCGACACCGAGAAGGCGGTCATCGCCGCGGCGCGGCCAACGCACCGCCGGGGCTCGTCGTCCACAGCGCCGGCGCCGGCGGCGTGCTCGTCGCGTTCATCGACGCGTTCAGCGGCCTCGACGGCAGCCTGCTGCTCGCGGCCGGGCTCGTCGTCATCGTCATCCTGCTGTTCGTCTACCGCAGCCCGGTGCTGTGGTTCTTCCCGCTGTTCAGCGCGGTGCTGGCGCTCGGCGCGGCCTCGCTCGTCATCTACCCGCTGGCCAAGACGGAACGTCATCACGCTCAACGGGCAGAGCCAGGGCATCCTGTCGGTGCTCGTCATCGGCGCCGGCACCGACTACGCGCTGCTGCTGATCAGCCGATACCGCGAGGAACTGCACGAGTACGACAGCCGCATCGAGGCGATGTCGCGTCGCCTGGAAGGCTGCGGCGCAGCCGATCGCGGCCTCGGCGGTCACTGTCATCCTCGGACTGATCTGCCTCACCTTCGCCGAGCTGAACTCGACCGCCGGCCTCGGCCCGGTGTGCGCGATCGGCATCGGCTGCACGGTGATCGTGATGCTCACGGTCCTGCCGGCGCATGTCTGGTCGCTCGTGCCGGACGGTGGATCTTCTGGCCGAAGCGTCCGCGCGTCGACCACCAGACCGACATCGCCACGCACGGGACTGTGGGGCCGCATCGCCAACGGCGTGACGCGCAACTCGACGCACGCAGCGTGGGCGATCAGCGGCGCTCGTGCTGATCGCCTGCGTCCTCGCGATCACCGGCCTGAAGACCGACGGCCTGTCGACCATCGACGGGTTCACCAACAAGCCGGACGCGGTCACCGGCCAGCATATCTACGACGCCAACTTCGAAGCAAGGGCGCCGGCGCGCCGGCGATCATCCTGATCAACGCCGACAAGGCCAACGAGGTCATCACCGCGGTCAAGCAGGTGCCACGGCGTCGACAAGTCGCCGAACGCCGTCTGCGTGCAGATCGACTACGCGAAGGTTGCCGCGCGCTCAAGCAGATCCGGCGGTCAGCGGCGCGCCTCGCGGCGCGGCCTGTCCGCCGCCGCCGCAGTTGCAGGTGGCGCCGCAAGACGGCAAGACGCTCGTCAACGCGACGCTCGACCTCGAGCTACGACTCGCCGGCGGCCTACGACACGATCAAGCGACATCCGCGCGGCCGTCGACAAGGTCCCGGGCGCCGACGCGCTCGTCGGTGGTCAGTCGGCGACGAACCTCGACGTCCAGAACGCGTCGCGGCACGACCGCAACCTGATCATCCCGCTGGTGCTGCTCGTGATCCTGATCGTGCTCGGCCTCGTGCTGCGGGCGTTGATCGCCCCGCTGATCCTCATCGTGACGGTGGTGTTGTCGTTCACGGCGTCATTGGGGGTGAGCGCGCTGTTCTTCAACCACGTGTTCCACTTCAAGAACGCCGATCCGGCGTTCCCGTTGTTCGCGTTCGTGTTCCTGGTCGCGCTGGGCATCGACTACAACATCTTCCTGATGACCCGAGTGCGCGAAGAGACGCTCGAGTTCGGCACGAAGCAAGGCATCCGTGCGCGGGCTGGCGGTCACCGGCGGCGTGATCACGTCGGCCGGGCTCGTGCTGGCGGCGACCTTCGTGGTGCTCGGCGTGCTGCCGATCGTGTTCCTCGCCGAGATCGGGTTCACGGTCGCGTTCGGCGTGCTGCTCGACACGGTCGTCGTCCGCTCGATCCTCGTGCCGGCGCTGAGCTACGACATCGGCAAGAAGATCTGGTGGCCGTCGAAACTGGCGGCCGCCTCGGCGCAGGACTGATCTCATAGGTCGGCGCTCATAGGTCGGCGCTCATAGGTCGGCCACGCCACAATGGTGGCGTGGCCGACCTGCGTACGAGGTTCGTCGACGCGCGCCGGCGTGTTCGCGAAGGCGGACGGGCGGCCGCGGCCCGCGCGCTGCGGCTCAGTGCCGCCGCCGCGGCGGCTTACCTTGCGGCGCAACAGCTCTCCGACGACAAGCAGCCGATCACCTCGGCGCTCACGGCGCTGCTGATCGTGCAGGTGACCTTCTACGGGACCATCACCGACACGATCCGCCGCATCGTCAGCGTGCTTGCCGGCGTCGCCCTGGCCGTCGCGGCCGCGCTGCTCGTGGGCCTGACGTGGTGGAGCCTCGGCTCGATCGTGCTCGTCTCGATCCTCGTCGGGCAGGCGCTGCGGCTGGGGCCGCACCTGCTCGAGGTGCCGATCAGCGCGATGCTGATCCTCGCGGCCGGCGGGGCCGGAGTGCGGGCTACCGACCGCGTCGTCGAAACCCTGATCGGCGCGGCCGTCGGACTGCTCGTCACGGTGCTCATCCCGCAACGACCGCGAGTGCGGACGGCAGGTCTCGCGGTCGAGCGCTTCGGCGACTCGATCGCACGGCTGCTCGATCGTGCCGCGAGCTCGCTGCACGACGGCGCCGTGCCACCGGACGAGGCGAGCGCGTGGCTGGACGAGCTGCGTGTGATCACCGGCCGCGTCGCTGCGATCGAGCGCGAACTAGACGAGGCGAGCGAGAGCCGCCGGCTCAACCCACGCGCAGTCGGAGTCCCCGACACGACGCCGGATCTGCGCAGCGGGCTGCAGGCCCTCGAGCATGCCGCTGTTGCGCTGCGTGCGGTGTTCCGTTCGCTGGCCGAGGGCGGCGACGTGAGCCACGACGAGGCGCGATCGGACGGCTCGGGTGATGAATTGCTCCGCGAGGCGCTCGCGGTGCTGATGGCTGACATCTCGCGCGCGATGCGCGACTTCGCCACACTGGTGCGCGCCGAAGGTGACGAGGCCGGCGAACCACATGCGGCCGAGCTCGAAGATGCTCTCGACGCCGTTCGCGAGGCGCGGGTGCGGCTCACCGAACTGCTGCTCGTCGATCCGCGCGAGGCGGTCGGCCTGTGGCAGCGGCGCGGATCGCTGCTCGCCGGGGTCGAGCGCGTGCTGGCCGAACTCGACGCCGAAGAGCGTCGCCGTCGCACCCGACAACGTCGCGACGAGGCCGCCGCGGCCCGCCGCCCGGGCGCGCAGGCTGCCGAGCGGTTGCGCACCACCACGCGGCGGGTCGTGGTCGACAACCCCGCGCTGAAGTTGCCGCGACGGCCCCGCTAGAGACGTCGCGGGTCGATGAGCGTCTCGATCGCGTTGCCGTCGGCGCCGGGTTCGACCAGATAGGCGCCCTTGCCGTCGACCTCGGTCACCGCTTCGACGAATTCGGTGCCGCGGTAGACCAATCCGACGCCGTCGTCGGTCGCGTAGCCGCTGGGCAACGTGCCGTCCGCGATCAGCCGCTGGAACAGCGGACGCCGTTGCCGCTCGGAGTCGTAGTGCACGCCGTTCGAGTACGGCAGGAAAGCGAGCCCGTTGGTGACCGGCTGCAGGTCGGGGCCGAACGAGTCGGTGGTGCCGCCGGCGTGCCAGCAGATCGATCCGGCGCTCACGCCGGTGAGGACGACACCGGCGTGCCAGGCCGCGCGCATCGCGTCGTCGACGCCGTGCAGGCGCCACATCGCCAGCAATCCGGCGACGCTGCCGCCGAAGACCCAGACGACGTCCTGGGCGAGCAGATGTGCGGTCGACGTCGTCGACGTTCGGCATCGGGAACGAGAGCAGGTGCGACCCCTGCACGCCACGCACCCGCGCCAGCGTCGTAGAACTGGGCGATCGTCAACGCGTCGTCGCCGCCGGCCGTCCCGAGCAAGCACATCCGCGGCGCGCGTCCGCTCACACCGGACAGTTCGATCGCATGCTCGGTCAGCGGCGCCGAACTCGTACCGGGTGCAACCGCCCGGGTCTCAGTCCGCCGGATGTGGCAAGGATGGTCGGCGCGTCGGCAGGCACGCCCCGACGCTACGACTCAGTCGCAGCTGCTTGCGCAGGTAGTCGATGTCGGCGCCCTGCCCGTCGGCCGCCGGGTCTCGACGATCACGTCGCAGCCGGCGTCGCGGCACACGCTGGCGATCAGCTCGGAGTCGAAGGTGCCGCGAGTCGAAGTTGGCGTGCCGGTCGGCACCGGAGTCGAAGTCGTCGCGCGAGTTGTTGGCGTGGACGAGGTCGATGCGTCCGGTGATCGCCTTGACCCGGTCGACGATGTCGGCGAGCGCCTCGCCGCCGGCCCACGCGTGGCAGGTGTCGAGGACGAAGCCGGGCTCGTACTCGCCGACGGCGTCCCACAGCATCGCGAGCCGGTCGAAGCGGCGCGCCATCGCGTTGTCGCCGCCGGCGGTGTTCTCGATCAGGATCGGCAGCGGGAAGCCGCCGTCCTCCTGCGCGCGCTCGAAGGTCTTGCGCCAGTTGTCGAAGCCGACCGCCGGGTCGTCCTTGGCCGTGACGTGCCCGCCGTGCACGATCAGCCCCTTCGCGCCGATCGCCGGCGGCGGCCTCGGCGTGCTGGCTGAGGATCTTGCGGCTGGGGATGCGGATCTTGTTGTTCGTGCTGGCGACGTTCACCAGGTACGGCGCGTGGATGTAGACCGTCAGGTCGGTCGCGCGGATCGCGTCGGCGTGCTCGTGCTGGACCGGTTTCTTCCAGCCCTGCGGATCGGCCAGGAAGAACTGGATCGCCTCGGCGCCGACCGCCTCGGCGTGCGGTCAGCGGATCGGACGAGTCGACGTGAGCACCCAAGCAGCGGCATGCCCCCACCATAGGACGGCGGGCAGACAGCGGCTGTGGATAACCCGGTTGCGGGAGGTTCGATCGCCTAGCGTCTCGGGCATGACGAGGGAAGCGTGGCGCCTGCCGGGATACCGGGTCGAAGAGCTGATCGGCGCCGGGTCGTCGGGCGAGGTCTGGCGGGCGCGCGTCATCTCGACCGGCGTGCCGGTGGCGCTCAAGCGCATCTGGCTCTCCGAACGCGCGCAGCGCGAGGCCGCGCTCTCCGAGGCGGCAATGCTGTCCGCCCTCGATCACCCGCATCTGATGAAGCTGCACGAGGTGCGGCCGGTCGACGACGCGATCGTGCTCGTCCTCGATCTCGCCGCAGCCGGATCGCTAGCCTCCCTGCTCGCCCGACGTGGCCGGCTCACCGTCGGCGAGACCGTCACCGCGCTGGCCCCGATCGGCGGCGCGCTCGCCTACGCACACAACGCGGGCGTCGTGCACGGCGACGTGTCGAGCGCCAACATCCTGTTCACCGAGGTCGGGCTGCCGCTGCTCGCCGACCTCGGCGTCGCCCGGCTGCTCGGTGACGCGGCGACGGTGCGCACCACGCCTTCCTATGCCGATCCGGCGGTGGCGGGCGGGCGGATGCCGGCGCCGTCCAGCGATGTGTTCATGCTCGGCGCGGTCGCACTGCACGCGCTGACCGGCGCGCCGCCGTGGCCGGGCGACGACGCTGCCGAGGTGCTCGAGCTGGCGACCACGAGCGGGCTCGAGCCCGACTTCGCCGGACGGCTCGATGCTGCCGGCAGTCCCGGTCGAGGTCGCCTCGATCGTGCTGCGAGCCCTGCAGCTGGTGCCCGACGAGCGCTGCACAGCCGCCGAGTTCGCGCTCGAACTGCGCCACTCCGCCGAGCCGGTCGCGGTCGAGCTGACGGCGGGGAGGGCGCGGCACGCGGCACGAACGCTCGAGTCGTGGCCGCTGGAGTCGGTGCCGCTCGCGTCGGCAGCCGGCTCGTCGAGATCGGTGCGACTGCCGCCGTTTGCCCGGCAACCGCTCACCGACGGGGTGCGCGCCCCGACGCCGTTCACAGAGCCGCCGGGTGAGCGGCACCAAGCTCGACAAGCACGATTGCGGCAGGCCGGGGTGGTCGCGGCGGTATTGGTCGTGCTGGGCGTCATCGCCGCACTGTTCCGGCCTGACGGCTCGTCTCCGGGGCCACATGTCGCGACCGGCGACTCCGGCGCGTCGACTTCGGTGCGGCCGCCGCCGTCCGCGTCCCCGTCGGCGTCGTCCTCGCCCGTGTCCGCACCCGCTGCTGCTTCCGCGCGCGACGTGCTTGTTGCGCTCGATCGCGCGCGATCACGTGCCTACGCTCGCCGCGACCCGGCCCTGCTGACCGAGGTCTACTCCTCTGCGCTGTTGCTCGCGCGCGATCGCGGCCGGCTGTTGACGACCGTGCCTCGCGGCTGTGCGCTGACCGGGCTGCACACGACCTTCAGCGAGGTCCGGGCTCCACGGCTCGGCAGCCGCACCCGCGTGCACGCCCGGGTCGCAGTGCGCGGCGCGAAGCTTGCCTGCAGTGGCGCGCCGAGCGTGCCTGCGACATCCGGGGCGCCGGTGGCCATGACGATCGAGTTGCGCCGTACCGCCGACGGCTACCGCATCGACGCCGAACACTCCGACCCGCCGCCCCGGGGGCAGCGGCTCAGCGGTTGAGCGCCCAGCGCAGGCCGGCCTCGACCTCGGTGTGTTCGAACTCGAATCCGGCCGCGGTCAGCGCGGCGGGCACGGCGCGCTGGCCCCCGAGCACCTCGCCGGCGAACTCGCCGAGCACCAGCCGCACCCCGAACGCGGGCGCAGGAAACACGGTCGGGCGGTGCAGCACCCGGCCGATCGCCTTGGTGAACTCGGCATTCGTCACCGGCGCGGGCGCGGTGAGGTTCACCGGCCCGGCGATGTCGTGCGTGAGCACGAACGTGATGGCGCTGATCTCGTCCTGCAACGTGATCCACGGGAAGTACTGGCGGCCGTTGCCGAGCCGACCCGCGACACCGAGCAGCACGATCGGCTTGAGCCGCTTCATCAGGTCGCTGTCGGCGGCGAGGACGAGCCCGGTGCGCAGGTGCACGACACGCACGCCCGCATCGCGAGCCGGATCGGCGGCCGCCTCCCACTTGCGACAGACCCCGGCGAGGAACGACGACCCGGCCGGCGAGTCCTCCTCGACGATGCGGTCGCCGGTATCGCCGTAGTAGCCGACCGCCGACGCACAGACGAACGTGCGCGGCCCGCCGTATTCCTGCAGCGAGCGCGCGAGCGTCCCCACGGTGTCGACCCGGCTCTGCTCGATGCGCTGCTTGTACGACTCGGTCCAGCGCTTGCCGACGCTCACGCCGGACAGGCACACGACCGCGTCGGCGCTCGCAAGGAACTGGGGATCGACGAGTCCGCTGCCGGGTCCCAGCTGTCGGTGTCGACAGCCGAGGTCTCGTGGCGGACGAGCAGCTTGACCTGGTGTCCGTCCGCGCGCAGCGCATCGCGAAGCGCCGAACCGATCAGCCCGGACGCGCCGGCGAGAACGACCTCCACGCGAACACCTACGCCAGTCCGAGCGCGCGCTCGAAGGCCCCGGCCTCGAGACGCTGCTTCATGGTGACCAGGAAGCGCGCCGCGTCGGCACCGTCGACGATGCGGTGGTCGTAGGACAGCGCCAGGTACACCATCGACCGGACCGCGATCGTCTCGCCGAGGTTGTCGTCCTCGACCACCACTGCACGCTTGACGACCGCGCCGGTACCGAGGATGCCGACCTGCGGCTGATTGATGATCGGGGTGTCGAACAGCGCGCCGCGGCTGCCGGTGTTGGTCAGCGTGAACGTCCCTCCGCCGAGCTCGTCGGGGCTCACCTTGTTGTCGCGGGTGCGGGCCGCAAGATCGGCGATCTTGCGGGCGACGCCGGCGAGATTCAGATCACCCGCGTCGTGGATCACCGGCACGAGCAGGCCGCGGTCGGTGTCGACAGCGATGCCGAGGTGCTCGGAGTCGTGATAGGTGATCTCTTTCTTCTCGATGTCGACGCTTGCGTTGACGATCGGGTGCGCCTTGAGCGCCTCGATCGCGGCGACCGCGAAGAACGGCAGGAACGACAACTTCACGCCCTCGCGGACCTCGAAGTCGTTCTTCGCCTGTGCACGCAGGCGCGCAATCCTGGTGACGTCGACCTCGACGACGGTGGTGAGCTGGGCCGAGGTCTGCAGCGACTCGACCATGCGGGCCGCGATCACCTGGCGCATGCGCGACATCGGCTCGACGCGGCCGCGCTTACCTGCCGACGGCGAGGCGGACGCAGCGGGGGCTGGTGCGGCCGCTGCCGGCGCCGGTGCGGACGGTGCCGGGGCACGCTCGGCGCTGTGCCGCTCGGCGGCCTCCTGCTTGGCCGACTCAGCGGCGGCCAGGACGTCGGACTTGCGGATGCGCCCGCCCACGCCGGTGCCCTGCAACGAGTTGAGGTCGACGCCGTGCTCGCTCGCGAGCTTGCGCACGAGCGGCGTCACGTAGGTGCCGGCGACCTCGTCGTCGTCGCTGACCTCGCGATCGTGGTCGTTCTCGGCGGCGTGTGCCGGCTTCGGCTGCTGGCGCTGCGGGCCGGGGCAGGTGCCGGGGCAGGTGCGGCTGCCTGGGCCGGTGCGGGCTCCGGCTGCGGCTCAGGTTCGGGCTGCGGTTCGGGCTGCGGCTCAGGTTCGGGCTGCGGTTCGGGCTGCGGCTCAGGTTCGGGCTGCGGCTCAGGTTCGGGCTGCGGGCTCAGGTTCGGGCTCGGGTTCGGCCGGCTGCGGTCTCGTCGGCGGACCGCCGTCGCCGCCGGACTCACCGGCGTCGCCGATCACGGCGAGCTCGACGCCGATCTCGACCGTCTCGTCCTCCTGGACCTTGATCGAGAGCAGCGTGCCGGACGCGGGCGAGGGGACCTCGGTGTCGACCTTGTCCGTGGAGACCTCGAGCAGTGGCTCGTCGGCGTCGACGTGATCGCCCTCGCTCTTCAGCCAGCGGGTCACCGTCCCCTCGGTGACGCTCTCACCGAGGCGCGGCATGGTCACGGACGTCGCCATCGACGCGGCTCCTTCTGGAGATGTGGTTGGTAGGTGATCAGTCGTGCACGTGTAGCGGCTTGCCGGCGAGCAGCAGGTGCGCCTCGCCGATCGCCTCCGACTGGGTCGGGTGCGGGTGGATCAGCTGGGCGACCTCGCTGGCCAGGGCCTCCCAGTTGTAGATCAGCTGCGCTTCGGCGATGAGCTCGCCGACGCGGTCGCCGACGATGTGGACGCCGAGCACGGTGCCGTCCTGCAGCGCGACGAGCTTGACCGCGCCCTTGGTGTTGAAGATCGCCGACCTGCCGTTGCCGGACAGGTCGTAGTTGACGGTCTTGATCGCGTCTGCGCCGTGCTTCTCGACGGCCTGCGGCCTCGCTGAGTCCGACCGAGGCGACCTCGGGCGAGGTGTAGGTGATGCGCGGGACGCCTGCAGTAGTCGATCGGCACGACCGGCAGTCCGGCGATGTGCTCGGCGACGAGGATGCCCTCGGCGAACCCGACGTGGGCCAGCTGCAGGTGCGGCGCGCCGTTGATCGAGATCAGGTCGCCGACCGCGTAGACGCCGTCGACCGACGTGCGCAGGAACTCGTCGGTGATGACGAAGCCGCGCTCGATGTTCACGCCCTGCTCTTCGTAGCCGAGGTCGGCCGAGACTCGGGCCGCGTCCGACCGCGACGAGCAGCAGCTCGGCCTCGAGCGTCTCGCCGCCCTCGAGGTGCACGCGCACGCCCGTGTCGGTGTGCTCGACCTTCTCGAACCGCGCGCCGAGCTTGAAGTTGATCTTGCGGCGCCGGAAGGCACGCTCGAGCAGCTTGGAGTTCGCTTCGTCCTCGGTCGGGACGAGGTGCGGCAGCGCCTCGACGATCGTCACCTCGGTGCCGAACGATGTCCACGCCGAGGCGAACTCGCACCCGATCACACCGCCGCCGAGCACGATCGCCGTGGCCGGGACGTGGTCGAGCTGCAGCGCGTGCTCGGAGGCGATCACCCGCTCGCCGTCGAGGTCGAGGCCGGGCAGCGTGCGCGAGTACGAGCCGGTGGCCAGGATCACGTTCGCGCCGGTGTAGGTGTCGTCGACCTTCGACCCGACCTGGACGGTCTTCGGCCCGACCAGCTTGCCCTCGCCCTCGATGGTCTGGATGCCGCGGGACTTGATCAGCCCCTGCAGGCCCTTCCAGTTCTTGCCGATGACGCCGTCCTTGTACTTGTGGACGCCGGCCATGTCGATGCCTTCGAAGGTGGCGTTGACGCCGAAGTTCGCACTCTCGCGGGCGTTGTCGGCGATCTCGCCGGCGTGCAGCAGCGCCTTGGTCGGGATGCAGCCGCGGTGCAGGCAGGTGCCGCCGACCTTGTCCTTCTCGATGAGGACGACGGACTTGCCGAGCTCGGCTGCCCGCAGCGCCGCGGCGTACCCACCGCTGCCGCCGCCGAGGATGACGAGATCGGCCTGGTTGTCGGACACTGCAGCTCCTGTGCTCGGGGACCTCCGTCCATCTTGGCACTAGCGCCAACTTCGGCTCTGGACAGGCGGGGCACAGCGGTGGATGACACGATTCACCGATGAGGTGGTTGCCCCGGCGGCGCAAGCAACGCCCTGGGACGCTGCGCGCCGCGGACTCGGCCGATGTCGACCATCTGGCCGACTTCGTCCGCACGCGTGACGGGGTCGAGGCGTACCTCGAGCCGCGGACCGTCGTCACCGAGACGACGCTCGTGCTCGTCGCCGACGGGGGAGTGGACGCGGCGCCGTGTCGACGGCGTGAGCGGCGCCCATTCGTTCGCCAAGAAACACCCGGTCCCGCTGTACGAGGTCGAGCGGGTTGGGTATCCCCAGCGCATGCGGCAGTGGACGCAGCGACGCAAGGCCGGCGAGATCCCGTGACAGATGTCCGTCCGGTCGACGCCCCGCCCGAAGAGCTGCCGGACACCTCGGTCGTCGAGACGGTGGAACAGGCGATTCACCGCGGGCCGCGGAGCACGCACGCAGCTGCCGCGCTGGCTCGGCGCCGGCGGCGATCTGCGCGGTGATCGGCATGGTTCCGTGGATCGTCTATCTGAGCGATGACCGTTGCCGGGACGCTCTCGCACCGCGCACTACAACGTGGCGTGGGTCGGTTTCGACTGCGCGATGGTGCTCGTGCTGGTGGCGTTGGCGATCGCTGCGTTCCGGCGCCATCCCGCGACCGGACCTGTCGCCGCGGTGGCAGCAGCGATGTTCGTGGTCGACGCCTGGTTCGACGTCACCACCTCACGCGGCAGCGAGTTCCTGATCGCGCTGTTCCTGGCGGTGTTCGCCGAGATTCCACTCGCGCTGGTGTGTGCGTGGACGGCCGTCAACGCCGAACGCGTCCGCGAGCGCGCCTACCGCAACCTGCACGCCCGCTGGCGTTCGGCCGAGCGGGCGTTGTCACGCCGTCCGGCGCGAGCCACCGAGACCTCGGTCCTGAGGCGCGCCGGGACTTCTTTGCACCCGGCAATGTCGCTCTGCCGCCGTCGTTGGTGACTGTGCATTCGGCGATGTCGCTGGAAGGGGTCGATAAGCCTTTTCGAACGACGATGCCGGGTGCAAAGTGGGCGCGCGGCGGCTCGCGGCCGACTTCGGACGACAACGCCAGGTGCAAAGTCGCGCCGCACCGACCGGCTACTGGGTGGCGAGTTGGGCGATGCTCGCGACGATCGTGCGGACGCCGGCGCCGGTGCCGCCCTTCGGGGTGTAGCCGCACGGCCTGCCCAGGTTGAACGCCGGGCCGGCGATGTCGAGGTGCACCCACGGCACCCCCTCGGCCACGAAGTCGCCGAGGAACGCGCCGCCGACGAGCATGCCGCCCCACCGGTCGCCGGTCAGGCTCGCGATGTCGGCGACCGGCGAGTCGAGCGCAGGACGCAGCTCCTCGGGGATCGGCATCGGCCACACCGCCTCGCCGACCGAGTTGCCGGCGGCGGCGACCTGGTCGCGCCACGCCTCGTCGCCCATCGCGCCGATGACCCGCGAGCCGAGCGCGACCAGCTGCGCGCCGGTCAGGGTCGATGCCTCGATGAGGTAGTCGGGTTCGTCCTCGCACGCGCGCGACGATCGCGTCGGCGAGGATCAGCCGGCCCTCGGCGTCGGTGTCGGAGACCTCGACGGTGCGGCCGCCGCGCATGGTGATCACGTCGCTGGGCCGGTACGCGGCACCCGACGGCATGTTCTCGGCCATCGGCACGGTCGCGGTGACCTCGACCGGCAGCTTGAGCGCCGCGCAGGCCAGGGTCGCGCCGACCACCGCGGCCGCGCCGCCCATGTCCGACTTCATCCAGGCCATGTCGAGCCCGGTCTTGATGTTCAGGCCGCCGGAGTCGAACGTGATGCCCTTGCCGACGAGCGCCACCTTGGCGATCGGCCGCGCCGGACGGTGCGTGATCCGCACGAGCCGCGGCGGACGTGACGACCCTGAACCGACGGCCAGGATCGCGCCGAACTTGCCTCGCTTGAGCGTGCGCTCGTCGAGGACCTCGATCGACAGGCCGTCCTGGCCGGCTCGTTCCTCGACGCGGTCGGCGAAGCGTCGCGGGGTAGAGGTCGTTCGGCGGCGTGTTCACGAGGTCGCGCACGAACGCGATCGCGTCGGTGATCGCGACCGCTCGCTTGAGCTCGTCGCGCGCCGCCTTGTCACTCGTCGCGGACAGCGTGACCGTCCGCAGCCGCGACGGCGGGGGAGTCGACTTGTACTCGGTGAACTTGTACGCGCCCAGTGCCGCGCCTTCGGCGATCGCACCGACCGGCGCGTCGATCGCGACGTGCACGCTGCGCTTGTCCCCGAGGCTGCGCAAGGCCGCACCGACTGCCGCGCCGCACCGACTCGTCCTCGACCGCGGGCCCGACGCCGGCCGCCACAACGAGCGGGAACTTCGCCAGCCCGAGCGTCGGGATCTTCGTGACCTCGTCGGGCCGGCCCCGGGCGCCGGCCGCGGTCAACGCGTCCGACGAGCGACGCGTCCCCGAGCGCCGCCTGCACCGCGTCGGCACCGGGCGCCAGCTCGGGACCCTGCTCACCCTGGACGACGCCGATGACGACGGCGTCGGCGCTCAGCGCGGTGGACGGAGCGACGAGCGAGATCTTGGGCATGAGACGGATCCTAATAAGGTGCCTGCCATGGCTACTGCGCTGCTGCATTCACCCCTGCACGACCGGCACGTCGCGCTCGGCGCGAAGCTCGCCGACTTCGGCGGCTGGGAGATGCCGATCGAGTACGCGGCCAGTGGCGGGGGCGTGCTCAAAGAGCATGCCGCTGTGCGCGAGTCGGTCGGCATCTTCGACGTCTCGCACCTCGGCAAGGCCACCGTCAACGGCAGCGGCGCGCGGCGAGTTCGTCAACGCGTGCCTGACCAACGACCTCGGCCGCATCGCCGCGGGCAAGGCGCAGTACACGTTGTGCTGCGACGAGACGGGTGGCGTCGTCGACGACCTGATCGCGTACCTGGTCGGCGACGACGAGGTGTTCCTCGTCCCGAATGCCGCGAACACCGCCGAGGTCGTGCGTCGGCTCGCAGCGGCCGCGCCGGACGCGATCACCGTCACCGACCAGCACCGCGACTTCGGCGTTCTCGCGGTGCAGGGTCCGCGCTCGGCCGACGTGCTCGGCGCGCTCGGGCTCCCCGCCGAACTCGATTACATGGCCTACGTCGACGCCCAGTTCGGCGACGCACCCGTGCGGGTCTGCCGGACGGGATACACCGGCGAACACGGCTACGAGCTGATCCCGCGGTGGGACGACACCGGTGCCTTGTGGGACGCGCTCGTGTCCGAAGCGGGCTCGTTCGGTGGCCTCCCGGCCGGTCTCGGCGCGCGCGACACGTTGCGCACGGAAGCGGGGTACCCGCTGCACGGGCAGGATCTCTCGTTGTCGATCAGTCCCGTGCAGGCCCGCTCGACCTGGGCGGTCGGCTGGAAGAAGGACGCGTTCTGGGGCCGCGAGGCGCTCGCGCTCGAGCGCGAGGCCGGTGCCGAACGGTTGCTGTGGGGTCTCGAGTCGCTCGATCGCGGCATTCCCCGCGCGCACATGCGGGTGCTCTCCGAGGCCGGTGATCCGATCGGCGAGGTCACCAGCGGGACGTTCTCACCGACCCTGCGCAAGGGCATCGCACTCGCTCTGCTGTCGACTGCCGGCGACATCGCTGAGGGCAGCGAGGTCGCCATCGACGTGCGGGGACGGACCAGCGCGATGCGCGTGGTCCGTCCCCCGTTCGTCGAGCTACACGTGCGCTGAGGCGCCAGCGCGGTCAGGCGATGGTGACCGCGACGACGTGACGGCCCGACGTGGTTGGTACGAGCACCTCGAGTCCGCGGTTGGTGATCCGATATTGCACCCGCCGCGCGTTGTGGCCATCGAGTTGGATCGACGCCGGCTTGGCGTTGCGCGGCAACGTGACACCGACGCGCACTGTCTTTGCACCGACGCCGCGGGACGTGTCCACGACCGTGCGATAGCTGCGTCCGCTGTGCGACGCGAACACGCTCGCTGCGCCGTTGCCGAGACGGATGTTCTTACCGCTCACCATGTGCTGGCCCTGCGGGACCTGCGGGGCGAAGGTCACCTCGTGCCGACCGATGTCCGGATCGACGCCGAGCCACTGATGCACGACCGACCACGCGGTGCCGTAGTTGCCCCAGGCCTGCATGAACATCGAGCGGCACGTCCAGCAACGATCGATGTTTGCGCCCTGGTCGGGTGCCGGGAAGGTCTCGGGCATGGCGCCCGGCATCTCGTCCGGGGTGTTACCGGTTTCGGGCTCCTTGAACATCGTCTCGTCGATCGCATGCAGGTAGCGCTGCTGCTGGCCCGCGCCGAGGCGGCCGTAGTTGCCCTCACCGACGGCCATGATCGAGGTGGTCAGGCCGTAGATGACCTTGATGCCCGTGCCGTTATAGCTGCTCTTGCAGCCGGTGTGGAACAGGCCGCGGTTGAGCGGCCGGCTGCCGCTGAAGCAGCCGTTCTCGCGTCCGGCCAGCGCGGTGTTGCCGCGCTGGAACGGAGCGAGGCCGGGCACGCTGTTGTTGCCGTGGTGCAGTTCGGCCTCCATCGGGACCACGCCGATCCAGTGCTTTTGATACAGCTTGTGGTTGCCCGGATCCTTCAGCGAGTCGGCGTACTGCTTGGCGGCCGCGTCCCACCAGGCCTTCTCGAACTTCTTGGCCAACGCGTTCGCGTGCGACAGCGCCCACTTCTGCGTCGTGGCGTCGTGCTTCGACTGGGCGAGGTCGGCCAGGTCGTACAGCCCGCGGATCAGGTAGGCGGCGTTGTCGAGCTTCTCGCTGCCCATGCCGGTGAGCTCGACGTTGCCGCTCCCTCGGGCCAGCCGTCGTGGTCGGCGTCGAGCTTGTTGACGACGTAGTGCAGGTTGCGCTTGGCGAAGCCGTACATCTGGTCGCGGAACTTGTTGTCGCCGGTCCACCGCCAGATCAGGTCGACGATGCTCGGGAACTTCACCGTCTCGTCGGTGTTGAAGTCGTTGGTGAACGTGCCGTCACCGTTGTTGGTCTTCGAGTCGTGGCCGAAGTAGACCGACCCGTCGGACACCGTCTCGTGGACGACGACTCCGCTGCGGTGATTGAGGATGTCCGACACGTTCTTCAACGTGCGCATGTGGTTCTCGATGGTCTCGAACTGTCCGACCGCGAGCGCCGCGAACGCGGTGTATTCGCCGTCGGTTGCGAAGATCCACGGGTAGTCCGGGTACCCCGCACCGATCCAGTTCGCGGACGGGACGGTGCCCAGCGGCGCCGGGTACTGCTTGCCCTGGTTGGTCCAGCGGACCTTGAGGTTGTTCGCCTTCAGCGTCAGGTCGGCGATGTTCTGCTTGCCCCACGTGATGGCGCGCTGCGTGAGCCGGTCACCGGGCAGGTCGAGCTGCGTCCAGCGGTTGAGCGTGTCGCGCTGGGCGATCTTGGTGTCGAACTCCTTGACCGGGTCCTTGAGCAGCGACGCCAGGGTCGAGGCGGCGTCGGCCTGACGCACGTCGGAACCGCCGACGCCGAGCCAGATCGTGCGGGTGCTGTTCGCGGCGAGATGCAGGTTGTAGGTGAGCTCGCCGCCGGTGCCGTTGCCGGCCGGGCCGTCGTCACAAGCAGATGGTTTCGGGTCGGCCGGCGCACCCGGCTCGGTGCCGGTGCAGCGGTGCCCCGGTTGCGGCCCGTAGTACTGGTGCCCGATCGCACCGGCGGTCGGCTTGAGCGAGGTGCCGACGACCGCGGAGTAGTGGTGGGCCTGCTGCTCGCCCGGGAGCGTGCCGTTGTCGGTGAAGACAAGATCCTTGCCGTTGTAGGTGCCCTTGTCCGGCAGGTTCTCGTTCGCGTTGGGTGTGTTCGTGGTGGAACTCCACGGCCACTGGCCCATCAGCTCGCTGTGCGCGTCGACCTTGAACGAGGTCGTCCGGGCAGCGCCGGGGTTGGTGATCGTCAGGCCGAACAACGCGCCGCGCTTGCCGTCCGGGACGAAGTCGGTGCGCTGCAGTTTCAGACCGCCGATGCTCGGCAGGGCGTAGCGGGTGTAGCCGAAGCCGCTGGAGAATTTGGTCGCCGGCCCGACCCATTGGCCGCCAGGCCGAACCAGATGCCGTCCAGCAGCTTCGTCGGCGGCGTCCAGATGCCGCCCATCTCGCCGGTGATGTGCCAGCCGTTCGCGTAGAACCGGCCGTCCTCGAAGCCGATCGAATACGCACGCGTCCCGGCGTCGACCTCGCGCCGGTCGGCCAGCCGGGTCGACACCGACACCTGTGGCGACGATGCGAGTGGGTGTCCCTGGTGCGGGCTGCTCGAGGTCGCGGGCGGGGCGGCGGCGAGAGTGGCTGCGGCGACGGCGACGACGACAGGTGCGGACAGGGCGGTGACGAACCGACGCGACATTGCGCAGACCTCTTCATAGGGAATACACCGGGTGTTTCGAACCTCGCGGACATTTGTTGCGATGTCAACACCCGGACGATCCGCCCCGGTGCCGCGGGTCAGCTCGTCTTGGAGCGCTCCACGTCCACCGGGTCGACGCGTTCTCCGGTGTCGTTGTCGCGGTGTGCGACAGGGAAGCCGTCCTCGTGGGCTACGGGGGTGTTGCGTAACGCGTGGACGGTCGCGTTCACGAACGCGACGAACGGGACGGCGAGCAGCGCGCCGACGATGCCGGCGATGACCGTTCCGGTCAGCACCGACAGCGCGATCGCCAGTGGATGCACCTCGACGCTGCGGCTCATGATCCACGGCTGCAGCAGGTGCGCCTCGAGCTGGACGAGAACGATGATCGACACCGCGACGACGATCGCCGCGGTGACGCCGTGCTCGAGCAGCGCGACAGCGGTGCACAGCGCGCCGGTGACCGTCAGGCCGATCAGCGGAACGAACGAGCCGAGGAAGATCAATACGCCCAGCGCCGCAGCGAGCGGCACCCGCAGGACGAACAGCACGATCGTCACGGACGTGCCGTGGAACAGCGCGATGAGCACCTGCCCGCGCATGTAGCCGCCGAGCGTGCGCCAGCCGACGCGTCCGGCGAGATCGAGCCGCTCCTGCGACTGACGCGGGAACAGTCGCAGAGCCCAGCGCCAGATCTGATCGCCGTCGCGGAGCAGGAAGAAGGTCGACAGCAGGATCAGCAGCAGCGCGCCGAGCGCTTCGACCACGGTGCGCACGGTCTGGATCGCGCCGGAGACGAGCGCGCCCTGATTGCGTTTGACCGCGTCGCTGATGTTCTTCGCGAGCTTGTCGAGGTCGGACGACTTCAAGTGGAACGGTCCGGTCTGCAACCAGTGGCGCACCTTCTCGACGAAGTCGGTGATCTGGTTGCCGAGCTGCTCGGAGTGCGAACTGATCTGCCACGTCACGAACGTTGTTATGGCGGCCAGCGCGAGGACACCGATCAACAGCGCGAGCCCGGCGGACACCGACCGCGGGCCGGGAACCGCTCGCAGCCTGCTCTCGAGCGGATGCAGAACGGCGGTCAGGAACAGAGCAAGGACGAACGAGAACGCGACCAGCTCGACGCTCAGGAAGATCTGTCCGAGAATGTAGAGACCGAGACCGATGATCAGCAGCCGCCACGTCCAGGCGGCCGCCACTCGTACGCCCCACGTGACCGCCTCGTTCGCGTCACGCGCCGAGTTCGAGAGCACGGGCGTCGTCGGGTCCGGTGGCGTCAGCTCCTCGCCTCGGCCCCCCGGTGTCGCGTCGGCCGTCGCGTCCGGTGTCTGCACCGTCCGAACCCTAGTTCCCCAAGACGCCGGCGGCGCGGATGACGGGGACGGTGAGCAGCGCGGCGAGTCCGGTGCCGAGCCCGCTGCCGAGACCGAGCACTGCCTGCTGACCCATGCGTGTCTGCGCCAGCTCCTCGAGCGGGTCGGAGCCGAGATCGGCAGCAGCCCACCACCGCACCGCGCGCGGTTGCGCCTCGTAGGCGATGAGCGCAGCGGCGGTCGCCGCCGGCCCGTCGAGCAATACCGGCGTGCGCCGCGCAGCCGCACGCAGGACGAGACCCGCGATGACGCCGAGCCGGGCGCTGCCGATCGCGGCGAGCAACTGGTCGGGCTCCGACCGCAACGGCATGCAGACCCGGCGACCGTCGCGCACCGCGACAGCGCGTTCCATCCACGCGTCGGGGTCGGTGGCCGCTGCGCCGCGGGCGAGCACCTTCACCGGCTCGGTGTTGGTCAGCACGGACACCGCGACGGCGGCGTCGGATTCGGCGCCGGACGCAGCGACGAGCAACAGGTCGCAACCCGCGTCGATCTCTTCGTCGGCGATCGACGCACCCCGGGCGACCGGATCAGCGTCGTCGTCGATCTCGACGTGTCGCCAGGTGACCCGGACGTCGTCGGCGACGGCGGCGACGGCATCGCTCACCGGTGCGCCGAGAAACACTCCACGCGGACGCTCGAGCGACTCGTGCGGCCGCGCCGCGCGCCACCACTGGGCGAGCGGGGCGAGATGGCCGTAGTCGGATCCGTCGTCGAGCCGTTCGCGAAGTGCGCTACCGGCCTCGCTGTCGGGCCATTCGATGTCCGCACCGGCAGCGACGAGGTTCACGCGGCTCAGCCTAGGGCGTGAAATTCAGGGACTGCGTCGAAGGCTGCCCGGCGTGCGGCCCGCCGCAACGCGAGCAGCACGGGACGTCCGACGAGCAGCAGCGCAATTGCCGTGGCTAGACCGCGCGGGATGTCGAAGCCGAGACTGGTCGAGGTGCTGAACGCGAGCCAGCGCCGCAGGTTGTCGAGCACCGCGCCACCGGGGACGAACGTCACCGCGGCGCCCGCGCCCGTCACCGGTCGTGCCGAACGGCCAGAACCACAGGTTGAGCACAAACCCGTATGCGACGCCGGCCACGAAGCCGTACGCCGCGAGCAGCACCAATTCGGCCCGCCCGCGCAGGCGGGGCAGACAGCCGGCGAACATCCCGACCCATCCGGCGGCGAGCATCTGGAACGGCAGCCACGGGCCGCCGCCACCGGTCAATGCCGCGGACGCGAACATCGCGACGTTGCCGAGCACGAAGCCGAACCCGGGCCCGAACACGCGCCCGGCAGGGACGAGCAGGAAGAACATCAGCTGCACGCCGCTGACGCCGCCGGTGATCGGCCGCAGCACCGCGCACGCTCCCGACAGCACACCGAGCAGTGGCGACAGCTTTCGCGTCCATGCCGCCGTCCGCGATCTCGGCCGCGACGACCAGCAGCAGCAGCGGCAGCATGATCAAGAACACCCACGGCGCGTCGCGGTCGTGGCCGGAATCGGCCGCCGAGAAGCCGAGCACGAGTGGCCACACGAACGCGCCGATGCCGACGAGGGTCACCGCGACGATCGCGGTGAGCGCCCTGGGCTTGAGTTCCAGCGCACGGTTCATGTCATCGCCTCATGGCCGCTCGCTCCGCTCGCCGATCGGCGCTGCCACTCGCGCCTGGCGTCGCGAGCGATATTGCTGCCTCGCTCCGCAAGCGTCGCTCAGGGAGCGAGCGCTCGACGTCACCGACGGTGAGGTACGGCAGCGGCGCGAGCACCTTGGCGACCTGCGGCGCGAACACCGGCGACTGCGTGACGACGTCGCGGCTCGGGCCGTCGGCGACGACCTCGCCGTCGGCGAGGACGACCGTGCGCGCGCTGACCTCGGCGGCCAGTTCGACGTCGTGCGTTGCCAGCACGACCGCGTGGCCGTCCGCGGCGAGCTCGCGCAGCGTCGACACGAGACGCGCCTTGGCCGGGTAGTCGAGTCCGCGCGTCGGCTCGTCGAGCAGCAGCAACGGCGGCGCGGCGGCGAGGACGACGGCCAGCGCGACACACAGCCGTTGCCCCTCGGACAGATCGCGCGGGTGCAGACGCGACGTCGAGCTCGCCGCCGACGAGCCGGGTGAGCAGCGCCGCGGTCGTACCTGCTGCGACGCCCGCCTCGCGGTCGGCGGCGCGGCATTCCTCGGCGACGGTGTCGGCGTAGAGCAGATCGCCCGGCTGCTGAGGGACGACGCCGACGTGCCGGATCAGGTCGCGGCCCTTCAATGCGGCGGGGTCGCGGTCGGCCACGCGCGCGCTGCCTGCGCCGGGCGTCACCAGTCCGCACAGCGCGCCGAGCAGCGTCGACTTGCCGGCACCGTTGCGGCCCATCAGCGCGATGATCTCGCCGGCGCGCACGGTCAGCGAGACCGCGCGCAGCGCGACGAGCGAGCCGTAGCGCACGGTCAGCTTGGCCGTATGCGCCGCTGTCGCGCCCAGCGGTGGGTCGGCCACGGCGACCGGGACGGCCGGGAGGCGTTCGCGCAGCGACCGGGCCGGTCCACGTGCGTCGCGCACGGTCAGTGGCGGCGGCGTCCACCCGACGGCACGCGCGAGCGTGACGACCGGGGGAGTGCTCGTCGTGCGCTGCATGATCGCCGCCGGCTCGTCGCGGATCGCCGTGCCGTCGCCGGGCAGCCACAGCAACGAATCGGCATGCTGCACAACGCGTTCGAGCCGATGCTCGGCCATCAGCACGGTGAGTCCGAGATCGTGGACGAGCCGCTGCACGGCGGCGAGCACGTCCTCGGCGGCGGCCGGGTCGAGTGCCGAGGTCGGCTCGTCGAGCACGAGCACCCGCGGATGCGCCGTGAGCACCGCGCCGATCGCGACCCGCTGCGCCTGCCCGCCGGACAGCGTCGACACCGCGCGGGCGCGCAGGTCGACGAGCCCGAGCAGATCGAGGGTGTCCTCGACGCGGCGGCGCATCACGTCGGCCGGCACCCCGAGCGATTCCATCGTGTAGGCGAGCTCGTCCTCGACCGTGTCGGCGACGAACGTTGCGGTCGGGTTCTGCCCGACGACGCCGACCACGTCGGCGAGTTCGCGCGGCGGGTGGGTGCGGGTGTCACGCCCGTCGACGCGCACCCGTCCGGACAACCGGCCGCCGGTGAAGTGCGGCACGAGACCGTTGACCGCGCCGAGCAAGGTCGACTTGCCGCTGCCGGTGCTGCCGACGACGACGCACAACTCACCCTCGGGGACGTGCACGGTCACGTCGCGCAGCACGGGTTCCTCGGCACCCGAGTAGCGGATGGTGACGTTCTCGAAGTCGATCACGCCGTCACGACCTGCGGCGCAACGGGCACGCCCGTTGGAACGTCCGGTGTCGCGAACGCCGGGACGGCAGCGACGAGCGTCGCGAGGAACGGCACGAGATGCAGTGTCGGCCACGCCAACGCGACTCCCTCGGTCAGGGCGTCGTGTACATCGATCGTGTACGTCGCCGCAACGACGCCACCGCATGCCGACCACGAGCCATTCCGGGCCACGCCACGGATCCGGCCGGTAGCGCGTGCGCTGAACACGGCGGCCGGCGACGAACCCTGCCACGATCGCCAGCGCCGTCCCGCCGCCGAGCAGCGCGATACCGAGGCGATGACCGCCGCCAGCCGAGATCACCTGGTACGTGCCGGCCACGGCTGCGGCGAGGCCGACCAGCACGCCGCCGCCCGAGAGCCGTCGGGTCAACGCAGGTAGATGTGCGCGGCGGCCATAACCGCGCGAATCCATCGACGCAGCAAGGGAAATCGCACGCTCCAACGCCTCTTCGAGTACGGGCACAGCCACGCCACGCAGCCCGCGCAGTCCCGCGATCGAGCGGCCGCGCAGCCGTTGCGCGGATCGCACACGCACGAGCGATTCGGCCAGCTGCGGCACGAAGGTCAGCGCGACCACGATTGCCACCCCGACCTCGTACAACGCAGCAGGCAGGATCCGCGCCAGTCGAGCCGGATGTGCGAGCGCGTTCGCTGCGCCGAAGCAGGTGATCAACACCGCGAGCCGCAGTCCGGACACGAACGCGTTCAGCAGTGCCTCACCGGTGATCGGGCCGCCGAGTGAGATGCCGCCGAGCCAGCTCGGCAACGGCACCGCGGGCAGGCTGACCAGGGTGTGGCCGGGGTAGCGCGCGCCGAGCAACACCTGCAGCAGCACCGTGACGACGATCGTCAGCATCGCGAGCTTGAGCAGCAACCCGTACGCGCGTGCCCACGGTGCACGTCCACGTCGCGCGCCGACCACCAGCGCGGCGACGGCTGCGATCGCCAACAGCAGCAGCGGTTGATTTGTCCGCATCGACGCGTACGCCAGCGCGAGCGCCCAGAGCCACCATGCAGCCGGGTGCAGCAGTCGAGGCGCCGCGTGCATCACTCAGCCGGCGCGACGTCGGGCGACGAGCCATGCGGTGACGCCGAGTGCGGCCACGACGGCGAGTGCGCCGATGGCGGGCAGCGCGGCCGACGACGACGAGTCGGTCGATTTCGCGACCGGGCTCGGCGCCGCGGTCGTCGGGTCGGCGTGCCGGGTCGGTGCTTTCGTGGCCGAGCGCGTCGGGTGCGATTGCTCTCGCGCATGGGTTGCCGTCGCGCTCGGCGCATGGGCTGGGGCGGACGTGTGCCGCCGCGGCGGTGGCGGCGGTGCGACGTCGGCGTTCGAGCGGGTCCGGATCGCGACCGGAACGTGCGTGGGCGCCGGCGGAGTCGCCGTCTGCGGGGGAGCGCTTTGCGTCGGCCGGGCGCTGGACGCCGGCGTCGACGCGGGTGCCGACGAGGGGGTGGTCTTCGGTGCCGGCGTCGGGTCGAGATGTCCGCACAGCGCCGCGTAGCTGTACGACCGTGGCTTCGGCGCGGTGCTCTGGCCGTTCACGTACGACCAGCCCTCGACCGTCCCCGCCTTGGGCGTGTACGAGCCGGCGCCGGAGCTGGCGTACGTCCAGCCGCCGCGACCGCTCGAGTGCCAGTACGACCAGTAGTGCGTGTTGTCCGGACGCGACGTGCCGGTGCCGTCGATCTCGAGAACGAAGCCGCTGTACTGCTGGGTGCCCATCGTGACGGTGTGCTTGCGCTCGAGCACCTGCAGTCCGTTGCCGCCGACCGTTGTGCAGCCGGCGGACACGTGCCCGTTCGCGTAGCGCACGACGATGCCGATGTGCCGCGCGGTGGCGCTCGCCGCAGATGCGCCGGAGACCACGGCAGCGGCCGCGACGACCGTGCTCGCCAGCAGTGTCAGGACGGATCTCATTCGGCGCGCCGCCTCCCGATCACCAAAGCGAGTGCGCCGGTCACGACGAGACCGAGCCCGACCCCGAGTTCGACAACCGTCTGGCGTGAATCGCGTCCGGTGTCGGCCAGCGAAAGCGCGCCGCCGCCCGCCGGAGCCGCAGCTGCGAGTGGCCGGAGCCGCCGCGATGTGGAACGACGCCGTCTCGGTGCGCAAACCGCTCCGCGCGCCGGTGAGCACCACCGAGCGGGATCCGGTCGCCGACCTGGGCACGGTGAACGTCAGTGTCACGCTGCCGTCCTTGTCCGAGCGTGCGGTACCGACCGAGCGGCCACCCGGGCGGAGCACACCGGCCACTGCTTCGTGTGCGGCAAAGCCGGTCGCGCTGACCGTCTGAGCACGCCCGGCGACAACGCGTTTGCGCTGCACCGTCCCGGGCTTCAATGCCAGCACCGGCGTGCCCGCGATCGCCGCCGCGTCGGACAGCGTGGCGAGACTGCCGCGGCCGACCATCCCGAGAATGCCGTCGGCCGTCGCCTTCACCGAGGAGGCCGCGTCGAACGCGCCGTTGTACTTCAGCGCACCGCGGGTCGCGCCGGCGCCGATCGTCGGGCCGGTTCTGACCTGCTGCGAAGTCAGCCACGCCGCCGACCGACTGGTGGCGACGCCGTGCGCGCGCAACGCTGCTGCGGCCAGGCCGGTCGAGTCGACGTTGTGCACGTGCTGCGCCGTCCACGAGCCATCGGCATTGCGGATCTTCTTCAGCCACTGCGCGGCGCGATCGAGCGCCGCCGACTGGTGGCCGGCTGCCTGCAGCGCCATCATCGCGTAGCCGGTCGCGTCCGGATCGCCCACGCAGTGCGCGCCGCCGGCCGTGTCGACGGTGAATCCGCCGTTGGCGCACTGCAGCGAGAGGAAGTAGCTCAGGGCCGCCCCGTCCGGCGCGAAGGTCGATCCGTACTTCGCCGCGCCACGGGCCTCGGCCAGGATCGCGAGCGACTCGGAGACGCTGGAGATAGATGTTGCGTGCGGCCCCGGCCGCGGGGCACACCGGCGTCTTGGTGTCCTTGCTGTTCTTCGGTGCGGACGCCGTTGTGCACTGATCGTGCTTGAGAGCGTGCAGCAGGTTGTAGCCGCCGAAGTGAGTCGGGTCGACGCCGGCGACGAGCGCGGCAACCGCGGTCTTGGCGACCGAGCCGTCGTAGGGCCCCGGCTTGCCTGTCTTGTCGTGCAGCGAGGTGTAGTCGTCGACGTGCTTGCGGAAGTACGTCATCGCCGAGTCGATCTTGGTCTTGCCCACGCCGGCCGCCGACAGCGCGAAGATCGCGTCCGCGGTCGTGCCGCCGTCGAAGAAGGTGCTGCCGCGTAGTCGAAGTGATTGGTGAACTGCTGGGCGAGCCAGCCGGCCGCAGCCTTGGCCGGCGACGTGGTCGTCTGCGGGGTCGCCGCGTCTGCCGGCGCGGCGAAGACGACCGACAGCGGTGAGCACGCCGGCGGTGGCCAGCGCGAGTGGACGGGCCGATCGTGACGAGAACATCTGAGCAAGCATTTTGAGCAGCCCCTTGGTTGGGCGGCTGTGGCTCGAGTCAGGGTGGCCCCGCGGAGCGGGTGCCACTCGGACCCTGCACCGCAGACCTCGACGGTGATGGACGAAGCACCCGGGCAGGCATTCCGACTCGTCCCTCTCGGGACCTACGGCTGCGGGTCAGTGCCGGACTTCGACCGGCTTCCCCTGCGTCGGGCGGTGGATCGCGCTCACCCCATCACACCACGCCCGATCAGGGTCAAACTAATGTCGGTTACGTGACATGGACGTGGCGGTACGAGGACGCATCCGGCGCAGTCGTCGACGGGGCCGACACTCCGGCCGCTCCGGCGCACGCCAGCCAGGCCGACGCCGAGTCGTGGCTCGGCGAGCACTTCCGCGAACTGGCCGAAGCCGGCATCGCGCAGGTCACCCTGCTCGACGCCGGCTCCGCCGTGTACGGACCGATGTCACTGGCCGACGAGTAGCCGCTCCGCCGCCGCGCTCGCGCACCGGCTCGATGCGCCGCCGCGCGCGGCGCGCGCCTTGCCGAGCAGCATCAAGCAACGCGGGCAGGACGACGACGCGCACGACGAGCGCGTCGACGAGCACCGCGACCGCGAGGCCGAGCCCGAGCTCCTTCATCTCGATCATGTGCAGCGAGGCGAAGATCGCGAACACCGACACCATCACGATCGCCGCGCTGGTCACCGTGCCTGCCGAGCGGACGATCCCGGTGCGCACCGCGTCCCGCGGTCGACAGCCCGCTCGCTGCGCCTCGCGGATGTGCCCGAGCACGAACACGTGGTAGTCCATCGACAGCCCGAACAGCACGGCGAACGTGAACAGCGGGATCCAGTTGATCACCGTTCCGGTCGAGTGGAACCCGAGCAGACCCTCGGCCCAGTGGTGCTGGAAGACCAGCACGAGCACGCCGAACGCGGCGCCGGCCGAGAGCAGGTTCATCACCGCCGTGCCGATCGCGATCACGGCCGATCGGAACACCCAGCCCATCATCAGCATCGTCAGCAGCACGACGAACGCGATCACCCAGGGCAGCCGGTCGGCCGCGTGGCGGTCGCTGGTCGACGTTGCGTCGCCGCCTCGCCGCCGACGGCCCACTGCGCGCCGGGGATCCCGCGCACCGCGGCGGGGACGAGCGTCGGCGCGCAGCCGGTCGACGCCGGCTCGCGCCTGGACGACTCGGCGTCGAAGGGCGCGTCGACGCTGAGCACGTGCACGGTGCCGTCGCGCTGACACGCGCGGCCGGCCGCGTCCGACGAACTGCGGGTCGTGCGCGAGACGCGCGGCGAGCGTGGTCGAGCGCGCCGGTGACCTGCGCGGACTGCGCAGGCGTCGCGCGGACCACGACGTCGACGGACGCCTGATGGCTCGGGAACTCGGCATTGAGCCGATCGAGCGTCTGCTTCTCGGCGATCGACGATCGGCAGCGATCGTGCGCTGTCCGAGGCGAGCGTCAGCCCGAGGGCCGGCACCGCGACAGCGCCGAGCGCGACAGCACGGCGATGACCAGCGTGCGTGCCGGGTGATGCAGCGACGGGCGCAGCAGCGCCGGCCACAGGCGCGGCTCGCGGGCGTGCATCGTCCAGCGCCACAGCACCGGCACCCGCGGCCGATCGATGCCGCTGCCCGAGCAGCACGAGCAGCGCCGGCAGCACGGTCAGCGACCCGAGCACGGCGACCGCGACGACGATGATCGAACCGGCTGCCAGCGAGGCGAAGGTGACGTCGTCGGCGAGGAACAGTCCGAGCATCGAGACGATCACCGCCGCGCCCGAGACGAGCACCGAGTGCCCGGACGTCTCGGCCGCGATCTCGATCGCGTCGAGCTTGCTGCGGCCGCTGTGCCGTTCGGCGCGGGCCCGCTTGACGTAGAACAGCGAGTAGTCGACGCCGACCGCCATGCCCATCAGCAGGATCATCGAGGACGTCGATGCCCGAGTCGGGGATCACGTGCGAGACCAGCGACGACAGCCCGGTGGCCGCGCCGACGGCCGACAGCGCCAGCAGCATCGGCACGCCGGCCGCGATGATCGCGCCGAAGGCGATGAGCAGGATCACCAGCGTCACCGGCAGGCTGAACGTCGCCGCCGATGACAGGTCTTGCGCCACCTGGTCGTTGACCGCCTCGTCGAGCGAGACCGACCGACCTGCTCGACGCGCAGCGACGGGAACCGCTGCTGGACGGCGCGCGTCGCGGCGAGCACCGGATCGACGCTGCCGTTGTCGGTCAGCGTGATCTGCACCGTGACGGCTCGCCCGTCGGATGCGGTGACGGGACGCCCGACCGATGCAGCACGTCGGCGTGCAGGCGCGACATGCGTGCGGACGACAGCGGCCGTCGCGGCCCGCGCCTGGGCCGGATCGAGCCGGCCCGCGCGCGCGGTCACGAGCACGTTCTCGCTGTCGTGACCTTGGAGGTGTGCGGCGTCGATCCATTGCGCCGCGCGTCCCGATTCGCCGACGCGACCGTCGGACGGAGCTCTGCTGGTGCAGGCCGACCGCGGTCCCGACTGCGATGCAGCCAGCGACGAAGACGAGCCACAGGGCGACGGCTCGCCAGGGATGGGTTGCGCTCCACCGCGCGACACGGACGGTCCGGCGCTGTGGTGTGATCGGACGCTGTGTTGTGGTCATGACCAAGACCATCCCGCCGTGCGGTGCGGCGAAACATTGGGCTCAGATCCCCGACCGGAGTGGAGTTTTCCCCACCTCGAAGCGGCCATGCGTGCGTCACGATGAACGGGTGCTGACTTCGCTGCGACGCCGTGCCGGCCTGCTGGTTTGGTCGGTCGACCACGTTTGTGACGTCGCTGCTGAGCCTGGTGTTGTTCATCGCCGTCCGCGGTCGGTGCCGCGCTGATCACCGTCTGGATCGGCATCCCGATCCTGGTCGTCGCGATGTCGGTGCACCCGAGTGCTCGCCGAGCACCGGCGGCGCTACTCCGGCGCGCTGATCGGGCGCACGATCCCGTCGCCGTACCTGCGCCGGCCGACCGGCAGCCTCGATCGCGCGCATCGGCGCACTGGCCGGTGATCCGGCGGTCCGTCGCGACCTGCTGTGGCTGTTCGCGGACGCGACGATCGGGCTGGCGCTGTCGTTGATCGCCCTCGTCGAAGGCATCCTCGACCTGATCTTCTGGTGGCTGCCGCCAGGGCTCGCGGCGACGCGCTCACGCACATCTCGACTGCGCGCTGCTCGGCCGAGTCGGAGAAGAGCCGGCTGGCCCAGCGCGTCGAGCACCTCACCGAGACCCGGACCGAGACCGTCGATGCGCAGGCGGCCGAGCTGCGCCGCATCGAGCGCGACCTGCACGACGGCGCGCAGGCCCGGCTGGTCGCGCTGGGCATGAGCCTGGCGATGGCCGAGGAGCAGCTCGACACCGATCCCGACCAGGCGCGCGCGCTGCTTGCCGAGGCCCGCACGTCGTCGAGCACCGCACTGTCGGAACTGCGCGACCTCGTCCGCGGCATCCATCCACCGGTGCTGGCCGACCGTGGCCTCGGTGGCGCTGTCGCTGCGCTTGCACTCGCTGCACCGATCCCGGTCACCGTCACCGACTCGACGCTCGGGCGGCTGTCGGCTCCGCTCGAGTCCGCGGGCTACTTCGTCGTCGCCGAGGCGCTCACGAACGTGATCAAACACAGCGGGGCGACCGGCCGCGAGGATCGAGCTCGGCCTGACCGGCGAGCGGTTGCAGCTGACGCGTCATCGACGACGGCATCGGCGGCGCCGACCCCGGCGCGGGCACCGGTCTGCGCGGGATCCAACGCCGATTGGCCGCCTTCGACGGAAGCCTCGAGCTGGAAAGCCCACCCGGCGGTCCGACGAGACTGGCTATGGTGCTGCCGTGCGCACCCGTCTCCGCACCGTCCTCGCCGAAGACCTCGCCCTTCTCCGAGACGGACTGATCCGCCTGCTCGAGGCCCACGACTTCGAGGTCGTCGAGGCCGTCGACAACGGTCCGTCGTTGTTGCGTGCTCTGGTGACCCAGCGGCCCGACGTCGCCGTGGTCGATGTGCGGCTGCCACCGACGTTCACCGACGAAGGACTGCGCGCTGCGATCCAGGCCCGCGCCGAGGTACCCGGCCTGCCCGTGCTCGTCCTGTCGCAGTACGTCGAACAGCTCTACGCGCGCGAACTGCTGGCTGACCGGTCCGGCGGGGTCGGGTACCTGCTCAAGGACCGTGTCTTCAACGTCGCCCAGTTCATCGACGCGGTGCGGCAGGTTGCCGGCGGCGGGACCGCGATGGATCCCGAAGTCGTCGCGCAACTGCTCAGCCGGCGCGCGTCCGATCAGCCCATCGCGACCCTGACAGCACGCGAACGCGAAGTCCTCGAGTACATGGCGCAGGGCCGTTCGAACGCGGCCATTGCAGCGCGGATGTACGTGTCCGAGAAGGCCGTGAGCAAGCACACCAACAGCATTTTCATGAAGTTGGGGCTGCCGCAGTCCGAGGACGACAACCGTCGCGTGCTCGCGGTGCTGGCCTATCTAGACGGCGGCGGCTGAGCCCCAGCGCAGGCGCACACCTTCGCGCCGCAGCGTGCGCCGCAGCACGAGGTAGGTCGCCGCGATGGCGACACCGGTCAGCAGCGGCGAGAGCAGCGTCTTCATCAGCACGAACGAGTTCAGGGACGAGTAGACGAGCAGCCAGACGGTGCCGGCCGCGTTGATCCCGTACACGAGCCCCCACATGAGGGACGTGTAGTTGAAGAAGCGGCTCGCGTGCAGCCGGCTTGTCAGCTCCGGCGGTACCGGGACGAAGTCGTGGGCCAGGCGTTCGGCGAGCGGGCGTCCGGCGAGGGCGGTCAGCGCGAACGAGGTCGCCGTGGCGACCGTGCCGGCGACCGGTTGCAGGAAGAACACGAACGCGCTGCCGGTCCAGATCGCGACCACGGCGCGGATCGTCATCAGCCCGGCGCCGAGCAGCATGGCGCCCACGACCGGACGGCGGCGCGCCAGACGCACCGCCACGCCGCCGTAGTACCACGCGAGGGTCGCGCAGATCGCCGCATTGAGCCCGAACGCGTCGAGGGCCAGGTAGAACGCGGTCATCGGCAGCACGGAACTGAACAGCACCGTGCCGCCGGCGTGGCGAAAGACCGCAGACGGGGCCGCCATGTCGATGACCTCGGCACCGCGGTGACGTCCGCCACGGGATCGGCGGAGAACGTTCCGGAGAAAAGCGACGTCCATACCCTCTTGTTCGGCCGGCCTGCGCCAGACTTGAGGGTTTCTTGAGGTCAGATGTCGGCGCCGCGCTCGACCTGCGGCGCAGGCAGGCGCCAGCGGCGCGGCAGATAGGCCCGCGAACCGGCGTAGAAACCGATCGTCATCGGGCCACCCTCGGCCTTGCCGTAGCGCTCGCGGGCCATTCCCACGATGCGACGGCCGGTGAGATACCACTCGACGAGCAGCGCGATGAACAAAACCAGGACGGCGATCTGCAGGATCGGCAGGGCGTATCCGACGATGATCAGCGGGAACAGGATGAGCAGGTAGTTGCTGAACATCCGGTGCGAGTCGACGTAGTCGCGCGCCAGTTTGCGGGTCTGGCCCTGGTCGCGGCGCGGGAGCACCGACGGATCACCCTGACGCAGCAGTTCGCGGCGCTGGGCGACGGTGAGGTTCTTGGCCGGGGTGCTTCGGGCCGTCTTCTGGGCCTTGGCCATTTCCTTCTGGCGCGCGTAGGCCTCTTTACGGGTCTTCGGCGCGGATACCGGCCCCCGCTGACCGACGGTGTCGCGGCGCTTCGGCGTCGGCCGTCCCTTGCCGGCAGCCGGTGTCTCGAGCGGCGTGTCGGACGCCGCCTCGGCTTCCGGCTCGACCTCGACTCGACGCTTCCCCAGATTCACACCGCAGAGAATACGTGGCGGCGCGCGGTCGACCCGATCCGCCCGCCGTCGTGGGAACAACGGTTACCATGGAATAGCTGTCCCGGACGGGTTCGTTGTCGCCCATAGAGTCCGGGAGTTGTACCCGAGTTGAGCTGGGAGTCTGATGACCACCACTGAGTCCACATCCATCGAGCTGACGAGCGCCCCCGAGCAGGTTGCGCCGTCCTTGGCACTGACCGAAGGCGCCGCCGTCAAGGTGCGTGCGCTGCTGGATCAAGAGGGCCGTGACGATCTGCGGCTGCGCGTTGCCGTGCAGCCGGGCGGTTGCTCCGGGCTGCAGTACCAGCTCTTCTTCGACGAGCGCAGCCTCGACGGTGACCTCGAGCTCGATCTGAGCAGCGTTCCGGTCGTCGTCGACCGCATGAGCGCGCCCTACCTCGGCGGCGCCACGATCGACTTCACCGACACGATCGAGCAGCAGGGCTTCACCATCGACAACCCCAATGCCTCGGGCGGCTGTGCCTGTGGCAACTCGTTCTGCGGATAGTCTTCGCACCTGACCGGCCGGGTCCTGTAGTAACAGGCCCGGCCGTCGTCATGTTCGCACTCAGCTGAGGTAGGTGCTTGCCGTGCCGGTTCTGGTAGCCGGGTCGATCGCGACCGACCACTTGATGCACTTCCCGGGCAAGTTCACCGAGCAGCTGGTCGCCGATCAGCTGCACAACGTCTCGCTGTCGTTCCTCGTCGACGACCTGGTGATCCGACGCGGCGGTGTCGCGCCCAACATCTGTTACGGCATGGCTCAGCTCGGCGGCGACCCGGTGCTGATCGGTGCCGTCGGCGCCGACTTCGACGACTACCGGCGCTGGCTGACCGACAGCGGCGTGAACTGCGACTACGTCTACGTCTCGCCCGACCATCACACGGCGCGATTCGTCTGCACGACCGACGAGCAGATGTGCCAGATCGGCTCGTTCTACGCGGGTGCGATGGCCGAAGCGGCCAAGATCGAACTTCGTGACGCGTGGGAGAAGACCGGAGCGCACCTCGCACTGATCAGCGCCTACGACCCTGCGGCGATGGCCCAGCACAGCGCCGAGTGCCGCGAGCTCGGCTACCGGTTCGCGGCCGATCCGTCGCAGCAGATCGCTCGCATGACCAGCGAGCAGATGCTCGGCATCATCGACGGCGCAGACATCCTGTTCACGAACGAGTACGAGAAGAGCCTGCTCGAGTCGAAGACCGGACGGTCCGAGGCCGACGTGATGGCAATGGTGAACGTGCGCGTCACGACGCTCGGCTCGAAGGGCGTCGAGATCGTCGGACGCGACCTCGAGCCGGTGCGGGTGCCCGTGGCCAAGGAACGCGCAAAGGCCGATCCGACCGGAGTCGGCGACGGCTTCCGCGCCGGTTTGCTGATGGCTCGCGAGTGGGGCCTGTCGTGGGAGCGCGCGGCCCAGGTCGGCAGCCTGCTGGCGACCCTGGTCCTCGAAACCGTCGGCACGCAGGAGTACCAGGTCAAGCCGGCCGACTTCGCCGAGCGCCTCGCCGAGTCCTACGGTGACGAGGCCGCCGCCGACATCGCGCCGCACCTGCCCTGAGCACATAGGGCGATGGCGCGCTACGTGGCGTTCCTCCGCGCGGTCAACGTCGGCTCGCGACGGGTCGCGATGGCGCAGGCACGAGACGTGCTCGACCGACTCGGCTACACCGATGTGGGCAGCTACGTGAACTCCGGCAATCTGACCTTCAGCGCCACCGGCCCGGCCGCGGCTCACGAAGCACCGATCCGGGCTGCGTTGGAGGACGAGTTCGGCATGGAACTGACGACGTTCGTGCGTACATCACGTCAAGTGCAAGCGCTCGCCCGCGACAAACCGTTCGGGACGATCGCGCCCGGGCACACGCACTTCGCACTGCTGACACTCCGACCGATGTCGGCCATCGACAAGCGTCGCGTCGAAGCGCTCACCAACGATCACGACGAGGTCGTGGTCATCGGACGTGACATCCACTGGCTCGTCCGCTCACGCTCGCCCGAAACAACGCTCGGTCCACGGCGGTGGCTAGAAGCGCTCCCGGACAACCCGACGACGGCACGCAACACCACCATGCTCGAACGGCTAACGGCGAAGCTCTAGCGCTGCGGCAGCAGTCCGACCACCAACCGCGCGATGATCGCGTATCCGGCGGTGCGGGGATGGATGTCCTCGTACTGGCAGAAGTAGGTCAGCCGGCACACGTCCGCTACCGCGACCGGAACGGTGCCGTACGGCGCCAGCTTCGTCGTTCTGTGCAGGGGGATGTAGGCGCCGGTTGCCGCAGTCACGTCGGCGAACTTGCCGTGCACTGTCGCGTACACCGATTGCAGCGCGGGGTTGATCAGGCCACGGAACCCGAGGATGGACAAATTCGCGATGCGCTGGTCGGCCGAGTCGGGCGAGAGGCCCCGGCCGAGGAAGACGTCCGGATACGTCGTCCCGACGATCGTGGTCGTGGGTCCTGCTGCGGATCGCAGGCGTGTCACCAGCGTGCCGAGGTTACGGCGGATGACGGCGAGCGCAGCGGTCACGCAGGACACGACGTTCGCGGCTGTCTGGCAGTGAGTGACGTCGTTCCCGCCGATCGAGACGGTGATTAACGCAATCTGGCCACGGTGTGCTTTGACGAACGCGACGGCCGCATCGGCCTGCGTCTGGTGGTAATCAGGCGCGCCTGGGCCGAGGTAGTGAGTGACGCAGCCGGGCGAGTGCAACACGGACGCAGTCGTCGCTCCGGCGCAGCCGAAGTTGACCAGCCGCAGGTGGTAGCCCTTCTTCGCGGCCAGCGGCACTGCTTGATAGGCGAAGCCGTTGCGAGTCGTGTGGCCCTGCCCGCGTCCGGTCGGTTGAAAACCGGCGGCGTACGAGTCGCCGATCGAGACGTACAGATTTCCTGTGTTCTTGGCGCGCGGCGCGATCGGGGAGGTCGGCTGCGAAGTCGACGTATGCGACGCCGGTGGCGTCGATGTGGCAGGTGTCGCGGTCGGTGCACTGGTGCACGCCGCGAGCACCGCAACCGCGCCCGCCGCGACGACGGCGCGGCGGGCGGTGATCATGCAGTACAAGCTACGGCCACCACGACCACTCCCGCGGCGAGGGCCGCGCCACTGAGTCGCGACGCCGGGTTCGCCGACGCGACCATGCTGCCGGCGATGCCGGCCAGGGTGCCGGCGCCCACGCCGAGCACGAGCCACAGCACGGTCGCCGCCGATGTCAGATTCTCGGTGCTGTCACCCAGCGCGACGATCGTTGCCAGGTAGTACGCCTCGACGGCGATGACCAGGAACAGCGCGCCGCAGACGGCGCTGGGCCCGGCCTCGAGGCGAAGCACCCACCCGAGCACGAATGCGGCGAGCGACCAGACGGCCGCCGAATTGGCCAGCTCGGCCCACGGGTAGGGCAGATTCAACTGGCCGACGAGGTCGGCGACACCGAGCACGAGGCCGGCGACGACGCTGATCAGCAGAGCCGCGACGAGTGGTAGACGATGGTCTCGTTGTGGCGGAGCGATGGTCACACGATCATGGTCGGCCGCGATCCATAAGCGGCCGATAAGGCGGCGGCGAACAGCTCAGAGCCGGACCGGATAGACCGGCGCGGGGATCTCGGGACGGATGCGCTCCTCGACGAAGATGCCGTGCCAGATGAGGAAGACGAGCAGCGTCCAGATCTTGCGTGAGTAATCGTGCGGGCCGGTGCGATGCGCCTCGAGCAGCGCCAGCACGGCGCCCTTGTCGATCAGCTCGTCGGCCTGGGAGGACGTGATGATCTCGCGTGCCCAGTCGTACATGACGTCCTTGAGCCAGTGCCGGATCGGCACCGGGAAGCCGAGCTTGGGCCGGTTGAGCACGTGCGCCGGCACGATCATCTCGAGCGCACGGCGCAGCGCGAACTTCGTCGTCTCCTTCGTGATCTTCAGGTCGGTCGGGATCGACGAACCGACATCGAAGACCACCGTGTCGAGGAACGGCACCCGCAGCTCGAGCGAGTTGGCCATCGTCATCTTGTCGGCCTTGACGAGGATGTCGCCGCGCAGCCAGGTGAACAGGTCGACGTATTGCATGCGCGTCGATCCGTCGAGATGCGTGGTCTGCTCGTAGAGCTTGCGGGTCACGTCCATGTACGACACGGACGGGTCGTACTTCTTGTAGAAGCCCATCTCGTCCGGACGGAAGATGCGTGCGTTGCCGTAGTAGCGCTCTTCGATCCCGATCGCGCCGCGGCGCAGCAGATCCTTGCCGCGCGTGCCCTCGGGGATGCGTGTCGACAACTTGCCGAGCCCGCGCTTCATCACCGATGGGACGTGGTCGAACGGCCGCAGCGAGATCGGCTCGCGATAGATCGTGTAGCCGCCGAACAACTCGTCGGCGCCTTCACCGGAGAGCACGACCTTGACGTGTTTGCGGGCTTCTCGCGCGATGAAGTACAGCGGCACGAGCGCCGGGTCGGCGACGGGATCGTCGAGATACCAGACGATCAGCGGCAGTGTCTCCATCATCTCTTCGGCCGTGACGACCTTCGTGATGTGCTCGACGCCGATCGCGGCGGCCGATTCGGCGGCGACGTCGATCTCGCTGTAGCCCTCGCGTTCGAACCCGGTCGTGAAGGTGAGCAGCTTCGGGTTGTGCCGTTTGGCAAGCGCAGCGACCGCCGTCGAGTCGATGCCGCCGGACAGGAACGAACCGACGGTCACATCAGCGCGCATGTGCTTCTCGACGGAGTCCTCGAGAGCATCGGCGATCTCGCGGTACAGCTTGTCGGCGTCGGGCACGGGCCGGATCGCGAAGTCGGGGTGGAAATAGCGTCGGGCGTGAACCTGCTCGCCGGGGCGCATCGTGAAGTACGTGCCGGATTCGATGCGGCGCACGTTCTCGTGCATGGACGCGGGCTCGGGGACGTACTGCAGGGTCAGGTAGTGCTGCAGCGCGGTCTCGTCGACGCCGCCTGCATCGGTGGCCACGTCCAGCAGAGACTTCTTCTCGCTGGCGAAGAAGGTGCCCCGCTCGTCGGCATAGGTATAGAGCGGCTTGATGCCGAACCAGTCGCGGGCACCGAACAGCACCCGCTCCTGGGCGTCCCAGATGAGGAAGGCGAACATGCCGCGCAGTTCGCGCACGATCTTCTCGCCGAGGTAGTGGTAGCCGGCGACGATGGCTTCACCGTCACCGTCGGTGTCGAAGACCACGCCGAACTCGCGCGCGAGCCGCTCGCGCAGTTCGACGTAGTTGTAGATCTCGCCGTTGAAGATCAGGTGGTAGCGGCCGTCGAGCCAGGGGAGCGGCTGGTGCGAGTGGTCGATGTCGATGATCGACAGGCGCCGGAAGCCGATCACCGCGTCGTCGTCTGCCCACGTGCCGCCCTCGTCCGGGCCGCGGTGGCGCATGTCGGTCAGCGAGCCGTCGACAGCGCCCTCGACAGCCTTCGCCGAGCCGTCGGCCGAC
Organism: uncultured Actinomycetota bacterium; assembly: GCA_963708645.1. Taxonomy (GTDB): domain Bacteria; phylum Actinomycetota; class Actinomycetes; order Mycobacteriales; family Jatrophihabitantaceae; genus RYN-133. The sequence continues at coordinate 176,886 of CAVPTA010000014.1, read as the reverse complement.
AGGAATCCGATCAGTCCACACACGTGCTCCAGTATCCCTGTCTGTGTGGCGGGTCGCCGTCACCCCGTCCCGGCGGCGCGGCTGGGGTCCAGTAGGCTCCGAGACGAGCTGGAAACCCTGTGTGAGAGGCGGTTCGAGGTGCGGCGAAGCCGGTGGACGCGCGGTGGTCTGATCGCGCTCATCCTCGTCTCGTCCACCCTGCTTTTGTCAGGGTGTTCCTTCCACGACGCGGAGAAGCATCTGCGCTTCGGCTGGCCGACGGGCGTCACCCAACAGGCGACCCGGATGCGGGTGCTGTGGTCGTGGTCCGGCGTGGCCGCGCTCGCCCTCGGCGTGATCGTCTGGGGCCTGATCTTCTGGGCCTGCATCCGGTACCGCAAGAAGGACGACAAGCTGCCACGGCAGACCAAGTACAACCTCCTCATCGAGGTGGTCTGCGTCATCGTCCCGTTCGTCGTCATCCTCGTGCTGTTCTGGCGCACGGTCGTCGTCGAGGACGACGTGAACAAGCTGTCGAAGAACCCCGACGTGCTGATCCAGGTCGACGCGTTCAAGTGGAACTGGCAGTTCGAGTACCACACCTACCACGGCCAGCAGATGGCCTACACCGGCCAGACCGACCAGACGACCGGCGACAGCAACTCGCCGCTGTACCTGAGCACCGTCGGTAGCGATTCAGAGATCCCGATCCTGGTGATCCCCGACAACGAGTCGATCCAGATCATCGAGCACTCCGACGACGTCATCCACTCCTTCTGGGTGCCGGAATTCCTGTTCAAGCGCGACGTGATCCCGTACGGCACGCAGGCACAGCAGCAGGCGAGCGGGCTGTCCGACAACCGGTTCCAGTTCACCCCGACGACTGACGGCAGCTACGTCGGTCGGTGCGCGGAGCTGTGCGGCACCTACCACTCGCAGATGAACTTCGAAGTGCGTGTCGTCGCACCGGACGTGTTCACCAAGTACCTCGCCGCGCTCAAGCAGATCGGCCCGGACGACCCGGCACGGCAGTCGAAGGCCCTGCTGGCGGCAAAGGTCCCGGGCGGCGCGTACGCGACCACGACGCATCCGTTCAACACTGACCGCACCGCACGCACCGCCTCCACGGGGAGCTGACGCATGAAGATCGAAGCCCGCATCTTCCTGGCTGTGGCCCTGTTCTGCTGGGTCGCTGCGGCCGTCTACGGCACCTGGACCCACAGCGACACCGGACGCATCGAGTGGGCCGGCTTCGCCGCGCTCATCCTGTGCGGCGGCCTGTTCGGCATTTCGGGCTCGTTCTTCTGGTTCGTGTCGCGGCGCATCGACCCGCGGCCCGAAGACCGGGCCGACGCCGAGATCGCCGAGGCGGCGGGCGAGCTGGGCTTCTTCTCGCCGGGCTCGTACTGGCCGCTCGGTCTGGCCGCGGCCGCTTCGCTGACCGCACTCGGGTTCGCGTTCGTGCAGGTGTGGCTCGTGATCGTCGGCGCGGCCACGGTGCTGTTCAACGTGGGCGGCCTGCTGTTCGAGTACTACTCGGGCGGACGGCGTCCCGCACCGCGCTGATCGCGCTGGTCCTCTTGCTCGGCGCGCATCTCGATGCCGTAGTGGCCTAGCCAGGCCGTGATCGGCGCAACTCCCTCGGCTGCCGGATCGACCACGGTCGTCCCGTCGCGCAGCCGTCCGCTGGCAGCCCCGCTGACCACCAGCACCGGACCAGGATGGCGGGTGGCCAGCAAGCCGAAGTCACCGTCACCGCTGACGAGCACCAGCGGGTCGGTGCTGGGCCGGTAGGCCTGCGCCAGGGCGAGGTCGGCGCGTTGCCAGCCGGACGTGGGCAGCAGCTCCGCGCCGTCCGGCCAGCTCAACCTGTCGAGGGCCTGCGGCCGTCCACTGGCCGACAGGTGCACCTCGTCCGCGATCTCGGCCAGCAGCGCGAGCACCGGCGCCAGCCGCGGCGGCGCCACGTTGTCGGCGTCCACCAGCACCCGCAGTCGCACCCCACCCATCCTCCCGACCCTAGCCACCGCTTCTGGTACCGACCGACCGGATTCGCGCCCCGATTCTGGTCAGTCGGTACCAGAAGCGGTTGGGGTGGTTGCGCTGACGGCCGAGCGGGCTGCGGGTGCAGCGGACGGCGGGCGGGTGCAGCGGCGGCGGGCGGGTGCAGCGGCGGCGGGCGGGTGCAGCGGCCGATCTGCATCAGTAATGCGCCTGGTCAGCCATAGGTCGCCGTGAGTATCAGTGATCCATTGCGCCCTGCCCGGCAGCGACTTTGCATCCGGCAATGTCGGCGACGGCGGCCAGATGACCTGAGCGAGCGACGATGCCGGATGCAAAGTCGCCGCCCAGCGACGATGCCGGGTGCAAAAGTGGCCGAGACGGGCGGGTGCGGTCAGCGCGCGAACGAACGGTGTCGCCTGCCCGCTGAAGCGACGAGGGCCGGGTCGCCTTGCGGCGGACCCGGCCCTTAGATCGTCGTGCGTCAGTCGGTGAGTTCCTTGGGACGCTCGCCGTGCCCGGCTTCGAGCGCAGCGGCCTCGTTGGCCTCGTGCTCGTCGATCGCGGCCTGGATCTCCGGCTTCTCCTTCACCGGGTAGAAGAATCCGCGGACGTGCTTGAGCGGTGACGCGGCGCCGAGCTGGCCCATCCGCTTCGGGACGGGTGCGCCGGCGTAGGTCAGCTGGCCGTGGCCGTGCTCGTCGACCGGACCGAGCGGTTGGTGCACCTCGATGAACTCACCGGTCGGCAGCACCTTGATGATGCCGGTCTCGAGTCCGTGTTCGAGGACTTCTCGGTCGTGGCGCTGCAGGCCCAGGCAGATGCGGTACGCCAGGGCGTAGGCGATCGGCGGCAGGGTCAGCAGCAGGATGCGTCCGCCCCAGGTCATCGCGTTGAGCGAGATGTCGAAGGCCTTGGCGATCAGGTCGTTGCCGCCGGAGAGGAACAGCACGAGATAGAACGTGATCGCCATGCAGCCGAGCGAGGTGCGGACGGGGACGTCGCGCGGTCGCTGCAGCAGGTGATGTCTGGCGGTGTCCTTGGTCATCTTTGCTTCGATGAACGGATACACCGCCGCCAACGTCACGAGAATGCCGGGCAGCACCACGGTCGGCCAGAACAGCGGCGGCAGGGTGTGGCCCCACAGCCGGACCTCCCACGACGGGAACAAGCGTGTCGATCCGTCGAGGAACATCATGTACCAGTCGGGCTGCGACCCGGACGAGACCGCGCGCGGCTCGTACGGCCCGAACAGCCACACCGGGTTGATCTGCGCGAAGCCGCCCAGTGCTGCGCACGCGGCGAAGACGATGAAGAAGAACCCGCCGGCCTTGGCCGCGTACACGGGGAACACCCGCTCGCCCTGCACGGTGGCCTCGGTACGTCCCGGGCCCGGGAACTGCGTGTGTTTCTGCCGGACGACCAGCGCCAGGTGCGCGCCGATCAATGCCAACAGAATCCCTGGTATCAGCAGTACGTGCGCGATGTAGAGCCGTCCGATGATCACGTGCCCCGGGAACGGCCCACCGAAGACCGTGAACGAGACCCAGCTGCCGATCACCGGGATCGACTTCATGATCGCGTCGGCGATGCGCAGGCCCGTACCTGACAACAGGTCGTCGGGGAGCGAGTAGCCGGCGAACCCCTCGATGATGCCGAGCATGATCAGGTTCAGGCCGATGATCCAGTTGAGCTCACGCGGCTTGCGGAACGCACCGGTGAAGAACACTCGGAACATGTGGATCAACATCGCCGCCAGGAACAGCAGCGCAGCCCAGTGATGGATCTGCCGGATGACCAGCCCGCCGCGGACGTCGAAGCTGATGTCCAGCGTCGACTTGTACGCCTCGGACATCGTCACGCCGCGCATCAGCGCGTAGGTGCCGTTCTTCGGGTAGATCGTCTCGACCATCGACGGGTCGAAGAAGAAGGTCAGGTACGTGCCCGTGAGCAGCAAGATGATGAACGAGTAGAGCGCGATCTCGCCCATCATGAACGACCAGTGGTCCGGGAAGACCTTGTTCAACTGCGCGCGCAGCGGGCCGCCGATGCGCAGCCGGTCATCGACCCAGCTGCCCACCTTGCCCTGCGGCGTGCGCGGCTTGTTGTCCCTGCGAGGTGGATTCACGGTCGCTGTCATGGGCGCTCCCAGAAGCCGGGTCCGATTGCCTCGATGAAGTCCTTCGCCGCGTAGAAGTACTGCCGGCCGTCATCGCCGGTCAGTACAGCCAGCGGAAGTTGCGGCAGGCTGCGCGTCGCCGGACCGAATACCGGCTTCGCGTCGAGCAACACCTCGAACTGCGACTGGTGGCACGGGCACAGCAGGCGCGAGGTCTGCTGCTCGTAGAGCGATGCCGGGCAGCCCGCGTGCGTGCAGATCTTCGAGAACGCGATGTACTGGGGGTCGCTGGGCGGCCAGGCGAATCCCGACTGACCCTTGCGGAAGGTGACCTTCTGCCCTGGCCGGAGCCGGATCAAGATCACCGGGGACGACGCCGAGGTCAGCCCGTTGAAGCCGTTCTCGTCCTCTTCGCGAACACCGGGGAACACCGTTGTGATGGACCCGGGAGCCAGGTCGTCCGGCGAGGCCTGGCGCCAGTCGTCGTAGACGATCGGCACCATGCCGTTGGACTTCGGGAACATCTTCTTGTTCGGCTTGAACAGCGTGTGGAACAGCTGGTCGCCCGGCTTCTTGATCATGCCGCCGACCAGCGCCACCAGCGGGACGGTGAGCAGCGCGCCGCCGGCCAGCCCGAGTGACTTCAGGATCAGCCCGCGGCGCGGCAGCCCGGTGTCGGCGAGCCCGGTGACCAAAGTGCCCTCGGCGATGAGCCGGTCCTGCTCGGTGGTCGGGTCGTCGTGCCGCTCCTGGATGACCTCTTCCTCGGGCATCAGCAGCTTGGCCCACAGCACCAGGCCGACGCCCATGAACAGCAGCAGCGCGGCAAGCAGGCCGCCAAGGATCGGCGTGTAGAAGCGGAAGTTCTGCGCGGTGCCCGGCAAGTGCCACTTCCACGATCCGGCGCAGAAATAGACGATGAATGCCACGCCGGACAGTGCGGCGATCACGAAGCAGAGCGCCACACTGCGCTCGGCGCGCTTCTCGGCCTTCGTGCCCGGGATCGGGAACCGCTCGCGGCGGTGGACGATGTGGATGCCGTCGAGTTCGGCACCGGCGATCATGCGCTCTTCAGCGCTCATCGCGCGGATCTCGTCGGCGGTGTAGCTCACCGAGCCGTGGCCGTGCTCGTCGGTGCCCGGCGTGTTGGTGCCCTGCGTGTTGGCGGTGTCGTCGGTGGTGCTCACTGCGACCTCGCTCCGATCCACAGGATGGCGACCATCAGCAAGCCGATCCCGGCGACCCAGATCACGATCGCCTCGGACACCGGGCCGATGCGGTCGATGCCCGAACCGCCGGGGTCGTTGGAGGCCTTCAGCGTCTGGATGTAGGCGATGATCGCCTGCTTCTCGCTGGGCGTGATCTGGTTGTTGCTGAACACCGGCATGCTCTCGGGGCCGGACAGCATCGCGGTGTAGATCTGCAGGTCGGTGGCCGCGTTCAGCGACGGCGCCTGCTTGCCGGCCGACAGCGGAGCACCCTTCTCGGTCGTGCCGTGGCAGGACGCACAGTTGAGGCGGTACCACTCGCCGCCCTCGCCGAGCGTGGACGAGTTACCGCGCAACTGACCGGTCGGGATGGCGGGGCCGCCGCCGATCGACTGCACGTAGGCAGCCAGGTCTTGCGTCTCCTGCTCGTCGAACTTCGGCGTCTTGCGCGGTGCGTACGCGCCCTGTTGGGCCAGCGGCATGCGTCCGGTCGAGACCTGGAAATAGACCGAGGCGCCGCCGACGCCGATCAGCGCGGGCCCGCGGTTCTGGACACCCTGCAGGTTGGCGCCGTGGCAGGCGATGCAGGTGACCTGGTAGAGCTGGCGGCCGTGCGCGGCCGAGGCTGCGCTGCCCGACTCGGCGGCACCCGACGAAGCGGCGAATGCGGCGTAGCCGCCGCCGACGGCGACGAGCGCGCCGAAGAGCACGCCGTAGGCGCTGGCCTTTCGGCGCAGCGTTCCGCGCCGACGCGGCTTCGCGGCTGGTGCGGACGGAGCCGGCCGGGCCGACTTCTTGTCCTCGGCGCTGGAGTCCGACACAACCGGCTCGAAGCCGAGTTCGGCGGCGAGGTCCTCAGGTTCCTCGGTCACGAACGTCCCTTCGGTGTCAGACGGCGGTCAGCGGATGATGTAGATGACGGCGAACAGGCCGATCCACACGACGTCGACGAAGTGCCAGTAGTACGACACGACGATCGCGGCGGTGGCCTGCGCGGGCGTGAACCTGCCGAGCGTCGTGCGCGCCAGGAACAAGATGAATGCGATCAGGCCGCCGATGACGTGCAGACCGTGGAAGCCGGTGGTCAGGAAGAACACCGATCCATAGCCGGTGCGCGAGATCGTGTTGCCCTCGCCGACCTGGATGCGGTACTCGTTCGCCTGCCCGAGCACGAAGATCAGGCCCATGAAGAAGGTGAGCACGAACCAGCGACGCAGCTTGAACACGTCGCCCTTCTCTGCGGCGAACACGCCCCACTGACAGGTGAAGCTCGATGCCACCAGGATCACCGTGAACGGCGTCGCGTAACTGAGGCTGAGTTTGATCTGCTCGCCCGCGTGCGTGAGCCCGTCCTGCGGCAGCGTCATCGGCCAGTCGCCGGGGTGAACCGCGCGCATCGTGAAGTACATCGCGAACAGTCCGGCGAAGAACATCAGCTCACTGGACAGCCACACGATCGTGCCGACGCTGACGATGTTCGGCCGGGTCAGCGAGTGAACCTGGCTCGACTCGAAACTCGTCGTGGCGGCAGTCGATGTCACGTCTGTGATTATGACCTGTCTGTGGGCTCGCGGGGACACCGGGTAGGGGGTTGCCGGTGATCGTGTCCCGATCATGTCAGCGCCCCGAATCTCTCGCTGCGGCGCGCCGATACGATCGCCGGTATGACCGTGTCAGCTCAGGGTGCGACCGTCCTCGTCTACAGCAACTCCGACGACGTGCGCGCCCAGGTACGAACGGCGGTCGGACGCCGTCCCGCACCCGACACCGGACGGGTGGAATGGGTCGAATGTGCGACCAACGCGCAGGTCGTCGAACAGCTGGACGAGGGCGGTCTCGACCTGGTCATCGTCGACGGTGAGGCCCAGCCCACGGGGGGCATGGGGCTCGCCAGGCAGTTCAAGTACGAACTCGACGACTGCCCGCCCATCGTCGTGCTGATTGCACGGCCGCAGGACGCGTGGCTGGCGAGTTGGTCGCTGGCCGACGCGGTGATCCATATGCCCCTCGATCCCATCGAGGCCGCCGAGGTCGTTGCCGAGCAGATCCGGCGGCGCGTTCGCGGCATCCCCGTAGTGCGTTGACCCGCACCTGGTCGCAGCTGCTGTCGTCCCTCATGGACGGCGCAGCGCTGAGTGCCGAGGACACCGCCTGGGCGATGGACGAGATCATGGCCGGCGACGCCTCGCCCGCGCGTCTGGCCGCTTTCGCCGTCCTGCTGCGCGCGAAGGGGGAGACGCCGGACGAGCTGGCCGGCCTCGTGCACACGATGCGCGAACGGGCGACGCCGCTGTCGGTGCCACAACGCGCCGTCGACGTCGTCGGGACGGGCGCCGACCGCGCACACACCGTCAACATCTCGACCATGGCCGCGCTGGTGGTCGCCGGATCAGGACGTCCGGTGGTCAAGCACGGCAACCGCGCTGCCACTTCGGCGTGCGGATCGGCCGACGTGCTCGAGGAACTCGGGGTTGCCATCGATCTGCCGGCCGAGGGCGTGGCGGCCTCGGTCGAAGCGGTCGGCATCGGGTTCTGTTTCGCCCCGGTCTTCCATCCGAGCATGCGGCACGCCGGCCCGACCCGCGCCGACCTGGCCGTCCCGACCTTCTTCAACTTCCTCGGCCCGCTGTCGAACCCGGCGCGGGTGACCTCAGCGGCGGTCGGGTGTGCCGACAAGCGAATGGCACCGGTCATGGCAGCGGTGCTCGCCGAGCGCGGTGACTCGGCGCTGGTGTTCCGCGGCGACGACGGGCTGGACGAGCTGACCACCACCACGACCTCGAGCGTGTGGGTCGCGAGCAACGGCACCGTCACGCCCACCTCGCTCGATCCGGCGCGGTTCGGCATCGCTGCCGTCGCCCCCGAGGCGCTGCGCGGCGGTGATCGTGCACACAACGCCGCGGTGGCGCGCGAACTGCTCGACGGCGGCGCGCGCGAAGGCGCCCGCGACGCCGTTCTGCTCAACGCGGCCGCGGCGATCGCCGCTTACGACGGCATCGAAGGCACGCTCGACGACGCCGTCGCTGCCGGCCTCGGTGTCGCGACCGAGTCGATCGACTCGGGATCGGCGGCCGCGTTGCTCGATCGGTGGATCGCGTTCCGTCCCTGACGCTCAGGCGTGGCACTCGGTGACGGCGGCGTGGTGCGTGCGCGCGACTCGCGCCGCGGCCCGACGGTTTCGCACGTTCAGCTTCGCGAGCAGCGCCGATACGTGGTGGTCGACGGTGCGCTCCGACACGACCAGGCGATTCGCGATCTCTTGATTGGTGAGATCTTCGGCCAGCAACACCAGCACCTCGTTCTGGCGCCTGGTGAGCCCGAACGGATGGCAGGCCGTCGACCGGCGTGGCCCGCGCGGGATCACCGACACGCCCAGGTTGCGCAGGTGCAGTTTCGCTATGCGCGCGGCAGGTTCGGCGCCCAGCGACCGGAATTCGTCCAGTGCCGTACGAACGTCCGACTCCGAGCCGTCGAGCAGCGCGACCGCCGCTTCGTAGGGACTGTCGAGCGATCGCCAGACGTCTGCTGCAGTTCGTGGCGTCGATCGCAACTGCAGGGCGTAGGGCCCGGTGTGCAGCAGCGGTGGGACGTAGTGCGGGTCGGCCTTGTGCAACCAGAAGTGCAGCTGCGCGCCGCGCCACACGTCTTCACGCGACTGGGTCATCGCGAGGTGCTGGGCGAGGACGCCGCGCAGCGAGGGCAGTTCGCCGGCGAGCCACGCGGCTTCAGCGCGTGCGAAGACGACAGGCAGGACGCGTTGCGGCTCGCGCAGTTGCTCGGCAAGCCCGGTCATCTCGTCGAGCAGATCGGCGTGTGGTTCACCACGTCGAATCCGTAGCAGCAGCAGCGGAAGCAGCGCCTCGAACCGTTGCGGCACGCTGTGCGGTTCGTCGAGCAGGTCGAGAGCCACTCGTTCTGCCTCGTCCCACCGGCCGCGGTTGAGCAGCAGCCGCGCCCACGACGCTTCGAGGTAGCCCGCCTGCAGATCGAGTTGGCGACTGCGGGTGAAAGCGCGGCCCGGCGCGAGGTAACGCTCGACGTCGACCCCGTCGTGGAGGTTGACGCTGTCGGCGAGATTGACGTAGGCGCGCGCGGCGTGGTCGTCCAGCTTGTGTGCCAACGCGAGTTCGAGGCTGCGTTCGAGCAGGTCGGCGCCCGCGGCGTCGCCGAGTCGCAACTTGCTCGTGCCGACGTTGTTCAGCGCGTGGACGCGTGCCTCGACGTCGTCGACAGCATCGGCGACGTCCAGTGCGCGGACGCCTTGGTCGACCGATTCGGAGTACCTGCCGGCGAGCATCTGCAATTGCGATTCGTTGCTGTAGGCCAGGGCTAGCTCGGCGCTCTGGCCGCACGCCTCATGCAGGCGGGTGGCCTCGACGGCGAACTGCTCCGCGTCGCGACGACCGGCGTACCAAGCGATGCGAGACATCCAGCGCAGGTCGACGGCCGCGCTGTCCTCGTCGTGTCGCAGCGCGCGGGCCGTGGCCCGCGCATCGAATGCGTCGGGCAGTTCGCCATGAGGAACAGCTCGTAGGACAACGCAGCAGACAGGCGGGCGCGCACCGGAGCCGGCTCGCCGCCGGCGAAACGCTGTGCCCGGCGCAGTTGGGCGGCGGCCTCACGATGCGAGCCCCTTTGCGGCACGGTCGGCCGCGCGTGGTGCGAACTCGAGGACGGCAGCGGTGTCAGCGGCACGTTCGGCATGCTCAGCCAGCACCGCGACCGCGGTCGGGTCGGCCACCCGCAACGCGGCGAGCGCAGCGATGTGCAGTTCGCGGGCGACGAACACGTTGAGGTCGGCCAGCACTGCCTGCCTGGTCAGCTCGTGCCGGAACTCGAAGCGCGGTCCGACGAGCGACAGCAGGCCGGCCCGCACGCACTCGTCAACGGTCGGTTCGTCGGTGTCGGGCATCGCGAGCAGTACGCCGACGCTCGCGTACGAACCGAGCACGGCTGCCGCCGCGAGGGCGCGTTGAGCAGGCGGCCTCAGCGCAGACGTGCGTGCGGCGATCGCGTCCGCGACCCTCGCCGGAACGTTCGCGTGCGGCGCGGCGAGCACCTCGGCGACTAAGAATGCGTTGCCGCCCGTCCGGGTGTGGAGTTCGAGCGGGTCGAGGCACGATCCGGCGGCGAGCTCGGCCACCTGCTGGACCGACATGGGCGGCACCGGGATCGCCGTCACTGCAGCGACCGTCGATACGCTGCCGAGCCAGCGTCGGGTCGGGTGGTTGCTCACCACCTGGTCGTCGCGATAGGTCGCGATCAACAACAGCGGCAGGGTTGCGATGCGACGCGCGAAGAAGCCGAGCAGTTCGAGGGTGAGGTCGTCGGCCCAGTGGATGTCTTCGAAAACGATCACACGCGGCCTCGGACCGTCCGCGATGCGGTCAGGGCGGCGTCGAAGAGTCCGCGACGCTCGCCGGCGGCGAGCATTTCGGCGAGCCGATCGTCGAGGGAAGCGGCGATGTCGCTGAGTGGGCCTGCCGGTCGCGGCGTGGACAGCGGGTCGCAGTGCCCGACCAACACGCGATCGGGGGCGAGACGCGCGCGCAGATCGGCGACCAGGGTCGACTTTCCGGCACCGGCCTCGCCGCTGATGAGCACGAGGCGTCCGCTTCCGCGCACGGACGACGCGTACGCATCGTCGAGCGCAGCAAGCTGATCGGCTCGCGTTACTCCCACCATGGGGCGAAATGGTTGCATCTCCGTCCTACGGGCTGCACCGGGTTTGCGTTCAGTGCGCGGCACGCGTTCGCCTAGGCATCGGCGTCGCGAAATCTGGGTGGCTTTCGCCGATTCGGCGCCTGGCCGATCCGGCTTAGGTTCGCCGAATCAATCAGACGAACTGGGAGGCGGAACGGTGTTCAGCCCTGACTACACAGCTGCGGCCATGAAGCAGCGACAGCACGAAATGCACATGAAAGCCGAGGTGCATCGCGTGGCACGTCTGGCGCGTCTGCGTCGTCGATCGGGCACGGCATCACCGGGTCGGCTCGCCGGCGAGCACGTCGTCCTACCCGACGGAGCGCGCGTCGTCGTGCGGCCCGTGCAAGCGACGGACCAGGCATTGCTGGCCGACGGGTTCGGCCGGCTCAGCGCCCGATCGCGACGCCAGCGGTTCCTCACGGTCAAACGCGACCTGAGCTCGGCCGAGTTGCGGTTTCTCACCGACATCGACCACCACGACCACGAGGCCATCGGCGCACTGGATGCGCGCGACGGACGCGGCATCGGTGTGGCGCGCTACATCAGGTCATCGCGGAACGCGACGGACGCCGAACTCGCCGTCACGATCGTCGACGACTGGCAGCGCCGCGGGGTCGGCACGATGTTGCTGTCGCGGCTCACTGCGAGCGCGCGCCGCGCGGGCATCTTCGCGTTCACGGCGTTGGTAGCTGGTGACAACGACGCGATGATCTCGTTCCTGCGCAAGGCGAAGGCCGGTGTCGAACTCGTGTGCAACGACATCGAGACCGTCGAGTACGAGATCTCGCTCGCCCTGTTCGCGCGCAGCCTCGCTGCCTGCAGTTGACCATTCGGGCAGGCGGATACTGGACGGGTGAGCCGAGCCCGTCTGCCCAAGGTGGCCGTTGCCGCCTGGACGATCGCGGTGCTCGCGCTGGCCGTGCTCGCCGTCGCGGTGTGGTCGTACCAGTCCGGCGGTTCCGGCGACTCGATGCACATGCACGCTTTGACCCGGGCCGGCGGCGATCCGGCCGGCGCGCTGCTCGGCTCGAACCTGCTCACGAAATGGCAGTTGGACGCGGTCGCGGTCGCGGTGCTGGTGCTCGTCGCGGCCGCGTACCTGACCGCCGTCGCGTTGGTGCCGAGTCGGTCCGACACGCGGTGGCCGCTGCGGCGCACGCTGTCGTTCCTGCTCGGTCTCGCAGTGGTTGCGTTCGCGACGAACGGCAGCATCGCCGTTTACGACCAGGTGCTGTTCACCGCGCACATGGCGGGACACCTCGCACTCGTCATGGTTGCGCCCGTCCTGCTGGTGGCCGGGCATCCGCTCTCGCTCGCGCTGGCAGCATCACCACCGCGCCGGCGTGACCGCATCACGCGCATCGTGCGAGGCCGGGTCGTGTCGGTGCTGACCGCGCCGCCGGTTGCGCTCGCGTCCTATGCGGTGGTCATCGTGGGCAGTCACCTCACAGGTCTGATGGACGACGTGATGCGAACCGATTGGGCCGGGCAGGTCGAGCATCTGGTCTACCTGCTCGTCGGCTGCCAGTTCTTCGTCCTCGTCGTGGGCAACGAGCCGATCCGGTGGCGGCTCGGCACCCCGGCACGGTGGTTGCTGCTCGCGATCGCGATGGCCGTCGACACGTTCACCGGCATCGTGTTGCTGCAGGGCACACAAGCGGTGTCGATGCTCGCCGACCCGAACGTTGCCGTCGATCGGCTCTCGGACACCCGCACCGGCGGCGCGATCATGTGGTTCGGCGGCGACGCGTTGATGATCGTCGTGATGATCGTGCTGGTCGTCGACTGGCTGCGTCGCGTCGACACCGACCGGGCAGACAAGAAGGGCTGGCTCGAGCAGGCCCGCGTCGCGACCTTCAGCGAGCGCACGTCCGGGCGCTCGGATGTCGACACCTACGACGAGGACGACGACGCGCGCGAGTCGTACAACGCCTGGCTTGCGGGCCTCGACAAGCGCGGCTAGCGCGGCGTCGGCTCGGTGCCGGCGTGGTCGATCACGTCTTCCTCCGGTCCGCCCGGGTGCACCGCCCAAGCGCGGGCACAGCGGAGGAACAGTCGATCGACTATTGGGTTATTCGACGCCGAGCGAGAACGTCGACTCCAGATCGTGGCGCGAGTAGGCGCGGAACGCGATGTGCGTGTCGGTGTGCAGCACACCGTCGACCTTGGACAGCCGGCCGGCAATCGTGTCGGCGATGTCGTCGAACTTCTTGACGCGCACGACCGCGATCAGGTCGACGTCACCGGCCACCGAGTACACCTCGCTGACGCCGTCGACGTCCGCGATCTGCTGCGCAACCTCGGGGATCTTGTCCGACTCGACGGAGATCATGACGATCGCGGTAATCACGAGCCGATCGTAGCCAGCGCCCCACCGGCGTCGAGCGCGCGGCCCGCGTCCGCGCTTTGCCCCGCGAACGCACGTGATTTCGGCGCTACAGCGTGGCTACGCGGGGCAAGGCGGTGCGCGAGCGGGGTACAGCGGTGCGCGAGCGGGGCAGAGCGGTGCCCGCGGGTTACGGCCGCGCTCGGGCGGCCCGCTCAGCTGGCGCGGGCGGGACGCGACAGCATCGACAGCGTGCGGCGGTCGGCGAACGGGGTTGCGGCCCGCCGGGCGGCGTCGGCAGCCAGCCACGACACCATGCCGCCGGCCCCATGGGCGGGCAGCTGCCACGGCGCAGAGGCGTGGACGAGCCGGGTGCCGGGTTGCTCGAGCCAGCGCAGGATCGTCTCGGTCTCTTCGGCCAGCACCGGCTGATCGGCAGACACCGTGTCGGCGGTGGACAGCAATGCCTCGATCACGGCGTAGGGCGGCACGCCCCGCGCGGCCACTCCGGCCGCGGCGAGCCGGCCACGGCGCACGACCGAGATCTCCCAGCCACCGGCGCTGTCAGGACGCGCCGCGACCAGCTCGTCGATCGAACTCACCGAGCGCACGCGCTGCATGCGGGCGCACGCGCGCACGACGGTCGCGATGCGATCGCGCACGACGGCCGCCTGCTCGAAACGCTGATCGGCGGACAGCTTGGCCAGCTTGGCGCGCAGCGGCTCGACCAGCGGACGCACGTCACCCGTCCACGCTGCGGCGACCAGGTCGACCAGCGCGGCATAGTCGGCCGGCGAGGTCGTGCCTTCGCACGGCGCCGAGCACCGTCCGATGCCGGCGAGCGCGCATGCCGCCCGCACCGCGCGGCGCAACGACAGCCGATCGCTGCACTGCCGCAACGGCACCGCGTCGTGGATCGCGTCGCGCACCGCCTCGGCCTGCCGCTGTGACCGCAACGGCCCGAGATAGTGCGACCCGTCCTCGCGAAGCACCCGCACGACCGACAGCCGAGGGAATGCTTCGTGGGTGAGCTTGAGCCACACAGAGCGTTCGGGGTATTTCGAGCGACGGTTGTAGCGCGGCTTGTGCGCAGCGATCAACCGCAGCTCACGCACCTGCGCCTCGAGGGCATGCGCGCACGAGATCGGATCGACCCGTTCGGCGAGTGACACCATCTCGCCCATGCGGGTGCGCATCTCGCTGGCTACGAAGTACTGCCGCACCCGGGTGCGCAGGTTGCGGCTGGTGCCGACGTAGAGCGGCACGCCTCGCCCGTCGCGGAACACGTAGACCCCGGGACCGGTCGGGATGGCTTCGGCCAGATGCCGTTTGCGCCGCACTTCAGGCGACACCTGGGCGGTGAACGCGCGCAACTCGGGCAGCGACTGCACGCCGATGCTGCCCAGCCGCGCCATCAGCCCGTGCAGCACGTCGACCGTCGCTCGTGCGTCGGACAGCGCGCGGTGGTTAGGCGTCGTCGTGGCCCGGAAGAACTGTGCGAGCGAGGCGAGCTTGCAGTTCGGCACCTCGTCACGGGTGAGCACCCGACGCGCCAGCACTGCAGTGTCGACGACCGCGAACGCCGGCCAGGCAAGGTGCTGGTCGACAGCAGCGGCCTTGAGGAAACCGACGTCGAACGGCGCGTTGTGCGCGACCAGCACGCTGCCGTGCGCGAACTCGAGAAACGCGGGCAGTGCCGCGGAGATCGCGGGCGCGGACGCCACCATCAGGTCGGTGATGCCCGTCAACACGCTCACGAACGGCGTGATCGCCTGGCCGGGGTGGACGAGGGTCTGGAACTCGCCGAGCACCTCGCCGCCACGCACCTTCACCGCGCCGATCTCGGTGATCGAGTCGGCCATGGACGATCCGCCGGTCGTCTCGAGGTCGACGACCGTGAACGTGGTCGTGCGCAGCGGTTCGTCCAGCTCGTCGAAGCTGGTCTGCACGAACGCCGTGCTCGACATCGGAGCGGCCATGGACGCGACGTTAGGTCGGGGGTCCGACGAAATCGGGGCGGCACGCCCGGAATCGGCTCCGGACGGCTCGTACTCTCGCTCGTATGACCGGCTCACCGGGCGCAGCCGCCGACGATGCAGACCTGTCGGCGCCCGCATCGGCGCCGCCGCTTGCCGAGCCGGTCCGGCAGCGGCTGTTGCAGGTCGCGGCCGAGGTGCTCGGACGCACGCCGGCAGAGGAGGTCCCGCCGGCACTGCGGGCCATCGCGCGGTTCACCCCGGCGAAAAGGGTTCGGTTGGGCGCCGCGGCGCTGTCAGCGGCTCTCGACGCCGATGCCGACTTCCGCGCGCGCGTCGCCGACGCGGTAGCCGATTCGACGCCGCAGCTGGTCGAGGCCGTACGCAGCGGGTCCGCGACGACGGCCTCCGACCCGCTCGACACGGCGGTCGTGGCCTATCTGACGCGTCCGCCGGGCTGGACGGAGTTGATTGCGAGCGTCGGCGAGCAATGGGCCAGCGAGCAGTCGGCGCGCGAAGCGTCCAGCGACGAGATCACGAGGTTGCGCACCGAGGTCGCGCAGCTGCGGTCGCGGCTGCGGGCCGAGGCGGCCCGCCTGGATGAGGCGGTGGCCGCCGCGACGATCGAGGCGACGGCGTCCTCGGTCGAAGAGGTCACCCACCTGCGCAACCGGCTGCGCAGCCGCACCGGCGAACTGCGCGCTGCCGAGCAGGACGTCGCCGATGCTCGTGCCGAGCGTGACCGCCTCCGGGCGGAACTGGCCGGCATTGCTGAGGACCATTCGGCAACGGTCGCGCGCCTGCAGGCCCGGGTCGCCGAGCTCGAACGTGCTGGTGAGACCGTGCGCCGGGAGGCGCGGACGGGCCGTGACGTCGACGACGCGCGATTGCGACTGCTGCTCGACACGCTGACCGACGCGGCAGCCGGGGTGCGCCGCGAGCTCGCCCTGCCGGCCTCGGCGCTACGTCCCGCCGATGCCGTGTTCGCCGGCGACGCGGATGCATCCACGGGCGGGGGAGTCGAGCTCGACCGGCTGCTGGACTTGCCGCAGGCCCACCTGATCGTCGACGGCTACAACGTCACCAAGTCGGGCTATCCCGAACTCACGCTCGCCGACCAGCGCACCCGTCTCATCGCGGCCATCGCGGCGCTGCAGGCCCGCACCGGCATCGAAGTCACGATCGCATTCGACGGCGGTGCCCGTCCGCCCGCGCAACCGCGCACACCCCGTGGCGTGCGCGTGCTGTTCAGCGCCCCGGACGAGATCGCCGACGATCTGATCCGCCGACTTGTCGGCGCCGAACCCGCCGGACGTGCCCTGATCGTCGTGACCTCCGATCAGGAGATCGTCACCGACGTCTCCCGCGCCGGCGCCTGGACAGTTCCCTCGCGCGCACTTCTTGCGAGGCTGGGATAGCGGGACGCCGTGATGGCAAAACTGTCGTAGTGGGTCTTTAGCTTCGGTCGTGGAAATCGACGAGAGGCGAATTGTCATGATCATCGACTGCGACACGTGCGTCGGGCAGGGTGTGCACTGCCACGACTGTGTAATCTCGGTGTTACTTAATGCGCCAACGCAACAGGTTCAGCTCGATTCTGCGGAGCAGATCGCGCTGGTGCGGTTGGCCGACGCGGGACTGGTGCCGCCGCTGCGGCTGGTTCACGACAGCGGTGCAGAAGACGCTCGCGGAATTGCGTGAGGTCGGCCACAGAGAACCAATCTCGCCACGAAGTCCCAGGTTATTCCGTCACAAAAGCTCTGGTTTCCTGAGCTGACTCGGGATGAACGTGCCGAAACCGGGGGGCCGCCGTTGCGTGCGTTCGGAGGGGGTCGTAACCTTTCCGAGACATTCCCGGTCGCACGGTGTCCACCGAGGGCATCACCGGGCGTCACCGCCGAATCGCCGGATCGTTGCACCTGTGAATGCAGGTCAGTGATCCGCGAACCGAGGACCCACGCGAGTTCTGGGGTGAATCGGGGCAGCTCGACCCGCTCGACCAGCGGGCTCGGGATGACCCGTAGGGCTACTTCCGGCCCGAATCCGTCAGCTAACTCGGTAGGCGGACGAGGAAGAAGGAGCTTCGCCACCGCATGGCGTTTCGTCTTGCACGTCCATCGCACCACGGGCCGAACCCACGGACCCCCAGCCGCCTCCGTATCGTCGGCGCCGCCACCGTCCTGGTGAGCGTCGCGGTCACGGTGCCGACCGTCGCCTCGGCGGCTCCCAACACGGCGATCGCGCCACGGATCCACTCCGTGCAGCAGCGCCTGTCGTCCCTCTCGCGGCAGAACGACCAGATCGTCGAGAAGTACAACCAGGCCAACAACGCCTACCACGCCAAGAAGCAGGCAGCAGCGAAGGCGGCGGCCGAGTTCCGCGCCGCGCAGCGCCGGCTTGTCACGGCTGAGCACCAGCTCTCGCAGAGCGCCGCGGCCCAGTACGAGGGCGGCACGTACAGCGCGACCGGTGCGCTGCTGTCCAGCGACAGCGGTTCGAGTTACCTCGACCAGCTCGACACGCTCTCGATGCTCTCGCAGCACAACTCGCAGGTCGTGAGTTCTTTCGCAGCGATCCAGGAACAGGCGAAGTCTGCCAAGGCGAACGCCGAGAACCTCTACACGCAGGCGCAGCAGACCCGCGCAGCGCTCGGTCGTCAGCACACGACGACACAGCGCCAGATCGCGAAGTTCACCAAGCTGCTCGCCTCGCTCAACCAGCAGCAGCGCGCGTTGTGGGCTGCCCGCCAGGGAGCCGCGATCTCGCGGGGCGCGGCGACCGCGATGACCGCCAACGCGGTGCACGCCTCGTCCGCGCAGGCGCAGGCCGCAGTGCAGTTCGCGCTCGCCCAGGTCGGCAAGCCGTACGTGTTCGGCGCGGCCGGACCCGACGCCTACGACTGCTCGGGCCTGACCATGGCAGCGTGGCAGCAGGGCGGCGTGAGCCTGCCGCACTCGGCCGCCGATCAGTACAACTACGGCCATCACGTGTCGTTCGACCAGCTCCAGCCCGGCGACCTGATGTTCTTCTACCAGCCGATCGGCCACGTCACGATCTACATCGGCAACGGCATGATGGTGTCCGCTCCCGAACCGGGCGAGGACGTCAAGGTCGTGGCCGCCGCCGCGTTCGGCAGCGACTTCGCCGGGGCCACCAGACTGGTCGGTTGAGTCACTGAGTCACCAACCGCTTCATCCCGACGACCCGCCGCTTTCGCGGCGGGTCGTCGCCATCTGCGGGGTGCTGGCCGCCGTGGCGACACTGCTGGTCGCCTGTACCGGATCGTCGCCGCGAGCCCCGCACGCACCGACGCTGGCGGACGCGAAGCACCTGCTCGCGAACTACGCCGGCGCGATCCTCACCCGCCGCGAGCAGCACCTGCTCGACGACATCGACCCGCAGTCGTCCGAGTTCCGCACGCAGCAACGCACCGACTACGCGTCGCTTGCCCGGATCCCGCTGCGCCAGTGGCGTTACGCGATCGTCGGCGTCATCCACGACGCTGCGGCAAACCGCGCGGCAGCGCGCCGCTACGCCGCGCCGGTGCTGCTCGTCCACGTCACGCTGCTGTACGCGTTGCGCGAGGTCGACCCGATCCCGAGCCGACACGATCAATACCTCGTCTTCACGATGCGCAACGGCCACACGTATCTGGCCGGCGACGACGCGTTGACCGGTGAGACGATCGTCAGCTGGGTCGGGCCGTGGCGCTACGGCCCGCTCGTCGCGGTCTCGGGTGCGCGCAGCCTGGTGCTCGGCCCGCCGGGCGACGACGCAGTCCTGCAGCGCCTGGCCAGCGAGGTCGACGTGGGCATCGCTAGCGTCAGCGCCGTGTGGGGGACGGGCTGGTCGCAGCGAGTCGCGGCCATCGTCCCGGCGGACGCCGCGACGTTCACGGCGCTGACCGGTGCCGACTCGCGTGAGTCGTCCGCTGCGGCCGTGACCGAGGGCATCGACTCCTTGTCAGGACGTCCGTACGGCCAGCGGCTGGTGATCAACCCCGGGGCGTTCGCGGCGCTGAGCCCGCTCGGACGGCGCATCGTCATCACCCACGAGATCACCCATCTCGCGGCCGCCGCAGCCACTGCCGACATCACGCCTCGCTGGCTCGTGGAAGGGTTCGCCGAATACGTCGCCAACCTGCACACCGGGCAGCCTGTCGGTGTTGCAGCGTCCGAACTGCGCGGTGAACTCGCGCACGGCCGCGTCCCGACACAACTGCCCGCCGACACCGGGTTCGCCTCGTCAGGGACGGTGCTTGCGGCTCAGTACCAGCAGGCGTGGCTGGCCTGCCGCTTGATCGCAGCGAAAGTAGGTCAGTCGGGACTCGTGCGGTTCTACCGGGCCGTCGGGACGGCGCTGGCGCCGAGGGCCGAGGCGGTGGCCGCGGCGTTCCGCAAAGTGCTGCACGAGCCGCAGGCCGCCTTCGTGCGGCAGTGGCGCACCTACCTGCGAACCACGCTGCGGTGAGCGCGAAGACCCTGGTCGTCACGAACGACTTTCCGCCGCGCCAGGGCGGCATCCAGTCCTACGTGCACGAACTCGCCAGGCGCCAGCCACCCGGCTCGATCGTCGTGTACGCGTCCGACCACGAGGGCTCGGCGCGTTTCGACACCGACCAGCCGTTTCCGGTCATCCGGCACCCGACGGGGCTGCTCGTGCCGACCCCGGCCGCGCGACGCCGCACCGTGGCAGCGCTGCGCGACTACGCCGCCACGAGCGTGTGGTTCGGCGCATCCGCACCGCTCGGTCTGCTGGCGCCCGCGCTGCGGAGCGCCGGGGCTTTGCGTGTGGTCGCGAGCACGCACGGACATGAGGCGGGCTGGGCGATGCTTCCGGCCGCGCGTCAGACGCTGCGCGCGATCGGGCGCAACTGCGATGTCGTCACCTACATCACGCGCTACACCCGCGACCGGATGGCGAGCGCGCTCGGCAGCCATCCCGCGCTGCGCCAGCTCGCACCTGGAGTCGACGTCGAGACCTTCCGACCCGATATCGACGGCGCCGGCGTCCGGTCCAGGTACGGCCTGACCGACCGGCCGGTGATCGTCTGCGTGTCGCGTCTGGTCAGGCGCAAGGGCCAGGACCTGCTCATCGAAGCGCTCCCGGCCGTGCGTGCGGCTGTGCCGGACGCAGCGCTGCTTCTGGTCGGGTCCGGTCCGGACGAGCAGCACCTGCGTGCACTGGCGCGTGAGCGCCGCGTGGCCGAGCATGTCGTTTTCACCGGCGGAGTGCCGTACGGGCAGCTGCCCGAGCACTACCGGGCAGGCGACGTGTTCGCGATGCCGTGCCGCACGCGGCGACGCGGCCTCGACGTCGAGGGTCTCGGCATGGTGTACCTCGAGGCGTCGGCCGCAGGGCTGCCGGTGGTGTCCGGTGACTCAGGCGGCGCGCCGGAGGCAGTGCGCGAGGGCGAGACCGGCTACGTCGTCGGCGGGCGCGATCGTGAGGCCCTCGTCGCCCGGCTGGTCGAGCTGCTCGACGACGCGGCGTTGCGTGCCCGCCTGGCCACGGCCGGTCGGGCCTGGGTCGAGCGCGAGTGGACGTGGGAGCTGCGCGCGTCCCAACTGCACGACCTGCTCACCGGCTGACCGGTCAGCTCAGTCGGAACGGCTGCCCGAGTAGAGCGCCGAGATCTCGTCGGCGGACTCCTTGAGCACGACGTTGCGCTTCAACTTCAGGGACGGGGTGAGCTGGCCACCCTCTTCGGTCCAGTCCATCGGCAGGACGGTGAACTTGCGGATCGACTCCGCCTTGCTGACGGCCTTGTTCGCGTCGTCGATCGCGTGCTGGAGTTCCTCGTGCAGCGCGGGATCATCGGCGATGTCGGCGATCGGGGTGTCGTCCGGCTTGCCGTGCTCCGACAGCCACCGCGGTACCGACTCGGGGTCGAGCGTGATCAGCGCGGCGATGAACGGCTTCTGGTCACCGACCACCAGGCACTGACTGATCAGCCAGTGCGCACGAACCCGGTCCTCGAGCACGGCGGGCGCGACGTTCTTGCCGCCGGCAGTGACGATGAGTTCCTTCTTGCGGCCGGTGATCTTGACGAACCCGTCGCTGTCGATCTCGCCGATGTCGCCGGTGTGGAACCAGCCGTCGGCGTCGAGTGCCTCTTTGGTCGCGTCCTCGTTCTGCCAGTACCCGCCGAACACCATCGGCGAACGCACGACCAGCTCGCCGTCCTCGGCGATGCGCACGGTGACGTCGCCGACGGGCTGGCCCACGGTGCCGATGCGGATCGAATCCGGCCGGTTCACGCAGATGCCCGCAGTCGTCTCGGTCAGTCCGTAGCCCTCGTAGATCGTCACGCCGATGCCGCGGAAGAAGTGACCGAGTCGCGCGCCGAGCGGCGCGCCGCCGGAAACCGCGGCGATGCATTCGCCACCGAGAGCGGCGCGCAGCTTCGAGTAGACGAGCTTGTCGAACACCGCGTGTTGCAGCTTGAGCATCAACCCCGGCGACCCGTCGGCCTCGGAGTACGCGATCGCAACGTTCTCGGCCCGGTCGAAGATCTTGCCCTTGCCGGACGAGTGCGCCTTCTGCTTCGCGCTGTTGTAGACCTTCTCGAACACCCGCGGGACGGCGAGCACGAACGTCGGCTTGAACTCGGCGAGGTCGTCGAGCAGGTTCTTCACGTCCGGGGTGTGGCCGAGCGTGCAGCCCGCGTAGAGCGCGCCGATCTCGATCACGCGGCCGAACACGTGCGCGATCGGCAGGAACAGCAGGGTCGAGGTCGTGTCGTTGAAGAAGCTGCCGAGGATCGCCTGCAACTCGGTGCACTCGGTGATGAAGCTGCGGTGCAGCAGCCGACATCCCTTGGGACGTCCCGTCGTGCCCGAGGTGTAGATCAGCGAGGCGGTGTCGTCGAGGGTGACCGCCTGCCGGCGCTTCGTCACGTCGTCGTCGGCGACGTCTGCACCGTCGCTGCGCAACGAATCGATCGCGCCGTCGTCGATCGTCCAGACATGCGCGAGGTCGGGGGCCTGCGCCCGCACCGATTCGACGATCGCCTTGTGTTCGTCGGTCTCGACCACCGCGCCGCGCGCGCCCGAGTCGGACAGGATCCAGTCGACCTGCTCGGCGCTGGAGGTCTCGTAGATCGGCACGACGACGGCGCCCACCGTGAACAGTGCGAAGTCGACGAGCGTCCACTCGTAGCGGGTCTTGCTCATCACCGCGACACGGTCGCCGGACTGGATCCCTGCCGCGATGAAACCCTTTGCGGTGGCCACTACCTCGTCGGCGAAGGCGCGGTCGGTCACGTCACGCCACGTCCCGTCGACCCTGCGGCGCAAGGCGATGTGATCGGGGCGGGATGCCGCGTTGTCGAACACGATGTCGGCGACGTTGCTCATTGTGAGCGTGGCGACGCTGCTTGCGACGTGGAACTCGCGCACCGGTGCGGCCGTCCTTCCGGAGACGGGAACAGGTTCGGCGGGGGGAACCCTGTGACTGGGAACTCCCGCGACGATAGTTCGTCGGTGAACGCCGCGCGAACGGGCGTGCCCGCGCTCACTATGACAGTGCCGCCCGCTGTGACACCCTGTCGCGGTGCCAGAAGTGGACATCGTCGACGACACCTGGTTCGGCGTCGCGCCGCAGGTGCTGGCGCCGTACGTCGCCGATCCGGCCAACTGGCGGCGCTGGTGGCCTGATCTCGCTCTGCAGGTCGACGAGTGGCGCGGGGCCAAGGGCGTGCGCTGGACGGTGGTCGCCGCTGCCGGCGGTGCCCTCACCGGCTCGATGGAGGTCTGGTTGCAGGAGGCCGACGACGGCACCGTCGCGCACTTCTTCATGCGGCTGGACGGGGTCGGTCGCCGGCTGAGCCGCCGCGAGCGAGCCCGCCACGAGCGCAACTACCGGGTCGCCATGAAGGCCGTTTTCTGGGCCCTGGCCGACCGGCTGGACCCGGGTCGCGTCGCCCGGCTGGCGCGGGCCGCCGACGCGCATCCCGTAGCCTCTCCCATCATGGCCGACCAGTCGACGCAGTCGATCGACATCGCTGCCGACCAGGCGGCGATCATGGCTGTCATCGCCGACTTCGAGAACTATCCGACCTGGGCAGGGTCGGTGAAGAAGGCCGAGGTTCTCGAGCTCGGTGGCGACGGGCGGGCCAAGCGCGTCGAGTTCACCCTCTCTGCCGGACCGGTGCGCGACGTCTACGAACTGCAGTACACGTGGTCCGGCGACCGGTTGGTCGAGTGGACGCTCGTGCGCGGGCAGATGATGAAGGCGCAGCAGGGTCGCTACCTGCTCGAACCCACCGAGCGTGGCACGCATGTGACGTACTGGCTCAGCGTCGATCTGGCGATCCCGATGCTCGGCCAGCTCAAGCGCAAGGCCGAGCGCGTTGTCATGGATCAGGCGCTGCGGGAGTTGAAGAAGCGCGTCGAAACCCTATGAGTACCGAAGTAAACGCTCACCGGCGCTTCGCGGGGCCACGGTGATGGTCCGGTGAGAATCGTGCTCTTTACGGGAAAGGGCGGCGTCGGGAAGACGACGACCGCCTCGGCGACGGCGCTGCGCCTGGCCGACCGCGGGCTGAAGACCCTGCTGCTCTCGACCGACATCGCGCACTCGCTCGCCGACGCACTCGACGTCACGCTCACCGGCGAACCCACCGAGGTGGCGCCGTCGCTGTGGGCGGTGCAGATCGACACCCAGAGTCGCTTCGAAGCGGCATGGCGCGACGTGCAGAACTTCCTGGTCGACATGCTCTCGCGCAGCGGCGTCGACCCGATCACCGCCGACGAACTCACCGTGCTGCCCGGCGTCGACGAAGTGCTCGCCCTGCTGGCGGTGCGCGAGCTTGCGGTCGCCGGTGACTGGGACGCGTTGGTCGTCGACTGCGCGCCGACCGCCGAGACGTTGCGGCTGCTGGCGCTGCCCGAGGCGCTGAGCTGGTACCTGCAGAAGGTCTTTCCGGCTCATCGCCGTATCGCGAAGGGGATCCGTCCCATCGCGACCCTGCTCGGTCGTGGTGAGGTCATCCCGCCCGACAATCTGTTCGAAGCGCTCCTGCGGCTCAACGACGACCTCGCCGCTGTGCAGCAGTTGCTGGGCGACCCGTCGATCACGACCGTGCGGCTCGTACTGACGCCGGAGTCAGTGGTCGCGGCAGAGGCGCGGCGCACGTTCACCGCGCTCGCGCTCTACGGCTACAGCGTCGACCTCATCATCGCCAATCGCGTGTTCCCGTCCGGCGAGGACGAGTGGCGCGCCGGCTGGGCTCGTGCGCAACAGGCGCAGCTCGCCTCGATCCGCGAGTCGTTCGCCGGACTGCCGGTACGCGAATTGCCCTACCGCGCCTCGGAACCTGTTGGCGAGCAGGCGCTGCGTGAGGTCGCTGACGCGCTCTATGCCGATGGCGATCCAGTTGCGCTGGGGCCGGCGCGCGAGTTGCTCCGCGTCGACACCGACGGTGGCGATTTCGTCCTCGCGATGCACCTGCCGCTGGCGGTCAAGTCGTCAGTGGACGTGGCGCGCGCCGGCGACGACCTGATCCTCACTGTGGCCGGCCACCGGCGGGTGCTGACCCTGCCGAGCGTGCTGCGGCGCTGCTCTGTCGTCGGTGGCGACTTCGACGGCACGGAGCTGACTGTGCGGTTCCGTCCCGACCCGGACGTGTGGCCGAATGCCGACGGAGGTGGCGCGCGTGCCTGACGAGCAACCGCCGCGCTCGCCGTTGGCCGACGAGGCCGCGCGCCTGATCGGCGTAGTGCAGGAGTGGACGCGCCAGACCTTCCCGGCCGCGCCCGAAGGCCACAACGAGTCAGGCGCGCCCGTGTGTCAGTGGTGCCCGCTGTGCCAGTTCATGGCCGTGCTGCGAGGTGATCGTCCCGAGGTGACCGAGCGAGTGACCGAGGCAGGGGCAGCTCTGGCATCAGCACTGCGGGCGATCGTCGACGCTGCCGCCACCGCCGCGCCGGGCAGCGAAGCAGGTAAGCCCGACGCGCCACGAGTGCAACGCATCGACCTCGGCGGCGATTCGAGCAGCACGTGACGCTCGCGATCGGCGTCGACATCGGCGGCACGAAGGTCGCAGCCGGCGTGGTCGACGAGAGCGGCCGGGTCATCGACCGCGAACGGCGTGCGACGCCGGGCGACGACGCCGCCAACACCGAGTCCGTCATCGTCGATGTGGTCGAAGCGCTGCGCAAGCGCCACGCCGTCGCAGCGGTCGGCATCGGCGCCGCCGGTTGGGTCGCCAACGACAACGCGACAGTACTGTTCTCGCCGCACCTGGCCTGGCGGGGCGAGCCGCTACGGGCCGATCTCGAACGTCGCATCGACCTGCCGCTCATCGTCGAGAACGACGCGAACGCAGCGGCCTGGGCGGAGTACCGCTATGGCGTGGCCGCCGGTCAGCCGGTGGTCGTGATCGTCACGCTGGGCACGGGCATCGGCGGCGCGCTCATCATCGACGGCACGGTGTTCCGCGGCGCGTACGGAATCGCCTGCGAATACGGGCACATGACGGTCGTCCCGGACGGTCGGCTGTGCGCATGCGGCAACCGCGGTTGCTGGGAGATGTACGCCTCCGGCCGCGCGCTTGCCCGTGACGCACGCGAACTCGCGGCAGACTCGCCGGTGGCTGCAGCGCGGATGATGCGGTTGGCCGGCTCGATCGAGGCGATCGACGGCCCTATCGTCAGCACCGCGGCTGACGAGGGCGACCCCGCAGCATTGTCGATCTGCACGACCATGGGGCGGTGGCTCGGCAAGGGCCTGGCGAGTCTCGCGGCAGTACTCGATCCGTCGATGTTCGTCATCGGTGGGGGAGTGTCAGCGGCAGGCGAACTGCTGCTCGGCCCCGCGCGGCAGGAGTACCGCCACACGCTGACGGGACGAGGCTTCCGTCCGGTGGCCGAGATTCGATCCGTTGCGCTGGGCCCCGACGCCGGCTTGATCGGCGCCGCCGATCTCGCCCGATTGGCCTGCCAATAGCGACAACCTTTCAACGGTGTCGCACGCTCTTGTCTAAGACAGGGGACGTGCGGTGGCCGATCGCGAGGCATTCGACGCGTTCGTTGTGGTTATCCCGCCAAGATCGCAACGCGCGGACCGGACGACACCTGCCGTGCCGACGGTGGAACGACTCTCCTCCAACCGATGATTCTCAAGAGCAGAACGGAGTTCTGGTCGATGACGGCCTGCATCAACAGCACCGGGATGACCGAACGTGACGAGGTACTGGCTAGCGCTGCGAAGCGCGCGCTTCACCCATTGACCGATGATGCGTCGAGGTCGACGATCAACCCGGCGGCGGCGAGCAACTGCGGCTCGCCCGTCGCAATCACGACGACCGCACCCTTCGCGAGCACCTCATGGATGGCGTCGACGGCACGCTCGACGCTCGCCTCGTCCAGTTCGCTCGTCGGGTCGTCGGCGACGACCAGCGCCGCGTCGGCGGCCAATGCACGGGCAAGGGCGACGCGCTGGTGCTGCCCGCCTGACAGCTCTTCGGCCAGATTCGCCTGCGCAGCGGCCGGTAGGCCGAGCCGGTCCAGCCAGTGCGCCGCACGCTGCCATGAGTCGTCCGGCGTTGTTCCCGCGGCGAGCGCGGCCAGGGCTACGTTCTCCAGCGCCGTGAGCGTCGCGATGAGCTCGTGCGCCTGCGAAACGTAGGCAACCCGCCCGTCGACGGCCACCGTGCCGGCGTCGACCCGGGCGTGGCCTGCGATCGCGTCGAGCACGGCGGACTTCCCCGAGCCGGCCACGCCGACGATGACGACCAGCGTGCCCGGCGGCGCGGCCAGGCTGAGCTCGTCGACGAGATGACGCTTGCCGCGGGTGATCGCCACCGAGGTCAACGTGAGTCCCGCGCTCATGACGAGTCGTCCGGATCACCGAGACGGCGCACGGTCAGTGTGCGCTCGTCGGTCTCGTCGATCTCGACCCGCGTACCGGGTGGCCAACGGGCGAAGGTCGCGTCGGGCAGCTGCACGCTGCCGTCTGCGGCGACGACCGCGGTCGGACGGTTCATTCGGTCGCCGGTGAGTTCGGCACCGATACGCCCTTCGCGCATGAGCAGCGTGCGATCCATGGCATCGGCGACACCGCGGTCGTGCGTGACGACGATGACGGTCGAGGTCGACTCGGCGGCCAGTTCGAGGATGTTGTCGATGAGCTGGCGCGCGTGCACGGGTCCGAGCTCGCTGGTCGGTTCATCGGCCAGCACGAGTTGCGGCGCATTGGCGAGCGCTGTTGCGAGCGCCACCGACTGCTGCGCGGCGCGCGACAGTTCGACGATCGGACGATTGCGATCACGGCGACTCAGCTCAACCGCTTCGATCACGTGGTTGGCACGCTGGGCCGATCCTGCACGATGCGGGCGCTGCGCGTATCGCACGTTGTCCCATGCGCTCGCGTAACCGAACAGGTTCGCCGAAGCGTCCTGCAATAGCACGCCCACCGTGTCGCGGCGGTACACGCGCAGCGCCTTCTCCGGTGCCCGCGCGATGTCGCTGCCGTCGATGCGCACCTGGCCGGCCGACGGTTGTCGGATCCCCGCGAGCACGGCGAGCAGCGTCGACTTGCCCGAGCCGGACGGGCCGAACAATGCGATCCGTTCGCCGGCCCGCACGGTGAGGTCGACGCCCCGCAGCGCGGCCGTGTCTATGCCCGACACCTGGTACACGTGCACGAGGCCGCTGCATTGCACGCCGACGCCGGTCATGACCGGCCCCGGGTGAAGACAGAACGCCGCACGGTGATCGCCAGTGCCGCGCTGGCGACGAGGACGATCGCGATCAGCCCGGCGACCACCGCCAGGATCGGCCCCCACGGCGGTGCGGTCGCCAGCGGCGGGCCCGCGGCATCGGCGAACAGCGGCAGCCGTGATCCCGCCACCAACTGCGCCGTCGTCGCGGCCGCTGCACCCAGCAGGATCGCCGCACTGGCCGGCACCGCCACCTCTGCGAAGCACAGCCGGTCGATCGCGCGCGGCTCGAGGCCGGCGTCGCGCAACACCCGCACCGACAATCGCCTGCGCTCGGTGTCGAGCGCGACGCCGGCGCCGAGCGCGACCGTGGCCAGCATCGCGAGCAGAACGATCGCGGCGACGCTCGCGATGACTGCCCGGACGGGTGCCGCGGCCAGCAGTCGATCGGTCGGCCTCTGCACCACGTCGACGGATGTCACGTGTAATCCCGCCCGGTGCAATGCGAGGACGAGCGAAGCGGGCGCCGCCGGCGACAGCCAGACCTGCGCCGACGTCTTCGACTGCGCCGGGTCGCTGAACCGGGCGATCACCGCGAGGTCGGCGAGCACCCCGTCGCTGACCGAACTCGGCAAGGCGCCGGCCCGACCGACGATCTGCATCGGCAGTGTTGCGGCGTCCAATCCCGTGCCGTCCACCGCGTTCTGGAAGGCAGGGAGCGGTTGCGCGTCGACACCGTCCGCGGCGATCACCGGAACATCGGGCGGTCCGTCAGCGGGAAGCACGGCGGGGACGCTCTCGCCCGTGTAGTCGCGCAGCCGCACGGTCAGACCATGGGCATTGCCTTGCGGGAGGGCACGCACCGGGAGTTCCGGTTCGGCACCGACGAGGTTGTTCTGCCAATCGGCGCTCGTGCGCAGCCGTCCCGCGAACGTCGAAGCGGGTTGCAGCTGTGTCGACAACTCGGTGATCGTCACGCTCCCCGAGAACAGGATGTTCGTGTCATTGACGAACTCGATCCGTCGCAGTGTGCACCCGCGTGCGCACGGCATCACACCATGCAGGGTCGACGAGCCGGGCCCGAGCCGGCCGAGGTCGATGTCGACCCAGTGGTCGTCCGCGAGCACGACGAGTTCGACGAGCGGGTGCGGCGCTGGGGCGGTGCGGTCGATGTCGAACGGAGCCGTCCGCAGTCGACCGCCGGCCAGCGACATGGTGACGCTCGTGCCCCGCAACACCAAGGGCGCTCCGTGCGGCGGCGCGAGCAGTTGATGCACCCGATCGGCACTGAGCCCGGCCCAGCTCGGATGCCAGAGGGAGACACCCAACCGTGCGGTGTCGACCGCGACGATGCGCGACGTGCCGCCGTACGTGGGGCCGCTCAGCTGCTCGACGGCCATCGCATCGCGTCCGGACGGATCGGCTGCCGCGACAGCCGATATGAGCCGACCGGGCGCCACTGGCTGAACGTGTACGACCTGCGCCGCGCCGAGCATGTTGTCGGCACGCAACTCGACGTTGCGATGCATGATCGCCACGAGCGACACCGTGAACACCATGACCGCGGTCGCGACGGCGACTATCAGATATCGCCCGAGCAAAGCCGGATTCCGCGCGAGGCGCCGGCCGATGACCATCCGGCGCAACGACTTCGGCGGGCGTGCACCGCCGCGCCGGACGATGCGCGCAGCGACCCGGATGGCGGCCAGCGCCAGCACAGCCGCAAGCAGCCCGGGCAGCAGCACACCCAGATTGCCCGGCCCCACGCTGACCTGCCGCGCACTCGCGAGCTGCACGATCGAGAACACTGTTGCCGCGACCACCAGCACCTGGACGGCTGCGCCGACGCGTGTCAGCCGGCTGGGTTCGGCCGATTGCTGCAGCAGGGTGGCGAGGGGCAGCCGCGCGCCACGCGCCGTCGCGATGCCGACGCCGAGTGCCGCTCCAAGCACCGTCCCGGCAAAGCATGCGAGGACGGGCAGCCTCGTCACCTCGATCGACGTCCCTGCCGCCATCGTCGCGTGCACGGTCACCACGGTCACAGCCGTCCCGACGGCGAATCCGCACACCGCACCTGCGGCTAGCAACGCGACCGGCTCGCGATAGAGCGAGCGCAGCCAGACGCCGACCGGCAGCCCGCGCAGCCGTCCGAGCGCCCACTCGCGCGAGCGCACCACGGCGATCAACTGCATGATCAGAACGAGCGTGTACCAGCACAGCAGCACGAGCGGGACGACCGTCAACAGCCCGACCACGATGGCGACCTTGCGGTCGGCTGCGACCGAGTTCTCCAGGTCCGGAAGGGCGCTGGTCGGCGCCGAGACCACCGACTGCCGCAGCGAGGTGGCCGCCACTGCCTGCAGGGACGCAGCGGCCTCGCCGAGCCGGTCGAGGGTCAGCGCGGGCACGCGAAGATGCAGCCGTGCCATCACGACCGGCGCCGGATCGATCTCCTGCAAGGTCGCCTGGATCGTCAGCACCGGGTCGGCGCCCAAGCCCGGGAACCACGACGGAATGACCCCGTCGCGATAGCTGCCGGACACGGTGAAGTAGCCGCGCCGGCCCACGATGGTGATGCGCGCGTGCGGCGCGATCGCGAGGTGGGCACTGACGAGCACCTCGTCCGGAAGGGTCGGGCACACACCCGATGCGAGGTCTGCACTGAAGCAACCGGCCACCGTGCCGACCGCGAAGGCCGAGAAGGTCTTGTTCGGGCCCGTCCGCCAGCGGTGGTCGTATTGCGAGCGCAACAAGGTCACCGGCGGCTGGAACAGCCGACCGCTGGCCTGCGCGGTCGCGGCGGCCGCGCCGTCGACGACCGCGGCGAGCGCGATGTTGTCGGTCGGGCCGTCGAGCTCGATGTCATAGGCACCGGGCCGTGCGGCCGCAAGGGTCGAGCGCAACCCCGACTGCTCGGCTGCACGCACCAGCGCCGGACCGGCCACCGAGGCTGCCGATGCCACCGTGACGATGAGGAACACGCCGAGAGCTGCCCCGGGGCGCCGCCGCACACTGCGTAGCCACAGCGCCACGGCGACGACCTCAGTCGCTCTCGGCCAGGCGGGCGAGCCGATCGAGCGAGGCCTGCAGCTTGTCCGATGTGGTCGCGCGGGCCCGCTCGAGGCGTGTCGGATCGGCCAGCTGCGTCCAGTCGTAGGTATGGACGACGCGGGTGGTCGCCGCGTCCATGGGCGTGAGCTCCCACCGCCACAGGTGCCCGGGCGGCGGTGAACCGGGCTCGCTGGGCCGCCACGCGATCAGTCGGCCCTCGTCGAACTCGACCACGTGGTTCTCGCGGATCGATCCGCTCGTCAACGTCATGACGAAGGTCTGGCCTACCGACTGCACACGCTGTCCCGACGCCGCCTCGCCGAGATTGTCATTTCCGTCCCATCGCGGTTGCAGCGCGGGATCGGCGATGAGTTCGAACACGGTTGTCGCCGGTGCGGCGACCACACCCTCGGCCTGCACGACCCGGTTGTCGATCACGAGTCCCATCGAAGCACTCGTTGAACAACAATTGAACTTTCGACGCAGCCTGCCGATGTAGCTCATGTGACCGTGCTGGCACGCCTCCAGCCTCGCGACGCTGATCTCGCGGCTCGCGTGCTCTCGACGCTTGCCCTCGTGGCGGGCGGAGTCACCGTGCTATTCGCCGCGTTCGCGCCGGCACAGCAGGGTGCGAGCCCTGCCAGCGTCACCGTCACCTCGATCGCAGCGCTGTCGGTCGTCGCAGTGGCGCTGCTGGTCAGACGCATGCGCAATCGCGGCGCGTGGGTGTGGGCGCTGTTCCCGTTCGCCGCCATCGGTGTGATCGTGCTGCTCGACCTGATCACGTCCGACGCGTCCGTGAGTGCGCAGATCTTCTTCTTCTTCCCCGCGCTCTACGCAGGGTTCGCGTTGCGGCGCACGGGCGCGATCCTGGTCGGAGCGGCGGCGGTCGCCGGAGATCTCGCCGACGTGTTCGCCCTGCTGCCCGCTCGGGTGGCCGTCGTCCAGGCCGGCTATCTCATCGCCGCGATCGTCACGACCATGGCGCTGATGATCCTTTCCGGCGAGCGTCAGGACGCGCTCGTCGCGGAACTGCGCACGCTCGCGGCCGTCGACTCGCTTACCGGGCTCGTCACGCGTCGCGTCTTCAACGAGGCCGCGTCGTCGGCCCTGTCGGGCGCGGCCAGTGCGCAGGGCACCGGCCTCGTCCTGATCGACATCGACCACTTCAAGCACGTGAATGACGCCTACGGCCATCTCGCGGGCGACGAGGTGCTGGTGCAGCTCAGTCAGCTGCTGCTCGACGCAACCCGCGACGGCGACACCGTCAGCCGGATGGGCGGTGACGAGATCGCCGTGCTGCTCACCGGCTGCTCGGTCGAGACACTGCGCCAGCGCGCCGACCAGATCCTGGACGCGGTTCGCGGCCATGTTTTCACGACCGACACCGGCCCGACGGTGCCGCTCACGGTGAGCGTCGGCATCGCGCATCTGCCGACGCACGGTGCGAACCTGCGCGACCCTCTACGGCGCCGCGGACGCGTCCCTCTACGTCGCAAAGGGCAGCGGCCGTGACCAGGTCGGCCCGATGCCCGACGCGGTCCTGCCGATCCGTCCCGCGGCGGCCTGAGCAAGGCACCCAACCGAACCGGACGCCGAGCGGCTATACACCGGGTGTGACCTCCGATCTCGCCACGGCGCGGGCGACGACCGACGCATTCGCCGAGTTCGTGCGCCCGCACTGGGACGCGATGGCGAGGCTCGCGCGCCGGTTGTGCGGCAGCGATTGGGAGGACGTCCTGCAGGACGCGCTTGCGCTCGCCTGGCGCACCCGGGCGAAGTTCGATCCCGACCGCGGGTCGGAGCGCACGTGGCTGCTGACCCTCACCGCAGACCAGTCCCGCAAACATCGGCGGCGCGATCAGCCTCATCTCGAACTCGTGGACGAGCCGGAATCGACCGTGCCGGCTCGCGATCTCGACATCGAGCGTGCAATCGCGCAACTGGCCGAGCGGCAGCGCCTGGCGGTCGAGCTGTTCTACTTCCTCGACCTGCCAGTGCGTGACATCGCCGCCGTGCTGTCGTGCTCCGAAGGCACGGTCAAGTCGACGCTGTCCGACGCGCGCAAGCGACTGCGCGCGGGCCTCGGAGGAGAGTTCCGATGATCGATCTGGACGATGCGCTGCGCGACTACGCGACCCGCTGGAGCGCCGATCAGCCCGCCGCGCCCGACGTCGACCAGGTGCTGAAGTACGTCCGTGCGAGTCGTCCACGGAAGTGGCGGTCACGTGCGCTGTTAGCGGCCTGTGCCGTGGCTGCGATCGCCGTGGCAACGGTGACCCTCGCCCTCAACCGCACGGCCCGACCGTCGACGCTGAACCCGAGACCGCCGACGTCTGGCCCGGCATCTGCGGCCGAGTTCGCGAGACTTCAGCGCATGGCATTCGATTCGTCGGTGAGTGGGGGTGACCCGTACGCATCTGCCGACGCAGTGAGAACCACAGTGCGCCGCGCCGACGCGCTGCTGGGCGGTAAGGACAACCCCAACCTTCCCGACGCGGCGATCTGGCTCGTGTTGATACACGGTCGTCGGCTTGCCGACACCGGGTGGATGGGACCCACTGCCGGTCCGCCGGCCGAGCCCTACCTGTACTACAGCGTGCCGATCGGCGGCACGAAGACCGGCTTCGACGGCACGTCCAAACACGGCTTCGACCTGTCCCGGCTGGGGACAGTGATCCACCTGCTGACCGGCTCGAAGACAGCTGCCCAGCTGGCGCACGTGCGCACTGTCGCACTGCGGACGGCGGCGCACTACGGCCACCCGAGCACCATCCAGGCGGTGCGAACGACCGACTTCCAGGCCGGCCTGGCGATGGGCGAGGCGACGCCGCCTCCTGCGTCCGAAGCAAACGTATGGATCATCCAGATGACCGGGAACTTCGCCTGCACGACCTGTCGCGGGCCCGGACCCGAACCCAAGGGCCGCTACGTCATCGCCGTCACGGGAGGCGGCATGAGCGGCGACACCATCACCAACGAGCCTGTCGACCTCGGCCGCCTCGGCGCGGTGATCACGCTGAAGGGCTAGCGTCCGCTGACTTTGCATCCGGCAATGTCGTTGGCCGGCGCTGTTCCGTGGTTGCGGGCGACATTGCCGGGTGCAATGTGCATCAGCGTTGCTGCTGGTGACCTCAGCGTCGACGAGTGCATCAGTGATGCAGGACCAACGGGGGCACTGACCACACCCAACCGCCGGCACGAGACGATGGACTCGTGCCTCGCGTCCGACTGCTCACCTACAACGTGCGCTCGATGCGCGATGACCGCGACGCGCTCGGGCGGGTGATCCGCTCGGCCGAGCCGGACGTCGTGCTGGTTCAGGAGTCGCCGCGCTTCCTGCGCTGGCGCTCGTTGTGCGCCGAGCTTGCCCGTCGGTCGAATCTGGTGGTTGTCAGCGGAGGACGCCCGGCCGGGTCGAACCTGATCCTGTCGACGCTCGGCGTCGACGTGGAGTCGACCGCGGACGTGCTGTTCAGCAAGGACCTCAAGCTGCACCAGCGCGGCACGGCGATCGCGGTGCTCGCCAAAGAGGGTGCGCGGTTCGCCGTCGCAGGCATCCACCTCGATCTCGTCGAGGAGCCGCGCCTGCGGCACATCCGCGAATTGGACGCAGCGATCGAGCAGCACGTGCCCGCCGACGTCCCGGTCGTTGTCGGCGGCGACGCGAACAACCCACCCGGCACACCGACCTGGGACGCGTTGATCGCCGCCCGACAGGACGCGTTCGCGGTCGCCGGCACGGGCAGCTCGCACACCTGGTCGTCGACCGAAGAGCACGATCGCATCGACGGCGTGTTCGTCGACCCACGGCTGACGGTGGTGTCGGCGCGCGTGCTCGCAGGCGCGGACGTCGCCGTGGCGAGCGACCACCGTCCGGTGCTGGTCGAGTTCGACCTGTAGGGCCTAGGCGCCGATCGGTCGAACCGTGTGCACCGCGTTGAGCCAGCGTTCCAACGGCAGCACGCCGTGGCGCGCTGCGTCGATCCCGGCGTCGAGCAGCACCTCGTACGGGGTGGACGCCAGCTCGGCGACCTGCGGCCGGGCCAAGAACGCCTGTTGCTCTTCAGGGCCGAATTCGTCGAGTGGAGTGCCGGTCAGCCGGCACCAAAGCTTGAACACCGTTGCGGCATCGGTTTGCACGGGTGACCACCTCCGTGCTCGAGGGTCCGCGTCGCAGGCTGCGGCGAGGGCGCGGTCAGTTGTCGTGTCGGTGACCGGTAAGTAAACAGTGGACCTCAACCCGACCTAGAGCGTCAGCTCAGAGGATCGCTCCGTCGTCGTCCTCGTCGCGGTATTCGCGCAGCCGCATCACGAACAGGACGAGTGCGGTGATGATGCCGCTGACGCCGAGGAACAGGCTCAGCGAGAACGGCATGCCGAGCGGGTCGCCGAACGCGAACAGCATGATCGACACAACGACCAGCAGCATCGCGAGCACTATCGGTGCGGTCGGGCGCGGGATCGGCGGGGGATTGGGCGGCACGTAGTGCTCGTCGTCGAGCCAGGTGAGGTCGCCGGTGTCGGCGTCGTCGCTCTGTTCGCGTTCCTTGTTGAGCCGCTGCCGCCAGTCCTCGTCGTCGCGCGACAGCGCGCGCTCGGCATCGCGGATCGCCGAGTGCGTGTCGACGTGCCAGCCGGCGATCAGCGCGGCGAACTCGGCATCGGCGTCGATCCCGGCGAGTGGGTCCGGGCGCGGCGTTTCGTCCGTCCCGCCATCGGATTCGGCCTCCGGCTGCATGCCGCCGGCGCGCAGGACGGAGGCGACGATCGTGCGCGCATCCGCCCGCTCGTCGGAGGCCACGTAGAGCCGCAACGAACCCTGCGAGCCGGGTGCCTCGGCGAGGTAGGCCGCGATGCGAGCGCGGGACAACGCGCTGAGTAACTGCGGAGCGCTGGTCGCGGGGACATCGCTGAGCGGGACGTAGGACGACGCGAGCAACCCGTTGTTCCACGCCTGTGGGGAAAGCTCATCGCTCACGTCGTGCGCTCCGCGGTCAACTGCTGGAAGAACTCCACGCTACCGCTGAAGATCTGCTCGGCGTCATAGTCGAGCGTCGCTACGTGATAACTGTTCTCGAGCAGGATTTCTTCAACGCTGGTCGAGGACGCACCACGTCGCAGCAACTGCCCGGACAGATCGTCGACGACGTGGTCCTCGACGCTGCGGTACATGCGCACGGGCGCGGTGATGCGGTCGAAGTCGGCCGTGACAACCTTCCACAGCTTGACCACGGACGCTCCGGCGACAACGGGCGTGCGCTCGTTGGCCGGCTCCTCGACGCCGGGCTTCTTGATGTCGCCGCCGATCGACGGCCGTGAGCGCACCAGCCAGCTGACGTAGGGCGCCATCTTCTCGGCGGCCTTGCGAGTGCCGAAGGACGGATTCACCAGCACGACCCCCGCGAGCGCATCACCCTTCTGCTCGGCGAGGCGAGTGACCAGCGCACCCCCCATCGACAGGCCGCAGGCGAACACGATGTCGCACCGTGCGGCGAGTTCGTCGAAGGCCGACTCGATGGCGCCGTACCACTGCGGCCAGCGGGTCTTGTTGGTCTCCTGCCACGTTGCACCGTGGCCCGGCAGACGCGGCAGACGCACGCTGTAGCCCGCTGCAACGAGGTAGTCGGCCCACGGCCGCATGCTCGCCGGCGTCCCCGTGAATCCGTGACTGAGCACGACGCCGACCGAGCCTGCGTCGTGGGTGAACGGCTGCTCGTCCGGGGTGCCTGCGGGAGGCTCGATCTGGTCGCTCACGACGCCCATCATGCCCTGCGGGATTGGGTCGTGGCGCGTCGCAGGCACTAGCCTGGTGGGGTGTTCTACTGGGTGGCGAAATTCGTCTTCATCGGGCCGTTCCTGCGGGGTCTGTGGCGACCGTGGGTCGACGGGCTCGAGAACATCCCCGACGACCGTCCGGCCATCCTCGCCAGCAACCACCTCTCGTTCAGCGACTCGTTCTTCTTCCCAGTGATGGTGCCGCGCAAGGTCACCTTCCTGGCCAAGGCCGAGTACTTCACGACCCCGGGGATCAAGGGCTTCTTCTCGAAGATGTTCTTCGCAGGCGTCGGCCAGGTGCCCATCGACCGTTCGGACGCCGACGCCTCGCGCGCGGCCCTGAACACCGGTCTGCGCGTGCTCGCCGAGGGCAAGCTGCTCGGCATGTATCCCGAGGGCACCCGCTCACCCGACGGGCGCCTCTACCGCGGCAAGACCGGGGTGGCCCGGCTGGCCCTCGAGTCCGGCGCCCTGGTCGTCCCGTGCGCGATGATCGACACCGACAAGATCCAGCCGCAGGGCCGGGTGCTGCCGCGCCTGCGGCCCCGTCCCGGCGTGCGCATCGGCAAGCCGCTCGACTTCTCGCGCTACGAGGGCATGTCCGGTGACCGGCTGGTCGAGCGCTCGGTGACCGACGAGATCATGTACGCGCTGATGCAGCTGTCCGGCCAGGAGTACGTCGATCAGTACGCCGCGGACGTGAAGAAGGCGCAGGGCAAGGACCGCGCCTTCGGCAGCAGCTCCGACTCGGACGCGTTGCGCGACCGACTCCCGCGCGCGTCCTAGGCAGTCGATGCGGCGCTTCTTCTACGACTGCGAGTTCATCGAGGACGGCACGACGATCGAGCTCGTCTCGATCGGGATGGTCGACGAGGCCGGACGCGAGTTCTACGCGGTCTCTACCGAGTTCGACCCGTCGCGCGCGATCGACTGGGTGCGCACCAACGTCCTGGACAAGCTGCCCTCGCCGGCCGATCCGGCGTGGCGCTCGCGTGAGGCGATTCGCACCGACCTGCTGGCGTTCATGACCGAGTCCGGCGAGTCGATCGAGCTGTGGGCGTGGATGGCCGGCTACGACCACGTCGTCCTCGCCCAGCTGTGGGGTGACATGCGTGCGTTACCGCGCGCCATCCCGCGCTTCACCCACGAGCTGCGCCAGAAGTGGGAGGACGCCGGCTCACCGCCGTTGCCGCCTGCGCCGCCCGACCAGCACGACGCCCTCGCCGACGCCCGCCACAACCTGGCCAGATGGAACGCCCTGTGCGCTGTCACGCAGCGACCGGATGGAGTTACACGGCCCGGGTCGTCCAGGTGAAGCTGCGGACCTCGGGCAGCTCGTCGGCCACGAGCTGAGCAGCCTGACGGCTGAGAGCCTCGCTCGCGGCGATTGAGGTGTCGGCGTCGAGCCAGACCTCGAGTTCGAGACGCAGCGTGCGTCCGGTCCAGCGGGCGCGGGCGTGCGCGTGGCGCACTCCGTCGATGCTCATCACCTGTGTCTCGGCGGTGGTGATGATGTCAGGGTCGACGCCGTCCATGAGCCGGTGCGTGACATCGCTGCTGACCTCCCAACCGACATGGCAGATGAAGGCGGTCACGACAAGGCCTGCAACGGCGTCGGCCCATCGCGCCCCGGCCAGGACACCGACGAGGCCGAGCAGAGCTCCGGCGGACGAGAGCGCGTCGAGCCAGGAATGTTTGGCGTCGGCGATGAGCGTCGCGGAGTTGATCCGCCGCCCAACGCGCAGCTTGTACCGCGCTACGACCTGGTTGCCGATGATCCCGGTCGCGGCGCCGGCGATGCCCCAACCCACGTGGCTGGTGCTGCCGTGAACCAGCAACTTGTGAATGCTCTCGACCCCGGCCAGTACCGCGCTGGCCCAGATCACAATGGCGATGCCGATGCCGGCGAGGTCTTCGGCGCGTTCGTATCCGTACGGATAACGTTCGCTCGCGGCGCGGCGCGAGATCCGGAAGCCGAGGAAGACGACCACGCTCGTCGAGACGTCCGACAAGTTGTGGAGGGCGTCACCGAGCAGTCCCACCGACCCCGACACCAGCGCGACGATGAGCTCGATCAGACCGGTGGCGGCCAGCCCGGCTGCGCTCCATGCCAATGCTCGGACGGCCTGGCGACGTTCGCCGGCGTCGTCGACGTTCATCGGCAAGGGGATGGACGCGGCGGGCTCGCGTACTCCGCTGGTTTTGTGCATCTGTCCAGGATGACAGCGGCTAGTGCAGCTCCCCATGGATGGTGCGCGCTTCCGCGAGGGCGTAGTAGACGATCACCAGGCCTGCGGCGGGGTCGGCCCACCACCAGCCCGCGGCGGCGTTGAGGGCAAGTCCGAGCAGGACGGCGGCGGCGAGCATGGCGTCGATGACCGTCACACGGCCCTCCGCAATCAGGACGGGGTTGCCCAGCGCCCGGCCGGTGCGCCGCTTGCCGAAGGCCAGGGCGAACATCACGGCTGCGGTGATCGCCGTCCACATGATCCCCAGCGGGCTGTGGCGAGGGTGGTACCCGACAACGACCACCACGGCGGACTGGACGATCAGATAGCAGGCCAACCCCAGGAACGCGGTCGCGATCAGCAGCAACGCCCGACGCTGCCGCACTCCACCGATACCCGCGAGTTCCCAGAGCACGACGGTCGACGCGCCGATCTCGATCAGTGAGTCGATGCCGAATCCGGCCAGGG
This sequence comes from uncultured Actinomycetota bacterium, assembly GCA_963708645.1. Taxonomy (GTDB): domain Bacteria; phylum Actinomycetota; class Actinomycetes; order Mycobacteriales; family Jatrophihabitantaceae; genus RYN-133. The sequence goes on along the minus strand of CAVPTA010000014.1, from coordinate 137,382 downwards.
CCACCGAGCCCGCGCTGACCGCGGCGACGGCCAGCACGACGATCCCGATCACGTTCCACCCGAGGGTGGCGCACTCGAGCATCCGGCCGTGGCGCAGCAGGCGGCGCGCCGGGTCGACGTCGCTGCTGATGCGGCTCACGCCGGTCATTGTCGTCGGTGCCGCCGCTCGCTCGTCCCGCGCAGGCCCCGCTAGGGTCTGGTCGTATGCGCATCGGAGTGCTGACCGGTGGGGGCGACTGCCCGGGGCTCAACGCGGTGATCCGTGCGGTCGTTCGCAAGGGCGTCGGCGTGTACGGGCACGAGTTCGTCGGATTCCGCGACGGCTGGAAGGGCCCGCTCGAGAACATCTCGACGCCGCTGGGCGTCCCCGAGGTACGCGGCATCCTCCCGCGCGGCGGGACGATTCTCGGTTCATCGCGCACGAACCCGTTCAAGGTCGATCATGGCTTCGACAAGGTCGTGACGACGTTGCACGAGACCGGCGTCGACGCGTTGATCGCGATCGGCGGCGAGGACACCCTCGGCGTCGCGACCAAGCTCGGCGAGATGGGCATCAACGTCGTCGGCGTTCCGAAGACGATCGACAACGACCTCAACGCCACCGACTACACCTTCGGCTTCGACACTGCGGTCAACATCGCGATGGAGGCGATCGACCGGCTGCACACCACGGCCGAGTCGCACCACCGCGCGCTGATCGTCGAGGTGATGGGACGCCACGCCGGCTGGATCGCGCTGCACGCCGGGCTCGCCGGTGGCGCGAACGTCATCCTCATCCCCGAGCAACCGTTCTCGCTCGAACGGGTGTGTGCCTACGTCGAGAGCCGGTTCCAGTCGCACTACGCCCCGATCCTCGTGGTCGCCGAAGGGGCGACGCCGGACGGCGGCCAGAGCACCACTTTGGACAAGGGTCTCGACGCGTTCGGGCACGTCCGCCTCGGTGGCATCGGCGAGTGGCTGGCCGGCGAGATCGAGAAGCAGACCGGCAAGGAAGCGCGGACGACCGTGCTCGGGCACATCCAGCGCGGCGGCACCCCCTCGGCGTTCGACCGCGTGCTGGCGACGCGGTTCGGGCTGCACGCCGTGGATGCCGTCCACGACTCCGCGTGGGGTCAGATGGTCGCGCTGCGCGGCACCGACATCGTGCGGGTGCCGCTCACCGAGGCGACGTCCGAACTCAAGACCGTGCGGCCGGAGCTGTACTCCGAGGCCGAGGTCTTCTTCGGCTGATCGCGGTCAATGCAAGATGTTGACCGCCCGCGCGATCACGAGCAGTGACGTCACCAGAGCGGCGACCGACTCGAGTCCCATCAGCACTTTCGCACGCGTGGTCAGCGGCAGTGTGTCGGTCGGGCTGAACGCCACCGAGTTCGTCAGCGACACGTACAGGTAGTCGACGAAGACAGGCATCCACATCTCGACTCCGAGTGCCCGCCGCGCGACATCAGGATCGTCCTGCGGAAACAGGAAGTCATGTCGTTTGGCGGGGACGGACGATGACGGCAGCCGCGCGACGGCACCACCCCGGTCGATCTCCCAGAAGACGAGCGCGTACGCGATCACGTTCGTCCCCCACACCTGCAACGCCGCTACCAGCAGGTGACGCCCGGTTGTCGGCTGCGTCGAGGTGAGGTCGCGGATCAGGATGCCGAGCGAGGCCGTGTTGGCCGCGATGATGACGGTGACGAGGGCGAGGCTCGCGAGCCGCGACAGCCGGGTTTCGGTGGTGAGTCGGGTCGGATTGATCGCGATCAAGGTCGCGAGCAACACCATTTCGACGGACGGGATGAGCCAGCGCGGTCCGAACAACAGATCATGCGGCAGCACAGCGTAGATCGCGGCTGTCGCTGCAATGGCCAGGCTGGCGGGCAGGCGCACCTCGCCGTGACGTGCGGCGGTGTGGTGCGAGAACCGGTCGGTGATGCGCGCCGGAACCTGCGTCATCCCGGCATCGTCACACGGGCCACGCCGTCGCCTGTCCCGGCTCGCCGTAACCTTGTCGCGTGAGCTCACCCCACGAAAACGCTCCGCAGAAGGCACTCCGCGGTTACGCGGGGACCCCGAGATGAACTCGACCGATCTGCACCTCGACGGCTGGCGGGAGCTCCCGGCTGCGCAACAGCCGTCCTGGCCCGACGATGCCGAGCTGCGCCGGGTCGCTGCGAGCCTGGCCACGATGCCGCCGCTGGTCGTCGCCTCGGAGGTCGACCAGTTGCGCGAACGTCTTGGCGCGGTCGCGCGCGGCGAAGCCTTCCTGCTGCAGGGTGGCGACTGCGCCGAGACGTTCGAGACGTCGTCGCAGGCCGATGTCGCCGGCAAGGTCCGGGTGCTGCTGCAGATGGCAGTCGTGCTCACGTACGGCGCATCGATGCCGGTGGTCAAGCTCGGCCGCATTGCCGGGCAGTACGCCAAGCCACGCTCGGCCGACATCGACGCGACCGGGCGGCCGTCCTATCGCGGTGACATGGTCAACGAGTTGTTCGGTAACCGCACTCCCGACCCGAACCGCATCATGCGCGCCTATTCGACCGCCGCCTCGACGCTGAATCTGCTGCGCGCCTACGCGGGCGGTGGCCTCGCGTCGCTCAACCGGGTGCACGCGTGGAACACGACGTTCGCCCGCTCGACCGAGACCGGCGCGCGCTACGAGCGGCTGGCAGCCGAGATCGACCGCGCCGTGCGGTTCATGCGCGCGTGCGGGGTGCATGACGCCGCGCTCGAAGGCGTCGAGCTCTACGCCGGCCACGAGGCGCTCATCCTCGAGTACGAGCGCGCGCTGACCCGCGTCGAAGAGGGCCGCGCCTACGACCTGTCCGGCCACTTCGTGTGGGTCGGCGAACGCACGAGACAGCTCGACGGGGCGCACCTCGAGTTCGTGTCACGCATCGCGAACCCGATCGGGGTGAAGCTCGGGCCGTCGACGACGCCCGAGTTCGCTGCGGAGCTTGTCGAGCGACTCGATCCGCACGGCGAGCCCGGCCGGCTCACGCTCATCAGCCGGATGTCGAACTCGCTCGTGCGCGATCGACTCCCCGCAATCATCGAGAAGGTCGAAACGACAGGACGGCTTGTTGTCTGGCAGTGCGATCCGATGCACGGCAACACCGAAGAGACCGCCGACGGGGTCAAAACGCGTCACCTCGACAGGATCATCGACGAGGTCGACGGATTCTTCGACGTCCACGCCGAGCTGGGCACGTACCCGGGCGGATTGCACGTCGAGCTCACCGGTGACGACGTCACCGAGTGCATCGGCGGGACGGCCGAACTCACCGCGGCCGATCTGGGCCGGCGCTACGAGACAGCGTGTGATCCGCGGCTGAACATCGAGCAGTCGCTCGAGCTCGCGTTCCGGGTTGCGGAAAGACTCGTCGACGAACGCAAGCGCAAGGACGCCGAGTGATCGTCGATCTCCGGTCGGACACGGTCACGCGTCCGACGCCCGCGATGCGCGCGGCGATGGCCGATGCAGAGGTGGGCGACGACGTCTACGGCGAGGACCCGACGATCAACGCGCTCGAGCGCGAGGTCGCCGAATTGCTCGGCCACGAGGCCGGTTTGTTCGTGCCGTCCGGGTCGATGGGCAACCAGCTCGGGCTACGCCTGCATGCCGGGGCGGGCGAAGAGATCGTGTGCGACGTTCAGGCGCACATCGCGCGGGCCGAGCTCGGCGCGGCCGCGGCGTTCTCGGGAATCACCTTCCGCACCTGGCACAGCGATCATGGCGTCATCGACGTCGAGTCGATCCGTGCGCTGATCTCGCCGGACGGCCGGCCCGTATCTCGTGTCGACCACGGCGATCGCCATCGAGAACACGCACAACTTCGGCGGCGGCACCGTGCAGCCGGCCGAGCAACTGACTGCGGTCGCCGAGCTCGCGCGCGAGCATGCGCTCGCCACTCACCTCGACGGTGCACGGCTGTGGAACGCGCACATCGCCACCGGAACGTCACTGCACGATCTCGCCGCACCGTTCGACACGGTGTCGGTGTGCTTGTCGAAGGGGCTCGGCGCGCCGGTCGGATCGGTGCTCGTGTCGTCGGCAGAGCGCATCCGCGAAGCCCGCGTGTGGCGCAAGCGGTACGGCGGGGGCATGCGGCAGGCGGGCGTCCTCGCCGCGGCCGGACGCCATGCGCTGGCCCATCACCTCGAACGTCTCGCCGACGATCACGCCCGCGCGGCCCGGCTGGCTGACGCTCTCGGTGGCGCGCCGACGCAGACGAACATCGTCGTCCTGCATGCCGCGAATGCCGCCGATGTTGCGGCAAAAGCTGCCGAATCGGGCGTTCTGGTCTCGGCCCTCGGCCCGCAGTTCCTGCGTCTGGTCACGCACCTCGACATCGACGATGCTGGGGTGCACCGCGCGATCGAGGTGCTCGCGCCCCTGCTCGACCGACTCTGAGGCGGTACTTGATGAACCGGATCGTTGCGACAGCGCTCGCGTGCGCGCTCGGCGTCGGTGGCGCCGTGGTCGCCACGCCCGCCCAGGCCGCGCCGGTCAAGACGGTTCGCGCGCTGCACGACGGGTCGTCGTTGTCGCGCGGCCAATCGCTGAGCTCGCCCAACGGCGCGTACGTCGCCGCGGTCGGCCGCAGCCTGACGATCGCTCATCGGGGCAAGGTGATCTGGTCGCGGTACGCGGGTCGTGGCGCGCGGTTGGTGTTCGGGCGGCACGGCAATCTCGCGCTCACGTCCGGCGGCCGAACCACGTGGTCGACACGCACGCACGCCGCCACCTCGCTCGTGCTCGGCAACCAGGGCGTGCTCGCGCTGCTTTCGCCCGGCGGCACCGTCTGGACGAACCGGATGGGCAACCGGTGCAACCCGCACGTCGTCGGGAAGAACGTGCAGATCGACCTCGGCCACCAGTCGGCGCTGCTGTGCAACGACGAGACGCAGTTGCTGACCACCCCGATCACGAGCGGTGCTGTCGACGTCGGCGACGGCACCCCGACCGGAACGTGGCGAGTGCAGAGCAAGCAACGCGACCGGTACCTGTACCCGGCCTCCGGCGGCGCGTACTACGTGCACTTCTGGCTTCCGTACGACGGCGCCTACGGCATGCACGACTCGCCATGGCAGCGATTCCCCTACGGCAGCCGGCGGTACCGCACCGAGGGTTCGCACGGATGCGTGCACTTCCCGGGCGCCGCGATCGCCTGGATGTACGGCTGGATCCGGGTCGGCACCCTCGTCCACATCTACGGGTGAGCATGCGCGCCGTCATCATGGCCGTTGCCGCGACCGGCTTCGCCCTGCTGGTCGCCGTGGCGGTCGGGCCGACCGGGCGGGCCACCGCCGCGACCACGCCGAGGGCATCAGGTCCGGTCGGCATCCACAAGATCAAGCACGTCGTCGTGATCATGCAGGAGAACCGGTCCTTCGACAGCTACTTCGGCACGTACCCCGGAGCTGACGGCATCCCGATGGACGCCAACGGCAACCCGACGGTGTGCAATCCCGATCCCAAGACCAACACGTGCGTGGCGCCCTACCACGACACGAATCTCGTCAACATCGGCGGACCGCACGGTGCGAAGGCGCACACGGCGGACGTCGACAACGGCAACATGGACGGCTTCGTGGCCTCGTCGGTGTCGGGACCGCGCGGCTGCGGCAACACTCCGGCGTGCAAGCACGCCACCGGCAGCGACGTGATGGGCTACCACACCGCGGCCGAGCTGCCGAACTACTGGGCGTACGCGAAGAACTATGTGCTCGAAGACCACATGTTCGCCTCCGCCGCGTCATGGAGCGTCGTCGAGCACCTGTACATGGTGTCCGAGTGGTCGGCGTTCTGCCCGTCCGGGCCGATGAGCTGCAAGAGCGATCTCGGCGGCACCGACATCGCGCCACCGCCGGCCGGACACGCCACCACCATCGACTATGCCTGGACCGATCTCACCTACCTGCTGCACAAGTACGGCGTGTCATGGCGCTATTTCGTCTTTGCGGGCACCGAGCCCGATTGCCGTGACGACGACGACATGTCGTGCAAGCCGATCCCGCAGAACGCGAAGACCGCCGGCATCTGGAATCCGTTGCCGCATTTCGACACGGTTCGGCAGGACCATCAGCTCGACAACATCGTCGCGTTGAAGAACTTCTACGCGATGGCAAAAGGGGGGACGCTGCCGGCCGTGTCGTGGATCGATCCGACCCAGGCCGTCAGTGAGCACCCGACCGCCTCGATCGCGCGAGGCCAGGGATACGTCACCGGCCTCATCAACGCGATCATGCGCGGCCCCGACTGGAACAGCACCGCGATCTTCCTGTCATGGGACGACTGGGGCGGGTTCTACGACCACGTCGTGCCACCGGTCGTCGACGGCATGGGCCTGGGCATTCGCGTGCCCGGCCTGGTGATCAGCCCCTACGCGCGCGACGGTTACATCGACCACCACGTGCTCAGCCACGACGCGTACGTGAAGTTCATCGAGAACGATTTCTTGCACGGCGCGCGGCTCGATCCGAAGACCGACGGCCGTCCCGACTCGCGGCCGACAGTGCGCGAGGACAACCCCGCAATCGACATCATCTCGCACGCCTTCAACTTCAGGCAGCAGCCGCGGCCGCCGATGATCCTGCCTGGCGGAGTCACCTACCTGCGTCCGCTACCCGGCTAGATGCGCCGCCGACGTGCGCCCGAGCAGGGGCGGGATCGTCGTCACGGCGTCGGCGAGCTCGTCGAGCGATTCGCCGAACAGCGCCTGCGCTCCGTCGCACAGCGCTGACTCGGGGTTCGGGTGCACGTCGACCATCACGCCATCGGCACCCGCCGCCATGCCGGCGCGGGCAAGGGGAACGACCAGATCGCGCCGTCCGGCGGCATGCGACGGGTCGACGATGACCGGCAGGTGGCTCAGGCGTTGCACCATCGCGATGGCCGACACGTCGAGCATGTTGCGAATCGACGGCTCGAAGCCGCGGATGCCGCGCTCGCACAGCACGATGTCGAGGTTGCCGCGTTGCGCGATGTACTCGGCAGCCATCAGCCACTCTTCGTAGGTTGCCGTGAGTCCGCGCTTGAGCATCACCGGCTTACCGGTCGCGCCGACCGCCTGCAGCAGCGCGAAGTTCTGCATGTTGCGCGTGCCGATCTGCAACATGTCGGCGTACTCGGCGACGATGTCGACATCGCCGACATCGAGCACCTCGGTCACGATCGGCAGCTGCGTCTCGTCGCGCACCTCGGACAGGATCCGCAATCCGTCCACGCCCAGGCCTTGGAATGCGTAGGGCGAGGTGCGCGGCTTGAACGCACCGCCACGCAGCAGCGTCGCCCCGGCGTGCTTGGCCATGCGGGCGGCCTCGAGCGTCTGCTGCGGCGTCTCGACCGCGCAAGGCCCGGCGATGAACGTGAACGTGTCGGGCCCGATCGGCACGCCACCGACGCGGATCGTCGACCGGCGTGCGTGATTCTGCGCGGACACCAGCTTGTACGGCGCCGTGATGCGCATCGTCTCGGCGACGCCGGGCAGCCCGCCGGCGTCCATCGTCTCGAGTACCTGCTCCGTGCCGACGACACCGATGATCGTGCGCATCACGCCCCGGCTGACGAACGCCTGGCCGCCGTGGGCATCGATGTGTGCGACGACAACATCGATGTCCGACTCGGTCGCCTCCGGCGACATCACGATGACCATGTGCCGCAGCCTATCCAGGCCGGCGGATCAGATGATGGTCACCTTGACGACGCTGCCGATGAGCACCTGATTGCCCGAAGCAGGAGATACGCCGATCACGCGGCCGAGCGTGCCGCCGAACGCGTTGGGCACGTTGTGAACCTCGACCTGCAGGCCGAGCTGCACGAGCTGCGGCTCCAGGTCGGTCAGCCGTTCGAGCGGATGGGTTTCGGGGATCGTGACGTACTGGGAGCCCTTCGACACGTGCACGTCGACCGTGCTGCCCCAGCGCAGGCTCTGCCCGCTCTGGTCGATGGACACGACGTCACCGCTCGGGATGGTGTCGTTGTAGTCGTCGGTGCGCGTCGCAACGAGGTGCAGTTTCTTCAGCGTCGAGACGACCTCGTCGTAGGTCTGCCCGCTCGCCGGCTGGGGCACGGTCACGAACGGCTTGCCGGACGAGACGACGAACACGACCGCGAAGTTCCGGCGCACCGGCGTCCCGGCACTGGGGATCGTCCTGATCACGTCACCCTGGGGCACTGTCGGGCTCGAGTGCACGCGTTGCTCGACGGTGTTGCGGGCCAGCCCGTGATTGATCAACGTGTCTTCGGCGTCGCCCGGCCTGAGTCCTGAAACGTCCGGTACCGGGATGCGGTCCTTGCCGAGCGACACGACGAGCCCGACCGCGCCACCCTGTGACACCCGCTCGCCCGCGGCTGGATTGGTGCGTACGACGTTGCCCGAGGACACCGTCTCGCTGAACACGTGGGTGATCGTCGGGTTGATTGCGTAACCGGCCTTGTGCAACGCCTGGTCGGCCGCCGCCACAGACAGTCCGGTCAGCTTCGGCACGTGCGTGTTCCACTCGCGCCACAACCGGACGCCGACAACGCCTCCGCCGACGGACAGCGCGCCGAGGAGGAGCACCGCGACGAGTGCGATCAGCCGACGACGGCGTTTGCGCACCCGCGCCGATACCGGACGGCGTGGATGGATCACCACCGGTGGCGGGGGAGCCGGGCGCTTCTCGACGACCTCGGTGTCATGGCGCACCGAGTTGTTGCGCAGGTTGTCGGTTCGGCCGGTGCCGCCAGGGACGGCGCGTGTCGTTCGACCGGTCGTCAGCACGGGGCCGGTGCTCGTCGTGCGAGCCCCGACGCGTGCAGAGCGCGGCCCACTGCGCCCGTTCGGCGGCGGCTGCGTGCGCGTGCGTGGCGGAACAGGAACAACCGGTAGCGCGAGCTGTGCACGGGTGTCGGCCAGTTCGGCCAGGAACGCCGAGGCATCGACCGGGCGACCGCTCGGATCGCTGTCGGTCGCGGCAACCACGATCTCGTCGATGGGCGTCGGGATTCCCTTCACCTTCGACGACGGCGCGGGCACGCGGCTGTGCACGTGCTGGTAGGCGACGTTCATCGCCGATTCGCCGCGGAACGGTGGCTGGCCGGTCAGCAGTTCGAAGAACACGATGCCGGCCGAGTAGACGTCCGAGCGCTGGTCGCAACGTCCGTGCACGATCTGCTCGGGCGCGCAGTAGGCGACCGTGCCCATCATGAGGCCGGTGCGGGTCGACGCGGCATCGGCGTCGATCGCCCGCGCCAGACCGAAGTCGGCGACCTTCACCAGGCCTTCGTCGGACAGCAGGATGTTCTCGGGTTTCACGTCGCGGTGGACCAGGCCCGCACGGTGGGCCGCCGACAGGGCGCTGAGCACCGGCTCCATGATCGACACCGCTTCGGCGGGGCTGAAGCCTCGCCGGGCCGACTGGCGTTCGCGGATGAGATCGCGCAATGTGCGTCCGGACACCAGCTCCATGACCAGGAACACGTGGTGCCCGGCCGAGTCGTCGACGCCCTGGTCGTACACGGCGACCGTGTTGACGTGGGTCAGTCGCGCGGCGGCGCGCGCCTCGCGCGCGAAGCGGTCGCTGAATTTCGGATCGGCCGACAGCGACGAGGCCATCACCTTGACGGCGACACGACGATCCAGCCGCTCGTCGACAGCCGCGTAGACGACCGACATCCCACCGCGAGCAATGCGGTCGAGAATGCGGTAGCGGCCCTCGAGCAAGCGGCCGACCAACGGGTCAGCGGTCGCCGTTTGCACACGAGGAGTCTACGGGCGCAAGGGCACCCTTCCGGCGCAAGCAGCGCCGGGACAGCCGTATTCTCAGGCGACGTGGAGATCGCCTGGAGTTTCGACACGCCGGGTGACGGATTTCGCAGCGGCCAGGTCGAACTGCTCGCCGATGCCGACAGGCCCGGCGGATGGCTGCTGCTGACCGATCGCATCCGGCAGTCCTACGTCGACCTCGACGACCCCACCTACCTCGATTTCGAGTACGTGCAGGCATTCGCAGATGTCATCGAACTGTTACCGGACGGTCCGCTCGCCGTGACCCATGTCGGTGGCGCTGGGTGCACCTTGGCGCGTTATGTCGCTGCACGTCGTCCGGGCTCACCGCAGATAGTGCTCGAACCGGACACCGAGCTGACCGCGACGGTGCGGACGCGCCTGCCGTTCGCGCGCTCGGCACGGATCCGCGTTCGCGCGGTCGACGGAAGGAGGGGCGTCGCACGCCTGGGCGACGCAAGTGCCGATGTCGTCGTGCTCGATGCCTATCTCGGCGGCCGCGTACCGGCCGAACTGACCACGACGGCGTTCCTTGCCGACGTCGCCCGCGTCCTGCGACCGGATGGCGTGTTGCTGGCAAACCTCGCCGACGGACCGCCGCTGCGCTACAGCAGGCGCGTCAGCCGCACCGTGGCCGAGCACCTGCCGAACGTCGCATTGCGCTCGGACGCGGCAGTGTTTCGCGGACGCCGCTTCGGCAACGTGGTGCTCGCCGCGTCGCGGGCCGCGTTGCCCGTCGATCAGCTCTCCCGCGCGGCGGCCTCCGCGATGTTCCCGCAGCGGCTTGTCGCAGGCGCTCAGCTCGCGACGTTCGCCGGACGCGCCCGCGTGCTCACCGATGCCGACGCGATGCGCTCACCCGCCCCTCCTGATGAGATCTGGCGCGTGCAGTAAGGCACACGCATGCTGTTGTATTGACGCCGTGGTTGCCAACGAAACCCTGTACACCGATCGCGGACGCGCCGAGTCGTTCGGCTCCGTCGCCGCGGCCTACGACCGGTTCCGGCCGACCTACCCGGACGGGCTCATCAGCGACCTCGTCGAGCTCGCGCCCGACCGCGTGCTCGACGTCGCGTGCGGCACCGGCAAGGTCGCCGTGCCTCTCGTCGCATGCGGGCTGGCCGTCCTCGGTGTCGAGGCCGACCCGAAGATGGCGGCGATCGCCCGTACACACGGGCTCATCGTCGAGGACGGGAAATTCGAGGACTGGGACGACGCCGGGCGCACCTTCGATCTGATCACCTGCGGGCAGGGATGGCACTGGATCGACACCGGCGTCGGTGACGAGAAGGCGGCGCGGCTGCTCAACCCCGGCGGCAGGCTCGCGCTGTTCTGGAACCGCGACACATTCGACGACGACGTGCGTGCCGAGCTTGACCGCGTCTATGCCGAGCATGCACCCGACCTCGCGGGCGCCGACCGCGGCCACACGGACGAGCCGTTTGCCGCCCACCTGCGCGAGATCGGCAAGTTCGCGTCGGTCGACACGACCGTCTACCGGTGGTCGGCGACCGTCGAGGTCGACGACCTGGTCGGTCGCACCGGCACGTACAGCGACCACATCCGCCTGCCCGCCGACCGTCGCGAAGCGCTGCTCGAAGCCATCCGCGATGTCGTCGACAAGCGCGGCGGAAGTGTCACGGTGCACTACAAGACCTATGCCATCTTTGCGGAGACTCCGGAGTGAACGTGGACGTTCTCACCCTGCCGGAGGTCGCCGACCAGCTCGACGTCCCGATCACCCGGGTTCACCAGTACGTGCGCGACGGCCACCTGGTCGTCACTCGCGTCGACAGCGGTCCGCGCTCCGTCCCCGCCCTGTTCATCCAGGACGGGGCGATCGTCAAGGCGTTGCCGTCGGTGATCACGGTGTTGCGCGACGCGCACTTCACCGACGACGAGATCGTCGACTGGTTGCACCGTGCGGACGATTCGCTGCCCGGTTCGCCGATCGAGGCGCTGCGTGCCAACCGCGGCTCGGAGGTCAAGCGGCGCGCCCAGGTCGCCGGCTATTGAGCCACCTCACCTACCTGGCCATCCTGGCGGCCTGCCTGCGTCGGCACCGCTCCGCTCGAACTCGTGCTGCACGTCGGCGTGTACGCGCAATGGCGACGGCTGCTCGCGATGCTCGTGCCGGTTGTCATCGTGTTCGGAGCGTGGGATCTCTATTCGATCCACCGCGGGCTGTGGCGCTACGACCCGCGCTACCTGGTCGGCGTCGACCTGCCCGGGCACCTGCCGGTCGAGGAGCTGCTGTTCTTCCTGGTCATTCCGATGTGTGCCGTGCTCACCTACGAAGCGGTGCTCGCTCGCCGGCCGCGGTGGCGAGCATGAGCTACACCGTGCTCGCCGTGCTCGGCGTGATCGCCGCGGCCGCGGTCGACATCATCGTGTTGCGGACGATGCTGTTGCTGCGCAAGGCTTTCTGGGCTGCGTACGCGATCATGGTGTTCTTCCAGCTGATCACGAACGGGCTGCTCACCGGCATCCCGGTCGTGCGCTACGACCCGCACGCGATCATCGGCTGGCGGCTCGCCTACGCGCCGGTCGAAGACCTGCTGTTCGGGTTCGCGCTCGTGCTCGTCACGCTGGCGCTGTGGGTGCGGCTCGGCGCGCGCGAACGGCATTCGTCAGGCCGCTGATCGCCGACGCTGCCGCGGCGCACCAGCCCGACGGACACCCGGTGCGAGAACACGTCGTAGTCGCTGCGTTCGATCTCGTCGAGGATGCCTTCGTACAGCGTCAACGCGGTGCGCAGGCAATCGCGGGAGGTCGGGTGCACGAGGTCGATGCCGGTCTCGGCGCGGCGGTACAGCCCGCGGGCTCGCTCGATCTCCCAGGCGAGCAGGTTGCGGATCGGCTCGTCGACCCGCCCGCGCCGCAGCCGGTCGCGGTCGACGCCGAACTGGTCGAGGCACGCCTGCGGCAGGTAGACCCGACCGCGGCGCAGGTCCTCGGCGACGTCGCGGAGGAAGTTCGTCAGCTGGAACGCGTAGCCGAGGTCGATCGCCGGCGTCTCGAGCCGGTCCCACGCCGATGCCGGGGTCGGCGCGGCCGAGGATCGGCAGCATCTGCAAGCCGATCACCGCAGCCGAACCCCACATGTAGCGGACCAGGTCGTCGTAGGTCGCGTAGCCGGTGACCGTGAGGTCCATCCGCATCGAGTCGAGGAAGTCGGCGAAGTAGCTGTGCGGGATCTGCCACCGCGCGACCGTGTCGAGCACGGCCCGACACGACCGGGTCGCTGGTCGCGCCCCAGTCGAGTTCGGCCAGGAAGTCGTCGCACCACTCGCGCGAAACCGCTCGCTGCCGTGCGACGTCGACCATGTCGTCGACGTGGCGGGCGAAGCCGTACAGCGCGTGGACGTAGGGACGCTTGGGCTGGGGCAGCAGCAGCGTGGCGAGGAAGTAGGTGCGGCCGTGGCGCGCGTTGAGCGCGCGGCAGAGCCGGTAGCTCGCGCGCAGCGCCGGGTCGGTGATGCCCGCGGCGTCGAGTTCGCGCACCGTCAGCGCGCTCATGTGCCGGTCACCCGCTGCGCGGCCAGCCGTCCCGACACGAGCACCATCGGCACGCCGACGCCCGGGCTGGGTGTTCGAGCCGGTGTAGACGAGGTTCTCGACGCGGCGGTCGAGCGTGGCAGGACGGAACGGGCCGGTCTGCGTGAACCGGTGCGCTGCTGCGAACGGTGCGCCGGCGGCGATGCCCTGCGCGCGCCAGTCGGCGGGCGTGACGAGGTGCTCGCACTCGATGCCGTCGCGGAAGCCCGCGTAGCCGCGCTCCTCGATCGTGTCGAGGATGTGGTCGCGGTAGCGATCGCGCTTGCGCGTCCAGTCGATGTCGCGGCCGGTGACGAGGTTGGGCGTGGGGAACAGCGCGTAGTAGGTGTGGCGTCCCGCCGGCGCGAGCGACGGGTCGGTGATCGTCGGCGTGGTGAGCAGGAAGGACGGGTCGCTCATCACCTCACCCTGCTCGATGATCTGGTCGAAGGTCTCGTTCCCACGCCCGGCCGAAGTCGATCGTGTGGTGCGCCATGTCGTCGTACGCCGCAGCCGAGCCGGCGTGCAGCACCACGGCACTGGGCGAGTAGCGCAGCCGTCGCACGCGGCGCGGCGTGTAGCCCGGCGGCAGCAGGTCGCGCATCGCGACGGGCAGGTCGGCGTTGACGACGACCACGTCGGCCGGGATGCGCTCGCCGTCGCTGGTGATCACCGCGCGCGCCCGCCCGCCCGAGACCTCGATGCGCGCGACCGTCGTGTTGTAGCGCAAGCGCACGCCGTGCGCGGCTGCGGCGCCGGCGAGCGCGCGCGGCACGGCGTGCATGCCGCCCTCGGGGAAGTACACGCCGGCGACGCAGTCCATGTAGGTGATCACCGAGTAGATCGCCAGCGCCTGGGCCGGCGCGAGCCCGGCGTACATCGCCTGGAACGAGAACAGCCGCCGCAGCCGCTCGTCGGCGAAGAACTGGCCGACCTTCGTCCCGAGTCGGCGGAAGCCGCCGCCGGCGACCAGCCGCAGCAGCGGCAGCCCCACGAGTTGCAGCGGATAGTCGAGGTTGCGATCGATGAAGTGCGGCATCTCGAGCGCGTAGAGCCGTCGCAGGTACGCGACGAAGTCGCGGTAGCCGTCGGCGTCGGCCCTGCCGCACGTCCGGGCGATCTCGTCGGCCATCTCGGACACGTCGGCCCGCACGTCGATGCGACGTCCCGTCGGCGAAGCGCGCCCGGTACGCCGGGTCGAGCCGATGCAGGGTCAGCCAGTCGTCGAGATCCTCACCGACCGCCGCGAGCGGGGCCTGGACGAGGTCGGGCATCGTGAGCACCGTCGGACCGGTGTCGAACAGGTAGCCGTGGTCGCGATGCAGGCCGGCGCGCCCGCCCGGCACGGCGGCGCGCTCGAGGACAGTGACGTTGCGACCGGCGCCCGCGAGGTGGAGTGCGGCCGACAGGCCGCCGAGTCCGGCGCCGACGACAACGACCGAATCGGTCGGACCAGGCACCGTGCGCATCGCCTAGGCACGTTACTGGCCAGGCGATTCGGATCAGTCGGCGCGGTGGAGCGTCTCCGGCATCGTCTCGACCGGACGGTCCGTGGGCCGTATCCGCACCAGGCTGACCTTGTGCCGGCGGTTGTTGAGCATGACCACGAGCATGACCAGGATTGCGATGACCAGCCCGTCAACGAGCCCGGTGAGTAGACCGGCGACGGGCGAAGATGGCGTCATGCTCTCCATCGTGCGCCTGTGACATGTCAAATTTCACGTGACTCAGCCATGCAAATGATGTGAGTTGGCAGACAATTCGCCCTGACGGACCGTGGCTCACCCCGAGCGTTCGGCGCGCAGCAGCAGCACCGATCGCGCGGTGAGACGCACGGTTGCGCCTCCCGCAACCACACGTGACGCCGCGGGCGCGCCGGCCGGCCGACTGGTGTCGAGGACGACGGTGTAGTTCTCGGCCCACGGGCTGCCGGGCACCGTCCACCGCACTCCCTGATCGCCGGCGTGCAGCAGCAACAAGAACGACTCGTCCACGATCACTTCGCCGCGGCGGTCGCGATGTCGCAGCCCACGACCGTCCAGATACATGCCGATCGAGCGCAACTGTGAGTCGAACCAGTCGTCGGCGGTGAACTCGCGTCCGGCCGGGTGGAACCAGGCGAGGTCCTTGCATCCGTCACCGCCCTCGACGGCTCGTCCCTCGAAGAACGCGGGCTGTCGCAGCACCGGATGCTGGCGGCGCAACGTCAGCAATTGCCGGGTGAGGTCGAGCATGTCCTGCGCGGCCTCTCCGGGTTCCCAGTCGAGCCACGACACCGCGTTGTCCTGCACGTAGGCGTTGTTGTTGCCGCCCTGGGTGCGCCAGCGCTCGTCGCCGGCGACAAGCATCGGCGCGCCGGTCGACAGCAGCAGCGAGCACAGCAGGTTGCGTGCCTGGCGCAAGCGCAGCGTCTGCACGTCCTCCGGCGCGGGATCGCCTTCGTAGCCGCAGTTGTACGAGCGGTTGTCGTCGGTGCCGTCCTTGTTGTTCTCGCCGTTGTCGCCGTTGTGCTTCTCGTTGTAGGAGACCAGGTCGCGCAGCGTGAAGCCGTCGTGCGAGGTCACGAAGTTGATCGAGGCGATCGGCAGCCGGCCGTCGTCGCCGTAGAGGTCGGACGAACCCGACAGGCGGTAGGCGAGATCTCGCACTCCGCCGTCGCCGAAGGCCCAGAACGAGCGCACGGTGTCTCGGTACTTGCCGTTCCACTCCGTCCACAGCGGCGGGAACTCGCCGACCTGGTACCCGCCCGCGCCGACGTCCCACGGCTCGGCGATGAGCTTGGCCTGCGAGATGACGGGATCCTGGTGGATCGTGTCGAAGAACGACGAGAGCTTGTCGACGTCGTGCAAGGAGCGCGCGAGCGCGGAGGCGAGGTCGAACCGGAAGCCGTCGACGTGCATGTCGGTGATCCAGTACCGCAGCGAATCGGTGATCAACTGCAACGGGAACGGACGGCGTGGGTCGAAGGTGTTTCCGCAGCCGGTGTAGTCGACGTAGCGCGCCGGGTCGTCCTCGGCGAGGCGGTAGTACGACTGGTTGTCGATCCCGCGGAACGACAGCATCGGCCCGTCGGGGCCGGCCTCGGCGGTGTGGTTGTAGACGACGTCGAGGATGACTTCGATGCCCGCCGCGTGCAGCGCCCGCACCATCGACTTGAACTCGCGAACCTGGTTGCCGTGGCGTGATGCGTACGCCTCGTGCGGGGCGAAGAAGCCGATCGAGTTGTAGCCCCAGTAGTTGGCGTTGCCGCGGCGTTGCAGGACGGGTTCGGACACGAAGTGATGGATGGGCTGAAGTTCGACCGCAGTGACGCCGAGCGAGGTGAGGTAGTCGATCGCCGCGGGGTGGGCCAGGCCGGCATAGGTGCCCCGCAACTCCGGCGGGATGTCCGGGTGCTGTCGGGTGAAGCCTTTGACGTGCAGTTCGTAGATGACCGTGTCGGCCCACGGAACCTTGGGCGCCAGGTCGCCGCCCCAAGGAAAGGCGTCGTGGATGACGACCGAGCGCGGTACGTACGGCGCAGAGTCCTCGGACGAGTCGGGGTAGACGGCCGGGTTGTCGCGGAAGTCGCCCTCGATGGCGCGCGCGTACGGGTCGACGAGCAGTTTGGTGGGGTTGTGGAAGATCCCGCGTGCCGGGTCGTGTGGACCTTCGACGCGAAACCCGTAGCGTTGACCTGGTCCGACGCCAGGAAGGTAGCCGTGCCACACGTGGTAGGTCGACTCGTCGAGCGGGATCCGCGTTTCGTGGTCGTTCCCGTCGAACAGGCACACGCTCACGCCGGTCGCCGTCGTCGACCAGAGCGCGAAGTTCACGCCGTCGCCGTCCCAGTGCGCCCCGAGCGGGAACGGGTTACCGGGCCACGCGCGGTCGAGGCGCGCGGCCAGGGCGGCCGTGAGTTCCTCGGGCAGCACGGTGGCGACTCTATTGGGCCTCCCAACTCTCAGCTGATGCAGGGGAACGACCCAGGCAACGCTGGGGGGAACCCCGTTTGCTGGTGGCAGATCCGCGGGACACGTTCGGAGCTGCCCCGCGGCGCCACCGGAGGTGAACGAGCGTGACCAGCCCATATCAGGACAACGGCGGCTACGGGCGGCCGTCAGGCGACGGTTGGTACGGCGCGCCGCGGCGCGACGACGTCCAGGCGTGGGATCCGGCGTACCCGCATCCGCCGGCGACGCCGTACGGCTACGGGTACGGCTATCCGCCGCCCCCTCCGCCGCCGACCGCTCGCCACTCGCGCGGTCTCATCGGGGCCGTCGTCGTGCTTGCGGCAGCGCTGGTGGCGTCCTTGGTCGTCATCGCTACGGGCGTGACGCGCACGACCAACGGTGTCGCGGTCGCGGGCGGCTCGTCCAACACCGGCTCGTCGAGCACCGGTGGCTCATCGCGCAATTCTGGCGGCAGCAACCCGACGCCGGGCAACGGGACGTTCCCGTTCCCGTCCGGTGGCTCGTCCGGCTCCGTCAGGAACGGGATCCGGCAAGGCCACCAAGGCGCAGCAGGTCGGCGTCGTCGACATCTACACGGTGCAGAAGTACAACTCGGCCGCCGCGGCCGGCACCGGAATCGTGCTGAGCTCCGACGGCGAGATCCTGACGAACAACCACGTGATCGAGGGCTCGACGTCGATCCGGGTCCGGATCGTTTCGACCAACAAGACCTACGTGGCCAAGGTCGTCGGCACCGCGCCGTCGAAGGACGTAGCGCTGATCAAGCTGGTCAACGCGTCGGGGCTCACCGTCGCCAACCTCGGTGATTCGGACACGGTCGCGCTCGCCGACAAGGTCGTCGGAGTGGGCAACGCCGGCGGTACCGGCGGCACGCCGTCGTCCGCGTCCGGCAAGGTCACCGCCCTGCACAAGTCGATCACCGCGTCCGACGAGTCCGGGACGAACTCGGAACGGCTGCACGACATCATCGTGACCGACGCCCCGATCAGGTCGGGCGACTCGGGTGGTCCGCTGTTCGACGCCAACGGACGCGTGGTCGGCATGGACACCGCAGCCAGCACGACCGGTCAGCAGGTCGGCTTCGCCATCCCGATCAACAACGCGCTCGGCGTGGTCGCGCAGATCCGCACGGGCATCGAGACCAGCGCGATTCACATCGGCTACCCGGGCTTCCTCGGAGTCTCGGTGACACCGAGCAGTGGCTCCGGCGCCCTGGTCGCGTCGATCCTTCCGGGCGGTCCGGCGGCGGGCGCCGGCATCACGGGTGGTGATGTGATCACGAAGGTGAACGGCACCGCGGTGACGAGTTCGACCCAATTGCACAACTTGATGAGCAGGTCGAACCCCGGCTCACGGGTCAGCGTCACCTACGAGGACACCGGCAACGCCAAGCACACCGTCAGCCTGACGCTGGCGACCGGACCTGCCGACTGACCCACTAACTGATCGAGGCTGGTCGACCTCTCGAGCTCGCGGCGCGTGTCCTTCCTCCTGTGGGACGCGCGCCGCGCCTCGTTCGGTCCCCACCGTGCCTTGCTCGGTACGCAAGGATGGGGACGTGGGCGACAGCAATGCGGCCGGCGCGGACGTCGAAATCAATCCCGACGCCGTGCTGCAGTTCGCCCAGGTCAGCGTGCGGCGCGGCGACAAGACGTTGTTGCACAACGTCGACTGGACTGTGGAGGAGGACGAGCGTTGGGCGATTCTCGGGCCCAATGGCGCCGGCAAGTCGACGTTGATCAATATTGCCGCAGCGACGTTGCATCCGACGTCCGGACATGCGTACGTGCTCGGCGAGCGGATCGGTCGGGTCGATGTCTTCGACCTACGTCCACGGATCGGGTACGCCGGAGCCGCACTGGCTGAGCGCATTCCACCCGGCGAACTGGTCACCGATGTCGTGGTCAGCGCCGGGTACTCCGTCCTCGGACGATGGCGCGAGGCGTACGGACGGCTGGACGTGCGGCGCGCGGTGAAGCTGCTCGACCGGTTCGGTGTCGGAGATCTTGCCCAGCGACGGTTCGGAACCCTGAGCGAGGGGGAGCGCAAGCGCGTGCAGATCGCCCGTGCGCTCATGACCGATCCCGAATTGCTGCTGCTGGACGAACCGGCGGCCGGGATGGACCTCGGCGGTCGCGAGGATCTTCTTCGTCGGTTGACGCGTTTCAGCGCGGATCCCGACGCGCCAGCGTCGGTCCTGGTCACGCATCACGTCGAAGAACTCCCGACCGGCATCTCGCATGTCATGCTCTTGCGCGACGGCGGTGTCGTTGCTGCCGGCCTCGCGCGTCAGGTGCTCACGGATGACAACCTGACCACGACGTTCGGGTTGCCCATCCACGTGTGGCGTCGTTCGGGACGTTGGTATGCGCGTGCGCTTTAATCGTCAAACGTCCTGAACATTACGTGTTACGCATTTGCCCCGTTTCGCGTACGTTTGCCGAATGACATCTACCCTTCATCGCCGCAAGGCGACGTCGGTGGCCGCAGCCCTCGCGCTGCCGCTACTCGGCGCAGCCGCACTGGCTACGCCGGCGACGGCAGCGACACCCGCGCTGCGCACCGTCCACGGCAACGCTCCGTCCTGGGCCCGATCGGCCAGCGTGGTCGCAGCTGCCAACCCGAACCGGATCCTCACCGTCCACATCGGCCTCGCACCGCGTGACCCCGCGGGCATCGCGAAGCTGGCTGCCGCGGTGAGCAACCCGAAGAGCTCCTCGTACCGGCACTACCTGAGCCCGAAGCAGTACCTGTCGCGCTTCGGCCCGACCGATGCGCAGGTCGCCCAGGTTCGGTCGTTCCTGCGGGGCGCCGGCCTGAAGATCGTCGGCCAGACGCCCTCGCGCCAGTCGATCGCGGCGACCGGAACCGTGCGTCAGCTCGACCGCGCGTTCCACACCACGATGCGGGTCTACCGCCACAACGGTCACACGCTGCGCGCACCGGCCACCGCGGCCAAGGTGCCTGCCTCGCTCGCGTCGGTGATCATGTCCGTCGGTGGGTTGACGGACTCGTCGTCGGCGTTGCGTCCGAACATCGTCACGCCCGGTGGCAGCGCCCGCGGGACCGCCACCCCGAACGGCACGAAGCCGGTGCAGGTGCCTACGCCGTGCTCGACCTACTACGGCGAGCACCACGTCAGCAACCTGCCGAGCGCCTACGGACACACCTCGTTCCCGACATCCAACTGCGGTTACGAGCCGGCGCAGGAGCGCGGCGCGTACGGCCTGGCGCCGAACGCGGTCAAGCACGCGAGTGACGGGTCCGGCGTGACGGTCGCGATCATCGACGCCTACGCATCCCCGACCATGGCCGCGGACGCGCAGACCTACAGCAAGCGCAACGGCCTGCCCGGGTTCAAGCCGGGGCAGTACGCCGAGTATCCGCCGACCACGGCGTACTACGACCAGAGCGCGTGCGGCAGCTGGACCGACGAAGAGGCGCTCGATGTCGAGGCCGTGCACTCGATGGCTCCGGGCGCGCGTATCTCGTACGTCCCGGCTGCGAGCTGCAACGACTCCGACTTCCTCGACTCGTACGACACGATCCTCGCGCCGGCCGGCGATTCGGCGCACCCGCTCGCCACGATCGTCAGCAACTCCTACGGCGACACGAGCGACTTGATCCCGGGGGACATCCAGAACGAGGAGCACGCGCGGTTCGTGCAGGGTGCTGTCGAGGGTGTCGGGTTCTACTTCTCTTCCGGCGACAACGGTGACGCTGCGGCCCTGAACAACGGGACGCCGCAGCCGCAGGCGAGCGCGAACGACTGGGCTGTCACCGCTGTCGGCGGCACGACGCTCGGCGTGAACCGCACCGACGGCTACCAGTTCGAGACCGGCTGGGGCGACGACCGCACCTATCTGGTCGAGAACACGAAGACCAAGAAGCAGTCGTGGCTGTCGCTGCCCGGTGACTTCTACGGCGGCGCCGGTGGAGGTACCAGCTCGGTGTGGAAGGAGCCGGACTACCAAAAGGGGATCGTCCCGGACTCGCTCGCGAACTCGAACCCCGGCGATCGCGGCCCCGGTCGTGTGGTTCCGGACATCGCGGCGAACGCTGATCCGTACACGGGTTTCCTGGTCGGATTCAGCACTGATGCGGGCAGTGGCCCGGTGTATTCCGAGGGCTCGATCGGCGGCACGTCGCTCGCTTGCCCGACGATCGCCGGAATCATGGCCGTCGCGCAGCAGCGCGGTGGCGGCTCGTCGATCGGATTCGCCAACCCGCTCCTGTACTCGTTGAACGCGAGCGCGTTCAACGACGTCAAGGCGCCGACCACGGCGGACCAGAAGGCGCTGGTGTACTACTCGGCGGCCGCGCAGGTGACCCGCTTGGTGACGACGAACCACGACAGTTCGTTGAACACCTCCGCTGGTTACGACAACGTGACCGGTCGTGGATCACCGTCGTCCAGCTTCATCTCGGCGGTCGGCAACGCCGGCTGATCGATATTGCTCGGCTGGTGAAGCAACCGACCCGGGGCCGCCTCCATCGGAGGCGGCCCCGGTTTTGTCAGTCGACTTCGAGGAAGCGCACGTCGAAGGTCTCGTCGTCACCGATGAGCAGTTCGGCCATCGTCGCTCTGGGTTGTCGCCTGCGGTCGCTCGGCGATCCCGGGTTCACCGCACGCTGGGTGCCGACCGTTTCGTCCCACGGGATGTGCGAGTGTCCGAACACGACCAGGTCGGCCGCCGGAAAGATCTTTGCGAGCCTGGCGGCGCGGCCGGTGGCGGGGCCGCTGTCGTGAATCATCCCGATCGCCACGCCACCGATGTCGAGCTCGAGTCGGTCAGGTGCTCCCCACGCGGCGACGTCCGGGCCGTCGTTGTTGCCCCGGACGACATGGACCGGCGCGAACTGAGCCAGTTCGTCGAGCGTCTCGGCCACGCAGACGTCGCCGGCGTGCAGGATCGCGTCTGCGCCGTCCAGTTCGCGTGCCACGTTCGGCGGGCAGCGCTTCCAGCGTCGCGGTGAGTGGGTGTCGGCCAGAAGAGCGATGCGCACCCCTCAGTAGTACCCCGTCGTGCCGTCGAGCAGTTCGCGCACGGTGTCGGCGTGACCTGCGTGGCGCGCCGTTTCCTCGAGCATGTGCAGGAGCATCCAGCGCAGGCTCGACGTGCCGCTGCGGAAGTCGGCGTTTCGGCCGACATCGTCGAGTGAGTGTGCTGCGACGATCTCGTTCGAGCGTGCGCACTGCATTTGATAGTCGGCCAACAGCTGTGCGAGAGGGACGTCGTCGACCTGGAAGTCCTGATCGTCGACCTCGGTGAACTGCAGGTTGTCGCCGGGCGGGTTGTTCAGGAACATGACCTCGAACCAGCAGTGCTCGACCCAGCGCAGGTGCGACACCAAACCGGCCATTGTCATCAGCGGCGAGTGCGCAAGCACCGGTCGATGCGCGTCCACGTCGGACAATCCCTCGCATTTCCAGGGGATCAACGCGCGCTGCAGATCAAGCCAGCCGAGGAGTTGGGCACGTTCATCAGCCACGAACGGCGGCCGGGTGCGAGGCGATGTCATGCCGTTGGACGCTAGTCGGAGCGCGGATCGGCGTCGTGCCGGATTTCCGTCGCCGGCGACTACGCGACCAGCAGGCGGCGTGAGCCGGCGGCGCCGCGCACGAAGAATATCGATCTGTCCGAACCTCAGCGGGAATGACCACAGCAGGATGACCCGGCTGGAACGTGTACAACACGAGCGCAGGACGAGTAGTCAGTCTTGGCCCACGAGAGTCGACCGAGTTACCCCGGCTTTCAACCACGAACGCTTCCGGCGGCCCGGCTACGGATCGGCGGCAGGCGACTCGTCGATCGGCTTGCCGTAGCGCCGCCCGGTGGGAGAGGTCCACCAGGTCGTGCCGTTCGAGTCGCGGTAGACCTGCCAGCCGGCGTCGTGTTTGCAGTGGTGATGCCGCGAACAGAACGGTTCCAGGTTGGCGATCACCGTGTTTCGGCCGTTGTAGGGGTCGATGTGGTCGCATTCGCAGCGGACCGCGCGTCGGTTGCAGCCGGGGAACCGGCAGGTCGGATGTTGCGCGGTGACCCAACGCCACTGCGCTGCGGAGGGGTAGCGGCGTTCGGGGTGAGCATCGATGCCGCATTCGGGGATCACCCGACCGGACGCGTCGACCAGCACCCGGTCGATGCGGGTCGACGGGTCGGCCAGGATCTCGCGGACCTGGCTCGCGGGGATCGGGCCGTAACCGGCCAGTTCACCGGGTAGATCGCTCGTCCCGTGGCGGTGTCCTCACGCACCAGCACCTGGACCCGTATCCCGCGGGCCGGCGTTCCCGCGTGGGTGCGACCCAGGACGAGGTCGCGCAGCGTGTCGGCACGTTTCTGGTCCATGCTGCGGTCGTCGTCGACCTTCTTCGCCATTGCGGTCAGCCGCGCGAACATCGCTTCGCCGTCGGCAGCGGTGTGGGTCGACCACAGACCGGCCATCCCGTCCGGCAACGGGTTGCAGTGCACCAGCCGCTCGGCCGTGGCCTCGACGTGGCGCTCTTCTTCCTTGCGGGTATCGAGGCGAGCGATCACGCGCCGCAACGACGCCCGGAACCGGGTCACCGTCTGTTCCGCTGCCCGCTCGAGCACCCGCTCCTCGACCTTGGCGATCACCGCCGGATCCAAATGGGAGGTCAGCTCCGCACGCGACGCGCACATGCGCATCACTGATCCGGCCCGCCTCATGCAGCGCGAACAGCCGCGGCAACCTCTCCACCAGGTGCGTGGCCTGCATCAGCCGCGTCTTCGCATAATCCGGCGACCACCGCAACGCGCACGCCACGTCCTCGCGCGCCCACTCCTTGTCATCACTCGGATCGTGGATCGACGCGAGAAACGCCTCACGACGAGCCTGAACCCGCGCCTCGAGCTTGGTCAATTCCTCCAGGCAGTCGAACTTCTGATCACGCGACAACCCCGCAGGATCCGTCCGCAACAACCGCTCGATCTTCCTCGCCACAACCCAAACCTACGACCAAGGTCTGACAGTTCTCGAACGAGAATCCGCAGCTATTTCTGCTAATTCTCGTGGCCTGACTCAAACCCGAGTCTGTGATCGCAGAGGATTGTCGGCCAACGTCGACCGATGTCGACCGGCTAGATTCGACCAAGTGGACGTCGTCCTCCGCCCGATGACCGCGGCCGACTTGCCGCACGTCGTCGCGTGGCTGGCCCAGCCGCATGTCCGCCGCTGGTGGCACCTCGACTACGACTTGCCGGCAGCAACAGAGAAGTACGGACCGCGCCGGCGCGGCGAAGAGCCGACGCACATGCTGATTGCCGAGTTGGACGCGCTGCCGGTCGGGTTCGCCCAGTGGTACCGCTGGGACGACTACGTCGACGATCGTGACAACTACCGTGTCGGCGCCGACGAGCTCGGCCTCGACTACGCGATCGGCGATCCCTGGCTGGTGCGGCAGGGGAGTCGGCACGATCTTGATCGCCCGCCTGCTCGACCTGCTGCGCACCGAGGCGGCGTCAGGGACAGCAGTGACGGCCGACTGCTGTCTACCGCCGCGTGCTCTAGCGGAAGCGCCGCTTCGTGCGTCCCGGCAGGTCAGGCGCGAAATGCGCACGGACCGCCGGTCGCGTCACGAAGTAGACGAGCCCGGCCAGCACCAGCGCCTGGACGAGCTGCTCGACACGCATCCATGCGGGATACGGCGTGATCTGCACAATGATCAGCGCGACGATCCCGACACAGCCGAGCAGGATGACGCGGCGGTAGGCCCACCGCCGCCCGCGGACGAGCGCCCGCACGAGGAACGCGTAGACCACGCTGACGACGATGTTGCCCACGACGCGGCCGATGATCCCGGCCGTATAGCCGGCACGGAGCGCAGAGCGCTGCGCAGGATCAGTTATGTGCCGGTGGTCGAGCTGGTAGTTGACGATGCTGTGCCGTGCGAACACGGTCACGATCGTCAGGACGATTGACAGACCAAGGTTGATCAACAGCAGGATCACGACCGGACGAAGCTCACCAGGCGCGCCCTGCCAACCCGACTCGGGCGGCTCCGGCGGGGGAGCCGGCGGAGGCGGGGCGGGCGGATAGGCGCTGGTCACAGGATCAGTCTCGCCCACCGGCCCGGTCTTCGCGCGCGAGACCTTCAACTGCTGGCTAGGCTCAGTGCGGTCGATACCGAGGAGGTCCCGCGCCGTGGGTGAGTTCGTTCAGGTCGAAACCGGTCCAGCCGCAGTGGCGACGATCCGGCTGGCCAGGCCGCCGATGAACGCGCTCAACACCCAGGTGCAAACCGAATTGCGCGAGGCCGCCGAGCAGGTCAGCGCCGATGACGCCATCCGGGCGGTCGTCATCTACGGCGGCGAGAAGGTTTTCGCGGCCGGTGCCGACGTGAAGGAATTCGCCGGCCAGAGCCACGAATACATGATGACCGACGCAGTGCGACTAACAAATGCGCTCGATGCACTGGCCCGCATCCCCAAACCCGTCATTGCCGCGGTCACGGGCTACGCGCTCGGCGGCGGCTGCGAGCTCGCCCTCACCGCTGACTTCCGTGTCAGCGCCGACAACGCGAAGTGGGGCCAGCCAGAGATCCTGCTCGGAATCATTCCCGGCGCCGGCGGCACGCAGCGGCTGCCGCGGCTCATCGGACCGAGCAAGGCGAAAGACCTCATCTACACCGGACGATTCGTCGACGCCGACGAGGCGTTCGAGATCGGTCTCGTCGATGCCGTGGTTCCCGCCGACAAGGTTTACGACACCGCCGTCGCAATGGCAACGAAATTCGCAAAGGGACCGGCTCGCGCACTAGGCGCTGCCAAGGCCGCGATCGACGGCGGCATGGACGCTGACCTCGCAACCGGACTGCGGCTCGAATCGCACTTGTTCGCAAGCCTGTTCGCGACCGACGACCGAGCGATCGGCATGACGTCGTTCCTCGAGGACGGCCCGGGCAAGGCGCGAGTTCACCGGAGTCCCGAAGTGAGCGCACCGAATCCGCACGCCACCGCCGAAGAGGTTGAGGCGGCCTGGCGCGATCCGAAGCTCGCCAACATCCTCTACCACGACTGGGAAGCCGGAACCTACGACGAGAAGTGGTCGATCTCGTTCGACCAACGCTGCATCGACTACGCCCGCGAGCGCTTCGAGCACGTTGCCGGACGCAGCGGATGGCCTTATGCCAAGTCACTCGAACTCGGCTGCGGAACCGGCTTCTTCACGTTGAACCTGAAGCTCGCGGGTGTCATCGACGAGGGCCACGTCACCGACCTCAGCCCCGGCATGGTCGACGTCGCGCAGCGTAATGCGCGCAGCCTCGGGTTCGAGGTCGAAGGACGCGTCGCTGACGCCGAGCGCCTGCCGTACGACGACGGCACCTTCGACATCGTCATCGGGCACGCCGTGCTGCACCACATTCCCGACATCGATCTCGCCTTCCGCGAGATCCTGCGCGTGCTCAAGCCGGGCGGACGATTCGTGTTCGCCGGCGAGCCGACCGAGAACGGCGACTACATCGCGCGCCGGCTGTCGCGCTTCACGTGGTGGGCCGCGACGAACGTGACGAAGTTGAACGCGTTGTCGTCGTGGCGTCGCCCACAGCAGGAACTGGATGAGTCTTCGCGTGCCGCCGCGCTCGAAGCAGTCGTCGACATCCACACGTTCGCTCCTGATCGGCTCGAGCGCATTGCTCGGGACGCCGGAGCCGAGAAGGTGCATGTCGCCACGTCCGAACTGCTGGCGTCGTGGTTCGGCTGGCCCGTGCGCACCTTCGAATGCGCGGTGCCGAAGGACAAGCTCGGCATGCGCTGGGCGAACTTCGCGCTCAAGGGCTGGACGCGCCTCATGGCCCTCGACCGCGTGCTCGAGCACGTCGTCCCGAGGGGCCTCTTCTACAACGCCGAAGTCACCGGGCTGAAGCCGGGACGATGAAGTCGACGCGCTTCCTGACGTGGCATTCGCTGCGCTGGGTGATCCGCAATCGCGCGTACACGCCGTGGTACCTCGTGCGGTACTGGCGGTTCGTCCTGCTCAAGGTCCGCAATCCGCACGTGATCACCCGGGGCTTCGTGTTCCTCGACCGTGGCGCCCATGTCTACGCCCGCCGCGGCTACGGACGGCTGATCCTCGGCAAATGGGTCCACCTCGGCGTCAACACCGCCTTGCGCTGTCACGAGGGAACGCTTTCGCTCGGAGACAAGAGCAACCTCGCACGCGACATCTCGATCAACTGCTACCTGGACGTCGAGATCGGCGACAGCGCGCTGATCGCCGACAGCGTCTACATCTCCGACTTCGACCACCGCTTCGACGATCTGGCCCAGAACATCAAGGACCAGGGGATCACGAAATCACGCGTACGGATCGAACGCGACGTCTGGATCGGCACCAAGGTCACCGTCTGTCGCGGTGTCGTGATCGGCGAGGGCACGGTCGTCGGCGCGAACGCGGTCGTGACGAAGGATCTGCCCGCGTTCAGCGTCGCCGTCGGCGTGCCCGCACGGGTGATCAAGGATCGCAAGCTGCTCGATTGAGGGCAGAATGGCGCCATGGGCGCAGATGACATCGACCGCAGTTCGCGCGCGGCACGCGACTGGGTCGACGAAGCCGTGCGCCGGGTCGAGGCTGACGCCAATCGGTCGGCTGACACCCACCTCGTGCAGTTCCCGCTGTCCGGACGACCGCACATCGATCTCTATCTGAAGGACGAGTCGACGCATCCGACCGGTTCGTTGAAGCATCGGCTGGCTCGTTCGCTGTTCCTGTACGCGTTGTGCAACGGCCAGATCGCTGAGGGCACAACGGTGATCGAGGCGTCGTCCGGATCGACAGCAGTCAGCGAGGCCTACTTCGCCCGGATGCTCGGGCTGCCCTTCGTCGCCGTGATGCCCGCGTCGACCAGCGCCGAGAAGATCGCGCTCATCGAGCGAGAAGGCGGCAAGTGCCAGCTCGTCGACGACGCCACGACCGTCTACGCCGAGGCGAGTCGCCTGGCCGCCGAGGCGAACGGCGTTTATCTCGATCAGTTCACCTACGCAGAGCGCGCCACCGACTGGCGCGGCAACAACAACATCGCAGAGTCGATCTTCGCGCAGATGGCGATGGAGCGTTTTCCGGTCCCGACCTGGATCGTCGTCGGTGCCGGGACGGGCGGCACCAGCGCGACGATCGGTCGTTACGTGCGTTACCGCCGCCACGCCACGCGGCTGGCTGTCGTCGATCCCGAGCACTCGGCGTTCTTCAGCGGCTGGCGCGATGACGACTCCAGATGCCGACGGCCGTCCCTCGCGCATCGAGGGCATCGGCCGCCCGCGGGTCGAACCGAGCTTCGTGCCCGGTGTGGTCGACCGCATGATTGCTGTACCCGACGCTGCGTCGATCGCGACCGCTCGCGCCGTCGAGCCGATCCTCGGCCGCCGGGTCGGTCCGTCCACCGGGACGAATCTTTGGGGCGCGCTGCGCATCGCGCGCGAACTCGATGTCGAGGGCGCGAGCGGCAGCATCGTGACCCTGCTGTGCGACAGCGGCGAGCGGTACGCCAACACCTACTACAACGACCGCTGGCTGGCCGATCATGACATCGACATCAGCCCGTACGAGACAGTGCTGCGCCACCTGCTCAACTGATCGGCCGGTCGCGATCATTCGTGCTGTGAATGATTGTCACCCGCTATCGTCGTGCGTATGTCGAGCACACGTCCGGTCGCGGGTGCCGCCTTCCTGCTGACGCAACTCGGCACGCATGCCGCCCAGCGCTATGCCGACCGCATCGGCGAGCACGGGC
This sequence comes from uncultured Actinomycetota bacterium, assembly GCA_963708645.1. Taxonomy (GTDB): domain Bacteria; phylum Actinomycetota; class Actinomycetes; order Mycobacteriales; family Jatrophihabitantaceae; genus RYN-133. The sequence continues at coordinate 108,379 of CAVPTA010000014.1, read as the reverse complement.
TCACGCCGCCGCAGACGGGAATCCTGCGGCTCATCGCCATGTCCAAAGGGATGAGCCAGCAACAGCTCGCAGAGACGCTCGGCATGCTGCCGAGCCGGGTCGTCGCATTGATCGACGAACTCGAGGCGGTGGGCCTCGTCGAACGCACCCGCGACGGCGCAGACCGCCGCCGCAATTCGCTCACCCTGACGACCGCCGGGCAAGCGACACTGCGCACGATCGCGAAGGTCGCCCGCGCACACGAGGACGAGATCACTACTGCGCTGACCGCGGCCGAACGCGAGACGCTCGTCGCCATGCTCACCCGCATTGCCGATCAGCAGGGTCTGACGCCCGGCGTCCATCCGGGTTACCGGTCCTTGCGGCCGACCGCTTCCTCATAGACGCGGACGGTGCGGTCGGCGACCGCTGCCCATGTGTAGCCGCGCGCCAGCACCCGTCGTGCTCGGGCGACGGACCGTTGCGCCGCAGCGGGATCAGCGAGCACCGCGTCGACCGCATCGACAAGCGCGGCAACGTCGCCGGCCGCGAAACCGGCCGTGGCGACGTGATCGTCGATCAGATCGACGAGGCCGCCGGTCGTCGCGGCCACCACCGGCGTCCCGGCTGCAGCGGCCTCGAGCGCGACGATCCCGAACGGCTCGTAGAGCGAGGGGACGACGGCAACGTCCGCCACGCCGAACAACATCGCCACCTGCGAGCCGGGCACGAATCCCACCCAGTCGACGGCGCGGACGACGTGCAGCGAGCGGGCCTGCTCGTGCAGTGCGTCCTCGTGCGTGCCGGTGCCCGCCACGACCAGTCGCAGGCCGGGGTGTCGTTCGCGGAGTGGGCGTAACGCCGACAGCAAGGTCTGCACGCCCTTCTCGTGCACCAACCGACCGGCATAGACGACCAGCGGTCCGTCGCCGGCGTGGCGTGACCGGAGCTCGGCGCGTTGCCGCCGGGTGCTGCGCCAGCGGTCGGGGTCGACTCCGTTCGGGACGACATGCACCGAGGCCGGGTCGAGTTCGAACAACTCGGCGGTCTCGGTCTGCCCGGGTCGCGAGCATGTGATCACCTGGTCGGCAGAGCATGCAAGCCATCGCTCGACCGAATGGATCGCCAGGTTCAGCGGGGCCGGCAACCAGCCCTGATGCCGCCCGGCTTCGGTCGCGTGGATCGTCGCGATCAGGGGGCTTCGCGTCGCCGCGGCGAGCGTCACCCCGGACTGCGCAACGAGCCAGTCGTGCGCGTGGACGACGTCGGGGCGACGTCGCCGCACGATCGGCAACGCTGCTCGCAGCAGGGAGTGCTCGCTCGCCTGCGCCCACGCCAGCAGCGACTCAGTCGTGAAATCGATCGCGAGCGGATCGAGCGCGGCCCGGCGCACGTGCACGCCGTCGACGACCTCGTCGAGGACCTCGTCCTTCTCGCCGCGTGTGATGACATGCACCTCGTGGCCGGCGCGGACCAGTTCGCGCGACAGCGACTCGACATGGCGACCGAGTCCGCCGACGACCAGCGGGGGGTACTCCCACGACAGCATCACCACGCGCACGGCGAGGAACGTTAGTCTCGCAACCATGCAACCCGCGCGCCGAGGTGCCCCGACGCGCGCGATTGTGGCTGTTGTCGCGTTGCTCCTCGGCCTCGCGCTCATAGGTGCGTGGCGGGTGATCGCCGGCAGTCAGGACCTCCCGTTCGACAACGGCGCCACCCCGTCGTCTGCGGTGCACGTCACGGCCGGCAAGACCTATTCCCTCGCGGTACCCGGCGGGGTTCCGGCGATGCTTGCCCGCGGAGTCCCCACCCGCGTGCTCGACTCGCAGACCGTCATCAATCTGCAGTGCACGTGGTCGACTGCCGGCGTTACGCAGGCTTTCAACGACCAGCCGCTGTCGGTGTCGCCGGAGGCGGTCGGCACGAAGGCCGAGACCACTGTCGCGCATTTCGTCGCGCCGCACACCGGTCAGCTGCGGGTGTTCTGCTCCGGTTGGGGAGCGATGTTCGTTCCGGACAGCGACGACCGGACACACGACTGGGCCGGGCTCGCCCTCCTGCTGGCCACGGTCCTCCTCACGATCGGCGCCGCATTCGCACTGGCCGAGTTGCGCGCCGTGTTCTCGCGCCCGCGCGAACTGTCAGACGAGCCGATGCGCGAGGACGAGCAGGTCGAGTGACGAGTCGACGTTGCGCTCGTGGATCGGGAAGTCCGCGGTGACGACCGAGGTGACGTCGTCGAGCAAACCGGCGGACCAGCGCTCGGGTGCTACCTCGAGTTGTGCGCCGACGAACGATCCGTAGCGAGCATCGAGCTCCGCGAGCCGCGGCCCGGCGTGCAGGCCAAGCACCGCGTCGACGGCGAAGCCGCGGGCGGCGATCAATCCGGTGAGCTCGGCTGCCGTGAACTCCTTCGTGTGGAATGGGTTGACCGGTGTGTCGAGTCCCGGCGAGAAGGTCAGCCGATTCGGGGTGGTGACCATCAGCCGGCCGCCGGGACGCAACACCCGTCGGCACTCGTCGACGAACTGCCCGTGGTCCCACACATGCTCGATGACCTGCAGCGTCGCGGCGACATCGACCGCGCCGGACGCGACTGGTAGCGCGGCGAGGTTCGCCCTGACGAACTCTGCCGTGGGGTAGTGATCGTTCGCGTGCACGATCGTCGTCGCGTCGTAGTCGATCCCAAGTACGCGGTGCGCCGATCGCGTCAACAGATCGGTGCCATAACCCTCACCGCAGCCGACTTCGAGCAGCACCGATCCCGCGACCTGTGGCGCGAGGAATTCATAGGCCGCTTCGTGCCGGCGAAACCAGTAGTTCTCGGCCGGAATGCCCGGCACGGTGCGCTCGCCGGTCAGTTGCAACGCCACCGGGACAGGGTAGAGGGACGAGGCGGGATGGCTCATTCGTACTAACCGATTTGGTCCGCAGGCCGGGTACTGCACACCTGGCCAGGCAACAAGATGGACTCAAGCCGCGGGACCACGCGTTCGAGCGGCCACGCGCCGGTGCTGCGCGAACCCCCGCCGCGCAGCACTGTCCCCCGCAGGGCCGTTGTCGACCGTCTCCCCGTCCGGTCGACAGCGGCCCTCAGCGCACTGTGGCCCTCAGCGCACTGTGGCCCTAATGAACTGCGGTCCGACGTGATCGCCGGAACGGGGCATCCAGGACCGCGAGTAGCACGAGCGCGACGGCTGCTGCGCTGACGATGTACCACGGCCACGGGCCAAGCACCGAGAGCAGGGACGCGTGTGACGGAACGGACCTCAGGAACATGTAGTTGCCACCCGTGATCGAGTCGATGACCCCGACCACGCACGCATAGGCAATCGTGACCGCGAAGACGCGCACCGTCGCACCACGACGCGGGACGTGCCGCAGCCCTACGACGAGGAACACCGCCGCGAAGACGATGCCGAGATGACCGATCACGAACTCCCAGAACTCGAGATGCGGAAAGCTCACGTTCAGATCCGGCGTCGTCACCGCTTGCAACGTGCCGGCAAGTCCCCAGAAGTACGTCAGTTCGACCGCGAGCTGCAGCTGCGGCCACCAACATGCGGCCGCAGCGATGACGACGGCGGCATCGCACAGATCGACCGGGAGCGCAGCGCGCGCCGTCCACGTGCCTTCGACTATGGGGCTGAGCACGAAGGTGATCGCGACGGCGGCAAGCACGAGAGCGAGCGCGCGACGCACCCAGACCGTCCAACCACCGGGTCGCCGCCGCGCTGCTACGCACACTGGTGCACACAACGCGACGGCGACTCCGACGCAAAGCCAGTAGGCGAGTGGGGAGACCACAAGCCCATCATCCGCGCCGCCGATGCCGGCGACGCCCGTATTTGTGCTTAGTGGAAGCGGTACTTGTCAGCGCCGACCACGGCACTGGTGCCGTTCGGTGTGGTGACTCGAACGTCTACCTGACCGACCTTGTGGGCCGGAGCGATGACCGTCAACGACGTCTGCGAGGAGACGGTCACGGACTTGCCCAGGGTGGTCCCGAACTTGACCGTCGTAGTGCCCTTGCGGAACGACGTGCCGTGGATCGTAATGGCAGTTCCGCCGCCGGACTTGGACCCGGACGTCCGCGACAGCGAAGTGACCGCCGGTGTCCTCTCGTCCTGCTCGCAGCCGGCGACGCCCGACGTGTACTCCTTGTTGCTGAATTCCTCTTGGGTCAGGTAGTGATGCCCGTTGATCGTCTGGTTGTACAGGTGACCCGAGGTCCCGGTGACGTTGCCGTAGATGTAGGCGCACAGGTCGCCGTTCTCGTTGCCGTCGGAGGCGTACCACGCGTTGCCGTTCGGGTCGGTGATCGACTCGGAGAGCTCGTGGCTGAGCGTGCTGATCACGGTGTCTGCGGGAACGTTGTTGTTCGGCGTCTGGGGGGCACGGCTACCGCGGTCGGACGAACAGGTGAATCCAGTAGGGGACTGGTAGACCGGGAACGGCATGGCCGCGTAGATCGCATTCCCGCCGGAGCCGAACGAGCTGTGGTAGGCGCAGTATGCCGCAGTCGGCGTGTCGTTGATCGTGCACGCGTTGTTCTGCCCGCTCGGGATCCCGGCGTCGCTGTAGAAGCAGGACTCGACGCCCTTGGGCAGGAAGATCGCGTAGATGTGGTTGAGATCGGTCGTCAGCGAGTGGGTCGAGACGACGTGCGCGATCTCGGTCCGCAGCTGGCTGTCATCGACGCAGGCGTTGTAGCTGGAGTTGTCCGAATAGACCGGGTCGGTTGCGATCGTGCAGGCGGTCGTCGGCAACGCGCTCGTGTCGGTGATCGCTCCTGCCGCAGCCATCTTGTAGTGCACGGTGCCGTTGCTGCCGGCGTACTGGGTGTTCGTCGAGAAGACGTTCGTGCGCTTTCCGCTGTCCTTACCGACGTCAGTCAGGTACTGCTGGATGACGTTTTGGTAGCCGGACGCGAACGAGTAGCCGCTCGGCACCCAGTAAATCGGTGTCACGACGAGGGTGCTGCTCGGCGACACGTCCATCACCCGTCCGCCGTGCCTGTTCAACGGAGGGTGCGAGTTGGTCAGGTACGGCGGCTCGCCCGGGTTCAGCAACGCGGCGCCGGGTGCGCAGGATCCGGAGTTGCGGGCGATCGCGGCGACACCACTGATGTGTCCGGCCCGATGGATCGTGGCCATCGTCCGTACCTGTGCACAGGACGCGGCGTGCCCGGCGCGGTCGCCGGCGGTGTGAACGGTGGCCTGGCTTGTTGCCGCGGCCGTGAGCATTGCTGCTGGGAGTACGAGCGCCAGTGACGCTACGACTGTTGAAGATATGCGCATGCGAACCATGAGTGCGCTCCTGAGTGATTTGATACCGGTTTCGAGCGCACGCTAGCGACATTTCCAGCTCAACCCGATGGTTTGCACCGAAAGATTCGGTCAAGACTGCAGTGCGGCCGCAAGCATCGTGACCAGATTCGCGACGAACTGCTTGTCGTCGAGGTGAAGCGTGGCGTGGTCGTCGATCGCCACGGCGCGTTCGGCCAGGGCCGCCGTGAGCGCGCCGACGACGATCGAGATCCGCTCGCCGGCCAGTGCAGGCGACATCGACGCCGAGCACAGCGAGCGCAGCTGCTCGAGCTGGACGCGCAGTGCTTCGCCGATGAGTGCCGGGGGAGTCCCGCTCCGCACGCCGGCCTGGCTGGCCAGTTGGGCGGTGATGCGCAGGAAGTAGCGGCCGTCCTGCGTCGCCAGCCGTTGCGCGGTCGGCGCGATGAGATCAGTCAGGACGGTGTGCAGGTCGGGGTCGTGGCCTTGCCGGGCCAGGCGCGCACGCCGATCGGGTTCCATCGCGTCCAGATGCCGGGTGCAGATCGAGGCGAGCAGCCCGTCCCGCGATCCGAAGTGGTAGTGCACCGCCGAGTCGTTGGCCTGACCGGCGGCCCGGACGACCTCTCGCATCTGTGCTCCGTGGATGCCGCGCTCGGCGAAGTGCCGGGCGCCCTCGGCAAGCAGCCGCTCACGGGTGCGGGTTGCGTCGACAGGCACCGGACCACGATAGTTGGTAACGTCCGTCATTACATTGAATTCGAGAGGTGGGGTCGATGACCAGGACACGGGCGGCGGCCTACGACCCGTACGACCCGGTCGTGCTCGCCGACCCCTACGAGGCCTACCGCCACCTGCGTGACCACGACCCGGTGCACCGTCATCGCGGCCAGGGCGGCGATGACGACTTCGTCGTGCTGTCCCGGTTCGAGGACGTCTGGCAGGCGGTCCGAGACCCGGCGACCTTCTCGTCCGCGTCCGGCATCACATTCCGCAACGAACCTGCCGAACTCGGACTCGCGCCGACGATCGTGATGCTCGACCCGCCCGTGCACACCCAACTGCGCGGGTTGATCGGGTCGGCGTTCACGCCACGCCGGGTTGCTGCGCTCGAGGCGGAATTGCGCGCGTTCGTCGACCAGCGCATCGACCTGATGGAGCAAGCTGGCGCCGAAGGGCGTGCGGTCGACCTGCATCGCGACTTCTCCTCGCCGATTCCCACGTTCGTGCTCAGCGTGTTGCTCGGCATTCCGGAGGCGGACCGGCATCGCTTCGATCCGTGGGTCGCCGGGCTGGTCCGATTGCAGGATGCCAGGTTTCGCGATCGACGGTCTCGGCGACGCGGCCGGCGCGGTCGCCGAGATGTACGGCTATTTCTCCGACGCGATCACGGCACGACGCTCCGAGCCGACCGACGACCTGCTCAGCGCTCTGATCGCTGCGGAGATCGACGGGCAGCGGCTCACCGACTGGGACATCCTCGGCTTCTGCTTCGTCATGGTCGCCGGTGGAAACGACACGACCGGCAACCTGATCTCGCACGGTGTGATGCTGCTGGATCGCGACCACGCGAGCCGCGAACGACTCGTTGCGGCACCGGAGTCGATTCCCGCTGCGCTGGTCGAGTTCCTTCGCCTCGAGTCGTCGGTGCAAGGGTTGGCGCGGTGTGTCACCCGTCCCGTGACCGTGCGCGGTGTCGACATCGCCGAAGGCACGAAGGTGATGATGCTGTTCGGATCGGCCAATCGTGACGAACGCGAGTTCGGCGACGACGCCGATCGCCTGGACATCACCCGCGACGTGAAGCGGCACCTTGCATTTTCCAGCGGTGCGCACTTCTGCATCGGCTCGCACTTCGCAAAGTTGCAGGCGCGCGTCGCCTTCGAGCAATTGCTTGCTCGTCACCCGCACATCGGCGTCGATGTCGACGCCGGAACGCGGCTGTATTCATCGTTCACGCGTGGCTGGATCTCACTCCCGGCAACCGGTCTTGCAGCGGGGGTTGGATGAGCTAGCGCCGGGGTATACCTGCGTGACGGGTGAGAGCCCTGCAGCTCTGCAAATCTCTTGGTTGCGACAAAACTATAACAGGTTACAGTTTCGTCGATGGGACGGCGCGGGGCCTCAGTTGCCGTCGCCCGTGACGAGCCGAGGGTGGGTGTGCCGTGAGCGATGTCGCCGCACCACCGCGACCCGCGGACGGCTCCGCACCGCCGCCGCCGCCGAAGCCCGCGGAGCCGCAAGCCAGCCTCGCAGGTCGAGTTGCCGTGGGTTGTCGCCCGATCGCGCGATGCCGCGGCCCTGCTCGGCCGGTTCTACTCGATGTGTTTGGACACGTTCGTCCAGATGTTCCGGCGTCCGTTCCAGTTGCGCGAGTTCATCGAGCAGGCGTGGTTCATCGCGCGCGTGTCGTTCATACCGACACTGCTCGTAGCGATTCCGTTCTGCGTGATCATCGTCTTCCAGATCAACCAGCTGCTGGCCGAACTCGGCGCGGTCGACCTGGCCGGCGCCGGGGCAGGGCTCGCTGTCGTGCGTGAGATCGGTCCGCTGGTCAGCGTCCTTGTCGTCGCGGGTTCCGGCGCGACCGCGATCTGCGCCGACCTCGGCTCACGCACCATCCGCGAAGAGATCGACGCGATGGTGACTCTTGGCGTCAATCCGTTGCAGCGCCTGGTCGTGCCACGCGTGCTCGCGTCGACGGTCGTCGCGCTCGCGCTGAACAGCTTCGTGACGATCTTCGGGTTGATCGGCGGCTTCATCTTCTCCGTCTACGTCGAGCACGCCAGCGCCGGCCTGTTCGTGTCCAACGTGACGCTGTTGGTCGGAATGTTCGACTTCCTGACGAGTGAATTCAAGGCGGCGGTGTTCGGCCTGCTCGCCGGTCTCGTCGCGTGCTTCATGGGATTGAACGTGAAGGGCGGCCCAAAGGGTGTCGGCGACGCCGTCAACCAGACAGTCGTGTTCAGTTTCATGCTGCTGTTCTTCGCGAACAGCGTCATCACGGCGATCTTCCTGCAGATCAAGGGCGGAAGCTGACCGTGACCAAGCCGCTGCCGCAGACCGCGCTCGTCATCTACGCCACCCGCATGGTCGCGCCTGTGGGCCGCGCACTCATCGGCATGGGTCACCAACTCGCCTTCTACGGACGAGCGATCGGCTGGACCGGGCGCACAGTGCGCCGCTACCGCAAAGAGGTGCTGCGACTGCTCGCCGAGGTGAGTCTGGGCAGCGGCGCGCTCGCCTTGATCGGCGGGACGGTCGTGGTCGTCGGCTTCCTCACGGCGGCCGCGGGCGTCGAGGTCGGGCTGCAGGGTTACACCTCGCTGGGCAACATCGGCGTCAGCGCGCTGTCCGGGTTCGTGGCGGCCTACGTCAACACTCGCGAGGCAGCGCCCGCGATCGCCGGCATCGCACTCACTGCGACCGTCGGCGCGGGATTCACCGCGCAGTTGGGCGCGATGCGGGTGAGCGAAGAGGTCGACGCGCTCGAGGTGATGTCGATCCCGTCCGTCCCGTACCTCGTGACGACCCGCATCCTGGCCGGCCTGCTCGCGGTCGTGCCGCTGTATGCGGTCTCGATCGTGATGTCGTACGCGTCCACCCGCCTCGTCGTCGTTGTGTTCTTCGGGCAGTCGGCGGGCAACTACGAGCACTACTTCACGACCTTCTTGATACCGGCCGACATCCTGTGGTCGTTCCTCAAAGCCGTCCTGATGGCGTTCGTCGTCATCTCGGTGTGCTGTTACTACGGCTTCAATGCCAGCGGCGGCCCGGCGGGAGTGGGGACGGCGGTCGGCTACGCCGTGCGGACCTCGCTCATCGCCGTCATGGTCATCGACCTGCTGTTCGGGCTCGCGGTGTGGGGCGGTCCGTCCACGGTGCACATAGCGACATGAACACCCATCGGCTGCGCTACTCGCTCTACGGCGTCACGTTCATCGTGGCGCTCGTAGGCATCGTGGTGCTGACGATCCTTCAGTTCAACAGGGCGTTCGACTCGAGCGTCCCGCTGCGCGTGCATGCCCCTCGTGCCGGCCTGCTGCTCACGGACGGCTCCGCGGTCAAGCTGCGCGGCGTCACGGTCGGCCGCGTTGACTCGCTCACCCCGACCGCGCAGGGCGCCGATCTCGAACTGGCGATGACTCCCGACGAGATGCACCTGATCCCGGCCAACGTGGGCGCGCACATCGTGCCGCCCACAGTGTTCGGCGGGAAGTACGTCGAGCTGATCGAGCCGGCCCACCCTGCGGCGCAGGCCATCGCCGACGGCGCCACGATCGACGCGTCCCATGTGACCGTCGAGATCAACGACACCTTCGCCCACCTGATGAGCCTGTTGCAGGCGACCAAACCGGCGGCGGTCAACGCCGCGCTGAGCGGGCTGGCCGGCGCGTTGCAAGGACGCGGCGAAGAACTCGGCCACATGATCGTGACGATCGACGCGTACCTGCGCGAGATCAACCCCGAGCTGCCGACATTGCGAACGGACGCGGTGTTGGGCCGGTCCGTGCTCGACAACTACGCGGGCGTGACGCCCAAGCTGCTGCAGCTGGCGAGCGATGCGTCCACCACCAGTGACTCGCTCGTCGCGAACAAGGCCTCCCTCGACGCGTTCATGCTGAGCCTGACCTCGGTCGCCCGTCGCACCACGTCGTTCGTGCAGCAGAACCAGCGCAATCTGCTGACGACGCTGAACGTGCTGCAGCCGACGACACGCGTGCTGGCCGAGTACGCGCCGGAGTTCCCGTGCTTCTTCCGCGCTCTCGTGTACCCGGCCATCCCGCTGGCCGAGGATGCCATCGGGGGTCGGCAGCCGGGCCTGGGCGTGTTGGCGCAGTTCCTGCCGCCGCAACCTGCCTACCGCTACCCGCGCGACCTGCCGGTCGTCGCGGCCGACTCCGGCCCGCACTGCTACGGCCTGCCGGACATCCCGATGGGACACCAGAACCCGCACAAGGTCTTCAACACCGGCCCCGATCCGTACGCGGGGGCCAGCCCCAAGGGCGGGTTCACCGTGCAGAACCTGCTCGAGTTGTTCTTCGGCCCGCTCCACGGCACGACAGGGCTGGGCAAATGAGCACCCGGGTGCGGCGCAGCAGGGGCCCGATCGTCAAGCTGTCGGTCTTCCTTGTGCTGAGCGGCCTGATCGCGACCTACCTTGCCGTCGTGCTCGGCAACATCTCGTTCACCTCGACGAACAGCTACCACGCGATCTTCGCCAACGTCTCCGGGCTGAAGGTCGACTCGCCGGTGCGCATCGCGGGCGTCGATGTGGGGACGGTCGACGGCGTCGAGATCTATCGCGGCAACCAGGTGAAGGTCGATTTCAGCGTCGACAACAGCGTCACGCTCTCGCACGAGACGCATGCAACGGTGCGCTACAAGAACCTCATCGGCGACCGGTATCTCGAGCTCAGCGGCGGCAACACGACCGGCGACATCCTGGCCGGCGGCTCGACCATCCCGCTCAAGCAGACAACGCCCGCGCTCGATCTCGACACACTGCTCGCCGGGTTCAAGCCGCTGTTCGTCGGGCTCGACCCGAACCAGATCAACGCAGTGTCGATGGCATTCATCCGGGTGTTCCAGGGTGAGTCCGGCACCGTCACGAGCCTGCTCACGATGGTCGCGTCGCTGACTTCGACACTTGCCGGTCGCGACAAGCTCATCGGCGACGTCATCCACAACCTCGACGCGTCATTGCGCATCGTTGCTTCGCGCGGCTCGGATCTGGACACACTCATCGTCCAGATGCAGCAGTTGATCAGCGGGCTGTCCGCCGACCGCAATCCGATCGCCGACGCGATCATCCACATCAACGGCCTCACCGCGTCGGCGTCGCAATTGTTGACGACGGTTCGCCCCGACCTGCGCGACGACGTCGCGAAGCTCGGATCACTCGCGAAGTCGCTCGACGCCGGTTCGGACACGATCACGTACACGCTGCACAAGTTGCCGCGCGTGTATCAGGTGCTGGCCCGCCTCGGCGCATACGGCAACTTCTTCAACTTCTACCTGTGCGAGACGCAGGAGCGGATCACGCTGCCGAACGGCGCGACCTACCTCACGAAGCCGTCGAAGAACCCGGCTGCGAGGTGCAAGTGATGAAGATCCGTCTGCTGCGAAAGAGTTTCGGCGAACGCAACTCGGTAGTCATCGGCATCCTCGGCTCCGCCGTGCTCGTCCTGTCGTTGCTGCTTGCCCTGACCTTCCAGAACCTGCCGTTCTTCAACAGCGGCACCGGGTATTCGGCGATGTTCACCGAGTCCGGTGGGCTCGAGTCGGGCGATGACGTGGTCGTCTCCGGCTTCGTGGTCGGGAAGGTCGGGTCGGTGTCGCTCGACCACGGGCACGTGCGGGTCGACTTCACCGTCACCGACTCGAATGTGCACCTCGGAAACCAGACCCAGGCCTCGATCAGCACCGAGACCCTGCTCGGCAAGCTCGGGCTGCAGTTGACCCCGAGCGGTAGCGGGACAATGGCCGGCGGAAGCACCATCCCGCTCACCCGCACCGACCCGCCGTACGACCTGACGGAAGCGCTGTCCGGCCTCACCTCGACCACCGCGGCGATCCAGACGACCACGCTCGCGCGTGCCCTGCGCACGATCACGGGCACCTTCCGCAACACACCGGCCGCGGTTCGTGCCACCGTGCGCAACGTCAGCAAGATCGCTTCGACGATCGCGTCGCGCAACTCCGAGATCAGCGACCTGCTCAACGCCTCGACCAACGTCACCGGCATCCTGGCGCAGCGCAACCGCCAGATCACGACCTTGCTCGGCGACGGCGCGCAGCTGTTCGCAGTGATCAATGCCCGGCGGGCCGCGGTGCAGACGTTGCTGCTGCAGACCGTGCAGCTCGCGCAACAGTTGCGTGGACTCGTCGCAGACAACCGGGCGACCCTCGGGCCGGCGTTGCGCTCGCTCTCGCACGTCACCGACCTGCTCAACCGCAACAAGCAGAACATCGACACGATCCTCGACCGAGCCGGACCTTTCGCAGCATCCCTCGGTGAATCGGTGTCGAGCGGACCGTTCTTCCAGGCCTACGTGCAGAACCTGACCCGCCCGGTCGATCTCGTCGGTCTCGACACGAGCCCGCTGAGCAAGCTGCTGTCCAAGACGAGCGCCGCCAAGAGCGGCGCCGCTGCGAACGGCGCATCGAAGAACGGCGCATCGAAGAACGGCAAGCACCGATGAATCGCGGCCGGCTGACCCGGTTGGTCGTGGCGATCGCGCTGCTGGCCGCGGTCGCGTTCGTCGGCGCCAAGTTCGTGTTCGGCGGCGACTCGGGCACGAAGGTCACGGCGTTCTTCACGCGCAGCACCGGCCTGTACAGCGGCGACGACGTACGAGTCCTCGGCATCAAGGTCGGTTCGATCGATTCGATCACGCCGGAACCGACCGGCGTCCGGGTCACGATGACCGTCGACCACGGCGTCGACATTCCGGCCGATGCCAAGGCGGCGATCGTCGCACCCAATCTCGTCAGCGGACGCTTCGTGCAACTCGTCCCCGCGTACATCTCCGGGCCGAAGATGGTCAGCGGCGCGGTGATCCCGCTGACCCGCACGGCCGTCCCGCTCGAGTGGGACGACGTGAAGGCTCAGTTGACCAGGCTGGCGACGAGCCTCGGCAAGAAAGGGCTGAACGGCAAGGGTGCGCTCGGCGGCGTGCTCGGCACTGTCGACGCCAACCTCACCGGCAGTGCTACCGAGCTGCACTCCATGCTGCACAACCTGTCGACCGCATCGGCGACGCTCGCCAACAGTCGCGGCGACCTGTTCGCAACCGTCCGAAACCTGCAGGTCTTCATCGCCGCGCTCGACCGCAGCGACGGCGCGGTACGCGCGTTCTCGGGTCAACTCACCGGTGTGTCCTCGCTGCTCGACCAGAACAAGTCGAACCTCGCGGTAGCCCTGAGCGAACTCGACAGCGCGATGTCGGCGGTCAACTCGTTCCTGCGCAGCAACCGCGGATCGGTCAAGCACGGCGTCGCGTCGCTGGCGTCGCTGACCCACATCCTGAACCAGAAGCAGTACCAGCTGCAGCTGCTTCTGCACGTCGCCCCGACGGCCCTGAGCAACTTCTACAACATCATCGATCCGCGCTACCACGCCGCGACCGGCACGCTCGCGATCGGCAACTTCGACAATGTCGCGCAGCTCGTGTGCCGGCAGGTCATCGCGACGGGCGGCGTCGTGTCCGACTGCGTCAAGCTGCTGCAACCGCTGGTGAAACAGATCGGGCTGCCGAAGCTGCCGGCATCGGTCGAGAAGAACATTCGCAAGAGCGCGGCGGCGGCGCTCAAGCAACGTGCCGCGAATCTGCAGAAGACGCTGGCGCCGATCACGAAGACCGAGCAGGGTCTGATCGGTCTGCTGCTCCCCGGCGGTGGCGCGTGACACGGCATCGCCGCGTGCTCGGCGCCGTCGTGGCAGCGGCGAGCCTCACGCTGTCGGCGTGCAATCTCGACCCACGCACAGCGACACTGCCGGGTGGCGTGGCCACGGGCGACGACGGGTACAGCGTCACCGCGGTGTTCGCAGGTGCTGACAACCTCGTGCCCAACTCGGAGGTGCAGTACCAGAACGTGCGTATCGGAACGGTGCGCTCGATCGACCTCGATCACTCGACGTGGCATGCCCTGGTGCACATCAGCCTGCTCAAGTCGGTGTCGCTCCCGTCCAACGTCGAGGTCTCCATCGGGCAGAAGAGCCTGCTCGGTGCCGAATTCGTGCAGATATCGACGCCGAACGACGCCCGCGGCAAGCTCGCGTCCAACTCAATGATCCCGATCGGGCAGACCCAGCAGTACCCGCAGACCGAGGACGTCCTGGCCGCCGTGTCGCTGCTGCTCAACAACGGCGGTCTTGCGCAACTGCACACGATTACGACCGAGGTCAACAAGGCGCTGGACGGCCGCGTTGGAACCGCGCGTGACCTTCTGCACCGGCTGAGCGGCTTCGTCGGCGGTCTGAACCAGCAGAAGCAGGAGTTGCTCGACGCGACCGCCTCGCTCAATCGGCTTGCCGGTGAGCTCGCCACCCACCGCGACATCGTCGCGCGCGCGCTGACTCACATCACGCCTGCGGTTGCGCTGCTGAACCATGACAAGACGAAGCTGACGACGGCGCTGGGCGCGCTCGACCGGCTAGGCAAGGTTGCCACGACGATCCTCAACCGCGACAAGGCTCCGCTCGCGACCGACCTGGCGTTGGTCAAGCCGCTGCTGGCGAAACTCGCCGAAGCGGGTACCGCCATCCCGAAGTCGCTGCCTTTGCTCGTCAGCTTCCCGTTCCCCATCACCACCTTGTTCAAGGCGGTGAAGGGCGACTACATGAACCTGTTCGAGCTGCTCGACCTGTCGGTGTCGTCGATTCGTCGTGACTTCCTCGCGCAGCTGCCGCTGGTCGGGCAACCCACGAGAGACACGGTGATCCAGGCTCGCAACCCCCTGACGGCACCGCTCGGGACCAAGCAGTCGACGAAGAACGGGGGCCCGGCGCCGACGCCGACGCCGCCCGTCTCGATCCCGCACCCCAGCATCAGCGTCCCCGTGCCGTTGCCGACGGGCAGCCTGCTTCCGGGCGGCTCGAAGAAGTCACCGGGACCCGGCAAGTCCTCCTGCTCGGTCGTGCAGGTCATCGTGGGGGGTTGCTGATGCTGACCAGCGCCACCCGGATCCGGCTGCTCATCTTCGTCGTCGTCAGCGTCGTCGTCCTGGCGGTCACGGCGCTGTTCTACGTGCACCTGCCGCAGTTACTCGGTTACGGCCAGTACACCGTCACCGCGGATTTCGCCGACTCGTCCGGCCTGTACTCCAACGCGCTGGTGACCTACCGGGGCGCGCAGGTCGGCAAGGTCGGCGCGATCACGCTGCAGCCGAACGGCACCACGGTCGAACTGAGCATCGACGACGGCACGGTCATCCCGGCAAACCTTGTCGCGACAATCCACAGCACGTCTGCCATCGGTGAGCAGTACGTCGATCTCGTGCCGCGGTCGAGCCAGGGACCCGACCTGCACGACGGATCGACGATCCCACGCAACGACACCGTGGGGCTGCAACCGACCTCGAACCTGCTCGACCGACTCGACGCGCTGATCCGCTCGATCCCGAAGGGGACGATGTCGCGCGCGCTGCGTGACATCGCCGACGGCTTCGGCAATTCCGGCCCCGACCTCCAGCGACTCATCGACTCGACCTCGCTGTTGCTCAACAGTGCACAGGCCAACATCGGACCGACCCGCAACCTGCTGCACGACTTCAGCCCGTTCCTGCGCACCCAACAGGCGTTGGCGGGCAACACGGCATCGACGATCAACAACCTCGCCGGGTTCGCGAGGCAGCTGGTTATGAGTAACCACGACATCGTCCGATTGCTGCACACCCTGCCGGCGGCGTCGGGTCAGGTCGTCGGACTCGAGAACGACCTCACGCCGTCGTTGAACATGCTCATGGCCAATCTGACGTCGACGTTCCAGGTGATGAACGTCTACGTCCCGTCACTCAAGCAGGTGCTCACGATCTACCCCGCACTCGTCGCGGATCTCATCGCGTTCGCACAACCCACCGCAAGTACCGGATACATCCCGCTGTACTTCCACCTCAACGTCGACGATCCACCCGAGTGCATCACGGGCTTCCTGCCACCGGACAAGCGGCGTAATCCCGCGAAAACCAATCCGGTCAACACCCCGACCGGCCTGTACTGCAAGGTGAACCACAGCGATCCACGAAGTGTTCGCGGCACGCGCAACCTGCCCTGCGAGAACAACCCGGGCGTTCGTGCCGCAACGCCGGCCGCATGTCTCGGCAAACCCGAGCCCGGTACCGGCAGCACGCCACCGCCAACGGGCACGAACCGGTCGGCGGCCTATCAGCCCGGCACTGGAAAGCTGTTCATGCCCGACGGCACGTTGCTGGTCGTCAGCAACGCCTCCAGCGGCGGCGGAAAGGAGCGGTCATGGCGCGATCTTCTGCTTCAACCAGTCGGACGCTGAACCGCCCCGTCGCCGTCGCAGTGCTCGCTGTGCTGCTCGTCGGCCTGGCCGTCTTGGCGCTCCTGCAGTCGATCGCGCTGCACCATCAGCGAGCTGCCGGCGGCGGCGCCGACACGCGCCCTGCCGCAGTGGTCGCCGCGATCGGAGCTGCATCGAACGAGGTAGTCACGTTGCTGACAGTGCAACACGCGACCGCGACTGCCGATCTCAAGCGGCTCCTCGACGGTTCGACCGCGGGCTTCCATGACCAGCTGGAGAAACAGGCGAAGACCTTCCGGAACGCCCTCACCGCAGGACAGGTCACCTCGACAGGGTCGATCGCGGCGGCCGCCCTGGTGAGCATGACCGGCGGCGACAAGGCAGTGGTCGGCATTGCCGCGAAGGCGACTGTGAAGAACAAATCCTCGCCCAAGGGTGAACCGCGCAACTATCGACTCACGGTCACCGTCGTGAAAGTCAGCGACCACTGGCTCGTATCCGGATTGACGTTCGTGGTGTGACCAGATGACGCCGACCAGCGATGAGACCGCGGGGGACATGCGCAACAGCGGTGCCGACGACGCGAAATCCGAACGGCCGCGCCCTCGTCCGCGTCCGTATCCGGCTCGCTCCGAGCCTGATGCTGATGCTGATGCTGATGCTGATGCGATTGAGCCGTCGCCGGAGCAGGCGCCGACTCAAGTCACCGCCCCAGCGCCGTCGACCACGAAGGCCGACCGACGACCTGGGATGTCCGGCACGGCCTTGTTGGTCGCAGCGGCGCTGGTTGTGGCCGCATTCATCGCGGCGAATGTATGGCTCTACATCGAGCGATCGAACACCGACGCCGGCTCGGCAGCCAACGGTTCCTATCCGATCAACGGAGTGCAACCGGCGGCGATGACGAGCGCGCGAGAGCGCATTCCGGCGATGCTGTCGTACAAGTACACGAACGTTGACTCCTACATCGCGAGCGCGCCTGACAACGCAACCGGCCAGTTCAAGAAGGACTTCACGGAGTTGATCACGCGGGTAATTGCCCCGGCGGCACGAGCGCAGAAGATCGTGACCCATGCTGACGTCAAATCGGTCGGTGTCATCGAAGCGCACTCCGATTCGGTGACCGTGCTCGTGATGCTCGATCAGACGACGACGAGCAAGAAGACCAAGGGAGCGCGCGTCGACGGCAGCCGGGTGCGGGTCGTGATGACTCTGACCGGCGGTAAGTGGCTGGTGTCGAGCTTGACCCCGATCTGACCCGAATACTCAACTGGACACCTGTCTGAAACACGTTCTAGTCTGCGTGCCATGCGATTCGGCATCGTCTTGTTCACCAGCGATCGAGGCATCACGCCGGCCGCAGCGGCACGGGCCGCCGAAGACCACGGCTTCGACACCTTCTACGTGCCTGAACACACCCACATCCCGATCAGGCGTGACGCCCCGCACCCCGGCACCGGAGACGCGTCGCTGCCCGACGATCGGTACCTGCGCACCCTCGACCCGTGGGTCGGCCTGGCGATGGCGGCCGCGCAGACCTCGTGCATCGAGTTGGCGACAGCGGTCGCGCTCCCGGTCGAGCACGACCCGATCACGCTGGCGAAGACCATCGCAACGCTCGACCACCTCTCCGGCGGACGAGTGACCCTGGGTTGTGGGTTCGGCTGGAACACCGACGAGCTGGCCGACCACCACGTGCCCGCGGGCCGGCGACGCACGGTACTGCGCGAGTACCTCGAGGCAATGCGCGCGCTGTGGCGCGATGACGAGGCCGAGTATCACGGCGAATTCGTCGACTTCGGGCCGAGCTGGGCGTTCCCGAAGCCGGTTCGCGCAGACGTCCCCGTCCTCGTCGGTGCCGGTGGAACGGACAAGACGTTCGCATGGATCGCACGCAGCGCCGACGGATGGATCACCACACCGCGCGACGCGGACGTGGTCACGCGCGTTGCCCGATTGCATGAGCTCTGGGACGAGGCCGGACGCGAGGGCGCGCCGCGTGTCGTCGCGCTCGACACGAGGCCCGACCTGGATCGCCTCGAGCAGTGGTCGGCGGGCGGCGTGAGCGATGTGGTCTACGGGCTGCCCGATCGCGATGCGAGCCAGATCGAGGGGTACCTCGACCGGCTGCGCGCCAAGTTGGCGCCGCTCGACGCAGTCGGCGTCCAGTGACAGTGCCGACCCGTCGGCGCATCAACGCACGCCAGGTCGCGACGGTGAACCGGGTCGCCGACGCCGCGAGCGCCGAACTTCGTGCCGTCGGCTTCGACACGCTGACCGTGCGCAGCGTCGCCAACCGGGCGAAGGTCGCGCCGGCGACCGCTTACACGTACTTCTCGTCGAAGAACCATCTGGTGGTCGAGCTCTTCTGGCGGCGCATCAGCGAGCGGCAGCGTCACGAGGTGCGCCTGCCACACGCGGTCGATCGGGTGGTCGCGGTTTTCGACGATCTCGCGCAGCTGCTTGCCGGCGAACCACAACTCGCCGCCGCCGCGACCGCCGCGCTGCTGGGCAGCGATGCCGACGTGCACGAACTGCGCACGCAGATCGGGATCGAGATCAACGATCGGATCGCACAGGCACTCGGCGCTGACGCGATGCCCGACGTCCTCGACGCGCTCTCGCTCGCCTGGTCCGGTGCGATGTTGCAGGCCGGGATGGGCTACTCCGACTACGCGCAGACGAGCGTTCGGCTGGCTGCGACCGCTCGGTTGGTCATGGCCGCCGAACAAGGTTGACGAGAATCAGCGATCGCGCAACGCGATCGACAGCGTCCAACCCACAGCGAGGACGAGCAGCACGATCATGCCTGCGCCCGCACCGACGACCTGCTTCGCGCCGTCGCCGCCCGCAACGCCCAGTGAGACCCGTTGTGCCACCGGGCTCGCGCTCGGATGCAACGCGGTGAACGCCGTCATCGGATCGATCGGTGCGGTGTCCGTGAGCGAGATCTGCTTGTTGCGACTCAACGTCAGCACCGGAACGACCGTCCAGCACCCGTCGGACGGCACCACCGGTGTCTGCACCCGGTACGTGCCGTCGCCGGTGGTCGGCAACAGCGGGCCCGTGACGGACGAGGTCCCGGCGTTGGTCCAGTCACGGCCGAAACAGCCGCGCCAGTTGTAGGGCAGGTGCTTGAGCACCAACCGCAACGCCCCTGGTTGCGTCCACGTACCCGACACGCTCACGTCCGCGGACAGCCGCCCGCCGGCGACGACGTCGCTCGCGGACAGTCCGGTGACCGTCGTCGTCGGGGCGAGGACGAGTGTGGTTGCCGAGATCGGTCCCGACCACGCGAGCGGGACGGAGCCGAGGCTCGGGATCTGCACCGTTGCGAGCACCCGATACCCGTAGCAGCCGGTCTTGGTCACTGCGGGACTGACCAGACGCACGCCGCGCCCGGCCTGGGTCGCCGTGAGCGCAGTGCCGTTGCTCGGCAACTGCACGCCGCTGCATGATCCGTCGTTCGACGCGCGGGGGCCGACCAATGCCGCGGTGACATCGGTGAGGTGGGCAGGTACCGCGCCGGTGACCGACACCGTCGCGCTCAGCGGACCGGCGAGCGCGACGCCGAGCCCGGCCGGTGCGACCGTCACGTGCACGGGCGCAACGGCAACGACCGTCGTGTCGCCCTGGCGATGCACGTCAGGGATGGCGTCGCTCGTGGCGATCGCACTGTGCAACACGTAGCAGCCGGGACGCGTGAGCGTCAGCGGACGGGCGTCGACCGTTGCGTCGCCGGTGACATCCACGGCGGGTTGCGCCGCGGCGCCCACCGCCGATGTCGGCGCGGAATGCGTCGCGCCGTCGGCGTAGGCGGCGCAGCTGTGGTTGGCGTCGAGGGAAAGCGGTCCCGATACCGACAACGTCGCAGTGCCCGAGTGCCCGCGCATCCCCGACACGGCGATCGTCGGCTGGATCGCGGTACCGGGTAGCACCAGTGCGCGGTCGACGGCAGTGTGCAGTTGCGGATCGGCGGTCGTGTCGACGGGGGCCAGGGCCGTACGGATGATCGTGTGCGTGGGTCCGGCGGCGACGAGCGGAACTCGGGCGGGCGCGGTCATGGTGACCGGCGCGCCGGGTACCTTCGCGCGAACCTCGATGCGGACGGTCTGTGCGGTTGTGCCCGGTTGCACGGTGAGGCTGTCGGCAGCGACGCCGCGATCGTTCGTGAGCCCGCCTACGCTCGCGAAGTCGGCACCCGGTTCGGCTGTTGCGAAGCTGACCATGACGCCGGGGACGGGCGTCCCCGATGCCGAGGTGACCGTGGCCGACAGCGGAGCTGCAGTGCCCATGACGAGCTTGGCTGTCGGCAGGTGCAGCCGCACCGTGTACGGGCCGGCGAGCCGGACGGCAGCTGCCCATAGCACCGCCGCACCGGTGGTGCCGCCGGGCTGTGCGGCGAGGCACCGGTCGGTGGCAGTGTCGGGAGCGGTGTGGGCGATGATCGCGCCGGCGACCTCGGCCGTCGTGACCTGATCGCGCGAGGTTCCGTGTCGGGTCAACAGGGCGGCCAGAGTCGCGGCGAGCGGGCTGTCGTAGGGAGCGGTGCCGGTCGCATCGACCGCCGGACTCGCGGCGTGCGCACCGTCCGGACCTGCCGTCACAGCGCGCAACGCGAACGCGGGGACGGAGGTCGCCGCCGCGGGCCACGATGCGAGCGCAACCTCGCCACGATCGTCGGTGCACACCACGCCTGTGCGGTAGGGGAGCTGGAACGGGCCCCACCCGTGCGTCGGCGCAGCCGACGCGCTGGTCAGCAGAACTGTGCTCAGCACAACCATGCTGAGTGCCGTGGCCGACAGGGCGGCTACGGCCGCGGCGCGCGCGGCCAGCCGGGGAATGGCGCCACCGTTCGACCACCGCCTCACGCTCAACATCATCGGCGAAACAACGCCCGAACTGAGTGATCTCAGCCGTGGTCAGCAGCCGGGCGCGCCGGTCGTCGAGCCGGTCGTCGATCCGCTCGACCCGTCCGAAGGCACATCGTTGGCCTCGGCGACCTGCGTGGTGAGCGCCGGGCTCGCGCTCTGGCCACTTCCGGCCGCACTCGTCAGCGACGACGTTGCCGAACCGCTGCCGCCGGGGCCGGGCGAATCGCTCGACGAGGTCGGGCAGGTGCTACCCGGCGTCCCGCTGTCGGTCGGGACGCCGGTGTCGGTCGGTGTCGGTGGGTGTCGGTCGGTGTGTCGGTCGGTGTGCCGGATCGGCGTGCCGGTGTCGGTCGGCGTGCCCGGATCGGTGGTCGTGTCCGACGGGCTCACGGTCGGCGACGGCGAAATTGACGTGGACGGGCTGTGAGTCGGCGTCGGGTGCTTCGAGCCGGACGGGCTGGGCTGCGGCTTCTTCGTCGGCGGCGGGCCGCCGGAAAGCGGTGGCCCGGGGTCGACCGGCGGCGGAGCCGGGTTGCCGCCTGGCGCGCGCGTGGGCACCGGCGGCACGACGGTCGGCGCGTCCGGGATGACGAGTCCCGGTTCGCCGCTCGCGTAGGTGTGCTCGAGGCTGAGCACCTCGTCCAGGTAGGCGGTCGAGTGGTTGTAGCTGAGCACGGCGCGGGTCTGCCCGGCGGTCGTGCTCAGGTCGCCACCGGCGACGCACAAGTAGTTCGCTGCGGCCAGCGCGGCATCGAAGATGTTGAACGGGTCCTTGATCCCGTCGCCGTTGCCGTCGGCACCGTAGATCAACCAGGTCGACGGGATGAACTGCATCGGTCCGACCGCGCGGTCGTAAACCGGGTCGCCGTCGATCGTGCCGTGGTCGGTATCTCTGATGAGCTCGGTGCCGTTGCCGTTGAGCGGGAGACCGATGATGGGCTTGGTCGAGGTGCCGTCGGGCCGCAGGACCGCGCCGCCGAACCGGCCGTGGTCGGATTCGACACGACCGATCCCCGCAAGCAGCGGCCACGGGATGTGGCAGTCGGGGCGTGTGGCGTTCGCCGAGTTCGCGGCGTTCTGATACGCCTCGAGCGCCGTGACGGGGATACCGTCGCTTGCCAGCGGCGACGCGAGTTGCACGTTGGCGTTCGGGTCGTTGAAGAGCAGGGTCTGGGCGTTGCCGGGGCCTGTCGTGACCGACGTGCCGGCCGGCGGTGCGACGGTCGTCGTCATGGTCGGAGCGCCGTAGACCGGAGTGCTCGACGAGCCCGAAGCGAGCGGGTTGCGCGCTGATCGCAGCGGCGGCGGCAGCGGGACGGGCCGCCCCGGCTATCAGCGATCCCGACGGTGCCGGCGACGTCGCGGCGACAGCGCTCACGATGGCGACGACACCGACCATGGCGGTGACGTGGAAGGTCGGCTGGTGCAGGCGCGGCGGCCGCACTTTGGGCAGCTTGGGAACGCGCGGGAACGCGGTCGCCTTGCGGAAGCGCATTGTGCTGCCCGTTTCGTTCGTTGAGTCCCGTTGAGACTCGCCCGGTTTGCCTCAGGAATCCAGATCCGAGGCTGCAACGTATGAGACGGTTTCGATCAAGAGATGATCAGGAAGTGAATGCGGCGAGGCCGTCCAGTAGCCGGTCGACGTCGGCATCGCTGGTGTAGGGCGCCAACCCGACGCGCAGCCCGCCCTGCGGCCACAGCCCGGCGTGGCGGGCTGCTTCGTAGGCGTAGAACGTGCCGGCGGGTGCATTCACGCCTCGTTCGGCGAGGAATCGGTAGGCGTCGTCGGCGCTGCGGTCGGTGAAGGTGAACAGCAGCGTCGGGGTGCGCCGTGCCGCCTGCGAACGCAGCGTCACGCCGCGCAGGTCGGCGACGGACTTCTCGATGCGCTCGCGCAGCCCGTCCTCGTGCTCCTCGACCAATGCCATGGACGTCACGAGCCGTTCGCGCCGCGACGAGCCGGAACCGCCGAGACCGGCGATGAATTCGACGGCGGCGCCTGCCCCTGCCATGAGCTCGTAGGGCAGCGTCCCGAGCTCGAACCGCTCGGGGACGGTGTCGCTGGACGGCGCGAGCTTGTCGGGGTGCAGCTGCTCGAGCAGCCCCGGATCGGCGGCGAGCACTCCGCAGTGCGGGCCGAAGAACTTGTACGGCGAGCAGGCGAACAGGTCAGCGCCGAGCGCGCGGATGTCGACCGACGCGTGCGCCGTCAGGTGGACCCCGTCGACGAACAGAAGCGCCCCGGCGTCGTGCACCAGGTCGGCGATGGTGACGAGATCGGGACGGGTGCCGAACAGGTTCGAGGCTCCGGTGACCGCCACCAGCCGGGTGTGGGCCGACAGCTGCGCGGCGATGTGTGCGGGATTCAGCTCGGCGGTGTCCGGGTCGAAGTCGGCGAAGCGGATCGTCGCGCCGCCACGTTCGGCCGCGATGACCCACGGGCGCACGTTCGCGTCGTGATCGAGCCGGGTCACCACGATCTCGTCCCCAGGGCGCCAGGTCTTGGCGAGTGTGCGGGCCAGGTCGAAGGTCAGCTGGGTCATGCTGCGACCGAAGACGATGCCGTCGGGCTGGGCGGCGAGCAGATCTGCCAGCGCCGACCGCGCGTCCGAAACCACGGCCTCGGCCGTGCGTTCGGCGGCCGTGACGCTGCCGCGGTTCGCGATCGCCGAGACCAGGGTCGTCCGGACCGCATCGGCCACCACATCGGGCGTCTGCGACCCGCCCGGACCGTCGAAGTGCGCCGCGCCGGCCGCGAGCGCCGGGAAATGCGACCGAACCGTGTCCACGTCCAGGGCCATGAATGCACTCTTTCACGCGGGCGAGAGAGGCGGTCCGAATGCGGGTATAGGACCGACAATCGCCGGAAAGGTTCCACAATGTCCCCATCACGCCGTCCCCGGACAGTGACCCCCAGCCAGATACGTGCGGCAATGCTCGGACGCCCGATCGACGGTGTCGAGGTGGTCCGTCAGGCCTGGCGCGTGCGCGGTGACGACAGCGACGAACTCGTGCTCATCAGCGCTCGCGGCCGGTGGTGGGTCGCCCGCCGCACTGGTGACCAGATCACGCTCTGGGCCTTCGTCGGTGACACCGAGGCCGAAGCTGCCTTCGATCGCCTGGTCGTCGACGGAACGCCCGACGACGTCGCCTGGCATCTCGCGACCGCCTCCTGAGCGACCCGGGCCCGCGGTGTGCCATCGTCGGTGGCATGCCCGAGCCCGTGTTCGCCACGCCCGAGGACGCCCGCACCCGGTTGGCCACGGTCGGCTATCTGGCTGATGCGGCCACCGCTACGACGGTGTACCTGGCCGGCGCGCTCGAGCGGGCGCTGCTCGTCGAGGGACCGGCCGGCGTCGGCAAGACCGAACTCGCCAAGGCGGTGGCCGCCTGCACCGGCTCGGACCTGATCCGGCTGCAGTGCTACGAGGGCCTGGACGAATCCCGTGCGCTGTACGAGTGGAACTACAAGAAGCAGCTGCTGCGCATCCAGGCCGCCCCGTCCGACCAGGCGTGGGAGCAGACCCACGACGACATCTTCACCGAGGAGTTCCTGCTCACCCGCCCGCTGCTCGGCGCCATCCGCCGCGCCGATCCGACGGTGCTGCTCGTCGACGAGATCGACAAGACCGATGTCGAGGTCGAGGCGCTGCTGCTCGAGGTGCTCTCGGACTTCCAGGTGACGATCCCCGAGATGGGGACGGTGACCGCGACTCCGCCGGCCGTTCGTCGTCCTGACCTCGAACGCGAACCGTGAGCTGTCCGAGGCGCTCAAGCGGCGCTGCCTGTACCTCTACCTCGACTATCCGTCGCCCGAGCGCGAACGCGACATCCTGCTCGAGCGCGTCCCGGGTCTGGAGCGTTCACTCGCCGAGCAGATCGCCCGTGCGGCCGCGACGCTGCGCACGCTCGACCTGCGCAAGTCGCCGTCGCTGGCCGAGTCGATCGACTGGGCGCGCACCCTGCTCGCGCTCGGCATCGACAACCTCGACGGCCCGGCGGTTGCGGCCACGCTCGGGGTGGTGCTCAAGCACGTCGCCGATCACACCCGGGCGACGAAGGAACTCGATCTGCCCGCCGTCACCGAATGAGCCTCGTCGACCGGCACCACGAGTTCGTCGTCGCGCTGCGCGACGCCGGCCTGCCGGTGTCGGTCGCCGAGGACATCGACGCCGCCGGCGCACTCAACGTGGTCGACCTGCTGGCCCGCGACCAGGTGCGCGACGCCTACGCCGCCGCGCTCGTCAAACGACACACCGACCGGCCGGCGTTCGACACGCTGTTCGACATCTACTTCCCGGCTGTGCTCGGCAACTTCGACGCGCCGGCGTCGGCCGATCCGGACCACGCGACATCGACGTTTCGTCGTGACGATCCGGATCTGGTCGCGTTCCGCGCGGCTCTCGCCGACGCGCTGCGCGACGCGGACGAGCAACGGTTGACCGCAGCTCGCGCGCGAAGGCGTCGGACGGTTCGGCGCGGTGGCGGGCCGCCTGCCCGGCACACAGTCGTGGTCGAGCTATGCCGCACAGACGCGCATCTCGCCGCAGACCCTGATGGCCGGTTTGCTCGAGCAGGCGCTGTTCGGCACCGACGACGATTCGCTCGCCGAACGCAACGCCCGCACGATGTTGACCGCGCGCATCGATCGGTTCCGAGCGATGCTCGACACCGAGGTGCAGCGTCGGCTCGCGGCCGAGTCCGGACGCGAACGGATCGCGAAGAGCGCGGTGCGTCCGAGCGTCGACCGCATCGATCTGCTCAGCGCGACCCGCAGCGACCTGGCGGCGATCCGGCGCGAGATCCAGCCGCTCGCGCGCCGAATGGCCGCGCGGCTCGCGATCGAGCACCGGCACGGACGCCGCGGCCAGCTCGACTTCCGGCGCACTATCCGCGCGTCGCTGTCGGCCGGCGGGATTCCGATCGAGACACACCATCGCCCGCGCCGGCCGCGCAAGACCGATCTGGTGATCCTTTGCGACGTGAGCGAATCGGTGACGTCGTTCGCGCACTTCACGCTGCTGCTCGTGTACGCGCTGCGGGAGCAGTTCACCCGCGTGCGAGTGTTCGCGTTCGTCGACGATCTGGACGAAGTCACCGACTTCTTCCGGCCGGGCGCCGACCTGGTCGAGTCGGTGACCCGTCTTGCGTCCGAGGCGAACGTGCGCGGCTGGTACGGGCGCACCGACTACGGGCGAGCGTTCGAGATCTTCCACGAGCGCCACCTCGACGCGATCACCACGCGCACGTCGTTGCTGGTGCTCGGTGACGCGCGCTCGAACTACGGCGACCCGGCGCTTGCCGGTGCTGCGCGACATCACCGCACGTGCGCGCCGCGCGTACTGGCTCAACCCGGAGCGCCGCAGCGCGTGGGACACCGGCGACTCGGTCGCCGACGACTTCGGACGGGTCGTGCCGATGGTGGAATGTCGCAATCTTGCGCAGCTGGCGGGGTTTGTGCGTGACCTAGTCTGACCGCGAGGGAGGGCTCATGAAGCGATTCGTCCTTGCTGTGCTGCTCACGGTCGGCGTGCTCCCCGCGCTGGCAAGCACCGCCGGCGCCGCGGCGACGCCCACGCGGTGGGTGATGGGCTATTACGTCGGTTACCAGCGCAACCTGATGCCCGCGAACCAAATCGAATGGCACTCCCTCACGCATCTCGTCGTCGGGCCGGTGACACCACGCGCGGACGGAACGCTCGACACGAGCTTCGACGTCGACGCGACGCACGGCCCGGCGATGGCGAAGAACCTGGCCCGGTTGGCAAAGCAACACGGCGTGGTGCCCATGCTGATGATCGGCGGCGCCGGCGCGCACGACGCATTCGCTGCTGCAGCTACCGATCACCTGTCGACGTTCGTCGACAATCTCGTCTCGACGATGAACAGCTACGGCTTCTCGGGGCTCGACCTCGACTGGGAGCCGATCGTCGGCGGCGACCGGCCACACATCACTGCCTTGGTGAACATGCTCCGCGCCGAGCTGCCCAGCGCCGTGTTGACGATGCCGGTCGATCCGACATCGAAGACGTTTCCGACGGCACCAAGCTTCCTCGGTGGGCTTTCGAAGAAGCTCAACCGGATCGATGTGATGACCTACGGCATGGCGTACGCGTACTCGGGCTGGCGCAGCTGGCACTCGTCCGCGTTGACGGGGGCCCGGTCGAACACGCCGACTGCGGTCGACGTGAGCGTGAAGTCCTATCGCGCGGTGGGGATCCCGGCAGACAAGCTGGGTGTCGGGATCGGCTTCTACGGGATGTGTTGGACCGGCAAGGTGACCGGACCGAGGCAAAGCCTGGGCGGTTCGCACGAGGTCGCTGACGACAACGTGATGAGCTGGATCAACATCCGGAAGAACTACGTGACGAAGGCGAACTACAAGTACGACAGCTCGGCGCAGGCGTCGTACCTCAGCTACGCGAAACCACATGGCCCGCAGCACTGCACCTACGTCTCGTACGAGGACCAGCGTTCGATCACCGCGAAGGCCAGGTGGGCGAAGAGTCACGGCCTCGGGTCACTGATCGTCTGGACCGTCAACCAGGGCCACCTGCGTTCGGCCCCCGCCGGACACCGTGATCCGCTGCTCTCGGTCGCACGGCAGAATTTCTCAGGGTGAGCATCGATCTCGTCCCACTCGGAACCCTGCACATCACGATCTCGCGGCACACCAGGATCGACGGCATCCCCGCCGGATCGCGGTTGGTCGGAGAGGCTTCCAGCTGCGAGTTCAGCGGCGACCGCCTGCGGGCAAGCCAGGCCGGCACGTCCAGTGACTGGCTGACGCTGCACGGCGACGGGAGCGTGAGCGTCGACGCCCGTCTGCTGCTGGCGACGCCGACTGGTCATGCGCTGACGATCATGTACCGCGGCAAGGCAGCCGCGTTGCCGGCCACGGGCGCCCCGGTCCTCATCACCCCGATCTTCGAGACGGACGATCCCGAGCTCGCTTGGCTGAACACGATCCAGGCCGCGGGCAAGGGAATCCGAAACAACTCGGAACTCGTTTACGAGTTCTACGAGCTGCGCTGAAGTTAACTACCTCGGACCCCAGCCATTTCCAGCACCACGCTGGGGCGTAAGAAACAAGAACAAAGACGGGAGCGACGAGGGTAACGCGGGGGTCGAGTTGCGTTGTTCGGTCCGGTCGGGACGAAGTCCCGAAGCGGTGAGTCCTCGCTGGAACGTGCGGTTGGGCGGGAAGGCATGCTTCAGCCAGGGATGAGTTCGGGCCGGTCGTGCATGCGGTTGCGTCGCGGCTTCTGCCTCGGATCGACCCAGGCAGGCGGCACCCAGTGCGGCAGTTCGTCGATCATGATCGAGTTCCAGCCCATTTGTTCGAACAGGGCGTGGTTGGCGGTGCAGACGAGGGTGCCGTCATCGACGCAGGTTCTTCGGGTGATGGCGTAATCCGTGACGTGATGTGCCTGTGTCCATGACAAGGGCGCGTCACAGCCGGGATAGCTGCAGCCTTTGTCTCGGGCGAACATGGCTAGTCGTTGTTGTTCGGTGAACAGGCGTTGCTGGTCGGAGTAGGCGGTGATCGCTTTCGTTTTCGACAGCAACACGAGGATGGCTTTGGCTTTCGGGTCGAGCCACCGGTCGGCGACGGCGACCGGGACCGTGTAGCCATGCGATGTCTGCGCAACGCCGGTGCCCGCCGCGTAATCGTCCACGGTCGCGGTCAGCACCAGCGTGGTGGCGCAGCCGTTGGCGGTGGGCAGCTCGCCGGAGGCGTAGAGCAGTTTCAGTGCTTCGAGCAGGGCGTCGTGACGCCGCTGGCCAGGGGTGCGGGGATCGCGTTGACCGTCCGGGTCGGTGTGCGGCTTGGCCAGGGTGTCGAGGAGGGTCTCGAGGTATTCCGCAGCCTCACACGTGAGCTCGCCGGCGACGGTGCCTGATCCGTCCGAACGCCGGCGCAGGGTCAGGGTGCGGCGCCGGTGGGCGGTCTCGATGTCACGAAACGCGCCGTCCTGATCGACGCGGGCGTAGAGGCCATTGGCGAAGCGGCCGAGTAGGTCGGGGTCGTGCTCGCGGGCGAAGTCGAGCAGCGCCGTCTCATACAGCGCTGCGGACTGGTCGGCGAGCAGGTCGTCGATCTTGTCGGTCATCGCTACGACGGTGGCCGCGGCCCGGGTCGAGATCGCACCCTCGGCGAGTGCTTGCGCGGTCTGCGGATGCGCCGGTTCGACCAGCTCGCCGGTCAGCGTGCGCCGCGGCGTCACCGCCGCCGCTAACTTCACCCGTCCCGCCGCATCACGAGCGCCGATCCGCAACACATCCCGCAACAGCACGGTGGTGTTCTTCGCGCCCAGCTCGAAGGCCAGCCCCTCCGCCTCGATCTGCGCGATCAACGCCAGTTGCTCGACCTCGATGGCCTGCTTGCGAACCTCCAGCTCGCGCATCCGATCGAGCACCGCGGTGCCGGTCAACTGCGAGCTGCTCACGTGTTCGATTCTATCTCTTCCGAGGAAGAAATACCAGACTTGTGTACAGAGAATCCGCATAAATATATAGGGATTCTCGTCATACTCGGCACGTTAGTGAATTCACCGTGTCGCCACTACCAAGCCCGTACTAGCGTCGAGATCATGGAACTAGGCATCCACGTCCCGAACTTCACCTGGCCCGGCGGGCCCACGACCATGGCGTCCGATCTGCGCGCGCTCGCAGTCGCAGTCGAAGACGCCGGCTTCAGCAAGCTGTCGGTGATGGACCACGTCTGGCAGATCCGTCCGGTCGGGCCTATCGAAGACGACATGCTCGAGGCGTACACGACGCTCGGGTACCTCGCAGCCGTCACCAAGCGCATCGACCTGCTCGCCTGGGTCACCGCCGTCGTCTACCGCGAGCCCGGCCTGCTCGCCAAATGCGTGACGACGCTCGACGTGCTCTCCGGTGGCCGCGCCTGGCTCGGCATCGGTGCGGCGTGGAACGACGAGGAATCGCACGGGCTCGGCCTGCCGTTCCCGCCCACCGCCGAGCGGTTCGAGCGACTTGAAGAGGCACTGCAGATCTCGCTGCAGATGTGGAGCGATGACGACGGCGCCTACGAGGGCAAGCACTATCACCTCGGCCGCACTATGAACGTCCCGCAGTCCCTGCAGCGCCCGCACCCGCGCATCCTGATCGGCGGCGGCGGCGAGAAGAAGACCTTGCGCCTGGTCGCCCAGTACGCCGATGCCTGCAATCTGTTCGGCGGTCCCGAGCTCGAGCACAAGCTCGACGTCCTGCGTCAGCACTGCAGCGACGTCGGCCGTAACTACGACGACATCGAGAAGACCGTGATGATGCCGCTCGAACTCGGCCCCAACGGCGAGCAGGCCGACGAGGTGCTCACCGAACTGCAGCGCCTGGCCGGGATCGGCGTGCAGCATGTGCACACACGTGCGGCCGGTGACGAACCGGTCAAGCTGGTCGAGCTTTTCGGCGAGAAGATCATCCCCGAGGCGGCGAAGCTCTAACCCCAGATCTCCGCAGCGGTCTCGACGACCAGCCGCAGCTTCGCGATCTGCTCGTCGCGGGTGAGCGCGTTGCCCTCGACGGTCGACGAGAACCCGCACTGCGGTGAGAGGCACAGCTGCTCGAGCGGCACGTACTTGGCTGCCTCGTCGACGCGCCGCTTCAGGTCGTCCTTCGACTCGAGTTCGGGACGC
Source organism: uncultured Actinomycetota bacterium (assembly GCA_963708645.1). Taxonomy (GTDB): domain Bacteria; phylum Actinomycetota; class Actinomycetes; order Mycobacteriales; family Jatrophihabitantaceae; genus RYN-133. The sequence goes on along the minus strand of CAVPTA010000014.1, from coordinate 77,585 downwards.
TTGGTGGTGATGAGGCCGAGCACGACGAACTTGCCCGGCGGGACGAAGCGCAACGGCGAGAAGTCGCCCGAGCGGGCGTCGTCGTACTCGAGGAAGAACCCGTCGACGTCGAGCTGCCCGAACAGCGCCTCGGCAACGAAGTCGTAGCCACCCTCGGCCGCCCAGGACGAGCGGTAGTTGCCGCGGCACATGTGCGTGGTGACGTGCAGCGAGTCGGGACGGCCGGCGATCGCGGAGTTGATCTGGCGGATGTAGCGCTCGTGCTGATGCTCGGCGTCGCGTCCCTGCGAGGTCAGCAACTCGCGCTGGGCCGGGTCGTTGAGATAGGCCAGCGATGTGTCGTCGAGCTGCAGGTAGGTGCCGCCGAGCGCGGCGATCCCGGCAACCTGCTTCGCGTACGCGGCCGACAGGTCTGACCAGAACTCGTCCTCGTCCGGGTAGACCGACTTGTCGATCGCCGCCGCACCGCCGCGGTAATGCACCATGCTCGGCGACGGGATGGTCAGCTTCGGGACGGCTGTGCTCACGACCGACTGCAGGAACTGGAAGTCCGCACCGAAGATCGGCTCGCCGATGTCGACCTTGGCGTCGACCTTGAGCGCGGCCGAGGTGAAGTCGAGATCGCCGTCGGCGTTGCGGAAGTGCACCTCGATCTTCTCGTCGGTCTTGCTGATGCCGTCGAGCTGGTAGATGAAGTCCATGTGCCAGGACGTGCGGCGGAACTCGCCGTCGGTCGCGGCCTGCAGGCCGATGTCCTCCTGCATCCGCACGACGTCGCGGATCGCGTCGTCCTCGACGGCGCGCAGCTCCTCGAGCGACAGTCGTCCCGCCGCGTGATCCTCGCGAGCCTGCAGCAGGTTCTTCGGCCGCAGCAGGCTGCCGACGTGGTCGGCGCGGAACGGGGGAGGAGTGCGTGCGGTCGTCATTCGTCCACTATGCCCCGTGCGGTAGACACGCATCATGAGCACGACGCGGTGGGCAGTGCTGGGCACCGCCAACATCGCGGCCAAGTCGTTCCTGCCGGCGATGCGCGCCGCGGGTGGCCGGGCGGTCGTGGTCGGCAGCAGGACCCCTGATCGCGCGCGCGACTGGGCCGACGCGAACGAGGTCGAGCGCGTCGCCGACTACGACGCGGCGATTGGCTGCCGACGACGTCGACGCGATCTACATCGCGCTGCCGAACCACGAGCACACCACGTGGGCGATCAAGCGCGGTGACCACCGGGCGTGCCGTGCTGTGCGAGAAGCCGCTGGGCGTCGACACGACCGACACCGGACGCCTGCTCGCCGCCGTCCCGGCCGGCGCGTTGTTGTGGGAGGCGTTCGTCTTCCCGTTCCATCCCGCAGACCGAACTGCTGCGCAACCAGCTCGCGCGGCTGGGCCGGGTCCGCGAGATCATCAGTCCGAGTTCCACTTCACCGCTCGCCGAACCGGCAACATCCGCTGGCAGCCGGCGCTCGGCGGCGGAGCGCTGCGCGACGTCGGGTGCTACTGCGTTCGGCTGGGTCGGCTGCTGTTCGGTGCCGAACCGACAGACGTCGCAGCGCGCGCGTTCGTCGAGCACGGGGTCGACGCCGAGATCGCCGCCGTCCTCGACTTTCCCGGCGAGCAGCGGCTGGTGCTCTCGGCCGGGATGCGCGGTGCGCCGTCGACGTACACGCGCGTCATCGGCGATCGGCGGCGAGTTGCGCATCGTCAACCCGTTCCATCCGCGTCCGGACAGCACCGTCGACGTTGTGGGTCGACGGCGGCCCGGTCGCAGGAGTGGACGGCCGACCCGCGGCCGGCATTCCAGTACGGCATCGAGCACATCCAGGCCGTGATTCGCGGGCGAGGAGCAGCCTCGCCATCTCGCTGCGACTGACTCGCTTCGGCAACGCCCGCGCGCTCGATCTGATCGCCGCGGCAGCGCGCGCATGACGGTCGCGATCGTCACCGGTGCGGGCAGCCCGTCCGGGATCGGCTTCGCGACCGCGCGTCGACTGCACGCGGCCGGCCTGAGCCTCGTGATCACGTCGACGACCGAACGCATCCGCGAGCGCGCCGCGGCACTCGGTGACGACGTCGCATGGGCTGACGGGCGACCTCACCGCTGCCGTGCCGACGCCGAACGGGTCGTCGCGACGGCGGTCGAGCGGTTCGGCGGCGTCGACGTCCTCGTGAACAACGCCGGCATGACGCCGATCAGCGATCCGGACGCGGCCGCGTCGATCACGTCGATCACCGACGAGCAGTGGCACGCGTCGGTCGCCCGCAACCTCGACACCGCGTTCACGTGACGCGCGCCGCGGTTCCGCACATGATCGAACGGGGCTACGGACGGATCGTCACGGTCACTCGGTGTCCGGACCGGTCATGGCCTTCGGCGACGACGTCGCCTACCACGCGGCGAAGGCCGCGCTGGTCGGGCCTGACGCGCTCGGTCGCGCTCGATCTCGCGCCGCACGCGATCACGGTCAACGCGGTCGCGCCCGGCTGGATCGAGACCGAGACGTCACCCGCGCACGAACTGGCCGCCGGTGCCGCGACGCCGATGCGCCGGCCCGGAACTGCCGACGAGGTCGGCTGCCGTCATCGAATTCCTCGCCTCGCCCCAGGCGTCCTACGTGACCGGTCAGGTGATCGTCGTCGACGGCGGCAACTCGATCGCCGAAGTGCGCCATTCCGAGCGTGCGTAGGCTCGAAAACGGATACCCGCCGACGAAAGGAGAGCACTGTGCCCACTCGCACCGCACGCACCGCTTGGACACGGCAGCCTGCAGGAAGGCTCGGGCCGGGTCGAGCTGACGAGTTCAGGTGTCGGGAACTACGAGGTCTCGTTCCCGAAGCGTGCTGCCGACAACGCAGATGGCACCACGAGCCCCGAGGAACTGATCGCTGCCGCGCACTCGTCCTGCTACGCGATGCAACTGTCCTCGCTCGTCGCCAACGCTGGCGGCACCCCGCAGTCGCTGGACGTGCAGGCAGACGTCTCGCTCGGCTCCGACCCGGCCGGCGGTTTCAAGCTGACCGGCATCAAGATCACGGTCCGCGGCACGGTCGACGGACTCGACGCCGAAGGCTTCGAGAAGGCCGCGCAGGACGCGAAGGCCGGGTGCCCGATCAGCAAGGCCCTCGCCGGCGTCGACATCAGTCTCGACGCTGCTCTGAACACCTGAGCAGGCTCAACCAAACGCCGGGTTCAACTCCGGCGTTCGGGTGAGGCGCGGCGCAGAATGAGCGCCGGGTCGATCTCGCCGGTTACGTCGTCGGATACGTCGAACGGAGCCGGCTCGTGGGGGTGACCTTGCAAATCGCCGAGTGAATGATCTTGGGGTCTCGGGCTCGCAGCGCCTATGTTGCGCATGATGTCGTCACGCACGGCATTTGCCCCTTGGAGGACCCCGCCATGCTCCGTCGCGCACCCGCATCCCTCGTCCTTGTCACCGCGCCCGTGTTGATGGGCGTCGTGGTTGCGACGCCGGCAGCGTCGACGACACCACCGAAGGTCGTCGCTGTCGCGCCACGAACCGGGCCCGCGGCCGGCGGCACTCGCGTGACGATCACCGGCAGCGGGTTCTCGGGCCTGACCAGATCGAGGGTCACCTTCGGCACGACAGCGGCGACGAGCATCACGGTCGTCTCGTCGACCAAGGTCACCGCGACTGCGCCGCGAGGATCGGCCGGACGCGTGAACGTCCACATCGTCACCACGCACGGCACATCCGCGTCGAACGCCGCGGACGGCTTCACCTACATCGCCAGGCCCACGATCACGTCCGTCACGAGATCGTCCGGCGGCACTCGCGTGGCTTGGGGACCTGACACCGGCGGTTCCGATCTCACCGTCACCGGAACCAACTTCCGCACCGGCATGAGCGTCAAGTTCGCGAACAAGACGATGACCGGCGTCACCGAGCTCGACGCGAACCACCTCGAGTTCACGAGCCCGAAGAACGCGCCAGGGGCAGTCGACATCTCGGTCACCTCGCCGGGCGGCACCGCAACGAAGACCGGCGCATTCAGCTACCGCAGGTGGTGGCAGACCCCGGCCACGATCGACGCGTCTGAAGGTGCCCCCGCCGTCCTGTCGTGTCCGGATCAGAAGTGCTACGCGATCGACTCGTTCAACAACCTGCTCACGCGGTCCGGCCCGACGCAGCCATGGACGAACGCCGGCAACCCGATCTCGCCGGGCAACACGATCGACGACCTGTCGTGCGCCACCGACACGTTCTGCGCGGCCGTCGACGACGCCGGGCGCGCCAGCACCTACAACGGGACGAGCTGGAAGCAGTCAGCATCGAAGACCATGTATCTCGGTGGCCCGCTCAAGGAGGTGTCGTGCACGAGCACAACCTTCTGTCTGGCACTCGACAGCTTCAGCGACTACACGCTGTGGAACGGCACCAGCTGGTCGAACCTTCGCGCACTTGACGGCACGCTGATCACCAGGACCACCCCGTATCCCACAAACCCCGTCGACCCCACCCTCTTGTCGTGTGAAGGCGCGACGGACGGTACGTCCGCGTCGTGCGCGACTGTTGACGGCAACAATCACGCCCGAACGTTCGTCCACGACCCGGGCGACGCACCGGACGCTTGGTCGGCCGTCCAGTTCACCGACCACGGGTTTCCCAGCGCGCTGTCGTGCTTCGACAACAACGGCTTCCAATGCGTGCTCACCGACTCCGACAGCAACGGCAACGCACGCGCGTTCCATCTCAAAGCCAATTCGTGGGGCACGGCAAGCCCTGTCGCGACCGGCTTTCAAATCTCGAGCGTGTCGTGCTCGCAGTCGAGCGCCGTGTGCCGTGCGGTCGACAACGGCGGCAACGTCTACACGCTCAGCACGACCGGCCCGTGGAGTAGCGCTACGCCGACAGGTGCAGGCACGAACATCTATGCGATCTCGTGCGGTCCGTCCTACTGCTTCACGAGCAACCGGAATTCGACGACCTCGACCTACACGATCGGCACGAGCACCTGGAGCGCGCCGACGAAGATCGTCGACGAGCACCTCGGCATCACTTCATTGGCCTGCGGCGACCCGAGCGACTGCCTGGCGAGCGACGGCGGATTCGTGACGGTCGAGAGCGCCGGCACGTGGGCGCCGCCGGTCGATCTCGGGCTCGCCGGCGACAGCCTCGTCTCGACGGCGTGCGCCAGCGGCGATTTCTGCATGGCTGCCACGTTCGGCGGCAAGTACGTCACCGACACGGCCGGCGCCCTATCGGCCGTCCAATCCTCCGGTCTCGTATTCCTCGTCGCGCTCACCTGCGACACGGCCGGCTCGTGTTACGCGGCCTCGAGCGACGCCGCGTATCACTGGGATTCGACGAACGGCTGGGACACCACGCCCATCACCGTCCCGATCTCTTCGGGCGACTCGATCGTCGCGATCTCGTGCCCTGACACGGCCCACTGCATGATCGTGACCGAGGACGGCGACGCGTTCGTCATGACGGGCGGCGCGACACCGGTTGCAGTCGCCCCGACCGGCGCCGCCGCGAATGAGGACGTGCTTCGGGCGCTGTCGTGCTCGAGTTCCACATTCTGCGTCGCGGTCGGCAGCGGGGGATACGCCTACCGCTGGAACGGCAACAGCTGGACCTCGAGCAGCAACCTCACCGGCGGCGGGCAGCTCAACGCGGTCTCGTGCTCGACGTCGAAGTTCTGCCTTGCCGTCGGCGGTTCCGGCGACGGCTACAACTGGACCGGATCGACCTGGCAGGCCAGCCGCACTGACGATGCGGCGCCGCTCTATTCGGTCGCCGCTTCCTCCGACTCGATCGCGCTCGCCGGCGATCGCTTCGGCCGCATCGTGGCGTTCCAGTAGCAGGCTGAGCAGGTTCATCGCTCGCGCCCAGCGTGACCGGGATAACATCGTTGCCATCGAGACTGCGAAGCCGGCAACCACAACGCCGAGTGCGGACGCCGTCCGAACGTTGCACCGTGCTCACGAAACGTTCCTCGAATCGGGGACGGTCCCGGCCGACGTTCGCGACATCGTGGCCGACTCCTGGCGGTACTCGGCCCGCGCCGGCGTCGACGCCGACGACGTGGCCGTCCCGGTGTTCGCCCAAGGCAGCGATCTGGCCGAATACCGTGAGGCACATCCGCTCTCGCGGGTGTTCCCGCTGCTCTACGACGTCCTCGGCCGTGCCGCCGAGGAGTGCGACAGCGTGATGGCCGTCGGGGACGCGCACGGCCAGCTGCTCTGGGTGTGCGGGCGTCCCAACGTCGTCGCGCGCGCCGAACAGATCAACTTCATCGAGGGCGCCCAGTGGGACGAGCGCCACGCCGGCACGAACGCCCCGGGCACAGCGCTGCGCCTCGACCTTCCGGTGCAGATCCTCGCGTCCGAACACTTCGTCCGCACCGTCCAGCCGTGGACGTGCGCAGCAGCGCCGATCCACGATCCCGAGACGCAAGCCATCCTCGGCATCGTCGACGTCACGGGCTCGGAAGCCGTAGCCACGCCACAGACGCTTGCGATGGTGCGCGCAGCGGCACGCATGGCCGAGGCCGAACTCGGCCGCCTTGCCGCGATCAGCGCACCGGGCGAGCTGTGGCGACCTGCGCCGGCGGTCACCGTTGACGCGCTCGGTCGTCCCGACTGCCAGCTGACGGTCAACGGCCGGCAACTGAGACTCTCGCCGCGACACAGCGAGATCCTCGTCATCCTCGTCGATCACCCGGACGGCCTGACCGGCGATCAGCTGGCCATCGAGCTGTACCCGGACGAGGTCAGCACGTCGACGATGCGCGCCGAGCTGACCCGGCTGCGCTCGCTGCTCGGCAACGACCTGCTCGACTCGCGTCCGTACCGCCTGCGCGGGGCGTTACGGGCCGCCGTGTGCGACTGGCGCACGGTCACCGACGCCATCGACACCGGCCGCCCGGGCGACGCCCTACGTGCCTACCGCGGACCGTTGCTGCCGCATTCTGATGCGCCGGGTGTCGCGGAACAGCGCGAACGGCTCGAGCGACAGTTGCGCGCGGCTGTGCTGTCGTCCGACGAGGTCGACCTGATGGCCGCCTGGACCCGCTCGCGCTGGGGTGCCGACGACCTCGACATGTGGCGGCGGCAGGCGCTGCTGGCCGCCCACGGGTCACCGTTGCACGCGATCGCTGCAATAGAGCTGCAACGCCTCGACCGCGAACTCGGATTGAATCGCCACTGACCAGCCGCTTCTGCGGAACGAAAGACGCAACGTTGCCGCAACGTCGCCAGTCGTAACGTCGGCCTCCCGATGCCCACGACACTCGGAGGCTGGCATGGCAGTCGTTCCCACACCCGGCACGGCGGACAGCTCGGTCAAGGTCGAGAGCCGCTACGACAACTTCATCGGTGGCGATTGGACGCCGCCGAGCAAGGGTGACTATTTCGAGAATCCGACGCCCATCACAGGCAAGACGATCTGCGAGATTCCCCGCAGCACCGGCGAGGACATCGAGCTCGCCCTCGACGCCGCACACGGCGCACGGCGTGCGTGGGGTCGCACGTCCGCAGCCGAGCGCGCGGTCATCCTGAACAAGATCGCCGACCGGATCGAAGAGAACCTTGCCGACCTCGCGGCCATCGAGACGCTCGAGAACGGCAAGCCCATCCGCGAGACCTCCGCGGCCGACCTGCCACTGGCCGTCGACCACTTCCGCTACTTCGCCGGCGCGATCCGCGCCCAAGAAGGCGGCATCTCCGAGGTCGACGCCGACACCATCGCCTACCACTTCCACGAGCCGCTCGGCGTCGTCGGGCAGATCATCCCGTGGAATTTCCCGATGCTGATGGCGATCTGGAAACTTGCTCCCGCCCTGGCCGCCGGCAACTGCGTGGTCATCAAACCGGCCGAGCAGACACCGTGGTCGATCCTCAAGCTGATGGAGCTGGTCGGCGACCTGCTCCCGGCCGGCGTCGTCAACGTCGTCAACGGCTTCGGCGCCGAGGCCGGCAAGCCGCTCGCATCGTCGAGCCGCATCGCGAAGATCGCCTTCACCGGCGAGACGACCACGGGCCGCCTGATCATGCAGTACGCATCGCAGAACCTGATCCCCGTGACGCTCGAGCTCGGCGGCAAGAGCCCGAACATCTTCTTCGAAGACGTGGCGGCCGCCAAGGACGACTTCTACGACAAGGCGCTCGAAGGCTTCACGATGTTCGCGCTCAACCAGGGCGAGGTCTGCACGTGCCCGTCACGCGCGTTGATCCAGGGCTCGATCTACGACCAGTTCCTCGGCGACGCAGTCGAGCGCACGAAGAAGATCAAGCAGGGCAACCCGCTCGACACCGACACGATGATCGGCGCGCAGGCCTCGAACGACCAGTTCGAGAAGATCATGTCCTACATCGACATCGGCAAGCAGGAGGGCGCGAAGGTGCTCACCGGCGGTGCGAAGGCCGAGCTCGACGGCGAGCTGGCGGGCGGCTACTACGTCCAGCCGACGATCTTCGAGGGCGACAACTCGATGCGCATCTTCCAGGAGGAGATCTTCGGGCCGGTCGTCTCGGTCGCCAAGTTCGACGACGAGGCCGATGCGCTCAAGATCGCGAACGACACGCTGTACGGCCTCGGCGCCGGCGTGTGGTCGCGCGACGGTGCGCGCGCCTACCGCGCCGGACGTGAGATCCAGGCCGGCCGGGTGTGGACGAACTGCTACCACCAGTACCCGGCGCATGCCGCGTTCGGTGGCTACAAGCAGTCCGGCGTCGGGCGCGAGAACCACAAGATGATGCTCGACCACTACCAGAACACGAAGAACCTGCTGGTGTCCTACTCGCCGAAGGCGCTCGGCTTCTTCTAGAGCCGATGCCCATGACGAGACACGTTGATGTGACCGGTGAGGCGGCGGAGATGCTCCGCCGCCTCACCGAACAACACGGTCCGCTGATGTTCCATCAGTCGGGCGGGTGTTGTGACGGCTCGTCGCCGATGTGCTTCCCCGACGGCGAATTCATGCTCGGCGATGCCGACGTCCACCTCGGCGACCTCGATGTCGACCTCGATCGCGACATCCCCGTCTACATGAGCCAGAGCCAGTACGAATACTGGAAGCACACGCACATCACCATCGACATCGTGAAAGGTCGGGGGAGCGGATTCTCGGTCGAGGCGCCGGAAGGTGTGCGCTTCCTCATTCGTTCCAGACTGCTCACCGACACCGAACTCAAGGAGTTCGGCCTGGTCTGAGCCGCACCCACTGTGACCCTGTAATGGACGTTGCTGACGCCGCGCCAACGACCGTTACAGGGTCGAAGTGCGTAAAGGGTGGCACGACTCATGTTGCTACTCGCCAGTAACATTGGCAGAGTACGACTGAGCACATCGACGTAAGCAACTCACTGTTGAGAGGTCGGCGCACGCATGAACATCGTGGTCCTGATGAAGCAGGTACCCGACACCGAGGGCGACCGGAAGCTTGCGGACGACAACACCGTCGACCGCGCTGCCGTGGATCCCGTGATCAACTACATCGACGAGTTCGCGATCGAAGAAGGTCTGCGACTCAAAGAGGAACACGACGGCGAGGTCACCATCCTCACCGTCGGTCCGGAGAAGGCGACGGAGTCGATCCGCAAGGCCCTGTCGATGGGCGCCGACAAGGCCGTCCACGTCTCGGACGAGGCCATCCACGGCTCGGACGCGGTAGCGACCGCCAAGGTGCTCGCGAAGGCACTCGACGGCCTTGAGTGGGACGTCGCGATCGCCGGTTCCGAGGCGACTGACGCCCGCGGTTCGGTCGTCCCGGCCATGCTGGCCGAGGTGCTCGGACGTCCGCAGCTCACGCAGGCGCGCAAGGTGACCGTCGACGGCTCGACCGTCACGATCGAGCGCGTCACCGACACCGGGTACGAGCAGGTCGAAGGCGAGACGCCCGCGGTCATCAGCGTGGTCGAGAAGATCAACGACCCGCGCTACCCGTCCTTCAAGGGCATCATGGCCGCCAAGAGCAAGCCGATCGAGGTCAAGTCGCTCGAAGACATCGGTCTTGACGCCGGCGAGGTCGGGCTGTCGAACTCCTGGACCGCGGTCGAGTCGTTCGAGAACGCCCCGCCGCGTGCGGCCGGCGAGACCGTCAAGGACGAGGGCAACGGCGGCGCCGCGATCGCCGACTACCTCGCCTCGAAGAAGCTCATCTGAGGGGACTGACTACACATGGCAGAGGTATTGGTTCTCGTCGATTCGGTCGACGGCACCGTCAAGAAGGCCACATTCGAGCTGCTCACCGCGGCCAAGTCGCTGGGTGAGCCCAGCGCCGTTGTCGTCGGCGCGCCCGGCGAGGCGGCCAAGGTCAAGGACCAGCTCGGCGAGTACGGCGCCGCGAAGGTCTACGTCGCCGAGAGCGACGACATCGCCGGCTTCTCGGTCGCGCCGAAGGCGGCAGCTCTTGCCGCAGTCGCTGAGCAGGCCTCGCCGGCGGCGATCCTGCTCTCGTCGAGCTCGGAGAACAAGGAGATCGCGGCCCGGCTCGCGGTCAAGCTCGACTCCGGCCTGATCTACGACGCGGTCGGCCTCGAGGGCGACACCGCGACCCAGCAGATCTTCGGTGCCGCTATCAGCGTGCAGTCGAAGGTCACGAAGGGGACGCCGATCATCACTGTGCGGCCGAACTCGTTCGCTCCGGAGCAGAGCTCCGGAGCGGCCGAGGAGGTCTCGGTCGACGTCACGCTCTCCGACTCGGACAAGAGCGCGAAGATCACCGACACGGTCGTCGAAGAGAAGGGCTCGCGTCCGCAACTCGCTGACGCGTCCGTCGTCGTCTCGGGTGGCCGCGGAATCGGTAAGGCCGAGAACTTCGAGATCATCGAGAAGCTCGCCGACTCCCTCGGTGCGGCCGTCGGTGCTTCGCGTGCCGTCGTCGATGCCGGCTGGGTCGACCATCAGATGCAGGTCGGCCAGACCGGTGTGACCGTGTCGCCGCAGCTCTACATCGCGGTCGGCATTTCCGGAGCGATCCAGCACCGCGCCGGCATGCAGACGTCCAAGACGATCGTCGCGATCAACAAGGACCCCGAGGCTCCGATCTTCGAGCTCGCCGACTTCGGCGTCGTGGGCGATCTGTTCCAGGTCGCGCCGCAGCTCACCGAAGAGGTCGCCAAGCGCAAGGGCTAGTCCCTCGCCACTCGACCGGCGGACGTGTGCGACCCCGATTTGAGTTCAAGCAGGCTTGAACTTGCATCATGGAAGGCGTGCTCACCGCCCCTGCCCGCGCCTCCGACGCGGCGACGATCTTTTCGGGACGGCTTCGCAGCACGACGCTCGGGCTGCTCGTCCTGATCTCGATGATCGCGTTCGAGGCGATGGCGGTGACGCCGGCGTTGCCGAGCGCGGCGCGTGAGCTGCACGGAGTGGGCGCGTTCGGCTGGGCGTTCACATCGTTCCTCGTCGCGAACGTCGTGGGCATGGTGGCTGCCGGCCAGCTCAGCGATGCGCGTGGACCTCGCCCAGGTGTCTTCGGCGGGATAGCGCTGTTCGTCGCCGGCCTGCTCGTTGCCGGAACGGCTACCACGATGGTCCAGCTCGTCCTCGCCCGTGCGGTACAGGGCATCGGCGGGGGACTGCTCATCACCTCGACCTACGTCCTGATCGGCATCACGTACCCAGAACAGCTGCGACCCAAGGTCTTCGTCGCCACGTCGAGCGCGTGGTTGCTGCCGTCCCTGCTCGGGCCCTTGCTCTCCGGCGTCCTGACCCAGCATGTGAGCTGGCGCTGGGTCTTCCTCGGCCTGGTGCCGTTCGTCGCCATCGGCGGTGCGCTGATCGTGCCGGTCGTGCGGTCGTTGCACGGCGGCGCCGGGACATCCGACACCGTCCCCGGTCCCCGGCGACTGCTCGTCGCGCTCGTTGTGGCTGCGGGCGTTGCGGCCTTCGAAGCGGCCGGCCAGCACGCATCGCCGGTCAGGCTCGTGCTCGCCGCAGGCGGTATTGCACTTGCGCTCGTCGGGCTGCGCGGACTCGTCCCTCCCGGCACGTTCACGATGCAGGCCGGCGTCGGTGCCGACATCGCGCTACGGGGACTGATCTCGGGTGCCTTCTTCGGTACCGAGTCGGTCATCCCGCTGATGCTCAGCCAGCAGCACGGCCTCGATCCGGTGCAGGCCGGGCTGCCGCTCGCGGTGTCCGGGTTCGCCTGGTCGTTCGGTGCCTGGTGGCAAGGTCGTGACCACGAGAACGAGACCGCGGCCGACGAGGCACGTCGGCGCGTGCGTTACCTGCGTACCGGCTTCGCCAGCCTCTGCATCGCGATCACCGTCATCGCGATCACGGCACTGCCCTCGAGCCCCTGGTGGCTGTCCTATCCCGGCTGGGGGTTCGCCGGCCTGGGCGCTGGCCTCACGCTGACGACCGCCAGCGTGCTGTTGCTCAACCACACGAACGACGCCGACCGCGGGCGCGACTCCGCGGCGCTGCAACTGACCGACACCACCGCGGCATCGTTCACGGCAGGCATCGCCGGAGTGCTTGTCGCGGCTGCCGCGGTCGGCTCGATCGGCTACACCGCAGCGTTCGTCAGCCTCGACGCGCTCATGCTCGTCGTGGCCTTGGTCGGGATCGCGGTGTCAGGACGGGCAAGTACGTTGCGGGCGTGACGAGTCTTGGCGTGATCTTCCGCCCACAACGCGCGCCTGAGGAGCTTCGCGCGGTTGCGAAGGCCGCCGACGAGTCCGGGATCGACGAGCTGTGGCTGTGGGAGGACTGCTTCGACGAGGGCGCGGTCGCCAGCGCGGCGGCCGCGCTGGCCTGGACACAACGGCTGCACGTCGGGATCGGGATCATGCCCGTGCCGCTGCGCAATCCGGCGCTCGCGGCGATGGAGATCGCCTCGCTGGCGCGCATGTTCGGCGACCGCGTGCACATCGGCGTCGGGCATGGCGTTCTCGACTGGATGGCCCGCGTCGGCGTCCGCGCCGCATCACCGATGACCCTGCTGCGCGAGTACGTCACCGCGCTGCAGGCGCTGCTCGCCGGCGACACCGTGACCACCGAGGGCGACTACGTGCGGTTGCGTGAGGTGAAGCTCGGCTGGGCGCCGCACCCGAAGCCCGCGCTGCACGTCGGCGCTCGGCCAGACGACCAGCCTCGGCGCTGCCAGGCACCTGACCGACCGCGACCCATCGCGCGGGCGAGCGCGTGCGCCGGACGGCGCGTCGCGTCGCCCGGACCAGCGCTCCGGACCGCCGGACCGACGCCGACGCCGGCACCTGGGGCGACGCCGAGGCGATAGCCGCCACCGTGCGCCGCTGGTCCGAGGCCGGCGCCGACGCGGTCGTATTGCAACCCACCGCCGACGAAGACCCGGTTGCCTTTGCCCGGTTTGCCGGCGAGCAGGTCCGTCCGCTGCTCTGAGCGGCACCGCCCGACCCGGTTGGCGATCTGGATCAGGTCTTCCTCCGTTCTGATCGGTCCGGTCGCGCCGAAGCGGCTCGGCCGCACGAGGTGAGACGGCTCGGCCAGCGGCTTGCCCTGGAGCAGGCGGCCGGGGCGCAGGGCGTTCCGTAAGCTGGAGCGCGAAATGCCGTACCTCGATCACGCAGCGACCACGCCGATGCTGCCGGAGGCCGTCACCGCGGTCGCCGATGCCATGGGCGATCTCGGCAACCCGTCGTCGCTGCACGGCGCCGGCCGTCGCGCACGGCGCCGCATCGAGGAGTCACGTGAGCAGCTCGCCGCGGCGCTCGGCGCGCGCCCGTCCGAGGTCATCTTCACCGCAGGCGGTACCGAGGCCGACAACCTCGCCGTCAAGGGGTTGTACTGGGCACGCCACAGCGCCGACCCGCGCCGCACCAAGGTGATCGTCAGCGCAGTCGAGCACCACGCGGTGCTCGATGCAGCCGAATGGCTGGCCGCCGCGCAGGGCGCCGAACTGGTGTTACTGCCGGTCGACGCACGCGGGACGGTGCGCCCGGACACGCTCGCGGCCGCGGTCGCAGCCGACCCCGAGTCGGTGGCAGTCGTGAGCATCATGTGGGCCAACAACGAAGTCGGCACGGTGCAGCCGATCGCCGAACTCGCCGCAATCGCGCATGAGCACGGCATCCCGTTCCACACCGACGCGGTGCAGGCGATCGCCACCTTGCCGGTCGACTTCGCCGATTCCGGCGTCGATGCGCTGACCATGACCGGGCACAAGCTCGGCGGCCCGGTCGGGACGGGCGCGCTGCTGCTCGGCCGCAACGTCGCGTGCGTCCCATTGCTGCACGGCGGCGGACAAGAGCGCGATGTGCGCTCGGGCACCCTCGATGTCGCGGGCTCGGTCGGGCTGGCGACGGCGACGACGATCACCGTCGAGCGGCGCGCCGAAGCGGCCGTCACCCTCGCGGCGCTGCGCGACGAACTCGTCGCCGGGGTCCGCGCGAACGTCCCCGACGTCACCCTCAACGGCAATCCCGACCGACCGGCTGCCCGGCATCGCCCACCTGAGCTTCCCGGGGTGTGAGGGCGACTCGTTGCTCATGCTCCTCGATGCACGCGGCGTCGAGTGCTCGACCGGATCGGCCTGCGCGGCCGGCGTCGCTCAGCCGTCGCACGTCCTCACCGCGATGGGTGCGAGCGACGCGACCGCACGTGGCTCGCTGCGCTTCTCGCTCGGGCACACTTCCACTGCGGCCGACGTGGCCGACGTCGTCGACGCGATCGGGCCGGCCGTCGACCGGGCGCGTCGCGCCGGGCTCACCTCGATGGTGCCGTCATGAAGGTCATTGCCGCGATGAGCGGCGGCGTCGACTCGGCCGTCGCGGCGGCGCGCGCAGTCGACGCGGGGCACGACGTGACCGGCGTGCACCTCGCGCTCGCGCAGAACCCAGCGACACTGCGACACGGTGCGCGTGGCTGTTGCACGATCGAGGACTCGAACGACGCGCGACGCGCTGCCGACGTGCTCGGGATCCCCTTCTACATATGGGATCTCGCCGAACGCTTCCGTGCCGACGTCATCGACGACTTCGTCGCCGAGTACGCCGCAGGGCACACCCCCAACCCGTGCCTGCGCTGCAACGAGAAGATCAAGTTCTCGGCCGTGCTCGACCGCGCCGTCGCGCTCGGTTTCGACGCCGTCGTCACCGGGCACCACGCACAGCTCGACGACGGCAGTGCTGCGGCGCTCGGTCGACGCCGGCAAGGACCAGTCGTACGTGCTCGCCGTGCTCCGCCCCGATCAGTTGTCGCGCGCGATCTTCCCGCTCGGCGACACCACCAAGCGCGACGTCCGCGCCGAGGCCGCTGCACGGGGTCTGGCCGTAGCCGCCAAGCCCGATTCGCACGACATCTGCTTCATCGCCGACGGCGACACCCGAGGCTTCCTGCAGCGCAAGATCGGCGAGAGCGACGGCGAGATCGTCGACGCCGAGTCAGGTGCGGTCGTCGGTTCGCATCGTGGGGCGTTCGCGTTCACTGTCGGGCAGCGGCGCGGGCTTGCACCTCGACCGCGCAGCGGCCGACGGCGAACCGCGCTACGTGCTCTCGATCCAGCCCAAGACCAACCGGGTGACGGTCGGACGTGGCGAACTGCTCGACGTCGACGAGATCAGCGCCGCACGACCGGTGTGGACGAACGACGTTCCTGATGGTCCGTTCGACTGCGCGGTACAACTGCGGGCGCACGGGATGGTGAGCCGCGCACGGGTCGAGGTCGCGTCGGAGGGCATCATCGCGCGGCTCGACGCACCCCAGCGCGGCGTCGCAGCGGGACAGGCGTTGGTGATGTACGACGACGATCGTGTCATCGGTTCGGCGACCATCACCGCCTCGCGCCGCGCGCCAGTCACGGCATGAGCCATCGTTGGCCGCCGGGCTCGGCGACCGGCATCGGTTCGCTGCCTGGCACCGAGCCGGACGAAGCTGCCCGGCTCGTCTTCGGTGAGCTGCCCGACCTGCCGCACCTGCCCGAACTGCCGCAACGCGGCGCCGGCGCCGACATGATCGGCCGCACAAGCGGCCTGCTCGTCGACCTGCCGGTCGAGATCGTGCCCTCGGGGTGGCGGTTCGCCGCACACGACGGACGCGACGTGCGACGAGCACGCGACATGCTGGCGTGGGACCTCGACGCGCTCGAGGCTGCCGCCGACGGGTACGCGGGTGCGCTCAAGCTGCAGGCGACCGGACCGTGGACGCTCGCGGCGAATCTCGAACTACCGTCCGGGCACAAGGTCGTCGGCGACCACGGTGCGACCCGCGACCTGGCCGAGTCGCTCGCCGAGGGGTTGCGCGAACACCTTGCCGATGTGCAGCGTCGCGTGCCGAACGCTCGGCTCGTGCTGCAACTCGACGAGCCGTCGCTGCCCGCGGTGCTCGGTGGGCGGGTCGGGACGCCGTCCGGCTACGGGACCGTTCGCTCGGTCGAGGCATCGGTGGCCGAGACGACCCTGCGTGACGTGCTCTCAGTCGCCGGCGACGGCGGACGGGTGGTGCACTGCTGCGCCGCCGACATCCCGCTGCGCTTGATCCGCGACGCCGGCGCGGACGCGATCTCACTCGATGCAGCACTGCTCGGCACCTCGAGCTATGACGCGCTCGGCGAGGCGATCGACAACGGGACGTCGCTGTGGCTCGGTGTGCTGCCGTCGACTGATGCCGCAGTCTCGCTCGACCGCGCGCGCGATGCGGTGCGCTCGCTGTGGTCGGCACTCGGCTTTGCCCGCTCGGCAGCCGCGCAGACGGTCGTGGTGACGCCGGCGTGCGGACTGGCCGGAGCCGGTCAGGGCTACGTGCGCCGTGTGCTGTCGTTGTTGCGCGACGTCGGCGCCGCGCTGCGTGACGACGCTGCCTGAGGCAGTTTCTGGTCGCCGAACGCGAACAGCACGGCGAGCGCCGCGAACACCACGACCACACCGAGCGAATTGAGCGCCACGCGTGCGTAGCCGTGCGCCGTCACGTCGAGGAACGGATACGGGTACCAGTCCCAGATCGCGCCGCGCACCAGCGTGTACGCAAGCCAGGCGAACGGGAACAGCAACGACAACCACACCGTCCGCGCGTCTATCCGCGGACGCGGGCCGAACAGCAGCCAACCCAGCACCATCAGCACCGGTACGACGTAATGCACGATGTCGTTGACCAATGTCTCTGCGGCACCGTTCGGTTCGTGAATGCGCGCGAGCACCGTCGAGTAGACGATTCCGGTGACGGTGATACCGAACAGCGCTGCCAATCGGAGCGCACGCCAAGCTCGTCCGTCCCGATGCGGATCACGGGCCAGTTGCGCCGACACCAGACCGCTGAGCAGATTGCTCTGGATGGTGAAGAAGCTGAGCACGCGAACGATCCGGCCGGCGGTCGAAGCGCCGCGCAGGACGCCGGGGCTGACGTCGTGCGGCATGCCCGGGACGCGCGCCGCGATGACGATCTGCACGACCATGGCGACGAGTACGAGCGCGGCGATGACCGCGTGCCAGACCCGGCCGATCATGTCCGCAGCGTAGTCGTACCCAGCGGCTAGATTCGGGACCGTGAGAACCGGAAGCAAGCTGCTCATCACGGCGCAGGGCCACGATGCCCAACCGGAGGGATGAGCGTGGTCTCACCGAAGTCAGCAACCGAAGACGCCCGCGACGAGCATGCGCGATTGTCCGAAGAGATCGACGACGACCAGTACCGCTACTACGTGCTCGATCAGCCCACATCGAGCGATACCGACTACGACAAGCGCATGCGCCGCCTCGAAGAACTCGAGGAACAGTTCCCCGATCTGCGCACCCCGTCCTCGCCCACACAGCGGGTAGGCGGCACCTATTCGACCCAGTTCACCGCGGTCGACCATCTCGAGCGCATGCTCAGCCTCGACAACGCGTTCGGGTCCGACGAAATCACAGCGTGGGCGCACCGCGTCGAACGCGATGCCGGGACGGTTCCGGCCTACCTGTGCGAGCTGAAGGTCGACGGGCTCGCCATCAGCCTCGTCTACACCGATGGACGACTGACCCGCGGCGCCACGCGCGGCGACGGACGCACCGGCGAAGACGTCACGCCCAATGTCCGCACGATCGACAACATTCCTGATCGTCTCGTCGGCGACGACCTTCCCCATGTGCTCGAGGTCCGCGGTGAGGTGTTCTTCCCGGTCGAGGACTTCGAGGCGCTCAACGCAAACCTCGTCGAAGCAGGCAAGGTGCCCTACGCGAATCCGCGGAACACCGCAGCCGGCTCGCTACGGCAGAAAGATCCGCGCGTGACGGCATCGCGTCGGCTGCGCATGGTCGTCCACGGCGTCGGCAAGGTCGACGGGGGAGCGTTCGACGTCCGTACCGTGAGCGCGCAGTCAGACTGGTACGCGCTGCTGGACAAGTGGGGGCTGCCCACGTCCGCCCGCGCGGAGGTCGTCAAGAACCTCACCGGCGTGCAGAAGTTCATCGACTACTACGGCGAGCACCGCCACGACGTCGAGCACGAGATCGACGGCGTCGTGGTGAAGGTCGACGACCTCGCGCTGCAGCGACGACTCGGTTCGACGAGCCGCGCGCCGCGCTGGGCGATCGCGTACAAATACCCGCCCGAAGAGGTAAACACCAAGCTGCTGGACATCGCTGTCGCGGTCGGCCGTACCGGACGGGTGACGCCGTTCGGGATCATGGAGCCGGTCAAGGTCGCCGGCAGCACGGTCGAGCGGGCCACCTTGCACAACCAGTGGGAGGTCGAACGCAAGGGCGTTCTCATCGGCGACACGGTTGTGCTGCGCAAGGCCGGCGACGTGATTCCCGAGATCGTCGGGCCGGTGGTGGCGCTGCGCGACGGTACCGAGACGAAGTTCGTCATGCCGACCGAGTGCCCGTCCTGCCGTACGCCGCTCAAGCCTGAGCGCGAAGGGGACAAGGACATTCGTTGTCCGAATGCGCGCTCGTGTCCGGCGCAGGTGCGCGAGCGGGTCGCGTCACTCGCTGCGCGTGGCGCGTTCGACATCGAAGCGCTCGGTTATGAGGGTGTTGCGGCGTTGTTCGACGCCGACGTGATCACCGATGAGGGCGACCTGTTCGACCTCGACGCCGAACGCCTCGCGCAGGTGCCGCTGTTCACCCGGGCGGCAAAGAAGTCCGACCCGGTCGAACTCGTGCACGATGCACGCACTCTTTCGGCCAACGGCATCAAACTGCTCGCCAATCTGGAACAAGCCAAGACGCAGCCGCTGTGGCGTGTGCTCGTCGCTCTGTCGATCCGCCACGTCGGCCCGACCGCCGCGCGTGCCCTCGCGACCGAGTTCGGTTCGATCCCTGCCATCCGGGCGGCGTCGGTCGAACAATTGGCGGCCGCCGAAGGCGTCGGCCCGGTGATCGCCGACGCGGTCACAGAGTGGTTCGGCGAAGACTGGCACCTCGCGGTCGTCGACAAATGGCAGCAGGCCGGCGTGCGCATGGCCGACGAGACCGACGACTCCGTGCCGAAAACGATCGCCGGCCTGACAGTGGTCGTCACGGGTTCGTTGCAGGACTACTCGCGCGACGGCGCGAAAGAGGCCATTCTGAGCCGCGGCGGAAAGGCGGCCGGTTCGGTGTCGAAGAAGACCGATTACGTCGTGGTCGGCGAGAACGCCGGGACGAAGGCGGAAAAGGCCGAGCAACTCGGCGTTCGCACCCTCGACGAGGCGCAGTTCACCGCACTGCTCGCCGGCGGCCCGGATGCCGTGAAATGACCATATCTTCGGTGGCTTCGCTCACACCTGAGAGCACGCGTGCCCGGCCCGCTGGGAAACGGGTTTGTGAGCCAGCCAAACTGGGGAGGTAATTCCCAGGTGAATTTGGCAAGAAGGTAGTTGTGGACCAGTCGACGAGAGCGCCGCGTGTGCGCCCGCGAACGATCCGCGTTTCGCCTCGAGCCGGATTTTTCATGCTCGTCGCTGTTCGCCTACCTGGTCCTGATCCTCGGCGTCGTGCGCTGGTCGCCGTTCCTCGACATCGACCGTGACGTCTTCCACCTCGATCTCATCCAGCGCTACCCGGGCTGGTTCTATCCGCTGCACACCTACGTCATGCTCGGCCAGCGAGCCCCCGCAACTGTCGTCGCGTTGCCGTGGTTCCTGTGGCGGTCATGGAAGTCGCGCTCGCCGCGGCCACTGGTCATGCTCGCGACCGCGTTGATCGTGCTGAACCTGAGTGTCGGCGTCGTCAAGCTCGCGACCGGACGACTCGGACCGCACGCCACGCCGAAGGTGCACGCGGTGTTCGAAGGCGGCGACATCTTCCCGTCCGGGCACGTGTCGAACGCGGTCGTGCTCTACGGGTTGATCGCGATGCTGGCTGTGTCGTACCGCCGGCTCGTGTTCTGGTCTGCAGTGTTCGTCTCGGTCACGGTCGGCCTGTCCACCGTGTACCTCGACACGCACTGGGTCAGCGATGTGCTCGGCGGCTGGCTCGCCGGCGTCCTCGTCCTGATCGTGCTGCCGTGGGTCATGCCGTACTCCGAACGGATTTCTGACGCAGTCATCGGTTGGGGACGGCGCGGTCTGCATCGCATTCGCGACAAGCACGCCGCCCGCCCGGCGCCGGAGCCCGTCATCGCCACAGGCACACTGCCGACACCCGAGGCGCGTCCGCTCACTCGAACGTGACGCCGGTCAGCTCCTCTGCCTTGCGCCACAGCTTCGCCGCGACAGCGGCATCCTTCGACGCGCGGGTGCTCGCGCTCTTGTGCGGATGCCCGCGCATGTCACCGATTCCGTCCGGGCCGTAGAAGTCTCCGCCCGTGACGTCGGGCATCGTCGCCGCGTACAGCGTCGGCAGCGCGCCCATCGCCGCGCTCTGCGCCACAATGCGGTTCCCGATCGCCATCACCCGATCGAGGATCGACTCGGTGTGCGATTGCAATTCGGTGGCGGCGTAGCCGGGATGTGCTGCCACCGACAGCACTGCGGGACTTGCGCGCGCGTCAGACGGCGGTCGAGCTCGAAGGCGAACATGAGGTCCGCGAGCTTGGACTGCCCGTAGGCCGCCCAGCGCCGATACCGGCGGGTGTGCCAGTTCAGATCGTCCAGCGCGATGCGTCCGAGGCGGTGTGCCTCGCTCGACAGCGTCACCACCCGCGACGAGATCTTCGGTAGCAGCAGCCCGGTCAGGGCGAAGTGGCCGAGGAAGTTCGTCCCGAACTGCGACTCGAAGCCGTCGGCGGTGCGCGCCTTCGGCACCGCCATGATGCCCGCGTTGTTCACGAGCACGTCGAAGGTGTCGGTGACATTCGCGAACGCGTGCACGGACGAAAGGTCGGCGAGGTCGAGCGGTCGCACAGCGACGTCGCCGGGTATGCCCTTGGCGACCGCTTCGGCCTTGCCCACATTGCGGCACGCCATGATCACCCGCGCACCGTGCTCGGCCAGCCCGCGTGCGGTGGCCTCGCCGAGGCCGCTGTTCGCACCGGTGACGATGAAGGTGCGGCCGGTCTGGTCAGGAATGTCCGTCGCGGTCCACGCAGGCATGGAGCAGACAGTACTGGGACACCGTGTCCCCGCAGATTCGCGGTCAGCCGTCTGCGGTGGTGACCGAGGCTGCGATCGCGGCGAGGTGTTGCAGCCGGACGAGTTCGGACGGCAGCCAACGCAACGCGGGTCGTCCGACGAGCAACGCACCGTCGCCGAGCGGTGCCACCGCAAGCTCGGTGCCCAGCCGGTCCCAGTCGGGCGGCGCCCAACCGTTGTCGCCCTCGAGCCCGCGCGCCGGTCGCGGCGGCCACCACGGGACCGGAAGTGTTTCGACCTCGGGTGCAGAGTTGCCCGCTGCCAGCACGCTCGACTGCCCGCTGACGGGGGCGTCGAGCACGATCGCCCAGCCGGCGCGAAACACCCGGGCGACACCGTCGGCCAGCACGGCCAGCGACTCGTGCGGCTTGGCAGCCAGGTTGTCGAGCAACTCCAGCTCCCGATGGGGATCGATCTGGCCCGCATACGGACGGATCGACTCGACCCGCACGCCTTCGACCGTCACGGCGGCACTCACGAGGGAGTCGGCGAGCTTGTCCGGCGGAAGTTCGACGACCAGGTCGTCGATGGCGGCGCCGGGCCCCCGCTCGATGACGTCCAGACTCAGGATGTCGGCGCCGACCCCGCCGAGCGCGGTGGCGACAGCTCCGAGTGCGCCCGGTCGATCAGGCAGCACAATTCGGAGCAGGTAGGACACGCCGGACAGCGTGCCCTATCGGTGTGACGCGGCGGTTACAGGGGTGCACCTCCCTGCAGTGGTCAGTTCCGTCCGCAGTGGTCAGTTGCAACTGACCACTGACGCCCGAAACCGACCACCGCGGTCTCACTAGACTCGGGCAGTGTGAGTGAACCCCGAATCTCGCGCGACGAGGTCGCGCATCTCGCCCGGCTGGCGCGCCTGGCCGTCTCCGACGACGAGCTCGACCTGTTCGCCGGCCAGCTGGACGTGATCCTGGGTGCAGTTGCCCGGGTCGGCGAGGTCGCTGCCGCGGACATCCCGCCTACGACGCACGCCGTGCCGATGTCGAACGTGCTGCGTCGCGACGAGATCGTGCCCTCGCTGCCGCGTGACGCGATCCTCGCCGCCGCGCCCTCAGTCGAGGACAACAAGTTCCGCGTCCCGCGCATCCTCTCGGAAGAAGCGTGATGAGCGACCTCACGCGGCTGTCTGCCGCGGATACTGCAGCCGCCATCGCGGCCGGCGAGGTCACGGCACTCGAGGTGACCGAAGCGCACCTGGAGCGCATCGCCCAGGTCGACGCAAAGGTGCACGCGTTCTTGCACGTCGACGCCGAGGGCGCGATGCACGCGGCCAAGCAGGTCGACGCGCGTCGCGCAGCCGGTGGCGATCTCGGGCCACTCGCCGGCGTCCCGCTCGCGATGAAGGACGTTGTTGTCACCAAGGATCTGCCGACGACTGCCGGATCGAAGATCCTCGAAGGCTGGGTGCCGCCGTACGACGCGACGGTCAGCAAGCGCATCAAGGACGCCGGCATCGTGATGCTCGGCAAGACCAACATGGACGAGTTCGCGATGGGGAGCTCGACCGAGAACAGCGCGTTCGGACCCTCGCACAACCCGTGGGACCTCACCCGCATCCCCGGTGGCTCGTCGGGCGGTTCGTCGGCCGCGGTCGCCGCGTTCGAGGCGCCGCTGTCGATCGGCACCGACACCGGCGGATCGATCCGCCAGCCCGCCGCGGTCACCGGCACCGTCGGATTCAAGCCCACGTACGGCAATGTTTCGCGCTACGGCCTGATCGCGTTCTCGTCCTCCCTCGACCAGGCGGGCCCGCTCGCCCGCACCGTCCTCGACACCGCCCTGCTGTACGAGACGATCGCCGGGCACGACCCGTGCGATTCGACCTCGATCCCACGACCGGTCGCACCGGCCGTTGCGGCGGCGCGTGACGGTGCCGGCGGCGATCTCACCGGCGTGCGCATCGGTGTCGTCCGCGAGCTCGGCGGAGAGGGTTACGAAGCCGGTGTGCTCGCGTCCTTCGACGAGGCACTCGGCACGCTCAAGGGACTCGGCGCCGAGATCGTCGAGGTGTCGTGCCCGCACTTCGAGTACGCGCTGCCTGCCTACTACCTCATCGCGCCGAGTGAGTGCTCGTCCAACCTCGCCCGCTTCGACGCGGTGCGCTACGGCCTGCGCATCGGCGACGACGGCGAACGCTCGCTCGAGGACGTCATGTCGCTCACGCGCGAGGCCGGGTTCGGGCCTGAGGTGAAGCGGCGCGTGATCATCGGTACCTACGCGCTGTCGTCCGGCTACTACGACGCGTACTACGGCCAGGCGCAGAAGGTGCGGACGCTGATCGTGCGCGACTTCGAGGCAGCGTTCGCGCAGGCCGACGTGCTGGTCTCGCCGACCTCACCGTTCGTCGCATTCGAGATCGGCGAGCGCACGGCCGATCCGATGGCCATGTACATCAACGACCTGTGCACACTGCCTGCCTCGCTCGCCGGAACGCCGGCGATCTCGGTGCCGTCCGGCGTGGCCGACGGGTTGCCGGTCGGCCTGCAGATCATGGCGCCGGCGCTCGCAGACGACCGCTGCTTCAAGGTCGCGGCGGCGTTCGAGTCGGCCACCACACCCGTCCTCGCCTCGATCCCGGAGCTCTAGACATGCCCACGCTGACGTATGAGGACGTGCTCGCGAAGTACGAGCCGGTCATCGGCCTCGAAACGCATGTCGAGCTCGGCACCGTGTCGAAGATGTTCTGCGGCTGCGCGACCGAGTTCGGCGCCGAGCCCAACACGCAGGTGTGTGCCGTGTGCCTGGGTCTGCCCGGCGCACTGCCCGTGGCCAACGAGGCGGCGATCGAATCAACGATCCGCATCGGCCTGGCACTGAACTGCTCGATCGCGTCCTGGTGCCGCTTCGCGCGCAAGAACTACTTCTACCCGGACATGCCGAAGAACTTCCAGACCTCGCAGTACGACGAACCGCTGTGCGTCGAGGGCTACCTCGACGTGGAGGTCGAGGGCACGACCTACCGAGTCGGCATCGAGCGCGTGCACCTCGAGGAGGACACGGGCAAGAACACCCACGTCGGGACGTCCGGACGCATCCACGGCGCCGACTACTCACTCGTCGACTACAACCGCGCCGGCATCCCGCTGGTCGAGATCGTCACCAAGCCCGTGCCCGGCACCGGCGCGCTCGCGCCGGAGGTGGCGCGTGTGTATGTGACCGAACTGCGCGACATCCTGCGCACGCTCGGCGTCTCGGACGTGCGCATGGAGCAGGGCTCCTTGCGCTGCGACGTGAACACCTCATTGAACAAGCCTGGCGCCGAGTGGGGCACCCGCACCGAGACGAAGAACGTGAACTCGCTGCGCTCGGTCGAGCGTGCGGTGCGTTCGGAGATCCTGCGGCAGGCGGAAGTGTTGGACGCGGGGGAGCGCGTGTTCCAAGAGACGCGGCACTTCTCCGAGACGACGGGCGACACGCGTCCTGGCCGGTCGAAGGAAGAGGCGACCGACTACCGCTACTTCCCCGAACCCGACCTCGTTCCGGTCGCACCGGACGCTGACTGGGTCGAGTCGTTGCGCGCGGGCCTGCCCGAGTTGCCGGCGGCACGTCGTGCGCGGTTGGTCGACGAACTCGGCGTGAGCGCCGAGGACATGGTGCACATGACCAATGCGGGTGTCGTCGATCTCGTGGGTGCGACCGTCGCGGCCGGCGCGCCGGTCGACGAGGCGCGCAACTGGTGGATGGGCTATCTCGTGCAGAAGGCGAACGAGGCCGACCTCGATGCGGCTGAGCTCGCGATCCGACCTGGACAGGTCGCGCGGCTGATCGCGCTCGTCGCCGACGGGTCGCTGTCGACCACGCTCGCCCGTCAGGCGGTCGACGGCGTCCTCGAGACCGGCCACGACGTCGACGACGTGATCGCCGAGCGCGGGCTCAAGCGGGTGTCTGACACCGGCGCGCTGGAGTCAGCAGCCGACGAGGCGATCGCCGCGAACCCCGACATCGCCGACAAGGTGCGTGGCGGAAAGGTACCTGCCGTCGGCGCACTCGTCGGCGCGGTGATGAAGGCGACGCGGGGGCAGGCCGACGCGGCGGCGGTGCGGCAGATCCTGCTCGACCGGCTGGGCGTCAGCGAGTAGTCGATGGTCGACTGGGTCGGCAACGACGGACACACCACGGCTCGTCGCTACCAGTTCATGGGCGAAAGCCAATTGCGTGGTGTGTCCCCGAGTTATGAACGACTGTGCCTCGGCGTCGCCGACGACGCCGAGGTGATCGACCGGATCGACACCCTGCCGACACCGAAACGGCAGCCGAACCTACTTCTGGCAGCCGTCAGGTTTCTTGACGGTCCGATTGCTGACTACGGCGCGTTCCGTTCGTTCGTCCTCGCTCAGTGGGACGAGCTGTCAGCGACGATGCTCGCGCGGCAGACGCAAACGAACGAAGCGGCGAGGTGCACTGCGCTGCTACCGGTGCTCGCCGCCTTGCCGCAGCCCTTGGCGTTGCTCGAAGTCGGCGCGTCGGCGGGGCTGTGCCTGCGTCCCGACCGCTACGCCTACCGCTACGGCGAGCGAGCTGTGCTCGGGACGTCGAAGCTCGTCCTCGACTGTCGCACCAGCGGGGATGTGCCCGTGCCGAACGCCCTGCCGAGCGTCGTGTGGCGGCAGGGAATCGACCTCAATCCACTCGACGTCAATGACGACGAGGACGTGCGCTGGCTGAGCTCGCTCGTCTGGCCCGAACAGACAGCGCGCTTCGACACCCTGCAGCGTGCGGTCGAGATCGCTCGACTGGAACCCGCGCCGATCGTGCGTGGCGATCTGACTCGCGACCTCGTCGAAGCCGCATCGTCCGCGCCACGCGCAGCGACCCTCGTCGTGTACCACTCGGCTGTGCTCGCGTATCTCGACGGCGAGGGCCGAGAGCAGTTCCGACAACAACTCGCGCACCTCGCCGAGCAACGGCCGACCGTGTGGGTGTCGAACGAGGGACCCGGTGTCTGCGTCGACATCGCGCCGCCACCCGGTCCGGTGCCCTTCGTGCTCGCCCGCGACGGTGCACCACTGGCGATCACCAGTCCGCACGGCGACTCGATCGACTGGCTGGCATGAGCTTTCTCGCCGCCGTCGCGCTCGTGGCGGCCACGCTGGCGCCCCCGGCCGCGCCACAGCAACTGTTCGACCTGCCCGACCCGCGCATCACCGAGGCGAGCGGCATCGCTCGAGGCATCGCCTCACCCGACGTCTACTACGTCCAGAACGACAGCGGCGACAGCGCGCGGTTCTTCGCCATCGACGCGAGCACCGGGGCGCTACGCGCGGTCGTCCAGGTTCCCGGCGCGATCAACCACGACTGGGAGGATCTCGCTGTGGCGCCCGACGCCGCCGGCACACCGTCGGTGTGGATCGCCGACATCGGCGACAACGACGCGAATCGTGACGAGGTGCAGGTGTACCGGGTCGACGAGCCGCAGATCGTCGCGGGAGGTCTTGGCGGCACCGTAACGACAGCTGCGCCGGACGTGTGGCGGTTGCGGTATCCGTCCGGACCGGCGAACGCCGAGTCGCTCGCGGTGACACCGGCCGGCCGCGCATACGTGTTCACGAAGAGCGCCAGCGGCGCGGCAGCCGCCTACGCGGTGCCGCCGCGTCCCGACCCGCACCACGTCCAGGTCATGCAACCCATCGGCACACTGCAGATCCCACCGCTCGCGACAGGTGCAGCTATCTCACCCGACGGTTCGCTACTGGCGGTGCGCACGTACTTCGATGTGTTCCTGTGGCGGTTGCAGCACGGCGACGTCGCCACAGCGATCCGGGACAAGCCGATCCACGAGCCGTTGCCGGTGCAGCGGCAGGGCGAGGGTGTGGGCTTTGCGAGCGGGCGGCTGGTCGTCGACTCCGAGGGCGTCCACACGCCGGTGTGGAGCGTGCCGCTGCCGGCCGCGCTCGCGCCGAAACGTTCCCGCACGCCGGCGCCGACGAATTCGCAACCTGCGGTCACGGCGACCCGCGCGCCGGCAAGCACGCCGTCCTCGAGTTCCAACCGGTCGCCGTTGCTGGGCACCCTTGCGCTGATCGCAGCGGGATGCGTGTTTCTTGCGGTTCGCAAGCTACGACGACGGGGATGATTCGGGCATGACGCTCGCGCTGCCGCACTATTCGACCTCGACCTGGGTGCTGCTGATCATCGCGCTGGCTGTGCTGCTGGCTGTGACTGCGGCATTCCTCGGCCGCGCTCTGATCAGCAAGGGCATGCGCGAGCCGTTCATCGTCCGGATGATCAACCGGACGTCCGAACGCGTCGTGAACGTGATCAAGCGGCCGATCACGATCGCGGTGCTCGACGAGGTCGCCGACGTGCTGCGATCGGGGCACTACACCCGCAACGTGGCGTCGGCCCTGGACGAGAACCATCAAGAGATCAAGGCCATGATCACCGAGAAGGTGATGGCCGACCCCGTCGCCGCGCGCTCGATCGGGCTGCTGCCGTTCCACGAGCGGTTGCTGCAGGAGATCACCGAGGCGACGTTGCGGGTGATCCAAGAGGTGCTCAACGACCCACGCACCGACGAGCTCGTCTCGGACATCCTGCGCGACAACATCAACCAGATCCGCACAGCCGTCAGCGCCAACGAGTTCTAGCTCCGCCGCAGTACGCAGTCGCTGCATCTACCGCCGCGCTCGAGCCGGTAGAGCAGACAGCACGTGGTGCGCCGGTAGTCGCGCCGGCCGCGTCCCAACTGCACGGCGGCACTGTTGAGGGCTGACGCCACATTGCCCCACAACACCTTGCGTGACAGGGCGAACGTCGACGCATACGCATCGACCATTGGGACGAGCACGGGTGCGACGAGCGCGTCGGCCAGTGACGTCGTGGTCGACGTGGTCGTGAACGCGAGACGTATCGGGCCGGGCACGGCACGCTGCCACCACACGGTCGTCAAGGACAGCTCCGGCGCGGAGCCGGTCTCAGCCAGCGCGGCAAGGACCGGCGACGACAAGCGGGCGAACAGCCCGAGCGAATCGACCGACGCTGCTGCGCGGAGCAGGCCGCCGCCGAGTGCCGCGTGGGTGTCCCGAACTCGCGCCCGAAGCTGCGTGGTCGTCGCCAGCGACGCAAGCGGCGTCCAGGTGTCGAGCGATCGCGGCGACTCGAGCGCGAAGTACGGGTTCACCGCACCCGCAGTACGGCGTCGGAGGGTGCAACCACCGACGGATGGATGATCGACGCGAGCGCCTCCACACCGTCGACCAACCGTGGCCCAGGTCGCACGACGAGCCCGTCGCCGTCGATCGCCCACACCTGCGCAGCAGCCAGCTCCGCGGCAACGGTCGCCGCCTGATCGCAAGCGCCGTCGAGATGGAAGCCGCACGGCGCGACGACGACGATGTCCGGCTGCTGCATCGTGACGAACGACCAGTCGACGGCGTGCGAACGCCGGCCGGGCAGCGCGGCCACGGCGACACCCCCTGCGGCCACGACCATGTCAGCGACCCAGTGCCCGGCGGGGAAGGGCGGGTCGACCCACTCGATCACCGCGACACGCGGACGTGGTCGATCGGCAACTGCGGCGGCGACAGCTGCCAATCGGGCACGAAGCTGCGCGACGAGTTCGGCGGCGCGGTCGGGCACGCCGGCATGCTCGCCGACGGCACCGATCGAGTCGAGAACGTCGTCGAGGGTGTACGGATCGAGCGCGAGCACCTGCGCTGAACAACCGAGGAAGTCCAGCGCCTCGGACACCGTCGCCGACGGCAACGCGCAGACCCAGCACAGGTCCTGCGTCAGGATCAGGTCGGGGTCGATGCCGGCCAGCGCATCACGGTGCAAGTGATACAGATCAGCACCGGCCGCGGCCTGCGCACGGACGTAGTCGTCGATCTCGCGCGGACTCATGCCGCTGGTGTCGCGACCCCCGACGACGACCGCCTTCTCAGTGCGGGCGCGGGCAGGCTCGTCGCACTCGAACGTGACACCGACGAGGTCATCGTCGAGGCCGAGCGCGTAGACGATCTCGGTTGCCGACGGCAGCAGCGAAACGATGCGTCGGCCCGTCACAGCGGATTGTTGCCGGAGCCGCCGCTGGGGATGATGCGCAGCACCCGCTCGTCGGCCGGAACGGGATGGCCGTGTCCGTCCTTGTTCGACGTCGTGAGCCACAGCGCGCCGTCGGACGCGGCGACGACCGTGCGCAACCGGCCGTACTTCTTCTGGAGCAGTGTCGAGAACTTGCCGAATTTGAGCGTGCCGTTGCTGGTGAGCGACAAGGTGGACGAGAGCAGTTCCTGTCCGTCGAGCGAGGTCGTGTAGAGCACGTTGTGCACCAGCGCGCACCCGCCCGGTGCTCGGCTGGTGCTGGGCAGTTGCGCCGACGCGTTCGCACCGTTGGGCGAGAACGCCCGACCTGGCAGCACCTGGAAGACGGGGTCGCCGGCCGCGCTCGGGACCGACTCGGTCTGCAGGGCCAGCGTCGAGTCGGTCGATGTGCACAACCCGTCGGTCTCGCGAGCGCCCGACGCGAAGACGGGGGAGCCCTTGACGGGATTGCCCTGTGCCGGACGCCCGATGTCGGAGACCCGCAGGATCTTGCCGGCCAGGCTGTGCGGATTGCGCGCGAGAGCGGGCCGTCCCGCGTCCCCGGTCCCGACGAGCAGGCTGCCGTCGGCGGAGAACGTGATGCGGCCGGTGTTTCCGGTGCGGCCGCGCGGGATCCCGGTCAGCACCGGCGTGATCGGACCCTTGAGGGTGAACGCGATGACGCGGTTGTCCTTCGGCGTCGTGATGTAGGCGAAGATCAGGTTGTCCTCGCGATAGTTCGGCGAGATCGCAAGATCGAGCAGGCCGCCGTCGCCGGACGTGCTCAGTCCGGGGATGACGCGAACGGTGCGCACCGGCTGATCGGGCATCGGCTGCACCCGCACGATGCGCCCTGTCGTTCGCTCACCGACGAGCGCGGTGTTGTCGGGCATCATCGTCAGCCCGACCGGCGCGTCGAGGTGCTTGGCCACCACTGCGGGATCGCCCGACTTCGATTTCCCGCTCGAGCTGGAGCCGCTGGACGGCGATCCCGGCCCACCCGACACGTGCGGTTGGATCGGCTGCGGGTTGGCGGGCGGTTGGTAGCCCTCGCCCGAGAACGACGGCTTGGGTTTCCAGTCGGGCGCGCTGCCCGATCCACCGGGAGCGCACGCCGCGACGACCGACGCCAGTACGGCGCTGCCGAGGATCGCGGCGACACGGTGCACGACGTCCAGTCTGCCTGGCCATGCTGTGAACCGCGCCCGCACATCGCCCCACTAGCCTCGATCGCGTGATCACCGTCTGCGTGCCGAGCGAGTCGTCCCGCGATCAGATCCAGCCCGTACCCGACGGCGTGCGCATGCTGGTCTGGGACGGCGCGGACAACCCGCCCGACGGCATCGAGAACACCGAGTTCGTCCTCGGCGGCTACATGGCCGGCCCCGAGGATCTGTTCTCGGCGATGCCTGACGTCAAGGTCGTGCAGCTGCTGTCGGCCGGCGTCGAGCGCTGGCTGCCGCACCTGCCCGACGGCGTCACGCTGTGCAACGGACGAGGTGTGCACGGCCCCGCGACCGCCGAACTCGCGGTCGCCGGCATTCTCGCGATCATCCGGCAACTGCCCATGTTCTTGACCGAGCAGGCCGAACACCGCTGGACCGAAGTACGCACCGAAGACCTCGACGGGAAGCGCGTTCTGATTCTCGGCGCCGGCGACATCGCGACCCACATCGCCGATGCGCTCGCCGTGTTCGGCGCCCGGGTCACGTTCGTGGCGCGTACCGCGCGCGACGGAATTCGCAGCATCGACGACCTCGCGACACTGCTGCCGGACGCCGACATCCTCGCGATCGCACTTCCCCTGACGGACGAGACGTCCGGGCTGATCGACGCGGACGCGTTGGCTGCGCTGCCCGATGGCGCGATCGTCGCGAACGTTGCGCGCGGGCCGATCGTCGACACCGAAGCGCTCACCGCGCAGACCACGTCCGGGCGGCTGCGCGCCTTTCTCGACGTCACCGATCCCGAGCCGTTGCCCTCCGATCATCCGTTGTGGCAGGCGCCGAACGTGGTCATCACACCGCACGTCGGCGGCGGCACGCACGGTTGGGAGCGGCGCGGCTATCGGCTCGTCCGCGAGCAGATCGAGCGGTACGTGGCCGGCGAGGTGCTACGCAACATCGTCGGCGCGACGTACTGAGTCAGCTGGGTCGCCGCACGCGCCGCACCCGACGCCGTCCCGGCGCGTACTTGCGTACCGGCGGCGGGATGTCCGGCAGCCGGCCGTCGCTGACGCTCGCGATCAGGGCGAGATCGTTCGTGCGCACGCAGGGCAATCGCACCGAGCCGTCGTCGAGGACGGCGTAGACCGATCGTCCCGTCACCGACAACCCGCGTACGTCGTCCCACGGCAGCGTGCGGGCACCGAATGCAGCGCGCACCCGAAGCCCTGCCGCCGAGACGATGGTCGCCGTGCGTGCGATGAACACCGCGGCGGCAACCGGGATCAGCATCAGCGCGACGCGCCAGGTCCATCCGATCGAGCCACCGGGATGGCCGCCGTTCGCCGTCAGCGCGAGCGGCGCCGCGCAGAACAACAAGAACAGCACCGCGATGTAAGCAGACGGCGGCAGCCGAAAGGTGATGGTCTTGCCGGCCGCGGTCACAGCGTCGACGGTAGCCGTAGGCTCGCAGGCGTGAGCGAAGAGCAGCCCCGAGTGCATCGCAAGCCACACAGCACGATCGTCACGGACGGCGTCGAGCGTGCGGCCGCCCGCGGCATGTTGCGCGCAGTAGGCATGGGCGACGACGACTGGCGCAAACCGCAGATCGGTGTCGCAAGCAGCTGGAACGAGATCACGCCGTGCAACCTCTCGCTCAACCGGCTCGCCAAGCGCGCCAAAGAGGGCGTGCGCGGTGCCGACGGCTTCCCGATGGAGTTCGGCACGATCTCGGTGTCGGACGGAATCTCGATGGGCCACAGCGGCATGCACTACTCGCTGGTCTCCCGCGAGGTGATCGCCGATTCCGTCGAGACGGTCTTCCGCGCCGAACAGCTTGACGGCGCGGTGCTGCTCGCGGGCTGCGACAAGTCATTGCCCGGCATGATGATGGCCGCCGCACGCCTCGATGTCGCATCGGTCTTCTTGTATGCAGGATCGACGTTGCCCGGCCGCTACAACGGCAAGGACGTCACGATCATCGACGCGTTCGAGGCGGTCGGCGCCTGCCTCGCCGGCCGGATGACCCGCGATGAGGTCACCGAGATCGAGAAGGCGATCTGTCCCGGCGAGGGCGCGTGCGGCGGGATGTACACGGCGAACACGATGGCCAGTGCCGCCGAGGGCCTGGGCATGTCGCTGCCGGGCAGCGCCGCGCCGCCGGCACCCGACTCGCGCCGCGACCACTATGCCGAACGCTCCGGCGAGGCAGCCGTCGCCCTGGTCGACGCGGGCATCACCGCGCGACAGATCCTCACCCGCGAGGCGTTCGAGAACGCGATCACGCTGATCATGGCCCTCGGCGGGTCGACGAACGCGGTGCTGCACCTGCTCGCAATCGCTCACGAGGCCAAGGTCGAACTCACCCTCGACGACTTCAACCGCATCGGCGACAAGGTGCCGCACCTGGCCGACGTGAAGCCGTTCGGTCGTTACGTCATGACCGACATCGACCGCATCGGCGGCGTCCCTGTCGTCCTGAAGGCGCTGCTCGACGCCGGCCTGCTGCACGGCGACGCGATGACGGTCACCGGCAAGACCATGGCCCAGAACCTCGCCGCTATCGCGCCGCCCGATCCCGACGGCAAGATCATCCGCGCGCTGAGCGACCCGATCCACAAGACCGGCGGCCTCACGATCCTGCGGGGCTCGCTCGCCCCTGACGGCGCTGTCGTCAAGAGCGCCGGCTTCGACGCCGACGTCTTCGAGGGGACGGCACGGGTCTTCGACCGCGAGCAGGCTGCCATGGACGCGCTCGCCGCGGGACAGCTGCAGGCCAACGACGTGGTCGTCATCCGATGGGAAGGCCCCAAGGGCGGGCCGGGCATGCGCGAGATGCTCGCGATCACCGGGGCCATCAAGGGCGCCGGCCTCGGCAAGGACGTGTTGCTGCTGACCGACGGGCGGTTCTCGGGCGGGACCACCGGACTGTGCATCGGTCACATCGCACCCGAGGCGGCCTTCGGCGGCCCGATCGCCTTCGTCGCCGACGGTGACGCCATCCGGCTCGACATGGCCGCACGCACGCTCGACCTGCTGATCGATCCCGGCGAGCTCGAGCGTCGCCGCGCCGAGTGGAAGCCGCTGGCGCAGCGCTTCGACTACGGCGTGCTGGGCAAGTACGCCAAGCTTGTCGGCTCAGCGGCCGAGGGCGCGGTGTGCGGCTGATCCGGTCCGTCCCGAACGCTGCGTCGCGAACCCGCACGCACAGATAGACCTGCCCTCCCGCTCGACCGAGCGGGAGGGCAGGCTTCTATCCCCCGGACCATGGTCCTTGAAGGCAGCTTCCGGCAGTGGTGGTCAGGCCGGAGCGCCGAAGTCTTGCGTGAACCAAAGCTTCTGGTGGCGGGCGTCGTAGAAGACGTCGATGCCCACCTGGGTGAACGAACGGCTCAGGATGTTCACGCGGTGCCCGTCGTTCGGGGCAACCTCGTGGTACATCTCCTTCTCGAGGGCGAGGATGCCCGTCGCGGTCAGGTTGCTGTTCCACCCGATGTTCTCGCCGGCCGCGCGCCACTTGTAGCCGGTGCGCGTGATCCGGGTGGCGAAGAAGGCCTCGCCCGGCAACTGGTGCGACATGACGTTGGCCTTGGCCATGCGCACGTCGTGCCGGTGCGCCGACTCACGTAGCCGCCACGCCATCGTCAGCGGGCGCCGGCCGTGAGCGCGACGTTCCTGGTTGAGCAGCCCCAGCATCTGCCGCGCGAACGCCGCCGTGGTCGCCGAGGTGATTCGGGTCCGCGGCGCAGCGGCGTGGGCCGAGGCCTCGCGGGGGATGAACAGCGCCGCCAGTGCGAGCGCGACGGTGACGATCAGGACCGTGCCTCGGCGCAGGTCGATCGCGCGGGCGCGGGTACGGGCGGAAGTCGGGGGCATCTGTCCGGTCCTTCGGGGCGTGGGTTGTCGGTGTTACCTGTCCCCGCACTCGGTAGAGCTGGCCGTACATCCGCGACGCCGGCGCCGCGTTCCCCAAGAAACTTGAGATTCACTCGGTATCACCCATGAAATTGCTCAAGCTCAAGGGTGGCTTCCGGCGACCACAGCGATCTCTGAACAGAAACCTAACGCCATTTCGGGACAAGTGCAACCGTTCGCGCAAGAAAATCGCAAGAGTTCTGCAACCCGTTAGTTTCCGCGATCGGGTGGGCATGGTTGTCCGGCTCGCGCGCCCGTGTGTAGTGTCAGCCACGTGCGAAACCTGCTCTGCGTACTTATCTCCCAGCGCGTCTCGAGGGCCTGACCGGCCCAGACGATCGAGACGCGCTGACCCTTCGTGCCACCCGGCACGGGGGGTTTTTTGTTGCCCGACCAGCACTGCCCGCACGCAATGCACCGACCAGCCACAGCCCGAAGGACCGCGATGACAGCCCCGTCCACACCCGCCGCCTCCGACACGCTCACCGGCGCCCAGGCCCTCGTCCGCTCGCTGGAGGAGGTCGGAGCCGACATCGTCTTCGGCATTCCCGGCGGCGCGATCCTGCCCGCCTACGACCCGCTGTTCGACTCGACGCGGGTGCGGCACGTCCTGGTTCGTCATGAACAGGGCGCGGGCCATGCGGCCGAGGGCTATGCGCAGGCCAGCGGCAAGGTCGGCGTCTGCATGGCCACCTCGGGTCCCGGCGCGACCAACCTGGTCACGCCCATCGCCGATGCCTACATGGACTCGGTGCCGATGGTCGCGATCACCGGCCAGGTCGGTCGGCCGATGATCGGGACGGACGCATTCCAGGAAGCCGACATCTCTGGCATCACACTGCCGATCACCAAGCACAACTTCCTCGTCCAGGATCCGTCCAACATCGCGCAGGCGATCGCCGAGGCGTTCCACATCGCCTCGACCGGCCGGCCCGGTCCGGTTCTCGTCGACCTGCCGAAGGACGTGCTGCAGGAGCGCACGACCTTCAGCTGGCCACCCCGTCTCGACCTGCCTGGTTACAAGCCGGTCGTGCGTCCGCACGGCAAGCAGATCCGTGAGGCGGCCCGGCTGATCGCCGAATCCCGCCGGCCGGTGCTCTACGTCGGTGGCGGCGTCATCAAGGCCCGGGCGATCGCCGAGCTGCTTGCCCTTGCCGAGCTGACGGGCATCCCGGTCGTCACGACCCTGATGGCCCGCGGCGCGTTCCCCGACAGCCACCGCCAGCACCTCGGCATGCCTGGCATGCACGGCACGGTCGCCTCGGTGACCGCGTTGCAGAAGGCCGACCTGCTGATCACGCTCGGCGCTCGCTTCGATGACCGCGTGACCGGTCGGCTCGACAGCTTCGCCCCGCAGGCGAAGATCATCCACGCGGACATCGATCCCGCCGAGATCGGCAAGAACCGCGAGGCGGACGTCCCGATCGTGGGTGACGTGCGCGAGGTGCTCCGCGAGCTCGCGCCCGCGGTGAAGGCCGAGTTCGACGCCGGGCACCGCGCCGATCTGACCGGCTGGTGGAAGCAGGTCGACGGCTGGCGCGAGACCTACCCGCTCGGCTACGAGGAGCCTGCCGATGGGTCGCTCTCGCCGCAGTACGTGATCGAGCGGCTCGGCGCGATCGCGGGGCCCGAGGCCATCTACGCCGCCGGTGTCGGCCAGCACCAGATGTGGGCCGCGCAGTTCATCAAGTACGAGAATCCGTACACCTGGCTGAACTCGGGCGGACTCGGGACGATGGGCTACTCCGTCCCGGCGGCGATGGGGGCCAAGGCGGCCTGTCCCGACAAGACAGTCTGGTCGATCGACGGCGACGGCTGCTTCCAGATGACCAACCAGGAACTGGCCACCTGCGCCATCGAGGGTTTCCCGATCAAGGTCGCCGTCATCAACAACGGCAACCTCGGCATGGTGCGGCAGTGGCAGACGCTCTTCTACGACCAGCGCTACAGCCAGACCGAGCTCGGCACGCACGGTTCTGTGACCTCGACCGGTCGGGGGGCCAACCGCGTCCCGGACTTCGTGAAGCTCGCGGACGCCCTCGGCTGTATCGGGTTGCGGTGCGAGAGCAAGGCCGACGTCAACGCCACGATCGAGAAGGCGATGGCGATCAACGACCAGCCGGTCGTGGTCGACTTCACCGTCGGCAAGGACGCGATGGTCTGGCCGATGGTCGCGGCCGGCACGAGCAACGACGACATTCTGGCCGCGCGCGACATCCGGCCGGTCTTCGACAGTGAGTGAAGCTTGCGAACGAACCGAGGGCACAGTGAGTGAGATGAGACGGGTCGGCCTCGTGGGCGGCACGTCGTGGGTATCGAGCGAGCACTACTACCGACGTCTCAACGAGGGCGTTGCCGCAGCGCTCGGCGGCAACTCCAGCGCGCCGGTGACGCTGTGGTCGGTCGAGTTCGGCGAGATGGCGCAGTTGCAGCACGACGGCGACTGGACGGGCGTGGGGCGTGTGCTTTCGGACGCCGCGCGCCGCCTTGTGGACGCCGGCTGCGAGGGCATCGCGCTCGCCGCGAACACGACGCATCTGGTGGCCGACGATGTGCGTGCCGCGATCGGTGACGTGCCGTTCATCGACCTGATCAAGCTGACCACCGACGCGCTCGGCGACGTGCGCACCGTCGGCCTCATCGCCACCGGCTTCACGATGGCGAGCCCGATGTTCCCGGACGCGTTCGGCACGCGTGGCATCCGCACGCTCGTACCGCCCGCCGACGACCAGGCACGCATCCATGCCTCGATCTACGACGAGCTGACCCGCGGCATCGTCACCGACGAGACCCGCGAGCACTACCTCGACGTGGTCGCGAAGCTCGTCGCGGACGGGGCCGAAAAGGTCGTGCTCGCCTGCACCGAGCAAGGTCTCGTGCTCCATGACGGCGACGCCGCCGTGCCTCTTGTCGACACCACCATCGTCCACTGCAACGCGCTCGTCGAATTCATGCTGGAAGGGACTCGACTGATGTCTGTCCACACCTTGTCCGTGCTGGTCGAGAACAAGCCGGGCGTGCTCGTCCGCGTCGCCGGCCTGTTCAGCAGGCGCGGGTTCAACATCGAGTCGCTCGCTGTCGGGCCGACCGAGTTCCCGGAGATCTCGCGCATCACGATCCTCGTCAACGTCGAGGGATCCGCGCTCGAGCAGGTCACCAAGCAGCTCAACAAGCTGATCAACGTCCTCAAGATCGTCGAGCTGGAGGAGCGGCAGGCCGTCCAGCGCGAACTGCTGCTCGTGAAGGTGAAGACCGACGAGTCGACGCGGCGCGACGTGCTGCAGATCGTCGACCTGTTCCGCGGCAAGGTCGCCGACGCCGATCCGGAGGCACTGACGATCGAGCTCTCCGGGCGTCCTGACAAACTCGAGGCGATGCTGAAGATGCTCGAGCCGTACGCCATCCGCGAGATGGTGCAGTCGGGCATGGTCGCGCTCGGCCGCGGCCCTCGTTCCATGACCCAAGCCGCCCTGCGCTCGGTCGAGCGCACCGCATAGCCACCCGACAAGCAAAGGGACTTTTCACATGGCAGTTGAGATCTTCTACGACGACGACGCCGATCTGTCGATCGTGCAGAACCGCAAGGTCGCGGTGCTCGGCTACGGCAGCCAGGGCCACGCGCACGCGCTGTCGCTGCGCGACTCGGGTGTCGACGTCCGCGTCGGCCTGCCCGAGGGTTCGAGGAGCCGCGCCAAGGCCGAAGAGGAGGGCCTGCGCGTGCTCACGCCGGCCGAGGCGTCGGCCGAAGCCGATCTGATCATGGTGCTCGCGCCCGACCCGGCGCAGCGCAAGCTCTACGCCGAGTCGATCGAGCCGAACCTCAAGGACGGCGACGCGATCTTCTTCGGCCACGGCTTCAACATCCGCTACGGCTACATCAAGCCGCCGGGCAACGTCGACGTCGCGATGGTGGCGCCGAAGGGCCCGGGCCACCTCGTGCGGCGGCAGTTCGTCGACGGCAAGGGCGTGCCCGTCCTCATCGCGGTCGAGCAGGACGCGAGCGGCAACGCGCAGGCGCTCGCGCTGTCCTACGCGAAGGGCATCGGCGGCACCCGAGCCGGCGCGATCAAGACGACGTTCACCGAAGAGACCGAGACCGACCTGTTCGGCGAGCAGGCGGTGCTGTGCGGCGGCGCGTCGCAGCTGGTGATGTACGGGTTCGAGGTGCTCACCGAGGCCGGCTACGCCCCGGAGATCGCGTACTTCGAGTGCCTGCACGAGCTCAAGCTCATCGTCGACCTGATGTACGAGGGCGGCATCGCCAAGCAGCGCTGGTCGGTGTCCGACACCGCCGAGTACGGCGACTACGTCTCCGGTCCGCGCGTCATCGACGAGCACGTCAAGCAGAACATGAAGGACGTCCTGCGCGACATCCAGGACGGCACGTTCGCCGCCCGGTTCATCGCCGACCAGGACGCCGGCGCGCCGGAGTTCAAGGCGCTGCGCGAGAAGGGCGAGCAGCACCCGATCGAGGACGTCGGCCGCAAGCTGCGCGGGCTGATGAGCTGGGTCTCCACCGACGACGACTACACCGAGGGCACCGCCGCAGCGCTGACTCGCGCGACGGATTACTTGAGTTCCTCGGCCAGGTGGTCGAGGGCATCCAGCGCGGTCGATGAGGGCGCGCTGCTCGCCATCCGCTGAGGCGGTGGCGGCGTTCGAGACGGCATCGGCGCGCTGGGCCTTGATCCGGGTGTGCACCTTGCGGCCGGCCGCAGTCACCGACACGGTGACGCTGCGCAGGTCGTCGGGATCGGGGGAGCGGTCGATCAGGCCGACTTCGTCCAGCCTGCCGACCACCCGCGAGAGCATCGTCGGGTTGAGGTGCTCGAGGCGCACCAGGTCGGGGAGCCCGACCGGACCGTTGCCCGACGACCAGCCCGAGCACCGAGGCCTGCGTCGGCGTGAGGCCCTCGTCGGTGGCCGACGTGTTCAACTGGCGCGCCACTCGAGCGATCGCGCGGCGCAGCCGCACGGCGTCCTCGGCGTCCACCTGAACCTCCCGCTGTGACGAAATCGATTTAGTTGCCTGCCGGCAAGCACTGTAATGTCACTGGTGATGTCAGTGTCCACCGCCGTCGTCACAGCAACCGAAGCAGCCGCCGTCGAGGCGTCGCCGCGCCGGTTCCTCGTGTTCGCGATCGTCTCGGTGGCGCTGTTCATGGCCTCGGTCGACCAGACGATCGTGGCGACCGCGCTCAGCACGCTGCAACGCGACCTGCACGCGCAGGTCAACTGGAGCAGCTGGACGATCACCGTCTACGCCCTCGGCCAGATCCTCGTCATGCCGCTCGCCGGCCGGATCAGCGACCAGTACGGCCGGCGGCGCGTATTCATCGCAGCCATCGTCCTGTTCACCGTGTCGTCGTTGCTGCTGCGGGCTCGCCGGCGACATCTACGTGCTCGTCGCGTTGCGTGCCGTGCAGGCGATCGGCGGCGGCGCGTTCATGCCGTCGGCCACCGGCATCGTGTCCGACGAGTTCGGCCCGAACCGCGATCGCGCGATCGGCCTGTTCACCTCGATCTTCCCGATCGGCGGCATCGTCGGCCCGATCCTGGGCGGACTGTTCGTCACCTACTGGTCGTGGCGGGGGATCTTCCTGGTCAACGTCCCGCTCGGTGTGCTGGTCTTCGCGCTGTCGTTGGCGTTCATCCCGCGGGCGCACGTGCGCAAACGTGGCGGCATCGACGTCCCCGGTATCGCGATGCTCGGTGTGGGCCTGCTCGGCGTCATGTTCGCGGTCAGCTCGTTGGGCTCGGCGCGGAGCGTCCGTACTCGCGCCGCAGTTCATCATCGCCGCCGTCGTCGGGGTCGCAGGCCTGGTTGCCTTCGTGCGGCACTCGCCGGCACCGCCGCGAACCCGTTCATCCCGCTGCGTCTGCTGCGCGGCCAGGGCTTCGCCGTGATGAACCTGATCAACTTCTTCTTCGGTGTCGCGGTGCTCGGCTTTGCGACGCTCGTCCCGCTGTATGCGCAGGACCGTTACGGCATCGGCGTCCTGTCTGCCGGGACGCTGTTGACAGCCCGCGCCGTCGGAATGATCGCCGTGGCGGGCATGGCCGCGTTCGCGCTGCGCCGAACCGGATACCGCCGCCCGATGCTGATCGGCTTCGTGCTGTGCGTGCTCGGACTCGCGTTCATGGCCATCCCGGCGACCGGGCTGTCGCCGTATGCCTGGCTGGCGATCGCCGCTGCCGTGACGGGATTCGGGATGGGCTTGTCCGTCCCCGCGACGAACAACGCGATCATGCACCTGGCGCCCAGCGACACCGGCGCGGTCGCCGGACTGCGCGGGCATGTTCCGGCAGGCCGGCGGCATCACCGGGATCTCGGTCGTCACCGCCGTCATCGCACGCAGCGGCAATCCCGGCACGGCGCAGGCGTGGGCGCTCGTCGTGCTTGCTGCGATCCTCGCGTGCCTGCTGCCGCTGATCTGGCTCGTCCCGGAGCACCGCGGCAGCTGGTAGGCCTACTCAGCGGTTCGGGTCCGGGTGGATCGCAGGCGTAGACCGACCACGCCTCGCCGTCCGCGTCGGGGTCGTTGAAGTACTCCTCCATCAGCGCCGTCAGGCGGTGTCGAGAGCTCGTCGCGACGGTCCGCATTCAGACGCAGCCCGATCCGGAGCATGTCGACGCTGCTCGACCGGGACCAGCGCGACCTCCTCGAGGAAGGTCGTCGAGCATGGCGCTGTCCTTGGCGGGTGTCTCCATCTGCCACGACTTGCCGGTGGCGAGATAGGGGATCTCGCGCGAGCCGCGAGTGCCGCGACGCACCGGCTGTGCCGCGAGGAACCCGTTGTCGACCAGGCGTGCGCACGTGGTGCAGGATCGTCGCCGGATCCTTGCCGAGCGCTGCGGCGATCTCTTTGTTCGTGCGCGGTTCGTCGAGGCACACGCGCAGGATGCGCAGCCGCAGCGTGGACGCCAGCGCGCGCGCCTCGGCGTCGGTGGCCGGCCGCCTGCCGGGCCGGTGATCGGGAATCGGCACGACCACAGCATAAGCGATTGACAAATCCCAATCACTCGTTGCAGAGTGGGGCCGTGACCGACC
Organism: uncultured Actinomycetota bacterium; assembly: GCA_963708645.1. GTDB lineage: Bacteria > Actinomycetota > Actinomycetes > Mycobacteriales > Jatrophihabitantaceae > RYN-133. Next base: position 36,015 of record CAVPTA010000014.1, on the reverse strand, counting down.
GACCGACTCCGGCAGAGGCGATCCGCCGCCGCGGCGGGCTGTGGCACCACCTCGACTTCCGCCGGCTGTGGATCGGCGAGACCGTCAGCCAGTTCGGGACGTTCGTGAGCCAGCTCGCGCTGCCGCTCGTCGCGATCCTGGTGCTGCACGCGTCCACGTTCGAGGTCGGTCTGCTCGCGACGTTCGAGTTGCTGGCGTTCCTCGTCGTCGGCCTGCCGGCCGGCGCGTGGGTCGACCGCATGCGGTTCCGCTGGGTGCTGATCGTCAACGACCTCATCCGGGCAGTCGCCCTCGGGTCGATCCCGCTCGCGCAACTATTCGGAATCCTGACGATCGGGCAGCTCTACGCGGTCGCGATCCTCACCGGATTGAGCACGGTGTTCTTCGACGTCGCCTACCAGTCGTACCTGCCGGCGCTCGTCGATCGCGAAGCTCTCGTCGAAGGCAACTCGAAGTTGCAGGCGAGCGAGTCGGTGTCGCAGATCGCCGGGCCCGGGCGTGGGCGGCCTGCTCATCCAGGTGTTCACCGCGCCGTACGCGATCTTGATCGACGCGCGTCAGCTTCCTCTGGTCGGCGAGCTGGGTCGCGGCGATCCGGACACGACCGCCGAAGCCGGCACGCAAGGCAGATCGTCATCTCGGCCGCGAGATCCTCGAGGGCCTCCGGTTCGTCGTCGGCAACCGGCTGCTGCGCTCGATCGCGGCGTGTACGGGCACGTCCAACCTGTTCTCGAACGTGGCGTTCCCCGTCTACTTCATCCTGCTCGCGCGCAACCTGCATCTGTCCGCCGGAGTGATCGGGCTGTTCACGTCAGTCATGGCCGTCGGCGGATTGCTGGGCTCGCTCGTCGCGTCCCGCGTCGGCCAAGCGCTTCGGTCAGGGTCCGACGATCTGGGGGAGCATCGCGGTCAGCATCCCGCCCGCGTTCATCGTCCCGTTCGTGCATCGCGACTGGACACTCGCGCTGATGGCCCTCGGCCAACTCGTCATGTGGGGCTCAGCGGTCGTCTACAACATCACCCAGGTCAGCTTCCGCCAGGGGCTGACGCCGGAGAGCCTGCTCGGCCGCATGAACGCGACGATGCGGTTCTTCGTGTGGGGGACGATCCCGATCGGCGCGTTCCTCGGCGGGGTGCTCGGATCGACGATCGGCATCCGTCCGACGCTCTTGGTTGCGGCGATCGGCGGATCGTTGGCGTTGCTGCCGGTGTTCTTCTCGCCGCTGCGCACGATGCGCGAACTGCCGAAGTACGTCGACGACGACGAACCTGCCGAGGTGGCCGCCGCGAGGTGACGAGCGCGCCAGTAGGCTCGGCGAATGCAGCTGGCAGTGATCCCCGGCGATGGCATCGGCATCGAAGTCACCGAGCAGGCCGTGCAGGTCTTGCAAGCGGTGGTGTCCGGCGTCGACACGACGTCCTACGACCTGGGCGCGGCCCGCTGGCACCGCACCGGCGAGGTGCTGCCCGACAGCGTGCTCGCCGAAGTGCGCGCGCACGACGCGATCCTGCTCGGCGCGGTCGGCGACCCGTCCGTCCCGTCCGGCGTGCTCGAGCGCGGGCTGCTGCTCAAGCTGCGCTTCGAGCTCGACCACCACGTCAACCTGCGTCCGGCCAAGCTCTATCCCGGAGTGGCGACACCGCTCGCCGGCGAGCCGGCAATCGACTTCGTCGTCGTGCGCGAAGGCACCGAAGGTCCTTATGCCGGCAACGGCGGATCGCTGCGCAAGGGAACGCCGCACGAGATCGCGACAGAAGTCAGCGTCAACACCGCCTACGGCGTCGAGCGCGTCGTGCGAGATGCGTTCACGCGCGCGCAGGCGCGACCGCGCAAGCACCTCACGCTGGTGCACAAGAACAACGTGCTTACCAACGCCGGCGACCTGTGGTTCCGCACGGTGCAGAACGTCGCAAGCGAGTTCGCCGACGTCGAGGTCGCGTACAACCACGTCGATGCGGCGACGATCTATCTGGTCACCGACCCGGGGCGTTACGACGTGATCGTCACCGACAACCTGTTCGGCGACATCATCACCGACCTGGCGGCCGCCATCGCCGGCGGCATCGGCCTGGCCGCGAGCGGCAACCTCGATGTGAGCCGCACGAACCCGTCCATGTTCGAGCCTGTCCACGGCTCGGCGCCCGACATCGCTGGTCAGGGCAAGGCCGACCCGACCGCGGCCGTCCTGTCGGTCGGCATGCTGCTCGAACATGTCGGCGAGCACGACGCCGCGCGCAGGGTCGAGGCGGCGGTTGCAGCTGACCTCGCCAGCCGCGATCCGAAGCAACCGGGCACCACGTCCGAGATCGGCGAGCGCCTGGCCAAGGCCGCCGCGGGGTGATGGTTTCGCCCGTGCTGTGGCACACTCGTGTCGTGCAGCATTTCGTCTCGATCATTATCGAGTAGCGCGTCGGACCAAGTACCACTCCGACGCGCAGACCCCACGCCATCCGGCGGGGGGTTTTTTGTTTGTCCGGCAAAGAGGATTGACCATGCAGAGCGACGCGTTCCACGTCTTCGACACCACGTTGCGTGACGGTGCGCAGCGTGAAGGCATCACCTACTCCGTGGCTGACAAGCTTGCTGTCGCACGACTGCTCGATCAGCTCGGCGTGGGCTTCGTCGAGGGTGGCTGGCCCGGCGCGATGCCGAAGGACACCGAGTTCTTCGCCCGCGCCGCCGACGGCGAACTGTCGTTGAAGAACTCCGTCCTCGTCGCGTTCGGCGCGACCCGCAAGGCCGGCGTACGCGTGCAGGACGACCCGCAGGTGCGCGCGCTGGTCGATTCACGCGCGTCCGTCGTCACGCTCGTTGCCAAGTCGTCCGTCTGGCACGTGACCGACGCGTTGCACACCACTCTCGAGGAGAACCTCGACATGGTGCGCGACACTGTCGCGTTCCTGCGCTCGGAGGGGCGCCGTGTGTTCGTCGACTGTGAGCACTTCTTCGACGGCTACAAACTCGACCGCGACTACGGCGTGCGGCTGCTCGACGTCGCGGCCTCTGCAGGAGCCGACGTCGGCGTCCTTTGTGACACCAACGGCGGCATGCTGCCCATGGGCGTGCACGACGTCGTAACGGACGTGCACCGTCGCGCCGGCATCCGGCTCGGCATCCACACCCAGGACGACACGGGTTGCGCGGTGGCCAACACCCTGGCCGCCGTGGATGCCGGCGCGACACACGTCCAAGGGACGGCGAACGGGTACGGCGAGCGGGCCGGCAATGCGAACGTGTTCAGTGTGATCGGCGGGCTGGTGACGAAGATGGGGCTCGACGTCCTGCCCGAAGGTTGCCTCGCCGAGATGCAGCGGGTGTCGCACGCGATTGCCGAGATCGCCAACCTCGCCCCGGACACGCACGCGCCGTATGTCGGCGCGGCCGCCTTCGCGCACAAGGCGGGCTTGCATGCGTCGGCCATCAAGGTGTCGCCGGAGATGTACAACCACCTCGACCCGGCGACGGTCGGCAACGCGCAGCGGATCCTCGTCACCGAGATGGCCGGCCGCGCATCGGTCGAACTGAAGGCCGGCGAGCTCGGGGTCGACGTCAGCTCGAGACCGGACGTCGTCGGCAAGGTGGTCGAGCGCGTCAAGCAGCGCGAGGCCGAGGGCTGGTCGTACGAGGCCGCCGACGCGTCGTTCGAGTTGCTGCTGCGCGATGAGTTGTCGCAGACGCAGGCCGGCTTCGTCGTCGAGTCGTACCGCGTGATCGTCGACCGGCGCGAGGACGGCGCGATGGTCAGCGAGGCCACCGTGCGCGTGATCGCCGGCGGCGAACGGGTGATCTCGACCGAAGAGGGCAACGGCCCGGTGAACGCGCTCGACCGTGCGCTGCGCAAGGCGCTGACCAAGGCGCACCCGCGCCTCGCGTCCTTGGAGCTCACCGACTACAAGGTGCGCATCATGCCCGGCCGCCACGGCACCGACGCGGTGACGCGCGTGCTGATCGAGACCTCCGACCACGAGCGCGAATGGACCACCGTCGGCGTCCACGGCAACGTCATCGAGGCGTCCTGGCTCGCCCTGCACGACGCCGTGCGCTACGGCCTGCTCGGCGAGCCCGCCCCGTCCTGACCACTCGCGGTACGGCGGCCGGGGACGCGACCCGAGGGCACGGGCCGCGGGGCTGTCAGGGGCGCTTGAGGGCGGCGAGGACGCACGTGTCGCACTCGTGCGCGCAGACAACTCCGGTGCCGTCGTGCGAGCAGGTGTGCGGATCGGGTTCGGCGTCGACGATGTGCAGCTCGCTCGGATCGTGTTCGACACCGCAGCCGCACAGGGCGGCCCGGCCACCGTGCGGGGCGAGGATGTCGTCGACGGCAGCGTCCAGGCGCGCGCCGTCCTGGTCGAGCCGCACGCTGCGGTGCACGCCCCATGCGATGAGGCCGAGCAGCACGCCAACGCTCAGCGCGATGGCGGCGAACACCGGCGCGCCCGCCGTTCCGCTGCCCGCAGCTGCGACCGTGCCCACCGCGAGGAACAGCGCCGCGAACAGCACCAGGGTCGCTGCCAGCCGTCGGCGGCGTGGCACCGGGACGTGCGACAGCTGCGAACTCACAGCATCACCGCCGCGCAAGAAGCCTGCCCCCGCTAAGAAGCCTGGCCCCGCGACGCGCCGGCCAGCGTTCACTCGGGTACTCACGCCGTTGATTATCGCCGACAGCCGGATCGGTAGCGTTAGGCCCTGTGCGTATCGCCCGCTTCGTCCATCCTGGCTCAGCAACTGCCCCGACCGGCGTGGCTCTGGGGGACGGTCGAAGGCCCGGCCGACGCCGCCGCCGAGGCACTCACCGTCGCGGCGATCGACGGGCACCCGTTCGAGACGATCACCTTCACCGGCGATCGCTGGGCGCTGCCGGACGTGCGGCTGCTCTCGCCGATCCTGCCGACCAAGGTCGTCGCGATCGGCAAGAACTACGCCGACCACGCGAAAGAGATGGGCGGCGAGGCTCCCGAGACGCCGATGATCTTCCTCAAGCCGTCGACGAGCGTCATCGGTGACGCCGACACGATCCGGCTGCCCCCCTCGTCGAACGAGGTGCACTACGAGGGCGAGCTCGCGGTCGTCATCGGCCGACCGGCGCGCAACGTCGCACGTGAGGATGCGCTTGCGTACGTGCTCGGCTACGCGTGCGCGAACGACGTCACCGCGCGCGACCAGCAGCGCAGCGACGTGCAGTTCACCCGCGCGAAGGGCTACGACTCGTTCTGCCCGCTCGGACCGTGGTTCGAGACTGTGCTCGATCCGTCCGACCTGCGCCTGACAACCCGCGTCAACGGCGAGATCGTGCAGGACGGCCGCACGAGCCAGATGATCCACGACGTAGCGACGCAGATCGCGTTCATGTCGACAGTCATGACGCTGCTGCCCGGGCGACGTGATCCTCACCGGCACGCCCGCCGGCGTCGGCCCGATCAAGGACGGCGACAGCGTGAGCGTCGAGATCGAGGGCATCGGCACGCTCACCAACCCGGTCGCGCAAGGCATGACCACCCGCGTCCGCTTCTGCCCGAGCCCGACCGGCAACCCGCACGTCGGCCTCGTCCGGACCTGCTTGTTCAACTGGGCGTATGCGCGGCACGTCGGCGGCACGTTCGTGTTCCGCGTCGAGGACACCGACGCCGCCCGCGACTCGCAGCAGTCCTATGACGACCTGCTCGCTGCGTTGCGCTGGCTCGGCATGGACTGGGACGAGGGCCCCGAGGTCGGCGGACCGTACGGCCCGTACCGGCAGAGCGAGCGCGGCGACATCTATCGCGTGATCATCAAGAAACTCGTCGACGCCGGCCACGTGTACGAGTCGTTCTCGAACGCCGGCAGAGATCGAGGCGCGTCACGTCGCGGCGGGACGCAACGCGAAGCTCGGCTACGACAACTACGACCGCACGTTGAGCGACGAGCAGAAGCAGGCGTTCCGCGACGAGGGCCGCGAGCCGGTGTTGCGGGTGCGTATGCCGGACGAAGACATCACCTGGACCGACGTGGTGCGCGGCGACGTCACCTTCGCTGCGGGATCGGTGCCCGACTTCGTCGTCGTGCGCGCGAACGGCGATCCGCTCTACACGCTGGTGAATCCCGTCGACGACGCCCTCATGAAGATCACCCACGTGCTACGCGGCGAGGACCTGCTTCCGTCGACGCCACGACAGATCGCGCTCTATCGCGCGCTTGATCGACATCGGTGTCGCCGACGCGATCCCGCAGTTCGGGCACCTGCCGTACGTGATGGGCGAGGGCAACAAGAAGCTGTCGAAGCGCGACCCGCAGGCGGCTCTGAACACCTACCGCGACGAGGGCTACATCCCCGAGGGACTGCTCAACTACCTCGCGCTGCTCGGCTGGTCGATCGCCGATGATCACGACGTGTTCTCGATGGCAGAGATGATCGAGCACTTCGACGTCGGCGACGTCAACGCCAACCCGGCGCGGTTCGATCCGAAGAAGTGCCTGGCGATCAACGCCGACCACATCCGCCTGCTCGACCCGGCCGACTTCCGCGCGCGCCTGGAAACCTACGTGCTCGCGGCCGGCCTGCCCGCCGACTCGGCCGTGCTCGACGCGGCCGCACCACTCGTGCAGGAGCGCATCCAGACCCTGGGCCAGGGCGTCAACCTGGTGCGGTTCCTGCTCGTCTCCGAGCCGGAGTTCACCGTCGACGAGGCGGCGGCCGCCAAACAACTCGGCGAGACGGGCCAGCAGGTGCTCGCCGCCGCCCGTCCCGCCCTCGAGCAGTTGGACGACTGGACGTACGAGGCGATCGAAACCGCATTGAGCGCCACGCTGGTCGACGGCCTCGGGCTCAAGCCGCGCAACGCCTACGGTCCGCTGCGCGTGGCGATCACCGGCTCGACCGTCTCGCCGCCGCTGTTCGAGTCGATGGAGATCCTGGGTCGCGAGCGCTCGCTCGCGCGGCTCGCCGCCGCGACACAGTGACGCAGTCACCCAGTGATGCAGTGACGATCCGCGCGGTCTTCCTCGACGTCGACGACACGCTCGTCGACTACCAGCACGCCGCAATCAGTGCGTTCCACGAGGTGCTCGGCGACGAGGCCGACTACGACGCGTTCTTCGGTCTCGACCATTACGACCGCTACCTGAGCGGCGAACTCGGCTACCAGGACGCCCGGGTGCAGCGCATGGCCACGTTCCTGGCGATGTTCGAACGAGACGGCGAGGACGCAGCCGCGCTCGAGGCCGCCCGGCTCGCCGCGCTGGAGAAGTACTACGTGCTCTACGACGACGCGCTGCCGTGCATCAGCGCGCTGCGCGAGCGCGGACTGCTGATCGGGCTGATCACCAACAACGAAGCCGTGCATCAGCGGCGCAAGATCGAGACCGTCGGGCTCGATCGACTTGTCGACACAGCTGTCATCTCCGGCGAGCTCGGCATCGCCAAACCGGACCCGCGCATCTTCGCCCACGCGTGCGCGCAGGTCGAGGTCGCGCCGCACGAGGCGATGCATGTCGGCGACGCGCTATATGCAGACGCGCTCGGCGCCCATGACGCGGGCCTGCACGCCGTCTGGCTCGACCGCACCGGCGAGTACCGGTTCGCACCGTTTGCGTTCCCCGTCATTGCCGGCCTCGGGACCGTTACCGAATTGATTGATTGAGCAACAGTCGATCTCGGGTAAAGGTGTGACGTGGATGACGTCAACGTCGCCGTCACCGGCGCCGGCCCGCACACGGTCGTGCTGCTGCACGGGTTCTCGGACAACCTGCAGACCTGGCGACGCGTCGTCCCCGCCCTCGCGGTCGAACACCGCGTCGTCGCCATCGACCTGCCCGGCCACGGCGCCACCACGCGCCAGTTCCGCGCGCCGCTGCTCAACGGGTATGCCGCGCTCGTGCTCGAGGTGCTCGACGACCTCGGCATCAACGAGCCGGTCAGTCTCGTGGGCAACTCGATGGGCGCTGCGGTGTCCGCCGTCCTCGCTGCCGCGCACCCCGAGCGGATCGACTGTGCCGTCCTGATCGGGATGCCCGGCGTCAGCGGTGTCCCGCTGGCCTGGCGCGCAGCAGCCTCGCGACCCGCATCGATCGCCATGCGCACCGCCCTGCGTCCCGTCCCGTTCGGCCATCTGCAGCGCGGCTTCGGCTGGTGCTACGCCCACGCAGCGACGCCGCGGTCGGGCATTCTCGACCCGTCGACGATCCAGGGCTACAGCGCCAGTTACGTCGATCGCGACCGGTTGTTCGGGTTGTCGGCGATCGCTCGCGCACTGCTCTCGGAACTGCGGACGGTCCGGTTGGCGCGGCTGCTGCCGCGGCTGCGCGTACCCGTCCTGCAGGTGTGGGGACGCCACGACCGGCTCGTGCCGCCGCGCCACGTCACCCAGAGCGAAGGAACGATCGTGCTGCCCGGATGTGGGCACTGCCCGCAGTTGGACGCACCCGATCTGCTCGTCGACACCATCGCGCCGTTCCTCGAGGCGAACCGCACCACCGCATCGCGGTTGCTCTCCCGCGCCGCCGGCGCGTAGCAAGTTCGCCCGCGGATACTCGCAACACGTTCCATTTTGCGGTTACCGTCGAGTAGCACCGCCGACTCGACGAGAGGCCCCGCATGACCGCCACCACCCGTCCCGCCTGGTCCGACGACGACATCGAGGCCTTCCGCGACCTCGCCCGCACCTTCCTCGAGAAGGAATGCGCGCCGAACGAGCCACGCTGGAACGAGCAGCAGCACGTCGACCGCGAGATCTGGCTCAAAGCGGGCGAGCTCGGCCTGCTGTGCCCGTCGATTCCTGAGGAGTACGGCGGGGGCGGAGGCACGTTCGCGCACGAGGCCGTGCTCGCCGAGGAGCAGATCCGCGCGATGGTCGGCAGCCTCGGCACGGCCGTCCACAGCACGATCGTCGCGCACTACATCCTCAAGTACGGCACCGAGGACCAGAAGCACCGCTGGCTGCCGCGGCTGGCATCCGGCGAGCTCGTCGGCGCGATCGCGATGACCGAGCCGAGCACCGGCTCGGACCTGCAGAGCGTCAAGACCAAGGCGATCCGTGACGGCGACGAGTACGTCATCGACGGATCGAAGACCTTCATCTCGAACGGCTACCTCGCCGACCTGGTCATCGTGGTCGCCAAGACAGATCCCGACAACGCTGGCGCGGGCATCTCGCTGCTGGTCGTCGAGACCGACGGTGCGGACGGGTTCTCGCGCGGGCGGGTGCTGAAGAAGATCGGCCAGCACGGCCAGGACACCGCCGAGCTGTTCTTCGACGGCGTACGCGTGCCGGCCGCCAACCTGCTGGGCGAGGCCGAGGGGCAGGGCTTCATCCAGCTCATGCAGCAACTCGCCCAGGAACGCCTCGTGCTCGCGGTGGGCGCCGTGGCCGCGATCGAACTCACCCTCGACGTGACGTTGAAGTACACGAAGGATCGGACGGCCTTCGGCAAGCCGGTCTTCCAGTTCCAGAACACCAAGTTCAAGCTCGCCGAGACCGCCACCACCGCCAAGATCGCGCGTGTGTTCATCGACGACTGCATCGCCAAGCACCTGGCGGGGGAGTTGGACGTCCCGACCGCGTCGATGGCGAAGTGGTGGACGACCCAGATGCAGTGCGACGTGGCCGATGAGTGCCTGCAGTTCTTCGGCGGCTACGGCTACATGGAGGAGTACCCGATCTCGCGGCTGTACACCGACGCCCGCATCCAGAAGATCTACGGCGGCACGAACGAGATCATGAAGGAGATCATCTCGCGGTTCCTGTGACCCGCCGGGTCGCGCTCCAGGCCGCAAAACTGTAACGTGTTCTCGTTCTGTCAGGACGAACGAGGACGGCACGCGTGACCGCTCAGTTGGACCAATCTGCCAGCACCGCTGACCAGACCTTCGACCTCACCCATCCGGTCACCGGCGACCTCGTCGGGACGTTCCCGGTGCACACGGCCGAGGGCGTCCGCGCCGCGGTGGCCAAGGCGCGCGGGGCGCAGCAGTGGTGGGCCGACCTGGGCTTCGCCGGGCGACGCAAGCGCATCGCCCGCTGGATCTCGTGGATCGCCAAGCACAGCGACGAAATCTGCGAACTCGGCTACCGCGAGACCGGCAAGCCGCGCGGCGACGTGCAGTTCGAGCTCGTAGCGAGCCTCGAAGACCTGCGCTGGGCCGCAGCCCACGCCGAGAAGGTGCTCGGCGAGCGCCGCGTCGCGCCTGGCATGGCGATGGTCAACTTCGACGCCCGGCTCTCGTACGAGCCGCTCGGTGTCGCCGGCGTGATCGCGCCCTGGAACTTCCCGATCTACACCGTCTACTGCGGGCTGGCCTACGCACTGGCCGCCGGCAACGCGGCGGTCGTCAAGCCGAGCGAGTTCAGCACGGCCACCGGCGTTTACGCGGCCGAGTCGTTCTACAAGGCCAATCCCGATGCACCCGAGGGCCTCGTCGGCTGGGTGTCCGGCTTCGGTGAGACCGGATCGGCGCTGTGCAAGTCGGGCGTCGACAAGATCGCGTTCACCGGCTCCGTCCCGACCGGACGGCGCGTGATGGCCGCCTGCGCCGAGAACCTCACGCCAGTGCTGCTCGAACTCGGCGGCAAGGACGCCACCGTGATCGCCGAGGACGCCGACCTCGAGGCCGCTGCGGACGCGATCGTGTGGGGTGGCAACTGGCACGCCGGGCAGGGCTGCGTGTGCGTCGAGCGCGTCTACGTCGTCGACGCGGTGAAGGACGAGTTCCTGCGCTTGGTCAAGGCCAAGGCCGAAGCGATCACCGTCGGCCTCGACGACCTCGTCGACTACGGGCCGATGACGATGCCCGCTCAGATCGACATCATCCGGCGGCACGTCACGATGCACTCGCCGCCGGCGCGACGGCACTCGTCGGCGGACTCGATTCGATCAAGCCGCCCTATGTGCACCCGATCGTGCTCGTTGACGTCCCCGAAGACTGCTCTGCCGTGCAAGAGGAAACGTTCGGTCCGGTGATCGTCATCAACGGTGCCCGCGACGTCGACGACGCGATCCGCCGCGCGAACGGGACGAAGTTCGGGCTCGGCTCGTCGGTGTTCTCCGAGAAGCACGGCCCCGAGATCGCGGCCAAGCTGCGCGCCGGCGGCACCACGATCAACTCGGTGCTGACGTTCGTCGGCATGCCGTCACTGCCGTTCGGTGGCGTCGGTGACAGCGGCTTCGGCCGCTTCCACGGCGAGGACGGGCTGCGTGAGTTCACCCGTCCCAAGGCGACAGCGCGCAAGCGCTTCGGCATGGGTAAGGAGATGCAGGACTTCCCGCGCACGCCGGAGCAGTACACGATCGTGCGCAGGGTGCTCAAACTTCGCTACGGTCGCCGCTTCCGCTGAGCCCGGGTCGGGTCCTAGCGGAATCGCCACGTTTCCAGGCGATTTCGTGGGTGGCCCTAGGGTGAGCCGCATGGGGATCTCGCTGAGCGACAAGGTCGTTGTCATCACCGGCAGCGCGCGCGGCATCGGTCTCGCCACCGCCCGCGCGCTGACCGCGCGCGGCGCCCGCGTCGTGATCGGCGACCTCGACGAGGACGGCGCGCGCCGCGCGGCCAAGGACGTCGGCGGCTGCGCTCGCGCTGCCGCTCGATGTCACCGACCACGCGCGGATTCACGCGAGTTCCTCGACGACGGTCGAGCGCGAGGTCGGGCCGATCGACGTCCTGATCAACAACGCCGGCATCATGCCGCTCGCGTTGCTGGCCGACGAGTAGGACGAGACGACCTACCGCGTCACTCGAGATCAACATCGCCGCTGTCATCCACGGCACCCGCGAGGCGATGCGGCGCATGACGCCGCGCGGACGCGGCCACATCGTCAACCTCGCGTCGGTCGCCGGGCAAGGCCGGCGTCCCCGGGGGAGCGACCTACTCCGCGACCAAGTACGGCGTCGTCGGGCTGTGCGAAGCGGTGCGGCACGAACTGCGCGGCACCGGCGTCGAGATCAGCTGCGTCATGCCGACGATCGTGCGCACCGAACTCAGCGCCGGGTTGCTCGCAGACCCGGCTGAGCTCGCAGGTCGAACCCGAGGACGTCGCGAACGCGATCGTCGGCGCGCTCCAGCGGCCGCGCTTCGAGGTGTGGGTGCCGCGCTACCTCGGCGCGCACAAGGTCACCCGGCCGATGCCGCGGGCTTTCGGTGAGTGGCTGTTGCGCGACCAGGGATCCGACCCGCTGCTCGCCGACGCGGCGCACTCGGGTGCGCGCGGCCTACGAGCATCGCGCCGCGGCCAGCGCACCGGGCAGCGACGTCCGCGATCCTGATCCTGCTCGATCTCCGGGTCGCGGCGCTGCATCCGCAAAACTGTAACGTGTTCTCATTCTGACGTTCTGCGCCGAGGAGTGCACGAGCATGGCCAAGCAGCCCAGATCCCTGTCCGGCAAGGTCGTTTTCATCACCGGAGCGGCGCGCGGGATCGGCCGCGCGACCGCGGCCGCGCTCGTCGCGGAGGGCGCCCGGGTCGCGATCGGTGACCTGGACGAGGACCTGGCCAAGCGCACCGCGAAGGAGCTCGGCGGCAACGTCTTCGCCATCCGCCTCGACGTCACCGACCATGCCGGTTTCACCGCCGTCCTCGACGAGGTCGAGCGCGAGGTCGGCCCGCTCGACGTCCTGATCAACAACGCCGGCATCATGCCGATCGGCAACTTCGAGGACGACTCGTTCGAGTCGGCCTACCGGCAGTTCTCGGTCAACGTCTTCGCCGTCATGCACGGCACGCGCGAGGCGATCAGGCGGATGAAGCCGCGCGGTCGCGGGCACATCGTCAACCTGGCGTCGATGGCCGGTGTCGTCCCGACGCCCGGCGCCGCGACGTACTGCTCGAGCAAGCACGCGGTCGTCGGGCTGTGCGAGTCGCTGTACTGGGAGCTGCGCGGCACCGGCATCGACCTGTGCTACGTGCTGCCGTCGCTGGTCAAGACCGAGCTGGCCGCCGGCGTGAAGGACACCCGCGCGGCCAACCCGATCGAGCCCGAGGTCGTCGCCGACGAGATCGTCGAGGCGCTGAAGAAGCCCCGGCTGGCCGTGTACGCACCGCGCTCGATGGGCCGGATCACCAAGGTGACCGGGCTGATCCCGCGCAAGATCGGCGACAAGATCATGACCGCGTCCGGGTCGGACCACCTGCTGCTCGACTCGCAGTCCAGCGCCGGCGGGCGGCCTACGAGCAGCGCATCGCAGCGTCCGCGCCGGGTGCTGAGCGAGCGCGCCGCGCGCAGCAGTAGCCGGGTTTGGAGCGCGCTCCGCGCGTGTCCGGTAGAGTCTGACGACGGCCCGAGCGGCTGTACAGATCGGCCCGACGGCCAGTGGGGTATGGGGTAATTGGCAGCCCAACTGATTCTGGTTCAGTTAGTCTAGGTTCGAGTCCTGGTACCCCAGCGCAGTCGCAGGTCTGCACCCCACCGCAGTGGAAGTTTCTGGGGCCCCGTCGTCTAGTGGCCTAGGACGCCGCCCTCTCAAGGCGGTAGCGCCGGTTCGAATCCGGTCGGGGCTACGCACTCACTCACGCTGCCGTTGTCTCGAGCGGCCTCGGGGCGGGCCACCGACCGCCTAACTGGCCTCGAGTTCGGCCCAGACCGCCTTGTTCGGCCCGATCCGCTCGACGCCCCAGCTCTCAGCGATCGCGTCGATGATCATGAGGCCGCGACCGTTCGGGTCGTTGGGGCCCGGGCGCTTCATCGTGGGCCACCCACGCGCGTCGTCGGTCACGACGATGCGAACGCGACCAAGATCGATACCGACGTTGATGCAGACGTATTCGCACGAGGCCTGGAGTGCATTGGTCACCAGTTCACTGACGCACAGCAGGGCGTCCTCGACGAGCGAGGCCGAGATGGCAGGCTCGGTCGGCGCGGCACCGAGTTGGCCCCGCGCCCAGGCGCGAGCGCGGTCTGGCGCGGTCGGATCGCAGGCCAAGGTGTGGCAGTTGGTCGTTGGCATCTGAGGATCCATGGTCGTTGTAGGTGACGACTGTCGCTTGCGTGGTACCCGATGTCGGCCGGAAATACCCGTTTCGTCCGAATCTGACCCGCCGGCCCGCGTTTCGCGGGGGACACCGTCGCCAATACCCGTGGATACGATGCCCTGATGCAGGTCGCGACGCGGAACAACGTGCGGGAAAGCGGCAATGCAGCGGGCCGGCCGATCATGTTCGCGCATGGATACGGCTGTGATCAGGCGATGTGGCGCTACGTCGTCCCGATGTTCGAGCCTGACTTCCGGGTGATCACTTTCGACCATGTCGGGTTCGGCGGGTCGGATTTCTCGGCGTGGTCGGCCGCGCACTACAACACGCTGCAGGCCTACGCAGACGACGTCATCGAGATCGTCGAGGCGATGGACCTCCGCGACGTGATCTTCGTCGGCCACTCGGTGGCTTCGATGATCGGTGTTCTGGCGGCCGGAGCGCGACCTGATCGATTCGCTCACCTGATCCTGGTCGGACCGTCGGCGCGCTATGTCGACGATCGTGATGCCGGCTACGTCGGTGGGTTCAGCCCTGCCGACATCGACGAACTGCTCGAAACGTTGGAGGAGCAACCACCTGGGTTGGTCGACCGGCATGGCACCGGTCGATCATGGGCAACCCGGATCGTCCCGAACTCGCCGACGAGCTGGCGGCCAGCTTCTGCCGCACCGACCCGCGGGTGGCCTCGACCTTCGCGCGAGCGACATTTCTGTCTGACAACCGTGGCGATCTCGACCGCGTGAGCACGCCGAGTCTCGTTCTGCAATGCGCGCAGGACGCGATCGCCGGCGAGGCTGTCGGCCGTTACGTTCACGAGCGCCTTCCGCGACAGCGAGTTCGTGCAGCTGAGCGCGACCGGCCACTGTCCGAACTTGAGCGCCCCCGATGAGACTGCCGGCTCCATTCGCAACTACTTGCATGCGCATGGCTGCCTCACGACCTGATCCGCTGCCGATGGACAGCGAGACGTGGAAGCGTGCTCCCTGCATGCTCGTCGAGCTCGACAGCCGCGACCACGTCGTTGCCGTGAATGACCGCTATCTCGCGCAGACCGGGCATCTGTACGACGACGTGGTCGGAAGCACGTTCTGGGACGCGTTGTTGTCGGTGGGCAGCCGCATTTTCTACCAGACCCAGCTGGCCCCCGTCCTACAGCTCGACGGAATCCTCGAGGAAGTGATGGTCGAGCTGAGGACTACGAGCGGTACTCGGGTGCCCGCCTTGATGAACGTGGTCCGCCGATTGGGTAGCTCCGGCGAGACCATTGGGACGTCGATCGCGCTGGTCGGCGTTCCCGACCGCCGAGCTTTTGAAGACCACCTCAGACAAGCTCGCGACGACGCGGAACAAGCGCAACGCAAGGCAGATCTGGCGCGGGAAGAAGCCGATCAGGCGCGTGCCGAAGCCGAGAGAGCCCATGCCGCAAGCGAGCGCGCCATGGCGGCCGATGCGCTGGTTCGGCTTCGACTCGAACTGCTGTCCCAGGCCAACACGGCGTTGACCAGCAGCCCCGATGTCGAGCTGGCGTTGGAGCGCTTGTCGCGCATGCTTGTGACGCGATTCGCCGACTGGTGCCTGATCCACTTGCGTGACGCCGATCAACATGTCCGCGGGCGGTGGTTTGTCGCGCACAGCAACCCGGACAGGCAGGCCGAGCTCGCGTCGCTCGCAGAGCTGGCACTGGGCGCCGCCGAGCCCGCGTCCTCGCTGCGCGCACTCGTCGACGTCGACACCCCATCACGCGTTGCCCACAACCAACACCACAATGCGGCCGACGATCACGAGTTGGGCTCGTTGTATTCAACAGTCGGATTCGCCAGCGTCATCGGCATTCCTGTGGCTGCCCGCCGAGCCCACATCGGGACGATCGTGCTCGGCCGCGGAGACCAGCGAGTGCCGTTCTCCGACGATGATCTCGTCGACGTCACCGACGTCGCCGCGCGCACCGGGATCGTTGTCGACAGCCTTCGTCGTCAGGCCCGCGAGCACAGCAACTCGATCGCTTTGCAGAATGCTCTCCTGACGACGCCTCCGACCGGCGGTGCGTTCGAGATAGCGACCCGCTACCAGCCTGCGACCAACGAGAACGAGGTGGGCGGCGACTGGTACGACGCGTTCTTACAGCCCGACGGTGCCCTCGTCCTGGTCATCGGCGACGTCGTGGGCCATGACATCCAGGCCGCAGCGGCGATGGGACATCTGCGCGGTATCGTCCGCACCCTCGCATACACGACAGCGAGCACACCCGCCGACATCCTCACGCAAGCCGACACCACGGCCCGCAGTCTCGGTGTCGATACCCTTGCCACCGCTTTGGTCGCCCGTCTGACAGTCGACGACACCGGCACAACGTCGATGCAGTGGTCGAGCGCCGGCCATCCACCAGCAGTAGTCATCACCGACGGCGGCGCTCGGGCGCTGGATGGTGGTAGCGGACAGTTACTCGGTCTGCACCCCTCCCTGAAGAAACCGCGTCGCGACCATGATGCGACGTTGCCCCTCGGCGCGACGCTTGTTCTGTACACCGACGGACTCGTCGAGCGCACGGACGAAAGTATCGACCGCAGCATCGCGACTTTCACGAGGGCGCTGCGCGAGGCCACACCAACCAACCTCGACGACCTTTGCGATTTCATCCTTGCTACGCACATCGGCAACATCCACGATGACATTGCCCTCATTGTTTCTCGTGTACGACTCGGCAACTGATGAGTTCAGCGCTGGTGTGGGTCGCGCCGCGGATGGTCGCCAGCACCGTCGGCCGCCTTCCCTGATCGCCGCCGTCCGCTGGATGGGTCAGAGAATCTCTTGTCCCGATTTTCGGGTCAACTGTCCGCATTTGTAGCCATCCGGTCCACTGGCAATGGGACGTGAAGAGGCGCGCAGGTTAACGACTAACGGCGAGTTCAAGGCGGGTTCGCAGTCTGTCTTGATCCAGCTGAAGCAGTCGGCAATCGTTCCGGCCGCGGGGGTCATGGAGATCGCCGTGAGCCGCCCGGCGTAGTGGCGGACCACCTCAGTGCACCGAAGGAGCACCTGCGTGAGCAAGATCCAGAAGCTGCTCGCCGCGACTGGCGTCGTGGCAGCAAGCGTCGGCTGCGTCGCTACCGCGACCACGGCCCTCGCCAACCCACCCTCGGGCCTGCGGCCCTCACACACGGCCATCGTCGGGACCGGTTCGGACACCACTCAGCTTGTCGTGGACGCGTTCTCGGTCGCGTACAACAAGACCAAGCCCACGCGCAAGATGTACAGCTTCGACGCCGTGGGCAGCCCGACCATCACCGAGAAGGTCGGTTGCGCCAAGGTCACCCGCCCGAACGGATCGAGCGCCGGCATTACCGAGCTCGAGGCCGCCACGCGTCCGTCCGGAGACACGGCCGACCACTGCGTCGACTTCGCGCGCTCGTCGCGCGGCCGCACGGCCGGCACCGACCCGTCGAGCATCCTGTTCATCCCGTTCGCGATCGACGCGGTGACCTGGAGCGCGGACAACAACACCGGCCACACGAACGCCGTCACGAATCTGAGCACGCAGCAGCTGACCGCGATCTACAGCTGCGACGCGAGCCTGCTCAACTCGAAGCTGTCGGGACCCGTGACCTGGAAAGAGGTCGGTGGCACCAGCACCGCCGCCATCGTCCCGGTCATCCCGCAGTCGAGCTCGGGTACGCGCAAGTTCTTCCTGCAGGAGATCGGTGTGACCACGCTCGGATCCTGCGTGCAGGGTCAGGACGACTCGGTCGAGGAGAACGAGGGCACCAACGCGATCTTCTCCAGTGCGGACGCTCCGAACATCGTGTTCCCGTACTCGGTGGCGGTGTACCTCGCCCAGTCGCAGGGTGGTCACGGCACAGGGACGCAGGGCAAGCAGCTGCTCCGCAGCGTCAACCACGTCGCCCCGACGACCGGTTCGACCGGCAAGAAGACGATCAACGTCGACCTTCCCGTACCTGCGCGAGGTCTACAACGTCGTCCGCAACGCGGGCAAGAACGGCGGCCAGGTCGTTCCCGACGTACCTGCGTCCCCTGTTCGGCAACGGCTCGCCGGGCACCGGCTGGATCTGCAAGAGCACGGCTGCCAAGGCGCTGATCCAGAGCTACGGCTTCCTGCCGACCAACCGGTGCGGTTCGACCGAGTAACTCGGTTCGCAGCGCACTGCTGATACAAACGGCCGGTCTGTCCGCCTTTGCCAGGCGGACAGGCCGGTCGTTCTGTGCGCCGGCTGCGAGCGGCACGGAAAGTTCATCGCGCGGTTCACTTTCCGGCAACCAACCCATCATCTCCCGTTAGCCGAGCCTGTCAGGCTCGCGCCGACCGCACTGTTGCGTGCGGAAACCTTTCGATCATCTCGGGGAAAGTTCATGACAGCTCTGCGGCGCACCGGCCTCGCCCGGCTGGCGACGTGCATCGCGCTCGTCGTCACTGCCGCCGGCTTCGGGCCGATCACCGCCCAAGCCGCATCGTCCGCACCACACCGCACTGCGGAGGGGACAACCGTGCGCGGGACGGTCTCCGGCCGCCACGCCTGGGATCCGCAGCACAAGCGTCAGTACAAGGCCGTGCCGTCGGTGACGGTCGACCAGACGAGGAACTTGACCGACCAGGTCGTCCACGTCTCGTGGAAGCACTTCACGCCGAGCAGCAACGGCGCCGGGCCGTACTTCGCGGGCGGAAACACCTACTACGCCGTCACAGTGCTCGAATGCCGCGGGACGAAGCCGCGTCATCCGAAGTTGTGGAAGTGGCCCGACTTCGGGCGCGACTGCTACAACTTCACCGCCGCCGACGCGAACGCCGCGCACGGCGTGGGCAACCAGGCCTACACGCTGACCGGACGCAACGGCGACGGCGAGGCCTACTTCCACGTCGAGACAAGCGTCGAGAACGATTTCCTGGGCTGCAGCGCGCAACAGGCGTGTTCGATCGTCGTGGTCCCGAACTGGGGCGGCGTGCAGAACCCCGGCTCGAAGCCTGGCAGCAGCACGGTCGACTGCGCCGATCACAGCGGCGACGTCGGCCTCGTGTTCGGCAACTACGCATTGGACACGAGCCTCGGCCAAGCGTGCAGCTGGGGCGATCGCATCGTCGTGCCGCTGTCGTTCGCGCCGACACCGCAGAACTGCCCGGCGCGCAACTTCTCCTTCGTCGCCGAGGGCGCGCCGGTGTTGGCGCGCACGTTCCAGCAGTGGCGTTCTGCCTGGTGCCTGGGCAACTCGGGCATCAACTTCGACTTCGACTCCGGTGTCAACGAATCCCTTGCCCGCCAGTCGTTCCTCTCCGGCTCGGGCGCGCTGACCTCCTCGACGGACGTGGCGGTGGTGAACCAGCCCGCCACGACCGGCCTCGCCGGACCACAACGCAAGTTCGCCTACGCGCCGATCGCGAACTCCGCGATCGTTGTGGCGTACCACATCGACAACGAACACACCGGAAAGCTGATCACCCACCTCACGCTCGACGCGCGGCTGGTCGCGAAGTTGATCACGCAGTCGTACTCGCTCGCGTTCGACTGCGCGCTGGCCGCAGACAAGACGAAGCAGGGCCCTGCGTGCGATCCGGCCGTCAAGGGGAACCCTGCCGACATCTTCGACGACCCCGAGTTCCACAAGCTCAACCCGCAGTATCCGCGTGCCGACTTCCCGCCGGCCAGCGCGCTCAACCGCGGACAGTTCCTGCCGCTCGTCGTCGCCGGCGAGAGCGATCTCGTCACGCAGCTGGAGACCTGGATCCATTCCGACCCGACTGCGCGTGCCTTCCTCAACGGCAAGCGCGATCCGTGGGGCATGCACGTCAACACCTACTACAAGTCCGCGCCCATGCCTCAGACGTCGTTCCAGGTGCTTGACCCCGGCTACACCGCGCCCGAGTCGAACGGTGTTCCCGGGCAGTCGACGATGCAGGTCACCTGGAACCCGATCACCGGACTCGACAGCGTCGCGTCGTCGCTGATCATCGACCGGCCCAGCGGTATCGACCCGACCCTTCCGTCCTGCGGTAGCAACACCGGCGTGCCGTGCGTCTACCAGCGCTTCGGCCCGCAGGCGCCGGGCCGCCGCGCGCTGTTCGCGATCGTCGGCTCGGTCGACGCCGCGGCCGACCGTTTCCCCGTCGCACGGCTGATCAACCATGCGGGGACGCCGGTTGCGGCGACGGCCGCGACGATGCGCAGCGCCCTGCTGGACATGAAGACGCACCACGACGGCGTCACCCAGTCGGACGACCTGCAGACCAAGAGCAAGTACGCGTATCCGTTGACGACGGTCGACTACGCGATGGTGCCGACCTGCGGTATCACGGCGGCGAAGGCAACGGCGATCAACTCGTTCCTGCATCTGGTGACCCGCTCGCAGCGACTCGGTCTCGATCCGGGCGAGCTGTCGTTGGGTGCCGTCCCGTTGACCGGCGCGCAGCGTGCGAAGACCCTTGCATCGTCCCGGGCAGTCAGCTCCGCGTCGTGCAACCCGCCGAAGCACCACAGCACGCCTGCGACACCGCCGAGCACGCAGCCGGCTCCTGTCGTCGTGCCGCCCGCGCCGGTGACCACCGTCCCCCAACCGGTGCAGTCGACCAGCAAGCCCACGGTGAAGCCGACCAAGACTCACGCAGCGACGCCGACGCCGTCATCGACGCCCACCCCGTCTCCGTCGCCGGCCGCATACGGCTACAAGCACGCAGACCAGAGCCTCAACACCGTCTGGGTGCTGCCCGCAGTCCTTGCGTTGATCCTCGCGCTGCTCGTGGGCGGCCCGGGCGTCGTCGCTCTGCGGGGTACTGAGACGGGTCGTCGGGCAGGCGCTTCGCTGCGCCGATTGGTGCGCCGGTGACCAGCACGACGTCGCCGCTCGACGGATTCCTAGCCCCGTCGGAGCCGCCGAGCGATGACGACGTGCCCCGCGCGATTGCGGTGACCCGGTCGTCCGGTGACCGCATGTTCCGCGGCGCGCTGCGCTCAGCCGGCGGTGCAGTGCTGCTGATCACGGGGTTGATCGCGCTGTTCCTCGTGCTGCGCTCGGCCAGCGCATTCCGCAAGGCCGGGTTCGGCTTCTTCACGACGAAGACCTGGATCCCCGCTGCCAACCGCTTCGGCATCGCGTCCACGCTTCCGAACGGCATCCTCATCGCGTTGATCGCGCTCGTGATCGCCGTGCCGGTTGCGCTGGCCGCCGCGATCTTCGTGTCGGAGTACGCGCCGCACCGGCTCCGCAAACCGCTGATCGCATTGATCGACCTCATGGCCGCTGTGCCGAGCATCATCTACGGCCTGTGGGGTGTGTTCTTCCTGCAGCCACGCATCATCGGCACGATCCGTTGGATGGCGGAGCATCTGTCGTGGCTGCCGTTCTTCGCTGTGCGCGGTGGCCACACGCCGAGCTCATTCACGTCGTCGACCTTCATCGGCGGCGTCGTCGTATCGCTCATGGTCATCCCGATCATCGCGTCGATCAGTCGCGAGGTCTTCTCGCGCGCACCGGTCGGTGAACGCGAGGCGGCGTACGCGCTCGGCGCGAGCCGGTGGGGGATGGTGCGCACCGTCGTGCTGCCGTACGGACGGGGCGGCATGATCGGCGCGATCATGCTCGGCTTCGGACGGGCGATGGGCGAGACGATCGCACTCGCACTCATCCTGTCGCCGACCTACAACCTGGCGTGGCACCTCCTCGAGAACTCCGGCAACTCGATCGCAGTGACGATCGCGCTGCGCTATCAGGAGTCGACGCCGGACATGCTCTCGGCGCTGATGGCGTCCGGCCTCGTGCTGTTCGTGATCACGTTGGTCGTGAACGCGCTGGCCTCGATCGTCGTAAGCCGCTCGCGGTCCGGATCGCAGACGGACTGATCATGGCCGCAACCAAGACTGTCGGCGCCCGTACCGACGACACTGCCCGCATCGCCGTCCCCACGGGAAGCGCTGAACCGGACACCGATGCCGCGGCGGTCGACGAGACACCCGACAGCCCGGGCCGAGTCCAGGTCCGTGCAGTGTCCGCCGAGGACGCCTACTCGATCACCGGGGCGGTTCTCGGCGCGCTCGGGCTGGTGTGGGTGCTGTACGAGCGGGTGCTCCCGCTGTCGGGCGCGTTGGGTTTCTGGGTGTGCTGTTATGCAAGTTTCCTGCTGATCTATGCCGGCGTGTGCAGCACGCAGTGGCCCGGCCGCGTTGTTTTCGACAAGCTCGTGAGAGTTGTCGTCGCGAGCGCCGGCCTGCTCGTCCTCGCGATCGTGCTCGACCAGATCGGTTACGTACTGCTGCGCGGTTGGGACGCGATCCGCCACAGCAACTTCTTCAGCCAGACGATGGCACTCGCCGGACCGCTCGACCCGCTCACGTCCGGCGGCATGTTGCATGCGCTGGTCGGATCACTCGAGCAGATGGCGATCTCGACGGTGATCGCGGTGCCGCTCGGCGTGTTCGCGGCGCTGTTCCTCGTCGAAGTCGGCGGACCGCTGGCGCGGCCGGTGCGCACCATCGTCGAGGCGATGACCGCGCTGCCGGAGATCATTGCCGGTCTGTTCATCTACGCATTCGCGATCCTCTCGCTCGGCCTCGATCAGAGCGGATTCGCAGCAGCCCTCGCGCTCACGGTGATGATGATCCCGATCGTCACGCGCAGCGCGGAAGTCATTCTGCGCCTCGTCCCCGGCGGTCTGCGCGAGGCGTCGTACGCGCTCGGCGCGAGCCAGGCACGCACGGTGTTCACGATCGTGTTGCCCACCGCGCGGTCGGGCCTCGCGACCGCCGTCATCCTGGCGATGGCGCGCGCAGTCGGCGAGACCTCCCCGGTGCTGCTGACCGCCGGCTTCACGAGTGGCATGAACACGAACCCGTTCTCGGGACCGCAGGTGAGTCTGCCGCTCTACATCTACAGCTACGTGCGGTTCCCCCAGCCGACAATGGTGTCGCGCGCGTTCGGCGCCGGGCTCGCCTTGATGATCATGGTGCTCGCGCTGTTCGCCCTCGCCCGGTTCCTCGGCGGCAAGAACCCCGGAGAGCTGACCCGGCGCCAGCGGCGGCGCATGCAACGCGACGCCAAGCGCAAGTCTGCGGCTCCGACCGATCGTCGCGCCAAACAAGTGCAAACCCAGTTGAGTGAGGCCTGATGACCACCCACCCGTCACGTCGCCGTTGGCTTGCGTTGGCGTGCACCTTCGTCCTAGCTGCGCTCGGTTGTTCGATCTCGGCGCCGACGGCGCAGGCGACGAGCTTCGTGCCGCTGTCCGGCGACGGTTCGTCGTGGGCGCAGCCCGCTATCGACCAGTGGAGCCGCGACGTCAACCAGCAGGGCATCACGATCAACTTCAGTGGTGACGGTTCGGCCGCAGGTCGTCAGCACTACATCGTTAACCAGGCCGACTTCGCCGCGTCGGACATCGCGTTCCTCACCTCGCCCGATCCGTTCGGCGCCGGCACGGAGCAGTCGTCCTATGCCTACTCGTACGTGCCGATCGTCGCCGGTGGGACGTCGTTCCTCTACAACCTCGTCGTGGGCGGCAAGCGCATTACGAACCTGCGCCTGTCCGGCGAGACGCTCGCGAAGATCTTCACCGGCAAGATCACCGACTGGAGCGATCCCGCGATCACGCACGACTACGGGGCTCCGCTGCCGAGTCAGCACATCACCGTGATCACCCGGTCGGACGGTTCCGGCGCGAGTTACATGTTCACCCGGTGGATGTGGAAGGAGTATCCGTCGCTGTGGACACCGTTCTGCCAGGCGCAGGGCGGCGGTGCGGGGTGCGGTCCGACCGAGTTCTATCCCGGCTTCAGCGGTGCGGTGCAGCGCAACGGTTCCGACCAGGTGGCCAGTTACATCTCGTCACCGAGCTTCGGTGAGGGTTCGATCGGCTACGACGAGTACGCGTACGCGCTGAACAACAACATCCCGGTCGTGAAGGTGCTCAATAAGGCGGGGTACTACTCGCTACCGACACCGTCGAACGTCGCGATCGGATTGACGAAGGCCGTGATCGACAAGAACCCGGCGAGCCCGACGTTCCTCATGCAGGATCTTGACGGGGTGTACACGAACCCCGACCCGCGCACCTATCCGCTGTCGAGCTACAGCTATCTGATCGTTCCGCGTGCTCATCGTCAGATCAACGGCAACAACGCCGGTCCACCGCCACGCTTCGACACCTCGAAGGGCGCCACGCTGTCGACGTGGTTGAACTACGTGCTGTGCGGCGCGCAGCAGAAGGCCGGCGCCCTGGGCTACTCGCCGTTGCCGAAGAACCTCGTGGTCGGTGGATTCCAGCAGGTGGACAACATTCCCGGCCACGTCAAGACACCCGACACGGCGCAACTCAACGGATGTAACAACCCGACGTACTCCAACGGCGTGAACCACCTGCTCGTTGACGCGCCGCAACCGAATCCGTGCGACAAGGTCGGCCAGCCGTTGACCTGCGGGACGGCGGCGCCGCCGACGACCACGCAGACCACTGCGGCCGGCGGCCCGACGACGACAGCTCCCACCCAGGGGTCGACGGGCAAGGTGAAGCCCGGCAAGTCTGTCTCGTCGCAACCACTCGGGACCGTGCCGTCACCAACTGCGTCGACCTCTACCGACCCGGAGACCGGTCTGGGTGTAGCGACGCCCGGGGCGACGGTCGGGGCTCTTCCCGGCGCAGTACCAGTCGCGCTGCAGACCCCGTCCAGCTCGAAGAACTGGCTGCTGCCGATGCTCACTGCACTCGACATCATCGCTGCGATTGCGCTGCCGGGCATCGTCTTGACCTGGCTGCGAAGACGGCGAGCATCGAATGAGTAGCGCAACGCTCGAGCGTCCGCCCAAGCGCGCGTCGAAGCCTGCTCCCGTCGTGCGACCGAGGCGGACCGGCTGGCTCGCCGTGATGCTGCTGGCGGCATTGCTGGTCGGATTCCTCGGCTACATCTACGGATTGTCGAGCTTGTCGGAGCAACGGGCGCAGACCAACCTGCGCAAGACCTTCCAGTACGCGCTCGCGCAGGCGGTCGCACCGGTCGGGCCGGTGTCGCCGGGGACGCCGGTCGCCGCGCTGTCGATCCCTCGCCTCGGCCTCAGTCAGACGGTCGTGGTCGAGGGCACCTCCGCCCAGGACCTGACGCTTGGTCCGGGGCACCGGCGCGACACCGTCCTGCCCGGCCAGACCGGGGTCAGCGTCATCTACGGACGCCGGGTCAGCTTCGGCGGCCCGTTCGAGCATCTGATGCAGCTACAGGTAGGCGATGTGATCACGACGACGACCGGGCAAGGGGTAGCGCGCTACCGAGTCTCGTCCTTCGGCGACGCCACCCACCCCGCGCCGGCGAACTCCGCGAACCGGCTCGTGCTCGCCACCGCCGACTCGACCGGATGGCCGCACCAGAGCGTCAGCGTGAGCGCCGATCTGCTGACGACCCCGCAGCCGGCCGGTCCGGCGCGGCCGGCCATTCCGGCCGAGGAGGACAGCATGGCCGGGGGCCTCGGAGCCAGCGCACTGTCGGCGTTGCTGTGGTCGCAGGCGCTGCTCGCCATCGCGATCCTCGTCCCCTTCGCCGCCGTGCGGTGGTCGCCGGTCGCGACGTACATCTGCGCGGCCCCGCTCGTGCTCGCCGTCGTCTGGAACCTGTACGAGAACGCCGCCTGCGCACTTCCCAACCTGTATTGAGAGAGCAGTTTCGATGACTGATGGACTCGTGATGAACGGTGCCGGCCATGCCGATGGCGCGACGCAGGTGTTTGCGCCCATGACGGCCGACACGCCCCCGGGGGTGAGCGGACCGCTGCCTTCGGCGCGACCGCTCGCCGGACTCGAGGCGAAGGCGATCTCGGCGTGGTTCGGTTCGCACAAGGTGCTCGAGCGCGTGTCGCTCGACATGCGTCCGGGCGGCGTGACCGCGCTGATCGGACCGTCCGGCTGTGGCAAGTCGACGTTCCTACGCATCCTCAACCGCATGCACGAGATGACGCGTGGTGCGGCGCTCGCCGGTGAGGTGCTGTTGGGCGGGGCGGACATCTACGAGTCGAAGCGACTGCCCGCCGACGTGCGACGTCGCATCGGCATGGTGTTCCAGAAGCCCAACCCGTTCCCGACGATGTCGATTTACGACAACGTGGCGAGCGGGCTGAAGCTGGCAGGCATCAGAGGTCTGAACAAGGACGAGGTCGTCGAGCGCAGTCTGACCCGGGCGGGCCTGTGGGTCGAGGTGCGCGACCGGCTGCGCCAGCCCGGCGGTGCCCTGTCGGGTGGGCAACAGCAGCGCTTGTGCATCGCACGGTCGCTCGCGGTGTCGCCGGACGTGCTGCTCATGGACGAGCCGTGTTCGGCGCTGGACCCGACGTCGACCCGCCGCGTCGAGGACACGATCACCGAGCTGCGCGGTCAGGTCACGATCGTCATCGTCACGCACAACATGCAGCAGGCCGCCCGCATCTCGGACCG
This sequence comes from uncultured Actinomycetota bacterium, assembly GCA_963708645.1. Classification (GTDB taxonomy): domain Bacteria; phylum Actinomycetota; class Actinomycetes; order Mycobacteriales; family Jatrophihabitantaceae; genus RYN-133. The sequence goes on along the minus strand of CAVPTA010000014.1, from coordinate 9,670 downwards.
CTGTGCATTCTTCCTTGCGACGGCGGATACACCCGGCCACATCGTCGAGGAAGGCGAAACGCGGCAGGTGTTCGACGCACCGGCCGACCCGCGCACCGCCGATTACGTGAACGGCCGCTTCGGCTGACACGCCCCACCACGGCCCCTACTGCGGTGGCCCCGGGTACGATCGCACCCCACTAGCGGGTAAGCCCGGACAAGGGAAAGCAGGGGCGATGGCGTCAGCTGCCGTGCTCACGGCAATACCGAAGACCCTGACCGGCATCCCGGGCCTGGACGAGATGACGCACGGTGGTCTGCCCGCCGGCCGACCAACCCTCGTGTGCGGTTCGGCAGGCTGCGGCAAGACCCTGATGGGCATGCAGTTCCTGGTTCGCGGGGCCCTCGACCACGACGAGCCGGGTGTGTTCATCGCGTTCGAGGAGACCGCCGAAGAATTGGGTGCGAATGTAGCGAGCCTGAACTGGGACCTCGACGCATTGCAGCGCGACGGCCGCATGGTCATCGATTTCGTCCAGGTCGAGCCGTCGCAGATCGAAGAGACCGGTTCCTACGGGCTCGACGGACTGTTCATCCGCCTCGGCGCAGCCATCGACGCGGTCGGCGCGAAACGTGTCGTCATCGACTCCCTGGAAGTGCTCTTCTCGGCCTTGCAGGACCAGGCCAACCTGAGATCGGAACTGCGCCGCCTGTTCACCTGGCTCAAGGAGCGTGAGGTGACGGCCGTGATCACGGCCGAACGCGGCGACGGCACCCTGACCCGCCACGGCCTCGAGGAGTACGTGTCCGACTGCGTGATCCTGCTCGACCATCGGGTCGAGAACGAGGTCTCGACCCGCCGGTTGCGGATCGTGAAGTACCGCGGGTCAAGACACAGCGCCGACGAGACGCCGTTCATGATCGACGACCACGGCTTCCGCGTGATGCCCGTCGGGTCGCTGCGCCTCGACCACGACGCTTCGCTCGAGCGCGTCTCCACCGGCGTGCCCCGGCTCGACACGATGATGGGCGGCGATGGGTACTTCCGTGGCGGAAGTGTGCTGATCTCGGGCACCCCCGGTTCCGGCAAGACGACGCTCGGCGCCTCGTTCCTGGCTGCCGGCTGCGCGAACGGTGAGCGTGGTGTGCTCTTCGCGTTCGAGGAGTCGCCCGCGCAGCTGACCCGCAACCTGCGCTCGGTCGGCATCGATCTGCAGCCACATGTCGACTCGGGGCTCCTTCGCATCCAGTCGACCCGTCCGTCCGCGCACGGTCTCGAGGCGCACCTGGCCATGATCTTGCATCAGATCGACGAGTTCGATCCGCACATGGTGGTTGTCGACCCGATCAGCGCCTTCCCCGATATGACGAGTAACCGCCAGTCGATGTTGCTGCGGCTCATCGACCTGCTCAAGGACCGTTCGATCACCGCGGTGTGCACGACGATGACGATCCGGGAGGACGACATTTCCGACGTCGGCATATCGAGCATCATCGACGCCTGGATCAGCCTGGCCGCGGTCGAACACAGCGGTGAGCGCAACCGCAGCATCCGAGTGGTCAAGGCGCGCGGCACCAACCATTCCAATCAGGTGCGCGAGTTCGCGATCTCTTCCGAGGGAGTCGAGATCGTCGATGTCTACTCCGGCTCGGGGGCGGTGGTCATGGGCACGGCTCGACAGATCGCCGAGGCGCAGCAGGCCGAGGACGACTTGCGTCGCGAGGAAGGCATCGAGGCCAGACGCCGTCGCCTCGAGCGGCAACGCATTTCGACCGAGGCGCAGATCAGCGCGCTGCAACTGCAACTCGAGTCCGACGAAGAGGCGCTCGATCTCGACGTGCGTGCCGAGACGCGTGCGCAACAGCGTCGCAGTGCCGACGCGGAGGCCATCAAGGTCGCGCGCCATGCCGACTCGGCGCGCGAACGATGACCGACCCGGAGCGTTGGCTGCTGCGGCTCTACGTCGCCGGGCAGACGCCGCGATCGGTGGCCGCCTTCGCGAATCTGAAGGCGATCTGCGAGGAGCACCTCGCCGGACGCTACGAGATCGAGGTCATCGACCTGCGCGAGCAGCCCGAGTTCGCCAAGGGCGACAACATCCTCGCGGTTCCGACGCTGGTTCGTCGGCTGCCGGAGCCGATCACGAAGATCATCGGTGACCTTTCCAACACCGAAAAGGTGCTGGTCGGGCTGCAATTGCTCGCACGATGACCGACCCGTCGGGGACCGAACGCTTCGAAGAGGCGTTGCGTCGCCGCGGGGAACGCCACTTCGTCCTGCGGCTCTATGTCGTCGGTGCGACGCCCGCGTCGCAACGTGCGATTGCGAACCTGACCGCTTTATGCGAGCAGTACCTGGCCGGCCGGCACACGATCGAGGTCATCGACATCTACCAGCAGCCCGCGCTGGCGAGCACCGAACAGATCATCGCGGCGCCGACGCTCGTGCGCCTCCTGCCGGAACCGATCGCCCGCGTCGTCGGCGATCTGTCCGACCGCGACAAGGTGCTGGTGAGCCTGGACATCGAGACCCGTCATGGCTGACCCCGACGAGCCCGCTCCGTCCTACGAGGAACTTCGCGACCGGCTGGATCTGGCCGAACAGACGCTCGACGCGATCCATCACGGTGAAGTCGACGCGTTGATGATCTCGACGCCGATGGGTCCCCGGGTCTACACGCTGCAAGGCGCTGACGAGTTCTACCGGGCCTTCGTCGAGCAGATGAGTGAGGGCGCCGCCGCCGTCCAGCCGGACGGCACGATCCTGTTCGCCAATCAGGCGCTCGCGAACCTGGTACGGATGCCGCTCGGCTCGTTGGTCGGGCACAACCTGACCGCGCTGGTCGCCGACGCCGACATCGCCCTGCTCACCGGCCTCCTCGCGACTCGTGTCGGCAAAGCGGCGATCGGCCTCACGCCCGCGCACCGCCGCGATAACGACGTGCCCGTGTGGGTTTATGCGCGCGAGGTACGCACCCACACCGGCGAACCCACGCTGTGCCTGCTCGTGGTCGACCAGACCCAGCGGCTGGAGGCGGAGCACGCGCGGCACACGGCCGAACTCGCCGAGCTGGCCCAGGCAGCAAGCGACCGCCGCGTATTCCTGGCCGAACTCACCGAAGAACTCGCCAGCATGACCGACCCGGACGAAGCCATGCGTCGACTGGCCCAACGCGTCGTGCCGTGGCTCGCCGACTGGAGCATGGTCACCGTCGTCGAGGAGGACGGCAATCTGCGCACCGTCGGCTGGGCTCATCGCGACCCGGCCTACGAGCCCGCGGTGGGCGAGTACGCATTGGGTCGCACTCCCGTCCTCGGGGTGGACTCACCGGCGGCCGTGAGTGTCGAACTCAGCGAAGAGTCGGCCGATGAGGGCGCGGACGCCGAGGTCGATCGACACCTGCGTCCGCACGGGGTCGTGGCCCTGCCGTTGACCGGGCGAGGACGAACCTTCGGCGAGCTGACGCTCGTGACTACTGGCGAACGCGGCGGGCACACCGAACTGGAGAAGGCGCTCGCCCTCGATGTCGCGTTGCGTGCCGGCCCGGCACTCGACGCAGCCCGGGTCACCCAGCGCTCCCGCACGCTCGCGGAGTCGATCCAACGCAGCTTGTTGACCACCACGACACCGGCAGCAAACCTGGCTGTCGCAACGCGCTACCGCCCCGCCCACGTCGACCGTGAAGTGGGCGGCGACTGGTACGACACATTCGTCCTGCCGGGCGGTTCGACCGTCGTCTCGATCGGCGACGTCATGGGACACGACCTGGCCGCGATCGCGGCCATGGCCCAGCTGCGGACGATGATGCGCGCCAGCGCCTGGTCGCTGCGACACTCTCCTGCCGAGGTGCTCGCCGCAACCGACCACGCCAGCTTCGGCCTGGGCTCGGAAACCTTCGCCACCGCGATCACCGCCGAGATCGATGCACCCGCGTCCGACGGTTCGGTGCTTTTGAAGTGGTCGAACGCGGGGCACGTCCCACCGGTTCTCTTGCTTCCGGACGGGTCGGCAACCCTGCTGGCAGGCGAGCCGGCCAACATCCCGCTCGGAGTCGAGATGCCGACCCGTCGCGACGATCACAGCATCACGTTGTCGACCGGTTCGATTCTGCTGCTGTACACGGATGGGCTGGTCGAGCGCCGCGGCCGCGACATCGACGACGGGCTCGAGGATCTGCTCGCAGCCGTCGCGGGCCGCCAGTCGGACAGTCTCGACGCGATCCTCGACGATCTGTTGGCCGATGTCGCTGAGACGGATCTGCGCGATGACGTGGCTCTACTCGCGGTCAGGGTCGGCGCCGCAGTGTCGAACGGCGACGTGCGCGAGACGATGGTGCGGCTGCCCGCCGACCACACCGCGCCGTCCGTCGGTCGCAATCACGTCGCCGTGGTTGCAGCCGGCCTGTCGCGCGAGGTGCAGGACAACGCCGAACTGCTTGCAAGCGAGCTGATCACCAACGCGATCCGCACTGACGTCGAGCCGGTCACCTTGCGCACGCGGCTGTCCTCGGACGTCCTCGAGGTGGCCGTTCACGATTACGGTCCGGGCCTGCCGACGTCGCCGGAGGGACCGCCCGACCTTGATGCGCCCAACGGCCGCGGACTCGTCATCGTCGCCGCGCTGGCTGACAGCTGGGGGACCATGGCCGACGAATCGGGCTCAGGGAAGTCGGTGTGGTTCAGGCTCGGGCTCAGCCACTGACCCGGTGCCGACTAGGGTCGGTGTCTGACTCCTGCAGTTTCCACCGATAGGACCCTTGTGCGTTTCGTTGTATTACTTGTGCTGTCTGCCGCGGTACTGACCGCCTGCTCATCCTCTTCGCCGTCGGGCTCGTCGCGATCAGGATCGGCGCCATCAGGATCGTCGTCATCGGGATCGGCAGCGGGCGGGACGGCCACCGCAGTGGGCGTCAGGGTCTCCGGTGGGTTCGACGTCGCACCGCGGCTGAGCATTCCTGCCAAGCCGGCGCCCGCCTCGCTCACGCAGCAGACGCTGATCAAGGGGACGGGAGCGACGGTCGCCAAGGGTGACACGCTGATCGCGAATTACGTGGGCGAGACCTGGGCGCCCAAAGCCGGTAAGCCCAACGTCTTCGACAGCTCGTTCAAGCGTGGGTCGCCGGCGGCCTTCGTCATCGGCGCAGGTGCGGTGATCGCCGGTTGGGACAAGACGCTGGTCGGCAAGAAGCTCGGCAGCCAGGTGCTGCTCACCGTGCCCCCGGCCGACGGTTACGGCGCGAAGGGACAGCCGACCGCGGGCATCAGCGGAACGGACACGCTCGTCTTCGTCGTCGATCTCGTCGCTGACTTCGCTCCGAACGCGTCGGCGCCGGGTACGGCCGTGACGCACCTGCCGACGACGGGGCTGCCGAAGATCACCAACGTCCCGGGCAAGCAGCCTCAGATCCTCAGCACCGCCGGGGTCAAGACGCCCGACCAAAGCCGGAGTCGACGCTGCTGGTGAACGGCAGCGGACCGAAGATCGACACCGCGAAGACGCTGGTGCTGCAGCTGGTGCAAGCCGATCTGGCAACCGGCAAGAAGTCGCAGGCGACGTGGGGTCACGCGCCGCAAAGCGTGTCAGCGCAGAGCGTCTTGAGCGTCGCGACAAAGCTGGCCGGGCAGCGCATCGGCAGTCGCGCGCTCGTGCTGCTACCGCCGAGCGCTGCACGACCCGCCACCGCCACGACGCCCGCGCAGCCAGCCGCGCCGGCCAGCGTCCTGATCGTCGACGTCGTCGGCCAGTACTGAGTCGATCGTCAGTACTTAGTCGATCGTCAAGAACCCTGGCGGTCTGCGGCCAGCGCGGCAGCATCCTCGGCAAGCTGCGGCCAGCCGAATCGCTCGCACCAGGCGGGGAAGTCCGCGGTCGGGCCGGTCCATTGCCACTCGTCGACCGTTCCGACCTCGGCATCCGTGCGCAGTGTGGCGAGCACCTTGAACAGGTCGGCGTCCTCGCGCTGGGCGGTGAGCGTCGCGGCGAGCTTGGCCGCACCGCGCACGGTGACGTCCCAGTCGGCGGCGTCGTCCGGGATGTCCTCGAGGTGCTTGTACCGGGCCAACAGGGTGGCGGCCGATTTCGCGCCGAAGCCCGGGGAGGCCGGGAAAGCCGTCGGCGCTGTCACCGACGAGGGCAAGCCAGTCGGGGATCGATCCTGCGCCGACCCCGAACTTCTCGACGACTCCGTCCGCGTCGATCAGCTTGTTCTGCCGCCGATCCAGCTGGACGATCTTGCCGCCGACGCATTGGCCGAGGTCCTTGTCGGGCGTGCAGATGATCACCTGCTCGACTTCCCGCTCGGCGGCGGCGACGGTCGCGGCGCTGGCCAGACCGTCATCTGCCTCGACGTCGACCATCGGCCACACCGTCACCCCGAGCGCGCGCAGGGCGTCCTCGAGCCAGTCGAACTGCGCCAGCAACAGCGGATCCATGCCGGCGCTCGACTTGTAGGTCGGCCACAGGTCGTTGCGGAACGACTCGATGACGTGGTCGGTCGCCACGCCGACGTGTGTGGCGCCGTCCTGCAGCATGGTGAACAGCGACTGGACGACACCGCGCGTGGCGCCGATCTCGACGCCGTCGCTCGTCGAGATGTCCTGGTCGCGGCGCGTAGTACTGCCGGAAGATCTCGTAGGTGCCGTCGACAAGATGAACGATCACGTCCTGAGCGTGACACAGCCGCTCGATCGGCGATGCTGCCGCGGGGCGATGATGGAGCCATGATGCGCCGCGTCCTCGACGGCCTGCGTCTATCACGAATGCGCCGGAGAGTCCGTCGGAGGAGTTGACCCGCCGGCAGCGGCGGTACGCGGTCATGGCGGTCATCTTCGTCGCGAGCTTCACCGCGGCGGCGGTGCTGCACAGCGACACCGCCGTGGCGTTGCTGCTGTGTGGTGTCGCGATGGCCACCCTCGTGCTGGCGGTGATCGGCGCCAACGTGCGCTCGCCGAGACGTCCAGGTGGCGGTCATTTCGTCCGTCAGCAGAAGCAATTGCCTGCGTCCAAGGTCAAGCGGCCGCCGGGGGATTAGGGCTGCGATATCGGCGAATCTGCGCTGGTTGGATTCATGAGTTCTCGGCGACCGATCGTCGATATGTGCGTCGGCGCGATCCGCCGTACGCCATCCTGTGACAGTGACTGGGAACGTGCAGGTCCGCGCTGCGAATAGCGGCGACGACGTGTCGGAATGGATCCGACGGTCGTGGGGCGACACCGTCGTGGCCGTTCACGACACGATCTACGACGTCCCCGAGTTGCCTGCCCTCGTTGTCGCCGATGGCCGTGCGCTGTTGGGTGTCCTGGCTTACGCGATCGACGCAGACGAGATGGAAATCGTGTCCTGCAGCGCTGCGCCAGTTGGCCACGGAACGGGCCGACGTCTCGTGGAGGCTGCTGTCGACCTGGGATGCGCTCGCGGGCTACGCCGGGTTTGGTGCACCACGACAAATGACAACTTGGCAGCGCTCGGGTTCTGGCAGGCGCTCGGCTTCGCGATGATCGAGCTGCGACCAAACGCCGTCGAGGCCGCACGTCGTCTGAAACCTTCGATCCCTACGCACGGCTATCTCGGACTACCGATCCGTGACGAGCTGGATCTCGAGCGCCTACTCAGCCCAGTGGCGGCGACGGAAGAGACGACAATCCGCCTGACCTCACCGACGTCGAAGCCCGTGGACGAGCGCTAGCTCCACGCCGGATGGGTTGCACGGCGCACTCATCGCAACAATCGCTTGCAACCAACAGATCGATCTGCCCTTTGCGAGGGCGAAAGTCTTGCGCACCGATCGACGGGTAGCGCGCGCTATCCGCGGCATGAGCATGCGTTTCGCATGCTGAGCGGCAGTGCCATACAGGACGGCAAGAGCCGGTCGGCCCGCTGCGCGGATGATCAACAGTGCGGACGAGCCGATCAGGTCCTCGTGGTTTGCTCCGAGCGCAATATCCCCATGCGCACGATGTCCTCGTAGGCGCCTCGCACCCACGCGTGCTGACGCTGGCGTCCCTCGGTCACGAAACCCGCCTTCTCGTACGCGCGTATCGCAGCTACGTTCGACGAGATCGCCTGCAGATGAATCCGGCGGAGGTTATGGCGCCGAAACCCGAACTCCACAAGTTGAATGATCGCGGCCGTTCCGATGCCGCGGCCCCGGGCGGTCTGCGCCAAGGCGATCCCCGCCTCGGCATGACGGGCGAGGGAGTCGAAGTCGAAAAGCGATGCGCCGCCAACGGCCGCGCCATCGACGTCCACCACAAGAGACACGGGGTCCCCGGGGGCATCGGATTCGGCGGCCCGGGCGAGCCGCGCGTCAAAGTATTCCCTAGTCAACGGGCGCGGCCCTTGCGGATTCCGCTCCTCCCAGGTGTCGAGGTCAGCGGCGATCTCGAACAAGAGATCGAGGTCGTCCGCGGTGCGCGGTCGGAGTGACACGTTGGGCATCTCGGGCACATCGAGGACACTACTTCTGTTCCGGCGGACGCCAGGGACGATCTCGATATCAACGGTTATGGCGCCCCGCGGCAAAGCCACTGGACCTGTTGCGCCGCAGATGCGTGCACCGCGAAGCGCCCGCTGCACGGCGCCGAGCGGTGCCGCTGTGATGGCGAGAAGCCGAAACTTCGTTGCGCCGAATTGAGCGACCAGCCAAGTTGTCAGCTATGGAGCAGGTCATCAATCACCTGAGCCGCTACTTGGAGGAAGAGGACCCTGGCGACGTGCTGGGCTTGTATGTAACCGGCTCCGCCGCGTTGGGTGGACTACGCCCGAACAGCGACATCGACCTCGTACTCGTCACGTCACGATCGCTATCTCGTACGGAGCGACAGGGCTTGCTCACCCTGCTGCTGCGGATCTCCGGACCGCCTGCGAGCGGGGTTCGTCCAGTCGAACTCACGTCGGTGACTGTCTCGGACATCGTGCCGTGGACCTACCCACCGATGTGCGATCTCCTCTACGGCGAATGGCTGCGCGACACGTTCGAGCGGGGCGCCGTACCGCAGCCGCACGTCAGCCCGGACCTTGCCGTCATGCTCACCGCACTTCTACGGCGTTTCCAAGTTTTCCAAGGCCCCTCTCCCGGGGATCTGATCGGTCCGATCCCGGACGAGGATCTGCGCCAAGCGATTCTCGACAGCCTCCGGTCCCTGCTGGCCGATTTTGCCGGAGACGAACGCAACGTCCTGCTGACGCTGGCCCGGATGTTGATCACTATGTCGAGCGGAGAGATTGTGTCGAAAGATGAGGCGGCACGGCGAATCCGACGGGATCTCCCCGAACCCGATCGGTCCGTCCTCAGCGATGCTGCGAGCGGTTATCTCGGTCTCGTCCGCGACGACTGGTCCGGATGCCAGCGGCAGGCGCGAGCAACTGCGGAGCACCTCGCGTCGAGAATCCAGACCAGCTGCGCCGATTCTCGATGACTACGTGACCAGAGATCAGCATGAGCAGTAGACAGTTGGACGCCGTACCGACCGATCTGCGCGCCGTGGGGTTTACGCGAGGGTGGTCGAAATCGAGACGGATATCGCGGCGCCTGTCAACGGCACGAATGGTCACGCGACATGTCAGCGGCGAATCCGGTTGGGCCACTGCGCGGCAGATCGGTGGCAAACGCCCTCACGGATCCGCCTCGCCCCCGCACACCGCATAGTTGTCGCTTCTTGTCCGCTCGACGAACAGAACAGGGCCTGCGG
>CAVPTA010000013.1:0-119475 GCA_963708645.1 uncultured Actinomycetota bacterium | reverse complement strand
ATAGCGAGCAACTCGAGTTCGTCCACGCGCCGCGCGGATGGATTAATATGCACTCATGAGTTATCGACCTTGAAGCCGGAGCACCATGAGGGAATGAACCCACGCGCTCGTGTCACGGCCGCGGCCGTCGCGCTCGGCGCGCTGCTCCTTACAACGGGGACATGGCATTTCGCCTCGCCAGAAGGCTTCGAATCGATCGTGCCGCGCTTCCTTGGTTCACCCGCCTTCTGGGTGCGGCTCAGCGGCGTCGGCGAGCTGGCTTGCGCGGTCGGGCTGCTGATCCCGCGGACCCGTCACGCGGCCGGGTGGGCCTCAGCCGCGTTGTTCGTCATCGTCTTCCCGGCAAATGTCGACATGGCCGTCCATGCCTGGCATGGCGATGGCAGCAAGGTCGTTGCCTACGGACGGTTGACGCTCCAGGTCCCGTTGGTGTTGTGGGCGCTCTACATCGCCCGAGGCAGGCTTAGCTGGAAGCGGCGCTCGGCAACGAGTCTCGCGCTGAGCCGCACCGGATAAACGTCCATGATCGGCACGGATCTGCTGAGGACGTCGGATCCTCATGTCAGGCCAGGGTCGGTTTGTTGTTCCGCGCGGCGAGTCGTAAGAGACACTCACCGGGCGCAGCCGATGGACGGGATCGCCAAGCCCGGCTCGCATCTCGGCCAGGTCGCCGAATGGTCTTCTGACCTCGTCCGACGAGCTATCGGATGGGCCGCTGTTGATCGCGCACCTACCCGTCGATCTGCGCGAATGCGGCTCCGTTGGACGTCGCCCACATGAATGGATATCGCGCGCTCCGAGCTTGATCAAGCGACCGGATCTGCCGATGAGCGGATTTTCCATTCGCAAGGCCACCTGCCATCCGCTTCTCCGATACGGTTCACGGAAACCCCAGGGGGAAGTATGGCGCTCGCCGTCGTTGGTGCTGGTGTGGGGCGGACTGGAACCAACTCGCTGAAGGTGGCGCTGGAGCTTCTGCTCGGTGGGCGCTGCCATCACATGTTCGAGATTATTCAGGATCACAGCCAGGTTCCAGCGTGGACTGCAGCGCTCAATGGCGAGCCGACCGACTGGCAAGCGCTACTCGCGGGATACGTCGCCCAGGTCGACTGGCCGGGCGCCTCGTTCTGGCCCGAGTTGAGTGCCGCGAACCCCGATGCTCTGGTGATCTTGTCGGTGCGCGAGCCCGAGGTGTGGCTGAAGAGCGCCACCAACACAATCTTCCAGGCCTGGGACAACGCTCCCCCGGAACTGCAGCCGTGGTTCGCCTGCGTACTCGAGATGCTAGGTCGCCGCTTCTCCAACAAGTTCGACGACCCGCAGGCCATGCTCGATGCCTATACCCGGCACAACGATGCCGTACGAGCCGGCGTCCCGACGTCCCGGCTACTCGAATGGACGCCAAGCGACGGCTGGGAACCCATCTGTGAGCGGCTCGGTGTAGCCGTGCCGAGCGAACCGTTCCCGAGGACCAACGACACGAACAGCTGGCGTGCCATGCTCGGGATGCCAGCCTTGTCTTGAGCCTCCAGCAAAGCGGCCGTCACAGACGACGTGACGACGCCATCCGCAATCCGCGTGGCGGTCGCCGACGCTCGACCGCAATTGCCGCCGATCGCGCAGTGGGCGTTTACCTTTGGACCATGCCAATCGTTGAGATCACCTACGGATCTCTAGTTGAAGACGAGCACTTGCGTGAGCTCGCCCGGTCTTTGCCCCACGCGGTCTCGGTCGCTGTCGATTGTCCGGAAGAGCCCTACGATCATGACCTTCGAGTTGGTGATGTCGAGCTACGGTTCCAACACGCCGGTCCACTCGACATCAGCGGGCTTGATGTCGTTGTAGAGGTTCGCTCGAAGTGGTTCGCGAGCAGAGCCAAAACAAGGCAGCAACGATGCGATCAAATCTGCGCCGCCGTCACCGACGTGATCGGCCCGCGCAGCGTCGGCGTGTACCTTTCGCTCCCCATCGCCGCTTGGTCGCAGAGCGAGTAGTTCGCCCTCCATGATCGAGCCCATGTTTACCGCGACCCCGAGCGCCCGGAGCAGGAAGTACCGGCTCTGCCGCGTAGCGGCTCTACCGGCTTTGCCGCGGTTGGCACGCGCGTCGTGGTGGCTGCACCGATCAGCAGTGTGCAGCGTGCTCAATCGTCGTTATCAGCCCGGCGTGCGCAGGCGTCTCGAATCACTTCGTGTGCCTGTGCGTCATGCAAGACACGACCGTCGTCGAGGACGAGGGTCACCCTGCTCTGATATGGGCCTGTTCCCTCGGGCATCCGGAACTGCTGCGCGAGCCTCAGGTGTTCGGATGAAATCGGTTTCGGCGAATAGACGAAACCATCGGGAGCTTCCACCAGCTCGGTCACCGCAAGGCCATCGACCGCCCAGATGTCGACCGGCCCACGCACGCCATCCGACCGGCACACCAACTCAACCTCGGCCCAATCCCGACACAGGAACACCCCGTCAACCACTGGTCGAACCGAGCCGCCGATGCCAAGCAGCACGCCCATCCGGGTGCAGTCCAAACCGTACCGTTCGATCGACTCACGGTTGTGCACCGAGGTGACATGAAACAAGTCGGACCAACAGATCGTAAGTCCCGCTGCCTGCCAACGATCCGGATGACCAAGTCTCGCTCGAACGCCGAGATGCGGTCGCAGCGGCTCGACCGGTTTTGCCGCGCAGCGGTCCCACCGGATCTGTCGCGCAGCGGCGCTACCGGAACTGCCGCTGAGATCGCGCGGTCCCTGATCGCACAAAGGGCTCTCGCGACCTACCCGTGCCCGCTGCCCGAGGGGTCCAGCCAAGAGGGCAGTGACGCGACATCGCCGAAGAGGATCGCCATGGCGAGCAAGAATGCAAGCGCTCCCACGATGAACCGAGCACCGGGCCAGACCCGCTCGACGCAGCAGGTCGCGACGAGGCAAATGATTAGAACCACGAGTGCAAGGACCGACCCAAGGAACATCCACGAGACGACGGTGAGGCCTACCGAACCTCCAACGGCAAGGACTGACGGAGCCACCGAGTCGGGATCGGACTCGCGGCCAACTCGTTCGGGCGTCTCCTCGTACGTGGCCACCGCGCCTCCCCATTTGTTCCGACTGTAGGCACGGACCGGGAAAGTGTCATCCAGAACGACCTGACGAAGCCCGCCCTGCGTGACCGGTTCTGCCGCGGATAGCGCGCCATAGCCGTCGTTATGCGCACCGTCGGCTACTACGCCGACCCTGCATGTGAGTCTTTCACTGCGGCACTGTCGGAGCGGAAGGTGGGACCTCGATGCGGAGCCTCATCGAAACTCACATCGCGGCTCCACATTGCCTAAGTCGTCTGCACGCTAATATGACGGCCTGATGACGAGCGATCCCGCCGACGAGATTCCAGCCGATATACGAGAGACATTCGGCGACGAGTACATCGCGTACGTCCTCAATCTCGGAGGGGGCAACGATGACGCGGTCGCCGAACCCGACAGACAGCAGGCATTGGTCGCCCTAGCGAACATTGCTCGAGCTGTCGCCGCGTTGCCCGATGACTTGCAGCGTCGCTTCTCTCTGCTTGCGTTGCTGTTCCGCCGGGCCGACGACGACTCCGAGACACTAACGACGCAACTGCGCGCGATGTGTGGCGGTCGAGTCGACCCGTACGGCGGCTCGGATCCGGTCTCAGAATCGCTCTTCTACTTGGCACGCGACGTGCTTCCCATGACCTTGCTGCCGCCAGAGCGAGACGAAAAGAACAGGCCATGGAGTGCTCCCGATATCGGCATCAATAGCGCCACCTTCCGAAATCCGTGGGCCAACGATTTCGCTCGACACTTCTTACGCGACCCAATTCTCGGGCAGCTCTTTCCGGCTCACGATTTGGAGTCCGTCAATAATGCCGTGCTTCGCGACGGCGTACCCGATGAGCCATTCACCCGTCTTCAAGACGTCGTCTCAGAGGTGATCTGGTCCGATGGCTCGGGAGGTACCGTGGCGCTGAACTCGATCGCAGCGTCGGTGCTGAGTTGGATGTTCGCGATCATGTCGGTTCATGCGGCAGGCGTGGATGAACTAGCAACCTACGTCGACGACGCCATGGAAACTGTCCGGTCGCTCGTCTCGAAGAAGCGGGTCAAGCTGCCCTTGATCGCGAGCCTGTTCAACATTGACCTCGAGGTGGCACGCGTTTCTACTTCTACAGCGACTTTGGTCAAATGGGACGGGCGGCCCATCTCGCGCTTCGCCGCCGGGAGCGCTGATGCTGTCCTACTGCTCAATGTCGACATGCGAATTCTCGATGTTCTGGAATTCGACCATTCGGCACCGCGAGGGGAGGACGACCCGATTTGGAGGAGGTTTCAGCATCGACAGTCGACGATGCGGGCATCAAGTCGGTCCATCGAGCGCGAGCTGGTGCGCGCTCGGCTTGCGGTCACGTTGGCATCCGATCTGCCAAATGTCTATGCGCCGCAGGTTAGGGCATGGACCGTCCCCAAGCCGATTTCGCTCGGGGGCAGCTGGTACGAAGCTCCCTCGCAGCGGAGCTCCCACCCGCGGTCGACAATCGACCAGTCGGGTGCGGAGCGCATCGTTGATTGGGCGGAGCGTTTGCAACGGTTTCCAGACACGCTATGGCTGGGATCGCGACGACTGCTCGGCGCAACGACCGAGCGGCTCGACATGCTCGATGCTTTTGTCGACGCCATCGTCTGTTGGGAGAACTTGCTGGGCACTGGCGAAGGAGAGGTCACTTTCCGTGTCTCCGCGGCGATGGCGACCCTCCTTGAGGAGGACGACCCCGAGAGGCGGGGCAAGCTATTCGACGAAGCGCGGGAGCTGTATCGGGAACGCAGTGGGCTGATCCACGGAAGCCGCGAGCCCGACCCCGCCGAGGCGATCAAGCTGCGTGATCGCGCCGTCGAGATTGCAATCCTCGCCATGAGACAGGTGTTGGACCGCCCTGAACTTAGAGATGCGCCTCAGTCGAGCGTGCGAAACCGACTTGTCCTGCTTGGCACCTGAAAATCTCCGGCCTGGGAATGCCGGCCGCAGGAGCGCCGCGACGACCCGATCGGGTGGTAAGTCAGCGCGCGGCCACGACGCAGTTGCGTGCGCCCGGATGCCTCGATATCGAGCAGGCCGCTAGCTGTGGTGTGCCACGCAGACGGATAGGGATCGCACTACGCACATGCGGTCTGGACGGGATCGGCACCCCCTCGCTGGCCGTAGGCTTGGCCAGTGGATACCGACGAACTCGAGCAGCGACTTGTTGGTGGCGAAGAAACTCAGACGTTCGACATCAAAGCGGCGATGGCTTGGGATGTGAGGGTGTTGGTCAAACACATCCTGGCGATGGCCAACGTCCGCGACGGCGGCGTCATACTTGTTGGGGTCGCAGACAAGACCTTTGAGCGTGAGGGCGTCACTGACGAACAACGGGGCACGTACGACCTTGACACTATGCGCGACCAACTAGCTAAGTACGCGGACCCGCACGTCGAGATCGGCGTCAGCTTCCCGAGGGATCGAGATGGTAAGCAATACGTTGCTATCAAGGTCGCATCATTTCGCGAGATCCCCGTGATCAGCCGGATAACCTCACCGGAATGCGACCTCCGGGCCGCGACTATCTACTACCGAAACTCCAATCGCAGACCGGAGAGCGCGCCGGTTAGCAACTCATACGACATGCGCGACATCATCACGGTGGCGGCAATGCGCACGCGTCAGCGGCTATCGGACCTCGGCGCCGCCCCAACCTCGAAGCCCAGCTTGGTTGCAGTCCTCGACGATGAGCTAGCAGGCCTATGAACCCGTCGCTTATCGAGGAGATCACGTCGCGCGGCTACTGGCGTATCAACTTCCGCCCGCTCGATCCGGCCGCGCTTGGGTCACTTTCCCTCCAGCGCTGCCAACAAGTCGTCCGCGATGCTGAGGTTCAGTTGCGCGGTTGGTACTACCCCCATGTGCCGACCCGGGAGGATGAGGGCAGCGGTATCCGCCTTTTGGGCAACTACGTGGAGGCCTGGACCGATTGGATGGCGCACCGCGAGTTTTGGCGCATGTATGAGAGCTCCCAGTTTCTGCACTACCGAGCGGTCCAAGAAGACTGGCGTGAGCGCGATGCCTGGTTCGGGCAGGATCCGAACCGCCACGGCGAGCCAATCACGGGCCCTGTCCTCGGTGTCATCAACAACCTCTGGCTTTTCGTCGAAGTTTTCGAGTTCCTGTCGCGACTGCACCAGCAGAGCAGCCTGTACGAGGCTGGCGCAAACGTAACTCTGGAACTGCACCGCGGCGGTCTCGGCACCGCACGCACACTATGGATCGACCAAGCGGGACGCTTGGCGTTTCTTCCGGCAAAGTCAAACGGCGCCGATGTGCTACGAGTCGGGCGGAGTTACTCGCCAGCCGAAATCGCCGAGCCCAAGGATCGTGCACTCGAAACCGCGGAGGCGATCTTCGGCAAGTTCGGCTGGACACCATCTGCCGACCAATTGATAAAGGACATCGATTCCCTGTACCAATTGTAAGAAACCAATACGGGTGCTGGGTCGTGATGCCGCAATCGTTACCGGCCGAGGCGCTCATAATCTCGCGAGCTGGTCGACCGGTGTGAGTGACACGCGGCGCAGAATCGGCGATCGCGCGTGGTTTAGCGGAGCGGTATCTCGAGAGCTCGGCAGTTGGCAGAATTCGAACGCTCGCCGGTTCCACCGGAAAACAAGCACCCAAGCTTGGTCCCGATGTGTACCCGATGTGTACCCGAAGGTTAAATCGTGATCATGGAATCAGTCCAGAAAGAGCTACAGGCCCCATAAAATGGGACCTGTAGCGGTGTGCCCCCGGCAGGATTCGAACCTGCGCCACCGCCTCCGGAGGGCGGTGCTCTATCCCCTGAGCTACGGGGGCGGCAAACCGGGAAAGCGTAACTCAGGTGCCCTCGAACGGGTGACCAGGACGGCTCTCCTGAGCCGCCTTGGCGGTCCAGTACTGGTCGGAACAGCTGACGCCGAGTTCGGGGGTCGTGTCCTTACTGGCGCGCAGCGCGTTGATGAACTCTTGGACGCGAGGGTCGCTGGCCTTCGAAACGAACAGCTGATAACCCCAGGCCTGCAGCGAAATCGGCGTCTTCAGGCCCGCGTACGGAGAGAGCGCGAGATAGGCAACGCCCTGTACTTCATTCTTGAGGGTCGCGATGTCGGACGCGGTCGCCGTCTGCGGGTTGTAGGTGATCCACACCGCGCCGTGCTCGAGCATGTGCACGGCGTTCTCGTTCGCGATCTGGTGGTCGTAGACCGTGCCGCAGTTGTTCGCCCAGAACTGACTGTGGTTGCCGCCGGTCGGTGGGCTGCCCGGGTCGGTGTGGTAGTCGACCGTGCCGGGTACGTGCAGGTGCTGAGGTTGCTGTTTGTAGATGATGTCCTTGATCGCCTTTGCCGCAGCGCTCTCGGGCAGCTTGTAGCGGTTGCTCGTGCTGGTGTCCTTGTGTCGCGTCACGGCATAGGCCACGATTCCGCCTGCGAACAGCACGAGGACGGCCACGATCGCGATCAACGTCCACGGAGTCTGTCGCTGGTTGACGATCGACTTCCCCGGCTTGCGTGCCGGGGGACGGCCGGACGCGCGCGCGGACGACGACGACGGCGGGCGGCTCGTTCCTGCCGGCCGGGGGCCTGCCTTCCTGGCGGCCGCGTTCTTGGCCAGGTTCTTGGCCGACGCGTTCGGCTTTCTTTGCTGTGCCATGGGGTCGTGTGTCTCGCTGACGTGTGTGATCCGGAACGGACGACCCATCCTAAGTGGCACCGCTGTGGCTCGCCTCTGGACGGGCGGAAACGCGCGTACGCGCCCCACTACGATTGACAAGTGACTCCGGCAGACCTGTCCGCGGCCGTCCTGGCCGCTGTTGCTGCCTGCATCGCAGCCGGCGCGTTCGACGGCACCACGCCCAGCGAGGTCGTCATCGAGCGGCCGCGCAATCCCGAACACGGCGACTATGCGACCAACGTCGCGCTGCGCCTGGCCAAGCCGGCCCGCAAACCGGGTCGTGAGGTCGCCGAGGCGATCGCCGAGCGACTGCGCGAGACGACCGGCATAGACCGGGTCGACGTTGCCGGACCGGGCTTCCTCAACATCACTCTCGGCGCCGCCACCCTCGGCGAGCTGGCCCGCCAGATCGTCAGCGCCGGTGGCGAGTACGGCCGCAGCAAGGACTTGGCCGGACAGCGCATCAACCTCGAGTTCGTGTCGGCCAACCCGAACGGGCCGGTGCACCTCGGCCACACCCGGTGGGCTGCGCTCGGCGACAGCCTGCACCGCCTGTTCGAAGCAGCCGGCGCGGAGGTGTCGTCCGAGCACTACGTCAACGACTTCGGTGCGCAGATGCAGCGCTTCGGCCGGTCGCTGTTGGCGCGCGCGCACGGCGAGCCCGTGCCCGATGACGGCTACCACGGCGATTACATCGACGACGTCGCCAAGCAGCTGGTCGATGCCGACCCCGGCCTGCTCGAGTTCACCGGCGCCGAAGCGGTCACCGCATTCACCGAGGCCGGTTACGAGCAGATGCTCGAGGTGATCCGCACAAGCCTCGAGCGGTTCCGGGTTCATTTCGACGTGTGGTTCTCCGAGCGCACCATGCACGAAAGCGGCGCGGTCGACCGCGCGCTCGAACGGCTGCGCGAACAGGGTCACGTCTTCGATCAGGACGGCGCCGTCTGGCTGCGCACGTCCGACTTCGGTGACGACAGAGATCGTGTGCTGATTCGCAGCAATGGTGAGAAGACCTACCTGGCCGCTGACTGCGCCTACTACCTCGACAAGCGTGGTCGCGGCTTCGATCGGTGCGTCTACATGCTCGGCGCAGATCATCACGGCTATGTGGGGCGGCTGCGCACGATCGCGGCGTGCGCCGGTGACGACCCCGAGCAGACGCTCGACGTACTCATCGGCCAGCTCGTCAAGCTCGTCCAGGACGGTGAGGAGTTGCGGCTGTCGAAGCGTGCGGGCGCGATCCTCACCCTCGATGAGTTCGTCGATCTCGTCGGGGTCGACGCGGGGCGTTACTCGCTCGCCCGCTGGTCGGCCGACACGCCGCTGACCCTCGACATCGCCGAAGTCACGCGCCAGTCGAACGACAACCCGGTCTACTACGTGCAGTACGCCCACGCTCGGACGAGCAACGCGGCCCGCAACGCGCGGTCGGTCGGCATCGAGCTCGACGTTTTCACCCCGGAGCTGCTGACGAGCCCGTACGAAACGAGCCTGCTCACCAGGCTCGGCGAGTTCCCGCGGGTTGTGTCGACCGCGGCCGAGCTGCGTGCACCGCACCGCGTGGCGCGCTACCTCGAGGATCTCGCCGGCGACTACCACCGCTGGTACGACAACTGCCGCATCGTCCCGCAGGGTGACGACGAGATCACCGACGTCAACCGCAGCCGGGCGTGGGTCAACGAAGCGACCCGGGTCGTGCTCGCCAACGGTCTTGAACTGCTCGGTGTCACCGCACCGGAGCGGATGTAGCGGTGTCGGCCCATGTCTAGGGGCGCGCATCCGGCCGGGCCACGCCACGCTGACGTGCTGCCCGAGGCGCATCCGTCCTCGGCGCCGTCCGATCTGAACGCCCTTGATGGGTCGGTGTGGCCGACCTCGGCCCAGCGCATCGACGGGGTGGTGCAGCTCGGCGGTTGCGCGGTTACGTCGTTGGTCGACGAGTACGGCACACCTGCGCTGTTTCTCGACGAGGACGACCTGCGCGGTCGCGCGCGGGCCTACCGCACCTCGTTCGGCGAGCTCGACATCTACTACGCGGGCAAGGCCTTTCTCTGTACGACCGTGGCGCGCTGGATTGCGCAGGAGGGCCTCGGCCTCGACGTGTGCACCGGCGGCGAACTCGCTGTCGCGCTTGCCGCCGGGTTTCCCGCCGAGCGCATCGGCATGCACGGCAACAACAAGTCGAGCGCCGAGCTGCGCCGCGGGGTAGCGGCCGGCGCGGGGCACGTCATCGTCGATTCCTTCGACGAGATCGAGAGATTGGCCGCCATCGCGACCGATGCCGGCGTCGTGCAGCGCGTCCTCGTCCGCGTCACGGTCGGCGTCGAAGCCCACACGCACGAGTTCATCGCGACAGCCCACGAGGATCAGAAGTTCGGCTTCTCGCTACGGGACGGATCAGCAGCGCAGGCAGTGGCCGCAGTGCTCGATGCGCCGTCATTGCATTTGGGCGGACTCCATTCCCACATCGGATCGCAGATCTTCGAGACGGCCGGCTTCGAAGTTGCCGCGCACCGGGTCGTCGGACTCGCCGCGGCGGTCCGTGACACCCACGGCATCGAGGTCGACGAGATCAACCTCGGCGGGGGGTTGGGCATCGCCTACGTTGCCGGCGACGATCCCGAGTCGCCGAAGCAGACCGTTGAGCGGTTGGTCGCGATCGTCGAACGTGAATGCGCTGCCGCCGGGCTGCGCGTGCCGAGACTCGCACTGGAACCAGGACGCGCGATCGTCGGGCCGAGCGCGATCACGGTGTACGAGGTGGGCACGGTCAAGCAGGTCACCCTCGACGGTGGCCTCGTGCGCGCCTACGTCTCGGTCGACGGCGGGATGAGCGACAACATCCGCACGGCTCTCTACGACGCCGAATACACCTGCGCGCTCGCGAATCGGTCGTCCGACGCTGCACCGATGCTCGCGCGGGTCGTCGGCAAACACTGCGAGAGCGGCGACATCGTCGTGCGCGACACCTGGCTACCGGCCGACGTTCGTGCGGGCGATCTGCTCGCCGTCGCAGCGACCGGCGCGTACTGCCGAAGCATGGCAAGCAACTACAACCACGTCCCGCGCCCGCCCGTTGTCTCCGTCCGTGACGGCAACGCCACCGCTATCGTCCGCCGCGAAACCGAGGACGATCTCCTGTCGCTCGATACGGGAGTGTCGTCTTGAGTGACGCGATAAAGATTGCATTGTTGGGCTGCGGCGTCGTGGGCTCGCAGGTGCTCCGCCTCATCGACGAGCAGGCGGACGATCTCGCCGCTCGCGTCGGAGCACCGCTGGAAGTCGCCGGAGTAGCAGTGCGCCGCCCGGCGCGGCACCAGGATCTGCCGCCCGACCTTGTGACGACCGATGCCTTTGCGCTGGTTACGCGCGACGACATCGACGTGGTGATCGAGGTGGTCGGCGGCATCGAACCCGTCCGCGGCATCCTGCTCGAGGCATTGGCGGCCGGGAAGAGCGTCGTGAGCGCCAACAAGGCGCTGCTTGCCGAGGACGGCGCGACGCTGCACGACACCGCAGCGAAGGCCGGGGTCGATCTGTACTACGAAGCGGCCGTCGCCGGCGCCATTCCGCTGCTGCGACCGCTGCGCGAGTCACTGGCCGGTGACCGCATCACGCGGGTGATGGGGATCGTCAACGGGACGACCAACTTCATCCTTTCGCGCATGGACGCAACAGGCGCCGGCTTCGACGAAGCCCTCGCCGAGGCGACGGCGTTGGGTTACGCAGAAGCCGATCCGACCGCCGACATCGACGGCTTCGACGCAGCGGCGAAAGCAGCCATCCTTGCCGGGCTTGCGTTCCACACGCGGGTCACCATGTCCGACGTCCATCGCGAGGGCATCAGCGAGGTCACTGCCGCCGACCTCGCGAGCGCGAACGCGATGGGCTGCACCGTCAAACTGCTGGCGATCTGCGAGCGCACCGGTGCAGGCGACGACGAGCGGGTGTCGGTGCGGGTGCACCCGGTCATGTTGCCTCGGGTCCATCCGCTGGCCGGGGTCGGCGACGCGTTCAACGCGGTCTTCGTCGAAGCCGAAGCTGCCGGATCGCTGATGTTCTACGGTCGCGGCGCAGGCGGCGCACCGACCGCGAGCGCCGTGCTCGGAGATCTCGTCGCAGTGGCGCGCAACCGGCTCAACGGCAGCCGCGGCGCCGGCGAGAGTGCGTACGCCGAATTGCCGATCCAGCCGATGGGCGAGGCCGTCACTCGCTACCACATCGCCCTCGATGTCGACGACGAGCCCGGGGTGCTGGCAGCTGTGGCCGGCGCGTTCGCCGAGCAGGGTGTGAGCATCCAGACCGTGCGGCAGGAAGGTCGCGGCGACGCGGCGACGCTCGTCGTGGTCACGCACACCGCGAGCGACGCAGCGCTCGCGACGACGGTGCAACAGTTGAGCCGGATGCCCTTCGTCGGCCGGGCCGCCAGCGTGATGCGTGTCGAGGGGATCGCCAGTGACGGCTGAGCTTGCCGCGGCTCGGCCGTGGCCCGGGCTGATCGCGGCGTACCGCGACCGGCTGCCCGTCACCGAACGCACGCCGAACGTCACCCTGTGCGAAGGCGGCACGCCGCTCATCCCTGCCCGCGAACTTTCGCAGCGCACCGGCTGCGAGGTCTACCTGAAGGTCGAAGGCGCCAATCCGACCGGATCGTTCAAAGACCGCGGCATGACGATGGCGATCTCGAAGGCAGCCGAAGAGGGTGCCCAGGCCGTCATCTGTGCATCGACCGGTAACACGTCCGCGAGTGCAGCTGCCTACGCGGTGCGCGCCGGCATGACGTGCGCCGTCCTCGTCCCGCAGGGCAAGATCGCGCTCGGCAAGATGGCACAGGCCTTGGTGCACGGCGCGAAGCTGCTGCAGGTCGACGGCAATTTCGACGACTGCCTCGAGTTGGCCCAGAAGCTCGCCGTCGACTACCCGGTCGCGCTCGTCAACTCGGTCAACCCGTTCCGGATCGAAGGCCAGAAGACCGCCGTCGTTCGAGATCTGCGACGTGCTCGGGCGTGCCCCGGACGTGCACTGCATCCCCGTCGGCAATGCCGGCAACATCACCGCGTACTGGAAGGGCTATCAGGAGTACGCGAACGATGCGGTCGTCGACACCACGCCGCGAATGTTCGGGTTCCAGGCTGCCGGCGCCGCACCGATCGTCAACGGCGCCCCGGTCTCGACGCCGGTCACGATCGCGACTGCCATCCGCATCGGTAATCCGGCTTCGTGGACCTTCGCCGAGCAAGCGCGCGATGAGTCGCACGGGCTGATCGATGCGGTGACCGACAAGCAGATCCTCGAGGCCTATCGATTGGTGGCGCGCAGCGAAGCGGTGTTCGTCGAGCCGGCTTCGGCCGCCAGCATCGCCGGATTGCTCATGACGGCTGCGGACGGACGGTTGAGCGCCGGATCGGTCGTCGTCTGCACCGTTACCGGTAATGGGCTCAAGGACCCCGAGTGGGCGATTGCCGGCGCACCCAAACCGATCACAGTCCCGGTCGACGCGCATACCGCGGCAGTGCGCCTCGGGCTGGGCTGAGGACGCGCGATGAAACCCGCGTTCCGGGCCGGCCCCCTGCACGTCCGGGTGCCCGCCACGAGCGCGAACCTCGGCCCCGGCTTCGACTGTCTCGGGTTGGCGCTGAGCCTGCACGACGATCTTGTCGCCCGCGTCGTCGAGGGCGGCCTGAAGGTCGACATCGCCGGTGAGGGTGAGCAGCTGCCGCGCGACGAGTCGCACCTGGTTGTGCGCGCGATGCGCGAGACCTTCACCCGGCTGGGCGGCCAGCCCCGCGGCATCGAAGTGTCGTGCGCGAACCGCATTCCGCACGGGCGCGGACTCGGGTCTTCGGCGGCCGCGATCGTCGCGGGCGTCGTCCTGGCCCGCGCGCTCGTCGTGGGTGGCGAAGCCGCGCTACCTGACACGTCGGCGTTCGCACTCGCCGCCGCGATCGAGGGGCACCCCGACAACGTCGCTGCCGCGTTGTACGGCGGCCTCACGATCGCCTGGACCGATGCGGGGCGCGCTCGCGCACTGCGTGCGGCCGACCCCACGACGATTCACCCGGTCGTCATGGTGCCGCCGTTCGAATCGTCGACGCACGCCGCACGCGGCCTGCTGCCGGGCACCGTCCCGCACTCGGACGCCGCGTTCACAGCCGCGCGCACCGCGCTGCTCGTCGCCGTGCTGAGTGCCTCGACACCGGACGCCGCGCGGGGCACTGCGCCTGGCGACGCCCTTTTTGCCGCGACTGAGGATCGCCTGCACCAGCAGTACCGAGCAGGCGACGCACCGGCGAGCGCCGACCTGATTTCCAGGCTGAGGGCGGACGGTGTCGCCGCGGCGGTGTCAGGCGCCGGTCCGAGCGTCCTCGTCCTGGCTCGAGATCAGGTCGAGGTCGAGAAGGTCGCCACCGAGACACCCGCGGACTGGGGCTGCCACCGCCTCGAGGTGGACCTCCACGGAGCTCGAGTGGTGCGCGACACGGCCGGCACCTAATTGTGATCAACCCGGAATAATGTGGGTTCGGGCTGGTGTTGCTGGGGGTGAACAGAGCGTCTAGGCTCTGTGCATCGGTTCGGGTGCCGTCCCAACAGTGGCCCGCCGCCCTCCCCAATCAGTTGGTTTCGCATCGGCGTTGCCCGAGGGGACAAGACCGAGTTATCAAACCCTTGCCGGACCAGCGCTTAGAGCGCAGGCCCGACGGGACGGGCGAGTCTGCGATATGGGAATTGCCCGCAGCACCGGCCCGGACTCGCAGCGTATGGCCGCGAGACGGAGCCACTTCGGAAGGATCCGACACCACCGTGACCGACATCTCGGAGCAGTCATCTGCCGCTGATCACGCGAATACTGGTCGCGCAAATGCTGATCGCGCCAATTCGGCAAGCACGACTGCAACTACGACGCGCGCCAAGCGGGCGTCACTGAACACCATGCTGCTGTCGGAATTGCAGCAGCTCGCGGGCGGGATGGGCATTGCCACCGCCAAGCTGAAGAAGAGCGACCTCGTCGCGGCGATCAAAGCCGCGCAGGCAGGCGAGTCCGGCTCCGCCGCCAAGGCGAACAGCCCGAAAACCGACGCCGCCTCCGTCAAGGCCGAGGCGAGGACCGACACCAAGCCTGACTCGAGGGCCGACGCGAAGAACGCGAAGTCCGACAGCGCTGACACCAAGGCTGACAACAAGCGAACAGACAACGACGCCGAGTCGAAGTCCGAGCAGCCCAGCCGCCAGCGCAGCAGCCAGAACGGCAACTCTCAGAACGGCAACTCTCAGAACAACTCTCAGAACAACTCTCAGAACAACGCTCAGAACAACAACCAGAACGACAACCAGAACAACCAGCAAAGCCAGCGTGACCGTTCGCCGAACAACCAGAACAGCCAGCACAACCAGAACCAGGGCGGCGGGCAACAGAACAACCAGACCGGTGCCAACCAGACCGGCGCCAACCAGAACGGTGCCAACCAGAACGGTGCCAACCAGAACGGCGACGACGACTATGACGGCAACCGCCGCCGCGGGCGCCGCTACCGCGATCGCCGCGGGCGTAACCGCGACCGTGCTGCGAACCCGCAGAGCGGCGGCGGCAACGAGGTCGAGCCGACCGTGTCCGACGACGATGTCCTGATCCCCGTTGCCGGCATCCTCGACGAGGTAGCCGACAAGAACACCTGGTTCGTCCGCACCGGTGGCTACTACGCGGGCCCGGACGACGTGTACGTCGCGAACTCCTACGTGCGCCGCTTCGGCCTGCGCCGCGGTGACGCCGTCACCGGCGCGATCAAGCAGCCGAAGGACGGCGACCGCCGCGAGAAGTACAACCCGCTCGTGCGCCTCGACACCGTCAACGGCCGCAACCCCGACGACATGAAGAGCCGGGTCGAGTTCACCCGCCTCACCCCGCTGTACCCGCAGGAGCGTCTGCGCCTCGAGACCGAGCCACACATCCTGACCACTCGTGTCATCGACCTCGTGATGCCGATCGGCAAGGGACAGCGCGCGCTGATCGTGTCGCCGCCCAAGGCCGGCAAGACGATGATCATGCAGGCGATCGCGAACGCGATCTCGATCAACAACCCGGAAGTGCACCTGATGGTGGTGCTCGTCGACGAGCGTCCCGAAGAGGTCACCGACATGCAGCGTTCGGTGAAGGGCGAGGTCATCGCCTCGACCTTCGACCGGCGCCCGCAGGACCACACGATGGTCGCCGAGCTGTCGATCGAGCGCGCCAAGCGCCTCGTCGAGATGGGCCACGACGTCGTCGTGCTGCTCGACTCGATCACCCGCCTCGGCCGTGCCTACAACCTCGGTGCACCCGCGAGCGGACGCATCCTGTCCGGTGGCGTTGATTCGACCGCGCTGTACCAGCCGAAGCGGTTCCTCGGTGCGGCACGCAACATCGAGAACGGCGGATCGCTCACGATCATCGCGAGCGCGCTCGTCGAGACCGGATCGGCCGGTGACACGGTGTTCTTCGAGGAGTACAAGGGCACCGGCAACGCCGAGCTGAAGCTCGACCGCAAGATCGCCGACAAGCGCGTCTTCCCGGCCGTCGACGTCGACCAGTCGTCCACGCGTAAGGAAGAGATCCTGCTCTCGCCGGACGAGCTCGCCGTCACTATCAAGCTGCGGCGTGTGCTGCACGCGCTCGAGAGCCAGCAGGCGATCGACCTGCTGCTCGACCGGCTCAAGAAGACGCGCACGAACTACGAATTCTTGATGCAGATCGCGAAGACGACACCCAACCAGGAGTGACTCGGCCAGGAGAGACCATGCAGGTCGCCGGCCTTGACGACGTCCTGGCTCCCGACGGGTGGCCCTACGCTTCGTCGTTGCCGGTCGCCGCTGACGATCCGGGCCGGTTCCACGCGTTGTTCGGGCGCGACTCGCTGATCACTTCGCTGCAGCTGTTGCCAACGCGTCCGGACGTTGCGCACGCGACATTGCGCGCGTTGGCAGCCAAGCAAGGACGCGCGCACGACAGCGGCACCCTCGAGGCGCCGGGCAAGATCGGGCACGAGTTCCGCGACGAACCACCTGAGTCGTTCGTCGGCTGGCCACCCGGACCGTTCGGCTACTACGGCACGGCCGACGCGACGTCATGGTTCGTGGTCGTGCTCGCCGCTGTCGCGGACCCAGACCTGGTCACGGAACTCGAGCCGAACTGGCGCGCGGCAGCGCAGTGGATCTCCGGGGAACTCGATCGCGGTGACGGGCTGATCCGTCACGCCGGGGGAGACCTCGGCGGCCTCACCCATCAGGGTTGGCGCGACGCGATCGACCCCGTTACCGACGACAACGGCGGCGGCACGCTGCGCCCGGACGGCACCGGTCCGACCCCGCCGTTCGCCGACGCCGACACGCAGGCCGTCACCGTTGCGGCGCTCCGTGCACTGGCCCGGTTGACCGGCGAGGACGAGTGGCGCCAGCGCCACGACCGGATGCGCGCCCAGGTGACGCGTTCCTACCTGCCAGAAGTCGTGCTCGTCGATGCCGACGGGCCGGTGCCCGGCGCGGGTTCGCAGCTGGGCTGGTTGCTGTGGGCCGACGCGCTCGAGCCCGATGTTGTCGGTGACGTTGCCGAGCGACTGGCCGAACCGGACGTCCTCACCGAATACGGCCTGCGCACGTTGTCGAGCGCGTCGCCCGTGTTCCGCATCGACGGCTATCACCGCGGCACCGTCTGGCCCTTCGACAGTTGGCTGGGCTGGGGCGGCCTGCGCGCGGCAGGGCGTCTCGACGACGCCGAGACCGTGCGCCGCGGTGTGCTCAGCGCGATCGACGAGCTCGGCGGATTCCCCGAGCTCTACGGCGTCGGCGTCGACGGTGAGCTGCAGCGCGTACGAGCGGCGAACCATGTACAGGCGTGGACGGTCGGTGCGCACTGGGCGCTCACCAACGAATGGGACGGCCGGGGCTAGCGACAGCTCACTCGGCTCATTTGGCCTGTGCGGCCAGTTCGTTCAGCCGCCGAGCGGCTGTGCCGACGATCGCCAGCGCCTTTCGCGCGCCGGTGGGCAGTGTCGGCTGGAACAACGACGGCGGCACATCGATGAAGTTGCCGTCGCGACGCGTGATGCGCACGGTCGAGGTGGTGCCGCGCACGTGAGTCACGTCGATGTCGGCGATGTCGGACCATTCGACCATGTGCTGCGAGGCGAACGACCGCACCCAGATTCCCTCGGCATCGGCGACCAGGACGTAGCGCACGGCGATGAGCGCACTGACCAGGGCGGCTGCCGCGATGAGGGCGGTCATGATCAGCGCGCCGATACTCGGCGAACCGTAGATGTCATAGGCCAGTAACGCCGTGGCAAGCAGGATGAGCGCGGGCGGCTGCCACGTGGGGATCCGCCACACCTGCCGAAGCGGTGGCGCCTCGTCCATGCCGCGAGCCTAGCCGGACCGGTCGGCTACCTTGCACGGGTGGACGAGCGCGACGCCCCGAGCCGGATCGGCGCAGCAGTCGTCGGCACCGGCGTGCTGTTGGTATTGATCGGCATGATCATCCTGCCCTGGTTCCGGGTGACCTCGGACAACTTCATCGTCCATTTCTTCTCGGGCGCGGGCAGCAGCGCCAGCTTCGGCGAGGTGCACGCCGCGCTCGATCGATTCCAGGCCGAGGTGACGCAGCAGGGCATCGCGCCCTACGTCTCGTTCGGGGCGGCCGATTCGTACTTCGCGTGGATGGGCTGGGTGCTCGCGGTCGTGGCGGCCGCCTTCGGCGCGCTCGCCGTTTCGCCGGTAGGCGACCGATACTGGACGCCGCGCTGGCTCGCCGCGGTCGCGGCGTTCGCCGGTGGCGGCCTCACCGTCGCGGCGCTCGACCTGGTGATCTTCGCCGGCAACCCACCGCCCAACGCGAGGCCACCGTCATACAGCCAATTCCTCCAGCAGACATCGTTGGGGCCTTGGGCTGTTGTGCTCGGCTACGCATTGATCTTGGGCGGTGCCTTCGCACCTCACAAGGCCCGCGCTGTCGTATAGGGCACGAGCCGTCGTTTCGCAATTGTTCGACGCAGGTAACGAATAGGTATCTGCTGACCCGATGTCGTTCCCTCCCGGTCACCTGCGTGCCATGTTGAGCACGACGTGTAAGGGCTTTCGGTTCTTCAGAAGGGACGGCCCATGCGGTTCAGAAGTGCGGCAATTGCCTCGATTGCCTTGGCTCTCGCCAGCTCCGCGCTGGTGGCGTGCTCATCGAGCAGCGGCAACTCCGGCGGTAGTGGTGGCGGCGGCAAGGCCACGGGCACCGGTCCCATCACTCTGGTGACCGGTAAGGACAACAGCAACGTGTGGCCCCACCTCGCCGATGCGTGGAACAAGCTGCACCCAGACCAGAAGGTCACGGTCAAGCAGCAGTCGGCAGAAGCCGACCAGCAGCTGTCCGACCTGCAGCAGCACTTCCAGGCGAAGGACAGTGGCTACGACGTGGTCACGGTCGACGTCGTGTGGACGGCGGAGTTCGCCGCCAAGGGCTGGCTGATGCCGCTCACCGGCGCGAACGCGCTGCCGACCAGTTCGCTGCTGCCGGCAACGGTCAAAGCCGCGACCTACAACAACACGCTGTACGCGGCCCCGTACGCGTCCGACGGCGGACTGCTCTATTACCGCAAGGACATCGTGAAGACGCCGCCCACGACGTGGGATCAGCTGATCGCCGACTGCAAGGGCAAGACGTCCAACACGATCACCGGGTCGCAGCCGGGCTGCTACGCGGGTCAGTTCGCGAAGTACGAGGGCCTGACCTGTAACGCGGCCGAGGCGATCAACGCCGCCGGCGGCGAGATCGTCAAGTCCGACGGCAAGACGCCCGCGATCGACACCGCGGCCGCGGCCAAGGGCCTCGACTTCCTGGTGAACGGCTTCAAGCAGGGCTACATCCCCAAGGAAGCGATCGGGTTCGAAGAGACCGAGAGCCTGAACGCGTTCTCGGCAGGCAAGCTCGTCTTCATGCGCAACTGGCCCTACGCCGACGCCATCCTGAACGCGGCGCCGTCGAAGGTCATCGGCAAGTTCGGGATCGCTCCGCTGCCCGGCCCGAACGGTCACGGTGCATCGACGCTCGGCGGGCACAGCCTCGCGGTGAGCAACTTCTCCACTCACAAGGCGACCGCGCTCGCGTTCGTCAAGTGGATGGAAGAGCCTGCGCAGCAGCAGTGGGACCTCACCCAGGGCACGCTCGCCCCGGTGATCAGCTCGCTGTACACGAACGCCGCGCTGGTGAAGAAGTTCCCGTACCTGCCGACGCTGCTCAAGTCGATCCAGACCGCGGTCCCGCGTCCGGTTACGCCGTTCTATCCCGCGGTGACCCAGGCGATCGAGACCAACGTCTACGCAGCACTGCAGGGCCAGAAATCGACCCAGCAAGCGCTGGCCGACATCCAGAAGGCGATCCAGACAGCGTCGTCGTAGCGCCTAGTCCCTAGTTCCACCACGGTGCCGCCGGCGAGCGACATCGTGTGACGTGACCGCGAGCGGCGGGGGTTTGCCAAGGCATTGGCAACCCCCGCCGACCGTGGCACGGTAGCCAAATCGGGCGTAATCCTCTTGCCAGGAGGTTCCAATGACGGTTGCTGGGCCAGTCGAGGAAGCCGAGGTCGAAGACCGACCGCCTGCTCCGCAAGGTCGCAAGCGCAAGAAGATCAGTTCTGGTGAGGGCCGCCTGGCGATCGGTCTCATTGCGCCGACGATCATCCTGCTGGCCTTGGTTGTCGGCTATCCGATCGTCAAGGCGATCTACCAGTCGTTCCTGACCGACCAGGGTCTGAGCGGAGCGTTCTTCAACGCCGGCAACAAGTGGAACGGCGTCACCAACTACAAGTACTGGATACTCCAGCAGTGCCCGACGACGACCGGTGGCACAGAGAGCTGCCCACCCGGGACGCTCGGCTCGGAGTTCTGGAGCTCGGTCGAGATCACCCTGTTCTTCGCGTTCGTGACCGTGGTGCTCGAGACCATCATCGGCATGGGCTTCGCGCTCGTCATGAACAAGGCCTTCCGCGGACGCGCTGTCGTCCGCGCGGTCATCCTCATCCCATGGGCGATCCCGACGGCCGTCACCTCGAAGCTCTGGGGCGTCATCTTCGACCCGCAGGGCATTTTGAACAGCCTTCTCGGCACCCAGACCCAATGGACCTCTGACACGTGGCCCGCCCGGTTCGCGATCATCATCGCCGACACCTGGAAGACCACTCCGTTCATCGCGCTACTGATCCTGGCCGGCTTGCAAGGCATCAGCGCCGAGCTCTACGAGTCGGCAAAGCTTGACGGTGCCAGTGCGTGGCAAAGATTCACCCGAATAACGCTGCCCTTGGTGAAACCGGCGCTTGCCGTCGCGGTGATCTTCCGAGCCCTGGACGCGCTGCGGATGTTCGACCTGCCGTGGATCCTGACCCACGGCGCGAACGGTACGTCCACCGTTTCGATCCTGGTCGTACTTCAGTTGCAATCGACCAACATCAACTCTGCGTCAGCGTTGTCGACGATCACGTTCATCCTCATCTTCGCGATCTCGCTGCTCCTGGTACGCGTGTTCAACGCGAACATCGTCGGGGCACAGAAGCCGGCCAAGGGGGAGAAGTAGTCATGACTGCTGCAGTTGACACTGGTGTCCGTCCGGCCGCGGAAACCACACCTGCGCCGAAGGCGCCGTTCAAGTGGTCGAACATCGGCAACGGTGGCGTGCTCGTGTTCATCGTGCTGTGGTGCCTGTTGCCGTTCTACTGGATGGTCGTCGAGGCCTTCCGCAGTAACGCCTACACCTACGACAACACGTTCTGGTTCACGCACGTCACGTGGAGCAACTTCTCCTACGCGTTCAACACGACGAACAACCACTTCGGCCGCTCGCTGGTGAACAGCGTGATCATCGGCACCTGCGTCACGGCGCTGGCGATGGTGATCGGTGTGTTCGCCGGCTACGCGCTCGCACGCCTCGCCTTCCGCGGCAAGGGGTTCGTGCTCGCGGCAATCCTGGCAGCGTCGATGTTCCCCGGCGTTGCGATCCTGACGCCGATCTTCCAGCTGTTCACCAACTTCGGCTGGCTGGGCACCTATCAGGGGCTGATCCTGCCGCAGATCTCGTTCTCGCTGCCGCTCGCGGTGTACACGTTGACGAGCTTCTTCGCCGACATGCCGTGGGAGCTGGAACAGGCGGCGCGCGTCGACGGGGCAACGCCCGGGCAGGCGTTCCGCCTGGTGATCCTGCCGCTGGCCGCGCCCGCCATGTTCACCGTGTCGATCCTGGTGTTCCTGGCGTCGTGGAACGAGTTCCTGCTTTCCAGCGTCCTGTCCAACGGCAACACGAACGTGCAGCCCACCACAGTTGCGATCGCGTATTTCACGGCCGGTCCGCACGTCCCTGCCAACACCCAGACGATGGCAGCGGGGTTGGTGGTCACCGTGCCCCTTGTGATCGTCGTGCTGCTGTTCCAGCGGCGCATCGTCAGCGGCCTGACGGCCGGCGGCGTCAAGGGCTGACGAACCCGCTCTGCACCGCTTTGCGCACGCGCGCCCCGGGAACACCCGGGGCGCGCGTTGCGTTACACGCACGTCAGTCCGTTTTGGAACCTGCCGGGGAAGCCTGGCAGACTGGGACGGCACACCGCCCGGCTCCGGTTCACGTCCGAGTTTCGCTCAGGACGACCCGGCGGCCACTTCGAAGGGAACCCATCAGTGAAGAACGACATTCACCCTGACTACGTGGTGACCCAGGTGACCTGCTCCTGCGGCAACACCTTCACCACTCGCAGCACTGCCAAGTCCGGTCAGCTGCACGCCGAGGTCTGCTCGGCCTGCCACCCGTTCTACACGGGCAAGCAGAAGATCATGGACGTCGGCGGTCGCGTCGACAAGTTCGAGAAGCGCTACGGCAAGCGCGTCCGCAACTCCTAGTTGTGCCGACGGCGCTCATCCCGACAGGGGTGGGCGCCGTCGTTCTGTTCCGCACTGAAACGCGATGAGCGCTCGCGCGAAGAGCAAATAGCCGTCGCTGTCGCTCCTTGGGGCTTGTGCCTCGGTGTTGCTCACTTTGTTGAGGAGTTTGGTGTGACCGCCGGTCGATTGCCCGAGTTGCTGGCCGAGTACGGCGAGGTCGAGAAGGCGCTCGCCGACCCGGCGGTCCACGCGGATCAGAACGCGGCACGCAAGCTCGGACGGCGCTTCGCCCAACTCGCCCCGATCGTGGCGACCGCGCACGACCTCGACGCCGCGCGCGACGACCTGAGCGCCGCTCGGGAGCTGGCAGCCGAGGACTCGTCGTTCGCCGCCGAGGCGACGGCACTCGAGGTGCGCATCGACGAACTCGAACAGCGCCTGCGCGAGCTGCTGCTGCCGAAGGATCCCAACGACGGCAAGGACGTCATCCTCGAGGTGAAGGCGGGAGAGGGCGGCGACGAATCCGCCCTTTTCGCAGGCGATCTGCTGCGGATGTACCTGCGCTTCGCCGAACGCCAGGGGTGGACGACCGAGGTGCTCGACAACGAACCCACCGACCTCGGCGGGGTGAAGTCGGCGACCGTGGCGGTGCGGGCCCGTAAGGCCGATGACGCACCCTGGGCACGCCTGAAGTACGAGGGCGGCGTGCACCGCGTGCAGCGCGTCCCGGCGACCGAGTCGCAAGGACGCATCCACACTTCCGCCGCCGGGGTGCTCGTGATGCCCGAGGCCGAGGACGTCGAGGTCGACATCGACCCGAACGACCTGCGCGTCGACGTGTTCCGCTCGTCCGGACCGGGCGGCCAGAGCGTCAACACCACCGACTCTGCTGTGCGGATCACGCACCTTCCCACCGGCACCGTCGTGTCGATGCAGAACGAGAAGAGCCAACTGCAGAACCGCGAAGCCGGCATGCGCGTGCTGCGCGCGCGCCTACTGCAGGCCGCGCAGGACGAAGCCGATGCGGCCGCCGCGCAGTCGCGCCGGTCGCAGGTGCGCACGGTCGACCGGTCCGAACGCGTCCGCACCTACAACTTCGCCGAGAACCGCATCAGCGACCACCGGGTCGGCTTCAAGGCCTACAACCTCGATCAGGTGCTCGACGGCGCCCTGAACGACGTCATCGACGCGCTGACCCGCGCCGACACCGAGTCCTTGCTGGCCGGCACGAGCGACTGACCATTGCCCCGCGAATGTGTGCTGCGAGGACAGTTTTGCTGACATTGGCGGGGCAAAGCGCGCCCGGGCCGTCACCTCTGCCCCGCGAATGTGTGCTGCGAGGACGGTTTTGCTGACATTGGCGGGGCAATGACTGACGTACGTGCACTGCTGGCCGCTGCGACGACGCGGCTGGCCGACGTCGGGATCGGGTCGGCCCGCGTCGACGCCGAGCTGTTGCTCGCTGCGCTGCTCGACCTGCCGCGCGGACGGTTGTTGACCCGCGACCAGGTGCCCGAGTCGGTCGCAGCCCAGTACGACAGCTGGGTCACCCGCCGGGTCGCGCGCGAGCCGCTGCAATACATCATCGGACGGGCGCCGTTTCGCAACCTCGAACTCGGCGTCGGCCCGGGCGTCTTCATCCCGCGTCCGGAGACCGAGTTGCTCGTCGATGCAGTGCTGCCCGAGCTGACCGGCCGCGTCGAACCGATCGTTGTCGACCTGTGCGCCGGTTCGGGCGCCCTCGGCCTCGCGATCGCCGACGAGGTTCCGTCGGCGCGGGTGGTCGCGGTCGAGCAATCGGTCGCGGCGACCCGGTGGCTGCAGCGCAATGCGGCGAAGACCACGGTGCGCGTGATCACGGGCGACATCCGTGACCCCGAACTGCTTCGGCCGCTCCATGAGCGCGCCGATGTCGTCGTCAGCAATCCGCCGTACGTCCCGACCCCGACCGAGGTCGAGCCCGAGGTACTCGCCGACCCCCCCGACGCCGTGTTCGCCGGACCGGACGGCCTCGACCTGATCCCGATCGTGATCACCCGCGCGGCCCAGCTGCTGCAGCCGGGGGGCGTGTTGGCGATCGAGCACGACGACACCCACGGCAGCGTCGTCCCCGAGCTCCTGACGCGCGACGGCCGCTTCGCCGAGGTCGCCGATCACCTCGACCTGACCGGCCGCGCACGCTTCGTCACGGCTCGCCGCTTCAGCCCACACAGCTGACTGGGGCAGGATGTCAGTCGTGGCACTGTTCTACGACTGCAACGACGCAACGGTTCGCGGTGCCGCGCTGGCATCTGCGGAGCACTGCGTCTCGTCCGGCCAACTGGTCGTGCTGCCGACCGACACCGTCTACGGCATCGGCGCCGACGCCTTCGATGCGACCGCAGTCGCCGACCTGCTTGCCGCCAAGGGCCGCGGGCGCGACATGCCAGTCCCGGTGCTCGTCGGTTCATGGACGACGATCGAAGGACTCTCGGCCAGCGTCGCCCAGCGCACGTGGGACCTCATCGAGGCGTTCTGGCCCGGCGGCCTGACGCTGGTCGTCGACGAAGCGCCTTCGCTCTCGTGGGACCTAGGCGACGCGCGGGGCACGGTCGCCGTCCGGATGCCGCTGCACCCCGTCGCGATCGAACTGCTCGAACGCACCGGCCCGATGGCTGTCTCGAGTGCGAACCGCAGCGGCTCGCCGCCCGCGCTCACTGCCGCGGACGCCCAGGACCAGCTCGGCGACGAGGTTGCCGTCTACCTCGACGGCGGTCCGGCGAAGACCGGCATCGCCTCGACCATCGTCGATGTCACCGGCGAGATCCCCCGGATTCTGCGCGCGGGTGCGATCGACGCCGACACCCTGCGCTCCGTCGTCTCGGACATCGCGGGGTAGGCGCATGGGCCAACCCACCCATCCGAGTCTCGAGTACCTGCTCGTGGCGGCCGTGGCCGGAGCAGGCTCGTTCCTGGCGACCCCGATCGCGCGTGCGATCGCCGTCCGCTGGGGCGCGATCGCCCGACCGCGCGACCGCGACGTGCATGCCGTCGCGATTCCACGCATGGGTGGCCTTGCCCTGCTCGTCGGCTTCGGCCTCGCCCTGTTCACAGCGAGCCGACTGCCGACCCTGCGCGACGCGTTCAACACCACGACCGGCGGCCCCGAAATCCCCTGGATCCTGTTCGCCGGGGTGCTGCTGTGCCTGATCGGTGCGATCGACGACCGGTACGAACTCGACTCGCTCACCAAGCTCGCCGGGCAGGTGCTCGCGACGGGCATCATGGTTACGCTCGGCGGCGTCCAGCTGGCCTACTTCGCACCGCCGTGGGGACACACCGGCACGATCGTGCTCGGCCAGGACCTCGCGATCCCCGTGACGATCCTGCTCACCGTCCTCACCATCAACGCGGTCAACTTCATCGACGGCCTGGACGGGCTGGCCGCCGGTGTCACCGCGATCGCGGCGCTGTCGTTCTTCGCGTTCAGCTACAACCTCGGCCGCAACGACTTCCTGCAGATCGCCGCGCCGCCGATGCTGCTGACCGCCGCGCTGGCGGGCACCTGCATCGGATTCCTGCCGCACAACTTCTTCCCGGCCCGCATCTTCATGGGCGACTCCGGCTCGATGCTGGCCGGTCTCATGCTCTCGGCTGCAGCGACCACGGCCACCACGAACGCCGACCCGCAGGGTTACAACGGCGCACTGAAGACGTTGCCGCTGTACCTGCCCCTGCTGATCCCGCTCGCAGTGCTCGCGATCCCGTTCATCGACCTGTTGCTGGCGGTGTTCCGCCGCGTCCGGCGCGGCCATTCGCCATTTGCCCCCGACAAGCGGCATCTGCACCATCGGCTGCTCGAACTCGGTCACAGCCACCGCCGCGCCGTCCTGTTGCTCTACTTCTGGTCGGCTCTCGTCGGATTCGGCGGTGCCGCGCTCGCCATTTTCAGCCGCGTGTGGGTGCTGATCGTGCTGATGATCGCCGGTGTCGCGGTAGGCGTGGTGCTTCTGGTCGTCCCGCGACTGCAGACCCGCCGGCGCAATGCTCGTACGCGCCGAAAAGCGTCAGCCCAGGAGCCGGGACGACTGGCCGGCGTCGCCGCAATGGCGCCGCCGAACGGCGCCGCAGATGTGGCTCAGAAGGGTGCGAGTAAGCGCCCGGAGGGCGATCTCAGTCGGCCCAAAGCCCTGTGATAAGTTCGCCATGCCGTAGAAATGTTACGGAAAAGCACGCGTCCCGCGAGCTGCAAGACCGGCTGAAATGCCTGGCCGTGAACGATCCGGACGACACGATTTTGCTAGGAGCCGCCCGTGAGTGAGTCACACGCACAGGCGTCCTCGCAACGTTAGCCCGACGGGTCGGCCAGGTGCATGACGATCGGCGTGACGGCCTCGGCTGGGGAGACCTGGCTTCGGCCGGCCTGACCGTCGCAAGTGTCATTGCGATCGGCGTCGTCGCCGGTTGGCTGGTCGACCGGCTCCTGGGGACGTTACCGATCTTCTTGTTCGTCGGTCTCCTGCTCAGCGTCGCCGGAGCCGTTTGGTACGTCGTCATCAAGTTCCGTGGATATTTGACCAAGTGAGTGGGAGAACGTTTTCGTGGAACCGGCCGTATACACCCCGGTCTCTGCCGTAGCGAACCTGCGCCGATCCGTGCTCATCAGCATCGCGCTCGGAATCGGATCGGTGATCGTGGCCTCGATCTACGGCCATCCGTTCCTGGGAATGTTCGTGTGCGTGGGATTCGCGCTCGGTGCAGTCAACAACCGCATGCTGCAGCGCTCGGTGATCCGACGCGCGCAGGGTGAGGTCTCGTTGGGTCGCTTCAACGGCGGCGTGTTCGGCCGGCTCGGCTCGATCACCGCGGTCGCGATCCTGCTGGCGCTGCTCGTCCGTCCGGACGGACTCGGTACCTTCGCGGGCCTGGCCGTCTTCCAGGTGCTCATGCTCGTCGGGGCTGCCCTCCCGGTGTTCCGCAGTCTGCGACCGACCTCATGAGCGGCCACCTCGCGATGACGCACACGCTCGCGACCATCCACATCACGCCGGGCGAGCACAAGATCGTCTGGCACATCGGCGGGTTGACCCTCTACGGCGACACGATCATCAGCACGTTGATCGCCGGCGCGATCATCCTGCTCCTTGCGTTCTACATGCGCAGCCGGTTGAGCGTGCGCAAGCCGGGCAAGGTGCAACTGTTCTTCGAGACGGTCACCGACCAGGTCGAGAAGCAGGTCGACGACTCGGTCGGTATCAAGACCGCGCCGTGGGTCGTCCCGCTCGCATTCACGCTGTTCCTGTTCATCCTGATCGCCAACTGGCTTGCGCTGATTCCGACCAAGGAATACATCCCGCCGCCGGCATCGGATCCGAACCTCACGTATGCCCTGGCGATCCTGGTCATCATCACCATGCATGTCGCCGGCATTCGGAAGAACGGCCTGAAGTACTACTCGCACATCTTCGAGAAGCCGCGCGTGCTGATTCCGCTGCGCATCATCGAAGAGGTCATCAAGCCGGTCACGCTCTCGCTGCGTCTGTTCGGCAACATCTTCGCCGGTACGATCATGCTCGCGCTGATCGCCGCGCTGCCCGCATTCATCCTGTGGGCGCCCGAAGTGCTCTGGAAGTTGTTCGATGCCTTCATCGGGCTGATCCAGGCCTTCATCTTCGGACTCCTGACCGTGCTCTACCTCGCGTCGATCGCGCCGCACAACGCGCACGGCGACACCGATCACGACGAGGCAGCCGAACCGCATGACGCCCGCGAACCGCTGCAGGAGGTTCACGCCTGAGGCATGCAGTGCACAGCATCACCCGGTTCGCGAAACCACAACTTTCATACGTCCCGTACGAAAACGAGTAGGAGAACAACAATGAAGGACAATCTGCCAGTCCTGGGTGGACTCATCGGCGGTGGCCTCGCCCTCGGCGGTGGCGCTGTCGGCGCCGGTATCGGTGACGGCATCGCCGGTAGCTCGCTCATCCAGGGCGTCGCCCGTCAGCCCGAGGCGCAGGGGCAGCTGCAGACGCTGTTCTTCCTGACGGTCGGCCTGGTCGAGGCTGCGTACTTCATCAACCTCGCCTTCGCCGTGCTGTTCGTGTTCGTGCTCGGCGTCAAGGGCTGACCGTGTCTGCTGAGCACGTCGTCGCAGCACACAACTTCCTGATTCCGAACGCGACCTTCATCGCCGAACTCGTCGCCTTCGCGATCATCCTGTTCGCGATCGCCAAGTGGGTTGTTCCGCCTGCGCAGAAGATGCTGCGCGAACGGCAGGCGATGATCGAGCAGCAGGCCAAGGACGCTGACGCTGCACGCGAGAAGCTCGCCGAGGCCGAGGCTGCGTACAAGAATGCGCTGACCGAGGCGCGCGTCGAGGCGGCACAGATCCGCGAGAACGCGCGCGCCGAGGCGCAGCGCACGGTCGAGGAGCTGCGCACGCAGGCGCGTGAGGAGTCCGAGCGCATCATCGCCCGTGGCGAGGAGCAGC
The DNA here is from genome assembly GCA_963708645.1 of uncultured Actinomycetota bacterium. Lineage (GTDB taxonomy): Bacteria > Actinomycetota > Actinomycetes > Mycobacteriales > Jatrophihabitantaceae > RYN-133. Next base: position 90,367 of record CAVPTA010000013.1, on the reverse strand, counting down.
TGGCCCGCCAGCGCACCGCGATCGTTCGTGACCTGCGGGCCGAGATCGGCACATTGGCTGTCGAGTTGTCCGAGAAGATTGTCGACCAGCGGCTGGCCAGTGACGCCGACGTGCGCGCGACAGTCGACACGTTCATCGCGGGCCTGCAGGCCCACGATGCGGCAACCGCGAACACCTCGGCAGGTGCCGACTCGTGATGCAGGCAGCCAGCCGCGAGGCCCTGGGTGCGGTCCGCACCCAGGTGAGCTCCGTCCTGGGACGGTTCTCCAAGACCGAGGGCCTCACCGGGCTCGCGGAGGAGCTCTACGCCGTCGCGCATCTGCTTACGGCGCAGCCCCGGCTGCGTCGTCGCCTCGCCGATCCGGCGTCGGCGCCCGAGCAGCGAACCGGCCTCGCCGACGCGTTGCTCAACGGCAAGATCAGCGCGAGCGCGCTCTCTGTCGTCGACTCGGCAGTCGCTGCGCGCTGGTCGAGGGCATGGGACCTCGTCGACGCGATCGAGACAAGCGGTGACGATGTGTTGCTCGCCGCGGCCGATCAAGAGAACTCGATCGCGACGGTCGAGGACGAGTTGTTCCGCCTCGAGCGCATTCTCGACAACGAGTCGCAGCTGACGACGCTTCTGGACGAGGCGACCGTCGACACGGCCAAGCGCGCCGACCTGATGGAGCAGGTGCTCCACGGTCGGGCGAACCCGATCACGGTCGCGCTGGTGCGGCACGCCGTGTCGACCCAGCGCAAGCGCAGCATCCTGCTCGCTCTCGACGACCTGATCGAGGCGGCCGGCGCGCGACGCGAGCGTTCGGTCGCGCGAGTCATCAGCGCCGTCGAGATCACCGACGCACAGCAACGCGCGTTGGCCGAGCGGCTCAGCGAGGTTTACGGCCGCCGCATCGACGTGCGCTATGCAGTCGACCCGGCGATCCGGGGCGGACTGGTCGTGCGCGTCGGCGACGAGGTCATCGACGGCAGCCTGGCGTCTCGTCTCAAGGACATCCGCGGCGCGTTCGCGAGCTGAACCATTCACCGGTACGACCAACTACAGGTACAGACAGAGGAACTTTGATGGCAGAGCTGACGATCTCGGCAGACGAAATCCGCGGTGCGATCGAGAACTACGTTTCGTCGTACTCGCCCGAGGCCTCCCGCGAAGAGGTCGGCGTGGTCTCGGAAACCGGCGACGGCATTGCGCGTGTCGAGGGACTGCCGAGCGCCATGACCAACGAGCTGCTCGAGTTCGAAGGCGGCACGCTGGGCATTGCACTGAACCTCGACGTCCGCGACATCGGTGTGGTCATCCTCGGTGACGCGTCGAAGATCGAAGAGGGCCAGGAGGTCAAGCGCACCGGCGACATCCTCTCGGTGCCAGTCGGCGACGGGTACCTCGGCCGCGTTGTCAACCCGCTCGGCCAGCCCATCGACGGTCAGGGCGACATCGACACCGACGACCGCCGTGCACTCGAGTTGCAGGCACCCACGGTGGTGCAGCGCCAGGAAGTGCGCGAGCCATTGCTGACCGGCATCAAGGCCATCGACTCGATGACCGCCATCGGCCGCGGCCAGCGCCAGCTGATCATCGGTGACCGTCAGACCGGCAAGACCACGGTCTGCCTCGACGCGATCATCAACCAGCGCGACAACTGGAAGACCGGCGACCCGAAGAAGCAGGTGCGTTGCATCTACGTCGCCATCGGTCAGAAGGGCTCGACGATCGCCGCAGCGCGCTCGACGCTCGAAGACGCCGGCGCGCTCGAGTACACGACGATCGTGGCCGCGCCCGCGTCCGACTCGGCCGGCTTCAAGTACCTCGCTCCGTACACCGGTTCGGCCATCGGCCAGCACTGGATGTACCAGGGCATGCACGTGCTCATCGTGTTCGACGACCTGTCGAAGCAGGCCGAGGCCTACCGTGCGGTGTCGCTGCTGCTGCGCCGCCCGCCGGGCCGCGAGGCGTACCCCGGCGACGTGTTCTACCTGCACAGCCGGCTGCTCGAGCGTTGCGCGAAGCTCTCCGACGACCTGGGCGGCGGTTCGATGACCGGCCTTCCGATCATCGAGACCAAGGGCAACGACGTGTCGGCCTACATCCCGACCAACGTCATCTCGATCACCGACGGCCAGTGCTTCCTCGAGACCGACCTGTTCAACGCCGGTGTCCGTCCGGCGGTGAACGTCGGTATCTCGGTCTCGCGTGTCGGTGGTGCGGCCCAGCCGCGCGCGATGCGTGACGTCGCCGGCCGCCTGCGCGTCGACCTCGCGCAGTACCGCGAGCTCGAGGCGTTCGCCGCGTTCGGCTCCGACCTGGACAAGGCGAGCCAGCAGCAGCTGGCTCGAGGTAGCCGACTCGTCGAGCTGCTCAAGCAGCCGGCCGCGTCGCCGTACCCCGTCGGTCGCGAGATCGCCTCGATCTGGGCCGGCACGCGCGGTCACCTCGACGACATCGACGTGCGTGACGTGCGTCGGTTCGAGGGCGAGTTCCTCGACTACATCCAGCACAACGCGGACGGGCTCTACGACACCCTGGCGACGGCGAAGAAGTTCGACGACGAGCTCAGCGAGCAGCTCGAGCGCTTGGTCAGCGACTTCAAGAAGCAGTTCCAGCCCACCGAGACCGACGCGGACAAGTAGGCCGTAACGCATGGGTGCCCAGCAGCGCATCTACCGTCGCCGCATCGCGGCGACGCAGTCGACGCGCAAGATCACGAAGGCGATGGAGCTCATCGCCGCCTCGCGCATCGTCCGCGCCCAGTCGCGGATGAACGCGGCGCGTCCGTACGCGGAAGAGCTCACCCGCGCGCTCAAGGCGGTGCTCGAGGACAAGTCGCTCAAGAGTCCGCTGCTGATCGGGGTCGAGAACCCGCGCCGCACGGCGATCCTCGTGATCACCAGCGACCGCGGGCTCGCGGGCGGTTACAACGCGAACGCGTTGAAGCGCGCGAACACGCTCGCGGCCGAGTTGGAGAGTGACGGTCGCGAAGTCGTGCGCTACGTCATCGGTCGCAAGGGCGTCTCGTTCTACAACTTCCGCCACATCGAGATGGCGGGGTCGTGGACGGGCTTCAGCGAGCAGCCGACCTTCGCCGACATCCGCGAGCTGACCGAGCAGATCGGCTTCGCACTGCAGGCGACGTCCGAGGGCGAGTCCAACGATGCCCCCGGCGTCGATGAGCTCTACATCGTCTACACCCAGTTCACGAACTCGGTGACGCAGACGGCGGTGTCGCAGCTGCTCGCGCCGGTCAAGGACGCGGTCGACGACAGCGACCTCGGCGGCAATGACGACGACGAGGACGGCGCGAACGAGAAGGACAGCGGGCTCCCCGTCGTCTACGAGTTCGAGCCCGACGGCGAGCGCCTGCTCGAGGCATTGATCCCGCGTTACATCAGCGCGCGGATCTTCTCCGCGTTGCTCGAATCGGCGGCGTCCGAGTCGGCGGCGCGGCGGCGCGCGATGAAGTCGGCGAGCGACAACGCGACCGACCTCATCAAGACCTTCACCCGGCTGGCCAACCAGGCCCGTCAGGCCGAGATCACCCAGGAAATCAGCGAGATCGTCGGCGGTGCCGACGCGCTCGCCGCGGCAGGAGTAGAGGAATAAAGCTATGACGACCTTGTTCGAGAAAGACACCGACTCGGCCGACGCCGGCACCTCGACGGGCCGCATCGTGCGAGTGATCGGACCCGTGGTCGACGTCGAGTTCGGCCGCAACGCGATCCCGGCGCTGTACAACGCGCTCACCGTCGAGGTCGAACTCGGTGAGCTGTCGAAGACGCTGACGCTCGAGGTTGCGCAGCACATCGGCGACGACATGGTGCGCACCATCGCGCTGCAGCCGACCGACGGTCTGGTGCGCGGCGCCGAGGTGACCGACTCAGGTTCGTCGATCACTGTGCCGGTGGGCGACGTGACCAAGGGTCACGTGTTCAACACCCTCGGCCAGCCGCTCGACGTCCCCGAGAGCGAGCTCGACGTCCAGGAGCGCTGGTCGATCCACCGCGAGCCGCCGCCCTTCGACGAGCTCGAGGCCAAGACCGAGCCGTTCTGGACCGGCATCAAGGTCATCGACCTGCTCACCCCGTACGTGGTCGGCGGCAAGATCGGCCTGTTCGGCGGTGCCGGTGTGGGCAAGACGGTGCTGATCCAGGAGATGATCTACCGCGTCGCCGAGAACTTCGGTGGTGTTTCGGTGTTTGCCGGCGTGGGTGAGCGCACCCGTGAGGGCAACGACCTCATCGCTGAAATGACCGACTCGGGCGTCATCGAGAAGACCGCGCTGGTCTTCGGCCAGATGGACGAGCCGCCGGGCACGCGGCTTCGCGTCGCGCTGTCGGCCCTGACGATGGCCGAGTACTTCCGTGACGTGCAGCAGCAGGACGTGCTGCTGTTCATCGACAACATCTTCCGGTTCACCCAGGCGGGCTCTGAGGTGTCGACGCTGCTCGGCCGCATGCCGTCCGCGGTGGGTTATCAGCCGACGCTGGCCGACGAGATGGGGCAGCTCCAGGAGCGGATCACGTCGACGCGTGGACACTCGATCACCTCGATGCAGGCGATCTACGTCCCCGCCGACGACATCACCGACCCGGCACCGCACACCACGTTCGCCCACCTCGACGCCACCACGACGCTGTCGCGGCCGGTGTCCGAGAAGGGCATCTACCCGGCGGTCGACCCGCTCGACTCGACCTCGCGCATCCTCGCTGCCGAGTACATCGGCCAGGAGCACTACGACGTCGCCAACCAGACCAAGCAGATCCTGCAGCGCTACAAGGAACTGCAGGACATCATCGCGATTCTCGGTATCGACGAGCTCTCCGAAGAGGACAAGGTCATCGTCGGTCGCGCGCGTCGCATCGAGCGATTCCTGTCGCAGAACACCTTCGTCGCCAAGCAGTTCACCGGCGTCGACGGATCGTTCGTCCCGGTCGAAGAGACAGTCGATGCGTTCAAGCGGCTCAACAACGGCGACTTCGACGAGTACCCCGAGCAGGCCTTCTTCATGTGCGGCGGCATCGAGGACCTCGAGCGCAAGGCGCACGAGCTGAAGAACGCCTGATTCATGGCGACCACGATGAATGTCGAGCTCGTCTCGGTGGAGCGCGCGCTGTGGTCCGGCGAGGCCACTGCGGTCTTCGCGCGCACCGTTGTCGGTCAGCTCGGCATCCTGCCCCGCCACACGCCGCTGCTCGGTGCGCTCGCACCCGGCTACACGGTTCGCATCGACCGCGAGGGTGAAGACTCGCTGATGGTGGCGGTGCACGGCGGATTCCTGTCGGTGCGAAAGGACGGCGTCTCGGTGCTTGCCGAGATGGCCGAGACTTCCGACGAGATCGACGTTTCGCGCGCCCGGGCAGCACTTGACCGCGCCGATCCGGAAACACCCGAAGGTGCGGCAGCGCGCGATCGTGCGATGGCGCGCTTGCGCGCCGCCGGCGAGTCGGTCTGATCGCGCGAGCGCAGACGTAACGCAGGACGGCGGCCGTGCACATCATCGACATAACGGTGGTGTGCGCGGCCGTTCTCGTGTTGTTCGTGTGCGGGCTCGTCCTTGCCCGGCAACGGTTCATGCTGCGTGCCGAAGGCACGATTCCCGTTGCGCTGCGCCTCAGTCGGGCATCGCGCTGGCAGTACGGCGTCGCGCGGTACGCCGAAGGTGAGCTGCTGTGGTACCGATCGCTCGGGATCGGCACGCGTCCCAACCGGGTGCTGGAACGGCGTCGGCTTTCGGTGATCGGTCGGCACGCCCCGATCCGCGGCGATCTGCAGTCGTTGCCGGCTACCGCCGTCGTGGTCGAGTGCCGCGACGGTGACGTTGATGTCTGCCTGGCGCTCGGCGAGAGCGCCTACACCGGCTTCGTCTCGTGGCTGGAGTCGTCGGCGCCGATGGCCTGAAGCACGCGTTGGACGATCTCGGACGCAGGTGGCCCGATGTCGACAGTGATCACGGCTTCGTCGGCGGTAGGCGGTTCGAGATCGGCGAACTGTGAGTCGAGCAGCACCGCAGGCATGTAGTGGCCTTGGCGTGCGGACTGCCGCTGCGCGATGAGGTCTTTTGTGCCACGCAGGTACACGAACACCACGCCGTCGTTGCCACCGCGAAGCAGGTCACGGTAACTGCGTTTGAGTGCCGAGCAGGTGACGACGCCGTCGCTTCCCGACTCGACATGCTCGCCGATCCAGGACGCGATGCGGCGCAACCACGGAATGCGATCGGCGTCGGTCAGGGCTACGCCGGAGCGCATCTTCGCGACATTCGCGGCCGGGTGCAGGTCGTCGCCCTCGACGAGCTCCCATCCGAGACGTGCTGCGAGCAGCCCGGCCACCGTGGATTTGCCGCAGCCCGACACCCCCATCACGACGAGGACGGTCAGCGTTCACCGCCCGGGCGCCACTTCACGTCCCCGTCGGGGTTGGCGACGCGCGCGAGGATGAACAGCAGGTCCGAGAGCCGGTTGAGGTACAGCAGCGCGGTGCGGTTGGTGGTGTCGGGCTCGGCTTCGTAGAGCGCCCAGCCGCTGCGCTCGGCGCGACGGGCCGACGTCCGCGCCTGGTGCAACAGCGCGGCCGCCGGCGTGCCACCCGGCAGGATGAAACTGTCGAGCTTCGGCAGATCTGCGTTGAACTCGTCACACCACCCTTCGAGCCGCGTCACATATGCGTCCTCGACGCGCAGCGGCTCGTACGGAGGATCCGGGCGGATCGGCGTGCACAGGTCGGCGCCGACATCGAACAAGTCGTTCTGGATGGTCTGAAGCACCCGCGCAACGGGCTCCGGCAGGTTGCCGAGCGCGAGAGCGGCGCCCAGCGCCGCATTGGTCTCGTCACAGTCGGCGTAGGCGCCTACGCGTGCGTCGGTCTTGCGAACGCGAGACATGTCACCGAGTGCAGTCGTACCGTCGTCGCCGGTCTTTGTGTAGATGCGGGTGAGATGAACGGCCACTCCCGGACGATAGCCTGGGTGCCGTGCAAGTACTGCGAGTGACCGGCGGCGCGCGTCTCGACGGTGAGGTGTCGGTCGTCGGTGCGAAGAACAGCGTCCTGAAGTTGATGGCCGCGTCGTTGCTGGCGCCCGGCAGTTCGACGATCGGGAACCTGCCGGCGATCTCGGACGTCGGCATCATGCATCAATTGCTCGAACGGCTCGGCTGCCAGGTCAGCGAGTCGGTGCACGGGCGCACGGACGAAGTCACCGTGACGGTGCCCGAGGTGCCGATGGCCGAGGCGCCCTATGAGCTCGTGCGGCGCATCCGCGGGTCGATCTGTGTGCTCGGACCGCTGCTCGCCCGCACCGGGCGGGCCAAGGTTGCCCTGCCGGGCGGCGACGCCATCGGTTCGCGTCCGCTCGACATGCACTTCGCGGGGCTCGAGCGCATGGGCGCCGAGATCCACGTCGAGCACGGCTACATCGTTGCCGAGGCGTCCGAACTGCGCGGCGCGCAGATCTGGCTCGACTTCCCGAGCGTCGGCGCGACCGAGAACATCATGACCGCCGCAGTGCTCGCCAAGGGCACGACGGTGATCGACAACGCGGCGCGTGAGCCGGAGATCGTCGACCTGTGTCGCATGCTGGTCGCGATGGGCGCCCAGATCGAGGGCATCGGTACGTCCACGCTCGAGATCAACGGCGTCGAGCAACTGCATCCGGCGACCCACCGCGCAGTCGCCGACCGCATCGTCGCCGGCACGTGGGCGATGGCTGCGGTAGCGACACGGGGCGACGTGACGGTCCGTGGCGCCGACGCAGGTCATCTCGAGATCGCGCTGGACAAGCTGGTGCGCGCGGGCGCCGACGTCGATGTGAGCGTCGACGGGTTCCGCGTGTCGATCGACGACCGGCCGAAGAGCTTCGACGTCGTCACGCTTCCGTATCCAGGGCTGGCTTCGGACCTGCAGCCGCAGGCGATCGCCCTGCTGTCGGTCGCCGAGGGCACCGCGATGATCACCGAGAACGTGTTCGAGGCGCGATTCATGTTCTGCGACGAGATCGCACGAATGGGCGCCGACGTGCGCACCGACGGCCACCATGCAGTCGTGCGCGGCAAGGACCGGCTCTCCGGCGCACCGGTGCGCGCGACCGACATCCGCGCCGGCGTGGGTCTGGTGCTGGCGGGGCTGGTGGCCGACGGCGTCACCGAGGTCGCCGAGATCCATCACATCGATCGTGGCTACGTGCGCTTCGAAGAGCAATTGCGCTCGCTCGGTGCCGACGTGCAGCGCGTCGAAACGTCAGCCGAGTAGCTCGCGCGCGCGGTCGACGTCCTGGTTGAACACGAGCAGGTCGTACCTGCCGTCCTTGCGCAGTGACGTCGACGCGCGGATGCCGGCATCGGCCAGTCGGCCACGTGTCTCAGCTGCCTGTCTTCGGTCGGCTGTCGCGATCACCATGAGCAACCCGAGTTCGCGGGCGTCGGTCGCGTCCATCCGTTCGACCGTGCTGCGGGGACGCGACGGACGGAACACCCAGCGCGCGACGAAGGTCAGCCCGACGACAACGGCGACTGCCGCGATCTCGGGATAACCGTCGCTCGGGAAGGACATCTCGGTGCTGCGCCCCTTCAGTGCTCGGTGGCAATGCCCGGGGGATCGTTGCGATCGCGGATCATCTTCGCGACCGCCAGCACGACGAAGTAGGCGCAGCCGACGTAGAGCAACGGCCGGACCATGTACGGGTGGCGCGGATAGAGGAAGGTGCCCAGGACGATGCCGCCGACGAGCACGAGCGTTCCGATGACGGTCGGGATGCGCCAGAACCGCGCGCGTGCGATGTGGGGGAACGGCACGTTCGTCAACGACAGCAATGACAAGACGAGTGTGATGATCGCGCCCACCGCGGTGCGTGCATCGAGCAGGAACAGCACCGGCGCAACCATGTTCCACGCCGCGGGATAGCCGCGGAAGAAGAAGTCGTCGGTCATCATGTCGCGGCGCGCGAACCAGATCGCGGACGTGAACACCATGATGCACAGCACGAGCACGCCGAAGTTGTTGTGCGGGACGACGTGGAACGCGTACATGAAACACGCCGGGACGATCACGCAGGCGACGTAGTCGATGATCAGGTCGAGCGTGTAGCCGTCGATGCGCGGTACGCGCTCGGACACTCGCAATGCACGCGCGATCGGCCCGTCCACGCCGTCGATCACCAGCGTGATCAGCAACCACAGGATCGCGTAGTCGGGGTGACGAGTCAGGACGTCGCGCAGCGCGAGCATCGACGCGACGATGCCGAGCGCGGTGAACCCGTGCACCGCCCATGCGCGGCCGAGCTCGCCCGGTGTCCACGGGCCGGCCGGGAGCGTGCGGTTCGTCCCCGAGGGCAGCGGCTTGGCCGGACCGGGTTCGGGGGAGACAGGGCGGGCCACCCACCGACCCTAGCTGTCTGTCAGCTGTGCAGTCTTCGGCGCAGTCCCTTCTCACCCGCACGCATCATCAGGTCATGGTTGAAGCGCAGCGCCGGACGCGCAAGACGCCCCGCCGCGCGAACGAGTCGTTTGCGCACATCGACCTCTTCGTCGAACACGGCCACGCTCGCCCCGTCGCGTTCGGTGACCGTCCACTGGCTGAAGCCGGCGAGATCGCCGTCGAGCCGCGCGCGCAGCAACCGCGTTTCGGAGTCTTCGACTTCGCGGTGGATCACGAACGACAGTTCGTAGGGCAGCAGGCTGCGGCAGCGCACCTCGCCGCTGTCGTCATCGAGCCATCTCGCGCCGACCACCTGCGGCCACCAGGAGGGGTAGCTCTCGACGTCCTGCAGCGTGGCGTAGACCTCGTCCGGATCCGCGTCGATGCGCCACTGCGAGCGAAAGACATATTCGGGTGTGTGCTGCGGTGTCACGAATCTCTACTTCGCGTCCCCACGACCGGCGGATCAACCGACCACGGGAAATTGATCCAGAGGTCCGTGTGCCGCCAGACGTATTCGCACTTCACCGACGAGCGAGCCTTCTCGTACACGACCGCGCAGCGCACTTCGGCGACGTGGTCGGCGCAGAAGTCCTTCACCAACCGCAGCGTGGCCCCGGTGTCGGCGACGTCGTCGGCGATCAGCACACGTGCGCCGGACAGGTCGACCGCGTTCGGGACGGGCGGCAGCATCGCCGGCATGTCGAGCCGCTCGTCGACGCCGGTGTAGAACTCCACGTTGACCAGGTGCAGGTTCTTCACATCGAGCGCGTAGCCGAGCGCACCCGCGACGAACAGGCCGCCACGCGCGATCGCGAGCACGAGGTCGGGACGGAACCCGTCGGCGTGGATCTCGACGGCAAGTTCGCGTGCCGCCGTGCCGAACAGCTCCCAGGTCAGGTTTTCGCGCGGTTCTGCGCTCGGGGCGGCCACCTTCGCGAGCCTGCCAGACGTGCGAAGTCCGCCACATCCGTTACTCATGAGTAACCCCTGCTGAAATACAGTGAGTCATGCCTTTTCCCGTGGACGACGCGCGCGACCGCCCCTGGCTCATGCGGACCTACGCAGGCCATTCGTCGCCGACCGAGTCCAACGCGCTGTACCGGCGCAACCTCAGCAAGGGCCAGACCGGCCTGTCGGTTGCCTTCGACCTGCCGACGCAGACCGGCTATGACCCGGACGCGGAGCTCGCGCGCGGCGAGGTCGGCAAGGTCGGTGTGCCGGTGTCGCACATCGGCGACGTGCGCACGCTCTTCGACGGCATTCCGATGGAACAGATGAACACGTCGATGACGATCAACGCGCCGGCGATGTATTTGCTGGCGCTCTATCTCGCTGTCGCCGAAGAGCACGACGCCGACTTCGCGAAGCTGTCCGGCACGACCCAGAACGACATCATCAAGGAGTACCTCTCGCGCGGGACGTATGTGTTCCCGCCCGGCCCGTCGATGCGGCTGATCACCGACATGATCGCCTACACGGTCGCGAACGTGCCGAAGTGGAACCCGATCAACGTCTGCAGCTATCACCTGCAAGAGGCCGGGGCGACGCCCGTCCAAGAGGTGGCGTTCGCGCTGTGCACCGCGATGGCCGTCCTCGACTCGGTGCGCGAGTCGGGCCAGGTCGACGACGCGAAGTTCGGTGAAGTCGTCGCGCGGATCTCGTTCTTCGTCAACGCCGGCGTGCGTTTCGTCGAGGAGCTGTGCAAGCTGCGCGCGTTCGGCGAGCTGTGGGACGAGATCACCGAGTCGCGCTACGGCGTCACGAACGCCAAGCAGCGCCGGTTCCGCTACGGCGTCCAGGTCAACTCGCTCGGACTGACCGAGGCGCAGCCGGAGAACAACGTCTATCGCATCCTGCTCGAGATGCTCGCCGTGACGATGTCCAAGGGCGCCCGCGCGCGTGCAGTGCAGCTGCCGGCCTGGAACGAGGCGTTGGGGCTGCCGCGGGCATGGGATCAGCAATGGTCACTGCGCATGCAGCAGATTCTCGCGTTCGAGTCGGACCTGCTCGAGTACGAAGATCTCTTCGAGGGTTCGGTTGTCGTCGAGGCAAAGGTCGGCGAGATCAAGACCGGCGCGCGCGAAGAGATCGACCGCATCCTCGAGATGGGCGGCGCGGTCGCCGCGGTCGAGTCGGGATACCTGAAGTCGTCGCTCGTGTCGTCGCTCGCGTTGCGTCGGCGGCGCATCGAGTCGGGCGAGGACGTCGTCGTGGGCGTCAACAAGTACACCGACACCGAGCCGAACCCGCTGCAGGGCGGCGAGGACGGCGGCATTCTGTCTGTCGACGAGGGCGTTGAGGAAGCTGCGAAGCAGGCCATCGCGGCCTGGCGTGCGGAACGCGACGCCGCAACCGTCGACCAGGCGCTGACGGCGCTTCGTGACGCGGCCAAGACCGAGACCAACCTGATGGAGCCGTCGCTGGCGTGCGCGCGAGCCGGTGTGACGGTCGGCGAGTGGGCCGACGTCCTGCGCGAGGTGTTCGGCGAGTACCGGCCACCGACCGGGGTCGCACAGGCGAGTGGCGGCGGGCATGACGGTTCGCTGTCGGGTGTGCAGCAGCGCGTACATGCGCTCGGCGACGAGCTCGGCCGTCCGTTGAAGTTCCTCGTGGGCAAGCCGGGGCTGGACGGGCACTCGAACGGCGCCGAGCAGATCGCCGTCCGTGCGCGTGACGCCGGCTTCGAAGTCGTCTACTCCGGCATCCGGCTGACACCGACGCAGATCGTGTCGGCCGCTGTCGAAGAGGACGTCGATGTCGTCGGGCTCTCGGTGCTGTCCGGTTCGCACCTGTCGGTCGTCCCCGAGGTCGTCGAGGGACTGCGTGCGGCCGGCCTCGAGCGACGTCCCGGTGGTCGTGGGCGGCATCATCCCCGAGCGCGATGCCGTGCGTTTGCGTGACGCCGGCGTCGCCGCGAGTCTTCACCCCGAAGGACTTCGAGATCACCGACGTCCTCGGTGCGATTGTCGACGCCGTCGAGGCGGCGCGTTCCTGAGCGGCGTCAGCGGGTGCGGGCGTCGCGCAGCACGATGCGAACCGCGCGGTCCGCACGGCGCTGCGCGATCTGCATCGCGACGGCGCGGCGTTGTATAGCGGTCATGTCCTTATAAGTACGTCGTAGAAGGCAGCCTGATACATCCGGGCAGCACCCGGAATTCGGGGGTGGCAGTACCCCTAGGGGTTGAAGTGGTCCGGGTCGGGTCCGGTGCGCTCGTCGCGGTTCAGCCCGGTGATCGCGTCCACGTCCTCGGCATCGAGGTCGATGTCGAACACGTCGAAGTTCTCGGCGATGCGGCTCGGTGTCACCGACTTCGGGATGACGACGTTGCCGAGCTCGAGATGCCACCGGATGACGATCTGCGCCGGCGTCTTGCCGTACTTGTCGGCCAGCGACGTGACGACCTGGTCGTTCAGACAGATCGCCGCCCTGGGCGATCGGCGACCATGCCTCGGTGGCGATGCCGTGGCTGGTGTCGTATTCGCGCAGCGGTGCCTGGGTCAGGTAGGGGTGCAGCTCGATCTGGTTGAGCGCCGGCGTCACGCCGGTCTCGTCCACGATGCGGTCGAGATGCGACGGCTGGAAGTTCGAGACGCCGATCGAGCGGATCAGGCCCTTCGTCGCGGAGCGAGATCAGCGCCCGCCACGTCTCGACATAGTCGTCCTTGGCGGGAAGCGGCCAATGGATCAAGTAGAGGTCGAGATAGTCGAGGCCCAAGCTTGTCCAGGCTCTCGCGGCAGGCGGCGCGGCCGGCGTCGTAGCCGTGGGCGTTGTTGTTCAACTTCGTCGTGATGAACAGCTCGTCGCGGGCGAGGCCGGACGCAGAGATCGCGGCCGCGACACCGGGTTCGTTCTGGTACATCGCGGCGGTGTCGATCGAGCGGTAACCGGTCTCGAACGCGCTGGTGACGGCGCGTTCGGTCTCGTCGTTCGGAATCTGGAAGACGCCGAAGCCGAGCTGCGGCATCTCGTGACCACTGTTGAGTGCAACGGTAGGAACATCTGGCATACGAGCTTCCTACCCACCGGGTAGCGTCTCGTCCCGTGCGGTTGGTGATCGCGAAGTGCAGTGTCGACTACGTCGGCAGGCTCACCGCTCACCTACCGCTCGGCAACCCGCCTGTTGATGGTCAAGGCGGATGGATCGGTGCTCGTGCATTCCGACGGCGGGTCGTACAAACCGCTGAACTGGATGAGCCCGCCGTGCACTCTGACCGAGACCGATCTGCAGTGGACGGTGATCAACAAGGCGGGGGAGCAGCTCGTCGTCACGATCGACGAGGTGCTCAGTGATTCGGCACACGATCTCGGTGTCGATCCCGGACTGGTCAAGGACGGCGTCGAGGCGCATCTGCAGCGACTGCTGGCCGAACAGATCGAGACCCTGGGGACGGGCTATCGCCTGGTCCGCCGCGAATACCCGACTGCGATCGGGCCGGTCGACATCATGGCCCGCGATGCAACGGGCGTCGCCGTAGCTGTCGAGATCAAGCGACGCGGCGAGATCGACGGCGTCGAGCAACTGACCCGCTATCTCGAGCTGCTCAACCGCGACCCGCTGCTCGCACCCGTCCAGGGCGTGTTCGCGGCCCAGGAGATCAAGCCGCAGGCCCGCACGCTCGCACAGGACCGCGGCATCCGCTGCGTCACGCTCGACTACGACGCCCTGCGCGGCGTCGACGACCCGTCCCAGCGCCTGTTCTGACCGTCGTCGTGAGGTAAGCCTCACCGTTCTGCGGGGGCGTGGGACGCTGGCTAGGGTCTTTGGGACGGTTGGCAGAGAGGACGATTCGATGGCACGCGAGTTCCACAAGGTCGGCGTGGTCGGCCTGGGCACGATGGGCGCCGGCATCGCCGAGGTGTTCGCCCGCAACGGGCTCGCGGTGACCGCGGTCGAAGTCGATGAAGGTGCTCTCGGACGCGGTCGCGGCCACGTCGCAGACTCGACCGGACGCGCGGTTGCGCGCGGCAAGCTGTCCGAGGCCGACCACAAGGAACTGCTCGAGCGGATCAGCTACACCACCGACATGAACGAGTTGGCCGACGTCGATCTCGTCATCGAGGCCGTGCCGGAGCATCTCGATCTCAAGCGCTCGATCTTCACCCAGCTCGACAAGATCTGCGGCCCCGAGACGATCCTCGCGACCAACACCTCGTCGCTGTCGGTCACCGAGATCGCGGTTTCGACCGGACGTCCGGGCAAGGTCGTCGGGATGCACTTCTTCAACCCGGCGCCGGTGATGAAGCTCGTCGAGGTCGTGCGCAGCGTCGTCACCGAGCAGGAGGTCGTCGACGACGTCGAGGCGTTCGCGCAGACGCTCGGCAAGACCGACGTCACCATCGGCGACCGGGCCGGCTTCATCGCCAACGCGTTGCTGTTCGGCTACCTCAACCACGCCGTGTCGCTCTACGAGTCGCACTACGCGAGCCGCGAGGACATCGACGCCGCGATGAAGCTCGGCTGCGGCCTGCCGATGGGTCCGCTGGCGCTGCTCGACCTGATCGGTCTCGACACCGCCTACGAGATCCTCGACACGATGTACCGGCAGAGCCGCGACCGGCTCCACGCGCCGCGTCCGGTGTTCAAGCAGATGATCACGGCAGGGCTGCTCGGCCGGAAGTCCGGACGCGGTTTCTACAGCTACGACAAGGCGGGTTCGCCGAACGTCGTCGCCGATTCCGCGACGCCACCCGATCTCGCAGAGATCGCGGGCGCGCGCCCGGTCAGCAAGGTCGGCGTCGTCGGATCGGGGACGATGGCGACCGGCATCGTCGAGGTGTTCGCCAAGGCGGGCTACGACACGGTGTTCGTCGCGCGCAGCAAGGACAAGGTCGACAAGGTCGTCGCCGCGATCACCCGCTCGCTCGAGAAGGCCGTGCAGCGAGGCAAGCTGTCCGAGGGCGACCGTGACGCCGCTCTCGCGCGCGTCACCGGGACGACGAGTTTGGACGACTTGGCCGACGTGCAGCTCGTGGTCGAGGCAGTGGTCGAGGACCTGTCCGTCAAACAGGCGCTGTTCTCGAACCTCGACGACATCTGCGGCGCTGACACCGTGCTCGCGACGACGACCTCCAGCCTGCCGGTCATCGAGTGCGCGGCTGCGACCTCTCGTCCGTCCGAGGTCATCGGGATGCACTTCTTCAACCCCGCGGCGATCATGAAGCTCGTCGAGGTCGTGTCGACGGTCTCGACGACCGACGACGTCGAGGCGACCGTGCTCGAGGTGACGCGCAAGATCGGCAAACATGCGGTGCGCTGTGGCGATCGCGCCGGGTTCATCGTCAACGCGTTGCTGTTTCCGTACCTCAACGACGCGATCAAGATGCTCGAGGCGCACTACGCGACCGCCGACGACATCGATTCGGCGATGAAGGTCGGCTGCGGTTACCCGATGGGTCCGTTCGAGTTGCTCGACGTCGTCGGCAATGACGTGTCACTGGCCATTGAGCGCGAGCTGTACGAGGAGTTCCGTGAGCCCGGCTTTGCGCCGGCGCCGCTGCTCGAGCACCTTGTCACCGCCGGCCGGCTGGGCCGCAAGACCGGCAAGGGCTTCCGCGACTACAGCTGAGCCGCGACTACAGCTGAGCCGCGACTACTTCGGCCGGGATCTCGGGAGCCTTGGCCTCGGAGCGGTCGAGCTCCTTACCCAGCCGGTCGTGCAGCTCACGCAGGTGCGCGTGTGAGCGCTCGCGGAACTCCGCCAGTCGCTGAACCTCTGCGCGGGCGGATTCGATGAGCTCCGCGGCGAGCGCCTTGGCCTCGGCGCGGCGCTGCTCGATCTCGCGGTAGGCGTCGGTGCGCCGCCGGCGCAGCGTCAGTTCGAAGTCCTCGTCTGCGCGGTCGCGACGCGCCTGCGACTCGGCCTCGAGCCGAGTGCGCTCGGCCGCGCTCTCGGTCTCGAGCCGGTCGCGTTCGGTCGCGCTCTCGGTGTCGAGACGGACGCGTTCGGCGTCGGCAGCCTTGGTCAGGGCCGCTTCTTCGGACTCGACCCGCTTGCGTTCCTCGGCGAACTGCGCCTCCATCTCGGCGCGCTTCTTGTCGACCTCGGCCATCCGGGTGCGGAACATTTCGTCGGCCTGCGCCTGACGGACCTTCGCCTCATCGGTGATGCGCTCGCCCTCGGCCTGGGCCGCGGATCGGGTGCGCGCGGCGGAGTCTGCTGCGCCGTTGCGGATGCGCTCGGCCTCTTCGTGCGCGTTCGACCGCAGCAACGCCGCCTCGTTCTGAGCAGCCCTCAACATCGCGGTGACGTGCGAGTCGACGTTGTCGGTGGTGACGTCCTCAGCGGCCGCACGCAGCTGGCGGCGAAGCGATTCGACCTGAGCTTGCGAGCTCGCCAGCTGCGCGGCGAGGTCGGCGGTCCGGGCGATCGCGGCGTCGCGCTCGGTGTTGGCTGCGCGCACGTCCGCATCGAGCCGCGCCAGGTACGAGTCGACCTGGGCACGGTCGTAACCGCGCATGACCGAGTCGAACCCGGGGTTCGCATCGGTCAGCATCGGCAGGACATCGGTGTTCGAGCTGGTGTCTGCACGTCGGTCGACCATGACGCGATTGTCCCACTCACCCCCGGGCGGTGACCAACCCGGTTGATTGATTTTCGATGACGCTTAGACGCCGCGGAAGCGGTTGATCGCGTCGAGGTGCTTGGCCCGCATCGCGGTGTCGCGGACGCCCAGGCCCTCCTCCGGGGCCAGGCAGAGCACGCCGATCTTGCCCTGATGCAGGTTGCGCTGCACGTCGTAGGCGGCCTGGCCGGTCTCGGCGAGCGGGTACACCTTCGACAGCGTCGGATGGATGGCGCCCTTGGCGATGAGCCGGTTCGCCTCCCACGACTCGCGGTAGTTGGCGAAGTGCGAGCCGATGATCCGCTTGAGAGTCATCCAGAGGTAGCGGTTGTCGTACTCGTGCATGTAGCCCGACGTCGAGGCGCAGGTGACGATCGTGCCGCCGCGGCGGGTCACGTAGACCGAGGCGCCGAAGGTCTCGCGGCCTGGGTGCTCGTACACGATGTCGACGTCGTCGCCGCCGGTGAGCTCACGGATCTTCTTCCCGAGCCGCTTCCACTCGGAGGCCTGCTGCTCGCCGTCCTTCCAGAACTGGTAACCCTCGGCGTTGCGGTCGATGATCAGTTCGGCGCCCATGGCGCGGCAGATCTCGGCCTTTTCTGGGGACGAGACGACACAGATCGGTGTCGCGCCACCATTGAGTGCGTACTGGGTGGCGTATCCGCCCAGCCCACCGGACGCGCCCCAGATCAGCACGGTGTCGCCCTGCTTCATGTTCGCGCCGTGGTGGCTGACGAGCTGGCGATAGGCCGTGGAGTTGACCAGGCCGGGTGCTGCCGCCTCTTCCCACGTGAGGTGGTCCGGCTTGGGCATCAGCTGATTCGACTTCACCAGCGCCAGCTCGGCCAGCCCGCCGAAGTTGGTCTCGAAGCCCCAGATGCGCTGCTGCGGGTCCATCATCGTGTCGTCGTGGCCCTGCGGGTCCTCGAGCTCGACCGACAGGCAGTGCGCGACGACCTCGTCGCCGGCCTTCCACTTCGTCACGCCCGGCCCGACGCGCAGCACGACGCCGGACAGGTCGGAGCCGACGACGTGGTAGGGCAGGTCGTGCTTGGCCGCGAGTGCGGACGAGGCGCCGTAGCGCTTGAGGAACCCGAACGTCGACACCGGCTCGAAGATCGACGTCCAGACGGTGTTGTAGTTGATGGCGCTGGCCATCACCGCGACGATCGCTTCGCCGGGACCGAGTTCGGGGGTCGGCACGTCCTGCAGGTGCAGGCTCTTGCGCGGATCCTTCTCGTTGCTCGGGATGCCCTCGAACATGTCGACCTCGTCGGCACGCACCACCTGTCCCTGGTAGGTGTCAGGGACGGGCAGCTCGCTGATCGAGTCGAGCTGGTCGGTCAGGATCGCGGTGCGGATGTCATCCACGTCGAAGGCCTTTCACGTCGGTCTCGGCACGAGGTTACTAGACGGTAACTTACTGCGCAGCCTGAACGAGCTCGACCAGCACGCCGCCGGCGTCCTTCGGGTGGACGAAGTTCACGCGCGAGTCGGACGTGCCGCGGCGCGGCTGGTCGTACAGCAGGCGCAGGCCGCGCTCGCGCAGCGTCGCCGACACGGCGTCGATGTCGTCGACGGTGTAGGCCACCTGCTGCACGCCGGGGCCGTTGCGGTCGATGAACTTTGCGATCGTGCTCTCGGACGAGAGCGGCGCGAGCAGTTGGATGCGCGTCGAGCCGTCACCGACCGACAGCATCGCCTCGCGCACGCCCTGTTCCTCGTTGACCTCCTCGTGCACGCTCACGATGCCGAAGTTGTCGCGGTAGAAGGCGATCGCGTCGTCGAGGTCCGGCACAGCGATTCCGACGTGGTCGATCTTGGTGAACAGGGAATCCATCGCGTCATGGTCGCAACTGCAAGCGCTGTAGGTCGTGCTCGGGTGCGACTGGTCACAGCCGAGCGCAGGTGTGCCTGGCTATGGTTGAACGAATTCCTGCGAGGAGGTCGCTCATGGCTGGATCGGTCATCGTCAACGGCGCACGCACGCCGATGGGCCGGTTGATGGGATCGTTGAAGGACTTCTCCGGTGCCGATCTCGGTGGCTTCGCCATCAAGGCCGCGCTCGAGCGTTCGGGCGTCAGCCCCGACCAGGTGCAGTACGTGATCATGGGTCAGGTGCTGCAGGCCGGCGCGGGGCAGATCCCCGCCCGCAAGGCCGCGTACAACGCCGGTATCCCGCTCTCGGTGCCCGCGCTGACCGTCAACAAGGTGTGCCTGTCGGGCCTCGACGCGATCGCGCTCGCCGACCAGCTCATCCGGGCCGGCGAGTTCGACATCATCGTGGCCGGCGGCCAGGAGTCGATGACCAACGCGCCGCACCTGCTGCCGAAATCGCGCGCCGGCTACAAGTACGGCTCGATCGAGGTGCTCGACGCGATGGCCTTCGACGGCCTCACCGACATCTTCGACAACGCGCCGATGGGCGAGACGACCGACAACGTCAACAAGAAGCTGTCGATCGGTCGCGAGGAGCAGGACGCGTTCTCGGCGCGCTCTCACCAGCGCGCTGCCGTCGCGCAGAAGAACGGCGTGTTCGACGACGAGATCGCGCCGGTCGAGATTCCGCAGCGCAAGGGCGACCCGATCGAGTTCCGCGAGGACGAGGGCATCCGCGGCGACACGACCGCCGAATCGCTCGCCAAGCTCCGTCCCGCGTTCACCAAGGACGGCACGATCACTGCGGGCTCGGCGTCGCAGATCTCCGACGGCGCGGCTGCTGTCGTTGTCATGAGTAAGGCCAAGGCCGAGGAACTCGGACTGACCTGGATCGCCGAGATCGGCGCGCACGGCAACGTCGCAGGCCCCGACAACTCGCTGCAGTCGCAGCCGGCCAACGCGATCAAGGACGCGCTGCGTAAGGAGAATCTCTCGGTGGCCGACCTCGATCTCATCGAGATCAACGAGGCGTTCGCCGCGGTCGGCATCCAGTCGATGAAAGATCTCGGCGTCGATGAAGAAATCGTCAACGTCAACGGCGGCGCCATAGCGCTGGGCCACCCGATCGGCATGTCCGGCGCGCGCCTTGCGCTCACCCTCGCGCTCGAGCTCAAGCGCCGGGGTGGCGGCAAGGGCGCGGCGGCGCTGTGCGGCGGCGGCGGTCAGGGCGACGCACTGATCCTGCACGTCCCAGCCTGACTCGCGCGCGGCAGCACGTGCCACGCCGAACTGTCGACCAGGCCACGATCGACGACCTGGTCGAACGCACCCGTGCGTCCGAGCCGCGAGCAGTCGCGCGGTTGATCTCGCTCGTCGAGAACGACTCGCCGCGGCTGCGCGATGTTGCCGCGGCGCTCGCCCCGCACGCCGGGCACGCCCAGGTCGTCGGGCTGACCGGCGCGCCGGGTGTGGGCAAGTCGACGACCACGTCAGCCCTGGTCGCGACCCTGCGCGCGGCAGGCAAGACCGTCGGCGTGCTCGCGGTCGACCCGTCCTCCCCGTTCTCGGGTGGCGCGTTGCTCGGTGATCGCGTGCGCATGCAGGACCACGCCACCGACGACGGCGTGTTCATCCGCTCGATGGCATCGCGCGGACAGCTCGGCGGGCTGTCGGCCGCGGTCCCGCAGGCGTTGCGTGTGCTCGACGTGGCCGGCTGCGATGTCGTGCTCGTCGAGACCGTGGGCGTCGGGCAGGCCGAGGTCGAGATCGCTTCGCTGGCCGACACGACGCTGCTCGTGCTCGCGCCGGGGATGGGCGACGGCATCCAGGCCGCCAAGGCCGGGATCATCGAGGTCGCCGACGTGTTCGTCGTCAACAAGGCCGATCGTGACGGCGCCGATCAGGTGGCGCGCGATCTTCGGTACATGCAGTCGCTCGGCGGACGGCACAGCGACAAGGGCGCCTGGCGCCCCGTGATCGTCAAGACGTCCGCGTCGCGCAACGAGGGCATCGACGACCTCGTCGCCGCGATCGAGAAACACCAGGGCTGGATGGCCGAACACGGTGAACTCGACAGGCGTCGACGTGCTCGCGCAGCGACCGAGATCGAGGCGATCGCGGTCGGCGAGGTGCGGCAACGCTTCGCCGCCGTGCACGGCTCGACGGCGTTGGACGCCGCGGCGGAGCGTGTCGTCGCCGGCGAGACCGACCCCTACGCGGCCGCCGAAGACCTCATCGCGACGCTCTAGGTCACGCTGACCCCTTCACCTCCAAGCTATAGCCGACGCGGGGGCTTGCGGCAAGGCCCGGGTGATGCCGCAGAATCTGCGGCCGACCTCGGAACGGATTTCTCATGATCGATGTGATCGTCGTCGGCGCTGGGCCGACGGGCTTGATGCTCGCTGCCGAACTGCGGCTGCACGGCGTGCCGGTCGTCGTGCTCGAACGCGACCGCGAGCCGACAAAGGTGGTGCGCTCGCTCGGCCTGCACGTGCGCAGCATCGAGGTGATGGACCAGCGCGGGCTGCTCGAGGGTTTCCTCGAGGTCGGCACGAAATATCCCCTCAGCGCGGGACTTCTGGCCGGCATCACCAAGGCACCGCCAACCGATCTCGACACCGCGCACGGCTACATCCTCGGCATCCCGCAACCGGTCACGGATCGCCTCCTGGCCGATCACGCGCTCGAGCTCGGGGCCGACATCCGGCGCGGGCACGAGGTGGTCGGACTGAGTCAGGACGACGCCGGCGTGGACGTCGAGCTCGCCGACGGGATGCGCCTGCGCGCCCGCTATGTCGTCGGCTGCGACGGCGGCCGCAGCGTCGTCCGCAAGCTCCTCGGGGTCGGTTTCCCGGGGGATGCCACGGCCGTCGAGACGCTGGTCGGTGAGATGGAGGCGGCTGCGTCACCCGAGTCCGTTGCGGCCGTGGTGGCCGAGGTGCGCAAGACGCAGTTGCGCTTCGGCCTCGGACCGGTCGGCCACGGGCGCTACCGCGTCGTCGTGCCAGCAGATGGAATCGCCGACGACCGCACGGTAGCGCCCACTCTCGAGGAGTTCCGGCGGCAGCTGCGCGTCACTGCGGGCACGGACTTCGGTGTGCACTCGCCGAGTTGGCTCTCGCGCTTCGGCGACGCCACGCGGCTCGCCGATCGTTACCGAGTCGGTCGAGTGCTGCTGGCCGGCGACGCCGCGCACGTGCATCCGCCGGCGGGCGGGCAGGGCCTCAACCTCGGCGTCCAGGACGCGTTCAACCTGGGGTGGAAACTGGCGGCCGAGCTCGCCGGCTGGGCACCGGACTGGCTGCTCGACAGCTACGAGTCCGAACGGCGTCCGGTGGCCAGGGCGGTGCTGAACACCACGCGTGCGCAGATGGAACTGATGACGCCGCAGCCGGGACCGCAGGCAGTGCGGCAACTGCTGTCGGACCTGATGGATCTCGACGTCGTGAACCGCCGCGTGCTCGAGATGATCACCGCGATCGGTGTGCGTTACGACCTCGGCGACGACCGCCAGATCATCGGACGCCGATTGCGCGACATCGCGGTCGGACCGGGCCGACTCTACGAACACATGCGCACCGGTCGAGGCGTGCTGCTCGACACGACGGGACGATTGTCGGTCGGCGGCTGGTCGGACCGCGTGGCTCACGTCATCGGCGACAGCGATGAGCTGGAGGCCGTCGCTGCGCTGCTGCGGCCGGACGGTCATGTGGTCTGGGTGGGCGCGGACCAGGCGGGACTGACCGAGGGACTGCTTCGCTGGTTCGGTGTGCCGAAGCGGTCAGCTGACGAGTGATTCGATGAACTCGGCTGTGTAGTGGATCGTGAGTTCGGGGTGTTCGAACTGCGGAACGTGACCGCAGTCGTCGAGCACCACCGACCTGGCATTCGGCAACGCCTCGGTCACGAACCGGCCGAAGCCCGAGGGCACGAGCACGTCGCGGTCACCCCAGAGGAACAGTGCCGGTGGCACGAGATCGGGCAGCCGGTCCCAGAACCCGTCCTCGCCGAACGGCTCGTCGAGATAGACGTGCCGCAGCGCCGAGAAGGTGGCCAGCCGGTTCGCGCGGATCCCCAGCACGCGCGCGAACTCGTCGACGGCGGACTCGTACCACGTGTCCGGAAGCCGCGACGGATCGGAGAACAGGTTGCGTAGCCCGCGCATCGCAAGCCCGCGCGGCAGTCGCATCGGCAGCGACACGATCTGGTCGGGCACCAGCCGCACGAACGGGACGAGCTGACGCAGCTTGCGAAACGCGACCGCCGGGCACAACAGCACCAGCCCGCGCACCGCATCGGGAGCATCGAGTGCAGCTTGCAGCGCGGTCCGTCCGCCGAGGCTGTTGCCGACGAGCACCGCCGGCTCGTCGCAGGTTTCGCGGAGGAACGCAGCGAGCCATTTTCCGAGATAGGCGGCGCCGTGGGCTGAGGTCGTCGCCTGCGTTCCGCCGTGCCCGGGCAGATCGGGAGCGAGGACGCGGTACGACTGCGACAGGCCCGCAATCATCGGCAACATCGAGGCATTCGTCGCCGACAGGCCGTGCACGAGCACCACCGGCGGCGCATCGTGCGGACCGGACTCGAGATAGAACGTCTCGATCCCGTCGGCGTGCACCGACCTGGTCAGTGTGCGCGAGTCGTCGGCCGGATCTCCGGGGAACAGCCCGTCCAGTTGCAGCGCGAGCGCGAGATTGCCTCGCACGGTGAGGTCGCCGGCCAGGAACGCCTGCACGCCGCTGCGGCGTCCCGAGACGACGTCGGTGAGGACAGGCAGCGGGGCGCGCACGGTCGTGGTCGGCGTGGCAGGTGTACCGACCCGTGCCGAGGCGCGACCACGGTCGATGTCGACCGTCCACGTCGCCAGCCCGCCGGCGGTGAACAGCAGTGTTGCGGTCGTGTCGGCGAGCAGCGGTGAATACAGACCGACGAGGCGGTCGCGCAGCAGCGGCAACAGATCGTTGTCGGACACATCTCTATCTTGCATCAGTACGATTCGCGGATGCCCAGCCTGGACCGCGACGGCGAGGTCTTCGTCCTCGACCTCGGCGACACCGAGAACCGATTCCACCCCGATTGGCTCAAGGAGGTGCAGGAGCACCTCACGACCGTCGACACGACCGAGGGTCATCGCGCGCTGGTGACGACAGCGACCGGGAAGTTCTTCTCGAACGGGCTCGACCTCGAGTGGTTGTCACAGAACGGCGAGCGCTTCATCGACTACGTCGTCGATGTGCACGCGATGCTGGCGCGATTTCTGGCGCTGCCGGTCGCGACGGTCGCGGCTGTGCAAGGGCACGCGTTCGCCGGTGGCGGGATGGCGGCGCTCGCGCACGACTTCCGGGTGATGCGGGCCGATCGTGGTTATTTCTGCCTGCCCGAGGTCGACATCAACATCCCGTTCAGCCGCGGCATGTCCGGGCTGATCCAGGGCAAGTTGTCGAAGAAGACCGCACACGAGGCGATGACAACCGGACGCCGTTACGGCGGCACTGATGCGCTCGCTGCCGGCATCGTCGACGCGGTTGCGCACGAGGACGACGTGCTGTCGTCGGCGATCGAGGTTGCCCGTCCGCTCGCCGGCAAGGCGGGCCCGACGCTGGGGACCATCAAGGAGCGGATGTACGCCGACGCATTGGCTGCGTTGCGCGATACCGATCACCCCGTCGACTGAGCGGTATTCGCGGGGGACGCGGACGACTGCTCGACCTCGAGCAGCGACACCTCGTGCAGCGATTCCTCGTACGCCTTGTGGCCACCGCGGATGCCGAACAGCCGCTTGGACCAGAGCAGGTAGACGACCGCGACGATGTTGATCACCAGGATCACGATCTTCAGCCAGCTGATCTTGTCGACGATCTCGTAGATCTCGAGCGGGATGAACGCGGTCGTGCCGACCACCGCGACGTATTCGCCCCATCGCTTGAGCGACCACAGGCCGACACCTTCGAGAATCTGCAGCGCAGCATAGAGAATCAGGGCGATCCCGATGCCGGTGAGGGTCGAGGACTTGGCGTGCAGGATTTTCTCGATCGAGGTGATCGTGCTCGAGTCGGACACCTTGAAGTGGATCTGTCGGAAGAACGGGTCCAGCGCCTTGAGGTCCTTCTTGAACAGGTCCTGCAGGCTCACCTTCGTGCTCTTGAGCTTGAGCACGGCGATCCCCAGCAGCGCGAGGACGACGCCGCGGAACCAACGTTCGATCGCGAGCGCTCGCAGGATGAACGCACTGCGCAGCGCCTTTCCGCGCAGCAGCACGGGGGCATCGTCGGCCGGCCCGGTGCCGTGCGGCTCGCCCAGCACGTACGACCCGCACCGCAGACAGCGCCACGCGCTCCCCAGCGGCGTCGCGGCTTCGAGCTTGGCGCGGTACTCGGGCTCGTCCGGCGCGTACGTCACGTGTCCCTTGCGGGAACAGGTGCGCAGGTTCCAATCCATGATCCGATGAGATTACCGAGCACGTTGTCGATGTGCTGTCGACGCGCTCGTCGGATAATTGACCGGCCCGACAGGCGGGCCGTGAACGAGGGGGATCCCACGATGTCGCAGTTCCTGATCCTGATCTATGACGACGAGGCTGCCTACGCGAACGCCGACGAGGCGACGATGCAGGGCGTGATGGACGGCCACAACGCGTTCGGAACGAAGAACGACGCCGCCGTGAAGGGCGGCGAGGCCCTGCAGGCCGTCTCGACCGCGACGACCGTGCGCCCCGACGGCGCCGGCGGCTTCACCGTCACCGACGGCCCGTTCGTCGAGAGCAAGGAAGCCCTCGGGGGCTACTACCTGGTCGAGGCGGCCGACCTCGACGAGGCGATCGAGCTGGCCAAGCAGGTCCCTGTACTCAGCGGCGGCCTCGAGGTGCGGCCGATCATGGTCTTCAGCTGAGCGCCGAGGACAACTGAGCACCGACAATCCGACTGCCGCGGTAGCTGCGGCGGTCGCCGACGCGCACCGTCGCGAGTGGGGCCTCGTCCTCGCCGCGACGGTGCGGGTCACGCGTGACCTCGACCTGGCCGAGGAATGCGTCCAGGACGCCTACGCCCGCGCGCTGACCAGCTGGGCCGAGGCCGGCATCCCGTCCCGCCCGGCCGCGTGGCTGACGACCACCGCCCGCAACCGCGCGCTCGACCTGATCCGCCGCGACGCGCTTTTCCGGCGGGCGATGCCGGAGCTGGTGATGGACGACGTAGCTCCGCCCACCGAGCCTGTCGATCCCGACGCGATCGCCGACGACCGGCTGCGGCTGATCTGCACGTGCTGCCACCCGGCACTCGCGCAAGAAGCCCAGATCGCGCTCACCCTGCGCCTGCTGTGCGGTCTGTCCACGGCCGAGGTTGCCCGCGCGTTTCTCGTCAGCGAGCCGACGATGGCCGCCCGCATCACTCGGGCGAAGAAGAAGATCGCGGCGGCGCGGATCCCGTATCGCGTCCCCGCCGCCAGTGAGCTGCCCGAGCGGATCACCGCAGTCGTCGAGGTGGTGCATCTGCTGTTCACGACCGGACACACCGCTCCCGCCGGCGCGAGCCTCGTGCGCCGCGACCTCGTCGAGCGCGCGACCGATCTCGCGCGAATGCTGCACGCGCTGCTGCCGGACTCGGCCGACGTGACCGGGCTGCTCGCCCTCGTCCTGCTCACCGACGCGCGGCGCGCGACGCGTCTTGATCCGGACGGTCATCTCGTCCTGCTCGAGGATCAAGACCGCAGTCAGTGGGACACCGGCGCGATCTTCGAGGGCGTCGCGCTCGTCCGCGACGCGTTGCGGCACCGTCCGCCGAGCCGGTACGCGCTGCAAGCGGCCATCGCAGCGGTCCACGCGGAGGCGCCGAGCTGGGCCGAGACCGATTGGCGTGAGGTGGTCGCGCTGTACGGCGTGCTCGGTGAGATCTGGCCCTCACCCGTCGTCGCCCTCAACCGTGCGGTCGCGATCGGCTTCGCCGACGGGCCCGCCGCCGGTCTGGCCGCGCTGGAGCGGCTCGGCGCCGAGCCACAACTGGCCGGCTACGGCTACCTCGCGGCCGCCCGGGCCGATTTCCTGCGCCGCCTCGGACGTCAGGACGAGGCATGCGCCGCGTATGCGGAGGCACTACATCTCACGTCCAACGCGGTCGAGCGCGAGTTCCTGCAGGATCGCCTCGAAGCGACGCGGAACGCCTGACCGACGCGCGGCGAGTTGGCCGGATTTGCCCGAATTTCTGCGCTGAATGCGCGAGTGACTTAGTACATAGGGCGTTTTGGTGATTCGAGAACAGTCCTTTACGGTGACTGTTCGTAATCGTTTCGTGATGTAACTCGTAAGGACTCGAATGTACAAACCCAAACACCGTAAGCAGCGCGAACTCAGCGTGCCGATCGGCAAGAGCCTCGCCGTGGGCGTCGCCGCGGCCGGTCTCGCCGGCGCCGCTGTCGCCGCGGCTCCCGCTGCCGAGGCAGCGGGCAATGTCTGGGACCGGGTCGCGTCCTGCGAGAGCGGGAACAACTGGCACATCAACACGGGCAACGGCTACTACGGCGGCGTGCAGTTCTCGCGCTCGACCTGGGCCGGGTACCACGGCACCAAGTACGCCTCACGCGCCGACTTGGCAACGCGGCTGGAGCAGATCGAGGTCGCCCGCCGCGTGCTCGCGGCGCAGGGCCCCGGCGCGTGGCCCGTGTGCGGGCCGCGGGCGGGTCTGACCCGTTCGTCCGGCGACGCAACCTCGGCGCCGCTGCCGACCGAGGCGCGGCCGATGCACTCGCCGTCATCGCATCGCCACCGCAAGCACCACGCCCGTAAACACCGTCACCAGCACCACCACGGCACGCGCCACAAGCAGGCGCACGGCACGCACTACCGCGTGCGTCCGGGCGACACCCTTGCCTCGATCGCGAACCGGTTGCACGTGCGCGGCGGCTGGCGCGCGCTCTGGCAGCACAACCGCTCGCGCATCCACAACCCGAACTTCATCCGCGTCGGTCAGGTCCTCGCCGTTCCGCGCTGAACCCGCCGCTCGACGTCAGTGGGTCGCGTCAGCGGAAGGCGTCGATGCCGGTCAGCCGGCTGCCGAGCACGAGCGTGTGCACCTCGTGGGTGCCCTCGTAGGTGTAGACCGTCTCGAGGTTCACTGCGTGGCGCAGCACCGGGTACTCGGTGGTGATGCCGCTGCCGCCGAGGATCGAGCGTGCCTCGCGACAGATCTCCAGGGCGCCGCGCACGTTGGCGAACTTGCCGAAACTGACCTGGTGCGGCGCGATCCGTCCGGCGTCCTTGAGCTCGCCGAGTCGCCGGGCGGTGAGCTGCATCTGCTGCAGCCGCACACTCAGATCGGCGAACTTCTTCTGGGTCAGCTGGAACCCCGCGATGGGCTTGCCGAACTGGGTGCGGCTGCCCGCGTAGTCGAGCGTGGCTGCGAGCGCATCACGCGCGGCACCGGTGACGCCCCAGATGATGCCGAACCGGGCCTCGGTCAGGCATCCGAGCGGTCCCTTGAGTCCCCGCACCTCGGGCAGCATCGCCGACGCGGGCACGCGGACGTCGTCCAGGATCAGCTCGCTGGTGACCGAGGCCCGCAGCGAGATCTTGTGATGGACGTCCTGGGCGGTGAAGCCCGGCGTGCCCTTCTCGACGAGGAAGCCGCGAACGCCGTCCTCCTCGGTGCGCGCCCAGACCACGGCGACGTCGGCGATCGAGCCGTTGGTGATCCACATCTTGTTCCCCGACAGCACCCAGTCATCGCCGTCGCGTCGCGCGCGCGTGCGCATCGAGCCGGGGTCGGAGCCGGAGTCGGGCTCGGTCAGCCCGAAGCAGCCGATCGCCTCGCCGGTCGCCATGCGCGGCAGCCAGTGCTGCTTCTGCTCCTCGCTGCCGTACGCGTGGATCGAGTACATCGCGAGCGAACCCTGCACGCTGACCAGTGACCGCAGCCCTGAATCGATCGCCTCGATCTCGGCGCACACGAGGCCGTACTGCGACGACTTGGCGCCCTGGCAGCCGTAGCCGTCGAGGTGCATGCCGAGCACGCCCAACTCGCCGAACTCGCGGGCCAGGTCGCGTGCCGGCAGCGTGCCGTCCTCGAACCACTGCTGGATGTGCGGACGCAGCCGGTCGTTGGCGAACTTGCGTACGGTGTCGCGCAGCAGGCGATCGTCGTCGCTGAGTTCGTCGTCGAGATCGAGCAGGTCGAGGCGATCGAGGGCGTCACTCATACGCGCGACGTTACTGCCACCCGAGGCCGGTGTGGTGAGACAGGAACCGCAGCATGTCCGTGCGTTCGGCGACAAGCGCGTCGTGTGAGCGGCCGTAGCCGTGGCCGCTCGCTGTGTCGACGCGCAGCAGCGCGACGGCGTCCGGAGGTGAGACGGCCTGCAGCCGAGCGGCGAACTTCAGGCTGTGCGCCGGGACGACGCGGTCGTCGTGATCGCTCGTCATCACCATGACGGGCGGGTAGCCGGCGTCGCTGCGCAGGTTGTGCAGCGGCGAGTACGCGTGGATCGCGGCGAACTGGTCGGCGTCGCCGCGCGGATCGCCGAGATCGGACGTCCAGGCCCACCCGATCGTCCAGAGCGGGAAGCGCAGCATGTCGAGCACGCCGACCTCGGGGACGACCGCGGCGAACAGGTCGGGCCGCTGCGTGAGCACCGCGCCTGCCAGCAGCCCGCCGTTGGACCGCCCGGACAGAGCCAGGTGTTCGTTGTCAGTCCAGCCGGTCGCGATCAGGTGCTCGGCGCAGGCGATCGCGTCGTCGAACACGTTCTGCTTGCGCGCGAGGCGACCGGCGTCGTGCCAGGCCGTGCCGTACTCGCCGCCGCCACGCAGGCAGGCGACAGCCACGATGCCGCCGGCCGACGCGAACGCGAACCGGGTCGGGTCGAACGTCGGTGTCATCGCGATGCGGAAGCCGCCGTAGCCGTAGAGCCAGGCCGGGTGCGGTCCGTTCGCGATCGTCACGTCCGGACGGTGCACGAGGAACAGCGGCACCCGCGCGCCGTCCTTGCTCGTGACGAAGACCTGCTCGGTGACGAGGTCGGTGTCCAGCGAGGTTTCGAAGACCGTGCTCAGCGCCCCGGTGTCGACCCGATATGCCAGCACCGACGGCGGGGCGGTGAACGTCGTCCAGCCGAGATGCACCACGGTGTCGTCGGGGTTCGCCTCGAGTTCGACGATGCTGCCGAGGCCGGGCAGGTTCGGCGTCGCGAGCTGCGTCCCGTCGAGATCGTGGACGGTGAGCCGGGCGGCGGCGTCGTGCAGCCACTGCACGACCAGTCGGCCACCCACCAGCCGGGCGGCTTCGAGTTGGTCGTCGCCCTCGGCGACGAGTTCGCGCACCGAGCCGTCGCCGGCGACCGCAACGATGCGCGACAGAGGCGCGGCGAGGTCGGTCAGCATGATGAGTTCGTCGCCGAGCGAACCGACAAGCTGCCGGGCAGCGTCGGCCGCGGCGATCAGCGGACGCAGCTGCAGCCCTTCGGCGAGATCGGCGACCCAGACTCGTGCGCGGGGATCGGTGCCGCGGGTGCCGAGGACGACCAGCCAGCGGTGGTCGTGGGTGACCTCGGGCCAGAAGTTGATCTCGGGTTCGTCGGGGAGTGCGAACACGAGTGTGTCGGTGTCGTCGCCGAGCCGGTGCAGCATCAGGCGCATGCCCGCGTTGCTCGAAGTCAGGGCGTCGCCTGTCGGCGGGTCGAAAGCGCCGTAGACGAAACCGGAGCCGTCCGGCAGCCAGTGCGGCCACGTGAACTTCGACCAGCGCACCTCGTCCGGCCGGTCCGCGCCGGTCGCGGTCTCGCGGACGCGCCACGTGCGCCAGTCACTGCCGGCGTCGCTGTAGCTGTACGCGACCAGCTCGCCGTCCGGGCTGGGTTGGAACGCCGCGATGGACGTGCTGGCGTCGCCCAGCGTGTTCGGGTCGATCAGAACTCGTGCGCCGTCGAAGGGCTCGCGCTCGACCAGCAGCACGTCTTGTTGCTGGACGCCGTCGTTGTCGGTGCGGAACCAGTACGGGCCGTGGTGGCGCGGCAGACCACTGTGCGGTCGGCGCACCGCGCGATCGAGCACGGCGCGGATCGGGGCCGGGTCGGCGAGCGTGTCGAGCCGCGCGCGGGTCTCGGCAGCCTGCGCCGCGAGCCACGCAGCGACCTCGGGGTCGTCGCTGTTCTCGAGCCAGCGGTACGGGTCGTCGACAGTCGTGCCGAAATAGTCGTCGCTCTGATCAACGGTGCGTGTCTCGGGAAGCATCGCCTGCGAGTATCACCGTCCGGGTGCGATCTCGATAACGTGGGGCCATGCCGTCGCAACCGCCGCTCGACTTCGACCCGATCGAACGGGCCGGGGCGTTGTGGGAACGCAACTGGCCCGAAGAGCCGAGCGAGGTCTACGACTCGATGCGCGCGGTCACGTCCATCATGCGAGCGCATCAGATCCTGATCGCCGAACTGGACAGCAGATTGCGGCCCTACGGAATCACCTTCAGCCGCTACGAAGCCCTCGTGCTGCTGCTGTACTCCAAGGCCGGGGCGCTGCCGCTGTCGAAGATCGGTGAGCGGCTGCAGGTGCACGCTACGTCAGTCACGAACGTCATCGACCGGCTCGAGTCGGCCGGCCTCGTGCGCCGTGAGCCCAACCCGCGCGACGGACGCGGCACGCTTGCCGTGATCACCGACGAAGGCCGCGCCGTCGCCACGAAGGCAACGGCCGACCTCAACGGCGCGCGCTTCGGGATGTCCGCCTTGGACGCCGGCGAACTGCGACAGGTTTTCACCGTCCTGCGCACGTTGCGACAGGACGCCGGCGACTACGACTCCTGATCGCGCGAGTGGTCAGTTACTTATGACCACTCGGCGCGTAAGTGACCACTCGGCGGGGCTACGTGCGCGCGGATGCCGCCTGGGACGAGGTCAGGAACGCGTTGACGATGATGTTGTAGTCGTAATCGACGCCGTGCAGTTCGCCGCAGGTAATGATCACGACGCGGTTCCTGGTGTGTTGCGCCATCAGCGGGCGGACGTAGCCGGCGTCCTCCTTGGCCACCGCGAACGCGCCACGCACCGTGTAGCGCAGCAGGCCGCCCGGAGTGTGCAGCGTGATCACGTCACCGTCGAGCCGCGTGACCGGATACGTGGCGACGTTGCTGATGAGGTGCATCGTGTGGTGCGCGACCTCGGGCAACACCTCGCGCATTGCGGTCTCGGAGATCTTGTTGAGCACCTCGAGGCGATCCTCGGCCCACGAGTGGCCGAGCACGTAGGTGGTGCCGTGTCCCTTGCTGCCAGGTGCGAAGCCGAAGTCGTGCTGCACCCAGCACACGGTGTGGTGCTGCTCGCCTGGCGGGTCGAGCGGGCGGACGTACGCCATGCCGCACACGGTCGCCCGGATCGTGTAATGCGGCGCCGTGTAGGTGAACGAAGTCGGTGCGGCGGCCGCGACGAAGTCGTGCGGCGGTGCCGGCTTCGGTCGCGGGGTCGGCGCGGGTTTCGAGGCGGACGGCGAAACGGACGGTGTCGGCCTGGCGACCGGGGCGCCGAGGATCTTGGCGGTAGGGGTGCTGTGGCCGTTACGCGTCAGCACGACGACCAGCGTCACGGCGAGCGCCGCGATCGATACGGCAATGAGCACCGCACGGCGGCGGTGGCGGGGCGGGGTGTGCTGGCTCATACCGGCTCCAGGATAGGTCGACGAGACTCGAACCGAGACCGCATGACAATTACTAGGACGTCCAAGTAAATTGGGAGCCATGACCGACGACATCGAAGCCGCCCGCGCCCGCTGGCAGGAGCGCTACGACGCATCCCGCAAGCGCGACCGCGACTACACCACGCTGTCCGGGCTCGAGGTCGAGCCGGTCTACGGCCCGACCGAGCCGGACGGGCGCATGGAGCGCATCGGGTGGCCGGGGGAGTACCCGTTCACCCGAGGCATCCACGCGAGCGGTTACCGCGGCAAGCCGTGGACGATCCGTCAATTCGCCGGCTTCGGCAACGCGCACCAGACCAACGAGCGCTACAAGATGATCCTGGCCGAGGGCGGTGGCGGACTGTCGGTCGCCTTCGACATGCCGACGCTGATGGGCCGCGACTCCGACGACGAGCGCGCGCTGGGCGAGGTCGGGCACTGCGGTGTGGCGATCGACTCGGCCGCCGACATGGACATCCTGTTCGACGGCATCGATCTGGCCGCCACGACGACGTCGATGACGATCAGCGGCCCGGCCGTCCCACTGTTCTGCATGTACGTGGTTGCCGCCGAACGGCAGGGTGCCGACGCGTCCAGGCTGAACGGCACGCTGCAGACCGACATCTACAAGGAGTACATCGCGCAGAAGGAGTGGATCTACCCTCCCGAGCCGCACCTCAAGCTCATCGGCGACCTGATGGAGTACGTCTCGACCGAGGCGCCGGCCTACAAACCTGTGTCGGTGTCGGGCTACCACATCCGCGAGGCCGGCTCGACGGCCGCGCAGGAGCTCGCCTTCACCCTCGCCGACGGGTTCGGCTACGTCGAGCTCGGCAAATCCCGTGGGCTCGACGTCGATCAGTTCGCCCCGGGATTGTCGTTCTTCTTCGACGCGCACATCGATTTCTTCGAAGAGATCGCGAAGCTGCGTGCGGCACGCCGCATCTGGGCGCGGTGGATGCGCGACGTGTACGGCGCCAAGACCGACAAGGCCCAATGGCTGCGATTCCACACGCAGACCGCCGGCGTCTCGCTGACAGCGCAGCAGCCCGAGAACAACATCGTGCGGACGGCGATCGAGGCGCTCGCCGCGGTGATGGCCGGGACGAACTCGTTGCACACCAACGCCTTGGACGAGGTGCTCGCCCTGCCGTCGGCGAAGGCTGCGCAGATCGCGCTCCGCACGCAGCAGGTCATCGCTGAAGAGACCGGTGTGCTCAATGTCGCCGACCCGCTCGGCGGCTCGTGGTACGTCGAAGAGCTCACCGACAAGCTCGAAGCCGAGGCGGAGAAGATCTTCGACCGCATCAAGGACCTCGGTGGCGACGGCACGATGACGTCCGGTCTTCTGCGCGGGATCGAGGACGGGTGGTTCATCGGCGAGATCGCCGACGCGTCGTTCACCTACCAGGTCGCCTTCGAGAAGGGGGAGAAGAAGGTCGTCGGCGTCAACACGTTGCTCGGTGACGTCGGCGAGCCGCTCGAGATCCTGCGCGTGTCGCACGAGGTCGAACTCGAACAACGCGACGTGGTCGCCAGGCGTCGCGCCACGCGCGATCAGGCCGCGGTCGACGAGGCGATCGGGCGCATGGTGCGCGCTGCCGAGAACGACGAGAACACCGTCCCGCACATGCTCGACGCCGTCCGCGCCGAAGCCACGCTCGGCGAGATCTGCAATGCGTTCAAGCCTTTGTGGGGCGAATATCGCGAGCCCGTGAAGTTCTGACTCGCACACTGTGCGCCACGGCTGGTTTACCGGCCGGGGCAAAGGTGCTGCCATGGGTGCGTCCCCCCGCGCGTCGGAGGAGGAACAGATGCGCTACATGGCTGACTGCCGCAAGTACCCGAGCGAGAGCAACTGCTCGCTGACGATCACCGGCGAGCGCGACGAGGTGATCCGTGCCGCGACCGAGCACGCAGTGTCCGTGCACGGGCACGAGGACACCCCGGAGCTGCGCGAGCAGCTCGCGGGCATGCTCGAGCAGGAACCCGTCCACGTCTGACAGTGGTCAGTTGTGGCGCTCAGTGGTCAGTTGTAACTGACCACTGAGGACGAAAGTGACCACTGTGGTCAGGTGCCGTGGCGGCCGGCGCCGGCAGCGAAGCGTTGGGCGCCGGCGACCGCCCCCGCTATGACTTGCTGCCCGTGGGCGAACTCGCTCGCCAGTGCGGTGCGGACGTCCGCACCCAGCGCGTCGTAGACCGAGCGGCGGTCCGAGCGCAGACAGTCCTGCGGTAGTTCGGCGAGCTGGGCGGCCAGCGCCTCGGCCTCCGCGCGTGCCCGACCGGGCTCGACCACTCGGGTGGCCAGGCCGATCGCCAGCGCCTCGGCGGCGTCGACCGCCCGTCCGGTGAGGATCAGGTCGAGCGCGCGCCCGAGGCCGACCGTCTGTGGCAGCCGCACCGTCCCGCCATCGATCAGCGGCACGCCCCACCGGCGGCAGAACACCCCGAATACGGCGTCGGATTCGACCACCCGCAGATCGCACCACAGCGCGAGCTCGAGCCCGCCCGCGACCGCATGCCCGCTCACAGCAGCGATGACCGGCTTCGACAGGGCCATTCGGGACGGCCCCATCGGCGCGTCGGAATCAAGATCGGCATCGAGGGCGTTGGACATCTCGTGCAGATCAGCCCCGGCGCAGAAGGTGCCGCCCGCTCCCCAGAGCACGGCGACAGCCGCGCTGTCGTCGGCATCGAAGCTGCGAAAGGCGTTCGCGAGCTCGACAGCCGTCGCTCCGTCAACCGCATTACGGCGTTCCGGACGATCGATGATCACCGTCCACACCGGGCCCGACCTGTCGATCTTCACGTTGCCGTACACGCTCGCAGTCACGGCGCTCACCTCACCGGGTCGCATGCGACGTGTCAACGTCTGAGAAAATGGTAGGTATGCGCCCAGGAGGACGTCCCGGCAACGGGACCCGTGGTCAGCAGCGACCGCAGCAGCCCGACCCTGCCCTGACCGTCGCCATGTCCGGCGCGGTCGATCTGGCAGCGGTCAAGGCTCGATCCGAGGCTGCCGCGCGGGCCGCCGACGCACCGGCGCCGGCCGCCGGGGCGTACGTCGTGCAGGTGACCGAGGCCAACTTCCAGAGCGAAATCCTCGACCGCTCGTTCCAGGTGCCCGTCCTGCTGGTCGTGACGTCAGCACGCGCAGCCACGGCCGGGCCGATGGTCGACCAGCTCGAAGCCATTGCGAACGAGGGCAAGGGCGCCATCGTCCTGGGCAAGGTCGATGCCGACACCGACATGCGGGTCGTGCAGGCGCTGCAGGTGCAGGCCGTGCCCACCGTGTTCGCTGTGATCGGCGGGCGCCTCGTCCCCGGCTTCGAGGGTGTTCTGCCCGACGATCAGTTGCGCGAGTTCATCGGTGCGGTGCTCCAGGCGGCGGCGCAGGCAGGCTTGCAGCCGCCCGGTCAGCAGCCTGATGGGGTCGAGGCGAACGACGAGCCCGCCGAGGCGCCGGTGCCCGAGGACCCCCGCTTCGACGCCGCCGAGGCGGCCCTGGCCGACGGCGACTATGCAGGCGCGCGCGAACGGTTCCAGGCCATTCTCGATGCCGAACCGGCCAACGCTGCCGCCGCGCTCGCGTTGCACCAGGTCGCGCTGCTCGCACGGGTCGACGGCTTCGGCAACGTCTCGGCCGACCCCGCCGCCGATGATCTCGACGGCCAGCTGGCCGCGGCCGACCTCGCCTTCGTCGAGGGCGACCCCGACGCTGCGCTGCGCCGGTTACTTGATCTGTTGACGCGCACCGCCGGTGACGAGCGTGAGCTGGTTCGGCAACGTTTGATCGAGTACTTCGAACTCCTCGGCCCGGACGACCCGCGCGTCGGCCCAGCACGACGGGAGATGGCACGAGCACTGTTCTGAGTGACGACGATGAGCGCAACCGCATCCGTGAACTGGTGGTAACCAGCGAAGCAGACCCGGTCGCGCCGTTCGCGCTACGCCCGGACAAGCGCTATGTGTTCTCTCCCGACGGCACTGCCGCCGTCGCGTACCGCGTCCGACTGCGTACCGCAGTAGCCAGCGGCGACCCGCTCGGAGCGGCTGCGTCGTGGCCCGCGGCGGTCGCTGCGTTCATGTCGTTCGCGCAGGCGCGTCGGCTGCGTGTGGCTGTGATCGCGACCGGCGAGCGGGCGCGTCCGCTGTGGGCCGCTTTCGGCCTGTGGGCGGTGCCGATCGGGCGCGACGTCGTTGTTCGTCGCGGTGAATTCGACCCGCGTGGACGCCGCTACCGCAACCTGCGTCAAGCCGTGCAGCGCAGCGTCAACAGCGGGGTCAGCGTCGACTTCGTCCGTGAGGACGAGATCGACGCTGACACTATCGACGCGATCCGGGCGATCATGCGGGCAACCAAGCAGAACGACCGCCGCGGCTTCTCGATGATCCGCGGGCGGCTGTTCGACGGCGGCGCACCCGACTCGGTGTTTGCGATCGCCCGCGACCGGCGCGGACAGGTCGTCGGAGCGCACCGCTACCTCTGGGCCGGGCCGAAGGATCTCTCGCTCGACGTGCCCGTGCGGCAATTCAACGCGCCGAACGGCGTCGACGAGCGCCTCGTCGCCGAGACGGTCTCGTGGGGCGCCGAGCACGGTGTCGAGCGGGTGTCGCTGGCCTTCGCGCCGTTCCCGGAGCTGTTCGAGGACCCGCACCAGTTCGGGCGTACCGGTGTGTTGCTGTCATGGATCACGCATCTGCTCGACCCGTTGATCCGCGTCGAACGGCTCTACCGCTACCTGCGCAAGTACCACGCCTTCGACCAGGAACGGTACGTAATGCTTCGCAAGCGACAGCTCGCCATCGTGGCGATCACGCTGTTGCTGCTTGAATTCGGCACATGACAGCACATGGCACCCACGACTACAGCGACGACCCGCGTAACGCTGACGTCCTGATCTACGTCAACGGCGAGCTCGTTCCGCGCGCGCAGGCGACGGTGTCGGTGTTCGACGCGGGCTTCGTGCTCGGCGACGGCATCTGGGAGGGACTGCGCGTGCACGACGGGCATCCCGCGTTCCTCGACCAACATCTCGACCGGCTCTACGAGGGTGCCGCGGCGATCATGCTCGACATCGGCAGGACGCGCGACGAACTCACGGCCGAGATCTACCGCTGCCTCGCCGCCAATGACATGCACGGGAGCGGTGTGCATGTGCGGCTGATGGTCACTCGTGGCCCGAAGTCGACCCCCTACCAGGATCCGCGCATGTCAGCCGGGCCGGCGACCATCGTGATGATCTGCGAGTACAAGGATCCGTTGCCTGCGACGGTCGAGCGCGGACTCTCATTGTTCACGGTGCATGTGCGTCGATCGTCGCCGGACGTGCTCGACCCCAAGCTCAATGCGCACAGCAAGTTGAATGACATAACTGCGTGCATCCAGGCCTACACGGCGGGTGCGGACGAAGCGCTGATGCTCGACCCGAACGGATTCGTGGCGACCTGCAACTCGACGCACTTCTTCGTGGTGAAACGCGGCGAGGTGTGGACGTCGTCGGGGGAGTACTGCCTCGGCGGCATCACGCGGGCGAACGTGCTCCAGATCTGTGACCAGGCCGGAATCCCTGCTTTTCAAAAGACATTCAGCCTCACCGACGTCTACAGCGCGGACGAGGCGTTCGTGACGGGCACGTTCGCCGGCGTGGTGCCGGTGCACACGATCGACGGCCGCACCATCGGCGCGGGAGCACGGGGCCCGATGGTCGAGCGGCTGCAGGATCTGTACCGCGACTTCATCGAACGGGATGTGTCGGGGCGTTGACCACGCTGGCGATCTGGTCAGGGCCACGGAACATCTCGACGGCCCTGATGCGATCGTGGGAGAACCGGCCGGACACGCGTGTAGTGGACGAGCCGCTCTACGGCTTCTATCTCGACCGCACCCAGCTCGACCACCCTGGACGCGACGAGATCGTCGCGGCAATGGGCTCCGACTGGCGAACCGTGGTCGCCGAACTGGTGGCTCCGGTCGACGGTGTCTACTACCAGAAGCACATGACCCATCATTTGATCCCCGAGCTGCCGCGCGACTGGATCGGGCAGCTGATCAACGTCTTGCTCATCCGTGATCCGGTCGAAGTCGTCGCGTCGTACACACGCGAGCGGGCGAACGTCGTGGCGACCGACATCGGCCTCGTGCAACAGGCCGAGCTCTACGACCAGCTCGGCGCCGTGCCCGTCATCGACTCCGCAGACTTCTTGCGTGACCCCGAGGGTTACCTGCGCTGGTTGTGCGCGTACATCGACGTCGAGTTCACCGATGCGATGCTGCACTGGCCGCCCGGACCACGCGACTCGGACGGGGTCTGGGCGAAGTACTGGTACGACGCGGTCATCGCATCAACCGGCTTCGCGCCGTACCGTCCGCGCGAGACCTCACTCGACGGCGCAGCGCTCGCCGCAGCGGAGCAGAGCCGCGTGCACTACGAGCGACTGCACGCAGTGCGGGTCGTCATTCCGTGATGCGGACGGGCGTCCCTTCGAGATTGGCTGTCCACGAGGTCGTGTCGGACGGTTGGCCGCTGCCGTAGTTGTACGACAGGGTGATCCAACAGCCGGTCACTGCCGTCGCGTTGCACGAGTAGTTGGTCGGTATCGGGATGGAGATCTGTTCCCACTTACCGTTGTAGCTGGAATTGGCCACGATCGAACAGCCCGACAGCGCACCTGCGGTCGGCCCGGTCGCAGTGCAGCCGGTGAACGACGACACGTTCGAATCGGCAGGTGGCTTGATCGTCACCGTGCCGGGCTGACTCGAGTCGCCGATGTCGAACAGGCTGACATTCAGCACCTGGCCGGCGGCCGCGGGCGACACCTGGGTCAGGTAGAAGGACGTCTGCGCCTGGTTGACGTTGGCGTAGATCGCCATGTTCGTATAACCGCTGATCGCGATGTTGCTGTTGTCGGCCGCGCTCGAGCCGTAGGCGCGCAACGCGAACCGGTTGTGACCGTTTCCGGCGGAGCTGTCGTCGGGCGCATTGGTCTGCACCTGGACGAAGTAGGTACCGGCCGACAGGGTGCCGCTGAACGTGCACAAAGTCGACCACTGCCGGAAGGTGCTCGCGACATCGGCACGATAACCGCCGACGCCGGCCGTCGCGAGGACGGGCGCACCGTTCTTGTAGGTGAGCTTTCCGGTGCTGTCCTGCTTGTATTCGTTGAGCGCGGTGAACAGGTCACCGCTGAAACCCTTGTAGGTCTTCACGCAACTCGACACGACCGGGTAGCTCGTCGGATCCCACGGGTTCGACGACGCGACGGGTTGCCGAATCGTGTAGGTCGTGTCCGGCGGCGTCGAGCCGAACAGCATGTCGCCGGTGCAGTACGGCGAGCTCTGGCCGGACGCGTACAGCGCGGTGTCTTCCTTGGGTGCTGCCGTCGCCGCGCTCGTGCCCGGGCTGTAGTTGTAGTCGTTCTTCGCGTAGGTGGACGCCGTGGTGCCCGAACCGAAGTTCGACGAGCACAGGTCGCCGACGCTCACGAAGCCGGCGTCGAAGGCCTGAATGGTCAAGTTGGTGACCGGTGCACTGAGCTTGATGCTGTAGAAGTAGCCGGACGAGGAGTAGTCGGTGTTCGTACCGCCGCTGCAGCCGTCGACTCCCGTGCCGCAGACGCCGTCCTGGTACGCGTCGCCGCTCACCTTGGTGCCCTGCGGGCTACCCACGTTTGCCCAGTACTGACCGGCCGCAGCGCAATTGCCGCTGCGCGGATTCGCTGCAGCGAGCACCGGCTCAGGGCCGTTGCCGAACTCATTGCACGGGCTTCCCATCGGCAGGGGTGCCTGATAGTTGGTCACGGCAGTGCGCTCAATCGTGGTGGTATCGACGCCGAGCAGCTGACCGAACGTGTTGTGGACCGTCGTCGTGATCGTCACGCGCAGCTTGCTCGGCTGCCCCGGGACCGGCTCGGGATCGACGCCGCTCGTGAACCCGTTCGAGGCAGCCGTTGCGATTGCTGTTGCGGATGCCTGCGCGAAGTTGCCCGGCATGTACGTCACGCCGGCAAGCGCAGCTGCATCTGCGGCGCGCTGCACGTTCTGCGCGACGAAGTACCAGTTGCCAACGTCGATCGTGAGGGCAGAGACGCCGAACAGCACCGGCATCAGGATGGCGCTGAGGACGGCGATGTACCCGCCATCGCGGACGACGCTGCGTCGCCGTGGCCGACAGCGGATCATTTGCAGCCGCCGGTTTGCAATGCGGGGATCGGTTCGAAGCGCATGACGGTGTAGCTCGACAGCCCGAGGTAGCTGAAGAAGGCCTGCGTCACGCTCGGATGCCTGAACGACAGATAGACGCCGACACTGTCTTGGGTGCCTTGGCACGCGTTCTGCGAGGTCACATTCCATGCGCCGCCGGTCTGCACGAACGACGACCCGCTCCACGAGAACACGTCGCAGTTCGTCGAGCACGAGTTGAACGTGCCGCCGGCGCCGACCGGGTGCCCGCTCGCGTCGGCCTGGTAGACCCACAGTGCCTGGACGTCGTTCATGTCGAGGGCGGCTCCCTCGCGGGCGACCTGTGCGGCGGCGTCCGTGGCGAAGGTCGTGGTGCGGGGCTCGGCGGAGGCGATCCGTGCGCCTGCTCGCACTGCAGACGTGATGGCCAGCTGGTCCTTGAAGGCGAGCCCGAACTCGATGATGCCGATGACGAGAAGCAGGAAGACCGGCGTGATGATCGCGGCCTCCACTGCGGCCACGCCGCGATCGCCGGCGCGCTCACTACTGCGCAGTCTGCGCCACCGGCGCGACAGTCGTCTCATCTTGATGCCCCCAGGTCCCCAGCACCCACACCCCATTCAGTGGGTCGATCGAAGGCTAGGTCGGCGCAAACCCTGCGCGGAACATCTGCCCGCGAGCACCGACCGATCGTCGAGCTATGTCGGCCGAACGGCTGACATGTCGGCCGAACGGATTGGGTAAGACCGTCCGTTCGCTGACTGCACGCGAGCACCTCGGTGCCGCAAAGTTGTGCTCGTCGGACGGCAGGGGGTCGTCCGAGCGGTTCGGCGGTAGAGCCGGCCACCACCGTTCAAGGGGGAATTCCAATGCTGTATGTGCTCAACCTGATCGCGGCTCTGCACGCTCGAGTCGACGACGCGAAGGACCGCGGTGCCACCGCAACCGAGTACGCGATCCTCGTCGCGTTCATCGTGATCATCGTCGCAGGCGGCGTGACCATCTTCGGCAACGACCTGTCGACCTGGTTCAGCGGCCTGACCAAGAGTCGTCGGTCTCACCAGAGTAGCCGCCGAGGGCCCGGCCGCACAGGCGGCCGGGCCCTTGTGCCTTCTCACACGTAACGAACTGTTGGGGGACAGTCATGAATCGACGCATCGTGCTCATCGGCGTAGCCGTGGTGCTCGCCTTGTTCGGCACTTTCGCGGTGTACGGCTACGCGCACAGCGCCGATCAGCGTGCTGTCGCAGGCGGCCGTGCCGTGCAGGTCGTCATCGC
Source organism: uncultured Actinomycetota bacterium (assembly GCA_963708645.1). Classification (GTDB taxonomy): domain Bacteria; phylum Actinomycetota; class Actinomycetes; order Mycobacteriales; family Jatrophihabitantaceae; genus RYN-133. The sequence continues at coordinate 48,410 of CAVPTA010000013.1, read as the reverse complement.
CACCAAGCGCGTGGCGGCCGGAACCACCTGGAAGAACGCCGCCGGATCACTCTCGGTACAGAAAGTGCCGGCGTCCGCAGCGCCGCAGGATTCGATCGCCGGCCTCGACGCAGGCATCGCGGCATCGGCTGTCGCGCAGAGCGACATCGCGCCCGGCCAACTCGTCCTGCGTGAGGCCTTCGGATCTGCGATCGCGCAGACCGGCGTGCTCGCGATCCCGGCAGGCAAGATCGCAATATCGCTCAGCCTCGGCTCGGATGCGGACGTGGCCGGCTTCGTCGGGCCGCACTCGCAGGTCGCGATCTTCGTGACGGGCCACTACGCCGGGTCGGACACCTATCACCAGGGCATCGGCACCGATCCGACCATCACCCGCACCGTCGTCCAGCGCGCCGAGGTCATCGCGACCTCGCAGACCGCGCCGACCAACGTCGACGGGCAGACGGCTGCGCAGAGCACGTCGACCGCGGGCAGCGTGCTCGTCACCGTCGCTCTTTCGCAATCGGATGCCGAGCGCGTCCTCAACATGCAGAAGGTGGGTCAGCTGACCCTCGGTCTGCTCTCGGCCAGCTCGAAGGTCACCCAGGACGGCGGGTCACTCAACTCCGGTGTCTTCCACTATGCGCCGGTCTGGGTGAAGTGAGCCATGACCATCCTCTGGGAGCCCGACCGCGATCGCGCGGTCGCCGAGCTCGCGAGCCTCGAAGCAGCGGGTGAAGCGCACGCCGTCGACAACGTGAACGATCTCGCGGCGTGGCTCGACCACAGCGCGGACGAACGGGTCGTCGTCATCGGGGCGGACGTGCCGTTCGACGAGGTAACCACGTTCGCCGGCCACCTGCACGCGACCTACCCGGAAGCAGTGATCGTGCTCGTGCGGCACCCGGACGAGCACGACATCGCGGCAGAGGCGCTTGCCGCCGGGATCGTCGAGGTCGTCGGTTCCGACGAGGTCGTCGACCTCGGGCGGGCGCACGCCCGCGCCGTGCAACGGCGCGAGGAGTTGTCCGACGACGCCGACATCGATGATGTCGACGACGTCGACACGGGGGACGTCGTCGACAACGGCGTCGACGACGTCCCCGTCCCCGACGCGATGGCAGTTGTGGAGGCCGGGACGGCCTCCGGATCGCACGCTGTCGCCGAGCCGGACACTGATGACAATGCCCGCGCTCAGGGCTCCGAGTCCGGCGACATCACCGTCGTGTTCTCGGCGAAGGGCGGCAGCGGTAAGACCGTCGTGTCGACGAATCTGGCTCTTGCACTCGCGCGCAACGGCGCACGTACCTGCCTTGTCGATCTCGACCTCGAGTTCGGTGACGTTGCGGTGTGCCTGCAGTTGGCGCCGGCGCGCAACATCGCCGACGGCGCAAGCCTCGACCTGGCCGATGACGCCTCGGTGGCCGCGCTGGTCACGACGCACGACTCGCGGCTCGACTGTGTCCTCGCGCCGATCAATCCAGGCGACGCCGAACGCGTTCCGGTACGCGTCGTGACCGAACTGTTGGCGCAACTGCGCAGGCGTTACGACCACATCGTCGTCGACACACCGTCTCAGTTGTCGGAGCACGTCCTCGAAGTGTTCGACGCCGCACAGCACCACGTGCTGGTCACCACGCCGGAGATTCCGGCGCTGAAGAACACGCGACTCACCCTCGACATGTTCGAGCTACTCGGTTACGCACCCTCGAGCCGTCACGTCCTGGTCAACCGGGCCGACCCGAAGGTCGGCCTGTCGAGCAGCGACGTCCAGCGCGCGCTGGACACGACGATCGCGACCGAGCTGCCCGCAACCAACGAGGTTCCGAAATCGATCAACAGCGGTGTGCCGATGATGCTCGCCGCACCGCAGCACCAGTTCTCTGTGGCGCTGCGGGAGTTCGCTACGCAGCAGATCGCGAACGACCTCGTCGCGCCGAAGCGCCGGCGTCGACTTCTCTCACTCGGACAAGGGCGGGCGTCATGAAGCTTTCCGACAGACTGGCGGCAGCGGCGCAGGCAGGACCTGCCGCTCATGCGTCGGCCCCCGAACCGGCCCAGGGCGAGCCCGAGGCCCTGGAGCCTGTGCGTGATCCCGAGCCACCGACAGTGTTTCCGGCTCGGCACGTCGACACATCGGCACTGCTCGATTGGGTGACGATCGGCGACGTAAAACCCGAGGCTGAGCGCAGGCTGTCGGTGGTCGACCCCGACGGCGCGTTCGATGACGAGCTCGACGACGTCGACGATGCGGGGATCGCGGAGGTCGCAGACCTCGATGCCGACGACACGGTCGATGACGACGTCGACGACGAGATCGAAGCGGTGGTGGCCGGCGTACCGGTCGTCGCGGCGCCGGCGCTTGGCAAGCCGGTGGCGCGCACCAAGTACGTCGACCCGCTTGCGACGATCAAGCGGTCGGTGCACCAGTCGTTGCTCGACGCGCTGGGCCCGACGTTGTACGACGCCGAACTCGACGAGCGTGAGCTCGCGGTCCGGGTTCGGCAGACGCTCTCGCAGGTGATCGAGTCGGAGCAGGCCCTGATCGGCACGGCCGAGCGGCTGCGCATCACGAGCGAGATCTCGGACGAGATCCTCGGTCATGGCCCGATCGAACCGTTCCTGCGTGATCCGGACGTCACCGAGATCATGGTCAACGGTGCCGACCAGATCTACGTCGAGCGTGACGGCCGCATCCATCCGGTGAACGCAGCGTTCACCAACGACAACCATCTACGCCACACGATCGAAAAGATCGTCGCTCGCATCGGGCGCCGTATCGACGAGTCGAGCCCGATGGTCGACGCCCGATTGCCTGATGGCAGCCGTGTCAACGCCGTGCTGCCGCCGGTGGCACTTGACGGCCCGATGCTGACCATCCGTAAGTTCGCCGCCGATCCGCTCGACATCCATGATCTGGTCGACTTCGGGACATTGACCGCGGCGACCGCGAACCTGCTCGCTGCCTGCGTGCACGCTCGGCTCAACGTGCTCATCAGCGGTGGCACGGGCTCAGGCAAGACGACGACGCTGAACGTGCTGTCGTCCTTCGTGCCCACCGACGAGCGTGTGGTCACGATCGAGGACGCCGCTGAGTTGCAGCTGCGCCAGGAACACGTGATCCGCCTCGAGTCGCGTCCGCCGAACATCGAGGGACGCGGTGAGGTGACGACGCGTGATCTCGTGCGCAACGCCCTGCGTATGCGGCCCGACCGGATCATCGTCGGTGAGGTTCGTGATGGCGCGGCGATCGACATGATGCAGGCGATGAACACCGGTCACGACGGGTCGCTCACGACACTGCACGCGAACTCACCCCGCGACGCGCTCTCGCGCCTCGAGACCATGGTGCTGATGGCCGGCGTGGAGTTGCCGCAACGTGCGATTCGCGAGCAGGCCGCCTCGGCGATCGACCTGATCGTCCACCAGGCACGACTGCGTGACGGAACGCGCCGGGTCACGCACATCAGTGAGGTCACCGGCATGGAGTCCGACATCATCACGCTGCAGGATCTGTTCCTGTTCGACTACGGCGCGGGCGTGGACGGCGATGGGAAGTACCTCGGCAGCCTGCGGGCCACCGGCGTGCGTCCGGTGTTCGTCAGCAAGCTCGCCGACGCGGGCATCGCGTTGCCCGCCGGTCTGTTCGCGGACACGATGTGAACGCCGCGGCGGGCGCAAGCTCGAGCGGTGGCGGGCTGCCGCTCTGGGCGGTCTGCGCGATCACCTTCATCGCGATCCTCGGTGTTAGCGGGGTCGCGCTGTTCGTCCCGATGTCCGTGCGCCGCAGGCGCGCCGAGGAGCAGCGACTCGACGAGGTACGGCGCTACCGAGTGCTCATCGCAGTCGAGGGTGGTGATGACAAGCCGGTTGTCGCAGCCCAGGAGAGCACGGTCGCCGTGCGTGCGCTTGCGTTGGCTGATCGGGTGTTGCGGGCGCGAGGCGAACGTGGCGCGGTCATCGCTCGCCTCGAGCAGGCCGGGTTGCGAATGCGTCCCGAGGAGTGGGTGCTGCTTCGGGTGCTCATCCCGGTCGTCCTCGGCGCCGCCGGTCTGGTGTTCATCAACGTCATCGGCTTGGTTGTCGGGGTCGCCGCCGGGTGGTTGGGGTGCTGGTCGTTCTTGCGGGTGAAGGCAGCACATCGGCGCGCCGCGTTCGAGGCGAACCTGCCGGACGCGCTCGAGCTCGTCGCCGGCGCGTTGCGTACCGGGTTCGCACTGAACCACTCGTTGCAGACCGTCGTCCGAGAGGGCATCGACCCGGTCTCGACCGAGTTCGGCCGCGCTCTGCACGAAGTTCGACTCGGCGCCGACCTCGAGGATGCACTCGACGACCTCGCGGCGCGGATGGACAGTTACGACCTGAAGCTGGTTGTCATGGCGATCCGGACGGCTCGTGAGATCGGCGGCAACCTGGCCGAGGTGCTCGAGACGGCGGTCGAGACGATGCGTGAGCGCACGCAGCTGCGAGGACAGGTGCAGGCGCTGAGCGCCGAGGGACGTCTGTCCGCCAAGGTGCTTGTGGCGCTGCCGCTGCTCATGGCCGCCTATCTGCTCGCGTTCAAACGTGAGTATCTGGTGCCGCTCTACACGACCGGCACGGGAATCGCTTTGCTGGTGATCGGGATCGTGCTGCTGCTGGTGGGCTCGGTATGGCTCAACCGCTTGACCAAGATCGAGGTCTGACATGTTGCTCGTAATCGGGATGGTGGCCATCGCCGCCGCCCTCGTGCTCGGTTCATTCGTCACGCTTGCCGGCCGGTCTGTCCAGACCGCCGGCGAAGACGGCGGCGTCGGCGGGATCAGTGTTCCGCTGGGTGTGGGGAGCGTCCACGGCGCCCCCGCCGACGCTCGCTGGTCGTACGGTCCGAAACCGGTGTCGTCGCTCGGCCGGCGACTCGGGCAGGTCGGCGGCGCGCTCACGCGCAAGGACTACGGCCGCAAACTCCAACACCGCCTCGATCTGGCCGGTAACCCGGCGACGTGGTTGCCCGAACGCGTGCTCGCAGTCAAGGGTGCGGGGCTCGTCGGAGGCGTGCTGCTGGGCCTGCTGTTCGGTGCGAAGCACGGCCCCGTCCCCGCGGTCTTCTTCATGGGGGTACTCGGCGCTGCCGGCCTCATGACCTGCGACCTGGTCGTGCGCAACATCGGTGAGAAGCGCCAGCTCAAGCTGCAACGACAACTGCCTGATGCGATGGACATGCTCACCATCTGCGTCGAGGCCGGCCTTGGTTTCGACTCCGCGATCGGACGCGTTGCGCGCAACCAGAGCGGGCCGATCGCCGAGGAATGTGCTCGGGTGCTCCAGGAAATGCAGTTCGGCATGTCGCGCACGGAGGCCTTGCGCTCGTTGGTGTCGCGCACCGATGTGCCCGAGCTGCGCACGTTCGTCGCCGCGATGGTGCAATCCGGCGAGCTCGGTATCTCGATCGGGGACGTGCTGCGCGAGCAGTCGAGGCAGATGCGCATCAAGCGACGCCAGCGCGCCGAGGAGGTCGCGCAGAAGATGCAGATCAAGCTGCTGCTGCCGCTGATCACCTGCCTGCTGCCGGCGATCTTCGTCGTCGTGCTCGGCCCCGCGATCATCCACCTGATGCAGTTCTTCTCCTCCGCGAAGTAGGGCTCACTCGAGGTGGGCCGCGCGACACAGACCCCCACAGCGGAACCGCCTCCGGCTCAGTGAGCCGGAGGCGGTTTCCACGAGGTGGCCCGGGGGAGGGCGATAACTGGACAGCGATGAATGCAGAGCGGAGCTAGCCGGCGACGGCCTGCGGCGCAGCCGTGGCGAAGCCGTCCTCGAACAGCCCGAGCCGCACAGCGGTCATCAGGGCCTGGGCGCGGTTGCGGGCGTTGAGCTTGTCGTAGAGGCGCGTGACGTACGTCTTGGCCGTCGAGAGGCTGACGAATAGCTGGCCGGCGATCTCCGGGACCGACAACCCGTCGCGCAGCAGGAACAGGATCTGCCGCTCGCGCGGGCTCAGGGCCATCCGCTCGCCGGTCTGCTGACGGCGGCGCAGGGCCGCGGCGAGTCCGGCAGCGCTGAACGAGGCCGGGGCGAGCGCTGCCGCGCGCAGGGCGGCCACCACGTCGGCGACCGGGGCAGACTTGCTCAGGAACGCCGACGCACCACAGTTCAGGGCACGAAACAGGCCCTGGTCGGTGTTGCTCGCCGACAGGATGACGATGCCGAGATTCGGGTGGCTCGTGCGCAGGTTGCCGGCCAGGCGCCAGGCGTCGTCGTTCGGCAGCGAGTCGTCGATCAGCACGACGTCGGGTCGCACGGCGTAGCACAGCGCGCCGGCCTCGTCCGCGCCCGCAGCCTCGCCCACCAGGGTGAGGTCGCTGCGTGCGGCGCAGATCTGGGACAGCGCCCAGCGCACCAGCGGGTGCGGGTCGACGGCGACCAGGCGGATGCGCAGGGTCTCGATCGTGTCGAGGGTTGGCTCGGGCAGGCGCACTGTGCGCCCACCGAGGGAGTCGCGATCCGGCATCTCGCGTGTCTCCTATCGCTTCGATCGGAGCTGAACTAGTTGTCTAGTCAGCTACTTTCCGGTGAAACGATACCGCGACGCTTAACAAGGATTTAGCATCGACACCACTGATTTTGCTCAAGTTCGCGGTTCACACCCCGGTGTGCGGCATCAGCGCGTTCTCGGGGATCACGCCGAGCCGACCGGCCTGGAAGTCCTCGATCGCCTGGATGAGCTCTTCCTTGGTGTTCATCACGAATGGTCCGTAATGCGCCACCGGCTCGCCGATCGGACGTCCGCCGAGCAGAACCACCTCGAGGGCGGGGCGGTTGGAATCCTGGCCCTTGTCGGCGGCGATGGTCACGCGATCACCGGCGCCGAGCACGGCGAGCTGGCCGCCGTGGATCGGACGCTGCTCGGCGCCCACGGTTCCGTTGCCGGACATGACGTAGACCAATGAGTTGTAGTCCGGCTGCCACGGCAGTGAGAGCTGCGCGCCGGGCTGGATCGTGGCGTGGGCCATGGTGATCGGCGTGTGGGTCGAACCCGGGCCGCGGTGACCACCGATCTCGCCCGCGACGATGCGCACGAGCGCCCCGCCGTCGGCGGAGGTGACCAGTCCCGCCTGCTCGCCCTCGATCGCCTGGTAGCGCGGGACGCTGAACTTGTCCTTGGCTGGCAGGTTGACCCACAGCTGCAGGCCGTGGAACACCCCGCCGGACATGACCAGTGACTCGGGCGGCGTCTCGATGTGCAGAATGCCGGCGCCCGCGGTCATCCACTGGGTGGCGCCGTCGTTGATGACGCCGCCCCCGCCGTGGCTGTCCTGGTGCTGGAAGGTGCCGTCGATCATGTACGTCACGGTCTCGAAGCCGCGGTGCGGGTGCCAGGCCGTGCCCTTGGGCTCGCCCGGCGCGTAGTCGACCTCACCCATCTGGTCCATGTGGACGAACGGATCGAGATCGGCCATCGAGACGCCGGCGAACGCACGCACGACCGGGAAGCCCTCACCCTCGTAGCCCTTCGGGCCGGTGGTGATCTGCTTGACCGGACGCTCGGTGTCGCCCAGGCCGGCCGCCGCGATGCGAGGCAGGGTCAGCGTGTCAGCGGTGACAGCAGGCATGTCGCTCTCCTTCTCGTTGCTAGTGCAACTATATGACACGTCAACTCGATGGGCGTGAGGAGAATTCCCGCGCCGAAAGCCCCGGTCCGTCCCCTGGAGCCGACACGGTCAGGGTGCCACTTCCGCGGCCGGTCGGACGCAGTCCGTTGTGGGCCTGATCGCTGCGCTACACGCTCTTTGCCCCGCGAATGTGCGCTGCGCGGCCGAAATTGCGTGCATCGGCGGGGCAAAGCGGCGACGCAACCGGGGGAGAAGCGATCCGATGTCACCAGGTGCTGGGGAACAGCTCGCGGGCGTCGGCCTCGCTGATCGGGTCGGCGAGGTCGGGACGGTCGGCCGCGCCGGCGTGCAGGCAGCCGCAGCGCGGGCATTGGAGCAGCACCATCCGCTCGGGCTCGTTCGCCGACACGATGTGGACGTCGCCGAAGACAAGAGTGTCGGGACGTGCGCAGTAGAGGCAGCGGCGTGCGACGACAGTGTCGCGGCGCGAAGCCCGGACGCCGATCCATGCCGCCAGCCAGGCGAGCACGACGGCCGCGACGGTGAGCGGGGGCAGCGATGACGGTTCGACCGCATAGGCGGCGGTGAGCTCGCGCCAGCCCCATCCGGTGACGATCGCTGCGCCGGACGTTGCAACCGGAATCAGGGCGGCGCGACCGAAGAGAGATCCCGAACGCAGAAGGTAGATCAGTGCGGCAACTCCGATCGCAATGGTGAGCATCAACGCGACCACGAGCAGCGTCACAGGCAGGTGGAAGGGGCCGAAAATGCGGTTCGTCCCGTGCAACTCCTCCTGACCCAGGTTGCCGAAGGCCGCGTACGCGCCTGCTCCGCAGCTCACTGCAACCGCCGCGGAAGCGAGGGTGTACCCAACGCGATCCATCGGGCCAGTCTGTCCGCGACACCATGATCGAAGTATCGATTCGGCCGAACCTCGACCGAATCGATACTTGGATCAGGCCGAAATCAGCCGGCGAAACGCAGCCAGAGCGCCCCGAGCGGAGGCACGCGCAGGGCCGCCGAAGCCGGCTGGCCGTGCCACGGTTGCTCGAGGGCCTCGACGCCTCCGAAGTTGCCGACGTCCGAGCCGAAGTACGCACCGGCGTCGGTGTTGATGACTTCGTCCCAGCGTCCGGCGCGCGGCAGGCCGACCCGATAGCCGTCATGCGGAACGGCCGAGAAATTGGCGATGCAGGCCATGATCGAGCCGTCGGAGCCGAACCGCAGGAACGAGTACACGTTCCCCGAGGCGTCATTCGCATCGATCCAGTGGAAGCCGGCGGGATCGCTGTCCTGCGACCAGAGCGCGCCGGTCTCCGCGTAGACGCGGTTCAGGTCACTGACCAGCCGCTGCACGCCGCGATGATCGGGGCCGTCGAGCAACCACCAGTCGAGCGAGCGCGACTCGGCCCACTCGTGGCCTTGACCGAATTCCTGCCCCATGAACAGCAGCTGCTTGCCCGGGTGCGCCCACATGAACGCGTACGCCGCGCGCAAGGTCGCCATCTGCTGCCAGCGATCGCCGGGGATCTTGTTCAGCATCGATCCCTTGCCGTGCACGACCTCGTCGTGCGAGATCGGCAGCACGAAGTTCTCGGAATACGCGTACATCATCGAGAACGTCATGTCGTTGTGGTGGTACTGCCGGTAGACCGGCTCGCGCGAGAGGTAGTCGAGCGTGTCGTGCATCCAGCCCATGTTCCATTTGAACCCGAAGCCGAGCCCACCCAGATGCGTCGCGCGCGTAACGCCCGGCCACGACGTCGACTCCTCGGCGATCGTGATCGCGCCGGGCACGCGCTTGTAGACCGTCGCGTTCATTTCTTGCAGGAACGAGACCGCCTCGAGGTTCTCGCGGCCGCCGTGCACGTTCGGCACCCACTCGCCCTCGTTACGCGAGTAGTCGAGGTAGAGCATCGATGCGACCGCGTCGACACGCAGACCGTCGATGTGGAATTCCTCGAGCCAGTAGACCGCGTTCGCGACGAGGAAGTTGCGCACCTCGGCCCGTCCGAAGTCGAACACGTACGTGCCCCAGTCGGGCTGCTCGCCGCGACGTGGGTCGGCATGCTCATACAGGGGCGTGCCGTCGAAGCGGCTCAACGCCCACGCGTCCTTCGGGAAGTGCGCGGGCACCCAGTCGACGATCACGCCGATGCCCGCGCGATGCAGTTCGTCGACCAGGTAGCGGAACTCGTCCGGGTTGCCGAACCGCGCGGACGGCGCGTAGTAGGACGACACCTGGTAGCCCCACGATCCGCCGAACGGGTGCTCGGCGACCGGCAGGAACTCGACGTGGGTGAAGCCCGTCTCGCGGACGTAGTCGACGAGCTCGCTCGCGAGCTCGCGGTAGGACAGCCCCACCTTCCACGAACCGATATGCACCTCGTAGATCGACATCGGCGCAGCGACCCAATCGGTCTGCGCCCGTCGCGTGAGCCAGTCGTCGTCGCGCCAGTTGTAGCGGTCCTCGTGCACGACCGATGCCGTCGCCGGCGGCACTTCGGTCGCGAACGCCATCGGGTCGGCCTTGTCGCGCCATTCGCTGTCGGCGCCGAGCACCTGGAACTTGTAGCGGGCGCCGTTTCCGACGCCGGGGACGAACAGCTCCCACACACCGGACGAGCCGAGCGAGCGCATCGGCAGCGCGTGGCCCATCCAGAAGTTGAAGTCGCCGGCCACGCGCACACCACGTGCGTTCGGTGCCCACACTGCGAACGACGTTCCGGTCACCGGGCCGCCCGGGGTGTCGTAGGTGCGCACGTGCGCGCCGAGCACGTCCCACAACTGCTCGTGCCGACCCTCACCGATCAGGTGCAGGTCGATGTCGCCGAGGGTCGGCAACCAGCGGTACGGGTCATCGACGAGGTAGTGGTCGTCGCCGTAGGTGATGTCGAGGCGGTAGTCCGGCGGCGGTCCGTCGATGATCGCCTCGTACACACCGCCGTCGTGCACGAGCCCGAGCGGTGCGCGGCTCTTGCCGACAACCAGCTCGACGCTCTTGGCGTCAGGCCGCAGGGTGCGGATCACGGTGCGGCCGTCGTCGGTGGGATGTGCGCCGAGAATGCTGTGCGGGTTGTGGTGCGACCCGCCCACCAACTGCTCGAGTTCGCTGGAGCTCGACTGTCACGGTCATGCGGGAGTTCCTTCCGCGCTCGCCAGGCGCTGCAGCGACGACAGTGGGATCGTCACCCACGCCGGGCGGTTGCGTGCTTCGTAGACGGCTTCGTAGACGGCCTTGTCGGCCTCGAACGCGCGCAGCGGGACGATGTGCTCGCGCGCGTCATGACCCGTGCCCTCGGCGTAGCCGTCGAGGAACGCGTCGCGGTTGCGTTGGGTCCATTCGGTGGCCCGGTAGGCCAGTTGCGGCAGATTGCCACCCTCGACCAGGCGATGGTGGCCTGCGTACTCGAACGAGCGCAGCATGCCGGCCACGTCTCGCAGCGGTGAGTCGGGCAGTCGGCGATGTTCGAGGTCGGCCATCGGCTCGCCCTCGAAGTCGATGATGACCCAGCGTTGCGCCGTGCGCAGTGCCTGGCCGAGGTGCAGGTCGCCGTGGATGCGCTGCAGTTGCACCTCGGACGCGGCGTCGGCGAATGCGTCGTAGATCGCGCGCAATCCGTCGGCCACGTCGGTGAGTTCGGGGACGACGGTGATGGCGGCATCGAGCCGCGTGTGCATTGACTGCGCCCGAACGCGCAGGTCGCCGGGCTCGCTCACCCCGAACGCGTCGGCCAGATCGGTGTGAACCTCGGCGACGGCGACACCGAGCCGGTGCGCCTCACCGGCGAAGTCGCCCCCGGCCTCGTCCGCGTGCAGATCGGCCTCGGCCATCAGGTCGCGGACGCTGGCCTTGGCCAGCTCCCACCCGTCGGTCGCGGTGGTCATGAACTCTTGCAACATCGCGATCGCATACGTCTCACCGCCGCGCTCGATGTCAGCCGAGCCGAGCAGCTGCGGGACGTGGCGCGCACCGTGTTCGGTCAGCGCGACGCCGATCTCGATGTCGGGATTCACGCCCGGCTGCAGCCGCCGGAACACCTTCAGGATCGCGATGTCGCCGTACATGAGCGAGGTGTTCGACTGCTCGCCGGTGAGCACAAGGCTGGTCTGATCGGTCGGCAGCGCATCCGGATCCGCGTAGCGGTGGAAGCGCAGATGCCCCTCGACGCGCTCGGAGCGGATCGAATCGACCCACACCCCGGTGACGTCCTTGTCGTGCAGGGCGTCGTAGATCCAGACGGGCCCGTCGCCGGTGTCGGCGGTGCCGAGCAACACATGGTCGAGGTAATCGACGGGTTCCGGGTGGGCGATCAGCGGCAGCTGGTAGAGCTCGGTGCCTTCCTCGCCGTATGTGACTCGCGCCAGCCACAGGTCGACGACCTCCGACAGCGGCCCGACCAGCTCGACACCGACCGATCCGGCCCGTCCCTTCCCGGCGTACCAGCGTTGCGCCGGCAGCCAGCTCGCGACGAGTCGTTGTAGTTGATCGGTCGGAATCACGAATTGCCCTCCGGCAGTGGCTCGGGTGTCAGCACGTCCGTGGACGGCTCGGAGACCAACTCCTCGAAGTCGGCAACACCCGATGGCGGCAACGCAGCGGGTTCGGCGTCGGGATGTGGCACGCGCGGGATGCGCAGCCAGTAGAAGCCATGGCCGGCGACCGTGAGCAGGTATGGCAGCTCGCCGATCCGGGGGAAGTGCGCGCCACCGAGCAGTTCGACCGGCTCGGCGCCCTCCCAGGCGCGCAGATCGAGCTCGACCGGTTGCGGGAAACGCGACAGGTTGTTGACGCACAGCACGATGTCATCGCCGAACGCGCGCACGAAGCTGAGCACGCACGGGTTGCTGCCACCGATGTCGGTGAACGTGCCCATGCCGAACGCAGGGTTCGCCTTGCGCATCTGGATCATGCGGCGCGTCCAGTGCAGCAGGGACGAGCCGTTGCGCGTCTGCGACTCGACGTTGGTGACCTGGTAGCCGTAGATCGAGTCCTGGTTGACCGGCAGGTAGAGCCGTCCCGGGTCGGACGTCGAGAATCCCGCGTTGCGGTCGGGCGTCCACTGCATGGGCGTCCGCACACCGTCGCGGTCACCGAGCCAGATGTTGTCGCCCATGCCGATCTCGTCGCCGTAGTAAAGGACGGGCGAGCCGGGCAGCGACAGCAACAATGCGGTGAACAGCTCGATCTGGTTGATGTCGTTCTCGAGCAGCGGGGCCAGCCGTCGGCGGATGCCGATGTTGGCCTTCATCCGCGGGTCGGTGGCGTACTCCGCCCACATGTAGTCGCGCTCTTCGTCGGACACCATCTCGAGCGTCAACTCGTCGTGGTTGCGCAGGAAGATGCCCCACTGGCAGTTGGCGGGGATCTGCGGCGTCTGCGCCATGATCTCCGAGATCGGATAGCGCGACTCGCGCCGGACGGCCATGAAGATGCGCGGCATCACCGGGAAGTGGAAGGCCATGTGGCACTCGTCGCCACCGGTCGCCGGATCGCCGAAGTACTCGACGACATCGGCCGGCCACTGGTTGGCCTCGCACAGCATCACGCGGTCGGGGTAGTCGCGGTCGACCTCTTTGCGCACGCGCTTGAGGAAGTCGTGCGTCTCGGGCAGGTTCTCGCCGTTCGTGCCGTCGCGCACGTACAGATAGGGGACGGCATCGAGGCGGAAGCCGTCGATGCCGAGGTCGAGCCAGAAGCGCAGTGCGTCGAGGATCGCCTGCTGCACGTCGGGGGAGTCGAAGTTCAGGTCGGGCTGGTGGCTGAAGAACCGGTGCCAGAAGTACTGCTTGCGCACCGGGTCGAAGGTCCAGTTGGACGGTTCTGTGTCGACGAAGATGATCCGCGCCTCGGGATAACGCGTGTCGTCGTCGTTCCACACGTAGAAGTCGCCGTACGGCCCGTCCGGATCGTTGCGGCTGGCCTGGAACCACGGATGCTGGTCGGACGTGTGGTTCATGACGAAGTCGACGATCACGCGGATGCCGCGCTCGTGCGCGGCATTGAGCAGGCGTTCGAAGTCGTCGACGGTGCCGAACTCGGGCAGCACACCGGTGTAGTCGCTCACGTCGTAGCCGCCGTCGCGCAGCGGTGACGAATAGAACGGCGGCAGCCATAGACAGTCGACACCCAGCCATTGCAGGTAGTCGAGCTTGTCGGTGAGACCGCGCAGGTCACCGGTTCCGTCGCCGTTCGAGTCCGCAAAACCGCGGACCAGAACTTCGTAGAAGACAGCGCGCTTGAACCAATCGGGGTCGCGACGTTCGGTCGTCGACTCAGGCGACTGATCGGGCAACAGGGTCACGCATCCTTCCTATCAGGGTGTGGACGTCGCCTTGTCAATCCGGCTCAGTAAGGCAGCACCTCGAACACGTGCGCGGGCTTGTGGTGCGGGTCGAGCCGCACGTAGTTGTGCTCGCCCCACTCGTACTCGGCGCCATCGAGCAGGTCACGCACGCGAAAGTTCGAGTCCCACCCGATGCCGAGTGCGGGCAGATCGAGGGACGTTGTGCCCTCGCGCCACTCGTGGGGATTGACCGTGCAGACCACGAGGACGGTATCGCCGGTCTCCTCGTCGCGCTTGCTGAACGCGGTGATGTCGCTGTTGTCGACCTCGTGGACGTGCAGGTTTCGGAGCTGTTGCAGGGCGGGGTGCTCGCGCCGGATCTGGTTGAGCTTCGTCAGCAACGGCGTCAACGAGCGCCCGTCGGCAAGGGCGCCGGCGAAGTCACGCGGGCGCAGCTGGTACTTCTCGGAATCGAGGTACTCCTCGCTGCCGGGCTTGGCGTTGAGGTGCTCGTAGAGCTCGAAGCCGGAGTAGACGCCGTACGTCGGCGAGATCATCGCCGCCAGCACGGCACGGATCGCGAACGCGCCCGGGCCACCGTGCACCAGATACTCGTTGAGGATGTCCGGGGTGTTGGTGAAGAAGTTCGGCCGCATGTAATGCGCCTTGCCGACCAACTCCAGCCCATAGGACTCGATCTCTTCCTTGGTGTTGCGCCACGTGAAGTAGGTGTAGCTCTGATGGAAGCCGACCTTCGCGAGCTCGGACATCATGGCCGGACGTGTGAACGCCTCGGCAAGGAACAGCACTTCGGGATTGGTCTTGCGCACCTCGCCGATCAGCCACTGCCAGAAGTTGATCGGCTTCGTGTGCGGGTTGTCGACGCGGAAGATGTTCACGCCCGCCTCGATCCAGTGCCGCGTTACTCGCAGGCACTCGTCGTAAAGGCCCTTGCTGTCGTTGTCGAAGTTGAGCGGATAGATGTCCTGGTACTTCTTCGGCGGGTTCTCGGCGTAGGCGATCGAACCGTCCGGACGTGGTCGTGAACCACTCGGGATGGCTCTCGACCCACGGGTGATCGGGCGCGCACTGCAACGCGAGGTCGAGCGCGATCTCCATGCCGAGTTCCTTCGCGCGCTTCACGAGCGCCTGGAAGTCGGCCATCGTCCCCAGCTCGGGATGGATCGCGTCGTGGCCGCCCTCGCTCGAACCGATGGCCCAGGGCGAGCCGACGTCCCAGCTGGCGGCCACGAGCGTGTTGTTCGGTCCCTTGCGATTGACCTGCCCGATCGGGTGGATCGGCGGGAGATACACGACGTCGAAGCCCATGGACGCGACGTAGTCGAGATGTTCGACGGAGTCCTTGAACGTGCCGTGGCGTACGGGCCGCGCCGGCGCGGTCGGGTCGCCGGCCAACTCGGCGCCGATCGAGCGCGGGAAGAACTCGTACCACGAACCGAACAGGGCGCGGTTGCGGTCGATCCACAGCGGGTAGCGCGGCGAACTGGTCACCAGATCGCGCACCGGGAACGCGTGGACGAGTTCCTGCAGGAAGTCGTCGAGCGCAGGGGCGACCCGATGTGCCGACGTCGAGCGTGGTGTCGCGCAACGCCTTCGCCGCGGCGGACGCACGCGGGCGCTCGTCCTTCGGCAACGACTTCGCGAGCCGGTCGAACAGCCGCGCGCCGTCCTCGAGGTCGTTGGCGAGATCCTCGGTGCCCTGGCCCGCCTCGATCTTCGTCGTGACGGCGTGATGCCACGTCGACATCGGGTCGCTCCATGCCTCGACGGCGAACGACCACTGGCCGATGCGATCGGCGATCACGGTGGCGTGCCACCGATCAGTGCCGGGCGCGCCCTTGTCCATCCGGATCGGCGCGGCCTTGCGTCCCGCGGGGTCGCGTAGGACGACATTGGCACCGACCGCATCATGGCCCTCGCGGAACACGAGGGCCGAAATCGGGATCGGTTCGCCTACGGCGCCGTGCGCCGGGATGCTCGCCGGAACTGGTGGAGCCGACGACGGGCGTGATGTTCGAGAGTCCGAATCGTCCAACCACAATGCCAACCTACCCAGGTTGCCCTCCCGCGTAAGCCCTTACGGAAACTAGTGCTTAGGAGCGATACCGGAAGCCCTTTCGGGACTGCTAGCGTGCAAGCGCGTGAAAGCTTTAAGGCGCTTGACCGTGCGCGCCGCTCTGCCCCCGCAACTCGACCAGCTCGTCGAACTCGTCGAGAATCTGCGGTGGACGTGGCATCCCGAATCGCTAGACCTGTTCGAGTCGGTCGATCCCGACCTGTGGCGCGCCTGCAATGGTGATCCACGTCGCATGCTCGGCGAGGTCAGTGCCGACCGCATCGAGAAGTTGGCACGCGATCGAAAGTTCCTGCGCGCGCTCGCCGATGTGTATGACGACCTCAACGACTACCTCACCTCGCCGCGCTGGTACCAGACCCAGATCGACGAGGGCGAGCAGTTGCCGAAGTCGATCGGCTACTTCTCTCCTGAGTTCGGCATCACCGAGGTGCTGCCGCAGTACTCCGGCGGGCTCGGCATCCTGGCCGGCGACCATCTGAAGGCAGCCAGCGATCTCGGCGTCCCGATCATCGGGGTCGGACTGCTTTACGGCGCCGGTTACTTCCGGCAGTCGCTCTCGCCGGACGGTTGGCAGCTCGAGCACTACCCGTCCCTCGACCCCGGTGGGCTGCCCATCCGCGCGTTGAAGGACGCCGACGATGCGCCGGTGCGCGTGGCGATCGCGCTGCCGGAGTCGCGCACGCTGCACGCCCAGGTGTGGGTGGCCCGGGTCGGACGGGTGCCATTGCTCCTGCTCGACAGCGACATCGAAGAGAACGACCTCGCCGCGCGACAGGTCACCGACCGGCTCTACGGCGGCGGACGCGAACATCGCCTCGAACAGGAACTGCTGCTCGGTGTCGGCGGTGTCCGTGCCATCCGCGCCTACTGCGAGGTCACCGGTGCGGACGCACCCGAAGTGTTCCACACGAACGAGGGTCACGCCGGGTTCCTCGGAATCGAGCGCATCCGTGAGCTCGTCCAGAACGAGGGTCTCGACTTCGACGAGGCACTACAGGCCGTGCGTGCCGGGACGGTGTTCACCACGCACACACCGGTTCCCGCGGGCATCGACCGCTTCGACCGCGACCTGGTGGCGGCGCACCTCGGCGGCATGCCGGGCGTGCAGATCGAACGAGTGCTCGCGCTCGGCGCCGAGGACGACCCGGGCATTTTCAACATGGCCCACATGGGGTTACGCATCGGCCAGCGCGCGAACGGCGTCTCGGTGCTCCACGGCGAGGTCAGCCGCGAGATGTTCAGCAACTTGTGGCCGGGCTTCGACGCCGGCGAGGTGCCGATCAGCTCGATCACCAACGGTGTGCACGCGCCGACCTGGATGTCGCGCGACATCCTCGAGATCGCCGAACGCGAAGTCGGCCCTGCCGTTCTTGCCCAGGGCGGCGGCTGGGAGGCGATCGACAAGGTCTCCGATCGCGAGCTGTGGAACGTACGCAACACGCTGCGCGAGCGGCTGGTGCACGAGGTGCGCCGGCGTGTTCGGGCCTCCTCGCTCGAGCGCGGCATGATCGAGGCCGAGCTGGCCTGGACGAACGGCGTGTTCGACCCGGACGTGCTCACGATCGGATTCGCGCGACGCGTGCCGTCCTACAAGCGACTGACGCTGATGCTGCGCGACCCGCAACGGTTGCGCGCCTTGCTGCTCGACCCCGAGCGGCCCGTACAGATCGTCATCGCCGGCAAGAGCCATCCGGCCGATGACGGGGGCAAGCAACTCATCGCGCAGATGGTGAAGTTCGCCGACGACCACGGGGTGCGGCACCGCATCGCGTTCCTGCCCGACTACGACATCGCGATGGCCCGCTATCTCTATTGGGGCGTCGACGTCTGGCTCAACAATCCGTTGCGGCCGCTCGAGGCATGCGGGACGTCCGGGATGAAGGCTGCGCTCAACGGCGCGCTGAACCTGTCGATCCTCGACGGGTGGTGGGACGAGTGGTACGACGGCGAGAACGGTTGGGCCATCCCGTCCGCCGACGGCATCGCCGACAACGATCGTCGCGACGATCTCGAGGCGCACGCGTTGTACGAGCTGGTCGAGAAGAGCGTCGCCTCGCGGTTCTACGACCGCGACAGCAAGGGCACGCCCACCCGCTGGGTGCAGATGGTGCGACACACGCTCAAGACTCTCGGTCCGAAGGTGCTCGCGACCCGCATGGTGCGCGACTACGTGCGCGAGCTCTATGCGCCGGCGGCGATCTCGTCGAACGCGGTGTCGGCCGACAACTATCAGCCGGCGCGCGACCTCGCGGCCTGGCGGCGGAGGGTGCTCGATGCGTGGCCGGGGGTCAACGTGCTCTACGTCGACTCACAACTGATCGGCGAATCGACCCTCGGTGCACATCTGACGCTGCGCGCCGAGGTCGCGCTGAACGGGCTGTCGATCGACGACGTCTGTGTCGAGGCCGTCTACGGCTCGGTCGACGTCGACGACCGGCTCGTCCAGCCGACGGCGGTCGCGCTCAAGCCCGCCGATCCGGTCGACGGCACAACGTGGTTCGAAGGCGAGGTGCCGCTCGAACGCACCGGCGCGTTCGGCTACACCGTCCGCGTGCTGCCGTCCAACGACCTGCTCGCCAGCCCGGCCGAACTCGGGGTCGTCGCAGTAGCTTGACCCGCCTTACCGCGAGTGGTCATTTACGCGCCGAGTGATCACTTATGAGTGACCACTCGCGCCGTAGGTGACCACTGGCGGTCGGGGTCAGGTTGTTCGTTGGGTGGCTGCTACGGCCAGGGCGTCCAGCGCTTCGCGCGCGGCCGGCTTGATCGGCGCATCGCGCAATCCGGTGCGCGCCTCGGCGGTGCGGGCGGCGATACGCTGCTCGACCTCGTCCAGTGCGCCGGTGTCGACCAGCACCGAACGCAGCTCGTGAATCTGGTGTGCGTCGAGTGTCGCGATGCCGAGTCGCTCGCGCAGCAACGTCGACTGCTCGGACGTAGCGCGCTCCATTGCGAGCGCGACGAGCAACGTGCGCTTGCCCTCGCGCAGGTCGTCGCCGGCAGGCTTGCCGGTCTCGATGGGATCGCCCCAGACGCCGAGGACGTCGTCGCGTAACTGGAAGGCCTCGCCGATGGGCGCGGCATAGGCGCTGAGCGCGGCGAACACCTCAGGCGTCGCCTGCGCCGCAGCCGCCCCGAGATGCAGCGGCCCCTCGACGGTGTACTTGCTCGTCTTGAACGCGATCACCCGCAACGCGTCGGCGGGGGAGAACTCGCCGCGCGCCTGCACCTGCACGTCGAGATACTGGCCGGCCATCACGAGTTGCCGCATATCGTCGTAGACGGCGCGCGCCGGGGCTCCGAGGCCGGCCCGTGCGAACACCGCATCGGCCCATGAGAGCAGCAGGTCACCGAGCAGGATCGCACCTGCGGCACCGAATATCTCGGGATCGCCCGTCCACGCGTTGGCGCGGTGCAGCGTACTGAAAGCCGAATGCGCGGACGGATGCCCGCGGCGGGTGTCCGACCGGTCCATCAGATCGTCGTGAACGAGCGCGCAGCAGTGCAGCAGTTCGAGACTTGCGGCGGCACCGACGAGCGCGTCAGCGACGTCGTCCCGGGCCGAACGCCAGCCCCAGTACGCGAACAGCGGACGCAAACGCTTGCCGCCGTCGAGCACGATGCGGCGAGCGGCGTCGGCGACGTCGGTCAGCTCGGACCCGACCTGGCCGAGCGATTCGGCCCGCTCGTCGAGAAACGTGCTCAGTGTGGCGTTGACCTGTGCGACGAAGCTGACACCCGCGTCGCTCATGTCGGGGTCTCGCTCACGCGGCGGACACTACGCTGGACCCATGTCACGGACGGTTCGGGAGTGCCTCGCCGAGGGCCGTCCCACATTCTCCTTCGAGTTCTTCCCGCCGAAGAGCCCGGACGAGGACCGCCTGCTGTGGCAGACGATCCGCGAGCTCGAGTCGCTGCACCCGTCGTTCGTGTCGGTGACCTACGGCGCGGGTGGGTCGACCCGGGCGCGAACCATCGAGATCACCGAGAACATCGCGTCCGACACGACGTTGCTCCCGGTGGCGCACCTGACCGCGGTCGATCACTCGGTCGCCGAGCTGCGCACGCTGATCGGCCACCTGGCGAGTGCTGGAGTGACGAACATGCTCGCGTTGCGTGGCGACCCGCCTGGTGATCCGAACGGCGAGTGGCGCCGCCACCCGGACGGGGTCGCCTACGCCTCGGACCTCGTGCGCATCATGCGCGAACACGGCGACTTCTGCGTCGGTGTCGCGGCCTTCCCCTATAAACACCCACGCTCTGCCGATGTCGACGACGACACCCGCTGGCTCGTCGAGAAGCTTCGCGCAGGCGCCGACTACGCGATCACTCAGATGTTCTTCGACGCCGATGACTATCTGCGGCTGCGTGACCGCGTCAGCGCCGCCGGTTGCGACGTGCCGATCATCGCGGGCATCATGCCGGTCACGAACATCAATGTGATCAAGCGGTCCGAGCAGCTGTCGGGTGCGCCGTTCCCGACGCGGCTCGCCGCGCGCTTCGACGCCGTCGCCCACGATCCGAAGGCCGTGCGATCGATGGGTATCTACGAGAGCTCGAAGCTGGCCGAGCGACTGCTCGACGAGGGCGTTCCCGGCATCCACTTCATCACGTTCAACCGGTCGAGGGCGACGCGTGAGGTATGGGCGAATCTGGCGCTGGGCGTGCGGGTCTGACCACCGCCGGGTGGTCAGAACTGCACCACGGGATCGACCCCGACAGCGTTTTGCTGCTGCGCTGGTGGCTGCGACTCGTGTGGACGATCGCCCGTCCGTTCAAGACGATCCCGCCGCTGGCGATCACGGTGGCCGGAGCTGCGGCGGCGATGGTCGCCGTTGTGGTGGCGCCCGCGATTGCCCTCGTCCTGGTGCTCGCGTCAGTGCTGTGCGATGGGCTCGACGGTGCCGTTGCCCTCGCAGCCGGACGTGCATCGCGGTTCGGATCCTTCGCCGACAAGGTCGCTGATCGAATTGCAGACTCGGCGTTCGCGTTGGTCGTTTGGCAATGCGGTGCTCCGCTATGGCTCGCTCTGGCCGCCGGCGTCAGCACGCTGGTGGTCGAAGGGGTGCGCGTCGTGCGTGGGGGAGCGGCGCTCGCACGGATCACGGTCGCCGAACGGCCGACCCGCGCGATCTGCACTGTGCTCGCATGCGGATCGGCGGCAGTGTCGACAGAGACGTGGCCGCCGGCCGTCTGTGCATCTGTCTGGGCGGTGCTCGGTCTGATCGGCATCGCGCAGGTGGCGACCGCATGAGCGTGTACGTGCTCGTCGGAGCGGCCGGGTCCGGCAAGTCGACGTGGGCGGCCGAACACTTCGCCCGGAACGAGATCGTGTCATCGGATGCTCTGCGCGCGACGGTCGGGACGGGCGAGGCCGATCTTGATGCGTCGCGCGACGCGTTCGGCGTCCTCGACCTCGTGATCGCCGCGCGCATACGACGCGGACTCACAACCGTGATCGACACCCTTGGCCTCGACTCCGATCGACGCCGTACCTACCTCGACGCGGCCCGCGTCGCCGGGCTTCCTGCGATTGCGGTTCTCTTCGACACCGACGCCGCCCTGTGCCGGGCACGCAACCGCGGGCGAGATCGACCGGTCCCGGCGCCAGCGCTCACGGCGCAATTGCGCAAGGCGCGCTCGATCGCGACCGAGCTCGAGATGGAGGGCTGGGACCGCGTCGAGCACGTGACGTCGGCCGCACCGGTCGCGGTGCCTGAGCCGACGCCCGAGCACACCCTGTCCGCGCGTATGCAGTTCGTGTTGCAGGTATCGCGGTTCCCATGGGATGAGGACGGGCCGGCGCGATGGCTGACATCGATCGCGATGGCGGCTGCGTCCAGCGGCTTCGACGGAATCGCTCTGATGGACCATCTGATCCAGATCCCGCAGGTCGGCCGGGCGTGGGAGCCGATCCCGGAGCCGTGGGTGACCCTCGGCCTGCTGGCCGGGCTGCCGACGTCGTTGCAGCTCGGGACGCTGGTCAGTCCGTTGTCGATGCACTCGCCAGGCCGGCTCGCAAAGGCGGCGGCAACACTCGACGCGATGAGCGGTGGACGGGCGTTCTGCGGAGTCGGGGCGGGTTGGTGGGAACGTGAACATGCTGCGTTCGGCTTGCCGTTCGAGTCGGCTGACGAACGGATCTCCCAGCTGCGCACCGCGATTCCGGTCATGCGTGCACTGTGGGCGCCGGGCACGAAGGCGGCGGCGGGTCTGCCCGAGACGACCTCCTATCCGCGTCCCGCCGGCCCGCTGCCGTTGATCGTCGGTGGTCGCAGCACGCGAGTGTTGCGCGTCGCCGCCGAACTCGGCGACGGCTGCAACGTTCCGGCGACGATCGAGCACGTGACGCGGGCTGCGGCTCTGATGAACGGCAAGCGAGTGACCGGGTTGGACGTGCCGGTCGTCGGTCGCGATCGTGACGAAGTTGCGACGCTCGTCGAGCGGCTACGGGGACGGGTGTCCGCAGCCGCATATGCGCGAACGCATCACGCCGGCCTCGTTGCCGACCATGTCGCGCGCTACCGCGAACTGGGTGACCTCGGCGTCGACACGGTCTTCGTGGCGCTGCCGGATCTGCGTGACGCCACTGACATCGAGAAGTTCGGCGACGTGATTTCGGCGGTGCGTGACTAGCCCTCGCTGCCAGCGATCCCTATATATTTTCGCAGATTCTCTGTGCACAGGTCTACCACTCCTTCCCCGGAAGGAGTATTATCGAACACGTGAGCAGTTCGCAGATAGCCGGCACCGCGCTGCTGGAGCGGCTGCGCGAGCTGGAGGTTCAGAAGCAGGCGATCGAGGTCAAGCAACTGAGCCTGATCGCGCAGATCGAGACCGAACGGCTCGCCTACGACCTGGGTGCGAAGAACACCACGGTGTTGTTGCGGGACGCGCTCAGGATCGGCGCGAACGATGCGGCTGGGCGGGTGAAGCTGGCGCTGGCGGTCATGCCGCGGCGCACGCTGACCGGCGAACCGGTCGAGCCGGCCCACCCGCAGACCACGCAGGCCTTGGCCGACGGATCGATCTCGACCCGGGCCGCCGCGACGGTCGTGCGGATGACCGATCGGATCGACGACCTGCTCGCTGACGAGTCGGCACCGCTGTATGAGACCGCGCTGCTGCAGTTCGCGGCCGAGCACGACCCAGACCTGCTGGCCCGCTTCGCCAACGGCCTCTACGCCCGCGTTGACCAGGACGGGGCGTTCCGCGACATCGAAGCCGCCCACCGGCGCCGCACGCTCACGCTGCACCGGCGTGCGGACGGCAGCGCGACCATCGCCGGCGAGCTGACCTGCGAGGCCGCCGAATACCTCGAGACCCTCGTTGACACCCTCGGCAAACCCCACACCGGCCCGGACGGCGAACGCGATCCGCGCACCCCCGGCCAGCGCCACCACGACGCGCTGCTCGAGGCACTGAAACTGCTCTATGCCTCCGGCACGCTGCCCACCGCCAACGGCTGCGCCACCACCCTGGTGCTGACCGCGACCGTCGACGACTTCGCGTCCGGCACCGGCATCGTGCAAACCAGCCACGGCCACGCGATCCCCACCGCAATCGCCGACCGGTGGCTCGACCCGAAAGCCAAAGCCATCCTGGTGCTGCTGTCCAAGACCAAGAGCATCCTCGCTTACAGCGATCAGCAAAGGTTGTTCACCGAACAGCAACGACTAGCGATGTTCGCGAGAGATGAAGGCTGCTCATATCCGGGTTGTGATGCGCCCTTGTCATGGACTCAGGCACACCACGTCACCGACTACGCGATCACCCGAAGAACGTGCGTTGACGACGGCACTCTTGTCTGCACTGCCAACCACGCCCTGTTCGAACAGATGGGCTGGCAGTCGATCATGATCGACGAAATCCCCCACTGGGTGCCACCTGCCTGGGTCGACCCGGATCAGCGACCACGACGCAACCGGATGCACGACTCTCCACAACTGACCCGGTGCTGAAGAATGCCTTCCAGCGCAACTGCAGGTTCCAGCGAGGACTACCCGGTCTCTCACTGCGTTCGGACCGGACCGAGAAGTGCGAACTCAACTCCCGCGATACCCCCGCCGCTGCGCCCTTTGCTCTTCACCACCCACGTTTCGTGGGTAAGCAACTCAATGGCTGAGATCCCTGGTCACTGCGCGCCCCTTCCACGTCACGCGGCCACGAGTGCGCTGCACGTGCGAGCGCAACGTGAGATATCCGAACAGCACGATCGACACCGGATGAGCGAACGAGTCGAGTACGCGGCCACCAGTGCGTCGCGCGGAAATCACGCGGCCGGCTACTCCGGCGAGGTAGCCGAGCAGACCGACGCGCGAGCCGCGAAGCGCAGCCACCGCAGGCACGACATAGGCCAGGGACAGCGCACCGACCACGCCCCCGCTGTTGACCGGACCGCCGAATGACGACCAGAGCGACTTGCTGTAACCGTCGCGCAGTTCGGCCCAGCCGTCGTACATCCGGCAGGTCGCGAGCGACGTGCCGTCGACGACACCGCCCGAGCCGCCGCAGCGTTTGATGGCGCGGACGAGCGCGAGATCGTCGAGCACCGCGTCGGGCACATGCCCGCCGGCGCGCTCGTAGGCATCGCGTCGCACGACGATGAACTGTCCGTTGGCTGCTGCCAACGACGGTCGCGGCGAACGCTCGGCCAGGCGCAGCGGCAGCGTCGTCAGGATCGACCACTGCAGCAACGGCTGCACGAGCCGCTCGGCGACAGATCCGGTCTCTTGGCGCGGATGCGGAGCGACGAGATCCCAACCGCTCGACTCGAGAAAGTGCACGGCGGCCCGGATCGCGCCGGGGCGCAGCCGCACATCGGCATCGACGAACACCAACACGTCACCGGACGCTGCCGCTGCGAGCTGCGTGCATGCGTATGGCTTGCCCAACCAACCCGGCGGCAGCGGTGTACCGCGCAGCAGGCGCGCACCACGGGCCCGAGCGATCTCGGCCGTCGCATCGCGCGACCCGTCGTCGAGCACAAGTACCTCGTCAGCACCGTCGATCGAGTCAAGGCATGCGCCGATGCGATCGGCCTCGTCCCGCGCCGGGATGAGCACCGACACCCGCAGGCGCACCGGTCCGGCCACCGGACGACGTAGGAGCGCAACGTTGACCGCCGCGTGCACCGCGCCGGCGATCGCGAGACCGGTGCCGACGGTGACCAGTTTCGACGCCATGGGTTTCAATGCCACGGCTTCAACGCCACAGCGACCGCGCGAGGGGCATGGCAACGGCACCCATGGCGACACCGCCCCACAGCGCTGCGGCGGGCAGGCCCAAGAACGCCACCAGCGCGAGCGTCGACGACGCCCACGTCCAGACGTAGAACGCGAGCGGCCACCAGTCGTCACCGTCGCGTCGCCGCAACACCGACTGCAACGCGAGCGACATGAGCGCCGAGACGGCCAGCCAGCCGGCGTAGTCGGTCAGCGGCACAGTCGCGACGCCGGGCACATGCGTGCTCGGATCGGCCCACGTCCAATGACCGGCGGCCACCATCTGCGGATCGAGGAACAGATCCCATGCAGCGAGGGCCCATGCACCGACCGCGACGCGCGCCGCGAAGGAACGGCACAAGCGACGTGCGGCGAGGGCCGCCGGCCACGCGAGCATCGGCCACGCGAACGCGATCACCACAGGCACGCCGAGCAGGCTCGCGCCGAGCTCGCCGGTGTAGCGGTAGTCGCCGAACGGAACGCCGGTGTGGACGCCGAGCACCTCGATGGCGAATCCGCCGACGACGCAGGCGAGCGTGAGGACGGTGAGCGCCTGCGAGCCGTACGAACGGTATGCGTGCACGAGCGAGGCGGCGGCCACGAGCAGCACGGTCGCGACGGTCAGCGCGTCACGAGCGCCGCCGGCCGTCAGCGGGTAGGCGACCTGCGCGAGGACGCCCGCGCCGAACAGGCACGCGACCAGCGATACGGACGTGCGCCGCGCGAGCTCAACCACCATCGATCTGCAACGGCAAGCGCGCGCCGAGCACCGCGAACGGCCGCACGTCGCCCGGGAACAGGTAGTGACGCCGGAGGTCGACGAAGCCCAGGTGGCGGTACAGGCGGAACGCGCGTGTGTCGATGTCCGGCGTCGAGAGCAACATCGCCTCGTGCGGCAGCGCGTCGGCCAGCTCGCGCAGCAGCACCCGCCCGGTTCCGGCGCCCTGGAAGTCGGGCAGCACGTGCAGCTCGGACAGCTCGAACGCGTTGCCCAGCCAGATCTCGGCCTGCTCGTCGTCGAGGGCTTTGCGGACGAGGTCGTGCCACCACTGGCCGGGCCGGGTCGTGTAGCCGTATCCGAACCCGACCAGCGTGTCGTCGTCGAGCACGGCCGCCCAGCAGGCGAACCCCGCATGCGTAGCGTGCCGTCGCGCGGTCAGGGCTCGCTGCAGCGCTGCATGCTGCGGGTAGTTCATGGCTCGGACGTAGATGTTCATGGCATCGTCGACCCGCTGCGCGAACTGCTCAGGCGTCCAGGCGACGACGCGAGGCGTCGCGGTCGCGGCATGCTCGGTCGACTGCACGTACTGATGGTGCCGCATGCGGGCCAGGACTGGCGAAGAAGCCCACGAACAGCGACGATGAGCCATGGCCAACGTCAGCGTCCTTCCGACAGCCGGCGACGCGTTCGAGGACGTCCGCGACGGCGGTCGGACGTTGCGGGTCACCTGGCATCCGAGCGAGGAATTCTTCGTCCTGAGCATCTGGCGCGACGGCGCGTGCATCGCCACCTCGCGCCTCGACCGGCGCTCTGCCGCGGAACTGATCACGACGCTGGTCGACCAGCTCGCGAGCTGACCGGCCGAGATGGGCCTCGAGCGGTTCGTCGACGCGCAGGACGGCGTGTACGACCGTGCGCTCGCCGAGCTGCGCGCGGGCCGCAAGACCTCGCACTGGATGTGGTTCGTCTTTCCGCAGATCAAAGGTCTGGGCATGAGCGCGATGGCGCAGCGTTACGCGATCGACTCGCTGGCCGAGGCACGCGACTACCTGGCGCACCCGATTCTCGGCCCGCGCCTTCGCGAATGCGCCGGGGCAGTTGCCGACATCGAGGGACGGAGCGCGGAGCAGATCTTCGGCGGCATCGACGCGGTCAAGCTGCGCTCGTCAATGACGCTGTTCCACCGCGCGGCGCCCGACGAGTCCGTCTTCGCACGTGTGCTCGACAAGTACTTCGATGCATCACCTGACGCGGCCACCGACGAGCGCCTCTAGCGGCGGTTCACGCCACCTCGGCCGGTCGCCCCGCCGTCAGCCGAAGCAACTCCTCGTAGGTCGTCGGGAAGACGGCGTGCGGGATGCCGCCGGCAGCCCAGACCTCCGGGTAGTTGGCGAGGGTCACGTCGACAACCGTCTGCAGCGGGGACGGATGCCCGATCGGCGCGACGCCGCCGATGCGCTGGCCGGTCGCGGAGTACACGAGGTCGGCCGACGCGCGGTCGAGCGCGGTGACACCGAGTAGGGCCGCGACCTTGCCCGTGTCGACGCGGTGCGCGCCGCTGGTCATCACCAGCACGGGCACGCCGTCGGGTGTCGCGAACACCAGCGAGTTCGCGATCGCGCCGACGTCGACACCCAGTTGCGCCGCCGCAGCCGTCGCCGTGGGAGCCGCGTCGGGCAACAGCCGAACGCGACCGTGACTGCCGCCGGCTTCGAGGATCCCGTCGACCGCAACGCAGTTCGGATGCACGCGCTCACCTTAGGGGCGCCGTCAGGCGTCGTGGATCCCGCACTCCGTCTTCGACAGCCCGGCCCAGCGTCCGGCGCGCAGGTCCTCGCCCGGCTTGATCCGGCGCGTGCACGGGCCGCAGCCGATCGAGCCGTAGCCGTCGTCGAGCAGCGGATTCACGATCACACCGTGCTCGGCGATGTAGGCGTCCACGTCGTGTTGCGTCCAGGCTGCAATGGGATTGAGCTTGACCATCGAGCGGCGTGCGTCCCATTCGACGACCTTGACGTCTTCGCGCGATACGGCCTCGTCGCGCCGCAACCCGGACGCCCAGCCCTGATAGCCACGCAGCGCCTGCCGAAGCGGGGTCACCTTGCGCAGCGCGCAGCATTGGTCCGGATTGCGTTCGTACAGGCGCACCCCGAAACTCGCGTCCTGCTCGGCAACGCTCTGGCGCGGACGGATCGATCGCACCGTGACCGGAAGTGTTGCGGCGACTGCGTCGCGGGTGCCGATCGTCTCGGCGAAGTGGTAGCCGGTGTCGAGAAAGACCACGTCGACACCAGGCCGCACGCGCGACGCGAGATGAGGCACGACGGCATCAGCCATCGATGACGTCACGCACCACGAGTCGCCGAGATGGTCCTGGGCCCACTGCAGCACCTCGAGAGGCGTGGCGCCATCGAGTTCGTTGCCCGCGCGCTCGGCCTCGCGTCGCAGCTGGTCGAGGTCGGGGAGCACCGCGGTCAATGCAGCCAGGTCTCGTCAGCGCGCGCCACGTAGGACGCGAAGGATTCGTCGTCCGTACGACGCTCGAGGTAACCGCGCAACACCCGTTCGGCGTAGTCGGGGGCCTCGGCCGCCGTCACACGCAGGCCACGGAACTTGCGTCCGAACTCGGCGTTCTCGCCCATCAGTCCGCCGAGGTGCACCTGGAACGCGTCCTCGTCGCCGTCGACGCCCTTCGCGACGACGCCCTTGAAGCCGATGTCGGCGACCTGGAAGCGCGCGCACGAGTTCGGGCAACCGTTCACATTGATCGTGATCGGGGTGTCGAAGTCGGGCAGTCGCTTCTCGAGCTCCTCCTGGATCGTCGCTGCGCGCTGCTTGGTCTCGACCAGCGCCAGCTTGCAGAACTCGATGCCGGTGCACGCGATCGTGCCGCGCCGGAACGCCGACGGACGCACCGTGAGGCCGAGCGCGTCGAGCTCGGTCGCGAGGTCGTCGGCGCGCGCGGGATCGACATCGAGCACGACGAGGCCCTGTTGCGCGGTGAGTCCGACCCGGCCGGTGCCGTAGCGCTCGGCGAGCGCGGCGACCTGGTGCAGCGCGTCACCCGAGGTGCGTCCTGACTTCGTGGTCGCTCCGACGGACAGCAAGCCGTTGCTCTGGGTGCGCACACCGGTGTGGTCGCGATGCGCGGGCGAATCGGGCGGTGCATCGCCGTCGGGCAGTTGCCGGTGCAGGTACTCGTCCTGCAGCACCTTGCGGAACTTGTCCGGACCCCAGTCGGCCATGAGGAACTTCAGCCGCGAGTGGGTGCGGCTGCGTCGGTAGCCGTAGTCGCGGAACACCGACACGACGCCGGCCCACACCTCGCTCACCTCGTCCGGACGGACGAAGACGCCGAGCCGCTCGGCGAAGCGGGGGTTGGTCGACAGTCCGCCGCCGACCCACAGGTCGAAGCCCGGCTCGCCGTCGGGGCCCATCACACCGACGAACGAGACGTCGTTGATCTCGTGGTTGGTGCAGTGCTGCGCGCAGCCCGAGATCGAGGTCTTGAACTTGCGCGGCAGATTCGAGAACTCCGGGTCGCCGAGGTACTTCTCGACGGTCTCGCGCAGCGCCGGTCCGGCGTCGAGCACCGAGTCGGCGGCGACGCCCTCGAGCGGGCAGCCGAGGATCACGCGTGGGGTGTCGCCACAGGCCTCGGTCGTCGACAGACCGACGGCCTCGAGGCGTTCCCAGATCTCGGGGACGTCCTCGATGCGCACCCAGTGCAGCTGCACGTTCTGCCGATCGGTGAGATCCGCGAGGCCCCGTCCGAATTCGGATGCGATGCCGGCGACAACGCGCAGTTGCTCGGCGGTCAGCGCGCCGCCGTCAACACGGATGCGCAACATGAAGTGCTCGTCCTCGAGCTCTTCGGGTTCGAGGGTGGCGGTCTTTCCGCCGGGGATGCCGGGCCGGCGCTGGGTGTAGAGCCCGTACCAGCGAAATCGCCCGCGCAGATCTGCGGCATCGATGCCGGCGAAGCCGGTGTGCTGGTAGATGTCGATGATGCGCTGGCGGACATCGAGTCCGTCGCTGTCGCGCTTGGCCCGCTCGTTCTGATTGAGCGGCTCTCGGTAACCCAGGGCCCATTGGCCCTGTCCTTTACGCGCAGGCATGGCGCGTATCCCTTCGACGTGGCGGGTTGCGGACAGGCGTGGCGCAGAGTTATCTCCGCGCAGAGGGCATCAACAGCCCTGGCCTGCCACCCGTACCAAATCGATGTGGCGGCGAGAGGTCAGCATGTAATCGACCAGCCGCATAGCACCATCGTGACACACCATTGGTGGCTGACGAACCTGAATGTGGCGCAGGCGGTATGCCTACACCTCCCGTAGACAAGGACAATCGACGTCGTGACCGGCTTCCCGTTGCTGCTCGATCTGCGCGATCGGGCGGTGTTGGTGGTGGGTGCAGGTGCGGTCGGAACCCGCCGGGCAGCGGCCCTGGTCGAGGCGGGCGCTCGGGTGACGGTGGTCGCGCCACAGGTCAACGACGCGCTGACCGGTGTCGAGCTCCAGCAGCGCGCATACCTCGACGGCGACCTCGACGGGATGTGGCTCGTCATCGCGTGCACGTCCGATCGCACGGTCAACGCCTCGATCGCCGCGGCGGCGCTCGAGCGCCGAATCTTCTGTGTGCGCGCCGACGACGCGACCGGCGGGACGGCACGCGTGCCTGTGGTCGCGCGTCGTGACGACCTCACCGTCGCCGTCAACGGCGGTGGCGATCCGCGCCGCGCGGTCGCGCTGCGCGACGCGATCGCGACGGCGCTCGACCTGGGCGAGTTGCCGGTCGCGCGTCATCGTGCGGCCGCTGCCGGCTCGGTTGCCCTCGTCGGCGGTGGCCCGGGCGATCCCGAACTGATCACGGTTCGTGGTCGGCGGCTCGTCGCGACGGCGGACGTCGTGGTCGTCGACCGGCTCGCCCCGCGTGCGCTGCTCGACAATCTGGCCCCCGAGGTCGAGGTGATCGACTGCGGGAAATCCGCGCACCGGCACAACCTCACGCAGGACGAGATCAACGCGGTGATCATCGAGCGGGCGCGTGCCGGCAAGCGGGTCGTGCGTCTCAAAGGCGGCGACCCGTTCGTGTTCGGCCGTGGCGGCGAGGAGTGGCTGGCGTGTGTCGCCGCCGGCGTCGCGGTCAGCGTCGTGCCCGGCCTGAGTTCGGCCCTCGCCGGGCCGGCGAGCGCGGCGATTCCACTGACCCACCGCGGGGTGGCGGCCGACTTCACCGTGGTCTCCGGTCATCTCGATCCGGGACGAGCCGTCGGCAACGGAGTGGACTGGCCCGGCCTCGCCGCCGGCGGCGGGACGTTGGTGCTGCTCATGTCGATGGATCGGCTCGATCTCATTGCGGACGAGCTGATCAAGCACGGCCGGTCGGCGACCACGCCATCGGCAGTGGTGCACCGCGCGACCTTGCCGGGCGAGCGCATCGTGCGCGCGCCGTTACGCGAGCTTGCCGCCGCAGTCGCCGACGCCGGCATCGGGGCACCTGCAGTGATCGTGATCGGCGACGTCGTAGACATCCTCGTGCCGTAGTTCGCCTGGCGCCGGTGAAGGCTCGCTACCGTAGCGGCCGTGACAGGAACGCCGGGCGTCGACGTGCCCGATCATCGCGGCCGTGTGGGGCTCGACCGCGCAGGACGAGATCTGACGCGCAACCCTGACGTCATCGTGCGCGACGTCGAACTCACCTCGGCCGGCTGGCATGTTCTCCGCCGAACCACCTTCGACTACCGCCGACGTGACGGCACCTGGACCACCGAGCAGCGCGAAACCTACGACCGTGGCGACGGCGCGGTGATCCTGCTCTTCGAACCCGCTCGCCGCACCGTCCTGCTCACACGGCAGTTCCGCTTCCCCGCCTACGTCAACGACCACCCGGACGGCATGCTGATCGAGGCTGCGGCCGGGCTGCTCGACGCAGATGACGCAGAAGCTGCGATCCGCCGCGAGGCGTCGGAGGAGCTCGGTGTCACCGTCGGCGAGCTGGTCCATGTGTTCACCGCCTACATGAGCCCCGGTTCCGTCACCGAGAAATTGCACTTCTATGCCGCGCCCTACACCGGTGCCGACCGCACGAGCGCAGGCGGTGGACTGGCCGACGACGGCGAGGACATCGAGGTTCTCGAGATCGACTTCAGCGAGGCCCGGGCCATGATCGCCGATGGCCGTATCGCCGACGGCAAGACGATCATGCTGTTGCAATGGGCGGCACTGCACGACCCGTTCGACGCGCGATCGGTCGGGTGACGTTGCAAGAACCGAACGGGTGATCTAATATTACGAACAACCGTTCGATGAAGGGGGTCGCGCCATGGCGACGGAGCAGGCGACCAGGGTGGTGCCGGGATCGGCCGTTGCGCTGATCGCGCAGGCGCGCGTCGTGCTCGCCGAGGCCGCGATGGCGTGGGATCCGGACGAGCGGTTCCGGCTGGCGCATCTTGCCGCATTACGCGCAGCCGCTGCTGTCCTGGCCGATCGTGGCCGGCCGGCCAGTGCGCGCCGTCGCCTGATGAGCGTGTGGATACTGCTCGACACGGTGGCTCCCGAACTGCGTGAGTGGACGAGCTACTTCGCCGCCGGGGCCGCGCTACGAGCCGCGGTCGAAGCCGGTGCACGACATGCGGTCGCGCGCCGCGTTGCCGACGATCAAATGCGATCGGCGGAAGACTTCGTCCGCGTGGTCGAGCGCTCACTCGGGATGCTCGCGCCGCCGCTCGCCAGCTGACCCCGCCGCGCCGCCCACCTCGAGTTCGCCGCACGGGCGGTGTCGGTCGCCGCGGCTACGCTGGCGACGTGTCGAGCCACCTGTCGAGCCAGCACGTCGAGCGGTCAGACGCACCGCCGCTGCAGGTCGATGAGCTGTTGGTCTCGGCGTTGGGCGCGAGCGCGGCTGGTGCGACGGTGCTCGACTGCGGTGGTGGCACCGGGCGCTTCGCCGTGCCGCTTGCGGCAACCGGGGCAACGGTCACCGTCCTCGACGTGAGCGTTGACGCGCTGGCAACGCTGCGTCGCCGGGCCAACGAAGCCGGCGTCGCCGAGCGAGTGCGTGCCGTCCAGGGCGACGTCGAAGCGGTTGCCGACCTGTTCGCCGGCCGGCAGTTCGACCTCGTCCTGGCGCACGGCGTGCTCGATGCGGTCGACGACGCGGCCGGCGCCTTTGCGGGGATCGTCGGCGCGGTGCGTCCCGACGGCCTGCTCAGCGTGCTGGTCGACAATCCCGTTGCCGGCGTGCTGGCGCGCGCGCTCGTCGGCGATCTGGCCGGTGCCCAACGCGAGATCGATGCCCTCGACGCACCCGACGCCAGTTCGGCGCGCGTCACCCCTGACACCGCCTTGCGACTGTGCGCCGAGCACGACCTGGCCGTCGAACAGCAACACGGCCTCAGCATCTTCCGTGATCTCGTCCCGGGGCAGGCCCTCGACCAGCCGGGCGCCCGCGCGGCCCTTGCCCGGCTCGAGGCCGGCTGCGCCCAGCGCGCCCCGTTCGCACAGATCGCGGCACGCGTGCACATCCTCGCCCGGCGCCGCGGCGAGGCCTGACCCGGCGATGGGCCGCAGCGCCGACATCCCGCGCGAATCCGGACGCACCGACGGTGACGACACCGGCTGCATGATCTTGCACGTCGACATGGACGCGTTCTTCGCCAGCGTCGAGATCCGCAACAACCCCGACCTGCGCGGCAAGCCGGTTGTTGTCGGCGGGGGAGTGCGCGGCGTCGTTGCTGCGGCGTCCTACGAGGCTCGCAAGTACGGCGTGCGCAGCGCGATGCCGATGACCCGTGCGTTGCGACTGTGTCCCGGCGCCGTAGTCGTGCGTCCTGACCGGGCGGCCTACATCGCGGCGTCCAGCGCGGTGATGACGATCCTGCGTGACGTCACGCCCCTGGTCGAGCCGCTCTCGCTCGATGAGGCCTTTCTCGACGTGTCGGGTGCGATGCGAGTCCAAGGACGGCCGGCGGTGATCGCCGGACAGATCCGCGAGCGCGTCTCGCGTGAGCTCGGCCTCACGTGCAGCGTCGGCATCGCGCCGACGAAGTTCGTGGCCAAGGTCGCATCAGCGCGCTGCAAGCCCGACGGCATGCTGGTGGTGCCGGCGGCGCACGTGCTCGATTTCTTGCACCCGCTGCCGGCGACCGCGTTGTGGGGCGTCGGTGCACGCACGGCCGAGGCGCTGCACCGCATCGGCGTGCGAACTGTCGGCGACGTCTCGGCCACCCCCCGTGATCTGCTCGTGCGCGCCGTCGGTTGCGCCATGGCCGAACACCTCGGCGCGCTTGCCGACGGCGTCGATCCGCGCTCGGTGCGGCCCGACGAGGTCGAGAAGTCGATCAGCGCCGACCACACCGTTGAGGTCGATCTGACCGAACTCGACGACATCCGCCGCGAGCTGCTGCGGCTGTCGGGCGAGGTTGCGCGGCGCGTGCGCGAGCGCGGCTGGCTCGCTCGCACGGTCGGCATCAAGATCCGCTTCGCCGACTTCACGACCGTCACGCGGGTGCGCACCCTGCCCGCCTGGACGGACACGACGGCAACGATCTACTCGACCGCGGCCGAGCTCTACGACGGGCTCAACCTCGATCGTCCGCGGGTGCGGCTCGTCGGGGTCAAGTGCGAGAACCTGCGTGAGGCCGACACCGTCGGTGAACAGCTCTCCTTCGACGACCTGTTCCCGCCTGCTGGTACCGAAGCGTCGGATTCGGCACGCAAATCTGGCGATTCGGTACCAGAAGCCGAGCGGACGCCCGCTGATCGGGGGCGGCAGGCCGAGCGGACGACCGACTCGGTCGTCGACGCGGCGCGGGCCAAGTTCGGCTCCGGCGCACTCGGCTACGCGACCCTGCTGCGGCGCCCGGGCGCTCCCGTTGAGCACGAACACCTGCCCGTGCCCGACAGTGGCATCGACCCGTAACCCAAACACAGCTTTCGATCCGGCCGATCGCCTCGTATGCTCGATGGTGTTACCGAGAGCATCAGAGCTGCCGACCCGCCCGGATCGGTGAGTAAAGGAGGGCATTGTGCCGCTCTCCGAGCATGAGCAGAGGTTGCTCGACGAGATCGAGCAGGCGCTCTACGCCGAAGATCCCAAATTCGCCTCGTCGGTGCGTTCCGCGCGTGCGCGCCGCCGCGTGCGCAGTTCCATGTTGCTGTGCGTTCTCGGTGTACTGGCCGGGCTGGGCCTCGTGCTCGTCGGACTGCTCGCCAACATCGTTGCCTTGAGCGTGGTCGGCTTCGTGCTTCTCGTCGCCGCGGTCGGCTATGCGGCCCAGGCACTGCGACACCGGCACAACGTCGAGCCGAACGCGGCAAACGCGGCTGGTCCGGCAGCACGCATTGCCCGACCGAGCAGCTTGCGTGCCCGGATGGAAGACCGCATGCGCCGTCGATTCGACGAGAACCCGTAAGCGCAGACCTTCCTCGCCCGGCGCGTCGTCCCTAGTGGCGACGCGCCGATTGTGTTCCGGGCAGCCATCGACCGATTCCGCGTGCCCGCGACCAGTTCAATGAAGCCGGCCAGAACATGGCCCGCATCCGCTCGCGCGGGGAACGGCGCTGGCCGAGTCCGGCGCGCACTGCTGTGAACTCGCGAGCGAGATCGGTGCCGACCTCGTTCGTGTCGCGGCTGTAGCGAGCCCGCTCGACGGCCGCGGCGAGCACCTGCACAGCACCCGAGGCGGCATCATCGGAACTACCCAGCCACTTCGCGACCTGTCGCGGCGTGCGGGCAGCCGACCAGACATAGCCGAGGTCGACCGTCGTGTCGGCAAGCTCGGCCCACAGCGCATCGGTGTCACCCGCGCGCACCCGGTGCAACCGCCACCGCCGTCGCCGCCACCGTACGAACGCGGGAAGCAGGGCGATCAGGGCGAGCACGCCGACCACAGCCAGCGTGATCAGCGGGATCGCGAACGACGTGCCGCTGTCGGGGGCCTGCGCAACGCGGTGCCGCGTTGGCGTCGCGCTGGGGGTGAAGTCCGGGGCCGACGAGCTGCCCTGCTCGCGTCGCCCGGGATCAATTGCGTTATTCAGCTTCGGGTGTCGCGCCCACGGCAGATCGTTCGCCGCGCCGCCGGAGATGCCGGAGAGCGGCGTCGGGTCGAACGGCACCCAGCCGATTCCGGCGAAGTAGGCCTCGACCCAGGCATGTGCGTCGAACGTGTTGACCGCGAACTGGCCACTGACGTTCGGCACGTTGTGCGCGTAGCCGAGCACAACACGAGACGGCACGTTCGCGAGCCGGAGCATGACTGCCATGGACGCGGCGTACTGCTGGCAATAGCCCACGCGCCCGGTCGGTCGAAGGAAGTCGGTCAGCTCGTCACCGGAGTCGCCGGTGGCGCTCTGCAGGCTGTAGGCGAAGTGGTTCTTGGGATCGGAGAAGAACTTGCTGATCGCCAGCGCACGCTGGTACGGCGACGCCGCGTTGGCGACGATGGAATTGGTCAGCGTGCGGACATACGGACGGATGGTCGGCAGCTGCAGCCAGGGCTCGAGCGCGGGGTCGGTGCCGTTCGGCGCAGCGTTCAACTGCGCAACGGTCGGCTCGGGCTGGGCCACCTGCTCGACGATGACTTGACCGCCGACCGTGACCGAGTGCTCGAGCAGCAACTGCAGCGGGTTCCACACCGTGTCGCTGCCGACGCCGGACAGTTGGACGGGCGATGCGAACACGGGTGGGTTCGAGCGCAGGCCCGAGATCGTGATCTGCGCCGAGTACTGCACGGGGTTCGGAGGGAACGCGATGCCCGGCTGGCTGTCGAACTGGGTGTTGGTCACCGGCTCGGTGGTGCCGTTGTTGTCACCCGGTACCCATCCGGTGCCCTGGAACAGCGACAGGGTGTTCATTCGCAGGTAGAACGGCTGCACCCCGTTGCGCGTGCCGACCGAACCGTCCGCCGAAGTGATCTTCACATCGAACAGCGGCACCGGATGGTCACGGACGAGCTCGCCACGCAGGGCAGCGAACGGGTCGATCCCACCGGGGCCGATGCCGTTGCTGGCGGCGCCGAAGCCGGACGCACCGTCACCACTGTTGTGGAACAGCCGCGACAGCAGGTTCTTCGAGTCGGACGGGATGAAGATCGGCACGGCAAGCGCGAGGACGATCGCGATCACGGCGATGCGCTGACCGGAGACCATCCGGCCGGCCCTCCGCGACACCCGCTGCGTGCGCGGGACGAAGTACCCCCATCGCTGCACGTCGTCACTCGAGTCGAGCGCGAGCAGGATGAGAAATCCGATCGCGCAGAAGACGAACCAGATCCAGGAAACGGGATGCCGCGGCACGGCGCCGGACACGGTGAACACGATCAGCAACGGCACGCCGGCGAGGGCGCCGTGGCGTCCCACGACTGCGAGCAGGTCGACGAGCGCGGCTACGAGTCCGAGCAGCGCGCACAGCGCAAGCCGCACCGGCACGGTCGTGTGGATCGGGGCGACACCCACCGAGGTCGTGTGGTGCAGCGCCGTGAGATCGGCACCGACGTCATGCCACGCGCCGCGCAACGGCAAGAACCCGAGTACCGCGTGCTCGCGCACGAACGTCACGGTCAGCCACGGCACCATGAGGACGACGCCGATCCAGATCTGGCCGGCCGACGCGGGGCGGGTGCGCCGCAACAGCGCCGCCGGCCCGATGACCACGGCCATCGTCAGCCAGACGTCGATCAACCAGCCCGTGTCGGTGAAAACCTCCAACAGCGGGAATGCACCCAACGCGCTGGCGGCCAGCGCGAGCATCGTGCGTCGCACATCGCTGCGCCGAGGCTGCGGACGTGATTTCCCCTCGGGCGTTGCCGGGGCCGCCGTTCGCGGTGGGGAAGTGGTTGCCGTCATCGCGTACCTGAATATCCGGCCAGTTCGGACAACGCGGTTGAGGTGGCGCGGGGTGCGAGCAGGGTTTGCGCGGCGCCGGCCACGGTGTCACCGCAGCGCACGACGTGTGCCTGCCAGCCCGCGGCACGCAGCACTCGCGCGGCGTTCTGGACGCGCGAGTTGACGACCGATGCTGTGCCGTCGGGGCCGGGCTCCGAACCGTCGCGCCACGTGCCGACGTCGAGCAACATGGCCATCGCATTCGTTGCGGTCGCGCGCGGGTGCACGCTCGCGAGCACGCGCAGGCTGGCCGGGTCGAGCTCGCCGAGCACTGCGATCAACGTCGACTCTCGGGCGATCGCCGGGAGCAGTTCGGACAGTGTCTCGAGCGAGGTGCGGGCACTGCTGCGCACCAGCGCGAGATGGTCGCCCACCTGGTTCGGCGTCAGCATCGGCAGGCGCGCCGGCGTGGCGAGGTCGCTGATCAGCCCGACCTCGCGGTTGTTGAACACGCCGAACGATGCGACGGTCGCGGCTGCGCTCACCGCCCACTCGAAACTACTGTGCAGCCGCTCGTCCGCCTCGCTCGCCGGCGTCATCGGGCCGCTCATGTGCGCGCCGCTGCGGGTGTCGAGCAGGACGGTCATCTGGCCCTGCCAGGGGCGTTCCTCCTGGCGCACCATGAGCGCCCCGATGCGCGCCGAGGATCGCCAGTGGATCTTGCGCAGGGCGTCGCCCGTGCGGTACTCGCGCGTCGATGCGTCGTCGGCACCGCGCGCGCCGACGGAGTGGCTGCCGGCGTCATCGCCCACGTCGACCGAGCGTGGCGGTTCGGCGGTGCGCAGGCGCTCGACGACCGGTGCCACGACGATCTCGCTGGTCGCCGTGAACGAGCGCCGCACGTCCACCAGATGGAACGGGTCGGTCAATCGGATGTGCAGCGGGCCGGCTCGATAGCGACCGCGCGGCAGCCGCGGCATGCGATAGGACACGGTGCGGCTCTCGCGGCTGAACAGGCCGTCGACGACGAAGCGTGCATTGCCTCGGATCTGGGCCGGCAATTGATCTTCGAGCATGAGCGAACCGGTGGGGATCAGCGAGCGGTTCGTGATCGTCAGGTGCATCGTGACGGTGTCACCCGAGGTCGCCCGGCGCGGTTCGATCTTGCGGCGGTTGGCGATACGCACGCGCGACCGCAACACGATCATCGCGCTGAGCAGCGGAACGGCAAGTGCGAGAACGCCGGCCCGGGCCAGGTCGACGATGCCGAGCAGGAAGCCGCACACGAGCGCGGTGCCGCCGGCCGCGAGCAGACAGGACGCGCGCGTGGTGAAGCCGGCACGTCCTGACGAGGCCATGGTCAGGCGGTCCGCGAGGTGACGGAGTTGGGGATGGCCACCCGCCGGCTGACGTCGGTGATCACGTCGACGGCGCTGCGTCCGGACACGTGCGCGTCGGCAGTCAGCAGCATGCGGTGGGCGAACACCGGGATCAGCATGAATTGCAGATCGTCGGGAAGCACGTAGTCGCGGCCCTCGAGCGCGGCCCACGACTTGGCCGCGCGCAACAACTGCAGCGTCGCGCGGGGCGAGGCGCCGAGCCGGACGTCGGCACCGGACCGGGTCGCCGCGGCGAGATCGACGGCGTAGGCCTTGATCGAGTCGGCCACGTGCACCGCCCGCACGCCGGTGATGAGCGAGCGCACCTCGCTCGCGTCAGAGACCGGACGCAGCGAGTCGAGCGGGTCGAGCGCGGCGTGCTCGTCGAGCATCTGGATCTCGGCGTGCCGGTCGGGATAGCCCATCGAGATGCGCGCGGTGAATCGGTCGCGCTGCGCCTCGGGTAGCGGATACGTGCCTTCCATGTCGATGGGGTTCTGGGTCGCGAGCACCAGGAACGGTGCCTCGAGGCCGTAGGTGACGCCGTCGACGGTTACCTGACGTTCTTCCATGCATTCGAGCAGTGCCGACTGGGTCTTCGGCGAAGCGCGGTTGATCTCGTCGCCCACGACGATGTTGGCGAACACGGGACCGGGCTTGAACTCGAAGTCACGGTCCTCGGCGTTGTAGACGCTCACGCCCGTGACGTCGCTCGGCAGCAGGTCAGGAGTGAACTGGACGCGTCGCACCGAGCAGTCGATCGAGCGGGCCAGCGCCTTGGCGAACTTGGTCTTGCCGACACCGGGGACGTCCTCGATCAGCAAGTGGCCCTCGGCGAGCAGGACGGCGACGCCGATGCGAACCGTGTCGTGCTTGCCGTCGATGACCTGGTCGATGTTGGCCACGATGCGGTCGCCCACCGTGCGGACGGACTCGACCGCCGCCGCGGGGTCCGGTCGGGCTGTTGCCGCATGGCTACCCGCGGGGTAGCCCGCCTGTCTCGGTTCGTCGTGCCCCGCTGCGGAGTCCACCTGTGCCCGTCCCATCAGTTGATCTCGTCCGTCGATCTCGCAGTGCCCAATCTCAGCGCAGTCAGTATCACCGAATTGCAGCGCGATCCGGTAACACTTCGACCCCGCTCGAATAGACGAGGCAGGACGGCGTTCGGTTCGACGCGATGGCCGGACCCGGTGTGGCCCCCTGCGGGATCACTGAGCGTGTCGGGCAGATTTCCGCGATCCACGTGGCGTGAAGTGGGGTACAGTGGGGACCAGTGGGGAATAGTGCAGCTGGTTGGCAGGTCGGAGGTGAGCGCCGGTGTTCCTCGGCACGCACACCCCGCGCCTCGACGACAAGGGCCGGCTCGCTCTTCCCGCCAAATTTCGTCCCGAACTGGAAGGGGGACTGGTGATCTGCAAAGGCCAGGACCGCTGCCTGTTCGTCTTCCCGACCGACGAGTTCACCCGGTTCACCGCTGCCCTCGCCGACGCTCCGGTCACCGACCGCCGGGTGCGTGACTACGGCCGCGTGCTGTTCGCCAGTGCCTCCCGAGAAACGCCGGACGGGCAGGGCCGCATCACCGTCCCGCCGCAGTTGCGCCAGTACGCCGCGCTGAGCAAGGAGTGCGTGGTCATCGGTGCGAACCGTCGCATCGAGGTCTGGGACGCCGAGACCTGGAACACCTACCTCGAGGGCACCGAACAGGCCTTCGCCGATGTGGCCGAGGAGGTGCTGCCCGGCGTGCTGTGACGTTTCAAGTGCTGTGACCTCTCCATCGGACACGCAGCTGAGGTTCGGCCTCCTCCCGTCTACTGGCTGGCGCACTTCCCCGGTGCCAGGCGGACGGGACGGGCGGGGACCCGATCGCAGCTCGACGTCCCGACTCTCCCCACCACACCCCACACCGAGTCGCGAGAGGTATTTGGTTATGAGAAGCGGACCCAGGGTGCTCACTGCACCGCAGGGCCCAGTGGGTGGCCGCCCAGTGGAGTCAGCGTGACCACACCGGATCACGTCCCGGTCCTGCTCGAGCGTGTGCTCACCCTGTTCGCCCCCGCGCTGTCTGATCGGCCCGCGACCGTCGTCGACGCGACTCTCGGTCTCGGCGGCCATGCCGAGGCGCTGCTCGACGCCCACCCCCAGCTCACCCTCGTCGGACTCGACCGCGACCCGGCTGCCCTCGAACGCAGCGAGCGGCGCCTGGCGCGCTTCGCCGGACGCACCCACCTCGTGCACGCCGTCTACGACCGCATGCCGGACGTGCTCGCGTCGCTCGGCCTCGACGGCATCGACGGCGCGCTGTTCGACCTCGGCGTCTCGTCGATGCAACTCGATCTCGCCGAGCGCGGCTTCGCCTACGCGCAGGACGCGCCGCTGGACATGCGCATGGACACCACCGCCGGCACCACGGCTGAAGAGGTCGTCAACACCTACTCGGTCAAGCAGTTGGCCCGCGTGCTGCGCGAGTACGGCGAGGAACGCTTCGCCCTGCGGATCGCCCAGGCGATCGATCGCGCCCGCCGCGATGAGCCGCTGACCTCGACGGCGCAGCTGGCCGAACTGGTGCGCTCGGCGATCCCGGCCGCCACCCGCCGCCACGGCGGGCACCCGGCCAAGCGCACCTTCCAAGCGCTGCGGATCGAGGTCAACGGCGAGCTGGACGCGCTGCGCTCGGCCGTCCCCGCCGCGCTCGACGACCTGGTCGTCGGCGGACGGATCGTGGTGCTCAGCTACCAGTCGCTCGAGGACCGGATCGTCAAGCAGTCGCTCGCCGCGCGCGCCGTCGACACGACGCCGGTCGACCTGCCGGTGCGGCTGGCAGACCGCGGGCCGCAACTGCGCCTGCTGACCCGCGGCAGTGAAGCCGCCTCCGACACCGAGATCGCCACCAACCCGAGGGCAGCCTCCGTGCGCCTGCGCGCCGCCGAACGTATCCGGGAGCATCAATGAGATCACCCCACGAAAACGCTCCGCAGAAAGCACGCGTTTCCGCGGGGACCCCGAAAAAGCGCACCGACCGCCGCCCCGCAGCAAAACACGCCCCCCGGGCCAAGCGTGCACCGTTCGCGCTGCTGATCCTGGGGCTGGTGGTCGGCGGCATGTGCCTGCTGCTCGCGCTGAACACGGCCTCGGCAGCGAACGAGGTGGCCCGCCACGACCTCGCCGCCAATGACCAGAGCGCCGCTGCCCAACTCGTCCAGCTCGAGAACGACGTCCAAGCGAGCGCTGCGCCCGCGAACCTCGCCGCGGCAGCAGCCGCACTCGGCATGGTTCCCGCCGGCAATCCGGGCTTCCTCGAGATCGGCAAGTCGGGACGGGTGCGCGTGCTCGGCAGCGCATCGGCCGCCGCGCCGATCCCCGTCGTGATCCCGCACCCGGCGCCGACAACGTCGGCCGCCGCGAAACACCCCGCCAAGCACGCGGGCAAGACGAAGACGAAGACGAACAAAAAGACCGCGAGGACGGCGAAAGGTACGCCGACCTCGACGAAAACTGCGGCCAACCCGACGCCGAGCCCGACGACGTCGGCTCCCAGGCCCACGCCGACTCCGACCCCGACACCGGCGACGACGCTGCCCGGAGGCAACCGATGACCCGCTTCGGACCGCCCGCGCCACGCCGTCAGCCGGCCCGGCAGCAAGCGCGCCGCCAGCCCGCCCGTCGCCCGAGCCGTCAGCCCACGCGGCGTCCACCGGCCCGGCGCCCCGCCGCGCGGCGCACCCGCCGGTTGCGCCTGGGCGCTCTCAACTCGCGCCTTCGGTTCGGTTTCGCGGCGATGTGCACGTTGCTGCTCGTGATCGGTGGCCGGCTCGTCCAGTTGCAGGGTCTGGACGGCAGCAGGTACGCAGCAGGGGCTGCAGCACAGCGGGTGTTCACGATGACGTTGCACGCGATCCGCGGCCAGATCGTCGATCGCGACGGCACGCCGCTCGCCTACACCTCGACCGCGCAGGACATCACCGCCGACCCGCTGCAGGTCAAGAACGCCGCCAGCGCTCAGGCCAAGTTGTCAGGGCATGGCAGCAGCACCGACCTCGTCCGTAGCTATGCGACGAAACTGGCACCGCTGGTGGGCCGCAGCGCCAAGACGCTCATGCACCTGCTGACCGGGCCGGGGCAGTACGCGTTGATAGCGACGGCGCTGTCGCCGGTGGTCGCACAGCAGATCACCGGGCTCGGGCTGGCCGGCATCTACACCCAGCCGACCACGCAGCGGCAGTACCCCGGCCGCACCACTGCGGCAAACATCATCGGCACGGTGCATGCCGACGGTCAGGGCGCCGCCGGCATCGAGTCGGAGTACAACAGCCTGCTGTCGGGCAAGGACGGCAGCCAGACCTACAGCACCGACAACATGGGCAACGTCAACCCTGCCAGCAGCACGGTGACGAACCCGGCCCGCAACGGCGGGACGGTGCGGCTCACCATCGATCAGAGCCTGCAGTACACGGCGCAGCAGTACCTCGACACCGCGGTGCGCGAATCGGGCGCGAAGGACGCCGAGATGGTGGTGCTCGACGCGCACACCGCGCAGGTGCTCGCCATGGCCTCGTCCGGCACCTTCGACGCGGCGAACCCGAACACGATCAACCCGAACGTGCCGATGAACCCGTCGGTGATGTCGGCATTCGAGCCGGGGTCGGTGCAGAAGTCGATCACCTTCGCCGCCGCGATCCAGCAGAAGCTGATCAAGCCGAACACGGTCATCTCGGTGCCGCCGACGATCAACATGGGCGGCGTCACGATCAGCGACGCGTGGTACCACCCGACCGAGCGGTTCACCGCGACCGGTGTGCTGGCCGAGTCGTCGAACGTCGGCACGCTGAAGATCGCGCGCATGCTCGGCCCGACGATGTGGGACCGGTACGAGCAGAAGTTCGGCGTCGGGCAGAAGACCGGCATCGAGTTGCCCGGCGAGAGCAGCGGCTACCTGCCGCCCATGTCGCAGTGGTCCGGCTCGTCGTTCGCGAACCTGCCGTTCGGCCAGGGCGAAAGCATGACGGCGCTGCAGCTCGCGTCGATCTACCAGACGTTCGCGAACAACGGGGTGCGCGTGCCGCCGCGGATCATCCAGTCGGTCACCTCTGCCGACGGTTCGGTATCGACGACACATCAGCC
Organism: uncultured Actinomycetota bacterium; assembly: GCA_963708645.1. Taxonomy (GTDB): domain Bacteria; phylum Actinomycetota; class Actinomycetes; order Mycobacteriales; family Jatrophihabitantaceae; genus RYN-133. The sequence goes on along the minus strand of CAVPTA010000013.1, from coordinate 4,187 downwards.
CGCGGGGATCCGCGTCATCACGCCGAAGACCGCCGAGACCGTGCGGACGATGCTCGAGTCGGTCACCCTGCCCGGCGGCACCGGCACCAAGGCGGCTGTGCCCGGTTACCGGGTCGCCGGCAAGACGGGCACCGCGCAGCAGCCTGACCCGAACCACGGCGGCGCCTACTCGACCTGGATGAACTGGGACACTTTCGCCGGCATGATCCCCGCCGACAACCCGCAGTTCGTCGTCGCGATCATGGTCGACAACCCGGCCCACGGGGTCGAGGGCGGCGACGTCGCGGCGCCGCTGTTCAACCAGATCGCGACCTATGAGGTCGCCCACGCGCACATCCCGCCGACGGGGTCGCTGTCCAAGCACGTCCCGCTGCAGGTGTGCGACGCCGTCACCCGGTACGCGTCACCCAGTACCGTGTGCTGACGTGTCAGCGGATGTTCGACCGGTGGTCCCGCGCCCGGCCGGTGTCCTCGCAATATCGCTGGGATCGCTCGCGCACGCGGTCGGCGCCCACCTGACCGGTTCGGACGTTGCGGTCACCGGCATCACGATGGCCAGTGACCGCGTCCAGCCGGGCGACCTGTTCGCTGCTGCCCCCGGTCGCACCGGGCACGGCGCCCGCTATGCATCGCGCGCGCTCGAATCCGGCGCACTCGCGGTGCTGACCGATGCCGACGGCGCCGCGATGCTCGCGCCGGACGTCCCGACCCTGGTCGTCCCGGACGTGCGCGAGCGGGTCGGTGCCACTGCGTCGCTCGTATACGGCGATCCGTCCGGCGAACTCGACCTGCTGGGCGTCACCGGCACCAGCGGCAAGACGACGACGGCGTACTTCCTGCGCGCCGGGCTGCAGGCGGCCGGGCGCAGCACCGGCCTGATCGGCACCGTCGGCACGATGCTCGGCGACGAGTCGATCAAGACCGGCTTCACCACTCCCGAGGCGCCCGAACTGCAGGCCCTGCTCGCCGTCATGCGCGAACGCGGTGCCACCCACGTGGCGATGGAGGTGTCGAGTCACGCCCTGCGGATGGGACGGGTCGGAGGCACATCGTTCGCCGTCGCCGGGTTCACGAATCTGTCCGAGGACCACCTCGACTTCCACACCGACATGGCCGACTACTTCGCCGCCAAGGCCGAGCTGTTCGGCCACCACCCGCAGCGCGACGTGATCGTGGTGGACGACGCCTGGGGACAGCGGATGGCCCAGGTCGTCGGGCCGTGCGTCACGGTGAGCACGAACGGCGCGCCGAACGCCGCCTGGCGGGCGAGCGAGATCGAGGAGATCCGCGACGGCACGACGCGCTTCCGGGTCACCGGCCCGGACGTCGACCTGATCACGTCCTGCGCCGTGCCGGGGCGGTACAACGTCGCGAACGTGACCCTCGCGCTGGCGATGCTGCACGAGAACGCGGTGCCTGCCGAGGTCGCGGCCCCGGCCATTGCGCGCGCGACCGTGCCGGGCCGGATGGAGCGCATCGACGCGGGTCAGGACTTCCTCGCGGTCGTCGACTACAGCCACAAACCGGCAGCTGTCGACGGTGCCTTACGTGCACTGCGTCCACTCACACGGGGACGTTTGATCATCGTGCTGGGCTGCGGCGGTGACCGCGACCGCGGCAAGCGCCCGCACATGGGTGCGATCGCGGCACGAGGGGCCGACCTGCTCATCGTCACCGACGACAACCCACGCACCGAAGACCCGGCGGTCATCCGCGCAGCGATGCTCGCCGGAATCGCCGAGGTGCCGGCCGCCGAGCGCGGCGACGTTCGCGAGGTCGGCGACCGGGCCGAGGCCATCGGCGCGGCCGTCGCGAGCGCACAGGCCGGTGACACCGTGCTGATAGCGGGCAAGGGCCACGAGCCTGGCCAGGAGATCGCCGGCGTCACCTACCCCTTCGACGACCGCGAGGTGCTGCGCACGGCGCTGGCCAGGTGTGCGCGGTGATCGCGCTGACCCTGGGCGAGATCGCAGCGGCCGTAGGCGGGAAGGTCCGCGACGCCGACCCGGACACCGTCGTCACCGGATCGGTTGAATACGACTCGCGCAAGGTCGGGCCCGGCGGGCTGTTCCTCGCCGTGCCCGGAGAGCACGTCGACGGACACGACTTCGCGCACGCCGCGATCGATCAGGGTGCCGTCGCAGTGCTATGCACTCGCTCGATCGCCGTCCCGCGCATCGAGGTCGCCGATCCGATCGAGGCGTTGACCGCGCTGGCCACCGTGGTGGCCCGTCGCCTCGACGCCACAGTCATCGGCATCACCGGATCGTCGGGCAAGACCTCGACCAAAGACCTGCTCGCGAGCGTCCTCGCCGGTTTCGGCCCGACGGTGGCGGCGGTCGGCTCGGCCAACAACGAGCTCGGCCATCCGTACACCGTGCTGCGTGCCGACGCGTCGACGAGATTCCTCGTCCTCGAGCTCGGCGCCCGCGGGGTCGGCCACATCCGGCACCTCACCGAGATCGCCGCGCCGCACGTCGGCGTCGTCCTCAATGTCGGCTCGGCACACCTGGGCGAGTTCGGCAGCCGCGAGGCGATCGCGCAGGCCAAGGGCGAGTTGGTCGAGGCGCTGCCCGCCGAGGGAGTCGCCGTACTGAACGCCGACGACGAGCTGGTCTCGGCGATGGCAGAACGCACGACCGCGCACGTCGTCGAATTCGGCATGGCCGCGCATGCCGACGTTCGCGCCACCGAGGTGCAGCTCGACGAACTGGGCCGCCCGGGCTTCACACTGCACGCGGCCGGCGCGTCGGCGCCCGTGCAGCTGCGCCTCGTCGGTGTGCACCACGTCAGCAATGCACTGGCGGCAGCGACGGTCGCGCTGTCGGTGGGGATGCCGATCGCCCTGGTTGCCGAGGCGCTCGACGAAGCAACGGCGACGTCGCGGTGGCGCATGGAGATGTCCGAGCGCCCTGACGGGGTCGTGGTGATCAATGACGCGTACAACGCCAACCCCGAATCGATGCGTGCCGCACTCGACGCCTTGGCAGCAGTGGCCGCAGCACGCGATGCGCGGATGGTCGCCGTGCTCGGGCACATGGCCGAGCTCGGCCCGGACGAGAGGGCCGCGCACGAGGAGATCGGACGTCACGCGGCGCAGCTGGGGGTAGCACGGCTTGTCGCGGTCGGCGAGGAGGCCCGGACGATCGCCGACACCGCCGCTCTGGAAGGCTCGTGGCGCGGCGAGGCCAGCACGGTGCCCGACGTCGAGGCAGCGATCGACCTGGTGCGCAACGAACTGCGTCCTGGCGACGTCGTCCTGGTCAAGGCGTCACGGGCGGCGAGCCTCGAGCGTGTCGGCCTGGCCATCGCCGACGATCACATCGGCACCACCGGGACAGTCGCGACGACGAAGGACGGAGGCGACGAGTGGGCATCAAAACCATCCTGATCGCTGCCGTCGTCGGGCTCGTTGCTTCCATCCTGTTCACGCCCCTGGTCGTCGCGTTCTTCCGCCGTCGCGGCTTCGGGCAGGAGATCCGCGTCGACGGTCCGAAGAGCCACCTCGTCAAGCGCGGCACCCCGACGATGGGCGGGGTAGCGATCATCGGGTCGACGATCGCCGGCTACACCGCGGCGCACCTGTCTATCGCCATCAACGGCGGCGGCGGCCCCAACGCGTCAGGCGTGCTGTTGCTGTTCTTGATGGCAGGCCTCGGCGTTGTCGGCTTCCTCGACGACCTCATCAAGATCCGCAATCAACGCAGTCTCGGCCTGCGGGCGCGTGCGAAGTTTCTCGGCCAGCTCATCGTCGGCGTCTCGTTCGCGGTGCTGACGCTGCAGTTCCGCAACAAGCTCGGGCTGACCCCGGCGTCGACGCATCTGTCGTACGTCCGCGACATCTCGGCGATCGGACTGGGCTCGATCGGCTTCGTGCTCGTGGCGTACCTGATCGTGACGGCGACCTCGAACGCCGTGAACCTCACCGACGGACTGGACGGGTTGGCCGCGGGTGCCGCAGCGATGGCCTTCGGCGCCTTCACCGTCATCGCCTTGCTGCAGTTCCGCAATCCGTGCGGCACGAACCCCATCGGTGGCTGCTACCACGTGCGTGACCCGCTCGACATCGCGCTGGTGGCGGCGTCGGCGATGGCTGCCTGCTTCGGGTTCCTGTGGTGGAACGCGTCGCCCGCGCAGATCTTCATGGGCGACACCGGATCGATGGCCCTCGGCGGGCTGTTGGCCGG
>CAVPTA010000012.1:0-67233 GCA_963708645.1 uncultured Actinomycetota bacterium | reverse complement strand
CCCGTTCGGGACGTGCTGTGTTGCTGGGTGTTACTTGACGCTGACGGTGGCGCCGGCGGCCTCGAGGGCCTCCTTGGCCTTCTCGGCAGCTTCCTTGTTGACCTTCTCCAGGAGCGGCTTCGGCGCGCCGTCGACGAGGTCCTTGGCCTCCTTCAGACCGAGGCTCGTGAGCGTGCGCACCTCCTTGATGACCTGGATCTTCTTGTCGCCGGCAGCCTCGAGGATGACGTCGAACTCGTCCTTCTCCTCGGGAGCCTCGGCGGCGGCACCCGGACCGGCCGGGCCGGCCGCGGCGACGGCTACCGGGGCAGCCGCGGTGACGTCGAAGGTGTCCTCGAACTGCTTCACGAACTCGCTGAGCTCCAGGAGGGTCATCTCCTTGAAAGCGTCGAGCAGCTCGTCGGTGCTGAGCTTCGCCATGAGTGGCGTCCTTTCTTGTTCGCCGGGTGAGCCGGCTTTCGGTTACTTACTCCGCCGGCTCGGCGGGAGTCTCTTGTGCTGGTTCGTCGGCATCCACAGCGACAGCTGCGGGCGCGTCGGCCGGTGCTTGCTCGGCCGGCTTCTTCTCCTCGAGGGCCTTGGCCAGGCGGGCCATCTGCGACAGCGGCGCCTGGAACAGCCCGGCAGCGCGGGTCGGGAGCGCCTTGAGCGCACCGGCCAGCTTGGCGAGCAGGACCTCACGGGAATCGAGGTCGGCGATCTTGTTGACCTCGTCGGCAGACAGTGCCTTGCCATCGAGGATCCCGCCCTTGATCACGAGCAGCGGGGTGGTCTTCGCGAAATCGCGCAGACCCTTGGCCGCCTCGACCGGGTCGCCCTTGACGAAGGCGATCGCCGTCGGGCCGGTGAGCAGGCTGTCGTCGAGCGGGACGCCCGCCTCGGCCGCGGCGCGCTTGGTCAGGGTGTTCTTGACGACCGCGTAGGTCGTGTCGCGGCCCAGTGCACGGCGCAGGTCGGTGATCTGCTTGACCGACAGCCCGCGGTACTCGGTGATGACTGCAGCGGAGGAGTCGGTGAAGTTCTGCGTGATCTCGGCGACCGCGGAGCTCTTCTCGGCATTCGGCATGTGCTACCTCCTCTCATTTCGTATCGGGCCGGCCGTCACTGACGACGGATCCGAAATGAGAAACGCCCCGGCGCAGGGCGCACGGGGCGAAGCGGCACATGGCTCGCAACGAACCGTCCAACCTGCGCGGGCCGCTCCGACGCTTCGGAGCCGTTCAGTCACATGCGCGCGTGCGACGACCAGCGGTCTTCGGGTGGATCTGTCGCCAGCGTACGGGACGCCGCTTCACGCGGCCAAATCGCTTACCCGTTGGTGATGTCGGACGCGGCTGCGATGTGCGGCGTGCGGGTGAGCGAGCCGACCGCGTAGTACAGCGCGGCCCAGCCGTTGGCCGAGGTGTACGTGGTCGGCGCAAGCGCGTTCTCGGTCAGGGCGCCGGCGAAGTCGATCTGCCCGCCGCCCGTCTTGTCGATGTTGGCCCACTGCGCAGCAAAGCTCGGCGCGTACACCTGCGGTGCTGCCTCGATCTGGCCGACGTTGTTGTGGGCGAGGTTGTACAGGCCCTGCTGGGTGTACCCGTTCGAGCACGCCGCGCCGGTGTCGCCGAACCCGTCCGGGCACCCGTCCGCCGAGCCGTTGAAGATCAGCGTCTTCTTCGTGGCCGCGTTGAGGTAGGCGTTCTCCCAGCTCTGTGCCTGGGCCTGGGTGCTCGCGAACCCCGGCTCGATGTCATTGGCGCCGACGATCGTCAGATCGGGCTGCGAGCCGAGCATGTTGACGACCGAGCCCGCCCAGTCCTTGGCGCGATCAGCCGGCGCGTAGTAGTTCGGGCCGTTCGGATCCCACGCGCCATCATTGCTGGTTCCGATCGCGATCGTTGCGGACTTGCTGGGCGCACACCCGCTGAAGCCGGTCAGATAGCTGTCGAGCACCAGACGCAGATCGGCATAGTCGAGCCGGACGGTCGTGCCGGCCGGCACCTCGGTGAGAGAGACCCCCGGGGTTGCTGGGCTCAGCTCCGGAGGTGTCACCGACTGCGCGCCGACATCCAGCAACACGAACGGGTGCGCCACCGAAGTCATCGCCCTCGCATCGTGGCAGCCGTGCGTGTCCATGACGGTCTGGTCCTGCGAGACGTCCTCGGTGAGGTCGCCGAGGTAGCGGCTGATCGACATGGCCGGCGGCGCGAGCGTCACGTTCGGGACGAACCCGACCACGTCGACCGCGATCGTCACCGCCCCGCGCGAGGTGTTGTGCACGATCAGCGCGCCGTTGACCAGCGGCACCTCGACCAGATCGGACGGCTTGGTGCCGGGCCCGAAATCGACATCGCCGCGCGCGCTGCTCGTGCCGGTGTTGCCGAACTGCAGCGAACCGGCGCGCTTCGCGGACGAGGCTGTCACCGAGGCGAGCACTGCACCGACGTGCGCGAGTGGCACGCCGGCCTGACCGGCAATGCGCACTGCCCGGGTCTGGCCGGACGCGAGTTGCAGGCCGGACGCGACCCGGTCGGGGAAGCGCGGCTCGAAGGCGCCGGCAGTGCGCGCGACGCCGGTATTGGCCCAGCCGACGATGTCGAGGAGCACCCCGGTGGCCCCGTGCGAGGTGTTGGCAATGCTGATGCTGCCGTCGCTGTGAGTGGGCACCCAGGCGAACGAGGTCGTGGTGCGATGCGCGTCGAACCGCGTCGTGGGGACGTTCGGTCTGTCGTTGCCGGCGGCGTAGGCGACCAGCGAACCCGAGGCGGCCGGGTCGTTCGCGGTCAGCATCACCGCCACCGCCCCCACACCACGGGTCGGGACGCCGTGCGCGACGCGCATCGTCCGGACGGAGCCGGGGCGGAAGTATCCGCCCGGGTGCCGGGTGTCCAGGGCCCGGACGGGCGAGGCGAGCATGTGCAGCAGCCCCGGCGAGGTGGTGTCGACCGTCCCGCCGGCGAGGTAGCCGCGGACGTCGACGGCCAGCCGCAGCGACCCGGTGCGCGCGCGGTCGAGGATGGTCACGGCGCCGTGCCCGAGCCGCACCACCGCAGCCTGCGCGGTGCCCTGGCCGCGGACGTATGTCAGGTTCGTCGTAGCCGGCGCGGCGGTGCCGGCCGGGAACAGCGTCAACGACCCGGCGCCCTGCTCCTGCGCGGCGTGGACGGTCACCACGACCGCGGCGGCATTGGCCGGGATCCCGTGGCGCCCGGCCACCGTGAGGTTCACCTGACGGCCGGCGCGCACCGTGGTCTCGCCCAGCGCACGGAACGCGCCCACCGACACGAACGTGCCGGCGGTGGGCGCCGGCGTCGCGCGCGCGACGTGATGCGCCGAGGTGGGCCGGCTTGCCTGCTTTGCCGGCGCGGCGGCAGCTGTCGAAGTGCCTACCGCTGCGACCGCAGCAACAGCTGCGGCGAGCGAGGCGACGACGGTGGCCGAACGAGACAACAGGTACTCCGCGGGGAACAACAGCAGGGAGATAAAGCCTACGTTGCCCCGCTGTCGATCATCGACTTCCTACGCTGTGAATGCGGCCCCGAAACAGACGAACGGCAGTCCTGGGTGGGTCTGCAGCGTGTCGGCGAGCGCCTCGGCGGAGTCGCTCCCCGAACGCAATCGCGCGTGATAGTCAGCCATCGAGGCGGCCGCGAGGTCGTCGCTGACCCTGGCCACCCCTGCGACGACCGAACGCGTCCCGAGGTGCAGCAACACGCTGGTCAGCCCGAGCGCCTCGTCGCCGGGGCGCACCGTTGCCAGGCCCAGCTCGCACGCGGAGAGCACCACATGCTCGGGTGTGCGTGCGCTCTGGTCGAGTTCGTGTGCGAACAGCGGGCCGTCGGCGAGCCGGACGGACGAGAACAGCGGGTTCTCGGTCTGATGCACGCCGTGCGCCGCGACGTGGGCGAGCCTCGCCTGTGACATCGCTGCCGTGAACGCCGCCGCAGTCGCATCCGCGCCGGTGATCGCGCGCACCGGGGTCGATGACCAGGCGCGCTCGACAGAAGCGACTTCGTCGGTGCCGCGGTCGACGCCGGGGCCGGCGATCGCAACCAAACCCCGCGATCGCGAAGGTTCCGCGGTCGCAGCACCGTGCCAGGCAGTCACCGACGGGGTCACGACGACGGGGACGCTGCGCAGCGAGCCGAGCATCCCCCAGGGCAGCTGGCCGAGCACGCCGGTCGACACGATGACCAGCCGCCGGTCGAGACCGAGCGGGGCCAACAGCGTCTCGTCGAGACGCGCGAGCGAACGAGCGCACGACGCCGAGACGACCCTGCGCAGCGGTTCCTGCAGGCGGGGTTGGGCGAGCACGTCGAGGTCGGCACGCACCCGCCGCACCTGCTCGTCGACGGCAACGGCATCGCCGAGGGCGACCAGCCGCAGCCCGTCGGCGTCGACGACCACCGCGTGCAGCACGTTGTCGGCGCGCGAGAACGAGACGAGCGTCGCGTCCCCCAACGCCGCCCGGACCTCGTCGACCTCGACCACGTCGCGCACCACACCGCCGCCGGCGCGGCTCCAGCCACGAGCAGCTATCCGGGACTCCAGTTCGTGGCGTTTCTCGACGAGCTCGCCGTCGGGCTGGTGGTGCTCGGCCTGCCGCAGTCGCTCGACCGTCTGGCGCAGCTCGGCGAGCAGCTGCGCGGCCTCCGGGTCGTCGGGCGGCCGAACGGCCGGCAGCCGTCGCGCGACGGCCCGTGCCCGTTCGGCCGACTCGAGCACTCGCTCGGCCCGGCCCGAGTCGAGCGCGACGGACAGGTCGAGATCGGCCAGGCGCCGCCCGTGCACGGCAGCCGCTGTCGCGAGGTCGATGCTGCCGAAGCTGGCCTGGTAGGCAGCCAGGTCGGCGAGCGCGCGCCGGGCCCGCCTGCTCGCGGCAGCGCGGCGCCCGCTCGCCAGGTCGAGCCGTGCGCGCACGTAGCCGGCGTGCAGCCGGGTCGTGATCGGATCGCGCCGCGTGGATGCCGCGACGCCGCGCAGCGTCTGCGTCGCCGACTCGAGCTCACCTGCGGACAGGTGTGCCTCGGCCGCGATGAGCGCCGCGGTTTGCGCCGGCAGCCGGGCACCTTCGAGTTCGAACTCGTGGCGCAACCGCAGCGCCGGCCCGGTGAGGCGGCGGCCGGGACGTCCGGCGGCCAGATCGCCCTGCAGCAGGACCAGTTCGGCGTCGCGGCGCCACCGATCGCTGCCGCGGCGCCGGAACCGGTCACGTGCGCTCATCGCGAAGCGGCGCGAGGACTGCACCTGCCCCGCGATCAGCGCGCAGCGGGCCCGTTCGAGCTCGGTCTCACCGAGATCCTGGGCGAGCCGGTCCCGGCTGAAGATCTCCGCGGCCGCGGCCAGCGAACCGTCGGCTGCTTGGACGAGTCCGGCCTCGCCGAGCACCCGGGCGCGATCGAGCAGCCACACGCCGCGCGAGATCTCGACGGTGAGCTCGCCCGCCGCGTCCATGGCACGGATCGCGTCGGGCAGCCGGCCGGCGAGGAACTCGGCGTAGCCGAGGTTGTGCAACGCCGTGAACGCCTCGGTCGGTTCGTCGACCTCGCGGGCGTATTCGATGGCGCGGGTGAACTGGCGTCGCGCGACTGCGAGCTCGCCGCGCAGCATGCGCAGGTTGCCGCCGTTGATCAGGATCCCGAACCGTTCGCGCGGCTCGGCATGGTCGAGCAGCACCTCGGCGGCGTCCAGTTCGCGTTGCGCGTCGCCGAACATGCCGATGCGCGCGGCGATGAACGCGGCCTGGCAATGCACTTTCACCATCAGCGCCGGGTCGTCGACCTGCTCGGCCAGCGCCCGCGCCTCACGCAAGCGCGGCCACGCCCGGCTGCACGCCCCGGGTTTCCGCGACCGTCGCCGCGATGCTGATCGAGATGGCGGCGAGGGTGCGCCGTTGCTCAAGTGATTCGGGTACGCGTTGTCCGAGCGCGGCAGCGCGGTGCAGTGTGCGCAATGCCTGGCGCGGGTGGCCACGTTGGTGCGCGTCCAGCCCGGCCTGCAGTAGCTCGTTGACAGCAGACAGCGCGGGGCCGGATTGCCGAGGCATGATCCGGGGCGGTCAGAGCTCGATCGACGGCGTGACGACCGGACGGGTGTCGGTGCCGGGAACGCGCATCACGAAGCCGACTAGGCCGTGCGGGACGTCGTCGAAGACGAATCGTCCGTCGGCGTCCGCGACCGTGTGCCGAGACGTTTCGTTGTGGCGCAGTTCGACCTCGACCCCGCCACCCGGCGCGATCCAACCGTCGATGCGGACGTCGTCCGGGCCGGCCGGCGAGATCGTCACCATCGTGGTCAGCGTCGAACTGGTGAACGTGATCGTCTGCGCCTCGGAGACGCCTTCGGATCGGACGCCGACCAGGCCGTCGACGCGCTGGATCTCGGCGATCTCGGCGTGCAGTGCCTCGAGCGTGATCCCGAAGCTGATGCGGTCGACCAGGCCGCTCGGTGGCGGATCGAGCCGCTCGTACATCTGCTGCATCCGCTGCAGATTGGCAATGTCGGTGTCGTCGATCTGGCCGGCGGCGAGTTCGTCGATGGACGGGTGCGATGAGGGGGTCATCAGTGCTCCCAGGCGATATCGGTGTCGAGGAGGCTGCGCAGCTTGGCCAGGCACCGACCCCGGGTGGGGCCGATGCTGCCAACAGGCATGCCGAGGGATTTCGCCACGGCGGCGTAGTCGGGCCGGTCGGCGAACGCGATCACGCGCAGCAGGGCCTGGCAACGTTCGGGCAGTTGCGCGACGTGCTGCCACAGCCGCGCTTCGGTGTCGGACTGGAGCACTCGCTCCTCGGGCAGTTCGCGGGCGGGTGTTACGACTTCGTCGTCGTCGAAGTCCTTCGGCTCGACCCGGTCAGTGCGCTTGGCAACCCGCCACGACTCGCGCTTGGCGGTGACGATCAACCAGGCGAGGACGGCCTGCGGGTCGGCGATCGACTCGCTGTTGCGGACCAGCGCCAGCCAGGTCGTCTGGACGACGTCCTCGGCGCTCTCGCGGTCGAGACGCTGGGCGCGGACGGTGTGCCAGAGGATCGGTGTCAGCAGGCCGACCAGCTCGGCCATGGCCGGCTCGTCGCCCGAGCGGAAGCTGCGGAACAGCGCCGCCGCCCGTCCCGACAACGTCTCTTGACCCGACTCGGCACCGATCACTGTTTCGTCACCGGCTCCCGAACGCAGTTGTTGACCGCGTCGACACAGCGCGTGACCGCCTTGTCCTTCGCCACCCGCTCGGTGCCGTTCTCGAACAAGAACTGGGCCACCTCGCCCGCGAACAGCGGCGCTGCGAACGACGTGCCACTCCAGATCGCGAAACCGCTGGAGAAGTCGTCCGGGTCGAGCGTCTCGCGCCAACCCTCGTCCGGCACCCACAGCTTGTACGACGACTGCTCGGAGCCGTTCATCACCGGATAGCAGCTCATCAGCGCTGCGCCCGGGCGGTGACACATGATCCACTTCCCGGCGTTGCTGAACATTGCGACCGAGTGGTTCGGATTCAACGCGCCGACGCTGGTGACCGGCACGCCCTTCCACGCCGGGCCGCCCGACCAGGGAGCAAATGCCGCCGGGTACATCGGTCGATCGGTCGAATCGTTGCCGGCCGAGACGACGGTGGCGACACCCCATTGGGCGAGCCGTTCGAGAACGGCCTCCAGTCCCGAGTCGAACTGCAGGTCGGTGTCGAACTCGTGGTAGTAGCCGAGCGAGAGCGAAACGACGTCGATCAGGTCGGCGTCGGGCCCGTTCTGGACGGCGTTCTCCTGGCGGTCGGCGAGCAGTGTCAGCGCCTCGACGAGGTCGCCCTCGGAGACGGTGCCGTCGCCGCTCATCACCCGCACGGAGAGGATCAACGCGTCCGGGCACTTCTGCCGGATCAGCCCGCAGATGAACGTCCCGTGGCCGACGTCGCTGTCGATCACGCCCTCGTACGGATCGTCCTCCTCGGCCGTTGCGTCGCGGTCGGCGTCCGCGTCGGGCAGGCCGATCAGCTGATCGTTCACAACAGCATCGCGCGTGACGAATCCCGTGAGCCAGTCGTGGTCCCAGACGCCCGTATCGAGCACGGCAACGACTGGCCGGCGACCGGTGAACGACTCATCGCGTTGTGGCGCGTGGCCCTGATAGTCGACGGGCTGGCGTCCCCCTGTCCCGGGCGCGGCGTACTCGGCCGACGCCGAGCCGGTGTCGGCGGACGGACGCCAGTACGGCGACGGGCGCCAGTACGGCGAGGGACGCCAGTACGGCGACGACTGCCAGTTGGGCGAGGCCACCATCAGATGCTCGAGGCCGATTGTGGTGTCACGCGGCTGGTTGCGGATGCGGCGGTAGTACTGGACGACCTTCCAGGCATCGGGCCCCTCCTTGGCATCGGGCGCGGCAACGAGGCGATAGCGCAGCGGGCCGCTCGGCAGCGTCGCGGACGAGTCGGCGTCGTCGCGGCCCGTGGTGCCGGGCAACTCGTCCGGCACGAGGGTCACGCCCGCCTCGTTCGCCGCCTGCCCGAGCGCCTGCGAATCGGGCAGCACGCGCGACACGAGCAGCCGATCGGCGAAGTAGGTCGTCGTGCGTAGCCGGGGTTGGCCGGGCAGCGTGATCGCGGTCGACGGATCGAGCACGCGAGCGTTGTACCGGTAGAGGATGTCGGGCGAGGGCATGAGCAGCGGCTCAGCCGGCAACGGCGACCGACGGCGGGGTTTAGCGTCCATCACGGTTCCGCACTCGCATCGCTGCCTCCCTGGCCTGTCGGCGCCGAGCGTAGTGGCCGCTGACGTCCGTTTGCACCTATCAAGAGCACTGTTCATCACGGCTGATACGTGCGGTCAGGAGATTGGTCAGGGATTTCCCCGGTCGATGTATCTGTGCCCGGCCGAGGTGCTCTTGCCTGATGTGACGCACGACCGCTGGCCCGGCTGGGCACGTCCGCAGCTCCTGGCAGCGGTCGAACTGGCAGGTGCGCCGGCCACGTGCTCCGGACGAGCGCTCGCCACAGAGCTGTACGACCGGTGGTTCTCCGGAGCCGTGGTGGGCGAATCCGTCCCCACCCGACCGCTGGCCGGTGCGTATCGCGACGCGCACGCAGCGAGCACGATCGCCCGACACGACGGCGTGGACGTGCTCGAACGCTACGACCGGATCGGTGCCGACGGCTGGTGGCGGACGTGGAACACCCTGTGGCAACCGCGCCACGACGACGCGCGGGTGCTGTTGTCGCCGCGGGCCGACACGACGCCGGAGCTGGTGGCCCTGCTGACCTCGCGACTGGGCGCGATTCCCTACGTGCTGGCATGCCCCACGATCGCGCTGCACCTGTCGCGCAGCGGCTCGGTCGTCCTGCATCTGTCGCGGCTGTCGGCCCTCACGCCGGAACTGGTCGCAGAGCTGCGCCCGCTGTTACGCCCCGACACCCCGCCGCTGTGTCTACCGCTCGGCCCGGGGATAGCCGTCGCGCAATACCCCGACAACGGGATGACCTTCGGCGAGCACCGCTGCCACCTGCTCGCGCTGGCCCTTGCCGATGCGCGGTCGACGGCGCCGGTGGATGCGCTGGTGCTCGACGTCATTGCCGAGGTGTTCACGGCGCACGGAGTCGATCCGTCCGCCCCGTACCGGAATTGAATCCATCAGAGCTGCGGACGGCCCGGCGACCGGGGTGGGAGGTCGCCGGGCCGTACGCGCAAAAGCTGGTTAGGCGGGCGTTTCCTCGAGCAGGCCGCGTGTGCGGTTCGGGTCGACCGGGATGCCCGGGCCCATCGTCGTCGAGAAGGTGACCTTGCGCAGGTAGCGACCCTTCGCGGCCGACGGCTTCGAGCGCAGGATCTCGTCCAGCGCCGCGGCGTAGTTCTCGACGAGCTGCTCCGAGCTGAAGGACGACTTGCCGATGATCAGGTGCAGGTTCGACTGCTTGTCGACGCGGAAGCTGATCTTGCCGCCCTTGATGTCGGACACGGCCTTGGCGACGTCCGGGGTGACCGTGCCGGTCTTCGGGTTGGGCATGAGGCCGCGCGGGCCGAGCACGCGCGCGATGCGGCCGACCTTGGCCATCTGGTCGGGGGTCGCGATGGCGGCGTCGAAGTCGAGGTAGCCGTCGGTGATCTCTTGGATCAGGTCGTCACTGCCGACCTTGTCGGCGCCGGCCGCCTTGGCCTCTTCGGCCTTGTCGCCGGTCGCGAAGACGATCACGCGGACGGTCTTGCCGGTGCCGTGGGGCAGGCTCACGGTGCCGCGCACCATCTGGTCGGCCTTGCGCGGGTCGACGCCCAGGCGCATCGCGACCTCGACCGTCCCGTCGAACTTGGAGGGGCTGGCTTCGCGGGCGATGTTCGCTGCCTCGAGCGGGGTGTAGATCTTGCCCTCTTCGATCAGTTCGGCGGCCTTGCGGTAGCCCTTGCTGCGTGGCATTGCTGTTCTCTTCTCTCTAGTGGTCAGGCGGACGGGTTGGTCCCGTCCTCCCACGATTTCTTTGTTGTTCAGCCTTCGACGGTAATGCCCATGGAGCGGGCGGTGCCGGCGATGATCTTCGCCGCCTGGTCGATGTCGTTGGCGTTGAGGTCTTCCATCTTGGTCTGGGCGATCTCGCGCACCTGATCCATGGTCACCTTGGCGACCTTGGTCTTGTGCGGCTCGCCGCTGCCCTTGTCGACGCCGGCGGCCTTGAGCAGCAGCCGGGCGGCCGGCGGGGTCTTGGTGACGAAGGTGAACGAGCGGTCCTCGTACACCGAGATCTCGACCGGCACGATCTGGCCGCGCTGGCTCTCGGTGGCGGCGTTGTAGGCCTTGCAGAACTCCATGATGTTGACGCCGTGCTGGCCGAGCGCGGGGCCGACCGGCGGCGCCGGGTTCGCGGCACCGGCCTGGATCTGCAGCTTGATGACTGCGGCGAGCTTCTTCTTCGGAGGCATGTCCTTGTTCTTCTTTCCTTAGATCTTTGCTACCTGGCTGAAGGCCAGTTCGACGGGTGTCTCGCGGCCGAAGATCGACACGAGCACGTGCAACTTCTGGTGGACGGCGTCGATCTCGCTGATCGTCGCGGGCAGGGTGGCGAACGGCCCGTCCATGACCGTGACCGACTCGCCGACCGAGTACTCGACGGTGACCGCAGGCTTCGCGGCGGCGGCACCGCCGGAGCTCTTGCCGCCGGTGGCCACGGCTGCAGCCTTCTGCGTGGCCGGCGCGAGGATGTTGACGACCTCGTCGAGGGTCAGCGGTGAGGGCCGCGAGGTGGCGCCGACGAAGCCGGTCACGCCGGGCGTGTTCCGCACCGCGCCCCACGACTCGTCCGTGAGATCCATCCGGACGAGGATGTAGCCCGGGTAGATCTTGCGCTGGACCTGCTGGCGCTTGCCGTTCTTGATCTCGACGACGTCCTCGGTCGGGACCTCGACCTGGAAGATGAAGTCCTCCATGTCGAGTGAGGAGATGCGGCTCTCGAGGTTGGTCTTCACCTTGTTCTCGTAGCCGGCGTAGGAGTGCACGACGTACCAGTCGCCGAAGGCCGCGCGCAGCTCGCGCCGCAGTGCCTCGACCGGGTCCTCGTCTTCGTCTTCCTCGACGACCTCGGGGGCGCCCTCTTCCTCGGCGACCTCCTCGACCGCGACGTCGGCGGTCGCAGCTGCTTCAGCGGTCTCCGCGGCGTCTTCGTCGGTGGGCGACTCGCCGAGTTCGGCGACCTCCGAGTCGGCGGTGTCGCCGATCGTCGCGCCTTCCTCGGCGCCCAACAGGCGCGCGGCGGACGCGTAATCGGTCGGGCCGTTCTCGGCCGACTCCTCGGATTCGCTCAGCGCGTGCTCGGCTTGCTGCGCCGATTCCGTCCCGTCTTCGGGCGCGCGCGAATCTTCGTGCTCTGGGTACTCCGACACTTTCTCTTCTCTCGTAGCTTGCGGGTGCTGACCTAACCGGGTTCGGATCAGCCGAACACCTGCAGCACCAGCTTCGCGAAACCGATGTCGAGGCCCGCCACGATCGCGACCATGATCACCACGAAGATGATCACGACGATCGAGTAGGTGACGAGCTCGTGGCGCGAGGGCCACAGCACCTTGCGCAGCTCGGAGATGCTCTCGCGGACGAACCGCGTCGGCTTGCCACCCCGTCCGCCCGACGAGCGGGGGGTGGGGGACTCCGTGCGTGTCGTCGTCACGAGCGTTCCTCCGTCGTTGGTCTGTGTGCGTTCCCGGTTCTCAGTGCTGCGCAGGGGCGACAGGACTTGAACCTGCAACCGCCGGTTTTGGAGACCGGTGCTCTACCAATTGAGCCACGCCCCTGTGAGCCCGAAAACGGCTCCTTGCTGCCATGCCGGACGGCACGCTCGCGCAGAGCCAAGTTCTGACCCGAGCTGCCAGTCTACGGGGAGCGGTCCCGCAGCTCCAAGTTGCGCTCCGCCCGTCCGGTTTTCCCCGCTGGTGACCGGACAGAGCGGCCCGAACCGAGCACCAGCGGGGAAAGGATCCGGGGTTTCCGCGCTGGTGACCGGACAGAGCGCGCTGAACCGAGCACCAGCGGGGAAAGGGCGGTAAACGGTCTCGGTGAGGTCTGGGACGATGGAGGCATGGGTGCCCGCATCTCTGACCGCATCGCCGCCATCGCCGAGTCCGCGACCCTTGCGGTCGACGCCAAGGCCAAGGCGCTCAAGGCCGCCGGACGTCCCGTGATCGGCTTCGGCGCCGGTGAACCCGACTTCCCGACGCCCGACTACATCGTCGAGGCCGCGGTCGCGGCCGCCCGTGATCCGAAGAACCACAAGTACTCCCCCGTCCCTGGCCTGCCCGAACTGCGAGCGGGCATCGCCGGCAAGACCAAGCGCGACACCGGGCTCGACGTCGAGGCGGCGCAGGTGCTGGTCACCAACGGTGGCAAGCAGGCTGTCTACAACGCCTTCGCGACGCTGCTCGACCCGGGCGACGAGGTGCTGCTCATCGCGCCGTACTGGACGACCTACCCCGAGTGCATCAAGCTCGCCGGCGGAGTGCCCGTCGAGGTCATGACCGACGAGACCACCGGATATCTGGCCTCGCTCGAGCAGCTCGAGGCCGCGCGCACCGACCGCACGAAGGTGCTGCTGTTCGTGTCGCCGTCCAACCCGACGGGCGCTGTCTACCCGCGCGAGCAGGTCGAGGCGATCGGCGAGTGGGCCCGCGCGAACGATCTGTGGGTCGTCACCGATGAGATCTACGAGCACCTGATCTACGGCGACGCCGAGATGGTGTCGATCGCACACAGCGCCGGTGAGAAGGTCGTCGTCCTCAACGGGGTGGCCAAGACCTACGCGATGACCGGGTGGCGCGTGGGCTGGCTGATCGGGCCTACCGACGTCGTGAAGGCCGCGTCCAACCTGCAGTCGCATTCGACGTCGAACGTCGCGAACGTCTCGCAGCGGGCAGCGCTGGCCGCGGTCACCGGCGACCTGTCGGCCGTCGCCGAGATGCGGGCGGTCTACGACCGCCGGCGCAAGGCGATCGTTGCCGCGCTGTCGGACATCCCCGGCGTCGTGTGCCCCGAACCGCTGGGCGCGTTCTACGCGTACCCGTCGGTCAAGGGACTGCTCGGCAAGTCGCTGCGCGGACGGGCGGCCCAGACCTCGGCCGAACTGGCGACGGTGATCCTCGAGGAAGCCGAGGTGGCCGTCGTCCCCGGCGAGGCGTTCGGCACCCCGGGGTATTTACGGATGTCGTACGCGCTGGGCGACGACGACCTGGCCGAAGGCGTGGCCCGCATCGCCAAACTCGTCGCCGACTCGTAATCGGGCCGGTCGTGTCGGGGGTAGCTGATCGCCGCTCGACCGCCGCTTTGCCCCGCTGATGCGCGCGAATTCGGACGTCGAGCGCACGTTGGCGGGGCAAAGGGGGCCCGAAGCGGGGCAAAAGGGGGGCCCGGAGTGGGGCCGGGCGGAAAAGAGTCAGGCCGGCGGGCGGGCTACGACCTTGGCCTTGGCCAGGACGGTCTGACCGTTGACGGTCGCGGTGAGGTCGATGTCGACCAGGCCGTCTTCGCGCACGGTTTTCACCTCGCCCTCGACGTGCAGCGTCGCACCCTCAGGGTCGGGCACGGCGATGGGACGGGTGAAGCGCACGCCGTACTCGAGCACCGCAGCGGGATCGCCGGCCCAGTCGGTGACGACCCGCACCGCCTCGGCCATGGTGAACATGCCGTGGGCGATCACGTTCGGCAGCCCGACCGAGGTCGCGACGCGCTCGTTCCAGTGAATTACGTTGAAGTCGCCGGACGCGCCCGCGTAGCGGATCAGGTCGAAGCGGTTGATCGGGAAATCCTGCGCGGGGATCTTGTCGCCGACTGCGGTCATCGTCAGTTCCCCCGAACCACGATCACGCCGTAGGCGGTGGTGACGAGTTCGCCATCCACCGTCCTGACCTCGGACCTGTTGGTGATCAACTCGTTGCCCGCGGCAACGCGGATGTTCTCGACCGTGAGCGTCACTTGCAACTCGTCGCCGGCGACGATCGGACGCGTGTGCACGAAACGCTGCTCGCCGTGCACCACCCGGCTGTAGTCGACACCCGCCTCGGGGTCGGCGACGAACTGCGCACCGGCCGGAAGCGTCAGCACGATCGCGAAGGTCGGCGGAGCGACCACGTCGGCGTGCCCGAGCGCCCGGGCGGCCTCGACATCGTGGTAGGCCGGGTTCTGATCGTTGATCGCGTTGGCGAACTCGTGGATCTTCTCGCGGCTGACGCGATAGGTCGGCGTCGGCGGGTACGAGCGGCCGATGAACGACTCGTTGACTGGCATGAGCCAAACCTAGGGCAGTGAGGTGGCCACTTCGAAGGGTGCTGTGCCGAATCCCTCGACCCGGGCCCGTCCCCACGGGTCGAGATCGGCCAGGGCCGTGTCGACGACGCCGTGCGGCGTGCGCAGCGACACCCGCCTGCCGGCGAGCGGGGTCAGATCGCGCTGCGCCGACACGCGGCCGTACCAGTGGTAGCTCCCGGCGATGGGATCGAACGCACCTGCCAGCCGCGCGGACACCTCGAACGACTCGCCGTCGAGAAGGACGCTCGCCGGGCCGTCGTAGCCCTCGTCGTCATCGCTGATGTCATCGCTGATGTCATCGCTGATGTCGTCGCTGATGTCGTCGCTCATTTCGAACCTCCGGTCAGCGCCGCGAAGGGCAGCGGGTCGTCGTAGCCGATCGTGATGCCACTCGTCCTGGCGAAGCCGTCGAGCATGTACCAGACCGCCTGGCACACGCTGTCGGTGAAGCGCTCGCGCGACATCGTCTCGGGCTGGTCGCGGCGCGCCAGCCACCAGGCGCAGCTCGACTCGACGAACCCGACGAGTCCGTACGCACCGGGTTCGGCCTGGTCGGAGTCGATGCCGAAGAACAGCATCAGTCCCTGCAACAAGTAGGCCACCCGGTCGGCCAGCGTCGTCTCGACGGCGCCGAGCGACTGGCGTTCGCGAAGGAACGCATAGAAGTTGGGGTGCTCGTCGAACCAGCCGATGATGGTGGACGTCGTGCTGGTGATGACGTCCCGCGGCGTCGACTCGGCGTCGAGGACGAGGTGCGGCATCACGCTGGCGATGACCCGTCCGACGATGTCGTCGGCGATGGCCTGGCGCAGATCGTCCTTGTCGCGGAAGTACCGGTACAGGACGGTGCGGCTGACCGCAGCAGCATCGGCGATCTGTTCGGCGCTGGTGGCCGGGCCGAACTCGTCGATCGCCGCGACGCCTGCTGCCACGAACGCGGCCCGGCGCTGGGTGCGGTGCTCCGCCCAGCGCAGCCGGCGCCCGTCGCTGTCGTTCACTGCGACATCATGTCACGCGTTCATCGGGCGGCAGGCACGCGAAAATGCCCCGCCGAGGCTCTCGGCGGGGCTGGTGAAGCGAGGATCAGCGAGTCTCGCGGTGTTCGGTGTGCTTGCCGCAGTTCGGGCAGAACTTGTTCATCGAGAGCCGGTCGGGGTCGTTGCGCCGGTTCTTGACGGTGATGTAGTTGCGGTGCTTGCACACCTGACACGCCAAGGTGATCTTCGGACGTACGTCGGTGGAAGCCACTGGTCTTGCCTTTCGCAGTTGTCTTGGTCGAGCGCGTTCTTAATTGAGCGTAGCGAGGGCCGGACTTGAACCGGCGACACAGCGATTATGAGCCGCTTGCTCTACCTGACTGAGCTACCCCGCCCGGATGCCCCGGCGGGGCACCAGAGCCCCTTTACGGAATCGAACCGTAGACCTTCTCCTTACCATGGAGACGCTCTGCCGACTGAGCTAAAGGGGCAGCGGCTCCGCCCCGATTCGGAGCGAGCGCCAGCCGAGAAGTCTACATGAGCGCCGGGCATGTTCTGCCGCCTCCGGGCGCTTGCCCGACCCCCGTGCGCAGGCACACGCGAGATGTTGGCAACATCTACTGGTTGGGCGACACTCAGGCTGGTTTCGTCCGAGTAGAACGGTGTTGCACAACGACTCTGGTCGAGAGGATCTACATGACGCGCGCGGGAAGCATGCCAACGAAAAGCATGCAGAGCGGGACTGCAGCCCCGGGACGCGCGTCGATCGCGGCCCGCACGCTGCGGACCGACAACTGGCGCAAGGCCCCGCTGCTCACGTTCACGCTGCTGAGCATCTGGGTGCTGTACGCGCTCGTGCGCACGGTCAGTCAGCGCGCGTACTTCGTGCAGCAGTACCACTACCTGTCGCCGTTCTCGTCGCCGTGCGTGAGCGCGTCCTGCCCGTCCGACGCGCGTGACTTCGGCACCTGGTTCGGGCACTTCCCGCCGTTCATTCCGCTGGCGCTGCTCGTCCTGCCGTTCCTGCTCGGCTTCCGCCTGACCTGCTACTACTACCGCCGCGCGTACTACCGCGCGTTCTGGCAGTCGCCGCCGGCGTGCGCCGTCGCCGAACCGCACCAGAGCTACTCCGGCGAGACGAAGTTCCCGCTGATCTTCCAGAACCTGCACCGCTACTTCTTCGCCGCGGCCGTCGTGATCTCGCTGATCAACACCTATGACGCGATCCGCTCGTTCCAAGGCGCCGACGGTGGCGTTCGGTATCGGTCTCGGGACGTTGATCATGGTGGCCAACGTCGTGCTGCTCTGGGCGTACACGCTGTCGTGCCACTCGTGCCGGCACATCATCGGCGGCCGGGTGCGCAGCTTCTCGCGGTATCCGATGCGGTACAAGGCGTGGACGCTTCGTTTCCAAGCTCAACGCCAAGCACATGCAACTGGCCTGGACGACGCTTGCCACGCTCATGCTCACCGACGGCTACATCGCGCTGGTCTCCTCCGGCGCGTTCTCCGATCTGAGGATCATCAACTGAGTGAGCGAAGAGATAGAGAAGTTCTCCTACGACGTCCTGATCATCGGCGCCGGCGGTTCCGGACTGCGCGCGGCGATCGCGGCGCACGAAGCCGGCCTGCAAGGTCGCCGTCATCTGCAAGTCGCTGTTCGGCAAGGCACACACGGTCATGGCCGAAGGCGGTTGCGCCGCCGCGATGGGCAACGCGAACGCGAACGACAACTGGCAGGTGCACTACCGCGACACGATGCGCGGCGGGAAGTTCCTGAACAACTGGCGCATGGCCGAGCTGCACGCCAAAGAGGCGCCCGACCGCGTGTGGGAGCTCGAGACCTACGGCGCGCTGTTCGACCGCACCAAGGACGGCCGGATCAGCCAGCGCAACTTCGGCGGCCACGAGTACCCGCGGCTGGCGCACGTCGGTGACCGCACCGGTCTCGAACTCATCCGCACGATGCAGCAGAAGATCGTCTCGCTGCAGCAGGACGACGCCCGCAAGAAGGGCGAGGACACCGGCGCCGACGAGGGCGAACCTGCGGGTGTTCGCCGAGCTGACGATCACCGACCTCATCCAGACCGACGACGGCGCGGTCTCCGGCGCGTTCGGCTACTGGCGCGAGACCGGCAAGTTCGTCCTGTTCAAGGCGCCGGCGGTCGTGCTCGCCACCGGCGGCATCGGCAAGTCGTTCAAGGTCACGTCCAACTCGTGGGAGTGCACGGGCGACGGCATGGGGCTCGCGCTGCGCGCCGGCTCGACGCTGCTCAACATGGAGTTCGTCCAGTTCCACCCGACCGGCATGGTCTGGCCCCCGTCGGTGAAGGGCATCCTCGTCACCGAGGGCGTGCGCGGCGACGGCGGCGTGCTGAAGAACTCCGAGGGCAAGCGGTTCATGTTCGACTACGTGCCGGACGTGTTCCGCGCGCAGTACGCCGACAACGAGGCCGAGGCCGACGCCTGGTACAAGGACCCCGACCACAACAAGCGCACCCCCGACCTGCTCCCCCGCGACGAGGTGGCGCGCGCGATCAACTCCGAGGTCAAGGCCGGCCGCGGATCGCCGCACGGTGGCGTGTTCCTCGACATCGCCTCGCGCCTGCCGAAGGACGAGATCCTGCGGCGGCTGCCGTCGATGCACCACCAGTTCAAGGAACTGGCCGACGTCGACATCACGGCCGAGCCGATGGAGGTCGGCCCGACCTGTCACTACGTGATGGGCGGCATCGAGGTCGACGCCGACACCGCGGCGGCCGAGCGCGTGCCGGGCCTGTTCGCGTCCGGCGAGGTGGCCGGCGGCATGCACGGTTCGAACCGGCTCGGCGGCAACTCGCTGTCGGACCTGCTGGTGTTCGGACGGCGGTCCGGTGAAGGCGCGGCGGCCTACGTCAAGGCGCTCAAGGGCAAGTACCCGACGATCACCGACGACCAGATCGCCGCGTGCGAGCAGACCGCCCTCGCCCCGCTCGAGAAGGAAGACGGCGAGAACCCCTACGACCTGCACGCCGAGACTGCAGCAGGTGATGAACGACCTCGTCGGCATCATCCGCAAGCGCAGCGAGATCGAGGACGCGCTGGAGCGCCTCGAGAAGCTGAAGGAGCGCGCGCAGCACATGAAGGCGACCGGCGGCCGCGAGTTCAACCCGGGTTGGCACCTCGCGCTCGACCTGCGCAACATGCTCTCGATCGCCGAGTGCGTCGCACGCGCTGCGCTGATCCGCGAAGAGTCGCGCGGCGGTCACACCCGCGACGACTTCCCGAAGATGAGCTCGAAGTGGCGCCAGGTGAATCTGATCTGCACGCTCAACGACGCGGGCGACATCGACGTGGTCGAGCAGCCGATGCCGCCGATGCGCCAGGACCTGCTCGAGCTGTTCACCAAGGACGAGCTCAAGAAGTACTACACGGACGAGGAGATCGCCTCGATCCCGGACGACAACCCTGACATCGTCGAGAAGGTCGAAGCAGAAGCAGGAGCCACGGCGTAATGGCGTACGACGCACACTTCCGGGTCTGGCGCGGCAACGCCGACGGCGGTGACCTGCAGGACTTCACCGTCGAGGTGAACGAGGGCGAGGTCGTGCTCGACATCATCCATCGCCTGCAGGCCACGCAGGCCGGCGACCTCGCGGTGCGCTGGAACTGCAAGGCCGGCAAGTGCGGTTCGTGCAGCGCGGAGGTCAACGGCCGGCCGCGGCTGATGTGCATGACCCGCATGTCGATCTTCTCGCAGGACGAGACGATCACCGTGACGCCGATGCGCACGTTCCCGGTGATGAAGGACCTCGTCACCGACGTGTCGTACAACTACAAGAAGGCGCAGCAGATCCCCGCGTTCGCACCGCCGGACCTGAAGCCCGGCGAGTACCGCATGGCGCAGATCGACGTCGAGCGCTCGCAGGAGTTCCGCAAGTGCATCGAATGCTTCCTGTGTCAGGACGTGTGTCACGTGATCCGTGACCACGAGGACAACAAGGAGGCCTACGCCGGTCCGCGCTTCCTGATGCGCACGGCCGAACTCGACATGCACCCGCTCGACACGCTCGACCGCAAGCACGCGGCGCAGGACGAGTACGGGCTCGGCATGTGCAACATCACCAAGTGCTGCACCGAGGTCTGCCCCGAGCACATCAAGATCACCGACAACGCACTGATCCCGCTGAAGGAGCGCGTCGTCGACAAGAAGTACGACCCGCTGGCCTTCATCGCGAACACCATCCGGCGTCGCAAGAGCTGACCCTCGCCCACCCGCAGAACAGCGGCCGGTCTGTCCGCTTTCGAGGCATTCAAGTTCACGAGTTGCTGGCCGATCACTAAAAATGTGATCAACTTTCAGCCCGTGCACAATTCGCGGCCCTATGCTCGCTTGGTTGTCCAGGAAGCATTTCGGGAGATTTCGCGATGACCAGCGTGCAGCGCCGTTCGGCGATCACGCGACGGCCGGCAACTCCTACTGACAAGCCGCTGCTGCGGTCGTTGTTCGCCGACTCGCACCTCGAGTTGGCCGTGCTGCCCACCGACACCCGCTTCGTCCTGATCGACATGCAATTCCGCGCGCAGCGGCGCATGTACGCGACCGCGCACCCCAACGCCGTCAACGAGATTCTCGTTGTCGACGAGAAGCCGGTCGGACGTCTGCTCGTCGATGACAGCGGCGCTGTGACCCGCATCGTCGACATCACCATCGCGCTCGGCCACCGCCGCCTCGGCCTGGCCGGCCAATTGCTGGCCGACGTCCTCAGCGCGGCCGACGCCGACCACCGCCACTGCCAGGTCACCGTGTGGATCGGCAACACCGCGGCAGTTGCCCTTGTCGAGGGCGCCGGATTCGCGCCGGTTGCCGACGAGGGTGGCTACGTCACCTACGAGCGGGCGCCCGTCCCCGCCTGACCGACCGCAGTCAGCGATATTCCGGGTTCTCGTAGTCGAAGCGGCATCCGGCTTCCCATTCGGAGCGCTGGTTCCCGTGGGCGGGCACGCCACCTGCGTCCTTGAGCAGGCGCGCGAGGTGAATCAGGTTCCATGTCATGAACGTGGTGTTGCGGTTGGTGAAGTCGTTCTCCGGCCCGCCCGAACCGGGATCGAGGTAGGACGGACCAGGCCCTGCTTCGCCGATCCAGCCGGCGTCGGCCTGCGGCGGGATCGTGTAACCGATGTGTTGCAGCGTGTAGAGCACGTTCATCGCGCAGTGCTTGATGCCGTCCTCGTTGCCCGTGATGAAACAGCCGCCGACCCGGCCGTAGTAGAGATACTGGCCACGGTCGTTGAGCAGGTGCGATCCGCCGTAGAGCCGTTCGTGGACACGCTTCATGACCGAGCTGTTGTCGCCGAGCCAGATCGGTCCGGCGAGTACGAGGATGTCAGCTGCCAACACCGTCTCGAAGATCGCCGGCCAGTCGTCGGTCGCGGCGCCGTGCTCGCGCATGTCCGGCCACACGCCGGTGGCGATGTCGTGGTCGATCGCACGCACGATGTCGACGTGCACACCGTTGGTCCGCATGATGTGCGCGCTCGCGTCGATCAGGCCCTGCGTGTTGCTGGGTTCCGGGACTGCTTCAGCGTGCAGTTGATGAACAGCGCGCGCAGGTCGTCGTAGCTCGGTGTCATGAACACGTCCTTCGGAGTAGTCGTCAGATGAGTTGCGGATCCTGTTGCACGCACAGCAGCGCTGGGCCGTCCGTGCGGAAGAGTTGCTCGAACGCTGCATCGAGTTGGTCGCGACGCCCGACCCGGATCCCCGTGGCGCCGCACAACTCGGCGTAGGCAGCCCAGTCGGGGTTGTGCAACGTCGTGTGCCACACCGGCAAACCCGCCGCGAGCTGTTCTTTGCTGATCTTGCCCAGGGATCCGTTGTCGAGCAGTAAGTGCTTGATGGGGATGCCGTACTTGACCGCGGTGAGCAGCTCTGCGCTGTACTGGCCGAATCCGCCGTCGCCGGTGACGGCGAGGATCGGACGGCCGGGCGCGGCAGCCCACGCACCGAGCGCGGCGGGGTAGCCGAAGCCGATCGAGCCGAGATACCCGGACATGAGCACCGGCTGGCCGGCCGACTCGAGGTAACGCCCGAGCGAATAGGCGTGGTTGCCGACATCGACCGCCACGACCGCGTCGTCGGGCAGATGGCGTGCGAGCGCGTCGAACACTGCCGCAGCGGACACGCCCGCACCACGGTCGTCCGCGACGCGGCGGGCCTTCTCCGCGCGCCAGATCGCCCAGCGGGCGGCGACGTCTGTGCGTTGATCTGTCGCGGCTGCCATGCCGACGCGGTCATCGAGCGCCGTCACGGTCAGCGCCGCGTCGCCGAGCAGGTGTTCGGTCACCGCGTTGAATCGTCCGATCGCGGTGTGGGCGTCGTCGATCTGGACGATCGGCTTGTACGTCGCGATGCCGGTGTGGTTCGAGAACGACGCGCCGACGACCACGATGAGGTCGGACTCGTTCATCAGCCAACTCGCCACCGGTGTGCCGCTGCGACCGAGCACGCCGGCACCGAGCGGGTGGTCGTCGGCGACCAGTCCCTTGGCCTTGAAGGTGGTGAGCACCGGCGCGCCGAGTCGTTCGGCGAAGCGACGCACCTCGTCGCGGGCCTCGCGTGCCCCGTGCCCGACGACGAACACCGGACGGTGCGCGTCGCGCACCAGAGCTGCGGCCCGGTTGAGCGCGTCGTCGTCCGGCAGGATGCGACGCTCGGTGAACCGGCCGCCGGGCGCGGCAGGTGCTTGTTCGGAGGGCAGCACCTGCACCTCGTCGGGCAGCACAAGATGCGCGACTCCGCGGCCGTCGATCGCCCGCTTGACGGCGAGCGCGGCCAGTTCGGCGTAGTCGCTTCGCGCCTGGACGACTTCCGTCGACACCGCGACGTCGGAGAACACAGCCGTCAGGTCGAGGTCCTGGAACGCGCCCCGCCCCCGTACCGACGACGGCACCTGCCCGGAAATCGCGACGACGGGCGCACCGTCCAGTTTGGCGTCGTAGAGGCCGGTGAGCAGGTTGGTCGAGCCGGGACCGGCGATCGCGAAGCACGCGGCCGGCCGTCCGGTCAGCTTGCCGTACGCGCTCGCGGCGAACGCCGCCGCGCCTTCGTGGCGGATGCCGATGTAGGTGATCTCGCCGCGTTGCTCGGCGCGGCGCAGGGCATCGGCGAAGCCGAGATTGGAGTGACCGACCATCCCGAACACGTAGCTGATGCCGAATGCCACCAAGGTTTCAACGAGAACGTCACCGACGGTGCGGACCCGTGGCGGCACATCGGGCAACTCGACGAAAACGCCGTCCGCACGCTCTTCGACCGGGTAGCTCGGCACGCCGTCACTGAATCCGGCAGGCGGCAGCCCTGTGATCGGGTCGTAGTCGTAGCCGTGCCACGGGCAGCGCAGCAGACCCTTTTCGATCGAGCCCTCACCCAACGGGCCGCCCTGGTGCGGACAGTGATTGTCGAGCGCACCCAGCCGCTCGCCGCACCGGGCGAGCGCGACAGACCGCCCGTCCACCTCGACGCTGCTGACCCGGCCCTCGGCCGGGACGTCGCGCTCGTCCACCCGGTGCCATCGTGACGCCGTCCCGCTCATCGTCGCCGCTCCTCGCCTCGCCTGCACGTGCAGTGTCGAGGGGCGGCGCGAGCGTTACAAGAACGAAGTCCTTACGACCCCGGCCGGCGCAACGGCGTCGACTTGATGACCTGCGCGGCATCGCGGTTCGACGGCGTCGCCGAGCGCCTCGTCGATGCGCTTGAGCGTCTCGGCGTCGAGCTTGCACGCCGGCCGCCTTCACGTTCTCGGCCACCTGTTCCGGACGGGACGCGCCGATGATCGCCGCGGCCACGTTGTCGTTCTGCAGCACCCACGCCACGGCCAGCGCGGCCATCGACATACCGAGTCCGTCCGCGATCGGGACGAGTTGCTGCACGCGGGTGAGCACGTCGTCGTCCAGCCAGCGCGAGATCATGTTCGCGCCGCCCTTGGTATCGGTCGCCCGCGAACCCGCCGGCGCGTCCTGACCGGGCCGGTACTTGCCGGTCAACACGCCTTGCGCGATCGGCGAGAACACGATCTGGCTCATGCCGAGATCGGCGCTGGTCGGCACGACCTCGTCCTCGATGATGCGCCACAGCATGTTGTACTGCGGCTGGTTCGAGATGAGCCGGATGCCCAGCTGCTGCGCGAGCTCGTGACCGGCGGCGATCTGCTCGGGCGCCCACTCGCTGACGCCGATGTAGAGCGCCTTGCCTGCATGCACGACATCGGCGAAGGCCTGCATCGTCTCTTCGAGCGGCGTGAATTTGTCGTAGCGGTGCGCCTGGTACAGGTCGACGTAGTCGGTCTGCAGCCGACGCAACGAGTTGTCGATCGCTTCCATGATGTGCTTGCGCGAGAGGCCGACGTCGTTCTTGCCTCCGGCGCCGACCGGCCAGAACACCTTCGTGAAGATCTCGAGCGACTCACGAGGTTCGCCCTTCAATGCGTCGCCGAGCACCTGTTCGGCGGCGCCGTTCGCGTACACGTCCGCGGTGTCGAAGCTGCTGATGCCCGCTTCGAGCGCTGCACGCACGCACGCAGTCGCGACATCGTTCTCGACCTGCGAGCCGTGCGTGAGCCAGTTGCCGTACACGATCTCGGAGATCTGCATTCCGGAATTGCCCAGGTAACGAAAGTCCATGTCTCCATCCTGCTCGCCGGGTGATCGCGGTGACGGACGGGGTTGGTCAACGCAGCAACTGCACCGGGTTCTCCAGCAACGCGATCAGGTTGCGCAGCCAGCGCGCTGCTACGACGCCGTCGATCGGGCGGTGATCGACCGACACGGTCACGGTGAGCCGCGACGCCGCGCGGATCTGACCGTCGCGCACCACCGCCTCTTGCCGCACGGCACCGACCGCGACGATCGAGCTCTGCGGCGCGTTGATGATCGCCGCGAACTCCTCGGTGCCGAACATGCCCAGGTTCGTCAGTGTGCTGGTGCCGCCCTCGAGCTCGTGTTGGCGCAGCGTGCCTGCACGAGCGCGTTCGGCCAGGTCGGCGGTCGTCTCGGCCAACGCGCCGATGCGCAGCGTCTCGACCGCGCGCACGACCGGGACGACGAGGCCGCCCTCGGTGGCGATCGCGAGCTGATATGTCGGCCGTGTCGAAGCTGCGCACGGCGGTGTCGGTCCAGATCACGTTCATCGCCGGCTCGCGTACGTGCGCGAGCCCCACGGCCTTGAGGACGAGGTCGTTGACCGAGATGCGCGGGCCTGCCGCGCTGTTCAGATCGGCGCGCAGCTCAAGCAGCTCGTCGACGTCGGCGGTGCCACGCACGTAGAAGTGCGGGACGTCGCGCTTGCTCGCGACGAGATTGGCGGCGATCGCCGCGCGCATCCGGGTGTGCGGCACGCCGCCGTCCGTCGACGGCGCGATGGTGCTGTGTGCTCGGCGGCGATCGCCGCCTCGACGTCGCGCCGGACGATGCGGTTGTTCGGACCCGTCCCGCGCAGCTGGGCACCGTCGATGCCGGCGTCGCGGGCGAGCCTTCGTGCGAGCGGGCTCATGAACAGTCGCGACGGCGTCGCGGCCGTGTTCGGGTTGCGCCGGTCGTCGGGTTCGCGCCGGTTCGGGTTGCGCCGGTTCGGGTTGCGCCGTTCGCGGCCGTTCGCCGAGCAGTGCCTCGAGCTCGGCATCGGCGTCGGCGAGCGGCTCGTCGCGACCGGCGAGCAGCGCGATCGCGCTGCCGACCTCGACCTCGCTGCCCTCGTCGACGAGCGCGCGCACCATCACCCCGTCGTGCTCGGCCTCGATGTCGACGGCTGCCTTCGCCGTCTCGACGGTCGCCAACACGCTGCCGGCGGCGAACGGCGCGCCCTCGCGAACCTGCCATGAGCCGAGCACGGCCTCGTTGGTGTTCGCGGCGACCTCGGGCATCCGCAGCAGTTGCGCCATGGTTCAGCGACCTCCGAGCGCGCGCAGCGCGCTCTCGACCTCGGCCTGTTGGGCCATTGCCGCGCGCTCGAGCACCTTGCTGATGCTCGGTGACGCCTCGCCGCCGGTCACCCGCTCGATCGGATGATCGAGCCAGTCGAAGTAGCGCCGCTGGATCTCGTCGGCAAGCCAACTCCCGTAGGACGTGCCGAGCGGTCCCTGTTCGGCGATGAGCACGCGGTTCGTCTTGCGGATGCTCGCGCCGATCGTGTCCCAGTCGAGCGAGGCACGGTCGAGCCAACGCAGGTCGATGACCTCGGCAGACACGTCCGGCACGGCGTCGGCCGCCGCAAGTGCGTACTGGGTCATCGCGAGATAGGTGAGCACGGTGACGTCGGATCCCTCGCGACGCACGGCCGCAGATCCGACGGGGATGCAGTAGTCGAGATCGTCGACCGGGCCCGGACCACTGGTGCCGTAGAGGTCGACGTGTTCGAGGACGACGACCGGGTCGTCGCACAGCAGTGCCGAGTTCATCAGCCCGACGTAGTCGTAGGGCGTCGTCGGTGCGACGATGCGCCAGCCGGGTGCGGTCGCGAAGATGCCGGCCGGATCCATCGAGTGCTGCGAGCCGTAGCCCGTACCCATCGCGACCTTGCTGCGCAGCACGAACGGGACGGCGCCGTCGCCGCCGTACATGTGCCGGGCCTTGCCGATCTGGTTGAACAGCTGATCGGCCGCGACCCACATGAAGTCGGCGTACATCAGCTCGACGACGGGTCGGAACCGTCCGTCCAGGGCGATGCCGCCGCCGAGTCCGGTGAACCCGTTCTCGCTGATCGGTGTGCCGAGGACGCGGTCGGGATAGGCCTCGGCCAAGCCGCGCGTCGCTCCGTTCGTGCCGCCGTTGAGGCGGTGGACGTCTTCTCCCAGGATGACGATCCGGTCGTCGGTGTCCATCCTGCGACGCATCACGGCGGCGACCGCGTCGATGAACTTCATGTCGGTGATCTCGCCGGCGAAGTCCGTGCGGGCAGAGGTGAATTCGCCAAGGTCGCCGCGCACGCCGTAGTGCGCATATCCGGGATCGGGCCACAGCGAGGCCTTGATACGGCGTGCGCCGGGCTTGCCCGCCGGGTCGGCCTCGACCAGCTCGGCGCCGATCTCGGCGATCGCCTGACGGGCTGCTTCGCGCGCGGTGTCGGTCTCGGTCTCGGTCAGGATCTCGCGTCGCGCGAGATGGCGAACGAGTTGATCGATCGGGTCGCGGGCGCGCCAGGACGCTTCCTCGTCCTTGCTGCGGTACCGGAACGCGCTGCCCGGGAACGCACCGTTCTGGTGGAAGTACCGGTAAAGGTCGGCTTCGACGAGGACGGGACCGTCGCCGGCGCGCAACCGTGCGAGGGCGTCCTGCATGCACAGATGGACGGCCAGCGGATCCATTCCGTCGACGCGCCAACTCGCGATGCCGAAGCCGGGGCCTCGTCCGGACAGCCGCGGCTCGCCCGTGGCCTCTCGCACCGAGGTCGAGACCGCGTACTGGTTGTTCTCGACGAACAGGCACAGCGGCAGATCCCACGCGGCAGCGAGGTTGAACGTTTCCAGGGTCGAGCCGATGTTGATCGCGCCGTCACCGAAGTAGGTCACCGCGACGGCATCGGTGCCCGCTTGGCGATGCGCCCAGGCCGACCCCGCCGCGAGCGGCACGCCGCCACCCACGATGGCGTTCGTGCCGATCGCGCCGGCGGCCTTCCACTGCAGGTGCATCGAACCACCGCGGCCGTGACTCCAGCCCTGGTCGAGGCCGCAGATCTCGGCGAGCGTGCGCGTGAGCACCATGCGGACGTCGTCGGAGTACGGCCGCAGCGCGTCGATGCCTTTCGGTTCGACGTGCGCCAACGCCTTGGCCAGGAACTGGTGGTGGCCGCGGTGCGAGCCGTTGACCGTGTCCCCGGCGGACAGCGCGAGCACCGATCCGACAGCGCCACCCTCCTGTCCGATGCTCGAGTGGGCCGGGCCGTGCACGAGACCGTCGGTGGCGAGGTCGAGGACGTATTCCTCGAACGCACGGATGATCGTCAGCTGGGCGAACATCGCAAGCAGCAGTTGCGGATCCGCAGCGTCCCAGTCGGCGTCGGTGACCACGAAGTCGGTCCAACCCACATCGGGACGGAGCTCGTTGCGTTCAGGCATCGATGCCACCTCCGTATCGTCGTGACGCAGTGCCGCCCGCGCGATCGAACGCCTTGCCGCCGGGATAGGACACGAGTTCGAACTGCAGGCCCCACGGTGCGCGGAAGTAGACCCAGCGCTGACCTTCGCTCGGACCGGTGCTCGACGTGGGCGCGCCCAGAACTTCGACGCCGTGTGCATGCAGGTGCTCGAGCGCAACGTCCAGATCGTCGACGTAGAACGCAACGTGATGACCACCGACGTCGCTGTTGCGCGGCGGCACGTCAGCCTGGTCGGGCGCCGAGTACTGGAAGACCTCGAAGATCGCCTGAGCGCCACAGCGATAGAAGTGCAACCGTTGCATGACCGCGCGCGCGTCGACACCGAGGTGCTCGGCCATCCAGTCGGTGTCGTCGTGGCGGTAAGGCCCGAGCGAGTAGAGGTATTCGCAGCCGAGCACGTCGACGAGGAACCGGTCCGCCGCGTCGAGATCGGGCACGGTGATGCCGATGTGGTCGACACCCCGCAGTCCGGGCAGGCCGGCCGGTTGGCTCACCATCGCACGGCCACGTACTTCGATTCGGTGTAGTCGAGCACGCCCTCGTGCCCACCCTCGCGACCGATTCCGCTCTGCTTGACGCCGCCGAACGGTGCCGCCGGGTCGGACACGAGCCCGCGGTTGAGGCCGACCATGCCGGCTTCGAGCCTGCGGCTGACCCGCATGCCGCGCGCGAGGTTGCCGGTGTAGGCGTAGGCGACGAGGCCGAAGTCGGTGTCGTTGGCGAGCGCGATCGCCTCGTCCTCACTCGTGAACGTGACGATGGGCGCCACCGGGCCGAAGATCTCTTCCCGCAGGATCTGCGCGTCGACGGGAACGTCGAGCAGCACGGTCGGGTCGTAGTAATGGCCGGTCCGCTCGGGTCGCGTTGCACCGACGACGGCGCGTGCGCCGCGCTGCACCGCGTCGGTAACCAACTCGTCGACCTTCGCCACGGCGGCTTCGTTGATCAGCGGTCCGACCTGGCTCGTCTCGTCCGTCCCCGGCCCGACGACCAGACTCGCCATGCGTTCTGAGAGCAGGCGCGAGAACTCCTCGGCGACCGAGGCTTCGACGTAGAACCGGTTGGCCGCGGTGCAGGCCTCGCCGGCGTTACGCATCTTCGCGACCATTGCGCCGTCGACTGCGGCGTCGAGGTCTGCGTCTGCGAACACGACGAATGGCGCGTTGCCGCCGAGTTCCATCGAGGTGTTGATGACGCGGTCGGAAGCCTCGCGGAGCAATAGCCGGCCGACCTCGGTCGAGCCGGTGAATGACAGTTTGCGCACGCGCTCGTCGTGCAGCATTGCCGACACCACGGACCCCGACCGGCGAGTGGTGATCACGTTGACGACGCCAGGCGGCACGCCCGCCGCCTCGAGGATCGCGACCATCGCGAGTGCGGTCAGCGGTGTCTCGCCTGCAGGCTTGAGCACCATCGTGCAGCCAGCCGCGAGCGCCGGCCCGATCTTGCGGGTCGCCATCGCCGCGGGGAAGTTCCACGGCGTCACGAGGACGCAGATACCGACCGGTTCGTGCGACACGATGATCTGGTTCGCACCCGACGGTGCCGTCGCGAACGTTCCGTTGAGCCGGACGGCTTCCTCGCCGTACCAACGGAAGAACTCGGCGGCATAAGCGATCTCGCCGCGGGCATCGGGCAGTGCCTTTCCGTTCTCGCGCGAGACCAACGCGGCCAGTTCATCTGCCGATGCGGACATCAGGTCGAACGCACGACGCAAGATCTCGGCGCGCGTTCGCGGCGCCGACGAGGCCCAGTCCGACGCGGCGAGTTCCGCTGCGTCGATCGCCGCGATGGCATCGCCGGTATCGGCGTCAGGGACGGACGCGATCACCTCGCCGGTCGCCGGATCGAGGACGTCGAACCGCTGCCCGTCGGCAGCAGGGACGTCCTTGCCGCCGATGCGCAGTTCGGTAGGGACGGTCAACCTCATGGGGTGCCTTTCACGACAGGTCAGTACGGATTGGCGATCACGAGGTCCTGGGCCGGGAACTTCGTGATCACGTGTGCGCCGGACTCGGACACGACGACTTCTTCTTCGATCCGCGCCGCGGAGAACCCGTCCGACGCGGGACAATAGGTTTCGAGGGCGAACACCATGCCGGGCCTGATCTCGATCGGTTCGCGCATGCTGTTCAGCCGCGAGATGATCGGGCGCTCGTGCAGGCCGAGCCCGACCCCGTGACCGAACTGCAGCCCGAATGCGGCCATCTCGTCGGCGAAACCGAAGTCGGTGGCGGCCGGCCAGAGCTGCGCGATCTCGTCCGTCCCGACACCGGGTTTGACCATGGTGATCGCGGCATCCATCCATTCACGCGCGCGGGTGTAGGCGTCGCGCTGCGAGCCGGTGGCGCTGCCGACGCTGAACGTGCGGTAGTAGCACGTGCGGTAGCCGTTGAACGACTGGATGATGTCGAAGAACGCCTGATCGCCCGGCCGGATAAGGCGATCGGAGAAGTTGTGCGGATGCGGATTGCACCGCTCACCCGAGACGGCGTTGATCGCTTCGACCTGGTCGGAACCCATCTCGTAGAGCCGCTTGCTGGCCAGGGCGACGATCTCGTTCTCACGGATGCCGGGCTTCAGCGCCTCGACGATGTCCTGGTAGACGCCGTCGACCATCGCTGCTGCCTGCGTGAGCAGCATGATCTCGTCCGGTGACTTGATCTCGCGCGCATCGAGCATCAATTGCTGCGCGTCGACGACGTGCAGACCCTGTCGCTGCATCTCGAACAGGAACGGTGGTTCGACGATGTCGACGGCCACCGGTGCGTCGGCTACACCCGCATCGGTGAGCAGTGCCTTCAACTGCGCGACCGCTGACTCCATCAGCCCGGCGCTGGGCGCGATCGCGCCGCGCAGCCCGAGCATGCCCGCACGGCAGTTCTCCGGTTCGAGCCACGGCGAGTACAGCTGGTGATGGCGTGCTGCCGAACCGAAGTCCCACAACATGGGTTCGCCGTCGGCGGTCAGCAACGCGTAGCGCGTCATCTTGTCCCCGAGCGCGCCGCCGATCCACGTCTGCGTGACATAGCGGATGTTGTAGAAGTCGAACAGCAGAAAGGCGCCGCACTCGCTGCCCCGCAGCGCTTCGCGCGCACGTGCCAGCCGATACGTGCGCAGCCGATCGAAATCGACGCGCTGCTCGAAGTCGACGCCGGCGTGTCCGGGGGCGGGAAGTGGCCGCGTCACTCTCAACCCAACCCGTCGTCGACGTCGACGTTCTCCGACGCGATGTCATACCCCGATCGCCTTGCCTGCTCGAGGATCAACGCGGCGAAGTCGACGTCACGATGACCGGCGCCGACGGCCGACGCCACCAGTTGCGCTGCTGCGGCGGCAAGCGGCATCGGGACGCCGAGATCGTGTCCGGCTTCCAGCCCGAGGTCGAAGTCCTTGCTCAGCAGCGCCATCGTGAACGTCGGCGCGAAGTCGAGATTGACCAGTGCCGGGGATTTGTAGCGGCTGAACGTCGAACCCATGACCGAGTCGTTCAAGAACTCCAAGAACGCTGCGCGAGTGGTACCGCCACGCTCGGCCAGCAGGGTGATCTCGGACAGCGACTGGATCACGACGCCGAGAAACACGTTGTGGCAGATCTTGACCAGGCGCGCGACCTCGTCGGTGCCGACGTAGGTGACGCCCCGTCCGAGCAGCCGCAGCAGCGGCTCGACCTCGTCGAAGGACTCGCGCGGGCCGGACACAGCGAGCGTGAGCTTGCCCGAGCGCACGACCTTCGGGTTGCCGCTCACCGGTGCCGCCAGCAGTTGGCTGTCACGATCACCGGCGGCGGCACGCAGCACTGCGGAGGCCTGCGTCGACACGGTCGACGAGTCGATGATGATGCGGGGCGCCGCGTCGGGGTGGGTGAGCAGGCCGCCCTCGCCAGTGGTCACGTCGGCAAGATCGCTCGGCGCCGAAACCATGATGAACACGACGTCGCGGTCGGCGAGATCGATCGGCGCGTCGACGACCTTCGCGCCGCGTTCGGCCAGCGGTTCGGCCTTGGCGCGCGTGCGGTTGTAGACGGCGACGTCGTGGCCCGCGTCGAGCAGCCGGCCGGCAAGGGCGAAGCCCATCCGTCCGACGCCGATCCAACCGATCCGAGGGCCGGTCTCTGACATGCTGATCTCCTTTGACACCGCGGTGCTCAGGTGCTGCTGTGCGTTACGGGGTTGGCGAATCCGCCCAGGTAGAGCCTTGCCACATCGGGGTTGTCGAGCAGCCGCGCGCCCGAGTCGACCAGCCGGACCACGCCCGTCTCCAGCACGGCTCCGACGTCCGAGGCGGCCAGACCCGACCGTGCGTTCTGCTCGACCAGCAGGACGGTGCGTCCCTGATCGGCGAGACGGCGAATGCTGGCGAACACCTGCTTGCGGGCCTTCGGGTCGAGCCCGATCGACGGTTCGTCCAACAGGATCAGGCTGGGATCGAGGACGAGCGTGCGAGCAAGTTCGACCTGCTTCTGCTCGCCACCCGAGAGCGCGCCCGCATGATCCTTCGCGCGCTTGGTGCAGATCGGGAACGCTTCGACGGCAGCAGCGATGCGTTGCTTGACAGTCTTCTGGTCCTTCATTGTGTAGCCGCCCATGAGCAGGTTGTCCCAGACCGTCATCGCCGGGAACAGGCTGCGATCCTGCGGAACGTGCACGATGCCGCGACCCAGTCGTTCGCGCGGGGACAAGGCGGTGATGTTCTCGCCACGAAAGGTGACGCTGCCGCGCCTCGGATGCAGCAGGCCACTGACGCACTTGAGCACCGTCGACTTCCCGGCGCCGTTCGGACCGATGAGGCAGGTCACCGTGGCTTCGCCGATGTCGAGGTCGACGCCTTTCAGGATGTCGCCCGCGCCGTAGCCGGCAACGACGTCGCGCAGCGTGAGCAGGTCTGTCATCGCCTCACGCTCCGAGGTAGGCATCGAGCACGAGTGGGTTGCTTTGTACTTGCTCGGGCGAGCCGGCGAAGATCTCTTGACCTTGATCGAGGACGATGACCGGATCGCACAGCCGCATGACGAAGTTCATGTCGTGCTCGACAACGAGGAACGTGATCCCGTCGGCATTGCGTTGCCGGATATGGGTTTCCATTGTCTCGATGAGCACCGGGTTGACGCCCGCGGTCGGCTCGTCCAACAGTACGAGCGACGGACGGCTCATCAGCACGGCTGCGAACTCCAGCAGCTTGCGCTGCCCGTAGGACAGCTCGCTCGCGTACAGATCGGCAACGTGGCCGAGGCGAAACTCCTCGAGCAGTTCGGCGGCCTGTCGGCGATCCTCGCGGCCGAGCCGGCGTCCGAACAATTGCGGCCAGCCGAACCCGGCTGCGATGACGAGGTTCTCCTGCACGGTCAGTTGCCCGAAGACCCTCGCCTGCTGGAAGGTGCGCGACAAACCTCGCCGGTAGAGCGCCCCCGGCTTCGTGCGGGTCACGTCGCGGCCGGCGAAGCTGACGGTGCCGCTGTCGGCCGACAGGTATCCGGTGATGATGTTGAACAAGGTCGTCTTGCCGGAACCGTTCGGCCCGATCAGGGCGGTCACCGAGTTCTCGGCCACGGTGAAGGAGGCGTCGCGCACCGCGTGGACGGAGCCGAAGGCGCGCGATACATGATCGACTTCGAGAATGTCGGTCATCACGCCTCCTTCCCGACCAGGGAGGAGGGCACGGTGCGCGACGCCGCGGGGTTCGTGGGTGCAGCAGCCTGGCTCGCGTTGCGTCGCCGCCGTCGACGCAACGCGTCCTGCACGGACGGGACGATGCCGCGCGGAAGCACGAGCATG
This sequence comes from uncultured Actinomycetota bacterium, assembly GCA_963708645.1. GTDB lineage: Bacteria > Actinomycetota > Actinomycetes > Mycobacteriales > Jatrophihabitantaceae > RYN-133. The sequence continues at coordinate 33,607 of CAVPTA010000012.1, read as the reverse complement.
ACGACCAGGAACACCAGCGCGTACGCGATGAGGTAGAGCTGGCTGCCGCCCAACGTGTACGCGAGGTACTGCTGCGAGAGTTCGAGCAGGAATGCGCCGAGCACCGGACCCCACAACGTCGCACGCCCGCCGAGGAAGGTCATGAGCACCATTCCGATGGTCACCAGCGGATCGATCGCGAACTGTGGATAGATGAAGCCCTCGTAGTAGGCCCAGATCCCGCCGACCATCGCGGTCAGGCCGACGCTGACGCTGAAGCTCAGCAGCTTCACTCCGAAGACGTGGACGCCCACGCCCGCGGCCTTGTCCTCGTCGGCACGCACCGCTGCGAGCGACAGACCGACCTTGCTGCGCATCGTGGCCCATGTCAGACCCATCGCGACGGCCAGCAGCACCAGAAGCGCTTGGTAGAAAGGCCATTCGTAGGTCGCAGCCGAGAACGGCGCGATCGGCATCGACACGCCTTGAGCGCCGTTGGTCAGGCTGTGCAGGTTGAACGCAAGTGTCTGCGCGACGAACAACAGCGTGATGGTGACGATCGCGAACACGTCGGCGCGGGTGCGCATCGCGATGGCAGCGACGGGAAGCCCGATCACAGCAGCGCACAGTCCGACCAATGGCAGGAGCAGGAACGGTTCGTACCCGCTGGTGATCGAGTGATGCTCGAACCAGATGGCGGTGGCGTACGCGCCGAAGCCGAAGAACGCTGCATGGCCGAGCGACGGGTAGCCGGCGAATCCGCCGGTCAGGTTCCACGAGCTGGACATCACGGCGTACATCAGCGTGAACACCAGCATGTTCAGCACCCAATGGGCGAGCCCGAGCGCCGGCAACGCGCCGAGGACACCGAAGAAGATGATCGCGCGTGCCGGACCGACCGCGCCGCGCCAGCTCATATCGCCCCGCGAGCGGCTGTGCCGAACAGTCCGCGCGGTCGAAGCAGCAGGACGACGAGCAGGATCACGAAGAACGTCATCTCCGACCAGCTGGGCGAGAACGTCGATGCGACGACTGCCGAAGACACCGAGACGATCAACGCACCGACGACCGCGCCGCCGATGCTGCCGAGCCCACCCAGCAGCACTATCGACAGCAGCCGCGAGATGAGGTCGTAGTGGCTGCCCGGATTGAAGGGGTAGAGCATCGCGTAGACCGACCCCGCGGCTGCAGCAGTCGCCGAGCCGAGCCCGAAGCCCATGGCCGACACCCACTCAGCACGCACGCCGAGCAACCGCGCCGACTCCGGGTTCTGCACGCTGGCACGCACGGCGCGTCCGAACCGCGTGCGGTTGAGCACGACGTACAACAGGCCGAGGGCAACGAGCGAGAGCACGAAAGCCCACAGCCGCACGAGGGTGATCTCGTAGCCGAACACCGTCCAACTCGAGTTCGTGTAGCTCGTGTTGACGACGCGGTCCGAGGTCTTCCACGTCACGCTCATGATGCCTTCGAGCAGCAGCGCGACCGCGAACGTCACGAGCAGGCTGAGCTCGGAGCGATCCTCACGGCGCAGCGGACGGATGAACGCAATCTCGACGACCACCCCGACCACGAACAGCGCGACCGTCGTGATCGGGATGGCCAGGAACGGATCGATGCCGAACGAGGTGAACAGCTGGTAGGCGAGATAGGCGCCGAGGATCACCATCGCACCTTGGGCCAGATTGACGACCTTCATGATTCCGAAGATCAACGTCTGGCCCGATGCCATCAGCGCATAGACGCCTGCGGTGAGGATGCCGAGGATGAGGCCCTGGATGAGCGCATGCATCCGCCGCGATCACCCGCCCCAGTTCGGCTTGACGACCTCGGGCTTCGCCGCCGCGATCGTCGAGGGATACACCGGGATCAGGTTGCCCTTCTGCCACTGGACGAGGTTGAACTCACCCTTCGGTGCACCGTTCGCCGACCACGAGAGGTTCCCGAGCAGCGTGGGCCACGACCCCGAGTGCAGCGAGCTGATGATCGTCGCGTTGTCGATCCTCTTCGTCTTCGCGGCGATGTCCTCGAGCAACTGTCCGCACGCGAATGCCTCGGCGCTGTTGTCGTCGACCTGCTGGGCCGTCCCGCCGTACTTCTTGATGTACGCCGCGGTGAAAGCTGCACTGCCGGACGCCGTGGAGCCGGGGAACCAGTCTGCCGACGACATGATGCCCTCGGTGTTGTTGCGCCCGACCTTGTCCGGGAACTCCAGCGGCGAGTTCGCACCGTTGGACTGGAACATGATCTTCGGGTTGTACTTGAGCTGCACGAGCGACTTCACCTGCGAGTAAGCGTCCTCGCTCTGCGTCCCGCCGACGATGACGTCCGGCTTGGTGGCGACGAGCGCGGCCATCACCGGCGAAAGATCCTGCGTCTCGGACGGATAAACCTGCTTGTAGACGGTCTTGATCCCGGCCGCCTCGAACTTCGCGCGGATGTTCTCGGCGATGGGCGCCGAGAACGGGTCGTCGAGTTCGGCGTAGGCCGCGGTCTTCGGTCGCTGCGATGCCGGCAGGCTGAGCACGTACTTCGCGAACACGTCACCGGCCTGCGTCGTCGGCGCGGGCTGCACGAAGAAGAAGTTGTGCAGGTTCTGGGCGAAGACGTCGGGCCCGCCACCCGCAGGCGCGAGGAACGCGTAGTTGTAGCGGCTCGCCACCCGCGAGGCGGGAATGGTCAGCAGCGTCGAGAACGGGCCGAGGGTCAGGTCGACGTGATCCTTGTTGATCAGGTTCTGGTAGTTCGTGACCACCTGGGTCGGGCTCGATGCATCATCGACGATCTTGATCTCCACCTTGCGGCCGAGCAGACCGCCCTTGGCGTTGACGGTGTCCGCCCAAAGTTGATAGCCGCGCTCGACGGCCTTGCCGGAATCGGAGAAGTCACCGGTCAGCGACACCGAGGCACCGATGACGAGCGGCGCGGTCGTCGCGGGCGCGGACCCGGTGCCGGACCCGGGGTTGCCGGCCGTGGTGCCGCTGCTCGTCCCGGTTGTCGAGGCGCATCCGGCAAGCAAGGTCGCCGCTGCCAAACCGACGATCACCTGTCGCCCGGCTGATCTTCGCAAACGATTGCGATTACTCACGATCTACTCCTTCGGTGAGGACGAAGACGGAAGCTCGCCGAGCCACCGAACGGCAGCAGGCCACAAACGATTGCGCTTAGGTTTCACCACCGATTCAAGACTGTCAACCATCTCGTCTCAGCAAGTTCCGGTACAGCTCGCGCAAGCCCACAAACGATTGCGGTCAAACGCGCGGTTTTCGCCTCCGAGCGGCTACGCTCCTGGCATGGCTCGGGTGCGGCTCAGCGATGTCGCGAAGAAGGCGGGTGTGCACACCGCCACGGCGTCGCGCGCACTGAATCCCGAGGCCCGCGACGGCGTCAACTCCGACACGGTGCGCCGCGTCGAGCAGGCTGCCCGGCAACTCGGCTACGTCCCGAACACGCTCGCGCGCGGGCTGCGCACATCGCGCTCGTACGTGGTGGCGCTCGTCGTCCCCGACATCACGAACGCCCTGTTCCCGCCGATCGTGCGCGGCGCCGAGCGGGTGCTGAGCAGGGCCGGCTACACACTGGTGTTGACCGACACGAACAACGACGCCCGCACCGAGTTGTCGCAGATCTCGGCAATGCGTGCCCGGGGGGTCGACGGATTCATCATCGCCACCGCGCGCTGGTCAGACCCGGCGGTCGCCGAGCTTGTCGCATCGTCGATTCCCACAGTGCTGGTGAACCGTCGCGACGCCGTGAGCAAGCTGCCCTACGTCGGCGCTGACGACCGCCACGGCATCCGGCTGTGCGTCGAGCACCTCGCGCACCTCGGGCATCGCTCGATCCTGCATCTTGCCGGGCCGAACAACACCTCGACCGGTCGTGAACGCACATCGGCCTTTCGGTCCGCCCTCCGTGCGCTCGGCCGACCGACGACCGACACGGTGATCTCATGCGCCGCCTTCACCGAGGACGCCGGCGCGGGAGCCACCCACGAACTGCTCGACAACGGCGTCCGCTTCACCGCGCTGGTCGCGGCGAACGACCTGCTGGCGATGGGCGCCATCGAGGCCCTCACCGCACACGGCGTGCGCTGCCCGACCGATGTGTCGGTCACCGGCTACAACGACCTCAGCTTCGTGCGTCGACTGACGCCACCGCTCACGACGGTCGGCGTCCCGCTTGATGAAATGGGTGAGCTGTCGGCCGAGGCGTTACTCGCGTGGATCGTCGATCCTGCAGAACGCCACGATGCGCAGACCCTGCTTCCTGTCGACTTCCTCGAACGGGCCACGACGGCCCCGGCCGACCGGACGCGCCGCGACCGTAGGCTGATCGGGTGATCTCAGGGGCACATCTGCTCGCGTTCGTCGCCGCCTCGGTGTTGCTTGTCGTGATACCTGGACCGAGCGTGTTGTTCGTCGTGAGCCGCACGCTGGTCATGGGACGGCGTGGCGGGCTGACGACGGTGGTCGGCAACTCGCTCGGCGGTCTCGTCCAGGTCGTGCTGGTCGCAGTCGGGGTGGGCACGCTCGTCGAGCGCTCGATCGTCGCGTTCACCGCGCTCAAGCTCATCGGCGCCGCGTATCTCGTGTTCCTCGGCGTGCAGGCCGTTCGCCATCGCCGTGCGCTGCCGGGTGCGTTCACCGCAGCGGCACGTCCGAAGTCGACGGCGCGCGTGTTGCGTGAGGGCTTCCTCGTCGGCGCGACGAACCCGAAGGGCACGGTCTTCTTCGTTGCGGTGCTGCCGCAATTCATCGACCGCACCGAGGGCGCCGTCCCGCTGCAGTTGCTGCTGCTCGGCCTGATCTTCCTGGTCGTCGGGCTCATCAACGACACGGCCTTCGCCTTCAGCGCCGGCGCCGCGAGGTCGTGGTTCGAACGCTCACCGCGCCGGCTCGAGCGCATCGGTGGGTTCGGCGGCGTGACCATGATCGGCGTCGGAGTCGGGCTCGCGTTCACCGGCCGTCCCGACTAGAACATCTGGCTGTCCCAGCTCGGCGGCGCGATGCTGTCGTCGGATCAATCGCGCCGCTCGCTGTCCAACGACGACATGAGCGCATCGGGATAGCGCGAGCCCGCAACGGCATCAGCCGGCAGCACCCGGTCGATCTCGGCCAGGTCATAGGCCGACAACGTAACGGCGAGCGCGTCGACCGCAGGCTGCACGCGTGCCGGCTTCTTCATGCCGACCAGCGGCACAACGTCGTTGCCCTGCGCGGCGACCCAGGCGATGGCCAGTTGCGCGACGGTGAGTCCGTGTCGGGCGGCAATCGCTTCGAGGCCGGCCACGAGCGCCAGATTGTGGTCGAGGTTCTCCCCCTGGAATCGCGGCCACGCTGCGTGCACGTCGTCGGCCTGGAACTCCTGTCGCGAGCTGCCGATCAGCCCACGCGACAGGACGCCGTACGCGGTGATGCCGATGCCGAGCTCACGGCACGTGTCGAGGATGTCGTTCTCGATGCCGCGGGTCAGCACCGAGTACTCGATCTGCAGGTCACTGATCGGGTGAACGGCGGCTGCGCGGCGGATCGTCTCCGACCCCACTTCGGACAGTCCGATGTGCCGCACCCGTCCCCGATCGATCTGTTGGGCAATGGCACCGACCGTCTCTTCGATCGGGACGTCCGGGTCGAGGCGGCCGGGACGGTAGATGTCGATGTGGTCGACCCCGAGCCGGTTGAGCGAGTACGCGAGGAAGTTGGCGACGGCGGCCGGGCGCCCGTCGAAGCCGAGGAACCTGCCGTCGGGATCGCGCATGCCGCCGAACTTCACGCTGAGCAGGTAGTCGTCGCGATCGCGTCCGACCAACGCGCGCTGCAACAGCATTTCGTTGTGCCCCATGCCGTAGAAGTCGCCCGTGTCGAGCAGCGTGATGCCCGCATCGAGCGCGGTATGGATCGTGCGGATGCTCTCGTCCTCATCGGCGTCGCCGTACGCGCCGGACATGCCCATGCAGCCGAGGCCGAGCGCGCTGACAGTAGGTCCGGTCTTGCCGAGGGTTGCAGTTCGAATCGTCATGACCTCCACGATGCGCTCTTGATCGCGCAGGCGGCAGGCACGGTCGCTCCCAGGGATCCGCGCTCCCTGGATACTCGGCGCGCGCCCAGGCACTGTGGAGGGATGGACCGTACTGCTCTCGCCGACCTGCTGCGCAGTCGCCGCGATCTCGACCGGATGTCTCCTCACCGACCCGCCCTGCCTGCAGTCGCGCCTGCCGCATCTCCGACTACTACACGCGCCTCGAGCAACGCCGCGGCCGATCCGTCCCCGGTCTTGACTGCGCTCGCCCGCGCGCTGCGCCTGACCGAGGACGAGCGTGATCATCTGTTCCACCTGGCAGGGCAGCCCGCGCCCGAGCGGCGCACCTCGGGAGCACACGTGAGCCCCGGCGTCCTCTACCTGCTCGACCGGCTCACCGACACGCCTGCATTCGTCATCGACGACCGCGGCGCGCTGCTCGTGCAGAACCGTATGTCGAAGCTGGTCTCGGGTGACCAGACCTCGTTCACCGGACGCCGCCGCAACCACAAGTGGCGCTGGTTCACCGAGCCCGAAAGCCGGGCCCACATCCCAGAGGAGGACTGGGCCGAACACTCGCGCACGCACGTTGCCGACCTGCGTGCGGCGCTCGGGCGACGCGGCAACGACCCCGAACTGGCAGCGATGGTCGCCGACCTCCTCGAAACCAGTCGCGAGTTCGCCGCGCTGTGGCCCGAGCACGAAGTCGCCGTGCGTCGCTCGGACACGAAGCGCCTCATTCATCCGGAAGTCGGCGTGCTCGACCTGTTGTGCGAACACCTCACGAGCGATGTCGACGGCGCGACACTGGTGCTGTTGCATCCGCGGCCGGGAACCGACTGTCGAGAGAAGCTCGACCTGCTCGCCGTGATCGGGACGCAGGACCTCAACAGCGTCGGGTGACTACAACCGTCCCGACTTCACGACGCGGCTGAGGAACTGCTGGGTGCGCTCCTCGCGGGGATTCTCGAAGATGTCCTGCGGCGATGCCGCGCTCGAGGATCGAGCCGTTGTCGAGGAAGCACACCTGGCTGGCGACCTCTTTGGCGAAGCCCATCTCGTGGGTGGCCAGCAGCATGGTAAGTCCGCCGCGAGCCAGTTCGCGCACGATCTCGAGGACGTCGCCGACCAGCTCCGGGTCGAGCGCCGCGGTGATCTCGTCGAGCAGCATGACCCGCGGCTGCATCGCCAGCGCACGCACGATCGCGACGCGCTGCTGCTGACCACCGGAGAGGCTGTCGGGGTAGGCCTTCGCCTTCTCGGCCATGCCGACCGACTCGAGCAGTCGCATCGCGCGCTCGTGCGCCTCTTTCTTCGGCATGCGCTCGATGCGGGTCGGGCCGAGCGTGATGTTCTCGAGCACCGACATGTGCGGGAACAGGTTGTAGCTCTGGAACACGATGCCGACGTCGCGACGCAGCGCGTTGAGGTCGACTCCCGGCGCCGCTGACCGTGTCGCCGTCGATGCGGATCTCGCCGCCGCTGATGTCCTCGAGCGCATTGACGCAGCGCAGCAACGTCGACTTGCCCGATCCGGACGCGCCGATCAGGCAGACCACCTCGTGCCGCTCGACACTCAGCGAGACGCCCTTGAGCACCTCGTTGTGCCCGAAGGACTTGTGTACGTCGTCGGATCTCGAGGAAGGACATCAGCGTTGCCCCCGCCGGCGCGCGTCCCTGTCGATCAGGACGTCGACGAACCGTGCCTGCGGGATCGTGATGATGATGAAGAACAGCGCCGCCAAGGTCACCGGCGACAGGTTGAACAGCTTGCTCTGCCACAGGCCCGCCGTCAGCACGACCTCACCGATCGCCGCAACCGACAGCAGCGCAGTGTCCTTCTGCAGGCTGATGAAGTCGTTGAGCAGCGGCGGGATCACGCGCCGCACCGCCTGCGGCACGAGCACCGTGCGCAGCGTCTGGGTGTAGCTGAGCCCGAGGGAGCGCGCTGCGGCGCTCTGGCTCGGGTGAATCGACGACAGGCCGGCCCGGTAGACCTCGGCGACATAGGCGGAATAGGTCATGGACAAGGACAGAATGCCCAGCCACACCGGATCCCACTTCGCCGTCGATGGGAACGCGAGCGGCGTGCCGAAGACGACCAGCAGGATCGTGACGATGGCCGGGATCGCGCGGAAGATGTCGCAGTAGACCAGCGCGATCAGGCGCAGCGGTGCGCCGGCGCGTCCCGGCAACATCCGCATGATGGCAAGCAACAGGCCGAACGCGAGCACGATGACCTGCGCGACGACCGCCGCCCAGATGTTCGTCCAGAACGCATGGATCATCTCCGAGAACGACAGCCGCCAGGCGTGCGCCTGGAAGAACGTCTGGACGATGCCGCCCGAATTCGCGAACGCCATCAACAGCAGGCCGGCGACGATCATCGCGGCGGCCGCGTAGCCCATCGAGATGAGCGCCTCTTCGCGACCACCAGCCGCACATCGCCGCGCGTCGACGACCTGATCTGCGCGCAGCAATCGTGCGCGTTTCTGCGCGGCAGCGAACGAACGCAGGCAGGGCCACAGCGGGTAGAGCGTTGCGAGCACGAGGACCGCTCCGACCACCGTGGCGCCGGCGTTGTCCTTGTTGTAGTCGCGGAGCTTGACCACGACGTCGACCATCAGCCCGACCCCCACCGCGGTGAGGATCAGGCCGACGATCGCGACGCCGATGACCGGCTTCGGCTTGCTCGGCGGAGGAGCGGCCTGCAGCTCCTGGCTGACGAGCTCCGACGTAGTCATCGTCCGTTACTTGATAGCCCAGACCGGCACCGAGGACGGGTCGCCACCGAACGCCGGGCCGAGGTAGGTCTTGGACAGCGTGTTGAGCGTGCCGTCCCAGAGCATCGTCTGGATGCCCTTGTTGAACGCGGCCTCGTTCTTCGATCCCTTGGGATAGATCGCGCCGTACTTCTCGCCGGTCTTGTACTGGCCGGCCACCTCGAGCTTGCCGCCGGTCGCCTTGGCCTCGGCGAGCACGATCGCGGTGTCGAGGAACGCAGCGTCGACCTGGCCCGAGAGCACGCCCTGGTAGAGCGTCTGCGAGTTCGGATACACCTTGGCCTGGCACTTCAACTTGTCCTGGATGAACGGCACCGAGGTCGTGCCCGCGTAGGCCGCGCAGGACTTCTGGTTGATGTTGTCGGCGGTGACGCCGGCGCCCTTCTTGGTCAGGACGCCGATGTTCGAGTCGAAGTACGGGGTCGAGAAGTCGACGACCTTGGCCCGCTCGGCGGTGATCGAGATCTCCGCGAGCGCGATGTCGAAGGTGTTCGTGCGACCGGCGACGAGCTGGTCGAACGAGACGTTCTTGACCGTCACGGACGAGAGCCCGGCCATGTTGGCCAGTTCGGCGCCCATGCAGTACTCGTAGCCGTCCTTGATCGAGGACGGCGTCGTGCCGTTCCACCAACCCTGGGCCGGCAGCGTCGTCTCGACTGTCAACGTCCCCGCAGTCACGGGGCTGATCGAGATGCTGTTCTTCTTGCTGGTGATCTTGCAGTTGCCGAAACCGCCGCCCGATCCGCCGCCGCTGGAACTGCAGGCCGCTGTCATTGTCAGCGTCAACGCGCCGGCGGCTGCGATGGCCAAAGATCGCCTGATACGCATGAAATGCCCCACTTGTCCTATCGGTTCGACGGTGGTGTTTCCGGTCAGGCTGTCCTTAGGCACCGGCCGAGTCAAGGACATCCTCCATCACGATTTCGACGTGTCCTCATAGATTGGCGAGATGGATCTCGAAGCGTTGGTCGCTTCGACGGCGCGATTCGGCGCTCGATGGTCGATCTCGCTGCGGCGCGATAACGATCTCGAGGTGTCTGCCTCGTACCGTCCTGACGACCTTTTGCGGACGGCGAGTGTTGCGAAGATCTTCGTTTTGATGACGCTGGCGCGTCGGTTGACGGACGGGCGATTGAGCGCGGATCGTCTCGTCGATCGCCGTCGGGTGGATGAAGTGCTCGACTCCGGGCTCTGGCACGCGATGCGGGCCGACTCGCTGCCGGTGGCAGATGTGGCTGTGTTGATCGGTGCGGTGAGCGACAACTGGGCGACGAACGTGGCACTCGACCTGTGCGGGCTCGACACCGTCCAGGGCATGGCGCGCACGGTTGCCCCCGGCGGGTCGATGCTGAACGACTACGTGCGCATGGCCCGTCCCGCCGGTGTTCCGCCGACGCTGAGCGTGGGCTGCGCGCGCGACTGGGTCGAGATCATGCAAGCGGCTGCGCGCCGAACGTTCCATGGTGCTGGAATGGCTCGCGCACGACGCCGATCTGTCGATGGTGGCCGGCGCGTTCGATCTCGATCCGCTCGCGCACGACGTCGTCGACCTCGGGCTGCGGCTCTGGCACAAGACGGGGACCGACGTTGGCGTGCGGGCCGATGTCGGGGTCGTCGCATCGACAAGCGCCACGGTGACCTACGCGGCCTTGTGCAACTGGCCCGATGACGGTGCCGTCGCTCGTCGCGCGGTGCTCACGACGATGCGCGCGATCGGCGACGAGATCAGGGCGTTGCTCTAGAGATCGCGAGCGAGTTCGCGCAGGGTCGTCGCGACGGGTTGTTCGCGCGCGTTGCGGTGGCCGGTGCCGGCCCACAGGTTCACGTGCTCGGGGTCCTCGTTGGCCGCCGCTGCCTTGCGGATCGGACTTGTCAGGTAGTGCAGCGCGGGATAGCCGGCCGGTGCGTGCGCGTTGTGCGCGTCGGTGAAGTGGTTGGGCAGGGCCCGGGCCGGCCGTCCCGTGAACGCTCTTGTGACGATCGTGTCGCCGCGGTCGGGGCCGGTCAGCGCCGCGCGGAATGCATCGGACGTGCCTGCCTCGGGCGCGAGCAGCAGCACCGTCCCGACCATGGCGGCGACCGCGCCCGCGTTGATGGCTGCGGCGACCTGCGTCGGATCACTGATACCGCCGGCCGCGATAAGAGGCAGGCCGACATCGATCTCGGCCAGCAGCTCTCGCAGCGGCCGCGCCGGCGGAACGCGATCGGGAGTCAGCGTGCCGGAATGCCCGCCCGCTGCCGATGCCTGCACGGCGAGGGCGTCCACACCGGCGTCCTTCGCCCGCCGCGCCTCGTCCGGCGAGGTCACGGTCTGGACGAGCGTGCTGCCGGCGCCGCGCAACGCGGCGAGCGTGGCGTGCGAGGGAATGCCGAAGGTGAACGACACGATCGGCACGGGGTTCGCGAGGAGCAGGTCGATCTTGTCCTGCCAGCAGTCGTCGTCCTCGCGCGGTGTTGCGGGCAGTTCGACGTCGTATCGCCGCGGCGTCTTCTCGGAGCGCCGCTCGATACGCGTCGTAGGCAACGCGGTCGACCGGCACCGGGTTGGGCGCGAACAGGTTCACCCCGAACGTGCTCGTCGACGTCCGTACCGTTTCGAGCTCGTCGGCGAACTGGGCCGCGGTTTTGTAGCCGGCGGCGAGGAATCCGAGCGCTCCGGCGCCGGCGGCCGCGAGCACGAACTCAGGTGTGGTCGGCCCGCCCGCCATGGGCGCGGCGATGATCGGCAACTGTGCGCCGGCGTCGGTGATGATGTGCATGGTGGCGGGTGTTGGGTTCGAACCAACGTAGGCTGAGCCGGCGGTTTTACAGACCGCTCCCTTTGACCACTCGGGCAACCCGCCAGGGACGATTGCGAATGTTACCGGACTAGGTTGGACGAGTTGGTCCGCGTCCGTGGAGGTAGCCCCGATGGCCGATTCGTCCTTCGACGTCGTCAGCAAGATCGACCGTCAAGAGATCGACAACGCGCTCAACCAGGCGGCGAAAGAGGTGTCGCAGCGCTTCGATTTCCGGGGCACGAACGCGTCCATCGAGTGGTCGGGCGAGCTCGGCGTCACCGTCAAGGCCGACACCGAGGAGCGCGCGAAGGCCGCCCTCGAGGTGTTCAAGGACAAGCTGGTCAAGCGCTCGATCTCGCTGAAGTCGCTCGACGCGGGTGAGCCGAAGTCGTCCGGCAAGCAGTACGTGATCGCGTCCACGCTCAAGCAGGGCATCGGCCAGGACGAGGCCAAGAAGATGACGAAGCTGATCCGTGACGAGGGCCCGCGCGGGGTGCAGGCGCAGATCCAGGGCGACCAGCTGCGCGTGTCCGGCAAGAAGCGCGACGACCTGCAGGCCGTGCAGCAGCTGCTGAAGGGCGCCGACCTCGACGTGGCGCTGCAGTTCACCAACTACCGCTGACCCCTGCTTTGTGTTGCAGCCCCTAGATACACGTTTCGACCCCGAAATCTGTCCGGACGGGGCTGCATGTGGACGGCGGGCACCGCTGTGAATGGAGCGAGCTGCTTCTGAGGTGATCGCTCCTAGCGTCGCCCGGCGTGATCAGCGAGAAGAAGCCGGCCGAGCTGCGCCGCGGTTACTGGCGCGCCGCAGCGCTCCGTGCGCAGCGGTCCACACCCGTCGGACCGATCGCGTGCACGCAAGGATTCGTTGTGCGCCACGCGCAGGTGCACGTGGCCGGCATGACTGATACCGACATCCGGCGACTACTTCGACGTGGCGAATGGACTGCGCCACGGCGTCGGGTCCTGAGCGTCCTCCCGCGCGAGGGACGCACGGTGCACGGGTTGCGTCCGGAGATCCGGGCATCAGCGGTCGCCCTGGTCCGGCCGGATGCAGTGATCAGTCACGAGTGCGCAGCGCTCGCGTTCGGCCTCGATGTGATGCGAGTGCCGAAGGTGGCAACGTTGACCTCCAGCTTCCGCGACCATGCAGCGTCACGGTCCGGAGCAGTCGTGCGGTCGGCGAAGCTCAGCGACGGTGACGTCACTACGTGGTTCGGAACACGAGTCACCAGCTGCCCGCGCACAGTGATCGATATCGCTCGGCGGAGCGCCCGCGACGGCATCGTCGTAGCGGACTCGGCATTGCTCAACGAGCTTGTGACCATCGACCAGTTGCGCTCTGCGCTGCGCCGCCAGCAGCACTGGGACGGCGTGATCACGGCCCGTCGTGTGGTGGAACTGGCGAGCGGCCTGTCCGAATCGGCTCTGGAATCCCTCGCTCGACTCTTCCTGGACGACAACCACATACCGCTGCCCGAACAGCAGGTCTGGATCGAGACGCACCGCGGCTGGTTCAGGGTTGACGGCCTGTGGGGCGAGTTCGGCGTCATTCTCGAGGTCGACGGATTGATCAAGTATCGGAAGGCTGACCCCAACGACGATGACCCACTGGTTACCGAGAAGCTGCGTCAGGAGGCGCTCGAGCGGGCGGGTTACACCGTCATCCGCGTGACGTGGGCCGACATCCACGTCACGCCGCAGGCCACGTTGGTGCGAATTGTCGCCGTCCTCGCTCGCCACGGCCTTGTGTTGCAGCCCCGTCCGGACACTTTCAGCGCGTAAAAGTGTCCGGACGGGGCTGCAACACAAAGATGGTTACCAGCGGAGGTAGCGGGGGTCGGACTTGTAGAGCGCCTCGAGGCGGGCGATGCGCTTGTCCATCGGCGGGTGGGTCGAGAACAGCGACTTCCCGGCGAACGGGTTGGCGATCATCATCGACGAGGCGGGTTCGAGTCGCGGGGTCTTCATCAGCGGACGGGCGGCGGTGCCCGCTTCGAGCTTGCGCAGCGCCGAGGCGAGCGCGAGCGGGTCGTTGGACAGCTCCGCGCCCGACTCGTCGGCCTGGTACTCACGCGAGCGTGAGATCGCCAGCTGGATCATGCCGGCGGCGATCGGGCCGAGGATGAGCATCAGCAGGCCGGCGAACGGGTTGCGGTCGCGGTCGTTGCCGCCGCCGAAGAACATCGCGAAGTTCGCCAGGTACGTGATCGCCGGCGGCGATCGTGCCGGCCACCGACGAGATCAGGATGTCGCGGTTGTAGACGTGCGACAGCTCGTGGCCGAGCACGGCCCGCAGCTCGCGCTCGGACAGGATCTCGAGGATTCCCGCCGTCGCGCACACGGCCGCGTGCCGCGGCGAACGCCCGGTCGCGAACGCGTTCGGGCGCCTCGGTCGGCGAGACGTACAGGCGCGGCATCGGCTGCCGCGCGGTTGTCGCCAGCTCGCGGACGATGCGGTACATCGCCGGTTGCTCGGCCTCGCTCACCGGCCGCGCCCGCATCGACCGCAGCGCGATCTTGTCGGAGTTGAAGTAGGAGAACGCGTTCACCGCGACCGCGATGCCCAGCCCGATCAGCAGCCCGGACTGCCCGAAGAAGTAGCCGCCCAGCCCGACGAGCAGGGCGCTCAGCACGCCGAACAGAACGGCGGTCCTGAATCCGTTTGCAGCGCTCCTCACATTCGGTAAACGCGCGAGCGCGGAGCCGCGTTCCCCTGCCACAATCGCCGAATGCTGCCCGCACCGCCCAGCCGCAGGCTGGCCATCGTCACCTGCATGGATGCCCGCCTCGACCTGTTCAAAGCCTTCGACCTCGAGCTCGGCCAGGCGCACATGCTGCGCAACGCCGGCGGCCTGGTCACCGACGACATGCTGCGCTCACTCGCGATCAGCCAGCGCGCCCTCCACACGCGCGAGATCGCGATCGTGCATCACACCCGCTGCGGCATGGACGGCTTCGACGACATCAGCTTCCGGCTCGAGCTGACGAGCGAGACCGGCGCCGTCCCGACCTGGGACGTGCCCGGCTTCACCGACCTGCGCGCCCAGGTGCAACGCAGCGTGGACGCGGTGCGCAACTGCCCGTGGCTCCCGCACCGCGACGCGGTCACCGGCTACATCTACGACGTCGAGACGGACGAGCTTCAGGCGACGGCGACGACCTGATCGGCGGGCGTCCAGCCCCGCACGGTCGGCAGCCCGGCCCGGCGCCACGCCTCGAACCCGCCGACGATGTCGGTCGCGACGATGCCGAGCGAGTTGAGCGAGTCGGCTGCGAGCGAGGACGTGTAGCCCTCGGTGCAGACGATGATCCACTGCTGTCCGGGACGCGCCTGCGGCAACCGCGCCGACGAGGACGGGTGCAGGCGCCACTCGAGGTGATTGCGCTCGATCACGATCGAGCCGGGGATCTCGCCCGTCCCCGCGCGCTGCCAGGCCGGGCGGATGTCGACGAGCTTGGCGCCCTCGTCCAGCATTTGCGCCGCGTCGCGCGGCCCGACCCGGGTCAGCCGCGACCGCGCGTCGTCCAGCATCTCGTCCACTGTCGTGAAACGCATCAGGACGCCACCCGCACCGGCACAGTCGGTTCCGGATCGTCGGTCAGGACGGTCTTCGCCGCGACGAGATCGCCGCCGGCGAGGTCGTAGTAGGTCATCGACGACAGCGGCGGCGAATACGCGTGCACGCTGATCGCTGCCTGCGTGCCGGTGTTGCGCACGTCGTGGATGTAGTGGCGGCCGAACTTCACCGCGTCGCCCGCAGCCCGCTCGGTGTCGCGGATCTGCACCCGTCCGTCGGCGTACCCGCACGGGACGGACTCGGTCAGCGCGCCGGTCAGCACCGTGAACGCGCCGGACGAGCCGCCGTGATCGTGCAACTCGGTGCCCTGGGTCGGCAGCCAGCTGATCAGCCAGATGTCGATGCGCTTGTCGCGGTAGATGCGCTGGTGCCACCGCTCGTTCTCGTCGAAGTCGACGAACGGATAGGCGCCCGCGCGCACCTCGTCCGCATAGAAGCGGGCGAACTCCGTCAGGTGCCCGGGATCGACCGGACGATCGATGCTCTGGAGGCGGCGGTGACTCACGCAAGCAATACTGCCTCGCAAAACCTGCTTTGTCTACCGACTAGCTAGAGAACTCTCAGACGGACGGGCTTACGCAGCCCACTTGAACGAGCGCATGAGGTCTTCCACGCGCTCGACGATCTCGGGGTCACGGCCCTCGGGCATCGCGAACTCGGCCAGCAGCGCGAGCCGGCCGCTCGGCGTCGGAAGCACGAAGCGCATGCCGAACTCATCCGGCTCGGCGTCGACCAATTCCGCAGCGACGTCACCACCGTCGATCGGGACGGCCGCGGGGCTCTCTTCGTCGAGCAGACCGATCGTGAGCACGCCACTTGCCGGGCTGAACCGGTCGGCGCCGAGGACGACGGTGCTGAGCATCGCCAGCAACGGCGTGCCCGCGACTTCGTCCGGAATTCCGGCCTCGTCGGGTGTCACGACGACCCAGTCACGGCAGTCCATCTCGAAGGACGGAAGTGTGAGGTCCTGCATTGCTGTCTCCCTCGAACTCGGGTGGGCGATTGAGTGGCGAACTCCCCCGAGTTACAACTCAAGAATTGCTCAAGATCTATTGAGGTTGTACCCGCGACAGGGGCCGCTCAAGCACCCGTCGATGAAAGTAACGGCGAATTCGGGTGCGAGGTGACGGCCTGCAACTGGCAGGTTCTACGCGGCAGCTTTAGGCCAAGTCCGAATTGCCCGGCGGTGCGAGGTTCGCCCGTGCGGCAAGCGCGTCCTGCATCACTGCGCGACCCCTCGCAGCACCCCCTCGCCTAGGATGGATGGTTGCAGAAAGCAGTGCCGCAACCATCGCCGGAGGCGAACCGCAGGGATGTCGAAGAACGTCGAGCAGCTCGACCGCGTCGTGATCAGGATCGCGGGCGACTCCGGAGACGGAATGCAGCTCACGGGCGACAGATTCACCCAGGAAACCGCGATGTTCGGCAACGATCTCGCGACGTTCCCGAACTTCCCGGCCGAGATCCGCGCGCCCGCCGGAACCCTCGCCGGCGTCTCGTCCTTCCAGCTGCACTTCGCCGATCACGACATCCTGACGCCCGGCGATCGTCCCGACGTGCTGGTCGCGATGAACCCGGCCGCGCTCAAGGCGAACCTGTCCGACGTGCCCAAGGGCGCGTCGTTGATCATCGACAAGCACGACTTCACCGATCGCGCGCTGGCACGCATCGGCTGGACGTCCAATCCGCTCGAGGACGGCACCCTCGACGGCTATCACGTCCACGCCCTCGACCTGACCGAGCTGACTCTGGAAGCCCTCAAGGATCTTGAGCTTTCCCGAAAAGACGCGGGCCGGTCGAAGAACATGTTCGCGCTCGGATTGCTGTCGTGGATGTATTCGCGCCCGACCGAGGCGACGCTCGAATTCATCGCGAAGAAATTCGCGAACAAACCGGACATTGCCACCGCCAACACCACTGCTTTCAAGGCGGGCTACCACTTCGGCGAGACGACCGAGGCGTTCGCGGTCTCGTACGAGATCAAGCCCGCGGCGCTGCCGAGCGGCATGTACCGCAACATCACCGGCAACCTGGCGCTGTCGTACGGGCTGATCGCGGCGTCGCGGCGCAGCGGCCTGCCGCTGTTCCTCGGCGCGTACCCGATCACGCCGGCCAGCGACATCCTGCACGAGCTGTCCAAGCACAAGCGCTTCGGCGTGCGCACGTTCCAGGCCGAGGACGAGATCGCCGGTATCGGCGCGGCGCTGGGCGCGGCCTTCGGCGGAGCGCTCGCGGTGACGACCTCGTCCGGGCCCGGCATCGCGCTCAAGGGCGAGACGATCGGGCTCGCGGTCTCGCTCGAACTGCCGCTGATCATCTGCGACATCCAGCGTGGCGGCCCGTCGACCGGACTGCCGACCAAGACCGAGCAGAGCGACCTGCTGCAGGCGATGTACGGACGCAACGGCGAGGCGCCCGTCCCGATCGTCGCGCCGCAATCACCGGGCGACTGCTTCGAGGCCGCTGTCGAGGCGGCGCGCATCGCACTGACTTATCGCACGCCGGTGTTCCTGCTCTCGGACGGCTACCTGGCCAATGGCTCCGAGCCGTGGCAGGTGCCCTCGGTCGACACGCTGCCGGATCTGTCGGTCGAGTTCGCGACCGAGCCGAATGGTGAGAACGGCGAATACCTGCCGTACCTGCGTGACGCCGAGACGCTCGCGCGGCCGTGGGCGGTGCCGGGCACGCCCGGGCTCGAGCACCGGGTCGGTGGCATCGAAAAGGCCGACAAGACCGGCAACATCAGCTACGACCCCGACAACCACGACTTCATGGTGCGGACGCGGCAGAACAAGGTCGACGGCATCGCACGGTCGCTCGCACCGATGCAGGTCGACGACCCGGACGGTGACGCGCGCGTGCTCGTCCTCGGCTGGGGTTCGACCTATGGACCGATCGGCGCGGCCTGTCGCCAGGTACGCGCCGCCGGGTTGTCGGTGGCGCAGGCGCATCTGCGACACCTCAACCCGTTCCCGTCCGATCTCGGCGCGATCCTGGCGCGGTACGAGCGCGTCGTGATCCCCGAGATGAATATGGGTCAGCTGGCGCAGCTGATCCGCTCGAAGTACCTGATCGACGCGATCTCGGTGACGCAGGTACGCGGCCTGCCGTTCAAGGCCGACGACCTCGCCGAAACGCTGCAGGGAGTGGTGAACCATGACTGAGTCCCCCGGATGCCTGGGCCTGAAGGCCAAGGACTTCAAGACCGACCAAGAGGTGCGCTGGTGCCCGGGGTGCGGTGACTACGCGATCCTCGCCGCGGTGCAGGGCTTCATGCCCGAGCTCGGCATCCCGCGCGAGAACATCGTGTTCGTCTCGGGCATCGGCTGTTCGTCGCGGTTCCCGTATTACATGAACACCTACGGCATGCACTCGATCCACGGACGTGCGCCGGCGATCGCGACGGGCCTGTCGACCTCGCGTCCCGACCTGTCGGTGTGGGTGGTGACCGGTGACGGCGATGCGCTGTCGATCGGCGGCAACCATCTGATCCACGCGCTGCGCCGCAACGTGAACCTGAAGATCCTGCTGTTCAACAACCGCATCTACGGGTTGACGAAGGGCCAGTACTCCCCCACGTCCGAGATCGGCAAGATCACGAAGTCGACGCCGATGGGCTCGCTCGACAACCCGTTCAACCCGATCTCGGTCGCGCTCGGCGCCGAAGCGACGTTCGTGGCGCGCACGCTCGACTCCGACCGCAAGCACCTGCAGTCGGTGCTGCGCGAGGCGGCCGCGCACGAGGGCACGGCGCTGATCGAGATCTACCAGAACTGCAACATCTTCAACGACGGCGCGTTCGAGGTGCTCAAGGACAACGCGACCCGCGATGAGTGGACGATCCCGCTGGTCGACGGCGAGCCGATTCGGTTCGGTGCGTCGAAAGCGGTCGTCAGGCTTCCTGATGGTTCGCTCGCGGTCGAAGAGGACGTCGCCGACGACGATCCGCGCGTGGTCGTGCACGAAGCGCACCGCCAGGATCCGTCCTATGCGTTCGCGCTGTCGCGCATCCAGTCGCTCGACACTCGCTACGCACCGATGGGTGTGTTCCGCTCGGTCGAGCGCGCGACCTACGACTCGTTGATGGCAGACCAGCTCGACGCCGCCGCGGCCAAGGCGCCCAGCGACGACGGTGCCCTGCAGACGCTGCTGCGCGGATCGGACACCTGGCAGGTCGGGTAACCGCGCGCGGTCGGTCCGCGCCCGTCCAAACCAGCCCGCGCATGCCCGTGCCGGTTCGGTGCGTCGGCGTCGTCCGCCGCTGCTGTCCACTGACTTTGCACGCAGCAATGTCGTCGGCCAGCGATGATTGGCCCTTTCCAGCGACATTGCTGGATGCAAAGTCGCCGGTGAGCGGCATTGCTGGATGCAAAGTCGCGCTCGCTGCAACCCCACCCGCCGATCTGTGGACGATGGTGGCTGTTGTGGACGCTCGCGGGCGCGAAATCGCGCGCAGCGCGCACGGTGATCGGGTGATCGATCGCGATGTTCCTCAAGTGCCCTTCACTTCGGCTACCGCTCGCGCCCGGAGCTGGACGGCCTCCGCCCAACGTCACGCCGTCCGGTCGCAACGGTGGGAGCGGCTTCAACAAGGCGTGTTCGACGCTGCCGGCATCCCTGATTCTCCGCGCCACGAGCGGTCGCGGATGGCGAACCTACGCGCAGCTCGGGGCGCGGCCGCGGCGTGCGATCGGGCGATGTTGAGTCACGCCTCTGCGGCAATCGCGCACGGGGTCCCGGTCGTCGGCCGCGCCATCGACCAGCCGTGCGTCACCGTCGGGGCCGGTACAGCGTTGCGGTCACTGGCCAAGGTCCACCTCCATCGTGCAACGCTGGATGAGGTGGTGGCGATCGACGGCGACCGTATTCTTCCGATCGCGCGCACCGTGATCGACCTCGCACGCGAGCACGGCCTCGTCGCCGGCCTCGCGGCCGCGGACTTCGCCCTCCACGAGCGACTGATCACCGACGAACAGCTCGCGATCGTCCTGGGGCAGCAACAGTGCTGGCCCGGAATCAAGAAAGCCCGCTGGGTCGCCGATTTCGCCGACGCTCGGACCGAATCACCGCTGGAATCCGTGAGTCGGTTGCGCTGCAGCCAACACCGATTGCCGGCGCCGCGACCTCAGGCGCGCATATGCGATCCGTCCGGAGCGATCGTGGCGCGGTGTGACTTCTACTGGGACGCATTCGGCGTCGCCGGCGAGGCGGACGGCGCGATGAAGTGGGCGGACGACCCAGCGCAACGCGACAAGCGCGACGAGAAGACCCACCTGCTCGAGAGTCTCGGGCTGATCGTCGTCGATTGGGGCTGGGCAGACCTGCGACGATTCGGCGCGGTCGCTCGTCGGCTCCAGCTCGGATTTGCCCGCGGCGCCCGGCCCGGCTCACCCGAGCGCCGCTGGTCCGTCCTTCCTGGCTGACGATGCGTGCCGACACCGCACCCGGCATCGTCGCTGGAGTCGACTTTGCACCCGGCATCGTCGCTGGAGTCGACTTTGCATTCGGCAATGTCGCTCGATCGACCGTTTGACGATCGATCAGCGACATTGCCGGATGCAAAGTGTGGCGGACCGACGACGCAACCGCGGGGCCCACGACGTCGGCCGCAGGTGGCCGACCACCGTCCGCCGGTACCGTCGAGGGCATGGCCGAGCCGAGTCCCGCCCAGATCAACATGAGCCTGCCGCCGGAGCAGGAGGCCGGTACGTACGCGAACTTCGCGGGCGTGTGGCACGGCGCGGACGGGTTCGTGCTCGACTTCGCCGTGGTCACCCATCCCCCGACGCCGGGCGAGGGCATGACCGAGATCAATGCCCGAATCGTGAGCCGGGTGCGCATCCCGACCAGCCAGGCGTGGGAGCTCATGCGCGCGCTCAACGAGCAGCTCGACCAATGGGAAACCGAACACGGCAGCGACAGCGCTGGCTAGAGACGATCTTGTCGCTTACGATCCCTGCGCGGCGCATTGACTGCCGCGCCGGGAGGGTTCTGCAATGCGTCGTGTCCTGGCGGCCTGCGCCGCCGTCATCGTCGCGCTACCGGCGCAGGCAGCAGTCGCTCAGCCCGTAACGACGACCACCGCCACGATCTCCGGCACCGCCACCGACACGGCCGGACACCCGCTGACCGACGCGAGCGTCGACGCCTACCTCAACTTCCGAGACATCCGGACGCACACCAACTCCGACGGACGCTTCACCCTGCACGTGCCCGCCGGCCGGTACGACGTGTACGTCGACGGCCACAAGGCGTCCGGCGGAGTTTCCGACGCCACCGGCTACGGCGCCGTCCGGCACACCGTGACCGTCGCGGCCGGCGCCCACCGCAACAGCGGGACGTACGCGCTGCCGACCGCCGGCGCCGTCCGCGGCGTCGTGACCGACGCCGACGGACACCCGTTGCGCAACGTCCGCGTCGCGTGGCAACCGCCGGACACCTACCTCCAGCCCGACGTCGGATCGCTTCTTGCCATCTCGTACGAGACCGCGACGGTCCGCACCGACGCGAGCGGCACGTACACCTTCAAGGGCATGACCCCGGACGCGGTCATCACCTGTTTCGACCCGTCCCAGGCAAGCGGCGGTGACCATGACGCCGTCGGCTACCAGCCCCGGTGTTCCTCCGCCTCGGCGGCGCCTGCCCCGGGCAAGGTCGCGACCGTCCCGACGACCGCGCTGATCTCGGCGCAGGGCGCGACACTGCGGGGCGCGGTCACCGATCGTCGCGGGCCGACCGGCGCCCGACGAGACAATCGAGTTGCACCAGCTCAACGGCTCGCACGACGACTTCGCCTACACCGACCGGCAGGGACGATTCGTCCTGACGGGCGAGCCCGCCGGACGGTATCGGCTGTGCGG
The DNA here is from genome assembly GCA_963708645.1 of uncultured Actinomycetota bacterium. Classification (GTDB taxonomy): domain Bacteria; phylum Actinomycetota; class Actinomycetes; order Mycobacteriales; family Jatrophihabitantaceae; genus RYN-133. The sequence goes on along the minus strand of CAVPTA010000012.1, from coordinate 11,603 downwards.
CGACTCGAGCTCGTCGCGGGGCGGCCTCGGCCTCATGCACACCTGCCGCGCGGTGACGCTCGTCGTCGATCACAGCACGCACGCCGACGTGCGCCTGCGTCCCGGCGGCGCGGCGCGCGGACGGATCATCGGGCCGTCCGGACGAGGGGTGCCGCACCTGCTGGTGAGCCTCGACCACGTCCCGGCGCGCAGCAACGGATTGAGCGAGGCCCAGACGAACGGCACCGGCAACTTCACCGTGGGCGGCCTGCCGACCGGCGACTACAAGGTGTGCTGGGATCCCCACCAGACGGCCGTTCCCGGTGATCCGACTGGTGTTCGCGGGGGCTGCCTGGCGCACACCGTGCATGTGGTCGTCGGTCGCATCACGCACGGGCTGCGCGCCAAGCTGAAGCGTGGCGGCGCGGTCGCGGGTCAGGTCAGCGGCATCGGACACCAGCGCACGTTCGTGTTCGTCGACGGCGCGAACGGTGGACGGACGGCCCTCACCGACCAGCACGGACGCTTCCGCGTCACCGATCTCACGCCCGGCGTCGCCTACCGCGTATGTGCAGAAAACCTCGATCTGCTCTACAGCTTCCGGACGGTCTGCAGCCCGAAACGCGTGACCGCCACCGCCGGCGGGACGATCCGCGGCATCGACCTGCACTTTCCCGCAGTCACCCGCCTGCGCGTGACGGTCACCGACACGGCAGGGCACAAGCTCAGCGGTGTCGAAGTCGCCGCCCTGCAGCCGTGCCGGGGCCAGTGGTGCGCGCGCCACCCGGTGTTCGGATCGCGCGGCACCACCGTCAACGCCGTGAACATGACCAACCAGCGCGGCATCGGCAGCATCGTGACCACCCACGGCGGCAAGTTCGCCGTGTGCGCCCTCGCCTACTACGCAGCGACACCGATCGGGAATTCGCCGACCGGCTACGGCGACAAGTGCACCGGGTCGACGTTCTCGATCACGGCAACACGCGACGCCGTCACGGCGGTGCACATCGTCCTGCGTCCCGGCGCGATCGTGACCGGACAGGTCACCAACGCCCACGGCGACCCGATTCCGAACGCGCAGATGCACCTGACGGGCTCGCCGGTCGATGACCTGTCACCCGATACGTGGTCGTACTACACCGACAGCTACAACATAGGCCCGGACATCGACAGCCTGACCGACGCGCACGGTCGCTACACGATTCACTCGGTGCGTCCGGGCCAGGCTCAACTGTGCGCGCGCAACGCCACCGGTTACCAGGACGGCTGCCTGTCGAGCGACCTGAGCCTGACCGGCGGTTCGGTGACGACCGCGCCCACGCTGCAGCTCGCCGGCGCGTCGACCGCCCGTCCGGCGACCCGTCCCACTGCTAACAACTCCCACGGGCCCGTCCGGCGAATCACCGTCAGCGTCATCGACGGGCACCTCGTCGTTCGTCCCAACCACCCATAACCCCGCGGAGTTTCGATGCGTCGCCTGCTCGCCGTCTGCACTGCCCTCGTCCTCGTCCTGCCTGCACAAGCAGCAGTAGCGGCGGCACGTCCGAAAGCGCCCTCGCCGGTCACCCACCTCGCGCCGTACGAGCTCAGCGGGCCGGTGCACCTGCAGTGGACCAACCCGAAGGGCATCGACCGCGTCGTCGCCCGGCTGGTGCGTGGCAGCGCCGCGCCGGCAACTCCCGGCCAGGGCCGCAAGATCGACCTGGCCCGGACGGCGCATACCGCAACGCTGCGCGGGCTGCGTCCGGGCAGCGAGTACTCGGTCAGCGTCTGGACGCGCCACGCAGGCGTGCTGTCCAGGCCGGCGAAGATCTCGTTCGCCACGAAGCCGCCCCACCGCGCGAAGCCCGCGACCGGCACGATCAGCGGACGCGTCACCGACAAGGCCGGGCATCCGTTGCGGTCGGCATTCGTCGACGCCTACGGGCTCGCGTCCGACGAAGACCGCGGGGCGACCACCGGAACTGACGGCCGATTCCGGATCACCGTCCCGGCGGGCAGATACCTGGTCGACGCCGACGGCACGTTCGCGACCGGCGGCGCCACCGACGCGACCGGTTACTCGGCGGTTGACCCGCACGATCTCGGTAGCGGCGCATCACGTGCGCTCTCTCGGTTTCGCCCTCTCGTCCGCGGGCGTCGTGACCGGAACCGTGACCGACAAGGCCGGACACCCGGTGCCCGGAGTTGTGGTCACCGCGCAGAACCCGCAGCCCTATCTTCAGCCGAGCTTCGGCTACGGCTCCCTCTACGGCGGCGGCAGCTCGACCGGCACCGACCGCAACGGGACGTACACCCTGCGAGGCCTCGACTCGAACGCCGTCGTCCCGTGCTTCTCCGGCGCGGGATACCGCTCACAGTGCTCGTCGACCTCGGTGGCCACCGGCCCCGGGCACACGACCACCGCGGCGACAGTCGAGCTGACGAAGGTCACCAGCGCGACGGGAACGATCTTCGGCCGCATCAGCGCGGCGTCCGGACGACCGCTGCGCGGCGTCGGCTTCGTCGACGTGACCTCGAACCGGGCCGGCGGAGGCGCGTTCCTGCCGATCTTCCGCGACGGCCGGTTCACGGCGTCCGGTCTCGCACCGGGACGCTGGCATGTGTGCGCCGTTGCCAACACCGGCGGCCCGCTGGGTCTGCAGCCGACGTGCGTGGTGCGCACGGTCGTCGCCGGCCACCGCACGAACGCGTCGCTCAAGCTGAAGACCGGTGGCGCGCTCAGTGGCCGTCTGGTCGGCCCGTCCGGACGCGGCGTGCCGAACGCGCTCGTCGCCGTGAGCGTCGGTCGACAGTTCAGTGAGGAACTGCCGACAGACCAGCGCGGCTACTTCTCGCTCGCCGGTCTGCCGAGCGGCAACTACCGCCTGTGCTTCATCGGGCACAACTCGGCCACGCGCGGCGATGCGACCGGCGTGACCAGCGCCTGCCCGAAACGCCGCGTCACTGCCGTGGCCGGGCGTGACCGCATCGGCGTCGATCAGACGATGGCGGCCGGCGGGGCCGCCACCGGACGGATCACCGACGGCGCCGGGCACCCGCTACGCGGGGTCGACGTGTTCTTCGCGCCAGTGGGCAACACACCCCAGCGCAGTTACGGCGAGACCACGACCGGGCAGGACGGGCGGTACCGCCTCACCGACCTCGCTCCCGGCCACTACCAGGCATGCGCCGATCGCACCCTCAACGCTTACGCCACGGACGTGTCGCGGTGCGTTCGGCGTCCCGTAACGATCACGGCCGCGCACACGGTGCGTGGCCTCGACCTCCGACTTCTCAACCCGGCGCTCATCCACGTCCGGGTCACCGACGCATCAGGACACCCGCTGTCCGGCGTCGAGGTTGCCGCCCTGCGCAGCTGCACCAACCAGTACGCGTGCCCGCCGCAGCCGATCTTCGGCAAGCATCGCGTCGGCGTCGACTCGGTCAACATGACCAACGGGGGCGGGCAGGCGACCATCGCGGTGACTCGCTCGACGAACTACGCCGTATGTGCGCTCGGCTACTACGCCGCCCGAGTCACCGGGACGTCGCCGACCGGCTACGCCGACAAGTGCACCGGTTCGACGTACTCGATCGCGGCCTCACCGAGCCACCCCGGGTCGGCGTCGCTCGCGCTCGACGACGGTGCGGCGGTGACCGGACGGGTGATCAACCAGGCCGGCCACGGTATTCGCAACGCCGAGCTGCACATCAGCGGGTCGGCCGTCGATGACATCTCACCGCAGTTCGGGTCTGTCATCGACCCGTTCGACGGCCCGGCGCCGTCCCCGTTCGCTGACAACCTGACCGACCCGAGTGGCCGGTACGCGATCCACTCGATCCGTCCGGGGCAGGCGCAGGTGTGCGCCCGCAACGCCAAGGGCTACGAGAACGCTTGCCTGGGCAGTGATCTGAGCCTGTCGGGTGGGTCGACCACCACCGCGCCTGACCTCACGCTGCCGCCGCAGGTCGCCAGCTCGCCTCGGACGGCGGCTGCGCTGCCCGCCGTGCGCCGTCCGGCCTGGCGCGAGCTCGTGGTCGACGGACGGGTGATCGAACGCCGGCCGGCCTCGGCAACCCCGACCCCGTTCGGTTCGCGGTTCACGTTGCCGGCGGTCTCGCCGTTCGGTGCGCTCCCGGTCTCGCGGCTCGGCTCGCGTTTCGGCGCGGCCTACCGGGAGGCGCTGACCACACAGCTCGCATTGGCCGGGGAATTGCGGCGGTTCGGCTCGTAGATTCGAGGACGTGACCGACGCGAGCGACACCCGCGCCGGTCTCGGCTACGGACTGGGCGCGTACCTGCTCTGGGGGCTGTTCCCGCTCTTCTTCCCGCTGCTCGAGCCGGCGGGCTGGCGTCGAGATCCTGGCCGACCGGATTCTCTGGTCGCTCGTGTTCGTCGCGGCGCTGATCGCGGTGACCCGCGGCTTCGCCGGCGTGCGCCGGGTGCTGCGCAACCGCTCCAGTTCACGCCGCCTGGCCACCGCGGCTGCCTGATCACCGTCAACTGGGCCGTCTACATCTGGGGCGTCAACAGCGGCCACGTGGTCGAGTGCAGCCTCGGCTACTTCATCAACCCGCTGTTCACGATCCTGCTCGGCGTGGTGATCCTGAAGGAGCGGCTGCGCCCCGCCCAGTGGGTCGCCGTCGGCATCGGCACCGCCGCGGTCGTGGTGATCGCCGTCGACTACGGCCGCCCGCCCTGGATCGCCCTCACCCTGGCCGCCTCGTTCGGCCTCTACGGCTTCCTGAAGAAGCAGGCCGCCGTCGGCGCCGCCGACTCGCTGGCCGTCGAGACGAGCGTGCTCGCGATCCCCTCGGCCATCGCGCTCGCTCGTCGTCGCCGGCCACGGCGACCTCGCCTTCGGCCACCACGGCATCGGCAACACCCTGCTGCTCGCCGGCAGCGGCGTGGTCACCGCCGTGCCGCTGCTGTTCTTCGCCGCCGCCACCCGACGCCTGCCGCTGTCGGTGGTCGGGCTGCTGCAGTACCTGACGCCGGTGCTGCAGTTCCTCGTCGGCGTCGGCATCCGGCACGAGCACGTGCCGTTCGCCGAGTTCATCGGCTTCTGCCTGGTGTGGCTGGCGCTGATCGTGCTGACCGCCGACAGCCTGCGGCACCGGCGTGCAACAGGAAGGAGGGAACGTGCAATTGAACCAGTCAGCCTGTGATGACGCCGCGGCTGTCCTTTGCCACGACGGCCTGCTGAGTCTGGCGGCGCTCCGACTCGACGGGTCACGGCCTGCGCGCTACGTGACGCGGGCGCGGCCAGACGGACTCGCCTCGCATGACGGGAGCGTCGCCGCGACGCGATCAATTGACCGTGACCAGGGGCCGCAGACGGCAGCCTCTGGGAAGGGGCGCCGCCACGGCCTAACGCAACGACACATCAGCATGATCAACGTATAGCGCTAATCTCAGGGGCAGACGAGGTCTGGGCGCACCGCGTTCGACGCGGGCTATACATTGCGACCTTACCGAGCAGCTCAACCGCCGGAGGTGCCGACGCCATCCGCCGCCAACACCCGTATCCTACGTCGGTGTCCAAGAAGACGGCCCTAGAGGCATTCCGTCGGCGAGCGCAGAACATCGCGACGCGAACAAGAACGCTCAGCGAAGCCGGAGCGCTCACCGACATCGAAAGCGAACGTCAGCGACATGCCTCAACGACTGCCGAATTCGTTAACACCGCGCTGCCCCACGTTGTAGCCGAAGCAGGCTCTACAGCACTCGCCGCGAAGCTTAATCTTCTGCGTCGCGGTGTTGACCTCGCACCACCCGAGGGGCTAGTTATTGAGTTCGGCGTCGCTAGCGGATTGACGCTACCGCGAGATCGCAAAACTGCGTCTGCCCGCGCACGGTTTTGACTCGTTTGAAGGACTTCCTGAATCCTGGCGAAGTGGATACGAACGTGGTTCGTTCAAACAATCACTGCCTGAGGTTGGAGATGCCGCTCCACATCGGCTGGTTCGAAGATTCGCTGCCAACTTTTCTTCGCGAGCACACCGAGTCGTTCGCGTTCATCCACATGGATGCCGACCTCTACTCGTCGACCAAAACTGTATTCGATCTAGCTGGGGACCGATTCGTAGACGGCACCATCATCCAGTTCGACGAATACTTCAACTATCCCGGCTGGCAAGCACATGAGCATCGTGCATTCCAAGAATTCCTCGGGTCCTCCCCATTTGACGCGGAATACCTGGGATACAACCCACACCACGAGCAGTTGCTGGTGAGACTGCACCAAACAGCCGGGACATGTTAGTAATGGCGGCGATCGCCACAGGAACGCAACCTCAAGGTCATAAATCAGCCGGCCGCCGGTAGTAGCAGCCGTGAAATCGCAGTCCTCGGTTCGATGCACTTGGGGCTTACCTTCTTCCCCTATGCCGCAGTCAACTTTGGGCATAGCTCAAATATCCAGTTAGCGCGCTCACCGCCCTTGCAATTATATTCAGATACCCGCCACCCATACGTTATATGCCAGTCACACTCGCACTCGGCCTAGCACCGACAATAGCCGCATTTGCGGAGGTGGTTTCGGGTACACCCGATCCTCCTGCCATCCACGGACTGATTGCATGGGGCTTATATATTCTGCCATTTTCGGCTGCTATAGTGTTGGGGCGCAATATGCAACCTAGCGTGCTTCGACGATGCCTCACATGGCTCATTTGCGCGACTGCGAGCTATGCGCTTATCCAGTACGCCCTGTATTCACGCGGAATACTGCTCCAATTTTCTCATCAGGAATGGACTTGCCGGGTATTCAACCCTCGCCGAGGGCAACTTACAAACAGTCGTTAGAGATTACGAGCATCGCGCATTCGCTTGGTTTCCAGAGCCCTCCTTCATGGCGGGGACTCTCCTGCTCACGGACCATAGCCCTTGTGCTAGTTGAGACAAAATGCGAAGACAAGCGTCGGTCGACGTTTATGGCCGTAGTGCTTGCCGGGACAGCGGCCGTGCTGGCACACAGCGGGACAGTCCTCGTCGGGCTCCCGACGCTGGCAGTCCTGCTCATTCGTCGCTCTCCGGTCACGCGGACACGGGTCGGTCTAATGGTCCTTTCGACCATTGTCAGCGTGTGGCGCATCGACGCACTCTTCGCGACACGTAGCGGAGTCTTGGACTTCTCATGGGCTGATCGCCTCGCGTCGATCAAGGTTATGGCCGACGTACAGAATTCGCACATCGCGACGATTCTGTTTGGTCTCGGGAAGGGAGCTACGACTACGCTCTTTACGCTGCATCCGACGGTAGCCAGCTACAGCGGCCAGGTTCTTGCCGGCGTGAGCGGCAACCTATCAAGGATGATAATTGAGCAGGGATACGTCGTAGGTGGCGTCGTCATCGCGATGGTTGTCGGAACGTTCTGGAAGTCATGCGAGGTAATGGTGGGTCGCACATGCTCATGGTTGATATCGATCACATGGCTCACGCTCGGCCTCTTGGCTCTGGCGTATGAGACGACCTCCTGGCTATGGACGCTACCGGGTATCGCGGCAGGCTTATCGACCAGGCCATCCCGCCCGACCATCGGTGAACTTGGGATCGGCGCCGATGCCCGGAATCCATCTACACCCATACTGTCACCAGCAGCGCAAGCCGCGGCGACTTCCTAGCGTGGACACGAGTATGAGCCAAAGCATGAGTACGTATTCTTGCTCCCCTCGGTCCGACTCGGAAGATGCTCCGAGTCTCCTGGGTGCCTGTGAGTCATGCTGAGCCCAAGGAGCGAGCGGCTTGAAGGAGTGCTCGCATCGCCGTGTTGCCGGGCAGTACTCAGTTCATCCATGTGTACGGCATGTGGCACATCCTTTATCGAGCTGGCAGGCGGCGTCCCAGTGTTGGTCGATTTCACGAGCTCGGTGCTGCGCGTCACCGATGTCGTGGCTTCGGACGGAGCAAGCGCGATCGACCGGAGGAGACGCGTTCGGCATTCATCTTCGCCCGTCGCTTAGCCCGTCCACGTCCGAAAGTGACGAAGCAAAATATCTCGGCGCTCATCGACGCGGTGCCGCCCGATGGGCTAGTCCTTGTCGTTGGAGGAGGGTCCCGCGGCGAGGGTACGGAGGCTCTCTACACCTCGACGAAATTTGATCTCGTCGCGTTCGACATTTACCTAAGTAAGGATGTCGACGTCATCGCAGATGGGCACCAGATGCCGTTCAGAGATCAGACGTTTGATGCGATTGTTGTTCAGGCAGTGCTAGAGCACGTCCTCGACCCTACACAGGTTGTTGCAGAGGTCCGACGCGTCTTACGACCGAACGGGTTGGTTTACGCCGAGACTCCGTTCCTGCAGAATGTGCACGAAGGAGCTTACGATTTCACGCGATTTACTCAGTCAGGCCATCGATGGCTTTTTCGTCAATTCAACGAACTGGCGGCTGGTCCGCTAGGCGGACCCGCGTCGCAACTTGTGTGGAGCTTGAGCTATCTCGCCTGGTCGGTCTGCCGTAGTCGTCGTGCCAGCCGAATGGTCAGGTTGTTGTTCGGATGGTTCGGCTTCTTCGACGTATTCATCGATAAGAAGTATCGGTCAGACTCTGCAACAGGAACCTACTTCCTTGGCCGCCGGTCGGAAGGTTCGCTGAAGCCGCGAGATATCGTGGACCGGTACCCAGGTGCACAATAGGCACGGCAAAGATCCGCGGACCGGTGCCGGCGTTCTGATCGCATGGTGTGACTATCGCACGTATCCGACTGCCTGGGGCTACTTTCAGTCGGAGATGACGCCAGTCGGATCTGCGATGGCGGCGGGATCGGGGATTAGTCTGGTCGTCGCTGCCTTGAGCGCGCCTGGCACCGACACGAGCTGTACAGCCATCACCACAATTTCGCTTAGCGCGAATGCCGCCGCCGCTCCTGTCGGGCCATAATCTCGACCCAGAGTGGCTATTCCGGCTATACCAGTAACTAGGCCAGCTATCGTGCCAGCTAGAGCCGCGCCTGTCTTGCCTAACGGTGCTAGATAATAGCGCGCAAAGGGTGTGCTCATGGAGACCGCAAAGGCGCCGGCGCCGAACCAAAACATCGAGAGAGTCGTCGACGGCTCAAAAGCAGAGCTCAACAGCACACGGGTCCCAAATGGCCCGAAAACTACGCATACGGCCCATCAGAAATACCGAGAATGAGATGCAGCATCGTCGCCCACCGCGCACGGGCGCCGAGAAATGTGCGAACTGGTCCTCGGCTATCCAACCTTGTAACGCCTGGCTAGACACCCGTATCGGTAATAATAGATAACGGTAGAAACGCTCTCCCGATGCGTAAACTGCAACGGCGAGCGGCCGTGCGACAGTGGCAAACGCCTCGAGGCCATCGCGCCCGAATAGACAGTAGCGCTCGATTCAACCATCGTCGCCCAAGTTGAGATCGCCAGCGGTGACGAGCGCTCGGCCATCCACGAAAGTTTCCGCGCAACCCGCCAATTGCGTGCTTTAGGAAGACACGACCCCCAACGACCGCAGCCACCGTGAACAACCCCGGGTACACATAGGCGGGGGCGCCCCAGAAGACTGCAATTCCTCCGATGACACTCCCAATCGCCTTCGGGATTGTGTCGTATCGAAATAGCGTCCGGGGACTTCCAATCGCCACGCAGTACCACGCGGGCGACAGTGCAGATGCAATCCCGGAAACTGCTGCTGCGACCACGGTCGGTATGTCGCCGTGCGGCGATAGCAATATCGACAACGCAATCGCTGCGGGCACTCCGGCTAGCGCGGCGATTAGCTGCGTAGCCAGACTCTCCACATATATCGATCCCTTTGCGTCAAAGTCGCGCGCGATCTCACTTGGCCCGAGGAGTGTCCATCCCCCTTGGATGAGGCTACCGAACACGACCCCGACACCCTGCCCGATTGAGATACCCGCCCATTGACTCGGAGTGACTGCGCGAGCCACGAGGGGCAGGGCGAAAAGCGGGGCGAGCATAAGAGGCAAGCTGAATAGTCGAGAATCCCAGAATCCGCCCGGCGACATTCGGCGCGCTCCGATGCAGACCGCGCTTGCGAGTGGAACTGGCCATCATCAGAAGGTCTCTATTCCTTCGGTGTCATCCGAATACCGCACGGACTTCAGCCTGAAAGACGGCCCTCTGGTTGGTGATTGCTATGCGATACGCGCGCTGGGCCGTTTGATAGCCGGCGGGATCCACGAGCGCCCTGCCGATCGCGCATTCTAGGTTGGTAGCGATGTCTCCCGCTGCTGAAAATTTGTGGCTACGCGGAAGAGGCACGTCCGCGTCAATACTGGCCGATCCTCGGTCAGCCACCAAGGTGATCGCGCCGCTCAGCGCAGCCTCGCGCGGCAAACGATCTTTACCGGGGTGATGTCCCGGGTCGACGTACAGGAGGTTCTCGCGGAGAGTTCGGAGGACTGCATCCCGCTCAAGCCCTTCCAGCCCGATGAAGTCCAGATCTGGTCGTCGCCGGGCGAGATCTGCAACGACATCCCCACCGCGGCTTGGGTTGAAAACTATTCCCGGTGCCCGGATTCCGGTGCCCAGAGGCACATCGCCATCGATATAGTCAGACAGCGGCATGCTCGGCAGCCCCAAACCTCTTCCAAGTAGCGGGCCGCGTAGGTGGACTGGGTGAGATGGCGCCATCGATGCAGAACCGACCGGCGCCGCCGAAGACTCTCGCGCACACCGAGCGCGAACCGTTTCGCCTGTCGCGCTCCCGCGCGAAAGCCAGATTTTCCTGTTTCTCGGCGGCGGCGCGATCTAAACCACACCGCCCCTCCGAGTTGTCGATACTCAGCCACCAAACGTAGACGTTGCACGGCGGGAGTGAGTTGATAGACGACAGCCAAATTTCCGGGACAACAACGGTCGATCCGGGCGACGCCAGCAGCTGGATATCGTCAACCTCAGGGCATTCGTAGTGTTCGAAGGCTGGGGTGCGCTCGGCGCCCGTTGTCGACGGATGGGCCAATAGGGCCGCATCGATGCCAAGGCCCAGCAATTCTCGAACTAGCTGATGGCCAGCCTCCGGCCCGCCAGTCCGGACACCGCGCGGGTACAGAACGAACACACGCTGACCCGTCATCCGACACTACCCATGTGAGACCCGAGCCAGTCTCGGAGGTGCTTCACTCCAGCATCTCCCGCATCCATTCGACCTCAGCGGTCACGCCGTCTGAGAGCGAAGTCTTCGCCGTCCAGCCCAACTCCGTTCGAGCCAGCGTCGAGCTTCCCTCGGTACGCGAAACATCGCCGCGAGACTCTTCTTGGGTGACGCGCTTCAATCGAGCACCGGACGCTTCCTCCACCAAACTAATCACATCGTTTAGGGAAACGGTCGACCCGCCACATATGTTATACACAGGGGAGTCAAGCGAAACTTGGGTTGCCGCAGCAATGTTGGCCGCTACGACGTCGTCAACGTACGTAAAATCGCGCAACTGCGAGCCGTCCCCATAGACAGAAAATTGCTCGCCAGTTAGACACGCGCGAGCGACTCGATGGATGGCCATGTCTGGCCGTTGACCACGTAGACAGTAAAGTACCGTAGCGCAGCAACTTGAATTGGATAGCTACCGCTATACGCCAGCGCTAGTCGTTCAGCGCCTAGCTTCGTGACTCCGTACGGGCTATGCGGATTCGGCACAGTCAATTCGTGCACAGGA
>CAVPTA010000011.1:0-26581 GCA_963708645.1 uncultured Actinomycetota bacterium | reverse complement strand
GCCCTGGGGCGCGAGCTCTTCCAGGCGCGCAGTGTCGAACTGCAGCGTGGCGACGAGCCCGGTCATCGCCGGTAGCAGCAGATGCAGCGTGTCGATCGCGTCGAAGACCGGTTCCTTGTCTTCTTGCAGGTCGCGGTTGTACGCGAGCGGCAGACCCTTGAGCGTCGCCAGTAATCCGGCATGGTCACCGATGAGACGCCCGGCCTTGCCGCGGGTGAGTTCGGCGACGTCCGGGTTCTTCTTCTGCGGCATGATCGAACTGCCCGTTGAGTAGGCATCGTCGAGGGTGACGAAGCCGAACTCCTTGGTCGCCCAGATGATGATCTCTTCGGCGATGCGCGACAGGTCGACGGCCAGCATCGCGGTGACGAACGAGAACTCGGCGACGATGTCGCGCGCGGCAGTGGCGTCGATCGAATTCTCACCGGGCCCGTCGAACCCGAGTTCGGCAGCGACTGCCGCCGGGTCCAGGCCGAGCGACGAACCGGCCAGCGCACCCGCTCCGTACGGGCTGGTCGCCGCGCGCGCGTCCCAGTCCTGCAGTCGTGCGACGTCGCGCGAGAGCGGCCAGCAGTGCGCGAGCAAGTGGTGTGACAGCAGCACCGGCTGCGCGTGCTGCATGTGCGTCCGTCCCGGCATGGCGACGCCGAGGTGTTGTTCGGCCTGACCCCGCAGCGCGTCGATGACGGCGAGGGTCTCGCGTCCGATCGCGCGCGCTTCATCGCGCAGGTACATGCGGATCAGCGTCGCGATCTGGTCGTTGCGCGAGCGACCGGCGCGCAGCCGGCCCCCGAGTTCGGGGCCGGCGCGTTCCATCAGCCCGCGTTCGAGAGCTGTGTGGACGTCCTCGTCGGAGGGGACGGGCACGAAGCTGCCGCCGGCGACATCGGCACCGAGCCGGTCGAGCGCGTCGAGCATCCCGGCCAGTTCGTCGTCGTCGAGCAGCCCGGCGCGGTGCAGCACGCGGGCGTGCGCGCGTGACCCGGCCAGGTCGTACTGGGCCAGGCGCCAGTCGAAGTGGGTCGACAGCGACAGCGCGGTGAGTGCGTCGGACGGGCCGACCGCGAACCGTCCGCCCCAGAGGGATTGGTCAGTCAACGCCGGACTCCATGGCTGCGTCGTCGAGAACCGTCTCGTCCGGGCCGAGCTGGCGGTTCGCGGTGATCTGCGCGGCACCCGCCTGGTTGAGCCCGGCCGCCTCGAGTTCGCGGAACAGGTGGGTGCGGCTGAGCAGCACCTCGCTCTGCGCCGCGTACTGCTCGAGCTTGGAGCGCGAGTCGGCGATGTCGAGGTTGCGCATCGTGAGCTGGCCGATGCGGTCGACCGGGCCGAACGCAGCGTTCTCGGTGCGCTCCATCGACAGCTTGTCCGGGTGGTAGGACAGCTCGGGCCCGCTCGTGTCGAGCACCGTGTAGTCCTCGCCGCGACGCAACCGCACCCGCACCTCCCCCGTCACCAGCGACGCGACCCAGCGCTGAATCGACTCGCGCAGCATCAACGACTGCGGGTCGAGCCACCGGCCTTCGTAGAGCAGTCGCCCTAGCCGGCGTCCTTCGGCGTGGTAGTTGGCGATGGTGTCCTCGTTGTGAACCGCGTTGAGCAGCCGCTCGTACGCGATCCAGAGCAACGCCATGCCCGGCGCCTCGTAGATGCCGCGCGACTTCGCCTCGATGATGCGGTTCTCGATCTGATCGGACATGCCGAGACCGTGCCGTCCGCCGACCACGTTCGCCTCGTGGACAAGCGCGACCGGGTCGGACAGCTCCATCCCGTTGATCGCGACCGGACGGCCCGCGACGAAGCGCACGGTGACGTCCTCGGAATCGACGCGCACCGACGGATCCCAGAACCGCACGCCCATGATCGGCTCGACGGTCTCGAGCGAGACATCGAGATGTTCGAGGGTCTTCGCCTCGTGGGTCGCGCCCCAGATGTTGGCGTCGGTCGAGTACGCCTTCTCCTTACTGTCGCGGTAGGGCAGCTCGTGCTCGGTGAGCCACTGGCTCATTTCGGCGCGTCCACCGAGCTCGCTGACGAACTGCGCGTCCAGCCACGGCTTGTAGATGCGCAGCGCGGGGTTCGCCAGTAGGCCGTAGCGGTAGAACCGCTCGATGTCGTTGCCCTTGAACGTCGACCCGTCGCCCCAGATGTGCACGTCGTCCTGCGTGCATCGCGCGCACGAGCATCGTGCCGGTGACCGCGCGTCCCAGCGGCGTGGTGTTGAAGTACGCGCGTCCTGCGGAACGGACGTGGAAGGCGCCGCAGACGAGCGCGGCGAAACCTTCCTCGACGAGCTCGCGCCGGCAGTCGACGGCGCGGGCGACCTCGGCGCCGTATTGCACGGCGCGCGCCGGGACGCTGCTGATGTCGGGCTCGTCGTACTGCCCGATGTCGGCGGTGTACGCGCACGGCACTGCGCCGTGCGAGCGCATCCAGGCGACGGCGACGGAGGTGTCGAGGCCGCCGGAGAACGCGATGCCGACGCGTTCGCCGGACGGGAGTGCGGTCAGAACCTTGCTCACGAGGTGCAGTCTCCTGGGTGGGTCACGATTGGGCGAGGGTCAGAAAGTGGTGGGCGAGATCGCGCACCGCCGTGCGGGTCCCGGGCGATGACGAGGATCGTGTCGTCACCGGCGATCGTCCCGAGCACCTCGGGAAGGCCGGCGCGGTCGAGTGCGCTGGCGAGGAAGTTGGACGCACCCGGCGGGGTGCGCAGCACGACGAGGTTCGCACTCGCCTCGGCCGAGACGAGCAGCTCGCCGAGCAGCCGCGAAAGTCGGTGCGGCGGATCGTCGTGTGCGGTCCGTGCCGTCAGCGGCGACCCGTCCTCGGGGACGACGTAGACGGGCAGGCCACCGTCGGGCGAGCGCAGTTTGACCGCGCCGAGCTCGTCCAGATCGCGCGACAGCGTTGCCTGCGTGACCGAGAAGCCGCTTGCCTCGAGCGCGGCGGCCAGCTCGGCCTGCGAGCGGACGGTGCGCTCGCCGAGGATCGCCACGATGCGGTCGTGACGTGCGGCGCGGGTTGCAGTCGGCGCGCTCAACTGTGGTCCAAGAGGAAGGTGAGCAGCGCCTTCTGCGCGTGGAGGCGGTTCTCGGCCTCGTCCCAGACGACACTGTGCGGACCGTCGATGACCTCGGCCGCGATCTCCATACCGCGGTAGGCGGGCAGGCAATGCAGCACGATCGCGTTGTTCGACCGTCCGAGTGCGGCGGCGTCGACGGTGAACGGACGGAACGGCTGGCGCGCGTTCGGCCTTCTCGTCCTCCTGGCCCATCGACACCCACGTGTCGGTGGCGATCACGTCGGCGCCGTCGAACGCGGCTGCCGCATCACTGGTGATCGTGATCGTCGCGCCGGTCTCGGCGGCGATGCGGCGGGCGACGTCGAGGACGTCTGTGTCGGGCAGGTAGCCGTCGGGGCCGGCGATGCGGACGTGCATGCCCGCCGCCGCACCACCGAGAAGGTACGAGTGCGCCATGTTGTTGGCCGCGTCGCCGGCGTAGGTGAACGTCAGCCCAGCGCAGCTCTTGTTTGTGCTCGCGGATCGTGAGCAGGTCGGCCAGGATCTGGCACGGGTGGAACTGATCGGTGAGCGCGTTGACGACCGGCACCGTGCTGTGTGCCGCCATCTCATCGATGCGGTCCTGGCCGAAGGTGCGCCACACGATCGCGGCGACCTGGCGGGTGACGACGCGCGTGACGTCGGCGATCGATTCGCGTTCGCCGATGCCGGCCAGGCGGGTGTCGATGGTGAGCGGCTGCCCGCCGAGTTCGGCGACGCCGGTCGCGAAGGACAGCTGGGTGCGCAGCGTCGGCTTGTCGAAGATCAGCGCGACGGTCTTCGGTCCGTGCAGCGGCTGGTAGCGGTGCCGGTCGGCCTTCATCTCGGCGGCGAGGTCGAGCACTCGCGTGAGCTCGTCCGGCGACAGGTCGTCGTCGCGCAGAAAGTGCCTGGTCATGCGTTCGCCAATGCGTTCGACAAGAATCGGCAACGCTTCGTCGACGTCGGCCTCGGTGAGGATGAGCGGCGGGGCGAGGCGGATCGTGTCGGGACGGACGGCGTTGACGAGCAGGCCGCCTTCGCGGGCCGCTGCCTCGACTGCCGCGGCCTTGTCGTCGGTGAGCGCGAGTGCGCGCCACAGGCCGGCACCGCGCTGCCCCGACACCAACGGGCTGTCGATGTCGTCCAGCGCCGCGGCCAGGTGCTCACCGACGGCCTTGACGTTGTCGAGCAATGTGTCGCGTTCGATGGTGTCGAGTACCGCGAGTGCCGCGGCGCATGACACCGGGTTGCCGCCGAACGTGCTGCCGTGGTCGCCCGGTGCGAACAGTTCACCGGTGGCGCCGACACCGATGCACGCTCCGATCGGCAGTCCACCGCCCAGTCCCTTGGCGAGGGTGATGACGTCGGGGCTTACGCCCTCCGCCTGGCTGGCGAACCAGTGCCCGGTGCGGCCGATGCCCGACTGCACTTCGTCGATAACCAGTAAGGCTCCGGACGCGTCGCAGATCTCGCGGACAGCTGTCAGGAAACCTGATGGTGGTGCGACGATGCCGCCTTCACCCAGTGTGGGCTCGACGAACACTGCTGCCGTTTCGTCAGTGACCACCGCGCGCAATGCGGCGACGTCGCCGTAGTCGACGAACGTGACCGGTCCGGGCAACGGTTCGAACGGAGTGCGTTTGGGCGGGTTGCCGGTCAGCGACAACGCGCCCATCGTGCGTCCGTGGAACGACCCGTTGCACGACACGATCGCCTTGCCCGGGCGGTGCTTGCGCGCGAGCTTGATCGCGCACTCGTTCGCTTCGGCCCCGCTGTTGGCGAAGAACACGCGGGCGCGAGAGTCGAGCAACGCGACCAGTCGTTCGGCGAGGGTGACGCCAGGTTCGTGAATCGCGAGGTTGGACGAGTGCGCGAGCCGGCTCACCTGCTCGGAGACCGCCGCCACGATCGCAGGATGCGCGTGGCCGAGGCTCGACACCGCGATACCGCCGACGAAGTCGAGGTACTCGCGCCCCGCGTCGTCCCACACACGCACGCCGTCGCCGTGGTCGATGGCGATCGGCGGCGTGCCGTAGTTCGGCATCATCACGGCGTCCCAACGGGATTGCAGCGTCACTCGTCCTCCTTCGAGGGCAGCACCAT
This sequence comes from uncultured Actinomycetota bacterium, assembly GCA_963708645.1. Lineage (GTDB taxonomy): Bacteria > Actinomycetota > Actinomycetes > Mycobacteriales > Jatrophihabitantaceae > RYN-133. The sequence continues at coordinate 21,432 of CAVPTA010000011.1, read as the reverse complement.
CGTGCCGATTCCGTCGCTGGTGAACATCTCGAGCAGCAACGCGTGCGGCAGGCGTCCGTCGAGGACGTGGGCGCGCGGGACGCCGCCTTCGACGGCGCGCAGGCAGGCTTCCATCTTCGGCACCATCCCGCTGGCGAGGCCGGGCAGCAACAGGGCGAGTTCGTCGGCGTCGATGGTGCTCACCACCTCGGTGCTGTTCGGCCAGTCGGCATAGAGACCCTCGACGTCGGTGAGCACGATCAGCTTCTCGGCCGCGAGCCCGACGGCAATCGCGGCGGCCGCGGTGTCGGCGTTGACGTTGTAGGTGAGCCCGTCGCGTCCGCGCGCGACGGTCGCGATGACGGGGATTCGTCCGGCGTCGAGCAACGCATGGATCGCCGACGGGTCGACTGCCACGACGTCGCCGACCTGACCGATGTCGACGTGCTCGCCATCGACGACCGCGCCGCGACGCTCGGCCGTGAGCAGGCTCGCGTCCTCGCCGGAAAGGCCGATCGCGAAGGACCCATGGTCGTTGAGCAGGTTCACGATCTCGGCGTTGACGTGTCCGGTCAGCACCATCCGCACGATCGACACAGTCTCGGGGGTCGTCACGCGCAAACCGCCGCGGAACTGCGATTCGATGCCGAGCCGGTTGAGGTGCTCGGTGATCTGCGGCCCGCCGCCGTGCACGATGACCGGACGAAGCCCTGCATAGCGCAGGAACATGACGTCCTCGGCGAACGCAGCCTGCAGATCCGGACTGGTCATCGCGTTGCCGCCGTATTTGATGACGACGACCTTGTCGTGGAAGCGCTGCAACCACGGCAGCGCGTCGACGAGGACAGCTGCCTTCTCGAGCGCGAGTTCCTTACTCAAGAGCTGTAGGCCGAGTTCTCTTCGACGTACGCGTGCGACAGATCGTTCGTCCAGATCGTGGCGGTGTGCTCACCGGCATGCAGGTCGGCGCGGATGTGGATGTGGCGCCCGGTCAGATCGACCCGGGCGCGGTCCTCGCCCGCCGCACCCCCGCGACAGATCTCGATGCCGTTCATCGCGACGTCGAGGCGGTCGGGTTCGAAGACCGCGGACGTCGTACCGATCGCGGCGAGCACGCGTCCCCAGTTCGGGTCGTTGCCGAACAGCGCGCACTTGAGCAGGTTGTTGCGAGCGATGCTGCGGCCGACCTCAACGGCGTCGGTCTCGGCGGCGGCGCCGACGATCTCGATGCGCACCTCCTTGGTGGCGCCCTCGGCGTCGGCGAGTAGCTGTGCGGCCAGATCGGCGGCGACGTCGTGCAGCGCGGCGGCGAAATCGGCGGGCTCGGGGGTGACACCGGATGCCCCGCTGCTCATCAGCAGCACGGTGTCGTTGGTCGACATGCAGCCGTCGGCATCGACGCGGTCGAACGTGCGCCGTGTCGCCGACCGCAGCGCCTGGTCGGCGGTGAACGGATCGATCACCGCATCGGTCGTCAGCACGCACAGCATCGTCGCGAGGCCCGGCGCGAGCATGCCGGCACCCTTGGCCATGCCGCCGATCGTCCAGCCGCCGACCGTGACCACTGACTGCTTGCTGACCGTGTCGGTCGTGCAGATCGCATCCGCCGCATCGGATCCGCCGTCTGCTGCGAGGGCGCCGGCCGCGGTAGAAATGCCCGCGAGCAGCGCCGGCATCGGCAGTCGCTCGCCGATCAGTCCGGTCGAGCAGACGGCTACCTCGCCCGCCCCGATGCTCAGTGCGGCCGCAACCGCTTCGGCGCTGCGATGCGTGTCGGCGAAGCCGTCGGGACCGGTGCAGGCGTTCGCCCCGCCGGAATTCAGCACAACGGCACGCAGCCGCTGATCGGCAACGACCTGCTCGGTCCAGAGCACCGGCGCGGCCTTGACCCGGTTGGTCGTGAACACCGCGGCCGCGACATCGCACGGACCGTCGTTGACGACGAGCGCGAGGTCGAGCGCGCCGGACTGCTTGATCCCAGCGGCGATCCCGGCCGCCCGGAAACCCGCTGCCGAAGTGACGCTCACGGAGATACTCCGTCAGCGGAAAGGCCGGCTGTTTCGGGCAGGCCGAGCATCAGGTTTGCGTTCTGCACTGCCTGCCCGGCGGCGCCCTTGCCGAGGTTGTCGATGGCGCTGGTGACGACGATGCGGCCGGAGTCGGCATCGCGGACGACCTGGAGGTGAGCGCTGTTCGAGCCGGCCGTCGCTGCCGTGTGCGGCTGTTGATCAGGGGGCAGTACGTGCACGAACGGTTCGTCCGCGTAGGCGGCTGCGAGGCACTCGTAGGGGTCACCGTCGCCTGTCGGGACGAGCGATACCGAGGCGAGGATGCCGCGCGGCATCGGCGCCAGCACCGGTGTCATCGTCAAGCTGGTCAAGCCTGCCGCCTGCTTGATCTCGGGGACGTGGCGGTGCACGCCCACCTTGTACGCACTGAGATCACTCATCACCTCGGTGCCGAGCAGGTGCGGCAGGGCCGACCGCCCGGCGCCGGACGTCCCGCTCGCCGAAGTAACGACGACGTCGGCCGGCGACGGCGAGCCCAGCCGTGACCAACGGGGCCGCGGCAAGGATCACCGCGACCGCGTGGCAGCCGGTGTTGGCGACCCGCGTCGCCGCAGCGATCTGGGCGCGCTGACCGGCCAGTTCGGGCAGCCCGTACGTCCACGGCTGTTGGTATTCGCCGCCGTAGTACTTCTCGTGTGCCGCCGTGTCGACGAGACGGTGGTCGGACCCCAGATCGACCAGGCGCTGGGCCGGGTCGAGGGTGGCGGCCAGGGCTGAGGACGCGCCGTGCGGCAGCGCCAGGAACACGAGGTCGGCGCCGTCAAGAGCGTCGGCGGTTGTCTCGGCGAACCGGAGCGCCGCCACTGAGCGCAGATGCGGGTGGAGCTCGCCCACCAGTTGGCCGACGTTGCCGTGCGCGGTGACGGCGACGAGCTCGAGGTCGGGGTGCGCCGACACCAGGCGCAACACCTCGCCGCCCGCATAACCGCTGGCGCCGGCGATCGCGACCCGATAACCCATGTGCACAATTATGCATCATGTCGCAATTTCATGCAGCGACGGGTGGACGGCAGGACCGTCAGGCCTGGAACTGACCGGGCATCGGCTGCAGCCAGGGGGCAAGCTCGTAGGCCGGCTCCCACGGCCAGGCGCCGTTGTTGTCGGGATAAACGACCTGCAACGCGGGCACCGAGTTGTCGTCGCGCCGTCGGTACACGGAGTTCGCTGTGAACAGCACTTCGGCCGGATTGGGCAGCTCGAACAGCGTTACCGGAACCCCGCGGACATCGATCACGTCCCCGTCGCGCAGCGACGTACCCGACCGCACCAGCTCGCTCAGCGTGTTGAGCAGCGTTGCCGCCGAATTATGGCCGACACCGAATACCGCGACCTCGGGATGGCCGAATCCCGTGAGCCCGACCGTGTAGGCCACAGAGGGCGAGCCCGCACCGTCGCCGCACACGTGCTGGATCGCCCAGCCGTACCTGCGGATGGTGTCGCGGTACCACGCGTCCTGCTGATCGAGCCATTGCCGGACGAGCACCGGATCCTCATTGAGGCCGTCGCAGTCGCTGCACATGGTTGCTCCTCTCTTCGGACGCGACGCTACGAACGGCCTACGACAGTTTCGTAGGCTGCGCGCGTGGCGTCGCCGTTGTCCGTCGAGACCCGGGCCGCCCTGCGTGCAGCGGCCGATCCGGAGCGCGCACCGCAGATACAGGCGTACATGAAATCTGCGATGCCGTACCTCGGTGTGCGCGTCCCAGACGTCCGACGGTTGACCCGCGGCATTGCGGAGCGGCACCCGATCGCGTCGCGCACCGAGCTGGAACGCATGGTCCACGAACTGTGGGACGAGGCCGAGCACCGCGAGGAGCGCTACGCGGCCACTGCCCTACTCGATACCCGCGCCGCTCGCGCACTTCGCTCGCCCGACCTGCTACCGCTGTACCGGGACCTGATCGTCGGCGGCGCCTGGTGGGATCACGTCGACGAGCTCGCGCACCGCGTCGGCGAGCTTCGCGCCGGGTGGCCCGAAGTTGTCACACCCGCACTCACGCAGTGGGCATTCGGTGACGACATCTGGCTGCGCCGGGTGTCGATCATCTGCCAGCTCGGTGCGAGGCAGCACACCGATCTCGACCTGCTGACAAAGGCGATCGACGCGAGCGCCGGCGAGAGCGAGTTCTTCCTGCGCAAGGCCATCGGCTGGGCGCTACGCGATTACGCCCGCACCGACCCGGAGTGGGTGCGTACCTTCGTCGCCGCGCGCAGGTTGAGCCCGCTGTCGCGGCGCGAGGCGCTCAAACACCTGAGTTAGGTGCGCAACCGCGCGCCGGTGCGTTGCGCGGCGAGCGCGATCGCCGCATCACGCGCCGTGGTCGCCTCGTCCAGAGTCAGTGTGCGGTCGGGAGCGCGCAGCCGCAGCTCGAAGGCGAGCGACACGAGACCCGCACCGAGGCGTTGCTCATCGCGATAGGTGTCGAACAGCCGGACGGACTCGACCAGCGGTCCGACGCCCTCGCGTAATGCCTCGAGCACCTCGGCTGACGGAGTCGTCGCATCGACAACCAAGGCGACGTCGAGCAGTACGGGCGGGTACGACGAGATCGGTGGAGCGACGGCCGGCTCGGGCGGCGCGAACGCGTCCAGAACCAGCTCGACCGCGCAGGTGCGCTCAGGCAGGCCGAAAGCGGCGATCGCACGTGGGTGCAGCTCACCGGCATAGCCGATGACGGTGTCGTTCAACAGCAGCTCGGCGCATCGGCCGGGATGCCATGGCGCACGTCGTGCAGCACGGACCGTCAACTCGACCCGAGCCGCGCGCGCGACCACCCGGGCAACCTCGACCGCGTCGGCCCAGGTCGCAGCGCGCGCACCGCCGGACCACCCGCGCTGTTCCAGATCGCCGCACAGCACGGCAGCGACGTGGCGCGGCTGGTCGGGCACCGCCGCGTAAATCGCAGCGATCTCGGCGTCGCTGGGCCGTTGTGCAATGGACGGGACCGGCGCCGGTGCGGCGTCCGGATCCTTGCCGAACACGAGGCCGGTCTCGACGATCGCGAGGTCGCGTTCGCCGCGGCCGAGGTTGCGCAGCACGACTGCGAACAGGCTGGGCAGCAACGTGGTGCGCAGCAGCGGTTCGGTTTCGGAGAGCGGGTTGACGATCCGCAGCGCAGCGCGGCGGGGGTCGTCGTCGGGCATCCCGAGCTCGTCGAGTGCGGCCACCGCCATGAACGGCGAACTCAGCACCTCGATAAGGCCGTGTGCGCCGAGGGCGCGTGACACCGCGCGGCGCAGCTCCTGATCGGCGGTGAGTCCGCGCCCCGCGCGCGGCTGCGGCAATACGGACGGGATCTGCTCGTAGCCGACCAGCCGCACGACCTCCTCGACGAGATCGGCAGACAGCAGCAGGTCGGGACGCCACGTCGGCGGCCGCACCTGCAGCACGTCGCCGCCCTCGACGGCACAGCCGACTGCTTCGAGCGTGGCGACAACCGTCGCTTGCTCGATCGGCAATCCCGCAGTCTCACCCGGCCGTGCCGCACTCATCGCGATCAGCGGCGGCGACTGCGGCGTACCGACAACGGTGTAGCCATCGACCGCACGGGCACCGCCGTACTCGACGAGCAAGTCGACGCACCGTTGCAGCGCGACACCGGCGATCTCCGGATCGACGCCGCGCTCGAAGCGCCGCGACGCCTCACTCGACAGCTTGTGCCGTCGCGACGTGCGCGCTATCGAACCCGGATCCCAGTGCGCCGCCTCGAACACGACCGCGCTGGTCTCCGCCCCGATCTCGGTGGACGCGCCACCCATCACCCCGGCGAGCGCGACCGCACCCGTGTCGTCGGTGACGACGAGGTCGGCCGGATCGAGCACTCGGACCTGGTCGTCGAGCGTGGTCAGCTTCTCCCCCGGCTGCGCGCGGCGCACCCCGATCGGACCGGAAAGCTTCGCCCGGTCGAACGCGTGCAGCGGCTGGCCGGTCTCGAGCATCACGTAGTTGGTGACGTCGACGGCAAGCGAGATCGCGCGTACGCCGCACAGTCGCAGCCGTTCGGTCAGCCACTCCGGTGACGGTGCCGACGGGTCGAGCCCTTCGATGGTCCGGGCCGAGAAGCGGTCGCACCCGGTCGGGTCGTCGATCGAGATCTCGTAGGCCTTGCCGTCGACCTCGGGCAGCGTCACCTCGATGTCGTGGAACGCAACGTCGACCGCGGCCGCCGACTCTCGGGCGAGCCCGCGGATCGACAGGCAGTAACCGCGGTCGGTGGTCACCGCCACGTCGAGAACGGCTTCGCGCAGCCCGAGCACGTCGAGCGCCTCGTCGCCGGGCGCGCCGGCGTCCGGGGCGAGCACGAGGATGCCCTCGTGATCGTCGCCGATGCCGAGTTCGCGCACCGAGCAGATCATCCCGTCCGAGACGTGGCCGTACGTCTTGCGTGCACTGATCGCGAAACCACCCGGCAGTACCGCACCGGGCAGCACGACGACGACGAGGTCGCCCGCAGCGAAGTTGTGCGCGCCGCACACGATGCCGCGCGGCTCGTCCTCACCGACGTCGACCTGACACCACCGGATCGTCTTGCCGTTCTTCTGCGGCTCGTCCACGAACGAGAGCACCCGTCCGACGACCAGCGGGCCACTGATGCCCTCGGCGCCGGATTCGACGCCTTCGACCTCCATGCCGACCCGGATGAGCGCGTCAGCAAGCGCGCGCGGCGACAACGTGCCCGGCAGGTCCGCGTGTTCGGCCAGCCAGGAGACAGGTGCTTTCACGATTCCATTCCGAATGCAGCAGTGAAGCGGACGTCGCCCTCGACGAGGTCACGCATGTCGGATGCGTCGTTGCGGAACATCACCGAACGCTCGATGCCCATTCCGAACGCGAAGCCGGAGTAGCGCTCGGGGTCGATACCGCACGCGGTGAGCACGCGCGGGTCGACCATGCCGCAGCCGCCCCACTCGATCCAGCCCTCGCTGTTGCAGGTGCGGCACGGGCGGTCGGGATTGCCCAGCGATTCGCCGTGGCACACGAAGCAGAGCAGGTCCATCTCGGCGCTGGGCTCGGTGAACGGGAAGAAGTGTGGACGTAATCGGGTGCGGCTGCCGGCGCCGAACATCTGCACGACCATGTGATCGAGCGTGCCCTTCAGGTTCGCCATCGTGATGCCCTCGTCGACGACGAGACCCTCGATCTGATGGAAGACCGGGGTGTGGGTCGCGTCCAGCTCGTCGGTGCGGAAGGTCTTACCAGGGCACACGACGTAGATCGGCGGCTCGCGGCGCAGCATCTCGCGGATCTGGACGGGCGAGGTCTGGGTGCGCAGCACCAGCCCCGAGTCGACTGACTCGATCCAGAACGTGTCACTCAGGTCGCGGGACGGATGGTCGGGCGGGGTGTTGAGCGCGTCGAAGTTCAGCCAGGCCGCATCGACCTCGGGGCCTTCGGCGATCCCGTAACCCATCGCGATGAAGATGTCCTCGAGCCGCTCCATGATCGTGGTGAGCGGGTGGCGCGCGCCGGCGGGACGGCGGCTGGTCGGCAACGTGACGTCGACGGCTTCCTCGATGAGCACTCGTGCGTCGCGGTCGGCTTCGAGTTCGGTCGTGCGCGCTGCGAGCGCCTTGCGCACCTCGGTGCGTGCGGCGCCAACGCGCTGGCCGGCGGCCTTGCGCGCGGCCGGCGGGAGCAGTCCGATTTCACGATTCGCCAGCGCGAGCGGCGACCGGTCACCGTCGTGGGCCAGGCGGGCCGCGTTGAGCGCGTCGAGATCGGCTGCCGCGGCAAAATCCGCCAACGCCTGTGCCACCGCGGCATCGATCGCCTCCGGCTGCAGGGACGCTGCTTCGACAGGGTCGAAGTCCTTGGGCGGCATGGCGACGAGTCTATGGGGACGCGCCGAGCGGGCTCGATGTGATTACCCCGCACACGCCCTACGGTTGGCGCGTGTCACAGCCCGCCGACGAGCCGCTCGACCCGGCGTACCTCCCGATCGCGCACCTCGGCGGCGAGGATCACGACAATGCCAACGACAACGACGACCACGACGCGCCGCCCACCCGGCCGGCACATCTGCGCGCGATAGTGATCACCGCGATCGCTGTCGTCGCGGTCGGCCTGGTCGTCGGGATCATCGTGTTCAACTCGTCCGCGCCGAAGCTGGGACGTGGCGCAGCCTCGGCATCTGACGCCGCGAGCACCTTCGTCGCCGCGATCAACAACGGCGACGAGAAGAGCGCCGCAAACATCGCGTGCGACAGCTTCGTCGACCCGGCCAAGGCCGCGGCACGCACCGGCAGCGACCCCGGCATCAGCTTCGCCCTCGGCAGACTCACGATGGTGTCGAACACAGCCGCGCATGTGTCGGTGCAGGAACGCATTCAGCTGCCTGGCGGGCTGAGACACACGCAGCTCCTGACGCTGAGCATCGCGCGCTCGAGCGGCCGCTGGCTGGTGTGCGGCCGAATCGGTTAGCGGCGTTGGGCGCGAGCACTCGCGTACAGGCAGACTGCCGCAGCAGCGGCCAGGTTGAGGCTTTCGGCCCGGCCGTGGATCGGGATCCGGACGGAGTGGTCGGCGGCCACGACAACAGCCCCGGGCAGGCCGTGCGCCTCGCTGCCGAACAGCCAGGCGGACGGCGAGGTGAGGGCGCCAGTGTCGATGAGGTCGTCGAGGTCGACGGCGCCGGCGCCGGTGGTGGCGAGCGTCGTCAGCCCGCTGTCGAGCACGTCGGCAACGCTCGCGTCGGTGCATACGCGCACGTGGAACAGGCTTCCGGCCGTCGCACGCACCGCCTTGCCGTTGTAGATGTCGACCCCGCCGACCAGCACGACGGCATCGGCGCCGGCCGCATCGGCGGTGCGCAGGATCGTCCCGGCGTTGCCAGGATCGTTCGGCTCGACGAGCACGACGACGAGACGTGCGTCCTGCAGCGTCTCGGCCAGCGGGAGGTCGATGCGCCGGCAAACGGCGACCAGGCCTTGCGGTGTCACGGTCTCGGACAGCGCGGCGGCGTCCTTGGCACTGACCTCGGACGCGTTGCCGGTCAGCTCCGGGTGGCGCTCGATGGCGGCCGCGGTGGCGTACAGCTCGTCCACCACGTCGGCGGCGAGCGCCTCGCGCACCGCCGGAGCGCCTTCGGCGAGAAAACGCCCGGTCTCGTGCCGCGCGCTTCGCCGGGTCAGGCGACGCGCGGCGACGAGCCGGGCGTTCTGGCTGCTGAGCAGGGTGGTGTCAGGCCGCAGCGGACTTGGCGTCAGCGACGGCAGCCTTGGCGACCTCGGCCAGCGCGGTGAACGCGGTCGGGTCGGTGACGGCCAGATCGGCGAGCACCTTGCGGTCGACGGTCACGCCGGCCAGGCGCAGGCCCTGGATGAAGCGGTTGTAGGTGATGTCGTTCGCGCGGGCCGCAGCGTTGATGCGGGTGATCCACAGCTGGCGGAAGTCACCCTTGCGGGCCTTGCGGTCGCGGTAGGAGTAGGTGGCCGAATGGAGCAGCTGCTCCTTGGCCTTGCGGTACAGACGCGAGCGCTGCCCGCGGTAGCCGGATGCCGCCTCGAGGGTGGTCCGGCGCTTCTTCTGGGCGTTGATTGCTCGCTTGACGCGTGCCACGGTGATACCTCGTTGGGTCGGGCCGTCCGGGAACGGACGGCTGGGCCGAAGGGGGACGAAGAGCGGTCAGCGACCGAGCATCTTCTTGATGCGCGAGGCATCGGCCGGAGCGACGTCAGTCATTCCGGCGTGACGGCGACGGAAGCTGCTTCCGCGGATCGGTGTCGAGGCGAAAGCGGCGCCGGCCTTCCGATGCGCGTGCAGGCTTCGGACGCGACCGGACTTGGTGACCTTGAAACGCTTGCTCGCTGCACCGTTCGGCTTGAACTTAGGCACTTGATCTTCCTTCGGTTTGTCGGTTCTTATTCGGCCGGTTCGGTCTCGACCGCTTCGTCCGTCTGCGGACGCGGCTGGCGCTGAGTCTTCGCGGCGTTGCGGTGTGGGGCCACCACCATGATCATGTTTCGGCCGTCCTGCTTCGGCGAGGATTCGACGAAGCCGAGACCGGAGATGTCCTCGGCCAGGCGTTGCAGCAACCGGAACCCGAGTTCGGGACGGGACTGCTCGCGGCCGCGGAACATGATCGTGACCTTCACCTTGTCACCCTGTTTGAGGAACCGCTCGACGTGACCCTTCTTGGTCTCGTAGTCGTGCGAGTCGATCTTCGGGCGAAGCTTCATTTCCTTGATGACGGTGAGCGCCTGGTTGCGACGTGCCTCGCGGGCCTTCTGCGCGCTCTCGTACTTGAACTTGCCGTAATCCATGAGCTTGCAGACGGGCGGACGCGCCATCGGCGCCACCTCGACGAGATCCAGGTCCGCGTCTGCTGCCAGTTCGAGGGCCTTGCCGATCGGCACGATGCCGACCTGCTCACCCTCGGGACCGACTAGACGCACTTCAGGGACTCGGATCCGGTCGTTGATCCTCGGTTCGGAACTGATGGGACCTCCACTGGTCGTTCCTGTTGCGTGGACTTCGCGGGAATGCGAAGACCCCGTGCCGCGAGTGCGGACGGGGCCTCGATTTCCGACCAGTCCGTTGCCGCACGAAGCGACGTGAACGCAGCGGCGAACCGCTGGTTCCGGACCGGAACCCGGGCCACTACGCGTGGCCGGGTGGGAGGCGTCGAGGCTTCCGCTTTGCACACCCCCGCCGTGACGGAGGCTGGTCGCGTCACAAGGGTATCAGCGCGCCCGACACAGAGCCAAAATCCGGATCAAGCCTGCAGATGCGGGTAGCGGTAGTCGGTCACCGGCAGATGGTTGCGCTTGACCGAGCGCGGGCTGGCGAAGCGGATCAGGTTCCACACCGTCCCGGCCTTGTCGTTGGTCCCCGACGCGCGCGCTCCGCCGAAGGGCTGCGCGCCCACCACCGAGCCGGTCGGCTTGTCGTTCACGTAGAAGTTGCCGGCGGTGTAGCGAAGTCTGTCGTTCGCCTCACGCACGGCGTGCTCGTCGGAGGCGAAGACCGCGCCGGTCAATCCGTACGGCGTCGATTCGTCGACCAGGGTCAGGGTCGCGTCCCAGTCGGCATCGTCGTAGACGAAGGTCGAGAGCACAGGCGCGAAGATCTCCTGGGTGATGAACGTCGAGGTCGGGTCGCTGACCTCGAGCACGGTCGGGTCGACGAACCAGCCCACGGAATCGTCGGTGTTGCCGCCGACGACGACCAGGTTCTCGCTCCGGGCCCGCGCGAGTGCGTCGGCATGCTTGGCATGTTGCTTGGCGTTGATCACCGCACCGACGTAGGTCTCGGTGTCGGTCGGGTCGCCGACGACGACCGATTCGGTGAGCGCGACGAGCCGGTCCTTGAGCTGCGGCCACAGGCTGCGCGGCGCATACAGCCGGGATGCGGCCGAGCACTTCTGGCCCTGGTACTCGTACGCGCCACGCACGCACGCTGCTGCGAGCTGATCCACGTCCGCGCTCGGGTGCGCCACGATGAAGTCCTTGCCGCCGGTCTCGCCGACCACACGCGGATAGTTCTTGTAGTTGGCGACGTTGGCGCCGACGGTGCGCCAGATGTGTTGGAACGTCGCGGTCGAGCCGGTGAAGTGGACAGCGGCCAGATCGCGGTGGTTCAGCGCGACGTTGCCGATCTCGGCGCCGTCGCCGTACACGATGTTGATCACGCCGTCGGGCAGCCCGGCTTCGCGCAGTAGCTGCAGCGACAGATGAGCGACCAGCGAAGCACTCTCGGCGGGCTTCCAGACAACGGTGTTACCGAGCGCCGCCGGTCCGAAGGCGAGGTTGTTCATGCACGTGAAGTTGAACGGCGTCACGGCGAAGACGAACCCCTCGAGCGGACGGTATTCGGCCGAGTTCCACTCGCCCGGGCGCGAGGTGGGCTGGACGTCGTACATGTCGAGCATGTTCTTCACGTTCGCGCGGATGAAGTCGAGCGTCTCGCAGGCAGCGTCGATGTCGGCCTGATAGGTGGTCTTCGACAGCTCGAGCATCGTGGCGGCATTGAGTTTGTCGCGCCAGGGCCCGTGCTCGAGCATGTCGGCCGCGCGCAGGAACGGGGCGACCCGCTCTTCCCAGGGCAGGCGTCCCCACCAGGACGAAGCGGCGAGGGCAGCGTCGATGGCCTGCTGGGTCTCTTCCGCGCCGGCCCAGTGCACCTGGCCGAGCTGCACCTTGTGCGCGTGCGGCGTGACGATCGGCACGGTACGGCCGGTGCGCACCAGCTCCGCGCCGATGACGTTGGGTACGTCGTAGCTCGCGGCCCGAACCTCGGCCAGCGCGGCCGCGATGCCGGCGCGCTCCGGCGATCCGGACGCGAAATTCAGCGGGGTCGTCGGACCGACCGGGAACAGGGCGGTGCGCGCGGCTGGGGCAGTCATCGTGGCGTCCTATCGACGGGGCTGTGCAGGGATTGCTCGGTGTCGACGAGGCTAGGACCGCCTGTCAGGTGAGCGCTTCGGCTCCGGCGCGGAATCTCGGTTCGCCGTTTCCTACGATTGTCGAAACACACGGACGGGGACGGCATCGGTGGCGGACATCCAGCAGCAGGTCGAGGACCTTGCCGGCCTGCTCGGGTGCGCGGTGCTCGTCGAGGACCAGCGCCATCGTCCGCTCTGGTGGAGCGCGCAGGGTGAGATCGACAACGTCCGGATGCGGACGATCCTGCAACGCGAGCCACCCGCAGCAGCCGCTGCGCTGGTCACCCGGCTCGGCCTGCCGAATGCCCACGGGCCGGTGCGCACCCCCGCTCTGCCCGACCTCGACATGGCCGAGCGGTGGTGCGTTCCGCTGCACCACGGGCGCGACCTGCTCGGCTACCTGTGGGTGTTGGACGCCGACGGCCGTGTGGCCGAAGCCGATCTGGGCCCGGTCGTCGCGTGCGCCGCGGCCGCCACGGACGTCATCAGTTGGATGCAGCCGTCCGAGGAAGACCGCACGCGCCGTCGAGAGCAGCTACTGGCCCGCCTGCTCGCCGGGCGCGATGTTGACGCGGCACGCGAGCTCGCCGATCTTGAGCGGCTGTCGCCGCAGGCGCGAATCGCGGTCAGCGCGCCCGCACAACCCGGCGGCTGGTGCCTGCCGGGCGGTCTGTCGGCACACGTCGACCCGGATCGGACGGCCGTCCATGCGAGCGGTACGGCCGTGCCGCTGGCCGACCTCGCCGTCGCGGTGCAGCAGGCCCGCACGACCGTACGCGTGCTACGCGCCGGAGCACGGTTGGCGACGCCGTCCTGGGATGCCCTCGGCGACTGGCACCTCATTGCAGCAGCACCCGCGGACGTCCTACCGGCACAGGTGCACCCCGGCGCCGATGTCCTCGCGGCGCAGCGGCGGCCAGATCTCATCGACACCGCGCGCTGCGTGCTCGACAACGGCGGCGACGTCACTGCCAGCGCCGAAGAGCTGCACATCCATCGCACGACGTTGTATTACCGCCTCGAACGCATCGAGGCGTTGACCGGCGTCAACCTGCGCCTGGCTCCCGGACGCGATGCGTTGCACATGGCGTTGCACCTGGCGGCATTCCGCGCCGCCGAGTGAGCACGTTCGACAATTGTCGGAATCGGCGGCGTGGAGTTCCGCGCTCGCGCCGAAGCGTGACACGCACCGCGCCTCCTACGGTTCGGCCCATGGCACAAGAACATGTGGCCGACGTCGTCGTGATCGGTGCAGGCGCTATAGGCGCAAGCGCCGCTCACCAGCTCGCGGCGGCGGGCAGACAGGTCGTCGTCCTCGAGGCGCTGGACGGACCGGCAGCGGGCTCGACGGGACGCTCGTTCGCGTCGATTCGCGGTCAGTGGGCCGACGCGCTGAACATCGAGATGTCCTGGCGCAGCATCCAGGCCTTCCGCGACTTTCCCGAACGGCACGGCATCGACGTCGGGTACCGCCCGTCGGGATACCTGCTGCTGGTGTCACACGACCTGTGGGACGCGCAGCTGCAGGCCGTCGAACTCCAGCGCGAGCACGGTGTGCCGGTCGAGGTGCTCGACTTCGACGCCGCGCAGGCGATCACGCCGTTCTCGACCGACGGCCTCGGCGGCACGACGTGGGGCGCCGCCGACGGCGTGGTCGACCCGCACCTGGCGACCAGTGCCTATCTCGATCTCGCCCGGCTCGACGGCGCGAGCGTCCGCTTCCGCCATCCGGTGGCGTCGATCGAACCCAACGCGGACGCCAGTTGGACGCTCGCCGCCGGCGAGCTGGTCGTGCGGGCACAACACGTCGTGAATGCCGCAGGCGGATGGGCCGGCGAGGTCGCCGCGCTCGCCGGTCTGGAGGTGCCTGTCGTGCACTCGCGCCGCAACGTGTACTCGTCGGCTGCCGGCGCGGTAGCCGCAACATTGCCGATGACCGTCGACTTCACCTCCGGCGTCTACCTGCGGACCGAGGGTGCACGGCTGCTGTTCGGCGGCGCGCGTCCGGACGAGGTGGACGGCTATCGCACCGACGTCGACTGGCCATGGATGGAACAGCTGCTCGAACTCGGCTCGCGCCGCTTCCCGTGGCTGGCCGACGTGCCGCTCGACCGCGCCGGATGCTGGGCCGGGACGTATGAGAACACCCCGGACCACCACGGAATCCTGGGACCGACCCCAGACGCGCCGACGTGGGTGAACGCCTGCGGGTTCTCCGGCCACGGCATGATGCAGGCACCCGAGATCGGCCGCCTCGTCGCCGAACAGATCAGCACCGGCGCCATCGACAGCATGGACGTCACCGCGTTGCGCATCGAACGGTTCGCCGCGGCCGACACCCGTCCCGTCGAGCTGGTGTTCTGACATGCCGACCGCAGTGCAGGTCCGAGCGGCCGACGGGGTCGCCTGGGTGACCCTCGACGGGCCGGACACCCGCAACGCGCTCGACGCGGCGGCCGCGGCCGACCTGATCGCCGCGTGCGCTGACATCGACGCCGACACAGCCATCGGCGTCGCCGTGCTCAGCGGCGCCAACGGCGCGTTCTGCTCGGGTGCCGACACCCGCGTCCTGAACGGGCTTCGCAGCGCCCCGGCCGATCGCATCTACGACGGGCTCGACGAGCTGTACGGGGCATTTCGGCGCGTCGGCCAGCTCGCTGTCCCAACCGTCGCGGCAGTCGACGGGGCCGCTGTCGGCGCCGGGGTGAACCTCGCGCTCGCCACCGACCTGCGCATCGTCACCGACCGCGCGCGGTTCATCTCCGGCTTCGCCCGGATCGGCCTGCATCCCGGCGGCGGCCACCTGTACCTGCTCGCCCGCGCCGCCAATGCCACCACGGCGGCCGCTGCCGGTGTGTTCGCACAACCCGTCGACGCGCAACAGGCGGTCGCGTCCGGCCTGGCCTGGGCGCGGGTCGCCGGCGACGAGCTGCACGACCGGCTCATCAGCATGACCGCCCACCTGGCCGCCGACCCCGCCCTCGCCCGCGCGCTCGTCCAGACCTACCGGCGCACCGTCCTCGACGCGACCGCCTGGGATCGTGCCGTCGAGATCGAGCGTGCTTCCCAGATGTGGTCGTTGACGCGGTCGACGCCGGCGAAGGAGTCCTGATGTACCCGCTCCTGCAGAACGACCCGGCCAAGGCCGACTGGATCGCAGCCACGCGTAAGGAACTCGGGGACTTCGGCGAACAGCATCGCGCCGAGCTCGACACCGCCAATCGAGCCAACAAGTTCCCGCGCGAGCTCTACGCGGAGCTTGGCCGGCTCGGCTATCTCGGCCCGCTCGTACCCACCGAGTACGGCGGTCTCGGTGGCGGCGTCGCCGAGTACGCCGTCATCGCCGAGGAGGTCGGTCGGCACGGTCTCGTCTCCGGTCAGATAGCCGCTCAGGGCCAGCGCTGGCTGCTCGACTGGGGCACGGACGAACAGAAGGAGCACTGGCTGCGGGGCATCGCCACGGGCGAGCTCGTCTTCAGCGAGTGCATCAGCGAGAAGAACGCGGGCTCGTCGTTCAAGGCGATGAAGTCGACTGCTGTGCGCGACGGCGGCGACTGGGTCCTGAGCGGAAGCAAGACCCACATCAACCTCGGCGCCGACTGCGACGTCACCCTCTTCTACGCGATCGCCGAGGAGGGGCTGACGTGCTTCCTGGTCGACATGACGTTGCCCGGCATCCGTACCCATGTCACGCGCGCGATCGGGCTGCGACTGATCCGCACGGCCGATGTCGAACTCGACGAGGTCCGCGTGCCCGATGCGGCCCGGCTCGGGCCCGTCGGCGGTGGGCTGCAGACCTTCCTGTCGACGTTCAACATCAGCCGGTTGGGCAACGCGTCCGAACTGATCGGTCTGGGCCGTCGCGCGATCGAACTCGGCCTCGAGTACGCGTCGCAGCGACAGGTCGGCGACTCGATGGTCACCGATTTCCAAGGCATTCAATGGACTGTCGCCGACGCCTGGACGGCGCTGCAGGCGGCATCGCTCGCCCGCGACAACGCGGCGATCGCACACGCACGCGGTGAGGACATCGCGCTGCACACGACGACGGCGAAGAAGCTCGCGATCGACGCAGCCGAGCACGCGGTCAAGGCGTCCTACAGCCTCGTCGGCGGGCACGGCCTGTATTGGGACACCCCGTACACCGACATCGACAACGACATCAAGGTGCTGAAGGTCGCCGGCGGTTCGGCCGAGATCATGCGGAACTTCATCGCTCGACGCGTGTTGAAGGACTCCGGTCACGAGGGGCTGGTGTGACGACCAACCTCGCCGCCGCGATCGTCGCCCAGGCCGCACTGCGTCCAGGGCTGCGGTTGGGCACGGCAGACGAGCAGCTCACATTGCAGGACGCGCTAGCGCTGGCCGCGGGCCGTGCGCGCGAACTACTCGTTTCCGGGTTGCAGCCCGGCGAACGGGTCGCGTTGGTCGCGCCGACGTCGACCGACTACGTCGTGACGTGGCTGGCGTGCCTACTCGCCGGTCTGCCCGTGGCCTTGGTGAACCCGACCTACCCGGACGACCTGGTCGCCGAGATGCTTGCGCCGGTCGCGCCAGCGACGGTGCTCGGTGCCGACGACGTAGACCGTGCCCAGCGGGCGGGCGAGGCCGATGTCGCCGGGTTGCCAGGTCTCGCGGCCGGCCGCTTCGACGTGGTGTCGTTCATGCACACGTCGGGCACGACCGGGTTGCCCAAGTTCTGCGCGCAGACGCACGACTATTTCGTGCGAATGGCCGCAGCCATGGCCGATGCACTGCAGCTGACATCCGCCGACCGCGTGCTTGCGCCATTGCCGCTGTTCCACATCAATCCGATGGGCTACGGCATCATCACGGCGCTGCTCACCGGCGCGGACGCCCTGACCGTCGAGAAATTCTCCGCAACCGGCTTCTGGCCGACGGTGGTGCGCGAGCAGGTGACCGTGCTCGTCCTGCACGCGCCGCCCGTCGAGATCCTCAAGCGGGCGACGACAGGCACCGACGCGACCGGGCACCAGGTGCGCACGATGTTCTACGCCGACCGCGAGTTCCTGCACCGATTCGCTGTTCGCGCTGCGGTATCGGGCTACGGCTCCACCGAGGCCGGCGGCGTCTCGCACCTGCACCGCTGGAGCGCCGGGGACGACATCCCTGATGACGCCAGCCGGCACGGCGGCGCGCCACGTGCCGACTTCGAGTGGCGTCTGGACGACAACGGCATCATTCACGTCCGCGAGCGCGAGCACGCCGCGATGTTCGACGGCTATGTCACCCCGAGCGGTCTCGACCCGCGTCGGGACCACGACGGCTGGTTCGACACCGGCGATCTCGGTCGTGCCGAGGGTCCGGATCACCTGGTGTTCGTCGAGCGCGCGGCCGAATCGATCCGGGTCAAGGGCGAGTTCGTGCCGATCCCGTTCGTCGAGAACCACCTCGCGACCCTTCCGGGTGTCGCCGACCACGCGATCTGGAAACGCAGGGGCACCCTCGTCGACGACGAGGTCGTGCTCTACGCGGTCGCCGACCCGCTGCCGCTCGACGCGTTGCGGTCTCGACTCGCCGAGTTGCCGGCGTTCATGCGTCCCTCGGCGGTCGCGCTGGTCGCCGACCTGCCGCGCGATGCGGCCGCCGGCAAGGTCCAGCGACGTCGCCTCGCCGAGCACCCGGTGCGCGAGTGGGTCGAGCTCACGTGAGCGAGCTGCCGGGCTGGGCGGTCGACATGGTCGACCTGCACGTGCATGCCGCGCCCAGCCTGCTGCCGCGACACGGGGACGACGCGCACACCGTCGCGGCCGAGCGGGCGGCCGGGTTCGGCACTGTCGTGCTCAAGTCGCACGAAGGCAGCACCGTCGAGCGGGCCGTGATCGCCGGCGACGGGGTCTTCGGCGGCATCGTGCTCAACAGTCCTGTCGGCGGCGCCAACCCCGATGCCGTCGAAGTCGCCGCACGGCTCGGCGGACGAGTGGTGTGGATGCCGACGGTGTCCGCACCCAATCACAAGGCCGGTGCGAGCTCCCCCGAGCTCTCGGTGCACCGCGGCTTCGAACTCGGCCCGGTCGCGATCACCGACGACGACGGGCAGTTGCTGCCCGGGTGGCACGACGTCCTCGACGTCGTCGTCGAACACGACCTGCTGCTCGCAAGCGGACACCTGCACGCGCGCGAGACGGTCATGCTGTTCACCGAGGCCCGCAGACGCGGTGCGCAGCGGCTCCTGGTCAACCACCCGCTGATGGCGTTCCTGCACTGGACCCGAGACGACGCCGAGGCACTGCAGGCCCTCGAGGTCTCGCTGGAACTCGGCATCCTGCCCGATCTGCTCGGCGACGCCGATCACGCCAGCCTCAACCTCACCCGCACCTACCCGAGTTCGCTGCTGGTGTTCGGCGGCGATCTCGGTCATGCCGACCACGCCGGCCCCGACACCGCGGTCGCGCCCTGGCTTGCCGACCTCGAGACCCGCGTCGGCGCAGACCGCGCTGCTGCGATCATGACCACCCAGACACGGAGCCTGCTGCTGTCATGACCACCATCGCCCTGCTTCCCGGCGACGGGATCGGTGCCGAGATCCTCGACGGCCCCGTCGCCTTCCTGCGCCAGCTCGCACGCGACGGTGCTCCCGTCGAGCTGACCGGACCCTGGCCGTACGGGACGACCGGCTGGCTGCAGACCGGCTCGACGCTGCCGGAGGAGACAGTCGCCGCCTGCCGCGCTGCCGACGTCGTGTTGTCGGGGGCGGTCGGTACGCATCCCGGCGTGAGTTCTGAGCAGTGCCCGAACCCCGAGGCCGCGCTGATCGCGCTGCGGCACCTGTTCGATCTGCGCATCAGCGTGCGCACCGTCCGCGTCCCGGGTGGCGAGGACGTGGTCATCGTTCGCAACATCACCGGCGGCGCCTACGCCGGACCGGACCAACGTGTCGAGAGCGACGGGCTGCGCGACGCCGAGGACCGGATCGTGCTCAACCCGGCCCGCGTTCGAGAAGTGTTCGACATGGCAGTCGAGCACGCCCGCGCCTACCCCGGCCGGCGGGTCATGAGCGTCGACAAGGCAAGCGTGTACGCGACCTCGCGGCTGTGGCG
This sequence comes from uncultured Actinomycetota bacterium, assembly GCA_963708645.1. Taxonomy (GTDB): domain Bacteria; phylum Actinomycetota; class Actinomycetes; order Mycobacteriales; family Jatrophihabitantaceae; genus RYN-133. Next base: position 1,941 of record CAVPTA010000011.1, on the reverse strand, counting down.
ACGCACGTCACGCGCGACCGCCGTCGCGACCGGCCTGGCGATCGACGACGTCAACGTCGACCGCGCGGCCTACGAACTCGTCAAGTACGACCAGCTGCCGGCGGTGATCGTGACCGAGGGACTGTTCGGCGACATCCTGTCCGACATCGTCTGCGCGCGTGCCGGGTCGCCGGCCCTGTGCGGATCGGCGACGATCAACCCGGACCGGGCGTTCGGCACGGGGATCACCGCACTGTTCGAGCCCGCGCACGGATCGTCACCGCACCGCACCGGAACCCGCCGTTCCAACCCGACGGGTGCGTGGCTGGCCCTGGTCGACCTGCTGCAGTGGTGTCCCGACCTGGCCGCGCTCGGCCTCCACACCGCGGTTCGGGGTGCGCTCGACGCCGTGCTGAACGCGGGCGCACCGACCTACGACCTCGCCCGTTCCGGCGAGGCCACCCTCGACCTCGATGAGTTCAACGAGCATGTCTTCGCGGCGCTTGCGAGGGTGACGGCATGAGCACGCCGTTCCGCACGCTGCACCACATCTGCCTCGTCGTGCACGACATAGATCGATCGCAGGCCTACTACGAGTCGATCGGCGTCGGCCCGTGGCAGGAGTACCCGCCACTGACCGAGTACACCGACCTCGACGTGCCGAACCCCGACGCGTTCGTCCAGATGCGGTACCGCGTCGTGAATCTCGACAACGTCCAGCTGCAGTTGTGCCAGCCCCCGGAGCTGGACTGCCCACAGCGGCGCTTTCTCGACACGCACGGCGAGGGTGTGTTCCACCTCGGCTTCGAGCACGAGATCGTTGCTGGCATCGCGGCGGCCGAGGCATACGGTGTCGGTGTGCAAATGCGCGGTCAGCGGCCCGACGGCAGCGGATTCGCCTACTTCGACACTGCCGCAGGGGCGGGTGTGGTGCTCGAGATCCGCAAGTCACCCCCCGCGCGCTGACGGCTCATGGCACAGATTCGCATCGGCATCTCCGGCTGGACCTATCCGCCGTGGCGCGGCGTGTTCTACCCGAAGGGGCTCCCCCATCGCCGCGAGCTCGAGTACGCCGCTTCGCAGCTCACGACCATCGAGATCAACGGCTCGTTCTACTCGCTGCATCGTCCGTCCAACTACCAGGCGTGGCACGACCAGACGCCCGACGACTTCGTGTTCAGCGTGAAAGGACCGCGCTTCATCACGCACATGAAGAAGTTGCGCGATGTCGAAACCCCGCTCGCGAACTTCTTCGCCAACGGCCTGCTGGCATTGGGAGGAAAGCTCGGACCGATTCTCTGGCAGCTGCCGCCCTCGCTCGGCTACGACGTCGAGCGCATGGACGCGTTCCTGAGCCGACTCCCCCGGTCGACCGCAGAAGCAGCATGGCTCGCCAGGCGTCACGATGACCGGGTCAAGGACCGTTCGTTGATCGTGACCGACGCCGACCGGCCGATGCGGCACGCGATCGAAGTGCGGCACACGAGCTTCTCGACCGCGGGCTTCCTCGACCAACTCCGCGCGCACGAAGTCGCGATCGTGGCCGCCGACACTGCGGGTCGCTGGCCGAAGATCCTCGAGGCGACGACCAACTTCGGGTACGCCCGTCTGCACGGCGACAAGGAGCTCTACACCAGCGGCTACACGCCCAGCGCCCTCGCTGAGTGGGCCAAGACTGTCCGCTCGTGGACCGACTCCGGACGGGACGCCTTCGTCTACTTCGACAACGACGTGAAGGTACGCGCCCCCTTCGACGCGATGGCGCTTACCGACCTGCTCAGTCCTCCGAGGCCGACGGCATCTTCTCCCCGATGAGGTCCATGACGGACGAGTCGGTCAGCGTCGTGACGTCGCCCAGTTCGCGGTGGTCGGCGACATCACGCAGCAGCCGGCGCATGATCTTGCCGGAGCGCGTCTTCGGCAACTCCGGGACGATCATGATCTGGCGAGGCTTCGCGATCG
>CAVPTA010000010.1:0-192878 GCA_963708645.1 uncultured Actinomycetota bacterium | reverse complement strand
TCTCCTTGGCCACGTGGTTGCGCAGCGTCTTGACCAGCTCCTCGCCCTCGGACTCCTCGGTGACGTTGCCTCGCAGGATCACGAACGCGACGATGCCCTGCCCGGTCGTGGGGTCGGTCGCGCCGACCACTGCGGCCTCGGCCACGGACGGGTGCGACACCAGCGCCGACTCGACCTCGGTGGTCGAGATGCGGTGCCCGGACACGTTCATGACGTCGTCGACGCGGCCGAGCAGCCACAGATCGCCGTCATCGTCCTTCTTCGCACCGTCGCCGGCGAAGTAGAAGCCCTCGTCGCTGAAGCGCGCCCAGTAGGTCTCCTTGAACCGCTCGAGGTCGCCCCAGATGCCGCGCGTCATCGACGGCCACGGCTCGGTGAGCACGAGGAACCCGCCGCCACCGTTCGGGACGGCTTTGCCCTCGTTGTCGACCACGTCGGCACCGACCCCTGGCAGCGGCCGCATCGCCGATCCCGGCTTGGTCTCGGTCACCCCGGGCAGCGGGCTGATCATGATTGCGCCCGTCTCGGTCTGCCACCAGGTGTCGACGATCGGGCAACGGTCGCCGCCGATGTTGAGCCGGTACCACATCCACGCTTCGGGGTTGATCGGTTCACCGACCGATCCGAGCAGCCGCAACGACGACAGGTCGTGCGCCTTCGGGACGTCCTCGCCCCACTTCATAAACGTGCGGATCGTGGTCGGCGCCGTGTACAAGATCGTGATCTTGTACTTCTCGATCATCTCCCACCAGCGGTGCTCGGTCGGCGTGTTCGGCGTGCCCTCGTACATGAACGACGTCGCCCGGTTGGCCAGCGGCCCGTAGACGATGTAGCTGTGCCCGGTGATCCACCCGATGTCGGCACCGCACCAGTACAAGTCGTCGTCCGGCTTGAGATCGAACACCGCGTGGTGCGTGTATGCCGCCTGCGTCAGATATCCGCCGGACGTGTGCAGGATGCCCTTCGGCTTCCCGGTCGATCCGGACGTGTACATGACGAACAGCGGGTGCTCGGAGTCGAAGGCCTCCGGCGCGTGGTCGGTCGACTGCTTGTCGACCACGTCGTGCCACCACACGTCACGACCGTCGGTCCACTCGACGTCCTGCTCCGTGCGCTTGACAACCAGGACGCTGCGGACGTCAGGACACTTCTGCAGCGCCTCGTCGACCGCCGGCTTCAGCGCCGACGGCGCACCGCGCCGGTAACCGCCGTCGGCAGTGATGACGACCCGCGCATCACAGTCGATGATGCGGTCCGAGAGTGCAGTCGAACTGAACCCGCCGAACACGACCGTGTGCAACGCGCCGAGCCGCGCGCACGCGAGCATCGCGACGACCGTCTCGGGGATCATCGGCAGGTAGATCGCAACGCGATCGCCCGCCTTCACCCCGAGGTCGGTCAGCGCGTTGGCCGCCTGGCAGACGAGGTCCTTCAGCTCGGCGTAGGTGATCGAGCGCGTGTCGCCCGGCTCGCCCTCCCAGTGATAGGCGACCTGATCGCCGTGCCCGCTCTCGACGTGCCGGTCGACGCAGTTGTACGCGACGTTCAACTTCCCGCCGACGAACCACTTCGCGACCGGTGCACCCGACCAGTCGAGCGCCTCGCTCCACTTCGTGTCCCACGACAGGCGGTCGGCCTGCGTCTCCCAGAACTTGATCCGGTCCTTGCCCGCCTCGTCGTACGCGTCCGCGGTGACGTTCGCATGCGCCGCCAATTCTTGCGGCGGGGCGAACTTGCGGTTCTCGTGCAGCAGATTGGACAGGGTCTCGGAAGAGTCCTCGCTCATGATGCGAACCTAGCTCTCGATGGCTGCGATGACGATGCGTTCTGCCTGCCGCTCACCGCGGCATGGTCGGCAACGCCGTCCGCTTGAACGTGAAGTTCACGACCGTCGCGAACGACGTGTACCAGGCAGCGACCGCGGTCAGGATGCCCAGCCAGCCGCCGATGTGGATCCACGTGTTGCTGTTGGCCGCGAAATCGGTCGCGCTCTCTGACAGCCAGCCGATCGTGAGCGCGAGGAACGTGAGCGTCAGCAGCGCGAACACCGCCAGCACGGCGCCGGACACGCGGCTCGCGGCGACGGTCATGTACGCGGTGAAGATCGTCCACACCATCAGGTACACCCCGACACCGTGCAGAATGTCGGTCACCTTGGCGCCGGTGGGCAGGTGATTGAGCAGGTACCAGAACGACATCCAGAACGCGCCGTAGCTGGCGAACGCGAGCGCCCCGAACGTGTTCCCCTTGGCGAACTCCCACATCCCCGCGGCAACTGGCCGATCCCGCCGTAGAACAGCGCGAGGCCCAGCACGATGGTCTGCACCGAAGCGCCCAGCATGTTGGTGTTGACGACCGACAAGAAGAACGTCGTGCCGGCGAACGCGGCAAGGCCGAGCGGCGCGGGATCGGCGATCCCGAGCGCACGAGGCGCCGGTTCGGTGGAAGGAGTTTGGGTAACCGCCATCGGGGTGCTCCTCATCGTGGAGCGCCGGGGCAGCTGCGCCCTGGCGCAGGTCGGCCGTGTGCCGATCAAGTTGATCGTGGCACCGTCCGCCCGGAAAAGCACCAATCGCTGGAATGTCGAGCTACTCCGGCTGTCCCGCACCTGCGGGATGAGTGGCCGCGAACAGCGCGCGCAAGCCGTCCATCGCGTCGACCGCGAGGTCCTTGTCCCAGCGCTGCACCGCGTAGATCGCGAGTGTCTCCTCGCCGGGCAGGACGAGTTGGGCGAACCGCAGCCTGGCCGGGAAACGGACGTCGACGACAACACTCCACGGGATGACGCGGTAGTTGCCCAGGAACGACCTGATGCGGACGTTCTGCTCATCGGCGATCAGGCGTGGATAGGTCGGCATGATCAGCAGTAACGCGACGACTACCCCGATGACCACAGTCGCGACCTGGTCCTTGTCGCTGAATGACGCACCGGCGTTGTAGCGCTTCATCACGATCGCCGTCACGACGAAGACGACGAGGACGATCGCCGAGGCGACCCACGCGATCCGCGCGGTGCGGTGGGGCGCGCGGCCTTCACAGTCTGCATGCGTGGATGTCCGTGACGAGGATGCCGCGGGCGCCGAGCGCCCACAGTTCGTCCATGACCTGGTTGGTGCGTTTGCGTTCGACCATCGAGCGCACCGCCGACCAGCCCTTGTTGTGCAACGGCGACACGGTCGGCGACTCGATGCCGGGCGTGATCGCGACGGCCGCGTCGACGAGCTCGTCCGGGATGTCGTAGTCCATCAGCACGTACTGCCGGGCGATGATCACGCCCTGCAGTCGCCGCACCAGCTGGTCGACGCGCGGACGCGGCTCGGCACCGCTGCGCTGGATGAGCACGGCCTGGCTGGTCAGCAGCGGTTCGCCGAAGATCTCGAGTCCGGCGTTGCGCAGCGTCGTGCCGGTCGAGACGACGTCGGCGATCACGTCGGCGACGTCGAGGCGCACCGCCGTCTCGACAGCACCGTCGAGGCGGATCACCTCCGCCTCGATGCCGTTGTCGCGCAGGTACTTCTCGACGACCCCGGGATAGGCGGTGGCGATGCGCTTGCCGTCGAGGTCTCCCGACGGCCTCAGACGGCACCGGGACGGCCGGCGAACCGGAATGTCGAGCCGGCGAAGCCGAGCTGCAGGATCGCCTCGGCACGGGCGCCGGAGTCGAGCAGCAGGTCCTCGCCGGTGATGCCGACGTCGAGGCGACCCGAGCCGACGTAGATCGCGATGTCGCGCGGGCGCAGGAAGAAGAACTCGGTGTCGTTCTCGGCGTCGAGCAGGACGAGCTCACGGGAATCGGAGCGCTGCCGATAGCCGGCCTCGGTGAGCATTTGGCTCGCGGGCTCGGACAGCGATCCCTTGTTAGGAACGGCGATGCGAAGCATGGGAGATCTTTCCGGGAGGCGGGGTGGACAGCGTGGACGTCACAGCGGGCGTCATAGATGTCGGTAGACGTCGTCGAGGTCGATGCCCTTGCCGAGCATGATCACCTGAACGCGGTAGAGCAGCTGGCTGATCTCCTCGGCGGTGCGCTCAGCCGATTCGTGCTCGGCCGCCATCCAGACCTCGGCCGCCTCTTCGACGACCTTCTTGCCCTGCGCGTGCACGCCGGCATCCAGCGCCTCGACGGTGGCCGAGCCGACGGGACGGGTGCGCTGTCGCTCGGTCAGCTCGGCGAACAGCTCGTCGAAGGTCTTCATCGCAGGTCGACGAGCCTACCGGCGCCCGGCCCGCCAGCCGCGCGCGGCGATGTCAGGTGCGGCACAGCACACGCTTGTAACGTCAACTGTGAGGAGGGGATCGATGCGCGTGATCGCGACCCGGGTGGCGATGCTGCTGACCGCTGCCCTGTCGGCCTCGTTGCTGGTCTACGTCGGGGTTCTGTGGCAGACCGCGCGCGGGATCGACAACGTGCACACCCTGCCCGGCGTGGTCGGGCTGCGCCAACCTGCCCAGGCGACCCGTGATGCGCACGAAGCGAAGAACCCGGTGTTCAAGGGCCAGAATTTGCTCATCGTCGGCAACGACGACCGCACCGGCATGACGAACGCCCAGGTGCGCGAACTGCAGGTCGGCCGCGACGGCGGGAGCCTGAACACGGACACGTTGATGATCGTGCACCTGCCGGCGGACGGCTCTCGGGCGACGCTGATCTCGATTCCACGCGACTCGTACGTGAACATCCCGGGCTACGGGATGAACAAGATCAACGCGGCCTTCGGATTCGGCTACGGCGACACGAGAGGGACGCCCGACCAAAAGCGCGGCGGTGGCATGACCCTGCTCATCCGCACCATCAAGGCACTCACGGGCGTGCCCATCGACCACTTCGTGCTGGTGAGCCTGCTCGGGTTCGTCCGGATCAGCGACGCCATCGGAGGGGTGCCGATCAACCTGTGTCGCAGCGTTGACGACACCGTGGCCCACAACCGCACCGTCGGCATCGCCGGCGGGTCAGGTTTCGACATGTCCAAGGGCCCGCACTCGATCTCCGGGGTGCACGCACTCGAGTTCGTGCGCGAGCGCGACCACCTCCCGGGCACCGACCTCGGTCGCGCGGCACGTCAGCGTTATTTCCTGGCCTCGGCGTTCCGCACGGTCAGCTCGGCGAACATGCTGCTCGACATCGCCAAGCTGCACCGCCTCATCGACGCCGTGCGGGCATCGATCTTCGCCGACACCGGGCTGAAGGTGCTCGAGCTGGCCAAGCAGCTTTCGTACCTGTCCGCCAACAACATCCGCGGCCAGGCGATCCCGACCGACTACTACGAGGACGTGTCATTCCCGGGTACCCGCTTCCGGTCAACGTGGGCGTCGTGCACCCGCAGCAGGTGCGCGAGTTCGCCCGTCATTTGCTCGCTCCGCACAAGAAGCACCGGCTGCACCATCCGTCCAGCAACAAGAAGTCGCGCAACGCGCTCGACGCGGGGTGCATCTACTAGCTCATTGCCTGCCACGATGTTGGTGTGTGCGCACAACCAGCCAAGACCGGTGATCCGACGCTCGCTCGAGATCACCTGGCCAACGAACGCACCTACCTCGCGTGGCTGCGCACCGCCGCAGCGGTGATGGCACTCGGGCTCGCGGTCACGGGACTCTCGCACCGCGTGAGCGCGACGACCGCCGTCGCCGGCGTGCTGCTCGTGATCACCGGAGCATGCGGCGTTGCGTACGGCACGGCTCGGTACCGGCGGGTGACGCGCGAACTCGACAGCGGCAACTTCGTGGCCGGCGGGCGTGGGCCGGCCGCCCTGATCGCGTCGAGCGCGCTGGTGATCGCCGTCCTCGTGGCGCTCGTCCTGATTCTGATCGGGCAGTACTAGCCGGTCTGTGCCCGGCGCAACCGCCACGAGCGCAGGTGCTGGTAGCCGCGCACGGACGTCGGCCGGAGCGGCTTCAACGCGTACCGGTCGTCACCCTCAAGCGCGGCCGACATGCCCTGGTCGACGAGGATCGACCCGGTGCGCGCGATCGAGGTCAGCCTGCTCGCGATGTTGACGGTCTGTCCGAAGACGTCGCCGAGGCGGCTCACGACCTCGCCCGCCGCGAGCCCGACGCGAAGGTGTGGCAGCTCGTCGATCGCCTCCGACGCCTCGACGAGTGCAAGCGCGATCTCGGCTCCGTCGATCGGCGGTGTCGGCGACGAAGAGCACCTCGTCGCCGATCGTCTTGACGATCTGGCCGTGGTTCGCGCCGACGACATCGGTGGCCACCGACTCGAACAACTCGAGCACCCCGCGCAGCTCGGCCTCGGACGAGCGTCGCGTGAACGCGGTGAACGCGGCCATGTCGGCGAAGCCGACGGCCTTGGTGCTCGAGGAACCGGTCTCGCCGGCACTGATGCGGGTGAAGTAGGCGGCGAGCTGGCGGCGCCACACGTAGTCGTGCAGTTCGCCGGTCAGCGGGATCAGCTCGTCGACGAGTTCGAGCACGCTGTCGCCGCCACCCTCGAGCAGCTGCGGCGACTTCGCAACGATCTCGACCACGAGCTGGCCCTGCCACGAGGCGAGCCGGGCGAACGACTGTCCGATGATGCGTGTCATCGCGCGCATCACCTCGTCGTCGATGTTGCCGACCGAGGCGAGGCGCTTGACCCGTTTCAACGCCTCGAGATCTGCGTCGGTGAACACGCGGCGCTCGTCGTCGTCGACGGTCGCGAACCCGAGCGCACGCCACAGGGCACGGACTTCGTCGAGCGCCAGGCCGGACTTCTCGGCCATCTCGATGCGGGTGTACTTGCGCTGGCCGCCGAGCAGCGAGGTCTCGACGCGCTCGACGAGTCGGGCCAGATCAGCCGCGTCGGGCACAGCGGCCGCGTCGGGCGACGGCGTGCCGTCCGGCGAGTCGCTCACGTCAGGACGTGTGGACGATCAGCACGTCGACGCCGGCGTGCCGCGCGACGTCGAGCGGCACCGAGCCGAGGATCCGTCCGGCCAGCGTGTTGAGGCCGACGTTGCCGACGACGAGCAGGTCGGCGCCGGTCTCTTCGACGACGCCCCGCAGGCTGTCGCCGGGCTTGCCCTGCACAGCCCTTGTCTCGACCGTCTTGGCGCCCTTCGCGGCGGCGCGGTCGCGTGCCGTCTGCAGCGTGTCCTCCGCCGGCGCCGACCCGACCACCTGGTAGGCGTCCTCGGGTCCGAGCACGTCCTGCTCGGCGCCGACGCTCTTGTCGCTGCGCGGGAAGTACGCGCAGGCGATGACGAGGGTCGCGCCGGCATCGGCGGCCAGGCTGGCAGCACGATCGACGGCGGCGAGCGAGGTGTCTGATCCGTCGGTGCCGACGACCACGGTCTTGTAAGCGGACATGCTTCGAAATGTAGCGGGATCGGGTCTGCCACGATGGATCGAATCAGCGCGCGCACCGAGAGGACGTCGTGATGCCCACCACCCTGGTTGCTGGGGTCGACTCGTCCACGCAGTCGTGCAAGGTCGTGATCCGCAACGCCGATACCGGCGAGTTGGTACGCAGCGGATCGGCCCCGCATCCGCACGGGACGTCGGTCGATCCCGATGCCTGGTGGACCGCGTGGCACGAGGCGTCGCGCGCGGCAGGCGGTGTGGCGGACGTGGCCGCGATCGCGGTCGGGGGTCAGCAGCACGGAATGGTCTGCCTCGACGAAGCCGGCGCAGTCGTGCGCGACGCGTTGCTGTGGAACGACACCCGCAGCGCCGATTCGGCGACCGATCTCATCGACGAACTGCCCGGTGGGGCGCAGGGCTGGGCCGACGCGGTCGGGACGGTGCCGGTCGCGTCCATCACGGTGACGAAGCTGCGCTGGCTCGCCGACCACGAACCGGACAACGCGACCCGCACGTCGGCCGTCTGCTTGCCGCATGACTGGTTGACCTGGCGCTTGCGCGGGACGGGTGACGTGCGCGACCTGGTCACCGATCGCGGCGACGCGAGCGGCACCGGCTACTGGTCGCCGGCGACCGGCGAATACCGCGACGACCTGCTGCAGCTCGCGTTCCGGGCGCGTCCGACCCTGCCGCGGGTGCTCGGGCCGTCCGAAGCGGCCGGCCAGACATCGAACGGGATCGTGCTCGGCCCCGGCACCGGTGACAACGCCGCCGCCGCGTTGGGCGTCGCGGCGCGACCCGGCGACGTCATCGTGTCGATCGGGACGTCTGGTGTGGTGTCGGCCATCAGCGCGCACCCCACCGCCGACCCGTCCGGGATCGTGGCCGGCTTCGCCGACGCGACCGGGCACTTCCTGCCGCTGGTCTGCACCCTCAACGCCGCGCTGGTGCTCGACTCGACGGCGCGGCTGCTCGGGGTCTCGCACGACGAGCTGTCCGATCTCGCCCTGTCGGCGCCCTCCGGTGCCGACGGCGCTGTGCTCGTCCCGTATTTCGACGGCGAACGCACCCCGAACCGTCCCGACGCCACCGCCTCGCTGCTCGGGCTGCGGCACGACACCATGACGGCGTCGCACCTGGCCCGCGCGGCGATCGAGGGCCTCCTGTGCGGGCTGGCCGACGGCCTCGATGCGCTGCGCGAGCACGGTGTCGCGATCGAGCGGGTGTTGCTCGTCGGTGGCGGTGCCCGCTCGGAAGCACTGCGCCGCATCGCGCCGGCGATCTTCGCGACACCGGTCGTCGTGCCCCCGCCCGGCGAGTACGTCGCCGACGGCGCCGCGCGCCAGGCGGCCTGGGTGCTGTCGGGTGCGGCAGAAGCGCCGACGTGGGAGCAGGGCGCGGCCGAACACTACGAGGCCGATCCGGTGCCCGCCGTGCGCGCGCGTTACGCCGAGGTGCGCGACCTGACGGCGTCGCGCGGGTAGGGCGCGAGCGTCACAGCGGTCTCGAGCGCGGCAGCGGTCGCTTCGTAGCCCTTGTCCTCGTCCGAACCGGGCAGTCCGGCGCGGTCGATTGCCTGCTGCTGGTCGTCGCAGGTCAGCACGCCGAATCCGATCGGGACGCCGGTGCGCTCGACGACTGCCGTGATCCCCAACGTCACCGACTGGCAGACGTAGTCGAAGTGCGGGGTGCCCCCGCGGATCACCACGCCGAGCGCGACAATCGCATCGAAGTCGGCCGCTGCCAGCCGGGTGGCGGCCGCGGTGAGCTCGAAGGTTCCGGGCACGCGGAGCTCGGTGACGTCGGCGACCGAAGAATCTCGCAGGGCCCGTCGTGCGCCGTCGAGCAGCCCGTCCATCACCGTGGTGTGCCACTGGCTCGCGACGACCGCGATCTTGAGCCTGCTCGCTCCCTCGACCCGCCCCGCCTCGGGTGCTCCGCTTTTCACGAACTGAGATCCAGGTCGTGGCCCATGCGGTCGCGCTTGGTCTCGAGGTAGCGCAGGTTCTCCGGGTTCGCGTGCACGGGCAGCGGGACGCGGCCGACGATGCGCAGCCCGTAGCCCTCGAGGCCCGCGCGCTTGGCCGGGTTGTTCGTCAGCAGGCGCATCGACTTGACGCCGAGGTCGACCAGGATCTGGGCACCCGTCCCGTAGTCGCGCGCGTCGGCGGGCAGGCCGAGCTCGAGGTTGGCGTCGAGGGTGTCCGACCCCGAGTCCTGCAACTGATAGGCCTGCAGCTTGTGCAACAGCCCGATGCCACGTCCCTCGTGCCCGCGGATGTAGAGCACCACCCCGCGGCCCTCGCGGGCGATCTCGGCGAGCGCCGCATCGAGCTGCGGACCGCAGTCGCAGCGCAACGAGCCGAACACGTCGCCGGTGAGGCACTCCGAGTGCACGCGCACCAGCACGTCCTCGCCGTCGCCGATGTCGCCGAACACGAACGCGACGTGCTCGCGCTTGTCATAGCTGGACGAGTAGCCGACGGCGGTGTACTCGCCGTAGCGCAGCGGCACGCGCGCGGACGCGACCCGCTCGACGAGCTTCTCGAACCGGCGGCGGTACGCGATCAGGTCGGCGATGGAGATCATCGCGAGGTCGTGCTCGTCGGCGAACACGCGCAGCTCCTCGGCGCGCGCCATGCCGGACGGGTCCTTCTCACTCACCAGCTCGCACAGCACACCTGCCGGACGCAGGCCGGCCAGCTTGGCGAGGTCGACCGCGGCCTCGGTGTGACCGGGTCGCCGCAGAACGCCACCGTCCTTGGCGCGCAACGGGACGACGTGACCCGGCCGGCTGAAATCGGCAGCGTTCGCGTTCGGGTCGGACAGCAATCGAATGGTGTGGGCGCGGTCGGCCGCGGAGATGCCGGTCGTGACGCCCTCGCGCGCGTCGACCGTGACGGTGTACGCGGTGCCGCGGCGGTCCTGGTTCACCCGGAACATCGGCGGGAGGTCGAGCCGATCGGCTTCCTCCTCGGTCACCGGGACGCAGATGTAGCCCGACGTGTACCGCACCATGAACGCGACCAGCTCCGGGGTCGCGAGTTCGGCCGCGAAGATCAGGTCGCCCTCGTTCTCGCGGTCCTCGTCGTCGATGACGACAACGGGCTTGCCGGCCTTGATGTCGATCAGCGCGCGGTCGATTCCGTCCAGTCTCATGGGTTGGTCCTCGTCATCAATCGTTCGACGTATTTGGCAAGGACGTCGACCTCGAGGTTGACCGGGTCACCGACCTGCGCCGCGCCGAGCGTCGTCGCGCGCAGGGTCTCCGGGATCAGGCCGACCTCGAACCAGTCGTCGCCGACCGCCGACACCGTGAGCGACACGCCGTTGACGGCGATGGATCCCTTCTCGGCGACGTAGCGGGCCAGCTCGACCGGCAGGCCGAACCGCACCGTCTCCCAGGCCTCGGACGGGGTGCGCGAGACGACGACGCCGGTGCCGTCGACGTGGCCCTGGACGATGTGTCCGTCCAGGCGCGAGTCGACGCGCGCGGCGCGCTCGAGGTTGACGCGGCTCCCCGCGGCGAGAGCGCCGAGCGAGGATCGTTTGAGGGTTTCGCCCATGACGTCGAAGCCAACCCGCACCGGACCCTCGCCATTCCAGCCGACGACGGTCAGGCACACCCCGTTGACCGCGATGGACGCGCCATGGGTCAGGTCATCGGTGATCGTCGTGGCGGCGACGTGCAGCACAGCCGAATCGCCGCTGTGCTCGAGGTCGACGACCTCGCCGACCTCCTCGATGATGCCGGTGAACACGCGCTACTCCCCTTCGGGCCAGATCGGACGGCCGACGATCTTGAGGTCGTCACCGAGCCGTTCGATCTCGTCGATATCCAGTGTGACCGCTTCGCCGATGGATTCGATGCCGGAATGGCCCAGAGCGTGGGCACCGTCACCCAGCAGCTTCGGCGCGAGATAGGCGACGACCTCGTCGACACAGCGCGCCTCGAGGAACGCACCGGCCACGGTCGGACCGCCCTCGAGCAGCACGTGCCGCACCCCGAGGTCGAACAGCGCCTTCAGGGCGAACCGTGGCACGGCCGTGTCGAGGACGAGCGACTCGGCGCTGGCGTCGACGACCCGCGCCGAGTGAGGGATGCGGTGCCGCCGGTCGAGCACCACCCGCAGCGGCTGATGCTCGTCAGGGACGCCGTCCTCGTCGCGCACGGTCAACTGCGGGTCGTCGGCGAGCACGGTGCCGCTGCCGACCACGATCGCGTCGACGATCGAACGCAACGAATGCACGTCGGCGCGCGCCACGGTGCCGGTGATCCACTGCGAGCTGCGATCGGCTGCGGCCACCCGGCCGTCCAGCGTCGCGGCGTACTTCCAGGTGACGAACGGGCGAGCGGTGCGGACGGCGTGCAGCCATGGTCGCAGCGCGCCGGTCGCCGCTTCGTCGGCGGCCAGCCCGGCGACGACCTCGATGCCGGCCTGTTCGAGGACGGCCTGCCCGCCGGCGGCTTCGGGGTTGGGGTCGGCGACCGCATACACGACCCGCGCGACGCCGGCGGCGATCAGGGCTTCGGTGCACGGGCCGGTGCGGCCGGTGTGCGCGCACGGTTCGAGAGTGACCACCATCGTCGCGCCACGGGCCGCATCACCCGCCGCGGACAACGCCACGATCTCGGCGTGCGGGCCGCCGGTCGCTGTGGTCGCACCCTCGCCGACCAGCGTGGCGTCCGGGCTCAGCACCACAGCGCCGACCGGAGGATTCGGGCTGGTGCGGCCGCGCACTGTATCGCCGAGCACGAGCGCGCGGCGCATCGCCGCAAGCTCGGCCTCGTCGCGCTCCATCTCGCGTCCCTGTCAACGATTCATCGCAGCGCGCGCACTCGCGCGCAGGGCCGCGACCGCTTGGTCGGGGTTGTCGGCGCCGTAGACCGAGGAACCTGCGACGAACACGTCAGCGCCCGCCTCGGCCGCTGCCTCGATCGTGTCGGCCGCGATGCCGCCGTCGACCTCGATGAACAGGCGCAGGTGCCCAGAGCGCACCTGCTCGCGGGCCAGCCGCACCTTCGGCAACACCTCGGCCATGAATTCCTGGCCGCCGAAGCCCGGCTCGACCGTCATGACGAGCAGGGTGTCGAACTCGCGCAGCAACTCGAGATACGGCTCGAGCGGCGTCCCGGGCTTGACGCTCAGGCCGGCGAGCGCGCCGGCAGCGCGAATCGCGCGTGCAGTCTGCACGGCGTCGGAGGCGGCCTCGACGTGGAAGGTGACGTTGGCTGCGCCGGCCTCGGCGTAGCCGGGCGCCCACCGGTCCGGATCGTCGATCATCAGGTGGCAGTCGAGCGGCAGGTCGGTCGCCTTGTGCAGGCTGCGCACAACCGGCAACCCGAGCGTCAGGTTCGGAACGAAGTGGTTGTCCATCACGTCGACGTGCAGCCAGTCGGCGCTGCTCACTGCGTCGGCCTCGTCGCCCAATCGCGCGAAGTCGGCCGCCAGGATGCTCGGCGCGATCATCGGTTCGGCAGGTCCGGATGGCACGCGGCGAGTCTAACGACGCGCTACATTCGCTCGATGCCGATCCGTGTGCGCCCGGCACTTGTGGCTGTCACCACCTGCCTGCTCGTGACGAGTGGGTGTGCCTCGCTGACCGCCGGCTCGGGCTCGGGCAGCGGCGCCGCGCCGAGCACCTCGCCAGCAACTTCGCCGGCAACTTCGCCGGCAACCTCGCCTCCTCCGAGCACCTCGCCCACGACGACCTCGCCACCGCCGTCGACAACACCGCCCTCAACGCCCACGAACTCACCCGCCGCCGGCGGATGCGCGGCCGCATTCTGCGACGACTTCAGCTCGACGAAGAGCGGCTGGGACGTCGGCAACGAGAAGCACTTCTACAGCCAGTACGACTCATACCTCGGCGGCACGTTCCGCATGGGCGAGCGCCACGACGCGATCCTGACCGTCCCCGCGCCGTACGACATCACCAAGGCGTCGAGCGACGACAGCGTGCAGGTCGACGCCGAGGCGATCCTCGGGCCGAAGTCGCCGAAGGACGCGATCTACGGCCTGTCGTGCTGGAACCACGAGGCGCGCAACAAGTCGACGTCCGCGTTCGTGTTCTCGTTCACCCGCAAGGGCGCGCAGATCGTGCTGTGGGACACCACGGACGGATCGAGCCACACGCTGAAGAAGATGTCGTGGTCGGGGGTGGTCCGCCCGGCGCCGTACCGCAACCAGGTCCGGGCGCTGTGCGTTCAGCGCAAGCGGCACGGCCGCACGTATGCCGAGCTCGGGATGTCGGTGAACGGCCGGATCCTCGCCAAGCTCTATCCGCAGGGCGGGAAGAGCAAGCCGTGGACGACCGGCAACCGGGTCGGGCTGATCGTCGGTCTGACCGGGGCGGACGTGTTCTACGACAACTTCTCCATCACCGGCGCGTGATCAGCCGCGCGTGATGAGCGCGCAGAACATTGCGTCGGTGCCGTGGCGGTGGGGCCACAGCTGGACGGTCGGACCGTCGCCGAGATCGGGCATCGCGTCGAACAGCGGTCGCGCGTCGAGCAGGTTGTGTCCGGCGACGACGTCCACCGTCTCCGCGCGGTGCGGTGAGCACGTCACGTAGGCGACCACTCCCCCGGGTCGGACGAGTCGCAGCGCTGTCGCAAGCAGTTCACGCTGCAATTGCGCGAGCTCGGCGACGTCACTCGGATTGCGACGCCACCGCGCCTCGGGTCGGCGGCGCAGCGCGCCCAACCCGGTGCAGGGCGCGTCGAGCAGTACCCGGTCGTAGCCGCCGTCGACCTCGGGGAATTCACGTGCGTCCCCGACACGCACGTCGATCTGCCACGGCGCGGTGGCCTGCCGAACGAGTTCCGCGCGATGCGGCCGAAGTTCGTTCGCAGTGACGACCGCGCCTCGCTCGGCGGCCAGCCCGGCGAGCAGGGCCGCCTTACCGCCCGGTCCGGCGCACAGATCGAGCCAGCGTTCGTCACGTCCGTCGACGGGAGCGTTCGCGAGCGCCAGGGCGCACAACTGGCTGCCCTCGTCCTGCACGCCGGCCCGGTGCGTCCGCACCGCGGCGAGTGCGCCAGGATCGCCACCGTCGAGGTACACGGCGTACGGCGACCATGCCCCGGCGCTGCCGCCGGCTTCGTCGAGCAGGTCGTCGCGTGCGATCTGTCCGGGCCACGCGACCAGATGAGTGCGGGGGCGCTCGTCGTCGGCAGCCAAGGCCGCGGCGGTCTCGTCGAGCGTCCCGTCCATCGGATCGCCGAGGGCGTCGGCGAACGCGGCGGCGATCCACTCCGGGTGGGCGGTGCTCAGCGCGAGGCGTCCGAGCGGGGTCTCGTCGCGCCCGAGTTGCTCGGTCCACGCGTCCCAGCTCGAACGGGTGACGCGGCGCAGGATCGCGTTGACGAAGCCCGCGGCGCGGCTGCGACCGGTCGCGCGCGCGAGGTCGACCGTGGTCGCGACGGCCGCGTGCGGCGGGATGCGGGTGCGCAAAGCCTGATACGCGCCGAGGCGTAGAAGGTCGAGCACCTCGGGCTGGACGTCGGGCAGCGCCCGGTCGATGCACTCGGCGAGCACCCGGTCGAGCGTGCCGACGGTGCGAACGGTGCCGTAGGCGAGCTCGGTTGCGAAGGCGGCGTCGCGACCGGTCAGTCCGGCGGCCCGGATGAGCGGCGGGAGTGCCAGGTTGGCGTACGCACCGTCGACCTCGACCGCGCGCAGGAGCCGATAGGCGACCTCACGTGGCGAGCGTGGCGCGCGCGGTGAGTCAGCCAAGCGTCTCGCCGGCCTCGATGCGTGCACCGCGGGCCCAGTCGGCGGCGGGCATCGCACGCTTGCCCGGTGGTTGCACCAGGCCGAGTTCGACCTCGGCGCTGGCCGTGCCGACCGCGACGCCGGCCCGGTCTGCGTGCACCTGGCCCGGACGCAGGTCGTTCGCGCCGCGCAGGCGCACCGGCCCGAGCTTGAGCCGTTCGCCGCGGAAGGTCGTCCAGGCGCCGGGCGCGGGCGTGCAGGCGCGGACGAGACGGTCGACGTGCCGGGCGGGCGAGTCCCACGGCACACGGGCGTCATCGACGGTGATCTTGGCGGCGATCGACACCCCGTCCGCCTCTTGTGCGCGCGGGACGAGCGAGCCGTCGGCGAGACCATCCATCGTCGCGCGCAGCAGACCGGCGCCCGAGTCCGCCAGTCGTTCGAGCAGGTCGCCGCTGGTGTCGGTCGGCCGGATCGCCTCGGTCACGACGCCGAACACCGGACCGGTGTCGAGACCGGCCTCGATCAGGAACGTGGAAGCGCCGGTGACATCGTCGCCGTGCAGGATCGCGTGCTGGACGGGTGCGGCACCGCGCCAGGCGGGCAGCAGTGAGAAGTGCAGGTTGACCCAGCCGTGCCGCGGCACGTCGAGCGCGCGCTGGGGCAGCAGCGCGCCATAGGCGACGACCGGGCAGGCGTCGACATCGAGGGTGCGCAGCTCGGCCAGGAAATCGGCGTCGCCCGGCTTGGCCGGCGTCAACACCGGCACGCCGGTCTGAGCGGCGAGCTCGGCCACGGGCGAGGATGTGGTGCGCCGGCCGCGTCCGGCGCGGGCGGGCGGACGGGTGATCACCGCGACCACGTCGTGGCCGGGTGCGTCCAACAGCGCACGAAGCGACGGGACGGCCGCCGCCGGCGTCCCCGCGAAAGCAAGTCTCATCTCAGTGCGGGCTGACCTTGATCTTGGGGGTGTCCAGGCCCGACCACTCCGCCGCGCGGATCGCCCGCATCGCCGCCTTGCGGGTCTCGGGGTCGAGGCGCGATATGAACATGACCCCGTCGAGGTGGTCGGTCTCGTGCTGGATGCACCGCGCGAGCCGAGCGGTGCCCTCGACGGTGATCGGATCGCCGTACATGTTCTGGCCGTGCGCGACGACGTGGGCGCGACGCACGCAGTCGAAGGCGAGGCCCGGGATGGACAAACAGCCCTCCGGCCCGTCCTGGGTCTCGTCGCCCGGGAAGTGCAGCACAGGGTTGATCAGGTGACCCGCCTGCTCGTCGTCGACGTGATAGGTGAACACCCGCAGCGAGACGCCGATCTGCGGCGCGGCCAGGCCGACACCGGGCGCGGCGAGCATCGTCTGCTCGAGATCGGTGACCAGCTGGCGCAGTTCGGCGTCGAAGTCCGTGACCGGTTCGGCCGGGGTGCGCAGTACCGGGTCGCCGAACAGGCGGATAGGGACGACCGTCACGTCGGAAAGTCTACGGATACCGGTGGACCGCACCACACGTCACTAGTTAGGATGGCTAACGAATGAAAGGACCTCTGTGCCCCACTCCGAAGCTCATGATCGCCGGGTAGCCCTGTCGGTGACCACGGTCGGCATCCTTGCCGCCACGCTCAACTCCTCGATCCTGCTCATCTCGCTGCCTGCGATCTTCGCCGGGCTCGGGCTCAACCCGCTCGCACCCGAGAACATCTCCTATCTGCTGTGGATGCTGATGGGCTTCCTGCTGGTGACAGCCGTCCTGGTCGTCACCTTCGGCCGTCTCGGCGACCAGTACGGCCGGGCCAAGCTGTTCAACCTGGGGTTCCTGATCTTCGCGATCGGCTCGATCGGCTGTGCGCTCGTACCCAACAGCGGCTCGGCGGGCGCGCTCGAGATCATCATCATGCGCGTCGTGCAAGGCGTCGGCGGCGCCATGGTGATGGCCAACTCGACGGCGATCATCACCGATGCGTTCCCGCCCGAGCGGCGCGGTTTCGCGCTCGGCGTCAACCAGGTGTCGGCACTGGCCGGATCGTTCCTCGGGTTGATCATCGGCGGCGTGCTGTCCGAGTGGCACTGGCGTGCCGTGTTCTGGGTGAGCGTTCCGGTTGGCATCTGGGGCACCTGGATGGGCTACCGCACCTTGCACGACAAGCCGCGCGATCGCTCGCGCCGCGTGGTCGTCGACTGGTGGGGCAACCTCACCTTCGGAATCGGTCTGATCGCGTTGCTGATCGCGATCACGTACGGCCTGCAGCCCTACGGCGGGCACACCATGGGATGGACGTCGCCGCGCGTGCTGACCGGCATGATCGCCGGAGTCGCACTGCTGGTCGCGTTCGTGGTCATCGAGAACCACGTTGCCGACCCGATGATCAACATGAAGCTGTTCAAGGTGCGGGCCTTCGCTGCCGGGCAGGCGGTGAACCTGCTGGCGGCAATGTCGCGCGGCGGCTTGCAGTTCATGCTGATCATCTGGCTGCAGGGCATCTGGCTGCCGCTGCACGGATACCAATTCGCCGATACGCCGCTGTGGGCGGGCATCTACATGCTGCCGTTGACCATCGGCTTCCTCATCGCGGGCCCTGCGTCGGGCGCGATCTCGGACCGGTTCGGCGCCCGCGCGTTCGCGACCGGCGGGCTGCTGCTCACCGCGCTCACGTTCCTCGGGTTGATCATGCTGCCGGCTGACTTCAACTACGTGCTGTTCGCCGGTCTGCTCGCGCTCAACGGGATCGGTATGGGCCTGATGGCCGCGCCGAACTCGGCAGCGATCATGAACGCCGTCCCGGCCAGCGAACGTGGCGCCGCCTCGGGCATTCGCGCGACCGGCATGAACGCCGGCATGGTCTTGTCGATGGGCGGGTTCTTCACACTCATGGCCGTGGGGCTCGCGAGCACGTTGCCGGCGGCATTGTCTGGCGGTCTGATCGGTGCCGGTGTCACGCCGGGCGCCGCCCACGCAGCCTCGCACGCCTCACCGGTCGGGCTGTTGTTCGCCGCCTTCCTCGGCGACAATCCCGTCCACGCGCTCGTGCCCAACCCGGGTGCGCATGCGAACACGTCGATGATCTACGGGCAGCAGTTCTTCCCGCACCTGATCTCAGAGCCGTTCCGCCACGGGCTGCTGATCGCGTTCAGCGCGTCGATCATCATGTTGCTGCTGGCGGCCGGAGCCTCGCTGATGCGCGGCGCGAAGTTCGTGCACGCCGAAGCCGAGCACCCGCTCGCCGACGGTGCGGCGCGCGAGGGCAGCGCGTTGTCGGTTCCTGCACTGCCTGACGAGGACGTCGCCTACGACGACGCGCTGGCCGGGCGCTCGTCGGCCTGACGCTCGCGCAGCAGGGCTTTCAGCTCGGCCAGGTCGGCCTGCATGTCGGCGAGTTTGGCGTGGACGGCGCGCAGGTCGGCCTGGGTCTCTTCGAGTTCGACCTCTTCCTCGACGCGGAGCCGGTCGATGAGCCAGGTAGCGAACGACGCGGTCACCGCACCGACGAGCATGACGCCGCCGATCATGATGCCGACCGCGACGAAGCGTCCTTCGGTGGTTATCGGGGTGTAGTCGCCGTAGCCGACGGTCGCGATCGTGACGCAGGCCCACCACAGCGCGGTCCCGAACGTGGTGATCGTCGACCCGGCATGCCCGCGCTCGGCGTCCAGTTCGGCAAGCGCGCCGGTGAACACGAGCAGCACCGCCGTCGTACCGCCGTAGACGACCACGCGGCCACGGAGTGAGTCGGCGACCCAGCGGTTCAGTGCGCGCAACAGCGGGATGAGCCGCAGCACGCGCAACGCCCGCAGGAACGGCAGTGCGAGCATGGCGAGGTCGGGCAGGTGGCGGAGCACGTACCGGCCGCGGGCATGGGCGAGCGCGACCCGGACGAAGAACTCGCTGACGAACAGCGCCCAGATCAGGTAGTCGAGCACTCGCAATGTCAGGTGCCAGCCGGCGCTGAGCCCGACCGCGAGTACTTCGGTCGCGTAGACGCCGAGGAAGAGCACGGCCAGCACCGCCAGCGGCCATTCGGTGGAGCGCTCCCAGTGCGCCAGCCGCGACGGCGTCTGCGCCGTCACCGTCCCTCCGCTCACGCCTGACAGTGTGCCTGCTCGTCCGCGTCAACGCCGCGACATCTGCGTTACACGAGCTCGTACGGGTCGAGGACGAGTTTGACCGGATCGGTGGCCTTGCGGGCCGACCGGACGGCGGCGGCGTCCTTCAGGGCGGCGGCGAGCGCGGCCGATTCTGCGCGTGGCACGCGCACGAGCATCCGCTCGGTGTCGGCGTCGATCGGGACGGGGCCGATCACTTCGGCCGGCTCGGGAAGTCGTGCGGCATCGAGTAGTTCGGCGACAGCGGTGGGCGCGCCGGTCAGGGCTGCCATGCGCACCGCCGGTGGGAAGCCGAGCTCGCGACGCTCGGCCAGCTCGCGGCCGGCGAAGCCGGCGGGATCCCAGCGCACCAGGGCCTGGACGGCCGGCACGCCGGAGTCGGCGCCGACCACCACGAGGCCACCGGGTCGCACGAGCGCGGCCGCGGTCATCCAGCGGCGCAGGGTTTCTTCGCCGGCGCGCAGGTCGGCGCGCGAGAGCAGCGCCCAACCGTCGAGGAGCAGTGCAGCGCCGTAGCCGCCCTCGACCAGTGGTTCGGCTCCGGGCGTCGCGATGACGAGATCGGGCCGGGCTTCGACACGCGCGAGCACCCGCTCGCCGCCGCTGGTGCGCACGGCGGCGCCGGGGAACGCGCGCCCGAGTTCCTCGGCGGTGCGGCGGGCGCCCACGACGACGGCACGCATCGCGCGGCCGCCGCACTCGGGGCACCGCCAGTCACCGGCCGGCCGGCCGCACCAGCGGCACCGCGCGACCGCGTCACGTCCCGGGCTCATCAGTGGTCCGGAACAGGTCGGGCAGCGGGCCGAGGTGCGGTCGCGTACGCACGCGAGCGCCGGCACGTACCCGCCTCTGGGCACCTGGACGAGGACGGGGGCGCCGGTGGCGAGAGCGTCGCGGGTCGTCCGCCACGCGAGGCTGGGCAGCCGGGCTGCTGCCGCGGCCTCGTCGCGTTCCTGCTCGAGGTCGTCGGCGGTGACCACGACGCGCGGCGCAGCCCGGCGAACTTGTGCGCGGTCGGCGACGATCTCGTGCGCCCACTGCGTCTCGACGAGCAGCTGGGCCTCGGCGGTGCGGGCGTAGCCGGCGACCAGCAGCGCTGCACCCGACAGCGCCGAGCGCAGGACGAGCACGTCGCGGGTATGCGCGTAGGGCGACCGGGGCTCGTCGTAGAGGTCGTCGCCGTCGTCCCAGATCGCGAGCAGGCCGAGGTCGGCGACCGGCGCGTAGGCGGCGGCACGGGTGCCGATCACCACGCGCACGGCGCCGCGCTTGGCGGCCAGCCAGCGGCGGTAGCGCTCGGCGGGGCCGAGGTCGGCCGACAGGGCGACGTGCGCTCCCGGACCGAGCAGGTCGCCGACGGCTGCGTCGAGCCGCTCGAGGTCACGGGCATCGGGGACGACCGCGATCGCCCCACGTCCGGCGGCCAGCGCGGTGGCAAGTGCTTCGGCGATGCGCTGTGGCCAGTCGTCGTCGGGGCGGGCAGTCCACACCGCACGAGCGGGACGCGCGTCGGCGACTGCGCGCAGGAACGCGGGCCCGGCCCGGTAGTTGTCGAATCCGGTCGCTGTCGGCGGGACGGGCCGCGGCACCGTCGTGTGCGCAGCTGCTGACTCGGCCCGTCCATGCCGCGACGGGACGCCCAGGCGCACGACGTCGACGGCGTTGCCCGCCCACCGATCGGCTACCGCGCGGAACAACGTTGCCGTGTCGCGCGTCAGGACTGGTTCGCCGCCGATGGCCCGTTCGATGAAGGCGAGTTTGCCCGGGTGGTCGGAATCAGCGCGGCGCTCGAGCACGAACCCGTCGACGAGCCGTCCGGAGAAGCGCACCCGCACCCGGGAGCCGAACCGGACGGCCTCGTCGAGGTCGGCCGAGACCAGGTAGTCGAAGGGCCGGTCGAGATGCGCGAGCGGTACGTCGACCCACAGCCGAGCGACGGGATCGCTCGCCGCGGGTTCCCGGACCTTAGGTGGCACGTGTCCTTACCTACCAGCCCGTCCCGACCGTTTCCGACAGTGGTTAGTTAGGCGTTCAGTGGTCAGTTACAACTGACCACTGAGGCCGAGACTGACCACTGTCACCCATTCACCAACTTCTGGAGCGCCTCGGCGCGGTCGGTGCGCTCCCAGGTGAAGTCGGGCAGTTCGCGGCCGAAGTGGCCGTAGGCGGCGGTCTGGGCGTAGATCGGACGCTTGAGGTCGAGATCGCGGATGATCGCGGCGGGACGCAGGTCGAAGGTCGACAGCACGGCCTCGCTGATCTTGTCCGGATCGGCGGTCTCGGTGCCGAAGGTCTCGATGAACAGCCCGACCGGCTCGGCCTTGCCGATCGCGTACGCGATCTGCACCTCGCACTTGGTCGCGAGCCCGGCCGCGACGACGTTCTTGGCGACCCAGCGCATGGCGTAGGCGGCCGATCGGTCGACCTTGGACGGGTCCTTGCCCGAGAACGCGCCCCCGCCGTGGCGCGCGTAGCCGCCGTAGGTGTCGACGATGATCTTGCGGCCGGTGAGCCCGGCGTCGCCCATCGGGCCGCCGATCTCGAAACGGCCGGTCGGGTTGACCAGCAGCCGGTAGTTGCCGGAGTCGAGCCCGAACTGCGCCACGATCGGCCGGATCACGTGCTCTTCGATGTCGGGCTTGAGCAGCGTGTCGAGATCGATGTCGGACGCGTGCTGGCTCGATACGACGACCGTGTCGAGCCGGGTCGCCTTGCCGTCGACGTATTCGACGGTCACCTGCGTCTTGCCGTCGGGACGCAGGTACGGGACGGTGCCGTCCTTGCGCACGTCCGACAGCTGCTTGGCGAGCCGGTGCGCGAGCGCGATCGGCAGCGGCATCAGCTCGTCGGTCTCGTCGCAGGCGTAGCCGAACATGAGGCCCTGGTCGCCGGCGCCCTGCCGGTCGAGCGGGTCTTCGACGCTCTGCCCCGTGCGCGCCTCGTAAGCAGTGTCGACGCCCTGGGCGATGTCGCTCGACTGCGACCCGATCGAGACGCTCACACCGCAGGAGGCGCCGTCGAAGCCCTTGCGCGACGAGTCGTAGCCGATCTCGAGAATGCGGTCACGCACGATCGTCGGGATGTCGGCGTAGGCCTCCGTCGTCACCTCGCCGGCAACGTGCACCTGGCCCGTGGTGATCAGCGTCTCGACTGCGACCCGGCTGGCCGGGTCTTGGGCCAGCAAGGCGTCGAGAATCGAGTCACTGATCTGGTCGGCGATCTTGTCCGGGTGTCCTTCGGTGACGGACTCGGACGTGAATAGACGGCGGCTCACGCATGCTCCGGTGGGTTGAGGGCTCTGGCGGCAGAGTCTATAGAGGACAGGGTTTTCAGCCCGCGAAGCGGGCCGCGACTGCGTCACAGACCGCAGCGGCGAGCAGCGCCTTCGGGCCGAGCGGGACGTCGGTCTCGCTGCCGTCGGCGCCGAGTATCACCGCAGCGTTGTCGGACGTCCCGAACGCCTTGCCGGGGCCGACCGCATTGACCACGAGCAGGTCGCAGCCCTTGCGGGCGAGTTTCGCGCGGCCGTGCTCGAGGACGGTGGCGCTGTGGTCGCCGGTCTCGGCAGCGAACCCGACGATGACCTGGCCCGGACGCCGGTCGGCGACCAGCCCGGCAAGCACGTCCGGGTTCTCGGTCAGCTCGATCGGAGCGATCGCGAACCCGTCCTTCTTGATCTTGTGGCCGGCCGCCGCGGTCGGCCGGAAGTCGGCGACTGCGGCAGCCATGATCACGACGTCGGCGTCGGCACTGACCTTGTGCACCGAGTCGGCGAGCTCGATCGCGCTGACGACCGCAACGACGTCGACGCCGGCGGGTGCAGGCAGCTCGGCGTTGGCGCTCACCAACGTGACCCGGGCACCGCGAGCGGCCGCGACCGCCGCGATCGCGTAACCCTGCTTGCCGGACGATGCGTTGCCGAGGAAACGCACCGGGTCGAGCGCCTCGCGAGTGCCCCCGGCGCTGACGACGACGTGTCGTGCGGCGAGGTCGAACGGCAATGCGTCCCGACGTCGCAGCAGCAGCTCGGCATGCGCGGCGAGTTCGGCCGGCTCGGGCAGGCGTCCCTTGCCCGTGTCGCTGCCGGTCAGCCGGCCGCTGGCCGGGTCGAGCACGACCGCGCCCCGGCGGCGCAGGGTGGCGACGGTGTCGACGGTGGCGGGGTGCTCCCACATCTCGGTGTGCATCGCGGGTGCGAACAGCACCGGACAGCGCGCGGTCAGCAGCGTGTTCGTGAGGAGGTCGTCGGCGAGGCCGTGCGCAGCCTTGGCCAGCAGATCGGCGGTGGCCGGAGCAACCACGACCAGCTCGGCCTCGCGGCCCAGGCGTACGTGCGGCACTTCGGCCGCGTCGCTCCAGACGTCGGTATGGACGCGCTGGTGCGAGAGCGCCTCCCACGTCGCGGCGCCGACGAACTGCAGCGCCGACGCCGTCGGGACGACGGTGACGTCGTGGCCGGCCTCGGTGAGCTTGCGCAGCAGGTCCGCCGCTTTGTACGCGGCGATCCCCCCGGCAACACCCAGGACGACCCGGCTCATTCGGCCCTACTCGACCGGAGTCTCAGATGGCTTGAACTCGATGAGGTCGGTGTTGATCTCACGCAGCGCGATCGACAGCGGCTTCTCTTGCGGAGCGGTCTCGACGAGCGGGCCGACGTACTCGAGCAGGCCCTCACCGAGCTGGCTGTAGTAGGCGTTGATCTGGCGCGCGCGCTTGGCCGCGATGATGACCAGGGCGTACTTGGACGCCGTGCGGTCGAGCAGTTCGTCGATCGGCGGGTTGGTGATGCCTTCGGGTGCGGACACAGTCACGCTTTCTGCAGACGATCAGGGGACGGAGCAGTCGGCTCCAAACGGTCAGTCTACCAATTACTGGCTGTCGCCGGTCTCGATGAGGCTCACCAGCTCGGCTGCGGCGCGCGTCACATCGTCGTTCACGACGACTGCATCGAATTCCTCGGCCGCGGCGAGCTCGATCCGCGCCTGCTCGAGCCGGGCGGCGATGACGTCCTGCGGCTCGGTCGCGCGCGCCGTCAGCCGCCGCTCCAGCTCGTCCCACGACGGCGGGGCGAGGAACACGAGTCGCGCCTCGGGCATGGCCGCCCGCACCTGCCGCGCGCCCTGCAGGTCGATCTCGAGCACGGTCGGCTCGCCTGCTGCGAGCCGCTGCAGAACGGGTTCGCGCGGCGTCCCGTAGAGGTTGCCGGCGAATTCGGCATGCTCGAGCAACTCGTCGGCCGTGACCATCTCTGCGAACCGTTCGCGGCTCACGAACCAGTACTCGACCCCGTTGCGCTCACCCGGACGCGGGAATCGAGTGGTGCACGACACCGAGACCCAGACATGCGGAAACCGGCTGCGCACTGCCCGCACGACCGTCCCCTTGCCCACACCGGACGGGCCGGTCAGCACGGTCAGGCGGGACACAGGGCGCAACCTACCGCGTCGACTCGAACGTGACCCGCGCCGCAGCCAGCGTGAGTCAGCTACGGCAGGATGCAGGCCAGCCCGCCACCGACCGGCCTACGAATGGAGCGCGTCGTGCGCATCGGAGTCCCCCGTGAGACATCCCGTGGTGAGACCCGGGTTGCTGCTACGCCGGCGACGGTGAAACTTCTGGTCGGGCTGGGCTATGACGTAACGATCGAAGCCGGTGCGGGCGAACTGTCGAGCTACGCCGACGACGCGTTCGTCGAATCCGGCGCCGAGCTCGGCGATCCCTGGACGGCCGACATCCTCTTCAAGGTCAATGCCCCGAACGACGACGAGATCGAGAAGCTGCACGAGGGCGTCACACTGGTGAGCCTGCTGGCCCCCGCACTGAACGAAGAGCTGGTCGAGAAGCTGTCGGCCAAGCCGATCACCGCGCTGGCGATGGACGCGGTACCGCGCATCTCACGCGCCCAGTCACTCGATGTGCTCAGCTCGATGGCCAACATCGCCGGGTACCGCGCGGTCGTCGAGTCGGCGCACGCGTTCGGGCGGTTCTTCACCGGACAGGTGACGGCAGCGGGCAAGGTGAATCCGGCCAAGGTGCTCGTGGCCGGCGCCGGTGTGGCCGGACTGGCCGCGATCGGTGCTGCCTCGAGCATGGGCGCGATCGTGCGTGCGACCGATCCGCGTCCCGAGGTCGCCGACCAGGTCAGGTCGCTCGGCGGTGAGTACCTCGCGGTCGAGGACGAATCAGCCGAGGTCAGCACGACGGGCTACGCGAAAGAGATGGGCGACGACTACAAGGCCCGCGAGGCACAGTTGTACGCGGCACAGGCCGAGGACGTCGACATCGTGATCACCACCGCGCTCATCCCGGGCCGGCCGGCCCCGCGCCTGCTCACCGCCGAGATGGTCGCATCGATGAAGCCGGGCTCGGTGATCGTCGACATGGCTGCGGCGAACGGCGGCAACGTCGAGGGGACGGTCGCCGGCGAGGCGATCACCACCGAGAACGGCGTCACGATCATCGGCTACACCGACCTGGCCGGACGGCTGGCCGCGCAGGCGTCACAGCTGTACGGGCAGAACCTCGTCAACCTGATGAAGCTGCTCACGCCGGAGAAGGACGGGCAGTTGGTGCTCGACTTCGACGACGTCGTGCAGCGCGGCGTGACCGTCGTCCGCAACGGCGAGAAGACCTGGCCGCCACCGCCGGTGAGCGTGTCGGCCGCGCCGGCGCCGAAGAAGGAACCCGAACGTCCGGTCAAAGAAGCGAAACAACCGCTCACCGCGACGCGCAAGTACGCGATCGTCGGCATCGGCGCGGTGCTGCTGTTCGCGCTCACCGCGTTCTCGCCGAACCAGCTCATCGGGAACTTCACCGTGTTCGTGCTGGCGATCGTCATCGGCTACTACGTGATCGGCAACGTGCACCACGCACTGCACACACCGCTGATGTCGGTGACGAACGCGATCTCGGGAATCATCATCACCGGCGCGCTGCTGCAGATCGGCCACCACGACACGACGATCACCGTGCTCGGGTTCGTCGCGATCCTGCTGGTGTCGATCAACGTCTTCGGTGGTTTCGCGGTCACCCGCCGCATGCTCGGGATGTTCAACAAGTGACCGCGGAGAACGTCACCCAGGCCGCGTACATCGTCTCGGCGCTGCTGTTCATTCTCTCGCTCGCCGGGCTGTCGAAGCACGAGACGTCGCGGCAGGGCGTCGTGTACGGCATCGGTGGCATGGCTATCGCGATCGCCGCGACCATCGGGCTGGCGTCCCGCTCGATCACCGCCGGCGGGATCGCACTGATCGCCGTGGCGATGGTGATCGGCGCGGTGATCGGGCTGTGGCGGGCGCGCGTCGTCGAGATGACGGGGATGCCCGAGCTCATCGCGATGCTGCACAGCTTCGTCGGACTCGCCGCCGTCCTTGTCGGCTGGGACGGCTACTACGAGGTGGAGGCACACGGCGGCGCAGCCGACTTCACCGGCTCGCTGCTGCGCATCCACCACGCCGAGGTGTTCATCGGCGTGTTCATCGGCGCGGTCACGTTCACCGGGTCGATCGTCGCGTTCTTGAAGCTGTCGGCGCGCATCAACTCCAAGCCGCTGATGCTGCCCGGCAAGAACGCGCTCAACCTCGGTGCGCTCGCCGCTTTCGTCGCGCTGACGATCGCGTTCGTCGCGTCGCCGCATCTCGGCCTGCTCGCCGCAATGACGGCGGTCGCGCTGCTGCTCGGCTGGCACCTCGTCGCATCGATCGGCGGCGGCGACATGCCCGTCGTCGTGTCGATGCTGAACAGCTACTCCGGCTGGGCGGCGGCTGCATCAGGCTTCCTGCTGAACAACAATCTGCTCATCGTGACCGGTGCGCTCGTCGGCTCGTCCGGTGCGTACCTGAGCTACATCATGTGCAAGGCGATGAACCGCTCGTTCATCTCGGTCATCGCGGGCGGCTTCGGCATCGAGGCCAAGAGCGACGACACCGACTACGGCGAGCATCGCGAGATCAACGCCGACGATGCCGCCGACCTGCTGCGCGAGGCCTCCTCGGTCATCATCACGCCCGGCTACGGCATGGCCGTGGCGCAGGCGCAGTACCCCGTCGCCGACCTCACGCGCCGGCTGCGCGAACGCGGCGTCGACGTGCGCTTCGGCATCCACCCGGTCGCCGGCCGCCTGCCCGGTCACATGAACGTGCTGCTCGCCGAGGCCAAGGTTCCGTACGACATCGTCCTCGAGATGGACGAGATCAACGACGACTTCCCAGCTACGTCCGTGGTGCTCGTGATCGGCGCCAACGACACCGTGAACCCGGCAGCGACCGACGAGCCCGGCAGCCCGATCGCCGGCATGCCCGTGCTGCACGTATGGGAGGCCGAGAACGTGGTCGTGTTCAAGCGGTCGATGGCCGCCGGTTACGCGGGCGTCCAGAACCCGCTGTTCTTCCGCGACAACACCGCGATGCTCTTCGGCGATGCGAAAGAGCGAGTCGAGGACATCATCAAGGCGCTGTGACGTCTCCCTCTCTCGCGTGATCTCGACGTCGAGTGGCGCGTTTGGCTGTGGGTGGCGCGGTATATCGCGCCACTCACCCGCGAACCGCGCCACTCAACGCGAAAGGCGCGCTGCGTAACGTCGGGTGCATGGAATTTCGTCGCCTCGGTAACTCTGGCCTGGTCGTGTCCGTCGTCGGGCTCGGCACCAACAACTTCGGGATGAAGCTCGACCTCGACGAATCGCGCGCGGTGGTCGACGCCGCATTGGACGAGGGCATCACACTGTTCGACACCTCTGACTCGTACGGCGCCAGCGAAGCGCGGCTGGGCGAGATCCTGCGGGGCCGTCGCGACGACATCATCATCGCGACGAAGTTCGGCAGCGACTCGCGCAGCCGCGGCAACGACAACGGCGAGGACTGGGGCGCACGCGGGTCGCGCCGCTACATCACGCGCGCGGTCGAGTCGTCGCTGCGCAGGCTGCAGACCGACTGGATCGACCTCTACCAGCTGCACCGTCCGGACGAGGCCACACCGATCGACGAGACGCTGTCGGCACTCGACGATCTCGTCCGCGCCGGCAAGGTGCGCTATCTCGGGTCGTCCAACTTCACCGGGTGGCAGGTCGCCGAGGCCGAGTGGACCTCGCGCACCCGCGGCCTGGAGCGGTTCGTGTCCGCGCAGAACGAGTACAGCTGGCTCGAGCGCGACATCGAAACCGACCTCGTTCCCGCCCTCGAGCACTACGGCATCGGCCTGTTGCCGTTCTTCCCGCTCGCGAGTGGACTGCTGACCGGTAAGTATCGGCGCGGCGAGGCGGCTCCGCAGGGCAGCCGCATCCAGGCATGGGGACGCGAGTCGGTGCTCACCGACGCGACCTTCGACGTGCTCGAGAAGCTCGAGGCGTTCGCGGCCGAGCGCGACATCACGTTGCTCGATGTCGCGATCGGCGGGTTGGCCGCGCAGCCCACGGTGTCGAGTGTGATCGCCGGCGCGACAACGCCGGATCAGGTCAAGAAGAATGTCGCGGCCGGCAACTGGTCGCCGAGCATCGCCGATCTAGCAACGCTCGACGAACTCACGTCCTGACGAAGCTGTCCGTGTGTCGTGCGGATCTTTCGCGCGACACACGGACAACTCGCTAGGAGTGCGGGTCAGAGCGCCTCGACGGGCGGGAGCCCGAACATCGTGGGCGCGTTCTGGACGTGCTCGCGGATGTCCTCGCGCTTGCCGTCAGGCGTGTCGATCCACGAGAACAGCGGGGCGTCGACCTCGGGGTTCACGAAGTACATGAGCGACTGACGGTCGTCGAGGCCGTGGTTGCGCACCTGGTGGTACAGCGGCGGGATCTTGCCGCCGGACAACGCGGTCAGCACCGACCCCGGCATGATCACGATCTCGTCGGTGTCGGGGAGCATCGGCCTGACCTCGTCGTTGACGTAGATCTCGAGGCCCGGTGCGGTCGCGTGCAGCACGGTGACCATGTGGCCGTCCTCGTGCTTGTCCTGCAGCAGGTCGCGCTCGGCCGGCGTCGGCAGGCAGTAGTTCATCTGCAGGTACGAGGCCTTCTCGAACTCCGGCGCCTGACCGGCGTGGAAGCTCTTCGACACCTCGTCCATGATCGCGTGGACGAGCGGGGCGAGCGAGTCGCGCCACGACAGGAACGACTCGGTGACATCGGTGATGTCAGCGGCGTTCGGGATGAGGTCGAGGCGACTCGACCACACGGTGAAGCACTCGTTCATGTCCGGACGATCCGGGGTGAGCGAGTACTCGATCCCGAAGGGCCGGTAGCCGTAGTTGTGATCAGTGCTGCCGTGCGCGATCTTGTCCTCGAGCGGACGCCGGAAGAACCGGTTCGCCGTGGCGATAGCGGTCTGGAGATTGTGGGCGTCGGTCTCGGACAGCTTCACGACCGCGTAGCCCTGGTCGAGGATGTCTCGTGCGGCTTTGGTTACCGCTGTGGTGACGGTTGCAGTCACAGTTGTTCCTTCCCTGTGGGGATGGGTTCGTGCATGGACAAGGGATGGTTCGGGCCACAGCCCGCGCAGACCATACCGATTTCACCTCAACCGCGCATGAAGGCAGACCGAGGACGAGACACGGTTCTCAGTTGGTCGTCCTGCGGATCAGTTGCGCAAGAAGCCGAATTGGGTGATCTGGCTCACGACGGAGTCGCGCAGCGCCGCGATGTCGGGTCCGTGACGCAGCACCTCGCGCGACACGCTCGGGACCACATTGCGCAGCGCGTCACCGAAGATGCGCCGCACGTCGTCGGCCGTCCCGCCCTGCGCACCGACGCCCGGCACGAGGTAGGGACCGTTGAGGGCGTCGAGTTGTGCAACGGCTGTGCCGATCGTTGCGCCGACGACGACGCCGAGGCTGCCCATCGGGTCGGCGCCGGCATTGCGGGTAGCGAGGTCGTCGATGACCAGTTGCGCGACCGTGCGACCGTCGTCGGCGCGGGCGTGCTGCACCTGCGGGCCGTCCGGGTTGGACGTGAGCGCGAGCACGAACACACCCGTGCCGTGGCGGGCGCACAGCTCGAAGGCCGGTTCGAGTGCGCCTACGCCGAGGTACGGGCTGAGCGTTATCGCGTCGCACGCGAGCGGTGCGGCCGGGTCGAGGTACGCACGTGCGTATCCCGTCATCGTCGTGCCGATGTCGCCGCGCTTGACGTCGAGGACGACGAGCGCGCCGGCGGCCCGGCACGCCGCCACGGTGCGCTCGAGCACTGCGATCCCCTGCGAGCCGTACGGCTCGAACAGTCCCGACTGCGGCTTGACCACCGCAGCCGTACCGGCGAAGGCTTCGACGCAGATGTCGGCGAACCGAGAAAGCCCGTCGACGTCGTCGCCGAGCCCCCATGACTCGAGCAGCGCCGGGTGCGGGTCGATGCCGACGCACAACGATCCGCGCTCGTCCAACGCCGCGTCGAGACGCTTGCCGAACATCACGCGTTCACGAGCTCTTGGTCGTTCGAACGATGGGCGTAGCCGACCGCGTCGGCGAGGCTTGCGAAGCCTCGCTCGTCGAGGGCCTGCTCGAGTTCGGAGAGCACCCGGACGGGCGCGTTCGGATCACCGAACACCGCCGTGCCGACCGACACGGCGGCAGCGCCGGCGAGAACGAATTGCAGCGCGTCCAGCCCGGTGCGGATGCCACCCATGCCGAGAATCGGCAGGTGCGGCAGGGCATTGCGCACCTGCCAGACACAGCGCACCGCGACCGGACGGATGGCCGGCCCGCTCAGCCCGCCGGTCACGCCGCCGAGCGCAGGACGCATCGTGTCGGTGTCGATCACCATTCCGAGCAGGGTGTTGATGAGCGAGAAGCCGTCGACGCCGGCGTCTGCGCAGGCGCGCGCGATCAGCGTGATGTCGGTGACGTCTGGCGAGAGCTTGGCGAACACCGGCTGGGCGGGGTCTGCCGCGCGGCGAACTGCTCCGATCACCCGCGACGACGCGATCGCGTCGCAGGCGAACACCTGGCCGCGGCTCTCGACATTCGGGCACGAGATGTTGACCTCGATCATCGAGACGGCCGGGTTGCCGGCGAGGCGGCGCGCGAGCTCGACGAATTCGTCGGTGTGCGATCCGGCGATCGAGACGACCGTGCGCGCGCCCTGGTCGGCGAGCCACGCCAGGTCGTTGGCGATGAACGACTCGATGCCGGGACCCTGTAACCCGATCGAATTCAGCATGCCGCTCGGCGTTTCGGCCATGCGCGGGGTCGGCCGTCCCGACCGCGGTTGCGACATGATCGATTTCGTGACGACCGCGCCGAGCGTCGAGACGTCGAAGAACTGGTGCAGCTCGCGGCCGGCGGCCGAACACCCGGACGCCGTGAGCACCGGGTTCGGCAACTCGAGCGTGCCGAGCCGGGCGGTCATGTCAGCCATGTCAGTGGGTTCCCATCGAGTCGGCGCCGACGAGATCGGGCGGAAGGGTGCCGACGTCGGCCCAGCGCACTCGATCGGCATCGAAGACCGGGCCCTCGACACACGACCGCACGAACCGCGACTGGCCGTCGTCGCCGCGCACCGGCAGCACGCAGGTCATGCAGACACCGATCCCGCACGCCATCGATTCTTCGACGGCGACCTGGGCTCTGATCGAGTGTGCGCGCGCCACCTCGCCGACGGCGCGCAACATCGGCATCGGACCACACGCGTAGACGACCTCGGCGTTGATGCGCGCGATCGCGTCCGGCAACACGTCGGTGACCAGCCCGCGCGTTCCGCCGCTGCCGTCGTCGGTCGTGACCGTGACCTTCCCGACGAGTCGCTTGGCGACGATCTCGCCGAAGAGGCGATCGGCGCTCGCGGCGCCGATCACGATCTCGACCGGCGAGCCGTTGGCCAGCAACGCCTGCGCGAGCGGGATCAGCGGCGCCGTCCCGTACCCGCCGCCGACGAGCACCGCAGGCGACGGGGCCGACGGGATCGGGAACGGCGTGCCGAGCGGCCCGACGACGTCGAGCACGTCGCCCGTGCGGCGCTGGGTCAGCCAGCGCGTGCCGGCCCCGTGTTCGGCGACGACGAACTGGATGGTGCCCGCGAATTCGCCGCCCGGCGTCGCGCTGTACAGCGCGAACGCGCGGCGCAGCAGCATCGCGGTGTTCTCACCGCCGACACCGACTGCGACGAACTGTCCCGGCTGCGCTGCCTTGGCGATGCCGGGTGCAACGACGGTGAACTGGAAGTACGCGCCCACGCGCTGCACCGAGAAGATCTCGCATTGTTCCTGCACCGGGCTCATCGGGTACCGCGCCAAGCTGCGAGCTGCCGGTGGAGGTCTTGCAGCGAGCGGACGCCGATGTCGCCGCGGACCAGCTCCTCGATGCCTTGGACGGCGGCGGCAGCCGCCTGCACGGTGGTCAGGCACGGGATGCCGGCGGTGACTGCGGCCGTGCGGATCTCGTAGCCGTCGAGGCGCGGGCCACCCGAGCCCCACGGCGTGTTCAGCACCAGGTCGACCTCGCCCGCGAGGATCTTCTCGACGATGTTGTCGGGGCCGTCGCTGAACTTGCCGACGACCTCGGCGTCGACGCCGTTACGTCGCAGCACCTGCGCAGTACCTGCCGTCGCGAACACACGGAAGCCGAGGTCGAAAAGGCGTTTCACGGGGAAGATCGCGGCGCGCTTGTCGCGGTTGGCGATGCTGACGAACACGGTCCCCTTCACCGGCAGCGACCCGTAGGCGGCGGCCTGGGACTTGGCGAACGCGGTGCCGAACGTCGCGTCGAAGCCCATCACCTCACCGGTCGACTTCATCTCCGGTCCCAGGATCGAGTCGACCTGGTCGCCGGCGGGCGTGCGGAACCGCGCGAACGGCAACACCGCTTCCTTCACCGCGATCGGCGCGTCGGCGGGCAGGTCTCCGCCGTCGCCCTCGGTGGGCAGGATGCCCTCGTCGCGCAGCTCCTTGATCGTCGTGCCGACCGCGATGCGCGCGGCGGCCTTCGCCAGCTGCACCGCAGTCGCCTTCGACACGAACGGGACGGTGCGCGACGCGCGCGGATTCGCCTCGAGGACGTAGAGGATGTCGCCGACCAATGCGTACTGGACGTTGAGCAGACCGCGGACGCCGACGCCCTGCGCGATCGCCAGCGTCGAGCGGCGCACCGTCTCGATGTCGCCCG
Source organism: uncultured Actinomycetota bacterium (assembly GCA_963708645.1). Classification (GTDB taxonomy): domain Bacteria; phylum Actinomycetota; class Actinomycetes; order Mycobacteriales; family Jatrophihabitantaceae; genus RYN-133. The sequence goes on along the minus strand of CAVPTA010000010.1, from coordinate 159,682 downwards.
TCCCGAGCGTGATCGGCGGCAGCGCGCACGCCGAGTCGCCGGAGTGGATTCCGGCCTCTTCGATGTGCTCCATGACGCCGCCGAGATAGAGGTCGTTGCCGTCGTAGAGCGCGTCGACGTCGATCTCGACCGCGTCGTCGAGGAATCGGTCGACGAGCACGGGATGATCGACGGTGATCTCGGTTGCGCGGTTGATGTAGTCGAGCAGGTGCTCCTCGTCGTACACGATCTCCATGCCGCGTCCGCCGAGCACGTAGGACGGGCGCACGAGCACCGGGTAGCCGATCCCGTCGGCGACCGCTTTGGCCTGCTCGAACGAGATCGCCGTGCCATGGGTCGGCGCGGGCAGGCCGGCTTCGGCGAGCACGCGGCCGAACGCGCCGCGATGCTCGGCGAGATCTATCGCCTCGGGCTGCGTGCCGAGTACCGGAACACCGGCGTCCTTCAGGCGCTGGGCCAGGCCGAGCGGCGTCTGCCCGCCGAGAGTGCAGATCACTCCGGCGACAGTGCCGGACTGCTGTTCGGCGTGCACCACCTCGAGAACGTCCTCGAAGGTGAGCGGTTCGAAGTAGAGCCGGTCAGCGGTGTCGTAGTCGGTCGAGACGGTCTCGGGGTTGCAGTTGATCATCACGGTCTCGTAGCCGGCGTCGCGCAACGCCATCACGGCGTGCACGCACGAATAGTCGAACTCGATGCCCTGGCCGATGCGGTTCGGCCCGCTGCCGAGGATGATCACCTTCGCGCGGTCGGGCTGCGCCGCGACCTCGGTCTCTTCGTCGTAGGACGAATAGTGGTACGGCGTCGTGGCGGCGAACTCGGCCGCACAGGTGTCGACCGTCTTGTAGACGGGACGGATGCCGAGCCGATGCCGCAGCGAGCGCACGCCGTCTTCGCCGGCGAGTTCCGGACGGAGCGCGGCAATCTGCCGGTCGGACAACCCGTGCCGTTTCGCCTTACGCAGTAACGTTTCTGACAATGTCGGTGCTTCGTGGACGTCGGTGCCGACCTCGACGATCAACGCCATCTGGTCGAGGAACCACGGGTCGATGCCCGTTGCCGTCGCGAGCTCGTCGACGGTCACACCGGCGCGCAAAGCGTGCTCGACGGCGTAGAGCCGACCGTCGGTCGGGACGGCCGCGCGCGCGATCAACTCGTCCTTGTCCAGAGGCTCACGGGTCGTTGTCCAGAAACCGGCGGCCTTTGTCTCCATCGACCGCAGCGCCTTGCCGAGCGCCTCGGTGAAGTTGCGGCCGATCGACATCGCTTCGCCGACACTCTTCATGTGCGTCGTCAGCACCGGGTCGGCGCCGGGGAACTTCTCGAACGCGAACCGCGGCACCTTGACGACGACATAGTCGAGGGTCGGCTCGAATGCCGCCGGCGTCTCGCGAGTGATGTCGTTGCGGATCTCGTCGAGCGTGTACCCGACGGCGAGCTTGGCGGCGATCTTGGCGATCGGGAACCCGGTCGCCTTCGACGCGAGCGCCGACGACCGCGACACCCGCGGGTTCATCTCGATGACGATCATTCGTCCGTCCGCAGGGTTGATCGCGAACTGGATGTTGCAGCCGCCGGTGTCGACGCCGACCTCGCGCAGCACGTCGATACCGACGTCACGCATGTGCTGGTACTCGCGGTCGGTGAGCGTCATCGCCGGCGCGACGGTGATCGAATCGCCGGTGTGCACGCCCATCGGATCGAGGTTCTCGATCGAGCACACGACCACGACGTTGTCGTGCTTGTCGCGCATCAGTTCGAGCTCGTACTCCTTCCAGCCGAACACCGACTGCTCGACGAGTACTTCGTGCACAGGGCTGGCGGCGAGACCACGCGCGACCATGACGCGCACCTCGTCAGCACCGTCAGCGAGGCCCGACCCGAGGCCGCCCATCGTGTACGACGGACGGATCACGACCTTGTTGTCGACGGTGGCTGCGAACTCGACGGCCTCGTCGAGCGTCTTGCACACGAGCGAGTCGGGAACCTCTCCCCCGACCGTGCGGACGATCTCTTTGAACCGCTGGCGATCCTCACCGCGCTGGATGGCCTCGATGTCAGCACCGATCAGCTCGACGCCGTACCGCTCGAGCACGCCGCGTTCGTGCAGCGCGACGGCGAGGTTCAGCGCGGTCTGGCCGCCGAGGGTCGGCAGCACCGCGTCGGGACGCTCGACCTCGATGACCTTCTCGACGAACTCGGGTGTCAGCGGTTCGACGTAGGTCGAGTCAGCGAACTCGGGATCGGTCATGATCGTTGCCGGGTTGGAGTTGACCAGGCTGACCCGGTAGCCCTCGCTGCGCAGCACCCGGCACGCCTGCGTGCCCGAGTAGTCGAACTCGCAGGCCTGCCCGATCACGATCGGCCCGGAGCCGATGACGAGGATGTGCCGGACATCGGTGCGCTTAGGCATCGAGCAGCTCCACGAAACGATCGAAGAGGTAACTGGCGTCGTGTGGCCCGGCTGCGGCTTCAGGGTGGTACTGCACGCTGAATGCCCTGGTATCTCTGGCGATCAGCCCTTCCACCACGTTGTCGTTGAGGCACACGTGGCTGACTTCGACCGCGCCGAAGTCGGTGTCGGTCGCCCGCTCGAGCGGCGCGTCGACGGCGAAGCCGTGGTTGTGTGCAGTGATCTCGACCTTGCCGGTAGCGCGGTCTTGCACCGGCTGGTTGATTCCGCGGTGGCCGTAGCCGAGCTTGTACGTCCCGAAGCCGAACGCGCGCCCGAGCACCTGGTTGCCGAAGCAGATGCCGAAGATCGGCAGCTCGCGACGCAACAGTTCGCGAACCGTCTCGACGGCGGCGTCGGCAGTGGCCGGGTCGCCGGGACCGTTGGCCAGGAACACCGCGTCGGCCCCGGTCGCGATGACGTCGTCGGCCGATGCCGTGGAGGGCAACACGTGACTCGTGATGCCACGCTCGGCCATGCGGCGCGGCGTCATCGCCTTGATGCCGTAGTCGAGCGAGGCCACCGTGAACCGCTTGGCGCCGATGGCCTCGACGACGTAGCGCTCGGGCGTCGTCACCTCGGCCGACAGGTCGGCGCCGGTCATCGGCGGCGAGTCGAGCACCTTGCGCAGCAACGTCTCCTGGTCGGACGTGGTCGAGATGCCGCACCGCATGGCGCCGCGCTCTCGCAGATGGCGGGTGAGCGCGCGCGTGTCGATGCCGCTGATACCGACGATGCCCTGCGCGACGAGTTCGTCGTCGAGGCTGCGCGTCGCGCGCCAATTCGACGGACGCCGGGCCGGGTCGCGGACGACGTAGCCGCTGACCCAGATGCGTCGCGATTCCGGGTCCTCGTCGTTCACGCCGGTGTTGCCGATGTGCGGCGCGGTCTGCACGACGACCTGGCGGTGATAGCTCGGGTCGGTGAGCGTTTCTTGATAGCCGGTCATCCCGGTCGAGAAGACCGCCTCGCCGAACGTCTCCCCCTCGGCGCCGTACGAGTCGCCGGCGAACGTGCGCCCGTCCTCGAGCACCAGGATCGCCGTCACACCGTCACCCCTGCGAGTCGTCCGTCCAGCACCGTCGGTCTGCCCTCGTAGAACGTCGCGACCACCCGGGCGGGCAGTGTGTGGCCGGCGAACGGCGTGTTGCGCGACAGGGACGCCAGCGCAGCCGGATCGACCGTCCACGACGCGCTCGGGTCGACCAGCGTGAGGTTGGCCGGCTCGCCCTTCGCGATCGGACGGCCCTGGCTCGTGACGCGTCCGATCCGCGCGGGCCGCACCGCCATGCGGTCGGCCACACCGGCCCAGTCGAGCAACCCGGTATCGACCATCGTCTGCGCAACGACGCCGAGCGCGGTTTCGAGGCCGAGCATGCCGAATGCCGCTTCGGCGAACGCATGGTCCTTGTCGTGGGAGGCGTGCGGAGCATGGTCGGTCGCGACCGCGTCAATCGTGCCGTCGGCCAGACCGGCGCGCAGTGCGGCGACGTCTTCGTCGCGACGCAGCGGCGGATTCACCTTGAAGACGGGGTCGTACTGGTCGAGCAGGTCGCAGGTGAGCAGCAGGTGGTGCGGTGTCACCTCGGCGGTGACGTCGATACCGCGCTGCTTCGCCCAGCGGATCACTTCGACCGAGCCTGCCGTCGAGACGTGGCACACGTGCAACCGCGAGCCCGTGTGCTCGGCGAGCATCACGTCTCGCGCGATGATCGACTCTTCGGCGACCGCGGGCCAGCCGGGCAGCCCGAGCCGTCCGGAGACCTCGCCTTCGTGCGCGCAGGCGTTGTGGTCTGCCAGGCGTGGATCCTGTGCGTGTTGCGCGACAGCAGCGCCGAACGGCTTGACGTACTCGAGCGCTCGGCGCATCAGCCGCGCGTCGTGCACGCACTTACCGTCGTCGGAGAAAAGTCTTACCGCAGCAGCAGATCGTGCCATGTTGCCGATCTCGGCGAGCTGCTCGCCGGCCAAGCCCTTCGACACCGCACCGACCGGGCGCACATCGACGAGACCGGCGGCGCGTCCGAGGCGGGCGACCTGTTCGACGATCTCGGCGCTGTCGGCGACCGGGTCGGTGTTGGCCATCGCGTGCACTGCCGTGAAGCCGCCGAGGGCCGCGGCGGCCGAGCCTGTCTCGATCGTCTCGGTGTCCTCGCGTCCCGGCTCGCGCAGGTGGGTGTGCAGGTCGACGAAGCCCGGCAGCAGCACGAGCCCGTCGGCGTCGAGTTCACGATCACCGGAGAGCTTGCCGCCGATACCGGCGATCACGCCATCGTCGACGAGCACGTCCGTCGGTTTGCCACCGAGCGGCCGGACGCCCTTCAACACCCAACTCATACCGACACCTCCTCAGCGCCTGCAAGCAGCCGGTAGAGGACGGCCATCCTGACGGACACGCCGGCCTGGACCTGGTTCAAGATCAATGACCGCGCGCCGTCGGCGGCGGCGGACGAAATCTCGAGGCCTCGGTTCATGGGGCCGGGATGCAGGATCGGGACGTCGTCGCCGATGAGATCGAGCCGCGCCGGTGACAGCCCGTAGCCGATGGCGTACTCGCGTTCGGTCGGGAAGTAGCCGCCCGACATGCGCTCGCGCTGCACGCGCAGCATCATCACCGCGTCGACATCACCGTGCGATTTGCCGGACAGCGTCTCGTCCAGATCCCAGCTCGTCGCGCACGGCCACGACCCGACCCCGCTGGGCATGAGGGTGGGCGGCGCCACGAGCGTGACGCGGGCACCGAGCGTGTTCAACAACAGCACGTTGCTACGGGCGACCCGGCTGTGCGTGATGTCGCCGACGATGACGATGTGGCGGTCGGTGAAGTCGTCGATGCGATCGCGCAGTGTGTAGGCGTCGAGCAGCGCCTGCGTCGGATGCTCGTGCGTGCCGTCGCCTGCGTTCACGACGTGGCAGTTGACCCAGCCGGCGAGCCGATGCACCGCTCCGGACGCGTGATGGCGCACCACGAGGGCGTCGACGCCCATGGCCTCGACCGTGAGCGCCGTGTCGCGCAGCGACTCGCCCTTGCTGACGCTGGATCCCTTGGCGCTCACGTTGATGACGTCGGCCGACAGCCACTTGCCGGCGATCTCGAACGAGCTGCGCGTGCGGGTCGAGTCCTCGAAGAAGAGGTTGACGACGGTACGTCCGCGCAGCGGCGGCAGCTTCTTGACCTCGCGGGTCTGGATCGCGTTCATCCGCCGAGCGGTGTCGAGGATCGCGAACGCCTCGTCGCGATCGAGGTCTGCCGCGCTGAGGAGGTTCTTCAACGGCTTGTTCGCCACGCCGGCCTCGCCCGATTGCTGTTCGCTCCGCGAGCGTCACTCAATTGCATGTTCGCTCCGCGAGCGTCACTCAATTGCATGTTCGCTCCGCGAGCGTCACTCAATTGCGTGTTCGCTCCGCGAGCGTCACTCATAGGACCGCCACCCCGTCCGTCCCGTCGATCTCAGTGAGCGTCACACGCACGTTCTGCGTAGCCGCAGTGGGCAGGTTCTTGCCGACGTAGTCGGCGCGGATCGGAAGCTGGCGGTGGCCGCGATCGACCAGCACGGCGAGCTGTACGGCGCGCGGGCGGCCGAGTTCGGTGAGGGCGTCGAGGGCGGCACGGATCGTGCGTCCGGAGAACAGCACGTCGTCGACCAGGATCACGGTGCGGTCGGTGATCCCGCCCTCGGGCTCGACCGTCTCGCCCAGCGGCCGGACGCCGCGCAGGCGCAGGTCGTCGCGGTAGAGGGTGATGTCGAGCGACCCGACCGGCAGCTCGACGTCGGCGAAGGCCGCGACCCGGGCGGCGAGCCGTTTGGCGAGCGGGACGCCACGGGTCGGGATGCCGAGCAGCACCGCGTCGAAGTCGGATTTGGCGGTGTTCTCGATGATCTCGTGGGCCATCCGGTCGACCACACGGGCGACGTCGGCGGCGGAGAGAAGGGTCGACTGCGGGGTGCTCCCGCCGGATGCGGGCACGCGCGCGCCAGTCACAATCGTCCTCGTCCTTGTCCGCCTCACGGGACGGACGTTAAAGGTCTTCGGTCGTCGTCACCCTAGCAGCGGTGTAGCGATGCAACGTTGTGGCGGGTGCGGCGCGTCTAAGGGGTATGGCGGGAGACGACGAGGCCCTGGAGATCGTTTTCTGGTGGCTCGACAGCGAGCACGACACCTCGATCGAGGAGGAGCTGGACTCCTACCTCGAACCCAAGGCGCCCCGACGGCGTCGCCTGCCGTGGCCCGGCCGCCGCACTGCCGCCACGGTCTGACTACTCGCCGACCTGCTCGCTGACGGTGGCTCGCCGGCGGCGCAGCCCGTCCAGGACGCCTTCGAGCTCTTCGCGGTTCGTCAGCACCGCAGCACGCTCTTCGGGTTCGATCGCACCGGCGTCGGCAAGCTGGTCGCGCAGGCCGTCGATATCGCGGGTCACCTGGTCGATCTGCTCATCGATCTCGCGCAGTTCGGTCTTCGGGTCGGATTCGGTCATGCCTGCCATCGTGCCCGGCCCGGGGACTGGACGGCGATCCGGTCCCGGGTTACAACTGATCCATGAAGGCGCGACCGCTCGTTCCACTCGAGCGCAAGCACATCATCGCGGGCGTGATGCTTGGGCTGTCGGTCGCGGTCGCGCTGTACATCGGCGATCTTGTGCAGCACGGGTTCTCGGTGATCCGCTTCGTCTGGCTGGTCGCATCCGCAGTGGTCTTGGTCGCACTACAGATCTGGGCGGACTGGCGGCACGACAACAAGCTGGAGTTCTGGCTGCGGCGATCGCGCCGCATTGATCGCGGGACCGCTCGGCCGAAACGTCGCTGACGAGTTCGTCCGGAAGCGCGACCTTGCGCGCGCAGACCAGCGGCTGGTGGCCGGTCCGATCAGCGTGACAACGCGAGTAGCGTCCGGGGACATGGCTGTCCTGCCGGATCTTGTCAGCGCACTCACGTCCGGATCGGTGGAGGTCGTCGACCTGACCGCGCCACTGTCGCGAGACACGCCGCTGCTCGTGCTGCCGGAGCAGTTCGGTCAGACCGCACACTTCGAGCTCGAAGAGATCTCGCGCTACAACGACGCGGGTCCGGCCTGGTACTGGAACAATTTCCGCACCGGCGAGCACACCGGCACCCACTTCGACGCGCCGATCCACTGGGTCAGTGGCAAGGACGGCATCGACGTCGCCTCGGTGCCGCCGGCACAGCTCGTCGGCGCGGCAGCCGTGCTCGACTTCTCCGCAGAGGCCGGCGCAAATCCCGATTTCTTGATCGAGATCGACCACATCAACGCGTGGGAGAAGCAACACGGCGCACTCCCCGACGGTGGCTGGCTGCTCGTCCGCACCGGCTGGGACGCGCGCGCTCACTCGCAGGACACCTTCCTCAACGCCGACGACGCCGGCCCGCACACGCCCGGCCTGTCGGCCGAGTGCGCACAGTGGGTCGCGCAGGAGTCGCCGGTCATCGGCATGGGCGTCGAGACCGTCGGCAGCGACGCCGGCCAGGCCGCGACCTTCGACCCGATGTTCCCCTGCCACTCGTTCATGCACGGCGCCGGGAAGTACGGCCTGACGCAGCTGCGCAACCTCGACAAGCTGCCGCCGACCGGCGCGGTCGTGATCGCGAGCCCGCTGCGGATCGTCAGCGGCTCCGGCAGCCCGGCCCGGGTGCTGGCTCTCGTCGAACGGTGATCACGAAGGTCGCTGTCGCGGTCGGACGAGTGCTCGCCGGTGCCGGTGTCCGTCAGGTGTTCGGTGTCGTCGGCTCCGGCAACTTCCACGTCACCAACGCGCTGATCGCCGAAGGGGCGGGCTTCGTCGCCGCTCGGCACGAGAACGGCGCTACCACGATGGCCGACTGCCTACGCCCGCACGACCGGGCGGGTCGCGGCGGTGTCGGTGCATCAGGGCTGCGGGCTGACCAATGCGATGACGGGAATCGCCGAGGCGGCCAAGAGCCGGACGCCGATGATCGTCATCGCCGCGGAGGCCAACGACCCGAGGTCGAACTTCTACGTCGACCAGCAGGCATTGGCCGAGGCTGTCGGTGCCGTGGCGATGCGCGTGACCAGTGCCGCCGGTGCTGTTACGACGGCGGTCACCGCGTACCGCACGGCGCTGGAGGGCCGGCGCACCGTGCTGCTGAACCTGCCGCTCGCCGTGCAGGCCGAGGATCTCGAGGACGGCTGGTCGCATGCGGACTCGGTTGCCGCGCCGGCGATGGTGCCCGATCCGGCCCAGGTCGATGCGCTGTCGGCGGTGCTGTCGGACTCGCGTCGGCCGGTGTTCGTCGCCGGACGCGGCGCCCGGTCACCCGAGGCCCGCGACGCGCTACGGACGCTCGCAGCTGACACTGGCGCGCTGCTCGCCACGAGCGCCGCCGCGAAGGGTTTGTTCCACGCCGACCAGTGGTCGTTGGATGTCTCCGGCGGCTTCGCCACTCCCCTGGCGGCCGAGCTGATCCGCTCCGCCGACGTGATCGTGGGGTGGGGCTGCGCACTGAACATGTGGACGATGCGCCACGGCGAGTTGATCGCACCGGGCACGACTGTGGTCCAGGTCGATGACGACGCCGAGGCGCTCGGACGGCACCGCCCAATCAACTTGGGGATCCTCGGCGACGTCGCTATGACGGCACGAGCGGTCGATGTCGAGGCCGCGCAGCGCTATCGCACCCGGCCGGTCATCGCACGCCTGCGGGCCGAGGGCCAATGGCGCGACGTGGCATTCGCCGACGCCTCGACCGCCGACCGCATCGACCCCCGCAAAGTCACGATCGGCCTGGATGATCTGTTGCCCGCCGAGCGCACCGTCTGCATCGACTCGGGCAACTTCATGGGCTACCCGAGCATGTTCTTGTCAGTGCCGGACGAGACCGGCTTCTGCTTCACCCAGGCCTTCCAGTCGATCGGGCTCGGCCTCGCCAGCGCGATCGGCGCGGCCGTCGCCCGTCCCGACCGGTTGACCGTCGCGGCGCTCGGCGACGGGGGCGCCGCGATGAGCGCAGCCGAACTCGACACGGTCGCTCGGCTCGGCCTCGACATGATCATCGTCGTCTACAACGACAACGCCTATGGCGCGGAAGTGCACCACTTCGGTCCGGACGGGCACGGCCTGGACACCGTCCTGTTCCCCGAGACCGACTTCGCCGCAATCGCGCGCGGATTCGGCCTGGACGGCGTCACCGTCCGCCGCGCCGATGATCTCGACGCGGTCGCCGAATGGTTGGCCGGTGATCGCCGCCGTCCGCTACTCGTCGACGCGAAGATCGTCGACGACGGCGGCTCGTGGTGGCTGCAGGACGCTTTCCGAGGGCACTGACCCTTTACGCACTCATCGCCACGGCCTGCATCGCCGGATCGGCCGTCTTCGCGGCCGGCTTGCGCGATACGAAGAACGCCGGGATCAAGCAGCAGCCGACCAAGACGGTGGCCACGATGAAGATGTTGCCGAACGACATACCCATGAAGTGCAGGCCCTGGGAGGTCACCGACTTCGCCTGATCCGGGGTCAGGTTGAGCTGGTGAAGCACCGTCTGGCGCTGTTGCGGAGTCGTCGCGCCTTGCAGGGCCAACGTCTTGCCGACGACATCGGCATGGGTGTTGTAGGCGTTGGTGAGCAGCACCGAGAACAGCGCCGTCCCGATCGAGATCGAGATCTGCTGGGTGATGTTCATCAGCGTCGAGCCGCGGGCCACCTCGTGCTGCTTCAGGCTGGCCAGCGCTGCCGTGAACACCGGCATCATCGTCGCGCCCATGCCGAGGCCCATGATCACGAAGGAGGTGATCAGGTAACCGTAGGAAGTCTGGTCATCGGCGACGACCAACATGCCCATACCGACTGTGTCGAAGACGAGACCCGTGAGCACGACCTTTCCCGGCCCGATCTTGTCGGCGAGGAATCCGCCGATCGGCATCGTCAGCATCGCTCCGAAACCTTGCGGTGCGACGAGCCAGCCGGAGCTCAACGGCGACTCGCCGCGGACCTGCTGGAAGTACAGCGTGAACAGCAGGCTGGCGCCGAAGAAGGCCATCGCGAACAACGCCATCGTGACCACCGCGACGGTGACGTTCCGGTTCGCGAACAATCGCAGCGAGATCAACGGATGGATGTTGCGGCGGCGCAGCGCCCACCACACGAACGTCGCGACCAGGACGAGACCGAGCACCGAGGTGATGACGACGTTCGGCGTGAACATGGTCCCGTGCTGTTGCTTCGCAGCCGGGATCGAGGACACGCCGTACAGGGTCAGCGCGAGGCCGGGCGACAGCAGCAACATGCCGACGAAGTCGAAGCTCTCGGACGGGTGCACCTCATCGCGGTCGAGGACGCGGAAGGCGTAGATCGCCGCACCGATGCCGATCGGGACGTTGATCAGGAAGATCCAGTGCCACGACGCGATGTCGATGAGCCAGCCACCGAGGATCGGACCGAAGATCGGGCCGAGCAACATCGGCACGCCCAGAATCGACATCACCCGGCCGAGCCGCTCCGGGCCCGCGGCCCGGGTCAGGATCGTCATGCCGAGCGGCATCAGCATGCCGCCGCCGAGACCTTGCAGCACGCGGAACGTCACGAGCATCCCGAGGCTTTGCGCAGTGGAGCACAGCGCCGAGCCGGCGGTGAACATGACGATTGCCATGATGTAGAGGCGCTTGGTGCCGAAGCGGTCGGCGGCCCATCCGGTCAGCGGAATCACGGTCGCCAACGCCAGCGTGTAGCCGGTCGCCGTCCAGGCAACCTCTGCCTGAGTCGAGTGGAAAATGTTCTGGAAGGTGCGCTGCGCCACCGCGACCACGGTGATGTCGAGGATCGACATCACCGCGCCCAAGACGATCACGCCGGCAATGATCATGACGCGGCGGTCGAGTCCTTGGCCGGGCGGGGAAGCAGCGGGTTCGTCGAGTCGGCTCTCGATTTCGGTGCTCATACGTCAAGGCTACGGCCGCCACTGACAACGTTTACCCGGCTTCACGCGGGGCGTGGAAATTTCTGGTTAACGCGGCATTTCGGACTGAAGTCGCTGCCCTTTCGGGTGAAGACATGCCAGTACCCCTGTGCCGGTTGCCGTCCGTGGCGTTTGCTTCTCGCATGCCGTCAACGACCACTGCGCCCGCCGTGCGGCGACCTGCCCGCCCGATCACCGAACCACTGCACGTGCACACGCGGCGTTGCTACTGGGACCTTCGCCAGGCGTGCTGGCAATGCGCACCCGCAGCCACGCGGGTGTCTCCGGCCCCGATCCGCTGACCACGCGCGCGTCGGATCGCGGCACAGGACGCAGTCGACGCCACCAGCGGGGCTGGGCGTGAGCCGGCGCGAGGTAGGACAATTTTCACCTTCGCGTTCATCGGCTGGTCCCTAGGCTTCGGCGAATGTACGAGGGTGAGCCTGCGTGGTCCGCTGTCGATGAGTACCTCATCTCGCGGTTGGTGCACGAGGACGAGGCGCTGGCCGCCACACGGTTGACTTCGAGTGGGACGGCGATGCCGCGAGCCGAGGTTGCGCCGAATCAAGGTGCGTTCCTGTCGATCGTCGCCAGCTCGCCGGTGCCCGACGCGTCCTGGAGTTCGGGACCGTTGCCGGCTATTCGACGATCTGGTTCGCGCGAGCGGTGGGGTCAGGCGGCCACGTAGTCACCCTCGAGGTCGATCAGCAGGCTGCGTCCATCGCGACTGCGAGGCGGCACTGACATTGAGCCGGCCGGGCACCGTCATCATCGGCGACAACATCGTTCGCAACGGAGCCGTGGCTGACGCGCACAGCGACGATCCTCGGGTCCAGGGCACGCGCTCCATGATCGAGATGATCGGCAACGACGCCCGGCTCACGGCCAGCGCGTTGCAGACCGTCGGGCTCAAAGGGTGGGACGGGTTCGTGATCGCCGTCGTGAGGTAGCGCGTTGCGCGCAACGCGGCCTACGACAGCAACCGCGCCTTGACCGCCTCGAACTGCTCGTCGGTCAGCGCACCGGAATCGCGCAATTTGGTGAGCCGTTCGAGTTCGTCGAGCAGCCCGGACGGATCGGCCGGCTCGACGTAAGGCTTCGGTCGGCGATCCGTCGCGTCGTCGGGCTGGGCGTGTTTCGGGGCGGGCGACGTCCCGTTCGTACTGGGAACCGCAACGACCTGCGGCATCGTCGCGAAGCGCTCGCGGACGGCTTCGTGCTCGTCGCGCAGCACCCGCCGCAGCACCTTGCCGAGCATGTTGCGGGGCAGATCGGCGCGAAACTCGAACGACGACGGCACCTTGTACGCCGCGAGCCGGGCCGAGCAGAAGCCGCGCAACTCGTCCTCGCTCACTGCGGCGCCGGGCTGCAACACGACAAAGGCCTTCACCGTCTCGCCGCGGTAGAAGTGCGATACGCCGGCCACCGCACACTCGGCGACGGCCGGGTGCTCGGCGAGTACCTCTTCGATCTCGGTCGGGAAGATGCTGAACCCGCTGGCAAGGATGACGTCACGCTTGCGATCGACGATGGTGACGAACCCGTCGGCGTCCATGACCGCAACATCGCCGGTGTGCAGCCAGCCGTCGTGCAGCATGGTCGCCGACTCCTCCTGCTGACCCCAGTAACCGGCAAAGACCTGCGGCCCGCGGATGCACAACTCCCCCGACATGCCGAACGGCACGACCTGCGTCGGATCGTCGACGTCGGCGAACCGGACGTCCGTGCTCGGCAGCGGCACCCCGATCGTGCCGGGACGCGCGTTGTCGTCGAGCGGATTGGCCAGCGCGACCGGCGAACTCTCGGTGAGCCCGTAGCCCTCGACGAGGTGCCCACCGGTCAGCTGACGGAACTGCTCGATCGTCTCGGGTGGCAGTCGCATCGCACCGGACACGCAGGCGCGGATCGAGCTGAGATCGTGGCGACCGGTGCGGCGCGAGCGCACGATCTGGTCATACATCGGCGGGACGCCCGGGAACACCGTGGGACGGGTCTTGTCGATCGCCTTGAACAGCAAGCCGAGCTCGAAGGTCGGCAGGAGCACCAACGTCCCTGCGATCAGCATGTTCAGCGTCAGACACATCGTCAGGCCGTATACATGGAACATCGGCAACGCCGCGAGCACGGTCTCGCTACCGCGCTGCATCTGCGGATCCCACGCGGCCGCCTGACAGGCGTTGGCTACGAGGTTGCGGTGGGTCAGCATCGCGCCCTTGGGGAGCCCGGTCGTCCCGCCGGTGTATTGCAGCAGCGCGAGATCGTCGGGTGTCACAACGATGGGCGCGACCGCTGCATGTCGCGCGGCGAGCAGCTCACCGAAGTGGACGACTGGCGCGCCGGCAGGCAGCGGCGTGACCAGCTGCTCGCGCTTGTCGCGAGCGCCGCCGAAGGGCAGGTGCAGCGCGATCCGCTTGCCCGAGGGCAGATAGTCGGCGAGCGAGGTGACGATGACGTGCTGCAACGACGTGCGCTCGCGCGCCTGCGCCAGCCTGCTGTACGCGCCGTCGTAGACGATCGCGACCGTAGCCCCGCTGTCGGCCAGTTGATGTTCGAGCTCCGACGGCGTGTAGAGCGGATTGTGTTGGACGACGACCGCGCCCAAGCGCAGCACGGCGAAGAACGCGATGACGTTCTGCGGGCAGTTCGGCAACACGAGCGCGACCCGGTCGCCGATGCCGACCCCGAGCGACTGCAGTCCCTCGGCGAAACGCTCGACCGACTCGTCGAGCGCGCGATAGGTCATCGTCCGTCCCAGGAACCGGATCGCCTTGCGGCGCGGGAAGTCGCGGGCCGCGGCGCGCAGGAACTCGGTCAGCGCGATCTCGGGAACGTCGACCTGCTCCGGAACTCCCGGCGGGTACCAGCGCAGCCACGGACGCGGCGCAGCGCCGTCGGTGTCGTCCGTGTCGTTCATCGGGGGTGTCCAGGCATGACACTCAAAACGTGGCGCGGCGCGAAGTCCGCGTCAAGCCGAAGAACCAGCGATTTGACAGATCGTGCCATAGAATCGAACGTATGGTTGATCACAGCTGGTTCTCGGACTTGGACGACGCGCAACTGGCCGCTGTCGAGCACGACAGCGCACCGCTGATCATCGCGGCGGGCGCCGGCACCGGGAAGACCCGCACGCTCACCGCGCGAGTCGCTCGACTGCTCGAGTCCGGGGTCGCGCCCGAGCGCATCCTGCTGCTCACCTTCACACGACGCGCCGCCGCAGCGATGACGACACGCGCGGCTGCCCTGTGCGCCGATCCGGCGGCGGCGCAACGCATCTGGGGCGGCACGTTCCACGCCGTCGCGCACCGCATTGTCGCCGAGCACGCCCAGCACCTCGGGCTGAGCGATGTCACCGTCCTCGATCCCAACGATGTGGTCGACCTGCTCGACATCATGCGCGAGGAACACGGGCTCACCGGCACGCAGCGCCGGCTGCCCACGACGCAGTCGATCGCTGACGTGTATTCGCGGGCCGCGAACACCGGCCGCCCGACGCGCGAGCTCATGGCCGAACTCTTTCCCTGGTGCCTCGATCACGCCGACGAGATCAATGCGTTGCTGCGCGGCTACGTCGCCCGCAAGCGCGAACGCGGCCTGCTCGACTTCGACGACCTGTTGCTCTACTGGCGTGCGCTGCTCGCCGACGACGAACACCGGCGCGCGGCTCCGGGCCCGTTGGGACTGGGTCCTCGTCGACGAATACCAGGACGTCAACCAGATCCAGGTCGACATCGTGCGCCTGCTACGCCAGGACGGCGAAGGCCTCACGGTCGTCGGCGACGACGCACAGGCCGTCTACGGCTTCCGCGGTGCCAATGCCGATCACCTGCTCGACCTGCACACCCAACTGCCCGGCGCCACGCTCCTGCGGCTCGAGCGCAACTTCCGCTCGACCCAGCCGGTTCTCGATCTCGCCAACGTCGTGCGTCCCGGCGAGCTGCGCCTGCAACTGACGGCCCACCGCGGTGACCGCGGCGCACGGCCCGTCCTGATTCGGTGCGCGAACGCCGACGACGAGGCGCGGTCGATCGCCGACGCCGTGCTCGGCGCGCATCAGGACGGCCTGGCTCTGCGCGAGCAGGCGGTCCTCATGCGCGCGGGATCACACAGCAACCAGCTCGAGATCGAGCTCAAGGTGCGCAGCGTCCCGTTCCGCAAGTACGGCGGCATCGATTACGTGAACACCGCGCACGTGCGCGACTTCGTCGCTGCTCTGCGCGTAGCGACCAACCCGTCCGACGAGATCTCCTGGTACCGCGTGCTGACCAGGCACCGCGCGATCGGCAAGGCACACGCCCGCGCGCTCGCGTCGATGCTGGTGGGCGCCGACGCTGCCGACCATCCCGAGGTGATCGCAGCTGCTCCGCCGAAGGCGCGCTCGGCGCTGCAGAACACGCTGCGGCTGCTCGGCGACGCGCAGCGCCACGCGCCGGCGGCCGGCATCGTCGCCCCGTGTCACGAAGCGATGCGCCCGCTCGTGCGCGCGCACTACGCCGACTGGGCGCGCCGCGCCGACGATGTCGACAGGCTGGCCGAGACCGCGGCGCGCCAGCGCGATCTGCGCGTGTTCGTCGCCGAACTGACGATCGACCCGGCCAGCGCCGCGGCCGACTACGCGCACAAGCCGCACCTCGACGAGGACTACCTCACCCTGTCGACCGTGCACTCGGCGAAGGGCCTCGAGTGGACGGCCGTGCATGTGTTGCGTGCTGCAGATGGCGCGTTCCCGTCCGACATGGCGCTGACTAGCGACGACGGTCTCGCCGAAGAGCAACGGTTGTTCTACGTCGCGATCACGCGAGCCCGGGACACGCTGCGCATCTACGCGCCCACCCGGCTCCCGACGCATCCGACGAGCTTCGGCGCGCGCCACGTGATCACCAAGCCCAGCCGCTTCCTCACCGACCAGGCGTGCGCGGTCATGGACGTTGTCGAGCCGACCACGCAACCGATCACTCGTGATGATTCGCCGATCACGGCGACCGTCGCCGCCCCGTCCCTCGACGATTTGTTCGCATAGCGCTCGACACGGCGTCGCGCGCTGCTTACGGTGACGACAACAGCGGCCGTATTCGGGAGGGCGCGTGCGCAGGCCCAGGAACGCGATTCGCCGCCTCGCTGTCGTCGGCGCCGCTGTCGCACTCACCCTGGCGTGCACGCCGGCCCTCGCGGTAGCGACCACCACGCCCGACATCAGCTTCACGATCGACCCGTTCCCGGCCGACGACACCGTGCATTTCACCCCGTCGACCGATGCCGCCGCGGCAATGTCCTCGGGCTCGGAACTGGTCTGGGACTGGGGCGACGGCACCTACTGCGTCACGAATCCCGATCCGGAATCGGGATATCTTCCGGACCCGAATTCATCATGCAGCGACCCGTCCGACGTGCAGCACACCTACGCGGCGGTGCCGAAGCTCTACTACCAGTACTTCGTCGTCACGTTGGGTCCGGGCCCGGTGCCGTCGCGGTCGTTCTACTACTCGGCAGTCGACGGTCCGTCCCCGTACGGCCCGTTCCCCTACAGCCCGTGGTCGAACCTGACCATCTACGACGACGAGCACGCCGTGGTCGACTTGTCACCGTTCACCACACGCTACGACCCGGCCGACCTTGCAACCGTCGTGCAGCACGCCGCGGTCGCTCTGTGGCCCTTCCACGGTGCGGCGGTCGTCGACCAACCCGGACAACTCTCACTCACTCCGGATGGCACCGGCCACGGCATCGAGACCGTCGTGGTCGACTTCCAACCGTTCGATCTGTCCGGCTCCGGCTTGTTCGTCAACGTCGATGTCGAAAGCCACACACCGGCCCGCATCGCGAACACGGCATGCCTGCGGCGCGCCGACCCGCGCACGCACCGCTTCAAGTGCACGATCGCCGAGCACAGCGCCGACCGTCGAGGAACGACCACGAGGTTCCGCACGAAGGTCGTCAGCGTCGCGTCCGGCGCCAAGCGCATGACGACACGCACGTCCGTCGCGGGCGGCACGACGCGCACCGTCACCGTGTGGCTGCGCCGCGGCGCTTACCAAATACGCGTCCTCAACGCGGACGGACGTGTGACGACGCATCGTCTTCGGGCCGGAGTCAGCTCCGCGCGTGACCGACTCCACCGATGACCTCGCGCAACCGCACCCGACTGCCGGTACGCAGCACGGCTCGCCGATAGACAGTCGCGGCCAGACGTGCCGTCGCCACGGTCGCCACGAGCGTGATCACCACCGAGAGCGTGAACTGCCACCACGTCACCACACCCAGTGCGACGAGGGCAGACATACCGAACGGCGCAGTCGGCGGGAGGTAGGCCAACACCTCGAGAAAGGTGGACGCGTGGCCGGAACTGACGGCCGAGATCGCGCTCACGTAGGCGACGACGAGCGGGACGACGAGCGGGATCGCCAGGCTCTGCACTTGATCCTGCCGCTCGACCATCGACCCAGCAGCCGCATACACCCAGCTCAGAAACGCGTAGCCGACGAGCAACCACAACGCCGTGCTGCCGAGGACCTGGACGGACGCACCGTGCAGGACGTCCGAGCCGACCGCTGCCGCTGCTCCCAGCGCCACCGCCACGACCAGTGCCGCCTGGGCAAACACCGTCGTGGCGATGCCGATCAGCTTGCCGGTGAGCAGCTGGATCGGGCGCAAGGTGGCGAGCAGGACCTCGACGACGCGGTTCGACTTCTCCTCCATGACGCCGAGCAACGTCCAGGTGAGGTATTGCGACAACAGGATGAACAGCACGATCAGCGCGACCGTCGCGGCACCTTGATTGCTGTGCTTTGTCGTCGACGGGTGTCGATGCAATCCGGTGATCGGCACCGGGCGAGCCGCGTACAGGGTGCGCACCTGGCCAGGCGTGAGCCGCGCCTTGCTGATCGCGGCTTGGGTGCCCAGCGCCGAAGCGAACGCGCGCGCCAATGTCGCGGTGTCGGAGGTGTCGTCCGCAGAGATCGAGGTGGCGACGATGAGCGAGACACCGTCGTCGATGACGATGTCGAGCCGACCCGAGTCGACTGCGTGATCGGCGGCTGCTCGATCAGCCATGCGCTGGAACTTCGCGGCCACACCCACTCCGCGTGCCGCAGTCGCAAGCGCTGCGTCCTGCCGCGTCGTGAGAGCGCCTACGACACCGACCCGTTGCGGCGCCGGCGTACTGCTGCCCACCAGGCTGGGGACAATGATGGCGGCGGCGACGCCGAGCACGACGAGCAGCGTCGCGATGCGGAAGGGCCGACCGCGCACCCGCTGACGTATCTCGCGGGCAGCGACGATCTTGGTGATGTTCCACCGGTCCGAGTCAGTCATGCCGTCGCCTCCCGGAAGACCTCGGACAGCCGTCGGCGGACCACGCCGAACTCGCGGACCTCTCCGGCGGCCATCGCTGCCTTCAGCACCTCGCGCCGGTCGCATCCCTCGTCCAGTTGCAGACGCGTGGCGCCGCCCGTCACTCCGAGCACGTGCGCGCCGGCAACGGCGTGAGCCCAGGTGGCGTCGTCGATCCCGTCGATGCTCACCAGCAACTGCTCGGGCCCGCTGGTCGCGAGCTCGTCGACCGTCCCGCTGATCACGTGCCGGCCGTGGTCGATGATCACGACCGAATCGCAGATGTCCTCGACGAGGTCGAGTTGATGGCTCGACAGGAGCACGCAACAGCCACCCCGGACGCGTTCACGCAGCACCTCGACGACCGCGTCGATCCCACTCGGATCGAGCCCGGCGAGCGGCTCGTCGAGGATCAGCAATTCCGGATCGTGGACGAGTGCCACTGCCAGTTGTGCGCGTTGCTGATTGCCGTGCGAGAGCGACTCGACCTTTGCGTCGGCGCGTGCTTCGAGTCCGAGCCGGGCGAGCCACAGCTGCGTCGCCGAGCGCGCATCGTGCGCGCTCAGGCCGTGCAGCCGGCCGAAGTACTCGACCTGCTCGCCCAAGGACATCGACGGGTACAGGCCGCGCTCCTCAGGCATGTAGCCGAACCGCCGGCGTTGAACCGCAGTGATCGGGCGTCCGTCCCAGGTGACGGTGCCGGCATCGAGTTCGGTGAGCCCGAACACCGCCCGCATCGTCGTCGTCTTCCCGGCGCCGTTCGGGCCGAGGAAGCCGACCAGACGCTCGGCCGGGACGTCGAAGGTCAGGCCGTCCAACGCGTGCACTGCGCCGAAGTGGCGCACGAGAGCGTCGACGCGCAGTCGGGCGGTCATCAGTCGACCCTCGGCCGGCCGCGTTTGGGCAATGGCGCGGCCTTGGGCATCCGGCCCGCCTCGGCGAGCGCGCGGCGCAACAGCATCTCGATGTGCGCGTTGACACTGCGCAACTCGTCGCCGGCCCACCGGGCCAGTGCGTCGTGCACCGCCGGATCCATCCGCACCAGCAGTTGCTTGCGGTCGCTCACGGCTCAGCTGTAGAGCGTGCCGGTGTTGACGATCGGCGAGGCGGGTTGGTCGCCGCACAGGACGACCATCAGGTTGCTGACCATCGCCGCCTTGCGTTCCTCGTCCAGCTCGATGATGTCGCGCTCGTTGAGCCGGTTGAGCGCCATCTCGACCATGCCGACCGCGCCCTCGACGATCCGGGACCGCGCCGCGACAACGGCGTTGGCCTGCTGCCGACGCAGCATGGCCTGGGCGATCTCGGACGCGTAGGCAAGGTGGCTGATGCGTACCTCGACGATCTCGACCCCGGCCAGCGCGACCCGTTCGGCGACCTCGGTGGCGAGTTCGAGCGCGACGGCGTCGGTAGCGCCGCGCAGCGAGGTCCCGGCCTCGTCGGCATTGTCGTAGGGATAGCTGTTGGCGACGTGCCGCAGGGCCGACTCGGCCTGCACCCGCACGAAGGCCGGGTAGTCGTCGACGCCGAAGACCGCGCGTGCGGTGTCGGCGACCTGCCAGACGACGATCGCGGCGATCTCGACCGGGTTGCCGTCGGCGTCGTTGACCTTGAGCCTATTGGTCTCGAAGTTGCGCACGCGCACGCTCACGCTGCGCCGCGTGCTCAGTGGGACGACCCACGCCAGACCCGGCCGGCGCACCGTGCCGACGTAGCGACCGAAGAACTGCACGACGCGGCTCTCTCCGGGTGACACCACCACCAGCGAGGTGAGCACGACAACGCCGATCGCTACGGGGACGGCGAGCCAGCCCGGTGCGCTGGTCTTGCCGAGGGCGATCGCGGCGGCCGCGCAGATGAGGACGACGCCGATTCCGAGGAATCCGATCGCCACCGCCGCCGGACGTTCTTCGACCTGGACCCGGACGCCACCGTGCCCGACCGGGGCGGCAGTGCTGTCGATGCTCGTGGGCTCACTCATCGGTCCTCCTAATGTGATATCAAATAGATATCACATTATTCGGCAGGCGAGAAGCCCCTGCTCACCCCTGTGGGCGCGTCGCCCCCACGTAGTCGGACATGTCCTGGGACGGGTGCACGTAGACCACGCCGAGCGCCGGATCGGCTGCGGACACGGCGAGGTCCTTGCCCACATAGATCTCCACGTGCCCGATCGGCTGGTACAAGAAGATGAGATCGCCGGGCTGCAACTGGTCGTACGGGATGTGCTGGCCGACGTTGTACTGGGCCGCCGCCGAGTGCGGCAGGTAGACCCCGCCACGCGCCCACGACGCCATCGTCAGGCCCGAGCAGTCGAACGAGTCCGGTCCGGACGCACCGTAGGAGTACGACTTGCCGACCTGCGCCTCGGCGTAGTCGATGGCGTGCTGGACGTTGACCGGGTTGTTCGTCGGCGGGGTCGGCACCACCGGCGTCGACCGCACCGGCGTGGCCGGCCGCGACTTGGGCGCCCGCGCTGCAGCGCGTGCCTGCGCTCTCGCGATCGCCTGCGCCTTGGCGAGCGCGACCTCGCGGGCGTGCTCGTACCTGCGCTGCTGCTCGGCGCTCAGGCTGGCCAGGACTGTCTTGAAATGGGCAGTGCGCGACTGCAGCACCGCCTGCTGGTTGCGGACGGTGCGGACCTTGGCCTGCGCCGAGCTCAACTCGCGCGCGGCATGCGCGGCGGCCGCGCGAGCATGCTCCGCGCTCGTGCGCGCCTGGGTGGCCAGCGTGGCGAGCTGCGAGGACAGGTAGTCCATC
Source organism: uncultured Actinomycetota bacterium (assembly GCA_963708645.1). Lineage (GTDB taxonomy): Bacteria > Actinomycetota > Actinomycetes > Mycobacteriales > Jatrophihabitantaceae > RYN-133. The sequence goes on along the minus strand of CAVPTA010000010.1, from coordinate 138,219 downwards.
GAGCTGAGATCGTCGAGATAGGCCTGCGGGTTGTTGCTCGTCAGCAGTAGCGAGGTCGAGTCGAGCGCGCCGGCCTCGTAGCGCTGAGCCGCCGTCATGCTGAGGTGCTCACGCGCGACGGCGGCATCGTGCGCTGCCGCCCGGGCCGCCCGAGCGGCCGCGCGGGCCGCCGTCTGCTGGGTTGCCGCCGCCGCTACTGCGGTGTTGTAACGCTCGTCCAGCATCTCGTTCTGGCGGCTGAGTCGGTCGAGCAGTGCCGAAACCTGCGCGATCGAGCGTTGCAACGTCGGCCGGGCGTGGGCGGCGGCACCACTGAGCGCGGCGAGGGCGCCGGCTACCAGCGAGACGACGAGCACGGCGACGCGCAGCTTGTGCGCTGCGGCCCGCGGGCGGTACGACGGCACGCCAGAACAACTCCAATTCGCTAAGGGGGTATCCAGCGAAGCTACGAGAGGTGCCCCTTGATCGCAACTACGAGACAGCGACCAATGTGCGCAGTTCACCGAACACAGTGGCAGCGATTTCGCCCATGTCGCGATGCTCGTCCGGACCGATCCACTGCCCGAACGCGATACCGAAAACGGTGGCTCCGGTTTGGGCTGCCAGCGTCGCTGCGGGTTCGGAAACTCCACGGGTGCGCAAGGCGTCCGCGACCCGCGTCGCAATGGTCGCGAGCTTGTGCTGTTCGCGCTCCTGCAGGGCCCGATGCGCCTCGATCACCGACTGGCGGGTGCGCGAGTTCGCGCGGCGATCCGCGGTGAAGAACGCGGACGCCGATTGCACGGCCGCCGCCACGACGTCCAGCGGTGACGATGCCGGCGGGGCGGTCTCGACGCCGGTCAAGAACGCGTCCAGAAGCACGTCCTGCCCGTAGAACAACACCTCGCGCTTGTCGGCGAAGTGCCGGTAGAAGGTGCGCTCGGTGAGGCCGACGGCCTGCGCGATGTCGGTGGCCGTCGTCTGCTCGAACCCGCGGGTCGCGAACAGCTCGAGCGCGGCTTGCTGCAGCCGCTGCGGAGTACCCGGTTCCCAACGCACGCCGCCAGTCTAGTGATGGCAGTGACTGACTTCGAGGTGTAGCGTCAGTTTCTGACGTCAGTTACCGACATCATGAAGGAGTTCGACATGCACGTTTTCGTCACCGGGGCCTCCGGTTGGATCGGATCGGCGACCGTGGACGAGTTGCTCGCGGCCGGCCACGAGGTCACCGGGCTCGCCCGCTCGGACTCGTCGGCCGCGGCGCTGGCGGCCAAGGGCGCAGTTGTACTGCGAGGCGACCTCGACGACCGCGACAGCATCCGGACCGGTGCCCGCGAGGCCGACGCGGTGATCCACCTCGCGAACAAGCACGATTGGTCAGACCCCGTCGGCACCGCTGCCGCCGAACGCGCCGCCACGCAGACGATCGGCGAGACGCTTGCCGGCACCGGCCGGCCGTTCCTCATCGCATCCGGGGTTGCCGGGCTGACCCAGGACCGCCCGGCGTCGGAGAACGACCCATCGCCGTTCCACGGCCCTGACGCGCCGCGCGGCGGCAGTGAGAACCTCGCGCTCGACTTCGTAGACCAGGGCGTGCACACGGTCGGCCTGCGCTTCTCGCCCACGGTGCACGGCACCGGCGATCACGGGTTCATCGCACACCTGGCCGGGATCGCCCGCGAGAAAGTCGTCTCGGGCTACCCGGGCGACGGCACCAACAGCTGGGCAGCGGTGCATCGCTCGGACGCCGCGCGGATGAACGTGCTCGGCCTCGAAAAGGCCCCGGCGGGTGCGTGCCTGCACGCCGTCGCCGAGACCGGCGTGACCACCCGCGAGATCGCCGAAGCCATCGGCCGGGCATTCGACCTGCCGGTCGCGTCGATCTCGCCCGACGACGTCGTCGGGCACTACGGCTGGATCGGCAACTTCTTCGCGATGGACCTCACCGCGACGAGCGACCAGACGCAGGAACTGCTCGGCTGGACGCCGACCGGCCCGACGCTGATCGCAGACATCGACGCCGGCGCGTACGCGCCCCGGCAGTAAACGGCTACTGCGCGACCGGGACGAGGACGGCACGGTCGCGCAGTACGCGTGCCAGCACCCCGTTGACGAAGCGCGGCGACTCGTCGGTCGACAACGACTTGGCGAGCTCGACGGCTTCGTCGATGACGACCGCATCGGGCACATCGTCACGCCACAGCAGCTCGTAGACACCAAGGCGCAGCACTGCTCGGTCGACACCAGGCATGCGCTCGATCGTCCAGCCTTCGGCATACGCCGCGAGGATCTCGTCGATGCGCGCACGGTGTTCCTGGGCGCCCTCGATCAACGAGACCGTGTACTCATTCACCGGCGGATCGCCCAACTCGACACGATCGTGCAACGTCGACAACGTGTCGACGCCGCGCACGTCCGACTCGTACAAGACGTCGACCGCGCGCTTACGGGCCTTCGAGCGAGCAGCCATCGATCAGGAATTCACGCGGCCGAGGTACCGGCCGTCGCGAGTGTCGACCTTGACCTTCTCGCCGGTCGACACGAACAGCGGCACCTGGATCTCGGCGCCGGTCTCGAGCGTGGCCGGCTTGGTGCCGCCGGTCGAGCGATCACCCTGCAGGCCGGGGTCGGTGTGGCTGATGATGAGCTCGACCGAGGTCGGCATCTCGATGTAGAGCGGCGTCCCGTCATGGACGGCAATGGCAACCTCGGCGTTGTCGAGCAGGTAGTTCGCGCCGTCGCCGACGGTCTCGGACGGAACGTGCACCTGGTCGTAGGTCTGGCCGTCCATGAAGACGAAGTCGGTGCCCTCCTTGTACAGGTAGGTCATCGCCCGCTTGTCGACGTTTGCCGTCTCGACCTTCGTCCCGGCGTTGAAGGTGCGGTCGACCACCTTGCCCGACAGCACGTTCTTCAGCGTCGTGCGCACGAACGCGCCGCCCTTGCCGGGCTTCACGTGCTGGAACTCGACGACGGTCCACAACTGGCCGTCGATGTTGAGCACAAGGCCGTTCTTCAGGTCATTTGTCGTTGCCACGAGGTGTCAGTCTAAGGGGCGTGTGTTCGTCGCTGTCCCACGCCGTCGTTTGCACGGGCCTGCAACCTCGATCTCGACAGCGTCGCGCAGCTCGAGCTATCGCGAAATTGGACGGTCGTCGACGGCCGGCTCGCGTCCGACATCGCCGTCCGACTTCGAGGCGGCTTCGGCCTGCTGTTGCTTCTCGTGCTTCGGCAGTGCCGGGAAGCCGTGCCGGCGGCGTAGCAGCATCCACGCCGGACCGGCCAGCAGCGCGAGGATCACGAGGATCACGCCGGTCTGGAACGAGTCGACGCTGAGCAGCTTGAGCGCGGACGCAAGCAGCACGAAGCCGAGCGCACGACGGATGATCGCGCCGGGCAAGCGCGACGACAGCTGCGCGCCGATGAACGCACCGGGGACGGACCCGACGAGCAGCGCGCCGGTGACCGACAGCGAGAAGTCGCCGAAGATGAGGTGACCGATGGCAGCCGCTGCGACGAGCGGGACGGCCTGCACCAGGTCGGTGCCGACCAGCTCGCGCGCACGCAGCTTCGGGTAGAGGTACATCAGCGCGATGATGATCAGCGATCCCGAGCCGACCGAGGTCATGCCGACCACGACGCCGCCGACCGCGCCGACCGCGATCGTGGGAATCGGCCGGATGTTGAGCACCGGCGGGCCTTCGGGATCGACCTCGCGACGCCCGTCACGCTGCGCGGCGCGCTCGGCCAGCCGCTGGTAGGAGCGGATGAACAGACCGATCGCGGCGAGGATCAGCGCGACGCCGAGGGCGTACTGCACGAAGTCCTCGACGGTCTGCCCGCTGCCGAGCGCTCGTTCGATCAGCACGCCGCAGAACGCCGCCGGGATCGACCCGATGCACAGCCACTTGACTAGGTCCATGCGCACGGTGCCGTGGCGGAAGTGGACGAACGAGCCGACCGGCTTCATCACCGCGGCGGCCACGAGGTCGCTCGACACCGCCGAGAGCGGCGACACGTTGAACAACAGCACGAGCATCGGCGTCATCAGGGCGCCGCCGCCCATTCCGGTCAGGCCGACGACGATGCCCACGACGAGGGCACCGAGTGCGAGGGTCCAGTCCATCAGGAAAACCTATCCGTCAGCCCGGGAAACAAGGGAAACCACGCTCAGGATCCGTCCAAACACGACGCGACGTACGACAGGGCGAGGACGTAACCCTGCGGGCCGAGTCCCATGATGACGCCGGCGGCGTGTGCCGAGACGTAACTCTGGTGCCGGAACGGCTCGCGAGCGAACACGTTGCTCAGGTGTACCTCCAGCAACGGGGCCGTGAGCATCGCGCACGCGTCGCCCAGGGCTACCGATGTGTGGGTCAGCGCGCCGGCGTTGAGAACGACGGGAATGTTGTCGTCGGCGGCCGCGTGCAGCCATTCGAGCAGCTGACCTTCGTGGTCGCTCTGGCGCACGCTTACGTCAAGACCGAGCTCTGCACCGCCGCGGACGCACAGCGCCTCGAGCTCGGCGTGGGACGTGGTGCCGTAGACATCCGGCTCGCGGGTGCCGAGCCTGCCGAGGTTCGGGCCGTTGAGCACGAGCACGCTCGTCACGAAGCAACCTCCTCGTACGCCGCCGCGAGCACCGCCGGGTCGACGTTGTCGGCGGTCCCCGGCTTGGCGAGTCCGTCCAGCACGATGAACCGTATCCGGTTGCCTCTAGCTTTCTTGTCGACGCGCATCGTGTCGAGCAGCTCGGGAAAGGCATCGGGACGGTAGCCGGTGGGCAGTCCGAGCGAGTCGAGAATGCGGCGATGACGGCGTGCAGTGTCGGCATCGAGGCGGCCGAGCGTGCGCCCAAGCGTTGCGGCGTAGACGAGCCCCACGGAGACGGCCTCGCCGTGACGCCAGCGGTACCGCTCGGCGCGTTCGATCGCGTGACCCAGCGTGTGGCCGTAGTTGAGGATCTCGCGGCGGCCCTGCTCGGTGAGGTCCTCGCCGACCACCTCGGCCTTGACGCGCACGGATCGTTCGACCAGCTCGCGCTCGACGGCTGAGCCGGGACGGCCGGCCGCAGCCGGGTCGGCTTCGATCAGGTCGAGGATCGCGGGGTCGGCGATGAAGCCACACTTGACCACCTCGGCGAGGCCGGCGAGGTAGTCGGCGACCGGCAACGTCTCGAGCGTGCCGAGATCGCACACAACGCCTGCGGGCGGGTGAAATGCGCCGACGAGGTTCTTGCCGCGTGCAGTGTTGATGCCGGTCTTGCCACCGACCGCCGCATCGACCATCCCGGCGAGTGTCGTCGGCACCTGGACGACCCGTACGCCGCGCAGCCACGCCGCGGCGACCCACCCCGCGAGATCGGTCGTCGCGCCCCCACCGAGGCCGACGATCGCGTCCGAGCGGGTGAAGCCGGCAGCGCCGAGTTCGTCCCAGCAGCGGCCGGCCACGTCGAGCGTCTTCGCCTGCTCGCCGTCGGGCAACTCGATCAGCAGGACGTCCGCGCGGAGGCGCTCGCGCAGCGCAGCCGCCCGATCCGCCATGACCGCCGGGTGCAGCACCGCGACTCGCGCCGCGCCGGCCAGCAGAGGGTCGATCGCATCGAGTACGTGGTGCCCGATGACGACGTCGTACGAAGCCGCGCCGGCAACGGTGATCGACGTGCTCAAGCCAGAATCCCGAGATCGTGCAGGCGCGCCGCGATGTGTGCCGCGACCTGTCCGGGGGTGCGCTTGTCGGTGTCGACGCTCAGCGTGGCCACCTCGTCGTAGATCGGCTGGCGCGCTTCGGCGATCGCGCGCAACCGCGCCGGCGGATCAGCCGCCAGCAACGGGCGGGTGCGCGCGTCCCCGACCCGCACGAGCAGCGTCTCGAGCGGTGCGTGCAGTACGGCGACGGGCACTCCGGACGCGACGACGGCCGCGCGCGTCGCGTCGTCGATCAACGCTCCCCCGCCCAGGGACAGGACTCCGTCGAAGTCGCTCACGAGGCACCGTTCGATCGCGGTCCGTTCGGCCGCCCGGAACACGCCCTCGCCGTCGGCGTCGAAGATCTGCTGCACGGTGCGTCCGTCGGCGGCCTCGATCAGCTCGTCCGAGTCGATGAACGGCACGCACATGATCTTGGCCAACCGCCGTCCGGACGTCGACTTGCCCGCACCCGGCAGCCCGACGAGGACGATGCGTGGACTCATGTGCTGGTGAGGCCGCGCTCGGCGAGCCGGGCGAGGTAGGACTGCACGTTGCGCCTGGTCTCGGCGACCGAGTCGCCGCCGAACTTCTCGAGGGTCGCCTCGGCGAGCACCATCGCGACCATCGCCTCGGCGACAACGCCTGCGGCCGGGACGGCACACACGTCCGAGCGCTGGTTGATCGCGACCGCCGCTTCGCCGGTGGCGACGTCGACGGTCTGAAGGGCGCGCGGGACGGTCGAGATCGGTTTCATCGCGGCGCGCACCCGGAGCACCTCGCCGGTGGTCATGCCGCCCTCGGTACCACCCGAGCGTCCGGTCAGGCGACGGATGGATCCGTCGCGGTTGACGATCTCGTCGTGGGCCTGCGAGCCACGCAGGCGCGCAAGTTCGAAGCCGTCACCGAGCTCGACGCCCTTGATGGCCTGGATGCCCATCAGGGCCGCGGCCAGCCGCGAGTCGAGCCGCCGGTCGCCGTGCACGTGGCTGCCCAGGCCGGGCGGCAGGCCCCAGGCAAGCACCTCGACGATGCCGCCGAGGGTGTCACCGGCCTTCTTCGTGTCCTCGATCTCGGTGATCATCGCGGCTGCGGTGTCGGGATCGAAGCAGCGCACCTCGGAGGCGTCGACGGTGTCGAGGTCGCCCGGCTTCGGCAGCACGCCCGCCGGGGTCTGCACCGTGCCGATCGCGACCACATGGCTGAGCACCTCGACCCCGAGGCTCTGCTGCAGGAACGCCTTGGCCACTGCGCCGAGCGCGACCCGGGCGGCGGTCTCGCGCGCGCTCGCCCGCTCGAGAATGGGACGGGCGTCGGGGACGTCGTACTTCTGCATGCCGACGAGGTCGGCGTGGCCGGGGCGCGGACGGGTGAGCGGTGCGTTGCGGGCCTGCGCGGCCAACTCGTCCGCATCGACCGGGTCGGCCGACATCACCGTCGTCCATTTGGGCCATTCGGTGTTGGCGATGCGGACCGCAACCGGGCCGCCCATCGTCAATCCGTGCCGCACCCCCCCGGTGAGCTCGACCTCGTCCTGCTCGAACTTCATGCGAGCGCCGCGGCCGTACCCGAGCCGGCGGCGCGCCAGGTCGCGGGCGACGACCGTCGTGGTCACCTCGACGCCTGCCGGGAGCCCGTCGGCGACCGCGACCAGTGCAGGGCCGTGCGACTCGCCGGCGGTGATCCATCGCAACACGCCGACGATTGTCCCTTACTGGCCGAGCAACCACCCGTCAGGTGCGGCGAGCCGGGCGGCGGCCTTGGGTCCCCACGACCCCTGCGCGTACGGCTTCGGCCGCGGCGGGTCATCGAGCAGCGGGGCCGCGACCTTCCATACGGCTGCCAGCCCGTCCGGACGGGTGAACAGCGAACGGTCGCCGAGCACGACGTCGTGGATGAGCCGCACGTAGGGCGGCAGCGGGTTGGCGCCGTCGAGTTTCGTCAGCGGGATGCTCGCCTCGGCGACGTCGAGATCGAGCTTCGCGCCCGGGCGTTTCGCGACCAGCCGCAGCCCGATCTCACCGTCGCCCTTGAGCTCGAAGCTCAGGACGTTGCCGTGCTTCGGCACGCCGGCCAGCGCACCGGTGGGCTCGCGCAGGATCAGGCTGACCCGCTGGTGACTTTGGGCCAGACGCTTGCCGGTGCGCAGCAGGAACGGCACGCCCTTCCAGCGTTTGGTGTCGATCCAGAGCCGGGCCGCGACGTAGGTGTCCATAGTCGAGCGCTTGGCGATGCCGGGGACGTCGCGATAGCCGTCGAACTGGCCGAGCACCACCTCGGACGGATCGAGCTTGCGGAACTTGCCGATCACTTCTTCACGGGCGGCCTGCAGGTCGGCGGAGGTCAGGGACGCCGGCGGCTCCATCGCGACTTCGGCGGCGATCTGGAACAGGTGTGTCACGAGCATGTCGAGCACGGCGCCGGTGGCGTCGTAGAACTGGGCGCGGTCGGTGATGCCGAGCTTCTCGGGGACGTCGATCTGCACGGCGCGGACGTGGTCGCGGTGCCACATCGCGTCGAAGAGTCCGTTGGCGAAACGCAGCACGTGCAGGTCTTGAGTCGCCTCCTTCCCGAGGAAGTGGTCGATGCGATAGACCTGCTGCTCTTCGAGCACCGAGTGCACGACCCTGTCGAGCGCGCGGAACTTTGCGCCCGACGTTCCGAACGGCTTCTCGTAGACCACGCGCGAACCCTTGGCCAGGCCGTGCTGGCCGAGCGCTTTGGTGAGTTCGTCGAATGCCGCTGGTGGGACAGCGAAGTAGTGAATGAGCTGCGCATTCCTGCCGAGGTGCTCCTTGGCGTGACCGAGAACGTCGAGCAGGCTGCCGGGTGATTCGGAGTTGAATCCGCCGCCGGCGAAGTACACATGGTCGGCGAACTGGGACCAGGTCTTCGCCTCGGGTTTGGCGCCGAACTCGGTGAGCACCGAGCGCACGTACTTTCGGAAGTTCAGATGATCGACGTCACCGCGTCCGTTGCCGATCAGCTTCCACTTTGCGGGTAGCAACCCTTCCTGCCAGAGCTTGTAGAAGGCCGGCAGCACCATTCGCTTGGCCAGGTCGCCGGTTGCGCCGTACAGGATGAAGGCGGTCGGTTTCGCATCACGCTCTTTGGCCATGCGCTCACCTTACGAGGGACGGTGTCAGGTCGAAGGCGAGGACGACGAGGGCGCCGACAAGCAGCATCGGACCGAACGCGATCGCGGTCTTCCTCGACGCGCGCCGTCGCGCGATCAACACGATCGCGACGAGCGCTCCGAACAGGAACCCTGCGAACAATCCGTAGTAGACCGCGAGCCAACTTTGATAGCCGAGGTAGGCGCCGAGCACACCGCCGAGGCGCACGTCGCCCCAGCCGAACGATCGCGGCGAGATGAACTTGAGCACGAACAGCGCGACGTACGCGACCGCGGCTCCTTCGACAGCGCGCAGATAATCCGACCAGTCGTCGTCGATCGCTGCCGCCAGAGCGAGCAGTACGAACGCGCCGATCGCTGCCGGATAGACGAGCCGGTTCGGCAGGCGATGGTGTTCGTAGTCGATGACCGTCAACGCGCTGCCGGTCAAGGCGATACACAGATACGCGGGCAGCAGCGCCGTCCAGCCCGCGGCGGCACCGGCGAGCGCGCCGAGCACCAGCGCAGCCAGCGCCGTGGCGACCAGGCGCCGGCGATCGGGCCTGGCGCCGACGTACCAGCGCGCGTTCTCACGATCGGGAACGGTGATCGTGAGCCGAGCGAGGTAGGGCGTTGCCGCCAGACATGCTCCGGCACCGACCGCGGCACCGACCGCGGCACCGACGACTGAGGTCACCCGGGCAGGGTATTGCCGGTCAGGTCTTGCCCGACGTGGACGCGCCGCCCAGTACGGTGCGCACGTTCATCGGGATCGCGTGCATCCGGTAGAGGTGTTCCTTGGGGAATTGCGTCTGCGGCTCCCAGTCACCGTTGGTGAACATCGCCTGGTTGGCGAGCGGCCGCGTGAACACGAACTTCTGGATGATCGACGGGTCGTAGAGGCCCATCCAGTCGCTGGGGATGCCGCGATCCAGCGAGGTCGACTCGGGGTCCTGGGTGAGCTGGCACGGTGCGGTGAGGCACCACAGGCTGCGCTGACCGGTGTGCGTGTATGCCGTCTTCCACGGTCCCCACGGCTTCGGCGCGGTGAAGAAGTGGAACTGGGTGTACGGGTTCTCCTGCGGGTTCGGGAAGTTGTCGTCCCCGCGGATGTAGCTGAACGACAGCATCAGGTACTGCTTCAGCGCCGGCAGGTACTGGATCACCGGCTGGCTGATGTTGTGCTTGTCCTGCAACACGCGGGTCGCGCCGGCGACCGAGCTGGTCCAGTAGGCGCCGTTGCCGCCGATGCTGCCGTGGTAGTACTGCCACGCGCGTGCGTTCTGAATCTGGTCGAGCGGCACGCGGGCCAGGTGCAGATAGTTGCCGTTGTAGGTGTAGCCGTCGTTCGAGACCGCGTAGAGGTACTTGTTCGCACCGTCGACAGTCTGTGTGTTGCCCGGTCCGTACTGGATGAAGAACGGCGCCGAGAACGTCTGACCGGGGAACATCGCCTGGTAGCGACCGAGCTTGGTGCTGTACTGCGGCGCCGCGCCATCGCTGCTGGTCGTCCCCCACGGGTTCGTCCAGGTCTTACCGCCGTCGACCGACTTGATGATGCTGGCGTTGAACGACGGTTGCAGGCCGATGGTCTGGTCGTTGTCGCACTTGTGCAGCTGCCGCGCCACGGCGAGGTAGAGCACCTTGCCGATGCGGGTGATCCCGCCGGTCTTCCACGAGCACCCGTCCGGGCCCGGATCCGTGCCCCCGGCGCGGTGACCGTAGCTCGACATGCAATTGACCGTGGTCACGGTGAGCCGCGACGGGTCGGCGCCGTGCGCGGCGAGGATCGCGACGTCGCTGCCGATGTTCGTGGGGTCGGTGCCCTTGCAGGCGTTGTTGACCCCGAGGGTGTCGTTGGCGGTCGCGATGATGTCGCCGGATGGGCCGTCGGTGTTGTAGAACGTGTCACCGACGACCGTCGGGAAGTACTGCGGAGTGTCGAACGCGTGCCCTGCCGCCGGGCGGTAGAAGTAGCCCTCGACATCGATGTACAGGTCGCTCGACGCGTTCGTGTCGGTGCTCGTCGACGCGATGTCGATCTTTCCGTTCGCGCCGGTCTCGAGGAAGACCAGGTTGCTCTCGGCGACGTTCGGGTCGACCTCGACGCTGCTGGTTGACGTCGGGCGCGCCGTGCCGTCGGTCCAGACTGTGTCGGAGGCGGTCGTCGTGGCGTTGGTCGTGCCCAGATTCAGTGCGACCGCGTCGGCCTCGGACGGCACTCCGGCAACACCCACCACGGGGACGGCCTGCGCGCCGCGCACCACGCGATTGGCGGTCATCTTCCCGGCGACGCCGCGGTTGTGCCGCGTGTCAACGACCCGACCCGGGTCGGTCATAGGGACGTAAACGTCGCCCGACGATCCGTCGGTGGGCACGACGTAGTAGCCCTCGACATCGACGTAGACATCGGTCGACGCGCAGTTGGTCGAGAGGGTGATGTTGCCGTTCGAGTCGGGTGCCACCACCGCGAGACCCTGCGCCGAGTAGTTGGCGTAGGTGTCGACGCGCGGGTAAGCAGTCGCATCGGCGCTGCCCGTGCTGCCCGGCTGGACCTGCACCCAGCAGTCGGTGCTCGTGACGTGCGCGCCGACGTTGAGCGCGACCGCCGACACACCCGAGGTGGGGATGCCGCCGAGCCCGAGCACGCCGACCGTCCACGGCGCGTCACTGGTGAGCGGCGTCGAACGGCCTCCCACTCCGGCACTCGTGTCGACGATCCGGCTCGGCGTCACCGGCGCGAATGCAGCGCCGACCGCTGTCGAGTCGTTCGAGGTCACGTACCCCTCGATATCGGCCCGGACGTCGACCGCGCTGCCGCCCGATCCGTTGTAGAAGGAGACCTGGCCCGCGTCGCCGACCTGCACGATCGCCGTGTTGTCGGCGACCGAGCCGGCGGGAGCGTTGGCGACCGTCGCGTATTGCGGGCGGGTCGACCCCGCCGGCCAGGCCCACACGTTGCCGTTGGAGTTCACACCGGGTTTCGAGCTGCCCGAGGTCGTGATGTGCAGCATCACCGCCAGGACGCCCGACGCCGGGACCCCGGCAATGCCGGTGGCCGTGACAGAGTTCGTCGCTCCGGGCTGCAGCTGGCCCGACCAGCCGGTGGCAGAGGTCGTGTCGACCAGGCTGGCCGCGGGCAGCGGCACGAACTGGCCGGCTTGGGGCTCGGGCGCCGCGGCACGGGCATGCACCCCCGCCGCGAGACCGAGCGTCGCCAGGGCGACCACGACGAGGCCGAGGGCGAGCCGGCGGTGCCGGCGTCCCACGGCTTTCCGCGCGCACGGCGCATCGGCAGACACGAACTCGATCCCTCCACGGGCCACAGGCCAAAACGGCGCTGTCAGCCTTATCGATCACGCGCCGGGCGGACTTTAGCTGGTGAACGCCGCAAAACGCGCATCGGACCGTCGACTTGAGGTGATCTTCTGCCCGGTTTGCGGATCAGGACGATGCGGCAAGCCGCTGCGCGGCCCGGATGAGCTGGTCCGCCTTGTCGGTCAGCGTGCGCACTCGATCCCGGGATGTGCCGTGTCCGGCGGCCGCGTCGGCAAGCACACCCTTGATCTTCGTCGCCAGCGCGTCGCGCTTGTCGCCGAGATAGGCCAAGGCGTCCTCAACCCTCGTGTAGGTCGCGTCGCTCGATGCAGAGCCACTCTTGAGCGCGTTGGTGGACGCGATCAAGGTGTCGGTGCCGAACGCGCCCACGCTCGAGTTGAGCTGCCGGTACGCGGTCGCCAGGTGCTGCACCGAGCTCAGCGCATGCTTCGGCCGACTGAGCACATCGGTGACGACCGTGCCGTCGCTCGGATAGTCGTCGGTCAATCCCGCCAGGTGCAGCAGCGTCGGACGCAGGTCGACCTCGTCGACGTAGGTTCCGTCCTGGCTCGCCTGCGGCACGGTGTTGGTCGAGTTCGGATCGTTCGCCTCGTTGCTGTCGACCGGCTGCGGGCCGTTGACGCCGTCGGCGGCGACACCCGGACCTACGAGTGCTCCCCAGGTGACGTCGATGTTCGGCGAGTAGTAGCCGTGGTTCCAGGCGAAGGAGCTGTTGATCGACACGTTCGGTCCGGACGTCGAGAAGTAGTAGTCCGGGACCGGGAACAGCGAGTACGTCGGCGTGCGCAGAGGATCGGAGGTCTGCATGTGCAGAATCCGCTGCTCGGCATGGCCTGCCTGGTAATTGACGATGTGCTGGCCGGACGCGCCGCTGTACGGGTTGTCGGCTGTCATGGCCGCGGTGTCGCGCTCGAGTTGCCGGACGCTCGCGTTGTCAGCCGCCGGCTGGCCGTGCACGTAGATCGACGCACCCTGGGGCTCGATGTCGAACTGCGTGTTGGCGCTCTGCGTCGTCGAGAGCAGGCCCTTGATGTTGGCCTGCAACTCACCGATCTGACCGGCTGCGTAGTTGCACGGAACGGTCACGCCGTCGCAACCGGCCGGCGTCGGCTGGGATGCGCGTCCGACGTTCGCGCCCGCGAACTGGTCGTTCTCTTCGGCGCTGATCAAGTACAGCGTGTTCGCCGGCGTGATGCCGTCCTGCTGCAGGCGTTCGAAGAACTTCTGGAAGGCGTCGTCGTAGGCATGGGCGTTGCTCACGTAGCAGCTGTCGCCAGGCCCGACCGGGTTACCGGACTTGGTCGCGGTCGCGGTTGTGCAGCTTCCCGTCGAGGTCGCCTTGCGCTCGTGCATGTCGGAGATGTAGCCGTAGGTCACCGGAATGCCGCTCTCCTGCATGTCGGCCATGTAGGCGAGTGACTGCGCCGGCGTGGGGCTGAAGCCCGGGAAGCCGGGCCGCGCCGGAGAGGTGAACGCACCGTCGATCTCGTTGCCGTTGAGATCGACCAGGTTTCCTGATGAATTCGTGACGGGGTAACCGTCGTGCGTCTTGTTCGGCGTGCCCTGGCCGAGGACGGGCGCGACGTAGCGCGCTCCGAACAGTCCCTGGTAGCCGTGGTAGCCGCCCGGCTCGGTCGGGAGCTGGTCGGCGCTTGCCGACGGGGACGGCGAGGTCTGGCCGTACTTCACTGCCTTCGCGTCGGCGCAGGTCGCGGCGGCCTTTGCGCAGTGCACCGCGACACCGATGTAGTCGGCGACCTCGTTGTCCTTGAACGAATCGGGGTCGGCGGCGAGCTGCTGCGACTCGGGTGAGTTCGCACCGAAGACCGTCTTGATGTCCTGGCCGGTGTTCTCGAGCACCATGTTGGCAGTCGAGAAGTCACCGACGCTGCATCCGGCGCGGGTGAACGGCACCCACGGCGCAGGCGTCTGCTGCCCGGTGTTGGTGTGCGTCGCCGGCGTGGTCGGCGAGTACGCCATGGTCGGCAGCGTGTCGTGACCGCTGGCCGGCGATGACGCGGTGTCGACGACCGGGCTCGTCCAGTAGGCGAAGGACGCGGCCGGGTCGGTCGTCCCGTCGGGGTTGAACGTCTTGTACGAGTTGGTCAACGGCTGGCCGTGCCGATCGCCGTAGAGGCCGGTGTAGATCGACAAGCTGTCGTCGGCGGTGTGCGCGATCATCGGCGTGTGCAAGTTCGACAACACGGTGCCGTTGTTCTCGAGGAAGTGCAGCAGGTGCGGCATCTGCTCGAGGTCCGACGGCACGTTCGGGTTGTCGCGAGCGAAGTGGACGTTGTCGAACACGAGGCTGATGACGTGCTTGACGCCGTTGCCGAGCCGACAGGACGACCCCTCGTGATGACTGCTCGGTCGCCCGGCGGAGGCACCGTCGGCGAGCGCGAACGTCCCGCCTGCAACCACACCCGCAACCAGTGAGACGCCGAGAACCCGGCGCAGCCGTGATCGTGACATCGTCGTCACCCCGTCCTTCAAATGCTGCAAATCGGACTATTAGCGAGAACCTATCCCCTTCACACGTGTTCCGTGTAGCCCCCGAATGACGACAGGATGACGACATGGCGTCCGATCAGCCCTACGTGAAGGACCCGCGGGTCGACGACTACATCCGCGGGCTGCCCGCGTGGCAGCAGGAGATCTGTGCGCAGGTCCGCGACATCGTGCACTCGGCCGACGCCGAGGTCGAAGAGACGATCAAGCGCTCTGTGCGGCCGTATTTCGTGCTCGAGGGCAACATCTGTGCGCTTCTCGCGACAAAGGACCACGTGAACGTATTCCTCTACGACGGCGGCATAGTCCCCGACCCGGACGGGATCATTACTGCCGGACACGAGAACAAGACGGCTCGACAGATCGCAATCCATGCAGACTCGACGATCAACTCCCGAGCGTTACGACGGATGTTCGAACAGATCATCGCCAACAACCGGGCCGGCGGGTGGCGCAAGCTCAAGCAGTAACGTCACCGGTGATGTTCGATGCGATCGTGCTTGCCGGAGCTACGTCGCGGCGCCTCGACGGTGCCGACAAGCCCGCGCTCGAGGTACACGGACGCACGCTGCTCGACATCGCGCTGGCCGCGACCGATGGCGCACAACGCATCGTGGTCGCCGGTCCGCAGCGCGCGACCGAGCGGTCGGTGATCTGGGCGCAGGAGGATCCACCCGGTGGCGGCCCGGTCGCCGGCATCGCGGCAGCACTCGAGTCGGTGACCTCCTTCTGGTGCCTCGTGCTCGCGAGTGATCTGCCGCGGATCGGCCCGGCCGTACCGGTGCTGCTCACCGCGGCCGGCGACGCGGAGGTTGCGGTGCTGAGCAACGACGGCGAGCGCAACTACCTGGCCGCGGTATGGCGTACGGACGCGCTGCGCTCGGCGCTCGGGCGGCTGTCTCGCATCGACGGCGCAGCGGTCCGCGAACTGTTCGCCGAGGCCGACGTCGTCGATGTCATCGACGAGAACGAGTGGGGTGCGGACGTCGATACCTGGGCCGATCTCGAGCGGGCCCGTCGTGGCTGACGAACTGACCGGTTGGGTCGACGAGCTGTGCGCCGCCCTCGGTATCGACGCCACCGTCGATCGTGATCTCGTCCTCGATCTCGCCCGCGACGCAGCACACGGCGTCGCTCGGCCGGCTGCGCCCTTGACGACCTTCATCGTCGGGCTCGCGGCGGGGCTGCGCGGCGGTTCGGCGCAGGACGTCGCCGCAGCCACGGAAATCGCTCGACGGCTCGCCGCGGACTGGCAGAATTGACGCCGTGCCCGTGCTGCTGTCCGTGAACGTCGGCCGTCCGCGTCCGAACCCTGACAAGCAGGTCGACGAGACCGGCATCGACAAGCAGCCCGTGGACGGGCCGGTGCAGGTGCGCGACCCGGGCCCGAGGACGACCGGGCTCGGCAGCGGCGTTGTCGGCGACTTCATCGGCGATGTCGAGAACCACGGCGGCAGTGACCAGGCGTTGTACGCGTTCAGTCGCGAGGATCTCGATGCGTGGGAACAGCGCCTCGGCCGCGCGCTGACCAACGGCTTCTTCGGCGAGAACCTGACGACCAGCGGCATCGACGTCAACGCCGCACTCGCCGGCGAGCGGTGGCAGCTCGGCGACATGGTCGTCGCCGAAGTGACCTATCCGCGGATCCCGTGCTCGACCTTTCGCGGGTGGGTCGGTGAACGGGGCTGGTTGAAGACCTTCACCGAGGTGTCGCGTCCCGGGGCCTACCTGCGCATCATCGTTCCCGGCGAGATCCGAGCTGGTGACCCGATCACGGTCGTTCACCGTCCCGACCACGGCGAGACGATCACGCACGCCTATCGGCGGCACATGTTCGGCGCTCACGCGGACGCCTGACGCGCGCCGCGACTTCGCGGCCGTGGATGCGAATCCCTATATATTTATGCGGATTCTCTGTTCGCAGGACTAGCATCTCTTCCTCAGAAAGAGTATTATCGAACGCGTGAGCAGCTCGCAGTTGACCGGCACCGCAGTGCTGGATCGGCTGCGCGAACTCCAGCGTCACAAGCAGGCGCATAGAGGTCGAACAGCTCGCGCCTGATCGCGCAGGTTGAGACCGAACGACTGGCCTATGACTCTGGGTGCGAAGAACACGACCGTGCTGCTGCGCGACGCGTTGAGGATCGGCGCGAACGATGCGGCTGGGCGGGTGAAGCTGGCGCTGGCGATCACGCCGCCGAGGCTGATCACCGGTGAGCTGGTCGAACCGCAGCACCCGCAGACCGCGGCCAGGCGCTCGCCGACGGGTCGATTTCGGTCCGGGCCGCGGCCACGGTCGTGAAGATGACGGACAAGATCGACGACCTGCTCGCCGACCAGTCAGCACCCCTGTATGAGACCGCGCTGCTCGACTTCGCTGCCGAGCACGACCCGGACTTGCTGGCCCGCTTCGCCACCGGCCTCTACGCCCGCGTCGATCAAGACGGGGCGTTTCGTGACATCGAAACCGCACACCGGCGCCGCACCCTGACCCTGCGCCGGCGTGCGGACGGATCAGGCACCGTCGCCGGCGACCTGACGTGTGAGGCCGCCGAATACCTCGAGACCCTGCTCGACACCCTGGCCAAGCCGCACACCGGCCCGAACGACGAACGCGACCCGCGCACCCCGGGCCAACGCCGCCACGACGCACTGCTCGAAGGCACTGAAACTGCTCTACGCCTCCGGCGACGCTGCCCACCGCCAACGGCTGCGCCACCACCCTCGTGCTCACCGCCACCGTCGACGACTATGCCGGCGCCGGCATCGCCCAGACGTCGCACGGCTACACGATCCCGGTCGCAGTAGCCGACCGGTGGCTCGAACCCGAAAGCCAAAGCCATCCTGGTCCTGCTGTCCAAGACGAAAAGCATCCGTGCTTACAGCGATCAACAAAGGTTGTTCACCGAACAACAACGACTAGCCATGTTCGCCCGAGACAAAGGCTGCTCATATCCCGGATGTGACGCGCCCTTGTCGTGGACGCAAGCTCATCACGTCACCGACTACGCGATCACCCGAAGCACCTGCGTCGATGACGGCACCCTCGTCTGCACCGCCAACCACGCCCTGTTCGAACAGATGGGCTGGTCTTCGATCATGCTCGACGACCTACCCCACTGGATACCACCCGCCTGGGTCGACCCGAACCAGAAGCCACGCCGCAACCGCATGCACGACTCACCGCAACTGACCCGAGTCTGACCGGCGGCTGACGCATGGCTTCCAGCGCCACCGCACCTACCAGCGAGGACTACCCGCTTCGGGACTTCGTCCCGACCGGACCGAACAACGCAACTCAACCCTCGCGCAACTCGTCTTCGCTGCGCTCTTCGCTGTTGTCTCTCGCCTTCCAGCACGACGCTGGAAGTGGCTGAGATCCGTGGACACCGAAACCGACCTCAACCAGACCCCTACTCCCGTCGCGCAACGATCGTCGCGCGACTGCTGTCTAGTTGTCGGGAGGCGTTGTGAAGGTGGTCCGGATCGGACTGATAGCGGGGATCGTCGTCGCTACCGCTGCGCTTGCCGGGTGTACCGGCAAGAGTCCAGGCGCGCCTCCGGTCGACACGCCGAGCACAACCCGCGGCTTTGCTTCGACAACGCGATCACCGACGCCAAGCACGTCCACTTCTGGCACCCGCTCGCCGAGGCCGCCTAAGGTCGCCGTGCCGGTCGTGGCCCTGGCCACCGAAAGCGCACGCCGCCTCTACGTGTTCATAGATCCGTCGAACGACGGCCGCGGACCAGTGCGGCTGCGTATGTCAACGCTGCGCGCAAACCGGTTCGTCACCATCGGCCCACATCTGCCTCGCGATTTCTTTCCCGACTCGATGTTCGCGCTCGATCCGCGCCACCTCTGGTTCACGATGTTCTCGGACGGCGGTGGACGCGAGCGGCTCTACCGAACCAGCGACGGCGGCAGAAGCTGGCGCTGGACGTCGATCGTGTCGCATTCGATGGCGGGTGGCAGCACCGACGCGCTCTGGTTCACCGACCCTGACCACGGCTGGCTCACCGACATCCAGCCGACTGCACCCGATGCGATGTTGTTCGTCACCGCCGACGGCGGGCGCCACTGGCATGTGGTCGCCGACACCGACCGGCACTCGGCAACTCTTACCTTGCCGACCATCGGCGCGGTGCAGTACCAGCCGGGCGGCATGACGGCATGGGACGCCGCTCCCCCGTACTGGGTCAGCACCGACCTGTACGTCACGCGCAACGGCGGCGACACCTGGCAGACCGCGCTCGCTGCGCGACACCACGTCTTCAGTGCACCGGGTGTCTTCGGCAGCGACGTGGTCGAGCCCGTCAGCTGGTGCGCAGGTCGCACCGGCCGGGCGCGGTTGCTGCTCAGCGGCGACGACGGTGCCCATTGGACACGCGAGCCCACAGTCATTCTCGGCGCGGTTCCCGCGTCCGACCACAGCGGCTCCGGCTGCCAGCCCGTCGCGGCCGCTGTGCCCAATCCCGACGACGCTTGGATCGCCGCGCTCGCTGCCGAGCGGCGACCCGTCGTGACGAGTACCTGCGACCAGGGCCGGCACTGGCACGCGGCGCGACCGCCCGACCTGCGTGTTCTGGACGCCTTCGACATCTCTGCCACGGACTGCCGCCATGCACTACTCGCCGCGCGCGACTACCGCGGCATCGAGCACCTGTACGTCACCAGCGACCGCGGCTCGATATGGCACTCGATCAACGAGCGGGTCATTCGCTAGTGATGCGCGAGGATCTCGTCCGCCGCTCGTTCCCCCGACCGCACGGCACCGTCCATGTAGCCCTGCCAGAAGTCAGACGTCTCCGTGCCGGCCCAGTGGATGCG
Organism: uncultured Actinomycetota bacterium; assembly: GCA_963708645.1. Classification (GTDB taxonomy): domain Bacteria; phylum Actinomycetota; class Actinomycetes; order Mycobacteriales; family Jatrophihabitantaceae; genus RYN-133. The sequence continues at coordinate 118,763 of CAVPTA010000010.1, read as the reverse complement.
GCCGACAGGCGTGCGCAATGCGTGCCCGAAGCGCAGCAGCGTGCCGGGACCCATGATCGCGGTAGGGCCGCCGTGACTCCACGGCTGCTGTGGCCAGTTCATGTCGAAGTACTCGACCGGATGGGCGAACCGGTTGTCCTGGAACAGGCTTACGTACTGCGCGAGCACTGCCTTGCGCCGCGCGGCTTGCGAGCGCGAACCCCACTTCAGGTTCTGCGCGCCGCCGACGAACCCGGCAAGCACGCCGACCGAGCCGTCGGGCGGCGAGTTGTCGAACGAGTAACCAACGGGGCCGCCGACGGTGAGGAACTGACCGGTCAGACCGCTCTTGCGCCAGAACGGTGTTTTGTAGACCGCCTCGACCTTCATCAGCGCGCCCATCGGCATGCGCTGCAGGAGCTGATCGCGTGCGGTCGGCAACAGCGGATGGAAATCGATGCGCTGGACGAGCGCGGGCGGGGCGGCGACGATGACGCGCTGGGCGTGGACGAGCACCTTGTCGCTGTAGACGCTGATGCCGTGCCCGTTCTGCACGATGCGCCGCACCGGAGTGTTCAGGTGCACCCGGCGCCCGAGCGCATGCGCCATGCGTAGCGCGATGAGCTGCGAGCCACCGCGGATGCGCGACTGCTGCGCACCGCCGCGCACGTTGAACAACCGCTCGATCGTGCCGACGTTCTTGGCGTCGCCGGCCGCGGCGACGTAGTTGAGCACGAACAGCAACGACAGATCGCGCGCCTCTGCGCCGACGAGTGCCTGCAGGAACGGCGCGAGCAGGCCGAGCGTGCGGTCGGCGTTCGAGGCCATGCTGCGCACGTATGTCTCGAGAGTCTGCGCGTCGTACTGCTCGGCATTCGGGGAGTTCCACGGGTGCGCCGGGTTGATCTTGCTGGCCTTGTCGTCGATGTCTTTCACCAGCAGCGCGATGTCGGCCGCGATCGTGGGATCGGGCGGCGCGGTGCCCAGCGGGCCGGTGTCTGTGTAGAGCGTGCGCGGGTACGGCGGGTACAAGTAGACGTTGTTGCCGGTGTCGTAGGCCTTGAACGTCGAGATCCCGAGCGACTTGGCCAGCGCGACAACCCGGTCCTGGGTCGGTCCGACGAACTCGCCACCGGCCTCGGCGATGTGGCCGTGACCGAGCTGGTGGTTCAGCGTGCGCCCGCCGACCCGGTCGCGAGCCTCGAGCACGACCACGCGGTGCCCGGCCCGGGTGAGGCGGCGCGCGGCCGTCAGGCCCGCGAGCCCGGCGCCGACGACGACCACATCGGTGGTCAGCTCGGAGCGGGACGCGGCGCTCGCTGAGCTCGGCAGGAGCAGTCCGGCGGTCCCGGCTGCGGCGGCGACGGAGCCGCCGGCGAGGAAGGTGCGGCGGGTACGAGGGCTCGGCATGTGCGTGAGTGTGCCCACGAGAACACGTTCTCGCACGCCGAAACCGGGCTCAGGTGATCAGTCGCTCACCGGCATAGGCGTTCATCCGGCCCGCACGCACCATGCCGGCCAGCAGCAGCCCGTGGTCACGAGCAAGATCCACGGCGAGGCTGGACGGTGCCGACACCGCGACGATCCCGGCCACCCCCGCCGCAACCGCCTTCTGGACGATCTCGAACGACACCCGGCCGCTGACGACGAGCAGCAGGTCGGTCGCGGGGAGCCGGCCGCCGAGCAGAGCCTCACCGACGACCTTGTCGACCGCGTTGTGCCGTCCGACGTCCTCGCGAACGGGCCCGATCCGACCGCCGTCGTCGGCGAGCGCCGCAGCGTGGACGCCGCCCGTCCGGTCGAAGGCGCGTTGGCGCTCGCGCATCGCGTCGGGCAGCGCACTCAGTACTGCGCGGGGCACAGTCCACCCGTCCCGGTGCGGTTCGGACGTGCGCACCAGGGTCAGATCGAGCACGTCAGCGCTGCACACCCCGCACGCCGCCGACGTCACGAACGCGCGTGCCCGCGGCGGCCGGACGCCCGGACGCAAGCGTGATGTGCACGCGGTCGGTGTCGTCCTCGCGGCAGGCGCGCAGCGTCACGATGTCATCGGGCGAGCGCACGCCCGATTCGGCGACCAGCCATCCGGCGGTCAATTCGAGGTCGTGGCCCGGCGTGCGCATGAGCGTCGCGATCGTGTCGCCGTCGAGGCCGAGGACGAGCGGATCCTCGACGGCCAGGTCGTCCGGCCCGCTGGCGGGAGCCGCCCCGGCCGGCAGGCGCACGATCGCACGCCGGGTCGTCGTGATGCTCATCTGTCGAGCGTACGGCGCAGTGCCGCGTCCATGACCTCGAGCGGAGCGGGCCGACCAGTCATCAGCTCGACCTGAGCTGCAGCCTGATGCAGCAACATCCGGGCACCGCTCAACGCAGTTGCGCCGGCGCGTTCGACAGCGCCGGCGAGCTCGGTCGGCCAGCCGGCATAGACGACGTCGAGCACGGCCTGGTGAGGACGCCACGCTGCGTCGACGAGGACGTCGGCAGCGCGACCGGGCAGCGTCGAAATCACGAGGTCGGCCCGCAGCGCTACCGCATCGACGTCAAGATCAGCGACGACCAGATCGATACCGAGCGCTCGTGCTGTGGCCACCAGCCGCTCGGCGCGCGAGCGTTCGCGCACCAGCGTGGTGCAGCGCGCAACGCCCAGTTCGACCAGCGCCGCCGAGCACCGCCTGCGCCGTCCCGCCCGCGCCCAGCACCGTCGCCGACCCGATGGTCACCGCGCGCTCGCGGACGGTCGCAACGACGCCGGCGACGTCGGTGTTGTCGGCGACCCAGCCGCCGCCCGCGCGTGGCAGCAACGTGTTCCCTGCACCGACCGCGGCAGCGACCGGCGCGACCTCGTCCGCGACCTCGAGCACGGCGTGCTTGAGCGGCATCGTGCACGAGAACCCGGCCCAGTCGGCGCGGTCCGCGAGCACGGACGGCAGCTCGTCGACACCGCACTCGATCGCCTCGTAGCGCCAGTTCAAGCCCGAGCGCCTCGTACGCGGCGGTGTGCAGCACCGGCGACAGCGAGTGCGCGACAGGTCGTCCGAGCACTGCCGCACGGCGCGCAGGATCAGCCACCGCCCCGTTCAGCCACAGCCCCAATGGTTCTTGACGCACTTGGTGACCGCCGCATTCCAGGCCTTCTCGCTGTTCGTGAAGAACAGGTGGCCGGCAGCGTCCTTGTTGACGAAATACATCCAGTTGCCGTTGGCCGGCGCGACGGCCGCGGCCATCGCGGCCGCGCCGGGATTGTCGATCGGCGTCGGGGGCAGTCCTTTGTGCGTGTAGGTGTTGTACGCGCTGTTGACGTCCTTGTAGATGCACTTGTTCGCCGGCGTGCCGGCGAGCTTGCACGCGTACGAACTCGTCGAGTCGAACTGCAGCTGCCGACCGATCTTGATGCGGTTCAGGATGGTGCGCACGACCTTGGGCATGTCCGAGTCGAATTTGGCCTCGGACTGCGCGATCGAGGCCATGATCAGCGCGGCGTACGGCGTCTGGTGCAGCTTCGCCGCGGCGTCGGCGAAGTGGGTGTCGCGGTCCTGTTGCAGGTACCGCGGGATGATCTGATCGGTCAGCACCTTGATCGCGCTCGAGCCCGGGTCGACCGTGTACGTCGCCGGGAACAGGAAACCCTCGACCGAGTCGGGGATGCCGTCGCCCTTGCCGGTGTAGCCGCGCGGCAGTCCGAGATCGGCAGCACCCTTGAGCGACTTGTCGATCACGGCCTTCTGACCGGAGCCGTAGATCTTCAGCAGTCGCGCCTCGACGTCGAGGCTTGTCGCGCCCTCGGGGATGACCAGGTCGTTGGTGGCCGTGCGCGAGGTCTTGTCCAGGATGAGCGCGACCGCCGCGGCACCAGACATGTGCAGCCGCATCCGGTAGTCGCCGGGCCTGATGGTGGCGCACTTCGTGTTGCCGCACGCGTCGGTGAAGGCTTGCGCGCTCTTGACAACGCCCTTCTGCTGCAGCGTGTCCGCGATGTCCTTGGTCGTGTTGCCGGTCTGCACGGTGATCGTCACCGACCCGGTGCCCTGACCGCTGTAGTCGGCGACGGAGAAGTAGTTGATCACCCGCGGGACGACGAGCCACGCGACCGCGGCGACAATGATCACGGCAAGCAGCACGAACAGGCGACCACGGCGACGGCTGCCACGACGGCGGCGCTGCTCGGAGCGGCGGCGCTCGGCGCGGCTCTGCTCGCGCGGGTATTCGCCGCCGTCGTCCTCGCCGAAGAGCAAGGAGTGCGGATCGTCGCCGGGCGGACCCGAAGCCAACGACTCGCGCTCGCGTTGCGTCACGCTGGAGGACTCCGTTCGTTTCACGGGGGGCCTTGCGGTGAATTACCCGCGGTCATCGCTCTCGCATCGAATCGAGCCAATGTTGCAGCAGCTCGACGGCCGCAGCCTGGTCGATGATCGCCCGGATCTTTCTGCTTCCCCGGACGCCGTTCTGGTGCAGCTTACGCTGCGCGCTCACGGTCGTCAGGCGCTCGTCCAGGTGTCGTACGGGAACCGGCGAGATGAGTTCGGCCAAGCGTTGCGCGTAATTTCGCGCCATTTCCGCTGATTTACCCTCGCCCCCCTTGAGGGTGCGCGGGAGCCCTACAACTACGCCCACTGCGCCCAGTTCGGTGACCAGCCCGGCGAGCTCGTCGATGTCGGTGTCCTTGGCCGGATCACGCGCCAGCGTGGCGAGCGGCGACGCCAGGATGCCGCTCGGGTCGGATCGCGCAACTCCGACCCGAACCGTCCCGACATCTATGCCGAGCCACACTCCGGCGATCATCGCGCCGCGATGGCCGCCGTAACGGCCGCAAACGCATCGCCGAGCTTCGCGGCATCGCCACCCGCGCCCTGCGCGAGATCGGCCTTGCCGCCACCTCGTGCACCGAGAACGGGCGCGAAGGCGCGGACGAGTTCGCCCGCCGCGAGACCTGCGGACTGCCCCGCGTCGTTGACCGCAGCGACGAAGGCGACTCCCCCGCCGTCCGCAGGCGACGCGAGCAACACTGCCGCGGGATCGCCCGCGCGCAACCGACCACGAACGTCGAGCGCGAGCGAACGCAGATCGTTGCCACCGACGCCGTCAGGCGCCCGCGCGGCAACCAGTTGCACGCCGTTGACGTCCACTGCACCCGCCGCCAGCGTGCCCGCCGATGCCAGCACCTGGCCGACCCGCAATTTCGCCAGCTCGCGCTCGGCGCCTTTGAGCCGCTCGAGGACGCCGTTGATGCGCTCGGGCAGCTCTTCCGGCTGCGCCTTGAACTCGGTCGCGAGCGATTGCACGAGGACGTGTTCGCGAGCGAGGTACTGGAACGCGTCGAGGCCGACGAGCGCTTCGACACGCCGCACGCCGGAACCGATCGACGACTCGCCGAGCAGCTTGACCATGCCGATCACCGAGCTGCGCGGCACGTGCGTGCCACCGCACAACTCGCGCGAGTAGTCACCGATCTCGACGATGCGCACCCGGTCGCCGTACTTCTCACCGAACATCGCGATCGCACCGAGGCGACGCGCTTCGTCCTGATCGGTGACGAACCAGCGCACCTCGAGATCGCGCAACAACACTTCGTTGATCTCGTCCTCGACATCACCGAGCACGCTGTGCGGCACGGCCGCGGGCGTCGTGAAGTCGAAACGCAATCGTCCCGGCGCGTTCAACGAACCGGCCTGGGCCGCCGAGTCGCCGAGCGCACGGCGCAATCCCGCGTGCAACAGGTGCGTCGCCGAGTGCGAGCGCGACACCGACACGCGTCGCTGCAGATCCACGTGCGCGAGCACGACATCGCCTGGGCGGATCTCTCCCGACAGCACTGTCGCGCGATGCGCGACGAGGCCCGGGATCGGCGCCTGCACATCGGTGACGGTCAGCTCGGCCTCGCGGTCGCCGGCGTTGACCGAGAGCCGTCCCCAGTCGGCGAGCTGTCCGCCGCCTTCGGCGTAGAACGGAGTCGAGTCGAGCACGACCTCGACTTCGTCGCCCTCGTGCGCTGCAGGGAGAAGTCCGTCCGTCCCGATCAACGCGGTGACGCTTGCTTCGCGTGACACCTCGGTATAGCCGGTGAAGTGCGAGTTCCCCTGCTCGAGCGCCGTGCGATACAGCGACAGGTCGAGGTGGCCGGTCTTCTTCGCCTGGGCGTCGGCCTTCGCCCGCGCGCGCTGCTCGGCCATCAATCGGCGAAAGCCCGTTTCGTCGACCTCGATGCCCTGCTCGGCCGCCATCTCGAGAGTGAGATCGATCGGGAAGCCGTACGTGTCATGCAGCTGGAACGCCTTGTCGCCCGACAGCGTCACGCCGCCGGAATTACGAACCGCGACGGCTGCATTGTCAAAGATCGTCGTGCCCGCACGCAGCGTCTGCCGGAACGCGTCCTCTTCGGCGTACGCGTAGCCGGAGATGCGTTCGAAGTCCTTCGCGAGCTCCGGGTAGGACGGCGCCATGCAGTCACGCGCGACCGGGAACAGCTCGGGGAAGGCGCGATCCTCATATCCCAGAAGGCGAATCGCACGGATTGCGCGGCGCAGCAACCGGCGCAGCACATACCCGCGTCCCTCGTTGCCGGGCACTACTCCGTCACCGATGAGCATGAGCGCAGAGCGCACATGGTCGGCGATCACCCGCAGCCGTACGTCATCGGGATGCGATTCGGCCGCGGCGTGTCCCGAGTGCACGCCGTAGGTCTTGCCGGACAGCAGCGCGGCGCGGTCGAGGATCGGTTTGGTCTCGTCGATCTCGTACAGGTTGTCGACGCCCTGCAGCAACGTCGCGACGCGCTCCATGCCCATGCCGGTGTCGATGTTCTTCTTCGGCAGTTCGCCGAGGATCTCGAAGTCGCTCTTGCCCGCGCCGCGATTCGGACCCCGCTCGTTCTGCATGAAGACGAGGTTCCAGAACTCCATGTAGCGGTCCTCGTCGACGGCCGGGCCACCTTCGACGCCGTAGTCGGGACCGCGGTCGTAGTAGAGCTCGCTGCACGGCCCGCACGGACCGGGGATGCCCATCGACCAGAAGTTGTCGTCCATTCCCTTGCGGACGATGCGCTCCATCGGCAGCCCGATCTGCCGGTGCCAGATGTCGACTGCCTCGTCGTCGTCGAGGTAGACCGTCGCCCAGACGCGATCGCCGTCGAGCCCGAAGCCGCCGTCGTCGACCGACTTCGTCGACAGGTCCCAGGCGAGTTGGATCGCACCGTCCTTGAAGTAGTCGCCGAAGCTGAAGTTGCCGTTCATCTGGAAGAACGTGCCGTGCCGGGTTGTCTTGCCGACCTCGTCGATGTCCTGAGTGCGGATGCACTTCTGGATGCTCGTCGCGCGCGAGTAGGGCGGCTGCTCCTGGCCGACGAAGTAGGGCACGAACTGCACCATGCCGGCGACCACGAACAGCAGGTTCGGGTCGTTGAACGGAAGGGGCAGGCTCGGCACCACGGTGTGGCCGTTCGCCTCGAAGTGGCCGAGGAAGCGCCGGCGGATCTCTGCGGACTTCATACGTCGATTGTTGCAACCGCGCTATGCGGGTTTGTTGCCGAGTTCGCCGTCGAGGCCGGTACCCGAGCGCAGCTGTGCCTCCCGCTCGGACATCGCCTCACGCACGTCGTGGCTGAAGTCGCGCAGCGACTCGGACAGATCGGTGAGAGCGGAGCCGAGGCTGTCGGCCATTCCGCCGGGCGTGAGCTTCTGTGCGGCCGCGGAGAGCTTACGGACGATGAGCGCGCCGATCGTGACACCCATCGCGAGCCAGAACAGTCGTCTCACCGGTTGGCCCTTCTCTTGCGACGGGCATCGCGGACGACGTCGGCGTCACGACGGTCAGCGACGGTCTTGCGCACGCCGTAGGAGAAGGCGGCGACCTTGATCAGCGGGCTGCCGAGGGTGCTCGAGACGACCGACGTGAGCGCAGCGACGTTCGTTGTCATCGAGTTGACGTTGCGCGCGATGCCCTCGACCTGGTCGAGCTGCGAGTTGACCTGGCCGAGGGCGCCCTTGGCTTCGGTCAGCAGGGGACCCATCCCCTCGTGGGTCGTGCGGATGGCCAGCGTGGCCTCGTCCAGCACGCGTCCCAGCTTCAACAGCGGGATGGCCAGCAACAGCACGAGCAGCACGAACGCGCCCGCCGCGATGAGCGCGGCAATCGCCCCTCCGGACAACCGGGGCCTCCTCGATGAATGCAGATTGAATATGCAACAGGTCGCGGATGACCCTACTTGGTGCCTGTTCCGCGGATCATCGCCCGTAGTTTGGCCAGCCGCTCGAGCAGGTGCCGCTCGGCGCCGCGCGGCGCCGGGTCGTAGTAATCGCGTCCGACCAGCTCGTCCGGCGGGTATTGCTGCTCGGCGACGCCCTCGGGCAGGTCGTGCGGATAGGTGTAGGTCTGGGCGTGCCCGAGCTTGGCCGCGCCGCGGTAGTGGCCATCGCGCAGAGCCGGCGGGACGGAGCCGGCCTGACCCACCCGCACGTCGGCCAGCGCAGCGTCGATGGCGCTCACGACGGCGTTGGACTTGGGCGCCAACGCCAGGTGGATGGTCGCCTGGGCAAGGTTGATGCGCGCCTCGGGCATGCCGATCAGTTGCACCGCCTGCGCAGCGGCCGTCGCGGCGAGCAGCGCGGTGGGATCCGCGAGGCCGACGTCTTCGGACGCGTGCACGACGAGGCGGCGCGCGATGAACCGCGCGTCCTCACCGGCCTCGATCATGCGCGCGAGATAGTGCAGCGCCGCGTCGGCGTCGGACCCACGGATCGACTTGATGAACGCACTGATCACGTCGTAGTGCTGGTCACCGTCGCGGTCGTAGCGCACCGCCGCCGTGTCGACAGCCTGCTCGAGCGTGGCGAGGTCGATCGCGCTGCGTCCCTCGGCCTGGGTGGTGCCTGCTGCTGCCTCGAGCGCGGTCAGCGCGCGCCGCGCGTCACCGCCGGACATGCGCAACAGATGCCCACGCGCATCGTCGTCGAGCGACACGGCCGCACCGAGCCCGCGCTCGTCGCTCAGGGCGCGGTCGACGAGTCGCCCGACGGCGCTCTCGTCGAGAGGTTGCAGCGTGAGCAGCAGGCTGCGCGAGAGCAGCGGCGACACGATCGAGAAGAACGGATTCTCTGTCGTCGCAGCGACGAGCGTGACGTGGCGGGCTTCGACGGCGCCGAGCAGAGAATCCTGCTGGGTCTTGCTGAAGCGGTGGATCTCGTCGATGAACAGGACGGTTTGCCGACCGGTACGGCTCAGCTCTGACTTGGCGCGGGCGATCACCTCGCGCACGTCCTTGACCCCGGCGTTGAGTGCCGACAGTTGCTCGAAACGTCGGTTGGTCGCGCTCGACACGATCAGGGCGAGCGTGGTCTTGCCCGTGCCTGGCGGCCCGAACAGGATCAGCGACATCGGCGCGTCGCCCTCGACAAGGCGGCGCAGCGGCGATCCGGGCGCGAGCAGATGGTCCTGCCCGACGACCTCGTCCAGCGTGCGAGGCCGCATGCGGGCCGCCAGCGGCGCGGCCGGATCGAACGGCGCCGGGTCGGTGCGGGGCTCGTCCGGCTCGAACAGGGTCACGCCGCCAGCCTAGGCATCGCCGGTGACCTCGAGGTCAGGCCGCACGCAACTCGCTCAGCGGCACATACGCCCACGGTCCGGCCGGATTGATGAGCAGCCCCGACCAGCCGCGCTTGGCCAGCTGCTCGGGCAACTCGAAGGACGAGGTGACCACGACGCCGTCCTGCGGATTGGCGGCGACGATCTCGACGCTGGACGTGCCGACGATCAGGGCCGTGCCGCCGTCCGGCGCCCGGGTCAGCCGCGGCATCGGCCGCTCGGGGTCGGCGTCGGCGTCGAGACCCATGAGCAGCTTGGCGTCGGTCCGCAGAGCCGCGATCAGCTCTTCCCGCGCGACGCCGGGTTCGATCGCGCGCTGCACGGCGTCGTTGCGGGGGAAGCGGAGCGCGAACTCGATCTCGCTTCTCGCGATGGCGCACGTCGGGCCGGCCGGATCGAGATAGAGCCAGCCGGTTTCGTCGTTGCCGAGCGCCTGCGCGAGGACCGCCTGGGCCGGCTGCGCGAGCGACCGGGTCTGCGTGCCGGACGGGTGCATGCGCTCGATCTCGCGCTGCGAGGTGAACGCGAACAGCGCGCCTCGGTCGTCCGGGCCACGGCCACCGCTGAACGCGATCGTCGAACCCGGCGCGAGCTGACCGTCGTCGGTCATCGTCAGCTGCGAGCCGGTGATGTCCATCAGGAGCTCACCCAGCAGGCATGCGCGCAGGACGTCGAGCGAGGTGCGCTGGTCGGGCTGCGCCGCGAAAGCCTCGACTGCGGCGCGCACGCGGTGGTTGTCGACGATCCGATTCGGCGCCATCATCACCACCTTCGCAGACCACGCGCCCGCGCGCGACCGTCCGCTCGACCCATGCGACGACCCATGCGACGACCCACGATTGCGCATACGCTGGACACGATGATCTCTGTAGAACTCGCACGCAAATTGCGCGACGGCGGGTTGCGGTGGGATCCCGCGCCGGGTGATCGGTTCGTCGTGGCCGACCGCGGAATGGACGAAGAGATCTTCACTCTCTCGGACATGACGGTCGAGGTGCACGAATTCCCGACCGGAAAGGTGATCGGGTTCAACGGCACCGTCGAGTGGGCGCTCGACTCGGTCGAGGAGCAGAACTCGATCTGGCTGCCGAGCGAGCCGCAGCTGCGCGATCGTCTCGGCGCCACCTTCCGCCGGCTCTCGCGAGTGGACGACGGCTGGCAGGTCGAGATCGCGCTCGAGCGGCAGTACCTCGATTTCGTCGCCGACGACCCCACCGAGGCCTACGGTCTGGCATTGCTGTTTTTGGTTCTGGGTGAATAGGCGACCCAGAACGCGATGAGCGCTTGCGCGAAGAGCCCGCCGCTCGCGCGAGCGGCAGCGAGCTTGCGATTCGGATCGCAGGATGGCCCCGAACCGACGGGGTCCCCGCGAAATCGCGGAGCACTTCTTGCGTAGCGATTTCGTGGGGTGTCGATGTGAGCGGGTCAGACAAGATCCGATTTCGGCGGTTCGGGTTCGACGTAGTCGATGCCGGCTTCCTTGCGCTGCTCGGGCGTGATGGGGGCGGGTGCGCCGGTGAGCGGGTCGTAGCCGCCGCCGGTCTTCGGGAACGCGACGACCTCGCGCATCGAGTCGGCGCCGGTGAGCAAGGCGCAGATGCGGTCCCAGCCGAACGCGATGCCGCCGTGCGGCGGCGCGCCGAACTTGAACGCGTCGAGCAGGAACCCGAACTTCGTCTGCGCCTCCTCCTGCGTCAGCCCCATGACCGCGAACACACGCTCCTGGACGTCGCGGCGGTGGATACGGATCGACCCGCCGCCGATCTCGTTGCCGTTGCAGACGATGTCGTAGGCGTAGGCCAGTGCCGATCCCGGGTCGGTGTCGAATGTGTCGAGGTACTCCGGCTTCGGGGACGTGAACGCGTGGTGCACCGCCGTCCACGCGCCGGAGCCGACAGCGACGTCGCCGGCCGCGACCGCGTCCGAACTCGGCTCGAACAGCGGCGCGTCGACGACCCACACGAACGACCACTGCGTCTCGTCGATGAGCCCGTTGCGGCGGCCGATCTCGAGTCGCGTTGCGCCGAGCAGCCCGCGCGCCGAGTTGCCGCCGCCGGCTGCGAAGAAGATGCAGTCGCCGGGCGCCGCACCGACGTGCGCGACGATGCCGGCGCGCTCGTCGTCGGAAAGATTCTTCGCGACCGGGCCGCCGAGCTCGCCGTCCTCACCGACGAGCACGTAGGCAAGCCCACGGTGGCCACGCTGGCGAGCGAAGTCCTGCCAGCCGTCGAGGGCGCGGCGCGGCTGCGATGCGCCGCCCGCCATGACGACGGCGCCGACGTAGGGCGCCTGGAACACGCGGAACGGGGTGCTCTTGAAGAACTCGGTGCAGTCGACGAGCTCGAGCCCGAAACGCAGGTCGGGCTTGTCGGTGCCGAAGCGGTCCATCGCGTCGTAGTAGGTCATGCGCGGGATCGGCGTCTGCACCTCGCAGCCGATCAACTCCCACACCGACTTGAGGACGTCCTCGGCGAGCGCGATGACATCGTCCTGGTCGACGAAGCTCATCTCGATGTCGAGCTGAGTGAACTCGGGCTGGCGGTCGGCGCGGAAGTCCTCGTCGCGGTAGCAGCGTGCGATCTGGAAGTACTTCTCCATGCCCGCGACCATCAGCAACTGCTTGAACAGCTGCGGCGACTGCGGCAGCGCGTACCAGTTACCCGGACGCAGCCGCGCCGGCACCAGGAAGTCACGGGCACCCTCGGGCGTCGAGCGCGTCATCGTCGGCGTTTCGATCTCGACGAACCCGCGGTCGAGCAACGATTCCCGCGCGGCGCGATTCACCTTGGAGCGCAGGCGGATCGCCGCGGCCGGGCCGGGACGGCGCAGGTCGAGGTAGCGGTACTTGAGCCGGGCCTCTTCGCCGACTTCGGCATGCTCGTCGACCTGGAACGGCAAGGTCGCAGCTTCGTTCAACACGTCCAGCGACGAGGCCACGACCTCGATCTCGCCCGTCGGGATGGCCGCGTTGACGTTGCCTTCCGGGCGCAGCCGCACCTCGCCGGTCACGGCGATGACCCACTCGTTGCGCAACGCATGTACTCCGTCAATCGTCGGCTCCGCGCTCGCTCCGCTCCGCGCTCCTTCGTCGCTGCGATGCTCACTCGCTGTCGCCTCCGGAGCCCCACGTAACACGACCTGCGCGGAACCGCTCGCGTCGCGCACGTCGATGAACGTCACTCCGCCGTGGTCTCGCCGGGTGGCCACCCAGCCGGCGAGGGTGACGGTTTGGCCGGCGTCGGATGCACGAAGCGATCCGGCGTCATGAGTGCGTATCACTGTTCGTCCTTATGAGAGATCACCTGCGGGCGCAGGTCTTGCACTGGCGGCATCCACGCGGCGGGATCGGCAGCGACCTGTTCGCCGCTGCGGATGTCCCTGACCTGGTCGGCATCGTCGTCACCGCTCGGGAACCACACATACGGGATGCCGCGACGTTCGGCATAGCGGATCTGCTTGCCGTACTTCTGTGCCGACGGGGCGACCTCGGTGGCGATGGCGCGCGATCGCAGCACCTGCGCGATCGCCGTGCAGCGCTCACGATCGTCGTCACTCGGCAACGCGACGAGGACGGCCGACGGCACGGATCGCGACGCTTCGAGCACACCGTCGTGGAACAGCGGGATCAGCAATCGCGTGACGCCGAGTGAGATGCCCACGCCGGGGAACGTCGTCTTTCCGTCGGTGGCCAGCGAGTCGTAACGCCCGCCCGAGCAGACCGAACCGAGCGACTCGTAACCGGTCATGCGCGTCTCGAACACGGTGCCGGTGTAGTAGTCGAGCCCGCGCGCGATGCGCAGGTCTGCCTCGACCGTGACTCCGCGGATCGACGCACAACCCTCGATGACGGCGGCCAGTTCTTCGAGACCTTCGTCGAGCATCTGGTGCGCGACGCCGAGCGCCCACACCTTCGAGACGAAGGACGTGTCGCCGGCGCGGATCTCGGCCAGCGCAAGACACTGCCCGGCTTGCTGGTCGGACAGGCCCGCGTCGTCGACGAGTTGTTTCGCGATCGCGTCGGCGGGTTCCTTGTCGAGCTTGTCGATGATGCGCATGACCGCCGCGATGTCGGTGGCTCCGACGCCCCGGTAGAACCCTTCGATGAGCTTGCGGTTGTTCACCTGCAGGCGCAGCGGCGGCAGGAAGTCGAGTTCGCCGAGCGCTTCTGCCATCACGCGGGCGATCTCGACGTCGTGGTGCGGCGCCAGGGTGTCGCGTCCGACGACGTCGATGTCGGCCTGGGTGAACTCGCGGTAGCGCCCGGTCTGCGGACGCTCGCCGCGCCAGACCTTCTGGATCTGGTAGCGGCGGAACGGGAAATCGAGGTGGCCGGCGTTGTCGAGCACATAGCGTGCGAACGGCACGGTGAGGTCGAAGTGCAGCCCCAACCCGGCGTCGCCGTCCTCGGCGTGCAGCCGGCGTAACACGTAGACCTCCTTGTCGATCTCGCCCTTGCGCAGCAGCGAGTCGAGCGGTTCGGCCGCACGCGTCTCGACGGGCGCGAAGCCGTGCACCTCGAAGATCGAGCGCAGCCGGTCGAGGACGGCGAGTTCGACGAAGCGTTGGGACGGGAGCAGTTCCGGGAAGCCGGACAGAGAGGTGGTCATAGATCAATCAGGTAGGGATTGGTGGCGCGTTCCCGCGCGATGGTCGTGGAGGGGCCGTGGCCGGTGTGGACGATCGTCGCGTCGTCCATCGGCAGGATCACGTCACGCAGCGACTGCTGCATGTCCTGCATCGACCCGCCGGGGAAGTCGACCCGCCCGATCGAGCCGGCGAACAGTACGTCGCCGCTGAACAGGAGCCGGTCGGCGTCGGCGAGACCGAAGACGACCGAGCCCTTCGTATGACCTGGCGCATGGCGGACGACGAAATCCATTCCGGCGAGGCTGATTTTCTCGCCGTCGGCCATCTCACGGACGTCGCCGGGCTCGGCGAAGGTGAGCGTGCCGAACAAGGGCGACCCCTTCGGCAGGTTGATCGCCGACCACGGGTCGGTCAGCTGCTCGCGGTCCTTCGGGTGGATGTAGGCGGGGACGTCGCGCGCCTGGCATACCGGCACGACCGAGAACGTGTGGTCGATGTGGCCGTGGGTGAGCAGGACGGCGACGGGGTGCAGGCGGTGCTCGGCAATGACCTCGTCCAGCTGCGGACCGACGCCGATGCCCGGGTCGATGACGATGCACTGCTCGCCCTCAGCGGGGGCGACCACCCAGCAGTTGGTGGCGGTCACCTCCGACGGGAACCCAGCGACGAACACTTCTTGAGCCTACCGAGGGCGTGGCGGGCAGTTTCGGGGTCACACAGCGCGCCCCTAGATGGACTTTCGTAGACTTCCCCCTCGTGCCGACGAACAAGCAGCGCCGCGATACGGCGCGCCGTCATCTGGAACGCCAGTTGCAGCGCCGCGCCGAGCGTGAGGCGCGCCGCCGCCGGGTGGCGCTGATCTCGACAATCGCCGCCACCATCGCGTTGATCGCGGTCATCGTCATCGCCGTCGTGTGGCTCAGCAGCGGCAGCCCCGATAAGCCGGCCGCGGGTGGCGCGAAGCAATCGACCTCGCCGACGTCCGTCGGTCACCACGCCGACACCGACGCCGACCCCGTCGACGTCGTACCCGCCTGCCAAGGGTGCTGCCGTGACGTTCAAGGGCGTGACGGTCAAGGGCGCAACCGATCTCAAGGGCTACCCCGTGGTGACCTCGAAGGGGTCCGGCGACCCGAAGAACATCGAGGTCAAGGACCTCGTCGTGGGCAAGGGCGCCGCGGCCAAGCCGACCTCGACGGTGAACGTGCAGTATTACGGCGTGCTGTACAAGGACGGCAAGTACTTCGACTCCTCGTGGAAGCGCGGCTCGCCCGCATCGTTCTCGCTGGCCCAGGTCGTGAAGGGCTTCACCTACGGCATCGGCGGTGAGAAGGGCGTCGCTCCGATGAAGGTCGGTGGCCGGCGGATCATCATCGTCCCGTCCGCGCTCGGCTACGGAAAGACCGGCAGCCCGCCCACGATCCCGGCCAACGCCCCCCTGGTCTTCATCGTCGACCTCAAGTCGGTCTCCGGCTGACCGCTAGTGCTGAGCGTGCACGCGGTAGGCGTCGTAGACGCCTTCGACGTTGCGGATGGTGCGCAGCAGGTTGGCCAGGTGCTTGGCCTCGGCCATCTCGAAGGTGAACTTGCTGACCGCGACTCGGTCGCGGGTGGTCGAGACGTTCGCCGACAGGATGCTGACCCGCTCGTCGGACAGCACGCGGGTGACGTCGGAGAGCAGGCCGTGCCGGTCGAGCGCCTCGACCTGGATCGAGACGACGAAGGTCGAGTCGGACGAGGGCGCCCACTCGACCTCGACGAGGCGGTCGGGCTGACCGAGCAGCGCGGACGCGTTGGTGCAGGCGCGGCGGTGCACCGAAACTCCCCCGCCGCGGGTGACGAAGCCGAGGATGTCGTCGCCCGGCACAGGCGTACAGCAGCGGGCGAGCTTGACCCATACGTCCGAGACGCCCTTGACCATGACGCCGTTGTCGCCGCCGGTACGCCGTGGGACCGACGGCGCCTCGGTGGTCAGCGGGATGATCGCCTCGGAGATGTCCTCGACCGCACCCTCGGAACCGCCGAGCATCGCGACGAGCTTCTGCACCACGTGCTGCGCGGACACGTGGTTCTCACCGATCGCCGCGTACAGCGCCGATACGTCCGCCAGGTGCATGTCCTTGGCGAGCGTGAGCAGCTGATCACCGCCGAGCACGCGCTGGATCGGCAGCGCGGCCTTGCGCATCGCCTTCGACAGCGAGGTCTTCCCGGCCTCGATCGCGTCCTCGCGCCGCTCCTTCGCGAACCACTGCCGGATCTTGTTGCGCGCCCGCGGTGACTTGACGAAGTTCAGCCAGTCGCGCGACGGCCCGGCGTTCTCGGCCTTGGAGGTGAAGACCTCGACCGTCTCGCCGTTGTCGAGCGTCGACTCGAGCGCGACCAGCTTGCCGTTGACCCGGGCGCCGATGCAGCGGTGCCCGACCTCGGTGTGGACGGCGTAGGCGAAGTCGACCGGTGTCGCGCCGTTCGGCAACGCCATGACGTCGCCCTTGGGCGTGAACACGTAGACCTCGCCGGCGCCGAGGTCGTAGCGCAGCGAGTCGAGGAACTCCTCGGGCTCCTGCGCCTCGCGCTGCCAGTCGAGCAGCTGGCGCAGCCAGCCCATCTCGTCGGAGACCACGTTGCCGGGGTCGGCGATGTCGACCTTCTTCTGCTCCTTGTACTTCCAGTGCGCGGCGATGCCGTACTCGGCGGTGCGGTGCATTGCCTGGGTGCGGATCTGCAGCTCGACCGGCTTGCCGCCCGGACCGATCACCGTCGTGTGCAGCGACTGGTACATGTTGAACTTCGGCATCGCGATGTAGTCCTTGAACCGGCCCGGCACCGGCTGCCAGTTCGCGTGGATCACGCCGAGCGTCGCGTAGCACTCGCGGTCGTCCTCGACGAGGATGCGGATGCCGACCAGGTCGTAGATGTCGGTGAACTCGCGGCCGCGCACGATCATCTTCTGGTAGATCGAGTAGTAGTGCTTCGGCCGTCCGGTCACCGCCGCCTTGATGTTGCCGGCGCGCAGGTCGCGGTTGATGCGCTCGATGACCTCGCCGAGATACGTGTCGCGCGAGGGGGCGCGTTCGGCGACGAGGCGCACGATCTCGTCGTAGCGCTTGGGATAGAGCGTCGCGAACGCGAGATCCTCGAGCTCCCACTTGACGGTGTTCATGCCCAGCCGGTGGGCCAGCGGGGCCAGCACCTCGAGCGTCTCGCGCGCCTTGCGCTCCTGCTTGGCCGGCGGCAGGAACCGCAGCGTGCGCATGTTGTGCAGCCGGTCGGCGAGTTTGATGACCAGCACTCGCGGGTCGCGCGCCATCGCGACGACCATCTTGCGGATCGTCTCCGCCTCGGCGGCCGCACCGAACTTGACCTTGTCGAGCTTGGTGACGCCGTCGACGAGATGCGTGACGTCGGGACCGAACTCCTCCTCGATGTCGGCGAGGGTCAGCCCGGTGTCCTCGACGGTGTCGTGCAGCAGCGCGGCCACGAGCGTCGTGGTGTCCATACCGAGCTCGGCCAGAATCGTCGCCACAGCAAGCGGATGCGTGATGTACGGGTCGCCGCTCTTGCGCAATTGGCCACGATGGCACTGCTCGGCAAGGTCGTAACCACGCTGCAGCAGCCGCGCGTCGACCTTCGGGTGTGCACTGCGATGGGTCGCGAGCAACGGCTCGAGGACGGGCTCGACCGATGACTGGCGCGAGTTCACGGCCAGGCGGCGGGCGAGGCGATCACGCACCCTGCGGCGGTGGACCGCCGGGTCGTCAGCCGTCGCGGGCGCAGCACTCTCCGCCGTGGGCGGGACGGGCTCGCTCACGGGCTCAGCTGACTGTGGGGTGACGGCGTCCGACTTCAGCAAAGCTCCTCTGCGGGACAAGGTTGTACCACCGCAAAGTCTAGAGGCCCGCTGGTATTCCCGCGCCGCGTCAGACGCTCAGTAATGCCGTCAGCGGTGCGAGCCCGACCAACGCGTTGCGGCCCTGCAGAAAGCCGAGTTCGAGGATCACCGCCAGCGCGACGACCGTCCCGCCCGCACGGGTGATCAAGTCGGCAGACGCGCGCATCGTGCCGCCCGTTGCAAGGACGTCGTCGACGAGCAGCACCCGCTTGCCGTCGACGAGCTCGGGCACGACTTCGATCTCGGCCGAGCCGTACTCGAGGTCGTAGGACGCGCGCAGCGTCGGCGGCGGAAGCTTGCCCGCCTTGCGCACCGGCACCAGACCGCGCCCGAGCTGGCCGGCGATCGCGCCCGCCAGCAGGAATCCCCGCGCTTCGATGCCGGCGACGACATCGACGTCCGGCGCCACGGCAGCGAGCTCGCGCACGACCGTCGCGAACGCGTCGGCGTCGGCCAGCAGCGGCGTGATGTCCTTGAAGACGATCCCCGGGCTTCGGGAAGTCCGGGACGTCGCGCAACCGCGATGCGATCAGATCGGCAGAACTCACCGACTACGCCCGTTGCCCGGCCTGTTGCCCGGCCTGTTACCCGGCCTGCGCGTGGGGCGGGCGCCGGGACGGGGCGCCGGGGCCGGTGCTCCACTGCGCTTCGGCGGCGTCACCACGCCGGCGGCCGCCAGCTCGGCCTCGTCGGACGCGCGGCGAGCGTCTCGTGCGCGTCGCGATTCGACCCGCTTGCGCAGACCCACGTACTCCCGCGAGCGCTCGGTCAGTTCGACGACGATCGGCGTAGCCAGGAACAGCGACGAGTAGGCACCGGACGCCAGCCCGACGAACAGGATCAGCGCGAGGTCCTTGATCGTGCCGACGCCCAGCAGGCCGGCGCCGACGAACAGCAGCCCGGCCACCGGCAACAGCGCGATGAGCGAGGTGTTGATCGAGCGCATCAGGGTCTGGTTGACCGCGAGGTTCGCCGCCTCGGAGTACGTCATGCGCGACCCGGCGAGCAGATCACGCGAGTTCTCGGCGACCTTGTCGTAGACCACGACCGTGTCGTAGAGCGAGAAACCGAGAATCGTCAGCAACCCGACGATGGTGGACGGGGTGACCTCGAAGCCGACGAGCGAGTAGACGCCCGCCGCGATCACGAGGTCGTGCAGTAGGGCCGCGATGCCGCCGACCGCCATGCGCCACTGGAAGCGGATCGCGATGTAGATCGAGACCGCGATCAGGAAGATGATCAGGCCCTCGAGCGCCTTGATCGTCGTGTCGTGGCCCCACTGGTTGCTGATCGTGTTCGTCGACACGGACCCGGGATCGATGTGCTCCGACTTGCTCACCGCGGCGAGCACGTCCTGCTCCTGCTGCGGCCCGAGGGTCTTCGTGTTCACGATGATCTGCTCGTCCGAACCCGAGCCGACGACCTGCGGGGCTTCGGCGGGGGCGACGCCGGCGTTGGTGAACGCGGATTGGAGGTTCGAGGTCGTGAGCGAGGTGCCGGAGACCGAGAACTGGAAGGTCGAACCGCCCTTGAACTCGACCCCGTAGTTGAAGCCCCGGACCACGAAGCTCACGACGCAGATGAGGATCATGATGGCGGACGCGAGGTACCAGCGCCTGCGCGAGCCGATGAAGTCGATGCGGGTCTCGCCGCGATAGAGGCGGCTCACCAGTGAGCGGTGCTGCACTTCGGTCATCGGTCGCCGTCCTTCTTGTCACGCATCCGCGCGCGACGCGCAGCGGCACGCTCGGCCGCCGAGCCGGGTTCGGGTGCGACACGTCGCCGAGGTTGGTCTTCGACCTCGTCGACATCATCAGCTTCGTCGACAGCGCCGGATTCGTCGAGATCAGCGGCCTCGAGCTCGGGTGTCGAGTCGCCGATACCGGGTTCGGCCGCAGTCTCGTCGGCGACGTCGCGATCGTCGTTCTTGTCGAGCACCAGGGTCGCCTTGCCCGAGTAGTCAGCCGTCTCGGCCGGCTCGGGCCGGGTGCGGCTGCGTCCGACTCGAGGCGGTTGCTGCCCCGCGTCCGGCGATGGTGCGCCTCGCACCGAGTCGAGGCCGGTGAAGCGCGCTGACCCGAACGCACGGCTGCGCGAGAGCATCGCAACGATCGGGTGCGTGAACAGGAACACCACGATGATGTCGAGGATCGTCGACATCCCCAGCGTGAACGCGAAGCCCTTCACGTCGGCCGAGGCGAAGTAATAGAGGATCGCTGCGGCGAGGAACGACACCGTGTCTGCGGACAGGATCGTGCGGCGAGCGCGCACCCAGGCGCGTGGGACGGCGACGCGCGAGGATCGTCCCTCGTGCACCTCGTCCTTGAGCCGTTCGAAGAACACGACGAACGAGTCCGCGGTGATACCCAGCGCGACGATGAAGCCGGCGATGCCGGCGAGGTCCAGCGTGAAGCCGATCTGCACGCCGAGGATCACGAGCATCGCGTAGGTGAGTCCGGCCGACACAATGAGCGAGGCGATCGTCACCAGGCCGAGGCCGCGGTAGTAGATCAGCGAGTAGATGACCACGAGCAGCAGGCCGATGCCGCCGGCCAGGAACGCCGCCTTCAGCTGCGCGCTACCCAACGTCGCGGAGACGTGCTGGTTGTTCTCGACATGGAAGCTGACGGGCAGCTTTCCGTAGTTGAGCTCCTGGGCGAGGCTGCGGGCGGTGTCGGAGGTGAAGTTGCCCGAGATCTGGGTGTTCTCGCTCAGCGCGGCCTGGGTGATCGGTGCAGAGATCACCTGACCGTCCAGGGTGAAGGCGACGAAGTCAGAACACGGCACCGCCGACGAAGCAGCGCACACCCCTGACTGGCCGGCAAGAACCGTCGCGTTCGAGGTGGTGTTGTACTTCGAGGTCCAGGCGTTCCATCGGTCGGCACCGCTGGAGCCCAGGGTCAGCGCAACCGTCCACTCGACCTGGCCGTTCTGCCCGCTGGGTGCCTGCGCGCTGGCGCTGTCGATCTGAGACCCCTTCACGATCACCGCGCCGAGCAGGTAGGCGACTTTGGCCCCGTACGTCTTGCCGTCGTCGCACGCGTAGTAGGCCTCGGTCGGCACATCCTGTTCAAGCTGCGTGCTGCCACAGTCCAGGTTCGACAGCGCGCCCAGCAGCTCGGTCTGTTGCGTGCTCGACAGGCTTGTGTAGGCGCGGCATTGGGTGTTCGGGACTGCCGACGACGGGCAGGTCTCTGCGTTGGGCAGCACGCTGTTGATCAACGGGTTCTTCGCAGTGATCTTGTACGTGCTGATGAGCTGCGCCTTGAGCGAGGCCGGGAACGGGCTGCCACTGCACTTGGCCGGCGCCGCTGCGGTCGGCGAAGCGCTTGGCGTGGTGCTCCCTGAGGTGCTCGGCGAGGTCCCCGTTGAGCTGGTCGGTGAGGTGCTCCCCGAACTGCTCACAGAATTACTCACAGAATCGCTCACAGTGGTGAGGGGCGTCGCGGTCTTCGCGGTCGACGGCTTTGCCTGCAACGGCAGCGCGTGGAAGTCTGCGGCACCCGGCGAGTGCGAGGAGGTGGCACTGCTCGACTGCCCACTGCTCGAGCCGGTGGGGCCGGCTGTCGCCCCGCTCGACGGGGATGCCGATGGCGACGGCGACGGGGTCGTCGATCCCCCGGCCTTGTTCTTGGCCGCGTTGCCGCTCACGCACGACACCGGAACAGCCGGGCCGACCACTCCGCGGAAGTTGAGGATCGCCGCCTTGCCCAGGGCAGCGACGTCGGTCTTGGTGCCGTTCGGGATCTCGACGACCAGCTGGTCGCTGCCCTGCACGACGACGGTGGAACCCGTGACACCGGTGGTGTTGATGCGGTCCTCGAGGATCTGCCGCGCCTGGGTCATCTGTGAGGAGGTGGGCGGCGGCGAGCCCTTCGGCGTCTGCGCGCTGAAGATCACCCGGACGCCACCGACGAGGTCGAGACCGAGTTTCGGCGTCTGCCTGGAACCGAAGGCGACGACGGAGTACAGAAGCACGAGGATCGCGGCAAGGGCCATGAAATAACGCCCGACGCGCAGCGTTCCTGTGGGTGGTGCCACGGGGAATGCACTCCTAGTTCGTTCGACAGGCAGCCTGACTCACGGGTGTATCGACCCGACACACCCGGTGCATCAGTATGACCGACGGGATTCGGGCGTTCTTATGCCCGTCCCTTGTGCCCCGTCGCCCTTATGCCCCGTCGTCGGACTGACTCGCGGCCGTTTCGTCGCTGGTCAGGCCCTGACGGTAGTTCTGCGCCAGCGAGTCGGCGTCGCGCAGCGCAGCCGTGGCCCACTTGACCTCGACCCCCGGCGCGATCGCGAGCAGAACGGTGCCGTCGTCGTGCTTGGCGACGACGGTGCCGTACAGGCCGGACGTGGTCATCACCTCGGTGCCGATGTTGATGCGTTCGGCGCGTTCGACCTGGTCGACCACCGCCCTCTTGCGGTTACGAACGCTGACCGCCAGCAATGCGGCGAGCAGGACGAACACGATGAGGTAGGGCCACAACACGGGTCCTAATCTACGCGTCGAACAGGGTCGGGCCGCTCGGCCTCGGCCCGGCGACCCCCAGGTGCTCCCACGCGGCCGGGGTGGCCACGCGTCCTCGCGGGGTACGCGCGAGGAGGCCGGCGCGCACCAGGAACGGCTCGGCGACCTCTTCGACCGTCTCAACTTCCTCACCAACAGCTACCGCGAGCGTGCCGACCCCGACCGGCCCGCCGCCGAACCGCACGACCAGCGCATCGAGGACGGCCCGGTCGAGCCGGTCGAGGCCGAGCTGGTCGACGTCGTAGACCGCCAGTGCCGCATGCGCGATGTCGGCCGTGACTCGGCCGTCCGCGCGCACCTCGGCGTAATCGCGCACCCGGCGCAGCAGGCGGTTGGCGATGCGGGGCGTCCCGCGTGACCGGGACGCGATCTCGGCAGCTCCCCCGGCGTCGATGTCGACCTCGAGCAGCTCGGCCGAGCGGCGCAGCACCCGTTCGAGTTCGCCCGGATCGTAGAAATCCATGTGCGCGGTGAACCCGAACCGGTCGCGCAACGGGCCGGTCAGCAGTCCGGCCCTGGTCGTCGCGCCGACCAGCGTGAACGGGGCCAGGTCGAGCGGGATCGCGGTCGCGCCGGGCCCCTTTCCGACGATGACGTCGACGCGGAAGTCCTCCATTGCCATGTAGAGCAGTTCCTCGGCGGGACGGGCGATGCGGTGGATCTCGTCGATGAACAGCACCTCACCGTCGGTGAGGCTGGTGAGCAGCGCAGCCAGGTCGCCCGCCCGCTCGATGGCCGGGCCGCTGGTGACCCGGATCGGCGTGGTCAGCTCGGTCGCGACGATCATCGCGAGGCTGGTCTTGCCGAGCCCGGGCGGCCCGGAGAGCAGGACGTGATCGGGCGGACGGTTGCGCCGGCGCGCCGACTCGAGCACCAGTTGCAGCTGCTCGCGCACCTTGGCCTGCCCGACGAACTCGTCCAACGACTTCGGCCGCAGGCTGGCTTCCACGTCGCGTTCGGCCAGCACCGGCAACGGGTTGACGATGTCCTCGGCGGGTTCGGTCATCGGGCGCGTCCGAGCAGCTGGATGCTGCGGCGCAGCAGGACGGAGACGTCGGGGCTCGTCGCCGGCGTCGGTGGCGACCACGTCGATCGCATCGCCGGCCTCCTTGCCGGAGAACCCGAGCCCGGCCAGGGCGTGCGCGAGCTGATCGCGCCACGGCGCGACCGGGGTGAGGCCGACCGGTCCGGGCTCGCGCATCGCTGCCGTCGATCGAGCCGATGCGGTCGCGCAGCTCGATGACGATGCGCTCGGCACCCTTGCGGCCGATGCCGGGAACGGCGGTGAGCGTGGCGTAGTCGGAGGTCGCGATCGCCCGGCGCAGCTCGCGCGGCGGGTGCACCGCCAGCATGGTCTGGGCCAGCTTCGGGCCCACCCCGTTGGCGGTCTGCAGCAGCTCGAACAGCGCGCGCTCGTCGTCATCGGCGAACCCGTAGAGGGTGAGCGAGTCCTCGCGCACGACGAGGCTGGTCGCCAGACGGGCGGTCTCGCCGACGCGCAGCCGAGCGATCGTGCCCGGCGAGCACGACACCGACAGCCCCACGCCGCCGACCTCGACGACGGCGCCGTCCGGTCCGAGGGCGGCCACGGTGCCCCGCACGCTCGCGATCATGGTTGCTCCTCGGTGCCGTCGGTCTCGATGTGCCGCACTGCCGCGGCGAGCGCGACCCGGGATGCCTGCGCCTCGTCGAGCTCGAGCTCGTCACGGATGGCCAGCGCGCGCTCGAAATGGCCGCGCGCGTCGATCCAATGTCCTTGGTCGTAGTCGTTGAGCCCGGCGTGCTGGTGGGTGAACGCCTCGATCACCGGGCCCGAACTGCGCGGCTGCGGCCAGCAACTCGGTGAAGATCATGTTCGACTCGGCGAAGTCGCCGCGCCACTGCTGCACATGACCCAGTCGCAGCCGGGCCATGTGCTGCTGGGCGCCGTTGCCGGCGATGTCGGCACGATCGACCGCGCGCCGGCCCTCGGTCAGCGCATCGTCGAGGTCGCCGACACCGCGCAGGTACTCGACCAGCTCGCCGCGCGCGCGCAGCTCGTCGATCTCGTCGAGGGCATCGCGTACCTCGGCGCGCAGTTGCTGGACCCGGCCGCGCACCGCCTCGGGGTCGGCATACACCTCGTGCAAGGTCTCGGGGTCGACGACCGCTACGGGGTTCACAGGGTCATCGTTCACGGGTTCATCCTGGCAACTGCGCCGGCGAGCCGGTTCTGCGCGGTCCCGCGCCACACGTGGCAGATGGCCAGCGCCAGCGCGTCTGCGGCGTCCGCGGGCGGGGCATCGTCTCGAGGTGCAGCAACCGCGTGACCATCGCGCCCACCTGGGCCTTGTCGGCCCGTCCCGACCCGGTGACCGCCGCCTTCACCTCGCTCGGCGTGTGCATGGCGACCGGGATCCCGGCCCGGGTCGCGGCCACGATGGCCAGGCCCGCCACCTGCGCGGTGCCCATCACGGTGCGGACATTGTTCTGGCTGAAGACCCGCTCGACGGCCACGACGTCCGGGGCGAAGCGGGCGATCGCGGCAGCGATGGCGTCGGCCTGGGCGAGCAGCCGGCCGCCGATCTCGGCAGCCGCCTCGGTGCGGACGACCTCGACGTGCACCGCCGACAGCGCGCGTCCGGGCGCGCCGTCGACCACGCCGATGCCGCAACGGGTGACACCAGGGTCGACACCGAGCACGCGCACGCAAGCACACCCTCTCGCCAGGCATCTCTGCAGGCATCCGTCGATGATCGAACGGTCGTTCGAGCCAGCTTAGGTCCGGCGCGCGTCCCTGCCGGGGCAGACACGCCGCGCCCCGTACCGTCGTCGCATGTCGATCTACGACCTCGGCAAGGCGCGCCGGCGACGCCGGGCTGTGCGTCCCAGCCCGCTGTTCCTTGCCTTCGTCGCCGCGACGGCGCTCGGCGGCGTGCTGGCCTGGGCCGAATTCAGGTCCCGCCTCGCGCCTCGGCGACCTCGGGGTCTTCGTGTTCGTGCTCGGCGGCTGGGTCGTATCGGTCTGCATCCACGAGTTCGCGCACGCCTACGCCGCCTACCGGGCCGGCGATCGCAGCGTCGAGTCCGCGGGTTATCTGACGCTCAATCCATTCAAGTACGCCCACCCGCTGTTGTCGGTCGTCCTGCCGCTGTTCTTCATCCTGCATCGGCGGTATCGGCCTACCGGGCGGTGCCGTCTACCTGCACCCGCACCTGTTCCGCAGCAAGCGCGCACAGTCGTTGGCGGCGGCAGTCGGGCCCGCGACGAACGCGGTGATCGCGATCGCGCTGCTGCTGCTCGTCCGCGCCAACGCCGACTCGGACCACGTGCGGTTCTGGTCGGCCATCGCCTTCCTGGGTTTCCTGCAGGTGACCGCGACGGTGCTCAACCTGCTGCCGGTCCCCGGCCTCGACGGCTACTCGATCATCGAGCCCTACCTCGACCGGCCGACCCGCGAGACGGGCGCCAAGATCAAGCCGTGGGGCATGCTCGGCGTCATCGTCCTGCTGCAGTTCAGCAGCCTCAACAATGCCTTCTTCAGCTTCGCCGGCTGGCTCTACGACCGCACTGGCGCCAGCGGGTTCCTGTGGCTGATCGGGCGTGAGTTCTTCAAGTTCTGGGTCAAGAACCCGCTCTAGATGATTCTCAGCCGACGCGCGGCGCTGCTCGGTGGCGCGCTGTTCACCCTCGCCGCCGTGCTCGTCACTGCCGGACGGGGTCCCCGATGTCACGACCGGCCGGATGCTCAGCGGGACGTTCGCGTCGCGCTACCGCCATACCGACGTCGGGTGGGAGGTCGCGTTCCCTCCCGGGCACCAACCCGGCCGCGGTCGCCCCTTGCCCGTCCTCGTGTTCCTGCACACCCGAGGCGGCGACCACGATTTCGCCTTCGGGGGCGGGCTGCATCTCGACAAGTACCTGGCCGACGCCGTCGCACACGGTTCGCGCCCGTTCGCGATCGCGGCGGCAGACGGCGGCGATCACGAGTACTGGCATCCCCGTCGCGGCACCGATCCGGCCGGGATGATCGTGCACGAGTTCTTGCCATTGCTTGCGCGGCTCGGGCTCGATGTGCGCCGGATCGGGTTGCTCGGTGCCTCGATGGGCGGCTACGGCGCGCTCTACCTCGCCGAGCGACTGACCCGGCGACGGGTCGCGGTGATGGTCGCCGAGAGCCCGGCGATCTGGCACGAGGCGGCGCAGACCGTCGAGGGCGCCTTCGACGATCCGGCCGACTTCGCCCGGCACACGGTCTTCGGCGCGCGCAACCTGCGCGGGCTCGACGGCATCGCGCTGCGCATCGACTGCGGCGCGTCGGACGGCTTCGCGCCGATCACGCGCGACCTGCGTGCGCTGTTGCACCCGCGACCGGCCGGCGGTATCGAGCCGGGCGGGCACGACAGCGACTTCTGGCGCTCGCAGGCGCCGGCCCAGGTGCGTTTCGTCGGGCGGAACCTCTAGACGAAATCTCGGGACGAACGCCCTAGACGAACTCGCCGCGGGCGCACAGTTGCCGCGAAAGCTTGCGGGTCACCTTCGCCGCGTACATCCGCTCGTCGGCGACCTTCCAGGCCGCCAGGCTTCCGGTTCGCATCTCGAGATCGGCGACGCCGATCGACGCGCCGACGCCGCTGGCGGTCAGCGCCTCGTCGAGGCGGCCGACGAGGGTCTGCGCCTCGCCGGGCGTCAGCGCGGCAAGCACCCCGAACTCGTCGCCGCCGAGCCGGGCCACGACGTCGTCGGTCCGGACGACGGAGCTGATCGCGCCCGCCGTACGACGCAGCAACGCGTCCCCGGCGTCGTGGCCGGCGCTGTCGTTGACCTGCTTGAGCCCGTCCAGGTCGATGACCAGCACGGCGCAGGGGTCGCCGAAAATCTGATGACGCTCTTCGTAAAGGGCAAGCAGCCGGTCCCAGCCGCGCCGGTTCAGCGTGCCGGTGAGCGGATCGGTTTCGGCACGGGTGTGTGCCAGCGCGGCGTCGCGAGCGGCAGCGGCGCGGGCGAGGTCCGCGTCGAGAACCCGTCCGAGCAGGTCGGCCAGCAGGGTGAACAACGCGCCCTGCCCGGTCACCTCGTCATGGACGGTCTCGTCGAAACCGCACAATGTGCCGAACAGCGCGCCGTTGGAGCTGCGGATCGGCTGCCCCACGAACGTTGCGACCTGGCCGGATCGCACCGGCTCGGTCGCCGAGTACACCGGATTGCCGGCGGCGTCGGCGACCACGGACGGGGCGAGTCCGCTGGTCGAGTACTGGCACAGCGTGTCCGCCCAGGCGACGTTGTCACCCGCGGTGAGCGTGTGCCCGGTGCCGGCGAGGCTGAGGTACACCTGCCGCTCGCCGTCGTACCGGGTGACCGACCACGTCCCCAGCGGGATGGCCCGCGCGAGGTAGTCGACAACTGCTTGGGACGCCTCGTCGAACGCACTGGACGTCGACACAGACTCCATGCCCTCCCAATCGGCAGCGGCGACGCCGGGTTGAGCAGAACTCACAAATGAAACGCAGCTCGCAGGTCCGGCGCGGTCGCCGCGTGCCGCAGCAGTCGCACCCGTGCGTTCTCGTCGAGCCAGCGGGTCAGACAGTAGTGATTGCACCCGCGCCGGACCACGACGTGCGAAAGCCGCGGATCGAGGACGACGAAGGCCACCTTGTTCACCGTCGTGCCGTCGTCCTCGTCGAAGGTGATCACGATCGTGAGCCGACCGTGGAGCCAGTCGGGGCCGGCGCGCAGGGCGCCCACCCAGCGCTGCAACCAGTGATCGGCAGTCGACAGCGGGCAGTCGTGCCCGTCGTTGCAGAGATCCGGCGTGAGTTCCCCGGTGACCGGCAGCGTGCCGGCCTTGATGTCGTGGGCGAGCGCGCCGCTGCCGGTCGTACCGGACGGGACGTCGTTCGCGCGGCACAGCCGCCGTTCGCGAGCGTCGAGCCAGTACGGCCATGGGCCGTGCCGGGCCGCGTAGCGTCCGGCGGTCGCCGCCTGGCAGTTGCTGGACATCGATTCCTCGTACGCGCGGGCTGACCGCCCCGCCGCGAGCGTCTGTGCAAACACCGACGGCGCGGACGGACGGCAGCCGGCGGCCCCGATCGAGCAGTCCGAAGTCACCCCGAACGTGCTCCCGCCCCAGATGGCGAGGTAGTTCGGCAGGCTCGGGTGCGTGATCGCGTGGTAGTTGCTCGCCTGCCCGAAGTGGGCCGCCCAGTAGCGCAGGTTAGGCATCGAGCGCATCGCCTCGGCGTCGCTGTGGTTCTCGAGCAGGATGACGAGCACCTTGTGCTGCGCCTTCGCGAGGTGTTGTGCCTGTGCGAGCGAGGCATCACGGATCGCAGACGGCAACCGGCATGACGGTGCGGCAATCGCGAACAGCGCGACGATGGCACCTATCGCGGCAAGACCGCGCGAGCGAGGTGGCTGCACGGCTACTCGGCGCCGACCGCTTCGAGAACCTCGTCGCTGACGTCGAAGTTGGCGTAGACGTTCTGGACGTCGTCGGAGTCCTCGAGTGCGTCGACCAGACGGAACACCTTGCGGGCGGCGTCCTCGTCGAGCGGCACCTGCACGCTCGGCAGGAACGACGAGTCGGCCGAGTCGTAGTCGATGCCGGCGTCCTGCAGCGAGGTGCGCACGGCCACCAGGTCACCGGCTTCGGAGACCACCTCGAAGGAGTCGCCGAGGTCGTTGACCTCTTCGGCGCCGGCGTCGAGCACGGCGGTGAGCACGTCGTCCTCGGACAGTTCGTTCTTCGGCACGAGCACGACGCCCTTGCGGCTGAACAGGTACGACACCGAGCCGGGGTCGGCCATCGACCCGCCGTTGCGCGTCATCGCGGTGCGGACCTCGGACGCGGCGCGGTTGCGGTTGTCGGTCAGGCACTCGATGAGCACCGCGACGCCGCTGGGGCCGTAGCCCTCGTACATGATCGTCTGCCAGTCGGCGCCGCCCGGCCTCGGCGCCGGAACCGCGCTTGACGGCGCGGTCGATGTTGTCGACGGGCACGGAGTTCTTGCGGGCCTTCTGGATCGCGTCGTAGAGCGTGGGGTTGCCGTCGGGGTCACCGCCGCCGGTGCGCGCCGCCACCTCGATGTTCTTGATCAGCTTCGCGAACAGCTTGCCGCGCTTGGCGTCGATGACCGCCTTCTTGTGCTTGGTCGTGGCCCACTTTGAATGGCCGCTCACTGTTGGTTCCGTCCCGTCTTCGATTTCGTATGCCCGACCGTCCGATTCTAGCGAGCGGGCGCACCGCGGCGGCGCACGGCGTAGCGCCGGCCACGGCCGCCGAGCAGCGAGCCCACGAGCAGCCGCGCCGAATTCGAGCCACGGCGTGCCCGGCCTGCGCGGCAGCGCCTCGTCGACAGTGATGAACACTGCGGCCGCAGCACCGGCCCCGCACAGCGGCGCAGCCAGCGCAGGACGAGGCTCGGCTCGACCCGCGCCGCGATCGGGACGCCGCAGCCAGCGCGCCGAGTACCTGCAGCACGTACAGCGCCGCCGCACCGGCGACGGCCCGCCACGATCGGCACTCGACCGTCCCAGCCGGCCGCCGCGAGCCAGGCGATCACGAACCCGACCGTGGCCAGTGCGCTGCCGACCAGTCGGGGCAGCGCCACGGCCGCAGCGACCCCGAGCACCATGCAGCGACCAAGGCACAGGGCGACAGGTGCGCCGGGCAGCGAGGACGAGAGCGACGCCGGCGACGTTGCCACGACACGGACCGCCACCGGGCGAGCGACGACGGGCGGTTCATCGGCGCACCCGCGGTGCGCAGGCGGCGCGGCTGAGGCGCACCAGCACGGTGTTCAGGCTGCCCGCACCGCGCCAGGCGACCGACGGGATCCCCGCGTCGGCGAGCCGGTCGACGTCGTGATCGTGTTGCAGCCGCTGCAGCCGCCAGGCCAGGTCGGGCGTCGACCCTGGCCCGCCCTTCGGGGTGTAGTCGCCGAGGCTGTCGATGACCAGCACCGGGTGACCCGAGCGCGCGATCTCGACCGCGAGTTCGGGTCGGGCCTGCTCGATCAACAGGCGTGATCAGGATCACCATCGCGCGGGGCGCGATCCGCGCCGAGCTGCCGGACCAACTGCACCGGCATCGCGCCGGCCGACGCTGGTGTCGACATCGATGAGCGCGTCGATGATGCGGTCAGGTGGGCACGGCCGGCCGACGGGAGCACCGTGCGCATGGTCTGACCGTCGTCGAGGATCCCGACCCGGTCGCCGGCGCGCAGGTAGTGCTCGGCGATCGAGGCGGCAGCGTGCACCGCGGTGTCGAGAGTCCCGCCGACACGGTTCGGGTCGTCGCTGGCACGAGGTCGGTCGAGCTGTCGACGACGAGCATCACCGTCGCGTCGAGGTCGGTGTGGGTCGCGGTCACGTACAGCGTCTGGCTGCCGGCGCTGCGGCTGCGCAGCGACGCCGGCCAGTTGATGCGCTTGAGCCGGTCGCCGGGCTGGAACGGCACGCATGCCGGCCAGGTCTGTCCCGTCGCCGGGTCGGCGCGATCTGTGCGTGCCGACGATGCCGCTGGTGACCGGCAGCGCATCACTGACCGAGAAGCGCTCGCGATACGGAACGACCTTCACGGCGCGGCCGATCGCGTCGACCTGCCGGTAGAACAGGCCCTGCCCGGCCCAGGCGGTGCACACGCGCAGACCCGACCGAGGTGCGCGACCAGCGCACGGCCGCCACCGGCAGTTCGACCAGGTTCGATGCGCCGGCCACGGGCGCGATGACGACCGTCACGCGGCCCCGTGCGCCGCACCCACTCGCCCGGGACGAAGGACACGGTGATCGCGTCCGAGGCCGGCGGTGCGTCCACGCGCACACGCGACCGCAGTCGCCTGGTCCTCGAGCAGGGTGCCGGCCGCCGGACGAACCAGCGCCTTCAGTTCGCCGGCGGCCGGCCGGACCAGTTGTGCGGCGAGCCAGGTCAGCAGCGGGAGTGCGAGCGCGAGCAGATCAGGCCGGTGGAGCGCCACCGCGCCGAACAGCAGGCCGCCACCGCCCGCAGCACACGCCGCGAGTGCCGGCGTCGGCCGCCACTGGCCGAGCGGCGCCGTCACGACACGCGATCGCCGTCGGCACGCGGGGTCGGTACATGTGCGAGCACCGAGCGCACGATGTCGGTGCTGGACACATCACGCATCCACACCTCCGGCTTGAGCGTGATCCGGTGCGACGAGCGCGGCGACGGCGACGGCTTTGACGTCCTCCGGGACGACGTAGTCGCGTCCGGCGATCACGGCCCGGGCACGCGCCGTCAGCACGAGCGCCAACGACCCACGCGGCGATGCACCGAGCAGCACCTGGTTCGACTCCCTGGTGGCGCGGGTGAGCGCGACGCAGTACTGCTGCACGTCGGGGTCGACGGCGACCGCCTCGACCACGCGCTGGGCTTGCAGCAGCCCGGGCGCATCGGTGACCTGGTCTACGGCCACCTCTTCGCGGGCGCGGTCGATCCGGTTGGCGAGCACCTGCACTTCGTCCCTGGCGGAGGGGTAGTCGAACGAGACGCGCAGCAGGAACCGGTCGAGCTGCGCCTCCGGAAGCGGGTAGGTGCCCTCGTACTCGATCGGGTTCGCCGTCGCGATGACGTGGAACGGCGCGTCCAAGCGTGAAGGTGCGGCCCTCGACCGTGACCTGCCGTTCCTGCATCGCCTCGAGCAGCGCCGACTGGGTCTTCGGCGGCGTGCGGTTGATCTCGTCGGCCAGGACGAGCCCGGCGAACAGCGGCCCGGGCCGGAACTCGAACTCGCCGGCTCGCTGGTCCCACACGAACGAACCGGTCACGTCGGCCGGCAGCAGGTCGGGGGTGAACTGCACGCGGCGAAACGACAGGCCGAGCGTCTGCGCGATCGTGCGCGCGGCGAGCGTCTTGCCCAGACCGGGGCTGTCCTCGATCAGGACGTGCCCGCCCGCGAGCACCGCGGCAAGGACGAGTTCGAGCGCCGGCCCGCTTGCCGACGACTGCCCGCTCGACCTGGTCGAGGACGTCTTTGCACAACGCCGTGACCGGTGCGATGTCGCTCAGTTCGGTCGTCACGGGCCCTCCCCTACCTTCGTCATCGCACAACTGTCGTCACTGCATGGCTTCCAGTCGCGCGATCCATTCGCCGAACTCGCGCTGGCTCGGTGCGTTCGTCCGGGGCCGCTGGACCAGCTGCCACAAGCTCGGCCCCAATAGATCACGAGCAGCCTCGGGGTCTCGACTCGGGTCGACGCCGGCTCGGTGCACCAGGCGCGCTTCGGCCAGCTCCACCAGCCATGGGCGCACGCGAACGTTGAATCGATCGACATCGAGCATGCCGTTCTTGATGGCTCGTTCGACACGCAGCAGGCCGCCCGATTCGCGATCGGTGGGGGTGCGGGGCGCGGTGCCCAGGGGCGCGCCGGCCGGCGGGTCGTAACTGCCGACCGCCGTGACGACCGTCCCGATCAGCAACACAGCGATCAGGCAAGCCGTCCCGACCAGCCACGGCACCGGCTGGCCCGATTCGTAAGCGATCAAGGCGCCGATCACCCCCGCCGCCAGACCGATACCCGCGTAGCGAGCTGCCGCGATGATGCGTCCGCGGCGCACCGCGTCAGCCCGCGGCATGGGCCTGGGACGGCACGCCGGACAGATCAGCGAGCACTTCACGCAGCGCGGCTCGTGCGGTGTCGGCATCGGAGGCTGCCATCTGGTGACCCGAGAAGCGCGCCTCGCGGTAGAGGTCGGCCAGCGCCCGCAACGGCGCGGGCCGCACCGTCCGGACGGCGAACACCCGCTCGATCGCCTCCTCTGCGGTGTCGGACGCGACCGGTGCGATCCCGGCATCGGAGCTCGCGGCCTGCAGCCGCACCCAGCACGCAATGATCGCGTCGCCGACGGGACCTGCGGAACCCAATTCCTCGAGCGCTTCGCCCACCGCAGCGCGCAGTGTGCTCGCGAAGTCGGGCGCGGCTTCCTCGTCCGGGCGCGGCGCAGCGCGGTGCCGGACACGCGCGAGCCTGCGGCGGTAGATCACCGACCGCAGGACGGCGATGAGCACGACCAGGCCGATCAGCACACCGAGCACGCCGAGCACGAACAGGAACAGTCCGGCGATGTCGGTCGCCTTACTCGGCTTGACGCGCTTGGTCGGCGGGCTCGACGACGGTTGCTGGACGAATCGGGTCGGAGCCGGGCCGTCACCCGATCCTCCGGTCGGGACGTGCCCCTGCCCGCTGGGCCGGACGTGCGCGCCGGCGATCATGAGCACCGCAGCCGCAAGGGCGGCGAGGGCGAGCGCGGCGACGGTCAGTGCCGAGCGGCGCGCAGCCGGTGGGCTCGAGCTCACGATTGCGTGTGCTGAGCGGCCACCATGGCGCAAAAGTACTCGTGCACCCGACCGTCGCCGGTCATCTCGGGGTGGAACGACGTCGCCAGCAGCGGCCCCTGCCGCACCGCGATCACATGTCCGGCCGAGGTGGTGGCGAGTGTCGTCGCCTTCGGGCCGACTTCCTGCACCCACGGCGCGCGGATGAACACCGCGTGCACCGGCCCGCCGTCGACGCCCTCGATCGTGACGTCCTCTTCGAAGGAGTCGATCTGGCGCCCGAATGCGTTACGCCGCACCGTGATGTCGAGCCCGCCGATGGTGTCCTCGAGCGGTGAGCCGCCGGAATCGACCCGGTCGGCGAGCAGGATCATGCCCGCACACGACCCGTAGACCGGCAGTCCGGCGCGGATGCGCTCGCGCAGCGGCTCGAGCAGCCCGAACATTCGTGCCAGCTTGACCATCGTCGTCGATTCCCCGCCGGGCAGGACGAGCCCGTCGACGCGCTCGAGCTCGATCGGACGCCGCACCGGCACGGCCGCGCAGCCGGCCGCCTCGAGCGCCCGCGCGTGCTCGCGCACGTCGCCCTGCAGCGCGAAGACCCCGATCGTCACGGGATTAGGGGACGAGGGCACGTAGTTGCTCCACGGCGGTCTCGAGTTGTTCCACGGCATCGGACAAGGTCTGATCAGGTCGCGTGTTCAAGCCGGCCCGGATGAGATTGCGAGCCAGCACGGACGGGGCTGCCATCTCGGCGTCCCACTCGGCCTGCCGTACCGCTTCGCGGCGCTCCATCTCGGCGACAATCCACTCCGACACGTTCATGCCGCCGAAAGCTAGGACGTGCTGCTGACGATTTCGCAAGTTCCGGCGCCCGGGTGTGTGTTGCCGTAACCGTCCTACGGCCGTAATACGGTCCCCACTACACACCCCGGCCAGGAAGTCCTTGCTACCAGCCCCGCTCGGCGAGGCGGTGCGGCTGCGGGATGTCGTCGACGTTGATGCCGACCATGGCCTCGCCGAGGCCGCGGGAGACCTTGGCGATCACGTCCGGGTCGTCGTAGAACGTGGTGGCCTGGACGATCGCCGACGCGCGCTGGGCCGGGTTGCCCGACTTGAAGATGCCCGAACCGACGAACACGCCTTCGGCGCCGAGCTGCATCATCATGGCCGCGTCGGCCGGGGTGGCGATGCCGCCCGCGGTGAACAGGACGACCGGCAGCTTGCCGGCGGCGGCAACCTCGCGAACGAGTTCGTACGGAGCTTGCAGTTCCTTGGCCGCGACGTAGAGCTCGTCCTCGGGCAGGTTCTGCAGGCGGCGCAGCTGTTGACGGATCTGGCGCATGTGGGTGGTGGCGTTCGAGACATCGCCCGTGCCGGCCTCGCCCTTGGAGCGGATCATCGCCGCGCCCTCGGTGATGCGGCGCAAGGCCTCGCCGAGGTTGGTCGCGCCACAGACGAACGGGACGGTGAACGCCCATTTGTCGATGTGGTTGGCGTAATCGGCCGGGGTGAGCACCTCCGACTCGTCGACGTAGTCGACGCCGAGGCTCTGCAGGACCTGCGCCTCGACGAAGTGGCCGATGCGGGCCTTGGCCATCACCGGGATCGAGACGGCGCTGATGATCGAGTCGATCATGTCGGGATCGCTCATGCGCGAGACGCCGCCCTGCGCGCGGATGTCGGCCGGGACACGCTCGAGCGCCATCACCGCGACGGCGCCGGCGTCCTCGGCGATCTTGGCCTGCTCGGCGGTGACGACGTCCATGATGACGCCGCCCTTGAGCATCTCGGCCATGCCCCGTTTGACGCGCGAAGTACCTACAGTGTGTTCGGACATGGTTCTGATTCTACGAGCCGGAGCCGTGCCCCGAACCCGCCAGGACGAGTCCGCCTGCCATCCGGTGGCCTGGACGGCCGGTGGCGTAGGCGTGCCACTGGTCCTGACCGGGGCTCAGGACCGGATCCCATGGCATGGCCGTCCCCGCCCAGTGCACGATCGCCGGGTCGGCGATGTCGTCGCGGAGCAGCGCCGCGTTCCAGCGGGGGTCGAGCCGGACGCGGCCGGCGCCGGCGTAGCCGAGCACCGCCAATCCGGCGTCGAGGCCGTACTGCTCGGCCCGCGCCAGCCAGATGGCACTGAACGCGTCGGCGCGCAGTCTCTGCAGGTCGAGGACCAGCACTGCGTCGTCGATCGCCGGGTCGTTGAACGGCTGGCTCGCGATCATGCTGCGCAGCCATTCACTTGCGCGTCGCTGCGGCAGAGGGGACGCAATCCGGCGCCACTCGCGGTTGGCGGCGAGGTACGAGTCGCGGGCGGCGAGCGGGTGTCCGGCGAGGTCGAGCGTGGCCAACTCGGCGAGGTCCCCCAGCACGAGGCTCGCGACGTCGAGGTAGACGACCCGATCGACGTCGGCGAGCAGGTCGGGCACGAGGATGCGGTCGACATCGACAGGCTGCACGCGCGGCGGCGCCGCGACGTGATCGAGCGGAAGGACGGTGATCGCGGTGTCGGGGAACGTGGTGACAAGACGCTGATCGAACTCGGGCGTCACGCCGCGGGTGAGCAGCCAGACGTGGACGGGTGCCGAAGCGTTCGCGACGATCGATGCGATCAGGACGGCGGCGGCATCGGTGCGATCGGCGTCGACGCACAACACGACGTCGATCGCAGATGCGCCACCGAGCGGCGTTGCTCGATTGCCTCCGTTGCGCGGGACTGGCCGGTAGCGACGCGCCGCCGCTCGGCACGTCTCGACCGCCTCGGCCACGTCGATGCTCGACGCCGGCGGTACCGACGGTGCGATGAACCGGGCGCGGGCCGACTCGACGCGGTCAGCGGTCAGCTCGCGCCAGCGTGCATAGACGACGGCTTCGTCCGCACCGTCGATGATCAGGCCGAACACCTCGGCGAGCAGTTCACGCACGGTGCGCTGCATGCGACGCAGGGGCGGCGAGCCGGGCGTCAGGCCGGTCAGGCCGGGAAAGCGCACGTCGCCGGGCCGGAGCGGACGGAACTCGACCGGCATGCCCAGCGCGACGAACGGCAGATAGGCGTGCAGCCGGGATGTGACCACGCGCGAGAACAGACCCTGCCGTTCCGTCATCAGCGCGCGAGCCGTGCGCATCGCCTCGACGAGTGTCATCTCGCGGTACTCGTCGACGGCATGGCTGAGCACGATCGCGCCGTCGGCGCCGGGTCCGGCGGCCGCGCGCGGAAGGTCGATCACGCCGACCGGACCCGCTCCGTCGTTGACCTCGTCGAGCTCGGGGAAGATCGCATCGATCGTCGGCGTGAGGCAGCCGGTGAAGAAGGCGTCGACTCCGCGACTGAGCAGCAGGTTGACCGTCGTGTGGTCGCGGCATCCGATGGGCGCGTACCGACGCAGATATGCGACGGCCGCGTCGTCGAGCATCGCGGTGTGGTTCACATGGAACGCCACGAAGATCGGGCGCAGATTCGGGTGATACGGGAAGTCGCACCGGCGCCGGTAGAGCGGATGCATGTGCCAGCCGAACGCGATCGTCCACGTGTGCGGGGGCACGGCGTCGCCGTTGCTGAATTCGCGATTGACGTCGAGCAGATGCACGGCGCCCCGGGTCTCGCCGATCCGCAGCTCGTCGTGAACGTGTTGCTGGAGCTCGGTCGCAAAGGCGCCGAGCCCGTCCTCGCCGGTGAACCGGACCTCGCTGAAGCGGGCCAAGTTGCCGAGCAACGCCAGGGTCTGGATGTAATCACCCAGGTTGCTGGACGCGGCGTCCTGATCAGGTGACTGGTAGTCGAGGATCGCCACGGGCACGGCTCCCGCCGGGACCGGTTTCGGCGCGCGGGTCAGCGTCGCCTCGATGTGCCGCGCGGACGCGCGCGCACGGTTGCTGGACTGCCTTCGACCCGAGCGCTCTGCAGCGGGACGGCTGTGCAGCTCGGCCATCAGGGCCTGGGCCGGGGCGCGCTCGCCGGCGACGAGGAATCGACCGGCGAGGTCGACCAGCATCACGTCGTCGAATCGCTGCGGGGTCGAGACGATGGCCTCGGCCCGAGTCCGCGCGTCGCTGCGGCGACTTGCCAGTGCACCGTCGATCGCCTCGACCGGTAGGTGCGCGGCCAGGACATCGTCGTCGAGATCGGCCGCCAGCTCCCAGAGCTGCTCGAACTGCGCCTGCCGGTGCCGCAATGCGATGAGCCCGACCCGGGCTGCGGTCTGTCCCGATGGGAGCCGGCGCACCGCCTCCGTCAGCGCCCAGGCGGCGTCGGGGTCCTGGGCGGCGGTGAGGGCGACGACGCCACGGTAGGTGGCTCGTTCGAGCGACGCGCCCGAGGTCAGTGCCCGGGTGAACTCGGCGTGCGCGGCGCTCGTGCGCACCTGCTCGAGCGCGCTCGGATTCGCGGGCGGCACCAGGCGAGCGGGATCGGCCGGTACCGGCCGGCCCAGCGCAACGCCGGCCAGGCGCGACCAGGCGCTGACATAGCGCGGGTCGATCCGGGGTGGCCCCGGCGGCGGTGCGCTCATGGCCACTCAGTCTTCCATCAGGCTGTGGTAACCCTGAAGGCAGTCTTAACCCTGAAGGCAGTGTGTTAACCCTGAACGCGCACGCCTTTGCGGATGAGTACGACCCAGGTGTTGCCCGGCGTGAGCGGGATCGATCTCCCGTTCGCGGCATGCAGCTGCGTGCCGTACGCGAGCTGCTTCCGCGACCAGGTGCCGAAGATGCGGTGCCCGTTGCGGAACACCTGAACGGGGCCCTTGCCCACCGTGTAGGTGAATTGCGACGGATTGCCGTTCACGTCGGTGTCCTGCCGGTGCGACACCACCGTGCAGGACTGGATGATCACGTTCGCGGCCGTGACGAGCTTGCCGTCGGCGGCATGCTGGGGCTGCCCGTCGATGTAGCGCACGTACTTGTGCAGCTTCGGGCTG
The DNA here is from genome assembly GCA_963708645.1 of uncultured Actinomycetota bacterium. Taxonomy (GTDB): domain Bacteria; phylum Actinomycetota; class Actinomycetes; order Mycobacteriales; family Jatrophihabitantaceae; genus RYN-133. The sequence goes on along the minus strand of CAVPTA010000010.1, from coordinate 80,008 downwards.
TAGCGGAACTGGACCGGCGTTCCGGACTGGTACGACCCGGTGACCACGGTGCGGATGTTGTAGCCCGGCTCGGTGTGCAGGCCGGTGATCCGCTTGGCGAAGGTCCAGCCGTTGCCGTGCGGCGGCGGGGTCTTGGTGTGCTCGGCGACCTGGCGCAGATTCAGGGCCAGGTTGATGTAGCTCGATGCCGCCCGGGACACGCGGTGGTAGAACGGCGCGCCGGCGTCGTTGCTCCAGCTGGTGATGCCGGAGCGGTGCACACGCGGCAGCGAATCGTGCGCGCCGCCCGAGTACGCCTCGGTGATCTTGCCGTACTGCAACAGCAGGTCGGGGTCGCTCGGGCGGGTGCTGCGCACGTACCCGACCGTCGGCTTGTACGTGCCGAAAATTGCGGCCAGCCGGGTCAGGCCGCCCTCGACAGCCTCGATGTAGACGACGTCGGCGCGGTCGATACCGAGCTGGGGACGGCCGGGCGCGGTGTCGTCGATCTTGACGGCGATCAGCGGCAGCTTCGGGGCCTTGCCGAAGCCGGTCAACGGGTTCACTGCTGCGTGATGCGTGTGGTGCACCGTCGGCTTCGGCTTCGGCGAGGGCTTCGGGGCCGGCGTGGTGCTTGAACTCGTCGGCGGTGGGGGTGGCGACGAGGACGGCGTCGACGAGCCGCTGCTCGTGCAGGCCGCGGCGAGCAGCACGAGGACGCTCGCCGGGATCGCTGCCAGGCGCGCGGACGGGGTCGTCATTCCGGAGGCTCCCTGAATGTTGAGGGCGGTGTGTCGTCGATATCGAAGAACTGCGGCAGGTCTACGCGGCCGGCCAGGTGCAGCAGCCGGGGCATTCGCCGCGCCCGAAGGGTACGTGTGTCGCGAACGGCATCGTTGTAGAAACGACGGGCGACCTGCACCCGGGCTGCCGCTTCTCTCAGTTCCGCGGCGACTTCGGGCGGGAGCGCGGCTCCGCCGGCCAGACGCGAAACCCCCCGTCCCACCGCATTCTCGACAGCTTCGCGACGTTCCAGGCCTTCGGGCGAGGTTGCTGCGAGCGCAAGGGCCTCGAGGGTCGCTCGCTCGTCCGGCTCGAGCGAGGTCTCGGGTGCCTCGACCACGTGCAGCAGGGCAGCCGCGCGGCGCACGAGCTGCGCGTCCAGGGCCGCGCGGGCAGCGTCGACGCGCGCGTGCAGCCGATCGAGGCGGGTCAGTGTGAACGTCACCCACATCGACAGCAGGATCGCGACGAGAACCGCAGCGATGAGCCAGCCGACGGGAAGCATGGCCGGACCCTAGCGGCCCCCGCGGCTACGCGCCGGTCGTCCCCGCGCCGGCAATGGCGAGCTCGTAGACACGCACCACGGAGTGCACGACCACCCGCCAGTCGAACGGCGCGACGGCGTGCTCCCCCGCGGCGACCAACCGGCTGCGCTCCTGCGGCGAGTCGAGCACGGCGCCGATCGCCCGGGCGAGCCCGGCGGCGTCGCCGGCGTCGAACAGCTCGCCGGACGCCCCGCCCGCGAGCACACGCCGAAATGCGTCGATGTCGCTGGCCACGATCGGCGTCCGCGCAGCCATCGCTTCGAGCAGGATCACGCCGAAGCTCTCCTGACCGGTGTTGGGCGCGCAATAGACGTCGACCGAACGCAGCATGCGGGCTTTGTCGGCCTCACTGACCTGGCCGAGCATGGTGAACCGGGACGTCAGGTCGGTAGGCAGCCGCGAGGTGAACTCGCTCGCGTCGCCACGTCCGGCAACCAGTACCTGGAGGTCGCGTCGCTCGTCGGCCAGGTGTCCCATCGCGTCGACCAGCACGTCCATGCCCTTGCGGGGCTCGTCGTAGCGTCCGACGAACCCGACCGTCCCGCCAGTGCGCGGGTAACCAGGCAACGGTTGGGCCGCGGCGAAGTGCGAGACCTCGACGCCGTTGGGGATGACGACCGCGTCCGCGCCGAGGTGCTCGACGATCACCTTGCGGGCCGCCGACGACACCGCGATCCGGCCGGCGAGCTTCTCGAGGAACGGCTGCAGGACGGTGTCGAACATCGCGAGGAACCGCGAGCGAACGGTCGCTGCGTGGAACGTGGCCACCATCGGCCCGTCGTGGATCATGCACGTCAGCAACGAAAGGCTCGGCGGTGCCGGCTCGTGCACGTGCACCACGTCGAACGCGCCGTCGCGAAGCCAGCGCCGAACACGTGCCGCACTGACGATCCCGAACTGAACCCGCGCGACCGACCCGTTGTACGGGATCGGAACAGCCTTGCCGGCCATCACCACATACGGCGCCAGGTCGGGCGCGTCCTCGTCGCCGGGCGCGAGCACCGAGACGTGGTGCCCGAGCCCGATGAGCTGTTCGGCCAGGTCGCGCACGTGCGCCTGGACGCCGCCGGGGATGTCCCACGAATACGGGCACACGATGCCGACGCGCATGCCTCAGCCGTCCTTGCCGGGACGGGGCGGCAGGTCGGCGAGCCAGAGCTTCTGCAGCATGTGCCAGTCGCTCGCGTGCGCGGCGATGTCTACCTCGAACTGGTGCGCGACGGCCTGGGTCAGGGACGCAACCTGGTCGCGCAGCCGGCCCGAGGGCACCTCGAGCGGTCGATTGATGACCTGGCCCCACCCGTCCGGGGTGAACCACGTCGCGACGGGGATCAGAGCGGCACCGGTCGTGGCGGCGAGCACCGCCGGCCCGCCGGGCATGCGGGCTGCCTCGCCGAAGAAATCGACCTGGATGCCGTTGTGCGACAGGTCGCGGTCGGCAACCAAGCACACGACCTTGTTCTCGCGCAGGCGCTCGCGCAATACCTCCAGCGGGCTGCGGGCGCCACCGGTGAGCGGCAGGATCTCGAACCCGAGGCTTTCGCGGTAGGCGACGAAGCGGTCGAACAGCGACTCTGGTTTGAGCCGCTCGGCCACAGTCGCGAACGAGCCGGCGTGGCGCACCAGCCACATCCCGGAGGCATCCCAGTTGCCGCAGTGCGGCAGCGCGAGGATCACGCCCTTGCCCTTTGCGAGTGCCGCGTCGAGGTTGTCGACACTGGCGGCGTCGATCTCGACCCGGTCGACGACCTCGCGCTTGTCCATCTTGGGCAACCGGAACGTCTCGAGCCAGTACCGCGAGTAGGAGCGCAGACCGGCCCCGACGAGGGCGTCCATCTTCAGCTCGGAGTAGTCGGGGCCGACGACGCGGCGCAGGTTCTTGCGCAGCTGGCGCGCTCCGCCGCCGTTGCGCACCGCCGCCGCGTCGGCGACCGCATCGAACCAGCGCCGTGACACCCCGTTCGGGACGGTCTTGATCAATCCCCATCCGGCGGCGTAGCCGAGGTCGGCGACGCGGTCGGTGACCCGGGTGCGGGCCTGCCCGAGCATCAGCTCGGGACCGATTCTTCGCGACGATCGACGGACTGACGATGCACGGCTGTCAGCCGCTGCAGCACGGTGATCGCCGACAACCCGACCAGCAGCCACAGCGCAACAGCCTGCACGAACGGGACGTGGAACGGCGCTCCCGTCAACCCGGTGCCGACCAGCACGATGATCAGCCGTTCGGCACGTTCGGCGATGCCGACGGTCGCATTGAAGCCGGCGGCCTCGGCCCGCGAACGGATGTAGGACGTGAGCGAGCCGAGCACCAGGCACAACAGCGCTGCGAGCACGAGCCAGCGCTGCCCGTGCTCACCGAAGTACCAGACCAGCGCACCGAAGATCGCGGCATCGGCAGCGCGGTCGCCGGTCGAGTCGAGCACTCCCCCGAACGGGCTCGCTGTGCCACCGGCGCGAGCGACCGCTCCGTCGACGATGTCGAGCATCACGAAGGCCCAGATCACGAGCGTCCCGACGAAGAACCGGCCTTGCGGATAGAACACGAGCGCACCCGCGACGACGCCCAGCGTGCCGACGGCGGTGACGGCGTTCGGCGAAACCCCTGCCCCGGCCAGTGCGCGGCCCATCGGTTCGAGGGCTTTCGATATCGCCGCGCGGCCATGGATGTTCAGCACGGTGGAATGTCGGTCCGTTCAAGTGTCGGAGCAAGCGAGTCGCTTCACGATATCGGCCGACCCTTGTCGAGCAGCGGCGCGCGGGTGTCGAATGCCGGGATCAGGGTTTCGCCCGAATGATCTGCAGGGGGCTGCGCGGATGTCGAACAAGAAGGCCGGACCCAAAGCTGGAGCAGCCACCTTCGACACCGCCGATCGGCCGGAGAACATTCGCAATGTCGCGCTCGTCGGCCACTCGGGTGCGGGAAAGACAACCCTCGTCGAGGCGCTGCTCGTCGCGACCGGTGAGCTGACCCGCGCCGGCTCGATCACCGATGGAACAACGGTCAGCGACAACGACCCGGTCGAGGTCGCGCAGCAGCGCTCGGTCGCGCTGTCGGTGTGTCCGATCCGGTGCGGTGACGGCTCGGCAGGCAGCGTCACCGGTTCGACGGACGTGGTCGTCAACCTCCTCGACACCCCCGGTTACCCCGACTTCACCGGCGAACTGCGCGCGGGCCTGCGTGCGGCCGACGCCGCGTTGTTCGTCGTCTCGGCCGCCGACGCGATCGACCCGATCACTGTCTCGCTGTGGGAGGAGTGCGCGGCGCTCGGCACACCGCGCGCGGTCGTCATCAGCCGCCTCGATGCGCCCCGGGCGAACTACGAGGACACGTTGGCCGAGTGTCAGCGCCTGTTCGGCGGCCCGGACGGTCAGGACGTACTGCCGCTCTATGTTCCTGTGGGCGCAGACCCAGCAGGCGGTTCCGGCGACGGAGCAGCCCCGGACGGACTGATCGGGCTGCTGTCCGGAACCGGGCTGGACTACGGCGCCGGATACCCGCCGAAGGAGTCGTCCGATCTGCTCGCACAGGTAGACGTCGAGGCCCAGCGCGGAGCGTTGATCGAGGCGATCATCAACAACAGCGAGGACGAATCGTTGCTCGACCGCTACCTAGCCGGCGAGTTGATCGCTCTCGAGGTGCTCGTCGACGATCTCGAGACTGCGGTCGCGCGGGCCACTTTCTATCCGGTCCTGCCCGTATGCGCCGCGACCGGGCTCGGCCTGGCCGAACTGCTCGAGGTGCTGGTCGGCGCGTTCCCGCCGCCGACCGAGCTCGACCCGCCCGCGGTCATGGCCCTGTACGGCGGCACCACGCCGAGGCTCGCATGCGATCCGTCCGGTGACCTGGTCGCCGAGGTCGTGCGGACCTCGGTCGACCCGTACCTCGGGCGCCTGTCGATCCTGCGGGTCTTCTCGGGCACGCTCACGCCCGAGACTCCGGTACACATCTCCGGCCACGGCGGTGGCGAGCGCGGTCACCCCGACCACGACACCGACGAGAAGGTCGGCCAGATCTTCTCGCCGCTCGGCGCGACGCTGCGTCCGATCGAACGCGCGATCGCCGGCGACGTCTGCGCGATCGGCCGCCTCGGCACCGCCGAGACCGGCGACACCGTGTCGGCGAAGTCCGCCCCGATGCTCATGGAACCGTGGCACATGCCCGAGCCGCAGCTGCCGATCGCGGTCGAGGCCGCGACGCGCGCCGACGAGGACGCGTTGGCCAAGGCCCTCGGCAGGCTCACCGCGGGCGACCCGACACTGCGCGTCGAGCGGCACCCGGACACTGCGCAGCTCGTGCTGTGGTGCCTCGGCGAAGCGCACGCCGACGTGGTGCTCGAACGGCTGCGCGCGACCGGGGCCCACGTCGACTCCGTCCCGCTGCGGATCGCGCTGCGCGAGACGTTCACCGCGCCTGCGCGCGGGCACGGTCGGCTGGTCAAGCAGTCCGGCGGGCACGGGCAGTACGCCGTGTGTGACGTCGAGGTCGCGCCGCTCCCGCGGGGCAGCGGCGTCGAGTTCGCCGAGAAGGTGGTCGGCGGCGCCGTCCCGTCGCAGTTCATCAGCTCGGTCGAGAAGGGCGTGCGGGCTCAGCTCGAACACGGTCTCGACCAGCAACACATCCCGCTCGTCGACGTGCGAGTCACACTGCTCGACGGCAAGGCGCACAGCGTCGATTCGTCCGACGCCGCCTTTCAGATGGCCGGCTCGCTCGCGGTCAAGGACGCGGCCGAGGCGGCGAAGCCGGCGCTGCTCGAGCCGATCGCCTCGGTCGACATCACCGTCCCGGACGTGCACGTCGGCCCGGTCATGTCAGACCTGTCCGCCCGTCGCGGCCGGGTCACCGGCACCGTCCCCGACGAGACCGCGCCGGTCGGCATGGAGCGCACCATCGTGCACGCCGAAATCCCCGATGCCGAACTCGTCCGGTACGCGATAACCCTGCGCTCGTTGTCCGCCGGCACGGGCCGGTTCACGCGCTCGTTCGCGCGCCTGGACGTCGTCCCGGCCCACGTCGCCGACTCGCTGCGGGCGCCCGCCCAAACTTGAGTAAATCCTGAGTGGCGATTTCCTGCACGGCCGGGTCGCCGTGCTTGGGTGACCAGCGAATCGGTCGGCGAACCGGGAGCCTCGGCATCGCCGTAAGCACGCGCTTTCCGGTTGCACGGATCGCAACTGCGCACGCTGTCGCGGGGCGGGACGCGCGGGGCGGGACGCGCGAGGCGAGCACATCACCGTCGTCGGGCGGCTGCATCGTGACCCGGGCGGCCCGGTCGTCGGGCATCTGTATCCGCTGTCCCCTACCTCGTGTACGGGCTGGGCACCGTCGCAGTCACCTCGTTCGACACGTCGGGCAATATCGACATCGGCGAGGAAGACGTTCAGCTCCAGTACCAGCAACTGGGTCGGCTACCGCCGCCAACGGCCCGACGGCAGCTTCGACAAATGGAACATCAAGGGATGAGACCGGGTTCGCAACCGTCAGATCCCGTAGCTGCGAGCAGGACGCGCAGGCATCAGGGCTGCTTCGGGAACTTCAGCTTCGTCAGATCGGGCAGGTTGTTCGGGTCCATGCCGGGCGGGAACTGGCCGGGCGGCAGCTGCGGCATCCCGCCACCGGGCATCCCGCCCGGGAATCCACCGGGGAAACCGGCGGGCATACGAGGCTGCGTCGGGCCGCGCCCGCCGCCCTTCTTGCCCTTGCCCTGCTTGCGCTTGTTCTTCGACGACTTGGTCGCCGAGCGCTTGCGCATCCCGGGGATCATCCCGCTCATCTGGCCCATCATCTTGCGGGCCTCGAAGAACCGGTCGACGAGCTGGTTCACATCGTTGACCTTCACGCCCGATCCGTTGGCGATGCGCAGCCGCCGCGAACCGTTGATGATCTTCGGGTTGGCGCGCTCGGTGGGCGTCATGCCACGGATGATCGCCGCCGTGCGGTCGAGGTCCTTGTCGTCGACCTGCGCCATGGCGTCCTTCATCTGCCCCATGCCCGGCAGCATGCCGAGGATGTTGCCGATCGGGCCCATCTTGCGGATCGCCATCAACTGGTCGAGGAAGTCCTCGAGAGTGAACTCGTTGCCGGCCGCGAGCTTCGCGGCCATCTTCTGTGCCTCGTCCTCGTCGAAGCTCTTCTGCGCCTGCTCGATGAGGGTGAGCATGTCGCCCATGCCGAGGATGCGGGAGGCCATCCGGTCGGGGTGGAAGACGTCGAAGTCTTCGAGCTTCTCGCCGTTGGACGCGAACATGATCGGCTGCCCGGTCACCTCGCGCACCGACAGCGCGGCGCCACCGCGGGCGTCACCGTCGAGCTTGGTGAGGACGACGCCGGTGAAGCCGACCCCGTCGCGGAACGCCTCGGCGGTGTTGACGGCGTCCTGGCCGACCATGGCGTCGACGACGAACAGCACTTCCTGCGGGTCGACGGCGGCGCGGATGTCGGCAGCCTGCTGCATCATCTCGGTGTCGATGCCGAGCCGGCCGGCGGTGTCGACGATGAGCATGTCGTGCTGCTGGCGGCGCGCGACGTCGACCGAATCACGCGCGACGGCGACGGGATCACCGACACCGTTGCCGGGCTGCGGCGCGTACACAGCGACGCCGGCGCGGTCGCCGACCACCTGAAGCTGATTGACCGCGTTCGGACGCTGCAGGTCGCAGGCGACGAGCAGCGGCGCGTGGCCCTGTTCGCGCAGCCAGTGCGCGAGCTTGCCGGCCAGCGTCGTCTTACCCGAACCCTGCAGGCCGGCGAGCATGATCACGGTCGGCGGGTTCTTGGCGTACTGCAGCCGGCGCGTCTCGCCGCCGAGGATCCGGACGAGCTCCTCGTTGACGATCTTGATGACCTGCTGCGCAGGGTTGAGGGCCTTGCTGACCTCCTCGCCGCGCGCCCGCTCCTTGATCGCGGCGATGAACGACCGCACGACCGGCAGCGCGACGTCCGCCTCGAGCAGCGCGATGCGGATCTCGCGCGCCGTGGCATCGATGTCGGCGTCGGACAGCCGTCCCTTGCCCCGGAGGTTGCTGAAGACGGACGTCAGTCGATCGGAAAGCGTGTCGAACACGTGACCCAGGGTAGTCGGCGCACACAGGCCTAGGCTCAGATGCCGTGGCAGCTGCAATCACGCTCGCCCGCGCCGGTTCCGTCCGGTCGTGGGCGGTCAGCGCGCTGTCGCTCGCGCTCGGACTCGTCGGCGTCGGCGCATTCGTGTTCGGCGGCAGCGTCCTGCTGCTCGTGCTCGGCATCGCTCTGCTGGTTGTCGGCGGCTTGTTGGTGCTCGCGTCACGGGCCGCCAACGACGTGCTCGTCGTCGACGACGACGCGGTCGCGCGTGACCTCGCGCGGCGCAACCAATGGCGGCTGCGCTGGGCGCACATGGCCGCCGTCCGATTCTCCGGCGACGCGCTGTTACTGGTGCCCCTGCCGGAGGTTGCCGGCCATCCCGACATCGCCCCTGCGCTCGACGAGCGCGATGTCGACGGCACTCGGACGCCGACATTCTGCGTTCTGCTCGATCCGCAGACGCTGGCGGCGGCGCGCGCTGCGATCACGCAGCACGCGCCACCGCACCTGCTTGCTCAGAGCAGTCCGCGTCCACCGTCGACGTAGATGACCTGGCCGGTCACATAACCCGACTCCTCGCCGGCGAAGAACGCCACCGTGTTGGCGATGTCGTCGGGTACGCCGCCGCGGCGCACCGGGATCGCCGACGCGACGCCCTCGCGCATCTGCTCGATCGTCGTCCCGATCCGCTCGGCGGTCGCCTTGGTCATGGCGGTCTCGATGAAGCCGGGCGCGATCGCGTTCGCGGTCACGCCGAACGGCCCGAGCTCGATCGCCAGCGTCTTCGTCAGCCCCTGCAGGCCGGCCTTCGCAGTCGAATAGTTCGCCTGTCCGCGGTTGCCGAGTGCCGAGGTGGACGACATGCACACGATGCGGCCGTACTTGGCCTCGACCATGTGCTTCTGGGCGATCTGGCTGCACAGGAACGCACCGCGCAGGTGCACCTCCATGACCAGCGTCCAGTCGTCGTCGCTCATCTTGAACAGCAGGTTGTCGCGCAGCACGCCCGCGTTGTTGACGAGGATCTGCAGGCCGCCGAATTCACCGACGAGCTTGTCGACTGCCGCCTGCACCTGGTCGCGCTTCGACACGTCGGCGCCGAGGCCGATGGCCGTGCCGCCGGCCGACGTGATCTCGTCGGCGACCGCCTGCGCGGCGTCCTGCTGCAGATCGAGCACCCCGACCTTTGCGCCGTCAGCGGCCAACCGCTGCGCGACGGCAGCCCCGATTCCCTGGGCGGCACCGGTCACCAATGCGACGCGGTCCTGCACTCCTGGCATGTCATGCCCCTTCTCGTCGTAGCGTCTGCCTTCACCTTGTCAGAACGGAAATCGGGACACGTCGGCGCACAGCGCATCGGTGAGGAACGCCGCGCGCTCGGGATCGCTCCAATCGGAGTCCTCCACCGCCCAGGCGCCCTCCTCCCACTGCTGGTACTCGAGAGCCACCGGCCACAGCGCACGTTCGGAATCGGTCAGCCGGACGTGCGCAAGGTAGGCGGAACGGAATGCCTCCCACTCCGCGGCATCGAAGGCGCGATGCGTGGACGTCTCGGTGTTGAAGAGCACGACAGCCAACGCGAGGTCGAGCAGCCGCGGCAGGTATTCGGCGTTGTCCGGATCGACGAGCACGGGGCCGTCGGTGGTGTAGACGAGGTTGGTCGCCTTCCAGTCGGCGCTTGCCTCGCACCACGGCAGGTCGGCGGCGCGGATCGCCGGCAACAGCTCTGGTTCGAGCCGACGGGCGAGCTCGGTCAACCGGTCGAGCAGCGGCCCCGACACCAACGGCGCGCTCTTGGCGAGGTCGCCCGCCACCTCGCCGGTTGCGTAGTCGGGCCATTTGAAGGCGGGGATGCCCGACCGGAGGGTGTCGCGCGCGTGCAGACGGCCCAGCAGATCGCCGGCCGCGGCCGCATCGGCAGGGCCGGGCCGGCACGGCCGTCCGTCGATCCAGGGGTAGGCAACCCAGGCGGCACCGGATGCGACGCGCACCGGCCCGCTCGCGGGGACGACGACCGGGAACCCGTCGTCGGCCAGGCTGCAGACCCAGGTCGCGATCGCGTCGGGCACCGAGCGGCGGGTGCGTTTCACGACGACCGGACGGCCGTCGAGCCACCCCTGGAACACGGGTGCGTACGGATAGATCGACTCCGGCGTCGCGCCGACCACCCCGAGCAGATGCAGGGCGGCACCCGCCTCCGGATCCTCGTCGCGCCTGGTCACCGCTCTCGGGTCAGCCGGCGCATGCCGGACAACCATCGGTCCGGCTCGGCGGCCTTCTGTGCCCAGAACGTGCCGACCTCGGGGTGCGGCAGGATCAGGAACCGCTCGTCGCGCAGACCGTCGACCACGTGATCCACGACGTGCTCGACGCTGACGATGTCGCCGGAGTTCGCAACGGCCTGCGCCCCTGGGTCGCCCGCGGCGAGCGGATCCATCAGCATCGGCGTGGCGACACCCATCGGACAGAGCACACTCACTCGCAGGCCCTTGTCGCCGTAGGTGATCGCGAGCCATTCGGCGAGGGCGACCGCGCCGTGCTTGCTCACCGCGTAGGGGGCGTCGCCGGGCGAGGTCAGCAGTCCCGCCGCCGATGCGGTGTTGAGCAGGTAACCCGAGCCGCGCTCGACCATGTGCGGGACGACGGCCCGAGCGGCGTAGACGTGCGCCATCGTGTTGATCTCGAACGCGGCGTGCCAGAGGTCGTCGGGGTCGTCGAGGCCGACTCCGGTCGTGATGCCGGCGTTCGAGCAGAACAGGTCGACCCCGCCGTGCTCGGCGATCACATCGTCGACCAGCGTCTTCACCGCGTACGAGTCGGTCACGTCGCAGGCACGAATCCCGTGCCCACCAGTTCCCGTCCCGACGGCACGATCCGCACCGATCACAGTCGCACCTTCGGCGGTGAACCGGGCGCACATGCCGGAGCCGATGCCACCGGCAGCGCCGGTGACGATGACCACCTTGCCGTCGAGATCCATCAGGATTCCTTACCGAGTCGCCGGACGATGTCTGGCACGTCCGCGTCCGGAGTCGGCAGCAGTGCGATCACGGGCGTCGAAACGCCGGCGTCCTGATAGGCCCGCACCTGGTCGCGCACCGCCTCCGGCGAGCCGTGCAGCACGAGGGCGTCGACCACGTCGTCGGGGACGGCCGCGGCTGCGCCCTTGCGATCGCCCGCCGCCCACTTCTCGTGCATCTCGCGCAGCGCCTCGCCGCGTCCGAGCCAGTCGTGGAAGGCGGCGTAGGCCGGCACGGTCAGGTAGGTCGAGATCAAGCGTGCGGCCGACCATGCGCGCGTAATCGGCATCTTCGCTCGGACAGACGAAGATCCGCGCGACCGTGTCGGTCTGCGTGCCGATCGCGTCGAGGCACTGCTCGACGTCGGTCGCCGCGAGCCAGTTGAGGATCGCCCCGTCGGCCTCGCGTCCCGCAAGCCGCAGCATCTGCGGGCGCAACGCGGCGAGCATGATCCTCGGCGGCGTCGCAGGTGCCTGCTCGAGCTTGAACCGCTTGATCGTGACGGTGTCGAACGTGCCGTCGACGCGCTCACCGGCGAGTGCCTGCTTCACGATGCGCAACACGTCGCGTGCCTTCTTGTACGGCTCGTCGAACTCGATGCCGTTCCAGTTGCCCACGATCACCGGGCTGGACGTCCCGAGCCCGAGCACGAAGCGGCCGGGCGCGACCGTGGCCATCGTGGCCGCAGACATCGCGATCAGTGCAGGCCCGCGCGTGAACGCCGGGACGATGGCCGTCCCCAACCGCAAGGTCGGCTCCCATGTCGCGCTCAACGCGAGCGGCACGAACGCGTCGGTGCCGGCGGTCTCGGCCGACCATGCGTCGGTGTAGCCCCACTGCGGCATCTGCCGCACCAGCGCCTCGTGGTCGAGCAACGGTGTCCCGATGTTCGGAACGGTCAATCCCCAGCCCATTCAGCGAATCTCCAATCCGGCAAGGACGAAGTCGGCGATCTCCGTCGCGATCTGTGTCGGTTTCTTGCGCCCGGACGGGCGGTACCACAGCGGCAGCTCGTTGATGACACCGAAGATCGTGAAGGCGATGGTGTCGGCCGAGGCAACCTCGGAGAACTCTCCCGCGGCCTGACCCGTGCGCACGAGTTTGCGTACCGCGTCGTGGTACCTGCGCCGAGCTGCGCGGTATTCAGCGGTGTGCTCGTCGCCGAGCCGGTGCAACTCGCGCCAGAACACCATCGCCTGCTGCGCCGAGTTGGCCGTCGACTCGACGAGATCCACGATCAGCGCGCGCAGCGACTGGGCCGGCGACATCCGCTGCGCGAGAATCGCGTCCATGCGCTCGAGCTGGCGGGTGATCAGGTCGCCGTACACCTCGTAGAGCAACGCATCCTTGCTCGCGAAGTGGTGATAGAAGCCGCCCTTGGTCAGGCCGGCGCGCTCGACGACCTGAGTGACCGACGTGGCGTCGTAACCCTGGGTCGCGAACAGATCGACCGCAGCGGCCAGGATCCGCTCACGCGCTCCGATGACCGTCGCGGCACTCAAGAGATCTTCCGGAGCTCCTCGCGGGCCAGCGAGCGCAAGTGCACCTCGTCCGGCCCGTCGGCCAGCCGCAGCGTGCGCAGCGCCGCCCACATCGCGGCCAGCGGCGCATCGCTCGAGACCCCGGCCGCACCGTAGGTCTGCACCGCCTTGTCGACCACGTACAGCGCGGCACGAGGCGCGGCGACCTTGATCGCGGCGATCTCGGTGCGCGCCTTCGCTGCGCCGACCGTGTCGATGAGCCACGCCGCATTGAGCACGAGCAATCGTGCCTGGTCGATCGCGAGCCGCGACTCGGCGATCCACTCGCGCACGACGCCCTGCTCGGCGATGGTCTTGCCGAACGCCGTGCGCGAGACCGCGCGTGCACACATCAGTTCGAGCGCACGCTCGGCCATCCCGAGGCTGCGCATGCAGTGGTGGATGCGTCCGGGGCCGAGGCGCGCCTGCGCCATCATGAAGCCGCCGCCCTGCGGGCCGAGCAGATTCGTCGCCGGCACGCGCACGTGGTCGTAGTGGATGACCCCGTGCCCGCCGTGCGGCCCGTCGTCGTAGCCGTAAACCGTCGTCGACCGCTCGATCGTGACGCCAGGCGTGTCGAGCGGGACGAGGATCATCGAATGCCGCGCGTGACGCGGCGCGTCGGGATCGCTGACCCCCATCACGATCGCGACCTTGCACTCAGGACGCAGTGCACCTGTCGACCACCACTTGCGTCCGTTGACGACGTAGTCATCGCCGTCGCGCGTGATCGTGGTGGCGATGTTGGTCGCGTCCGACGAAGCGACCGCCGGTTCGGTCATCGAGAAACACGAGCGGATCTCGGCCTCGAGCAGCGGACGCAGCCAGCGCGTCACCTGCTCGTCGGTGGCGAACATCGCGAGCAGTTCCATGTTGCCCGTGTCCGGTGCCGAGCAGTTCATCGCCTCGGGCGCAATGGCAACCGATCGTCCGGTCAGCTCGGCGATCGGCGCGTAGTCGAGCACCGACAGCCCGGCTCCGTACTTCTCGTCGGGAAGGAACAGATTCCACAGCCCTTGTTGCCGAGCAGCCTGCTTGAGGCCGCCGAGCGCGCTGGGCGTGCGGAACGGATCGCCCTTCGCGCGGTTGTCAGCGACCTCGCGCTCGAAGTCGTGCTCGGCAGGGTAGACGTGCTCGTCGAGGAACTGCCGAACCTGTTCCTGCAGCTCCTGCGAGCGTTCGCTGTACTGGAAGTCCATCGCCGTCTCCTAACGGGCCGCGAGCGTGAGCAGCGCGGTGTCGAGCAGGCGCGGGACGGAGTCGCCGAAGTGGCTGAAGCCCTCGCCGACCGTCTTGCCCTGCAGATAGCGGTTGTGGATGCCCTCGGAAATGACCGCGAGCTTGAAGTAGCCGAATGCGACGTACCAGTCGAGGTCGCTCAGGTCGCGATCGGAGTTCGCGGCGTACTGCGCGACCATTTCGTCGGCGGTCGGGAAGCCGTCGGCCGGGCTCATCCGCGGCATCACACCGTCGTCCTCGGCAGACAGCGTTTGGTAGACCACGAGCAGGCCGACGTCGGTCAGCGGGTCGCCGAGGGTAGCCATCTCCCAGTCGACGACTGCCGCGATGCCCGACAGGTCGGGCACATACATCACGTTGGTCAGCCGATAGTCACCGTGGACGATGCCCGAGCGTGACTGTGTTGGCATCGTGCCGACAAGCTTGTCGAGCAGTTCGGGCAGCATCGGGCGCACTTGCGTCTCGTTCGCCTGCCATTGCTGCGACCACCGCTTCACCTGGCGCGCCAGAAAGCCGTCCGGACGGCCGAACTCGCCCAGCCCGACCGACTGCGGGTCGACGCCGTGCAGCACGACGAGAGTGTCCATCAGCTGGTCGCACGTGCTGCGCGCGAGCTCCGGAGTCAGCTTCGCGATGGCGTCGGGTTGGTCGAGCACGACGCCGTCGACGAACGACATCAGGTAGAACTTCGCGCCCAGCACGTCGGGGTCGGTGCACAGCGCCAGCGTCTGCGGGACGGGGACGTCGGTGTCACCGAGCGCGCTCATGACCGTGTACTCGCGCGCCATGTCGTGCGCGGTCGGCAGCACGTGCGCGAGCGGTGGCCGGCGTAGCGCCCAGGCCGAAGTGCCGTCGCTGATGCGGTAGGTCAGGTTCGACTTGCCGCCCGCGATCACCGTGCCGGTGAGCTCACCCTTCCGCAGGCCGGGACGCTCCGCGTCCAGCCACTGCGTCAGCGCGTCGAGGTCGACACCGGGCAGGTCCGCCATGGCGCGACCCTACCGACCGACCGGTCGGTACGGCAAGGGTCACCCGGGGAAGTTGCCGCAGCCGGCCGGATACGACGCCTGGACCTTCTTGTCGAACAGGGTCTTCGTCGCGTTCTCGGGCAGCCCGAAGAACGTCGACTGCGCCGAACCCGCCGTGTCCGCCGAAGTCGAGCGACCAGTTGCCACTCACCTTCTGATTGAGGTCGGAGAAGTCTGCTCTGGCAAAACGCGATCCTGACACCGAGATACATCGGGACCGGACCGACGAAGAACGGGATCGCGATCTCGGCCGGTATGTCGATCTTGATGCCGTTGTCGGCGCCGAACTCCTTCTGATCCACAGCCTTGGCCGAGTAGGTCAGCTTGAACTGACCGGTCAGGTTGCTCGCAAACACCTTGGCGTCCGAGAACGCGCCGTGGTTCACCGCGAACTCGCCCGCGGTCTTGAGATTGTTCAACGTGCCGGTGATCTTGCCGTTGAACTGCACGCCGGACGAGCGCGTGAGCGTGATCGTGGCCGCAAGCCCGGTTGGCGACGGGGTGAAGGTCACCGAGTAGCTGAACAGGTGCGTGGTTCCCGTGAGCGTGACGGCAGACGTCAGCGGCCGCATGCCGAATCGCGAATCGGAGGCCGTTCGCCCTCGGGACAGCGGCGCCGCCGATGACGAAGCCATTCGTGAACTTCAGCGACTTGTTCCACGAGACCGTGCCGTTGGCGACGAGGTCCGTCAGCGTCGCCGCTGTTGTGGTGACGACGAGGTGCCCGTTCGACTTCGCCGCCTTCGTCACGTCGCGCACTGCGAGGTTCTGGGCCAACATCACCGTGCCGGCCTTGAGTTTGCCCAGCACACCGCTGCTCGACCTGAAGGTCTAGGTCGCGCGGTTCTTCGACACCGACTGCAGCTGGTTCTTCAGCGTCGCGGTCGGGATGAGGACGGTCTTACCGGTGTAGGTGATCGTCCCCGCTCGAGCGACGGCCGACCCGGCACCGGCGAGTGCCGCCGCGCTGAGCAACGCACTCGTCGCCGCAGCCCAGAGCGCAAATGCCGAGCGCCCGATCCGCCGCGACTTCGACTGAATTGGCGTCACTCGCCCAGGTTCGTGCCGCATGTGCGCCGCCCTCCCGCGTCGTGGGTCGCCGCGATGTTAGCGCCGGCGCCCGCCGACGCGGGAGGTTACTTGCGGCGCAATCTTCGCCGCTGTTGCACGGTGTCGGCGATCAGTGGTGATAGACGATCGTCACCGCGGTCTTCGTGCCGGCCTTGTTCAGGCTGGTGGCCGCGATGGTGCCGTTGATCCCGGCGAACTTCCCGGAGCCGCCGGTGAGCTTGCCGTGCAGGGTCTTGGTGTTCGTGAACGGGACCCGGAAGAAGATCTGTCCGCCCTGGGTGGAGAACGAGCCGAGGATCAGACCGCTGGATTGGGTGAATGTCTCAGAGAGGATGTCGTAGCCGACGACCTTGCCGTGGCTGCGATCGGTCTCGGCGGCGGCAGCGCTCGACTTCGAGAACTGATGAAAGGCGGTCTGTGTGGCTACGAGTTTGATTGTGTGGTTCACGACCGCTGCCGGCGCAGCGCTCGCCGCTGCAGTGGCAGCAACTACGCCGACCGCAACAGCTCCTGCGCCGACCGCGACGACAATCTTCCGACGGATGCTCATGGCGATTCCCCTCTCCCAGCCCGGATGGCCGCGCGAATAATCACACGCGTGCTTCAGGGCGTCAACGACGGTCGTCGTCGCACAGCGAACTCCTCGCGGAGCTTCGCAGCCGCTCAGCTGAGCGCGCGGGCAGGCTCGGAATGCGGTGTCGACGGCGCAACGCGCATGAGCTTGGCGAGACCGGCCGGCAGGTACCAGTTCCACTTGCCGAACAACGACACGAGGGACGGGACGAGCAGCGAACGCACGATGGTCGCGTCGAGCAGGATGCCGATGCCGAGTCCGGTCGCCAAGGTCTTCAGGTCGGTCCCGGGACCTGAGGCGAGCGCACTGAACGCGAGGAACAGGATGAGCGCGGCACAGGTGACCAGCCGGCCGGTGCGACCGATCCCTTCGATCACCGCGGCGTCGGTCGACCGCGCGCCGTCGTACTCCTCACGCACGCGCGACAGGATGAACACCTCGTAGTCCATCGAGAGTCCGAACAAGAACGCGAAGACCATGAGCGGGATCCAGAAGGTGACCGCGCCGGTCGCCGCGATCCCGAAGATCGCGTTCGAACCGTGGCCGTCCTGCCAGAACAGCACCATCGCGCCGAGGGTCGCGGCCAACGACAACAGATTCAACAGCACCGCCTTCAACGGCAGCAGCAGCGAACGGAACGCCCGGACGAGAAGCAGGAACGTCAACACCGCGATGATCGCGAGCATCAGCGGGAAGTTGCCGTAGACGGCATGCAGGAAGTCGAGCTGTGCTGCGCCGAGGCCGGTGACGCCGATGACGCCGGGCAGATTCGCGGCGGCGTCCTTGACCCGGGTGACCACGCCGACCGTCTTGGAGTTCACGGTCTCGTCCGCGGGTTGCAGCACGATGACGCTTTCACCGTCGCGGTTGCTGCTCGGCCCGTTGGGGACGAACGCGTGCGCGACGCCGTCGATCTTGGCCAATGCGGTTGCGGTCGACTCGGCGTCGTCGCTCTTGACCAACACCTCGATCGGCGTGAGGACGCCCGTCGAAACCCCGCCGTCGCGCAGGGTCTTGCAGCGCTTCGTAGGCCGGACCGCTGCTGGCCAGCGAGCCGGACGACGCCTGGCCGATCTTGACGCCGAACAACGCCACGACGAGCACGCCCAGGGCCACGAACGCCGCACCCGCCGCGAACCACCGGCGGCGCACGACGGCGCGTGCCCAGCCGCTCCACGCACGGCTCGCGCGGTTCTCGTGCCGCAATTTCGGCCAGTCGATACGCGGGCCGATGCCGCCGAGGATCGCCGGCGTCAGGCTAAGGGTGGTGATCACGCTGGCCAGCGGGATCAGCGCGCCGCCGTAGCCCATGCTGCGCATGAAGGGCACGGGCAACACGATCAGCGCGAGCAGGCCGATCGCGACCGTCACGCCGCTGAACAGCACTGCGTGGCCGGCGGTCTGCATGGCCACGACCACGGCTTCCTCGTTGTCGCGGCCGTGGTCACGTTCTTCTCGCCATCGGGTGACCACGAGCAGCGAGTAGTCGATTGCGACGCCGAGACCGACGAGGGCGATGAGGAATTCGACGATGAACGAAACGTCGGTGGCGTAGGTGATCGGCCACAGCAGGATGAACGTGCCGAGGATCGAGGCAGCTGCGACGACGAGCGGCAAGAACGCGAGCAGCGAACCGAACACGAACGCGAGCACGAGCAGTGCGCCGACCGCCCCGAGCAGGGTCTCGCCGAGCACGCCCGGCCCGCTGCCGCCCTGGTCACCGACGGCGAGTGCGTCCTCGCCGGTGACGCCGACGGTCGCGCCGGGCGGTTTGGACGCGTTCGCCGCGGTGTGGATGGCGTCGGTGGGCAGCACTCCGGTCGGCGACGGGTTGAACCGATAGAACACCAGCGCATAGGCCGTCCGGTCGTCCTTGGGCGTCCGGAACGCCTTGTCGCCGGTGTTCGCCTCGTCGACGACCCGCAGTTGCGGGTTCGCAGTGGAGATGGCATCGAAGGTCTTCGCGACTTCGCCTTCGTGACCGCTGATCTTCTGCCCCGCCGGCATCGTCACCGTCACGACGTAGGGACTCGTGTCGCCGCCGTTGCCGAACAGCTGCTTGATCTTGGCCGCGGTCTCGGTGCCCGGCTGACCCGGTAGCGAGAAGTCGATGGTGAGCCGGTTCGACACGGTGCTCGAGATTGCCGCACCGACCACTATCACCAGCAACCACAGCCCGATCACCCATCGGCGATGGCGTAGTACGAAGTGTGCCCAGCGCTGCATCAGGAGATTCAATCGGGACGTCCCGGCGCGCCGCAACGGGTGCTAACCCCCCGATACCGGGTGGCTACCCCGTCGAAACGTGGAAAAGGGTGCCGATGCCGAAGGTGACGGCCGCGGCCAGGACGCCGAGCGCGAGCTGCCGCGTGCCCGCGAAGACCCAGGACCGGTTGGTGAACCGGGCCGACAACGCGCCGGCGAGGAACAGCGCGAGCACGGCGACGACGACCGAGATGACGAGCGTGGTGGCGCCGAGCAGGTAAGGCAGCAGGGGCAGCACCGCCCCGACGCTGAACGACGCGAGCGACGAACCCGCGGCCGTCCAAGGGCTCGGCAGTTGGGTCGGGTCGACGCCGAGCTCCTCCTGCGCGTGGATCAACAGCGCCTGCTCGGGGTCGCGCGAGAGCTGCTCGGCGACCTTGGCCGCAGTCTCGGCGTCGACGCCTCGCGAGATGTACATCTGCGTGAGCTCGGCCTGCTCGGCCTCGGCGTTGTTGCGCAGTTCGTGCAGCTCGACCTCGAGTTCGGCATGCGTCGACTCGTTCTGGCTCTGCACCGAGATGTACTCGCCGGTGGCCATCGAGAACGCGCCGCCGACCAGTCCGGCCAGGCCTGCGAGCGATACCTGCGAGGTGGACGCGCTCGCGCCGGCGACACCGGCGATCAGGGCGAAGTTCGACACCAGCCCGTCCATCATCCCGAACACGGTCGGGCGCAACCAGCCGCCGCTGACGTCGCGGTGGTCGTGGTGGATCTCCGGGTTGGGTACTGAGGGGAGCTCGTCAACCAGATCCTTCGTCGGATCCGACATCGACTGCATCCTCCTTTCGGTCGTTCTCGGCGGGTGACGCTGCGGGCTCGCCGTCGTCGGGCGGTGGCACGCGCTCACCTGTGTACGGGGTCAGCTCACGTTCGGCGTGGAATCCGCCATGTCGGACGAACCAGACCAGGGCGAGCACGAACACGATGATGCTGGTCCAGATGTTCAGGCGCAGGCCGAGGATGTGGTTCGCGTGGTCGGTGCGCAGCGCCTCGATCCAGACCCGTCCGGCCGTGTAACCCATGACGTACACGGCCATGACATTGCCTCGGCCGAGGCGGAATCGCCGGTCGAGGTAGAGCACCACGAAGGCGATTGCGATGTCCCACAGCGACTCGTACAGGAAGGTCGGCTGGAAGTAGCCGAGCACGTCGCTGGTCGTGCCCGGGCACGTCTGTGCGTGGCCGACCGATACGTCCAGGCAGTGGATCTGCAGCTTCCACGGGACGTTCGTCGCCGAACCGTAGAGCTCGTTGTTGAACCAGTTCCCCCACCGTCCGATGCCCTGGGCGAACAGCACGCCGGGCGCGGCCGCGTCTGCGAAGACGCGCAGCGAGATCTTCTTCCGGCGGCAGCCGATCCAGGCGCCGAGCGTGCCGAGTGCGATGGCACCCCAGATGCCCAGGCCGCCGTCCCAGATCTTGACGGCGTCGATCGGGGTCGTGCCGGGCTTGCCCTCGAAGTAGAGCTCCGGGTCGCTGAGGATGTGGTAGAGCCGCCCGCCGATGATGCCGAAAACGATGGCCCAGCCGGCGACGTCCCAGACGTCCTCGGATTTTCCGCCGCGGTCGCGCATACGCCGCGCCGCCAGCCAGAGGGCCACGAAGATGCCGGCCACGATGCACAGTGCGTAGGCCCGGACCGGGATGGGTCCGAGATGCCACACGCTCTGCGAGGGGCTGGGCAGGTAAGCGACCGATTGCACGCCCCAACGGTAACGGCCGTACGGTCGAGACCATGGGTGCAGCACAGGTCCGAGCGTTGGTCGTCACGTCACACGGGGGCCCTGAGGTGCTCGCGGTCGAGGATCGACCCGCACCGACACCGAAGCCGGACCAAGTCGTGATAGAGGTCGCCGCGGCCGGGGTCAACTTCATCGACGTGTACCAGCGCACCGGCCGGTACCCGATCGAAACCCCGTTCGTCCTCGGCGGCGAGTGCGCCGGGACGGTCGCCGAAGTCGGGTCGGACGTGGACGAGTTCGCGGTGGGTGACCTGGTCGCGACGGCGGCTGCCAGCGGTGCGATGGCGTCGTTGACCGCCGTCGCTGCACGCGCAGTCGTGCCCGTCCCGGATGGAGTGTCGCCCGAGCAGGCCGCCGCAGCGATGTTGCAGGGCATGACCGCGCACTACCTCGTCACGTCGGTGTTCGCGGTCGGCGAGGGGCACGAAGTGCTGGTTCACGCGGCCGCGGGCGGCGTCGGGCAGCTACTCGTCCAGCTCTGCAAGGCACGCGGTGCGCATGTCGTCGCAACCGTGGGCGCCGAGTCGAAGGCCGAGATCGCGATGGCCCTCGGTGCCGACGCGGTGATTCGTTACGACCAGGTCACCGATCTGGCCGAGGCCGTGCGCGCGGCGTCGCACGGCGGCGTGCATGTCGCCTACGACGGGGTCGGCAAAGCGACCTTCGACGCATCGATGGCCGCGCTGCGCCGGCGCGGCACGCTGGCCCTGTTCGGCGCAGCCAGCGGACCGGTTCCGCCCGTCGACCCGCAGCGGCTCAACTCCGGCGGATCACTGTTCCTGACCCGTCCGACCCTGGCGCACTTCACCGCCGAACGGGACGAGTTGCTGTGGCGGTCGGGAGAGATCTTGTCGGCGATCGCCGACGGTTCGTTGCAGATCGACATCGGCGGCAGATACCCGTTGGACCGGGCGGCCGAGGCCTATCGGGCACTCGAGGGCCGCGAGACCACGGGCAAATTGCTCATCGTGCCCTGATCATGTGATTTCACGATGGTCACGCGCCGATATCGCTTTGCGAGAAGTCGGTAGCAGCGCGGCAGACCCGGTGTCACGATGGGCGCGTGAGCTTCACGACCCGGGCTGACTATCGCGACGCCCTTCGTGTGCACCGCGCGTGGTACGCGACCACCGCGCTGTTCCTGGCTGCGCTCGCGCCCGCCTGGATGTTCGGGCTCACGTTGTTGTCGATGACCCACGCCCAGGGCGCACTCGGCTGGCTGATCCTGCTCGCCCTGCCGTTCTCGATCGCCACTGCCTGGACGTGGATGGACGCCGCACACCGAGTCGCCGGACGACGGGCGCGTTTGACCAGTCCGTCAGTGCGGCACTAACCGAAACGCGCGGGCGCCGGCCGCCCAGCTTGCGCGCAAATCGGCAGCGATGGGCTCACCGTGCTCGTCCAACCCGATTCCGTTGAACTTCGCGAACTGCTTGTTGCCTCGGGACATCAGCGCGTACTGCTCGACCACACCATCCTCGTCGGTGATCACCTGAACCTCGGCCTTGCGCCGTCGGCCCTTGAACCGAATGGTCACCGCCTCGCCCGTGCGCAGATTGCGGCCCCACCCGAACGGCGTGCCGACGACCAGTGCATCGCCGTCGCGGGTGTAAGCGACAGGGATGCGATACGTGCGTCCGGACTTACGGCCAATGACGTAGATCGTCATCAGCCTCGCGCCGATCGCCCGGGACAGCAGAGGTACCCGCAGCAGCGTCCGGACGATCGAGTTGGCCAGCCCCTGGAACGCGAGCTTCTTCGCCCGCGGTTCGTCAGTTGTCTCCATGCCCATACGACGTAACTGGCGCAACATTTGTGACAGGCCGGTCGGCAGTCAGTTGCCCGCAACGAGAATCCCCATGTATCTATACGGATTCTCTGTCCACAACTCTGGTATTTCTTTCTCGGAAGGGGTATTATCGAACACGTGAGCAGCTCGCAGATGACCGGCACCGCAGTGCTGGATCGGTTGCGCGAGATCCAGCGGCACAAGCAGGTGCTGGACGTCGAAGAGCTCGGATTGATCGCGCAGGTCGAGACCGAGCGGCTCGCCTATGATCTCGGCGCGAAGAACACCACGGTGCTGTTGCGGGACGCGTTGAAGATCGGCGCGAACGACGCTGCGGGACGGGTGAGGCTGGCGCTGGCGGTCATGCCGCGGCGCACGTTGATCGGAGAACAGGTCGAGGCAGCCCACCCGCAAACCGCGCAAGCGTTGGCCGAAGGGTCGATTTCGGTCCGGGCCGCGGCGACGGTCGTGCGGATGACGGACAAGATCGACGACCTGCTCGCCGACCAGTCGGCGCCGCTGTACGAGACCGCGCTCCTCGACTTCGCTGCCGAGCACGATCCCGACCTGCTGGCCCGCTTCGCCACCGGCCTCTACGCCCGCGTCGATCAGGACGGCGCGTTGCGTGACATCGAAACCGCGCACCGGCGCCGCACGCTGACCCTGCACCGCCGCCCGGACGGCTCGGCCTCGATTGCCGGCGAACTGACGTGTGAGGCCGCCGAATACGTCGAGACCCTGCTCGACACCCTCGGCAAGCCGCACACCGACCCGGACGGCGAACGCGACCCCCGCACCCCGGGCCAACGCCGCCACGACGCGCTACTGACAGCGCTGAAACTGCTCTACCAGTCCGGCGACCTGCCCACCGCGAACGGCTGCGCCACCACGCTGGTGCTGACCGCGACCGTGGACGAGTTCGCGGCCGGCACCGGAGTTGCGCAGACATCGCACGGCTACACGGTCCCGGTCGCCGTCGCCGACCGATGGCTCGACCCGAAAGCCAAAGCCATCCTCGTCCTGCTCTCCAAGACCAAGAAGATCGCCGCGTATTCAGACCAGCAACGGTTGTTCACCGAACAACAACGACTAGCCATGTTCGCCCGAGACAAAGGCTGCTCATATCCCGGTTGTGATGCGCCGTTGGCGTGGACCCAGGCACATCACGTCACCGACTACGCCATCACCCGACGAACCTGCGTCGATGACGGCACCCTCGTCTGCACCGCCAACCACGCCCTGTTCGAACAAATGGGCTGGTCTTCGATCATGCTCGACGACCTACCCCACTGGATACCACCCGCCTGGATCGATCCCGACCAGCGACCACGCCGCAACCGCATGCACGACTCACCCCAACTCGCCCGATCTGACCGGCCGCTGAAGCATGCCCTCCAGCGCGACCGCGCCTACCAGCGAGGACTCGCCGCTTCGGGACTACGTCCCGACCGGACCGAACAACGCAACTCGACCCCCGCGCCACTCTCGTCGCTGCGCCGTTGTTTGCTTGTCTTTCGTTTCGATCAACTCACGTCAGTGGCTGGAATCCGTAGATGCGTTTGAAGCGGTGCTATCTCCAGTCATCGCGATGCGCGGCGTAGATCATTGCGTCGTGGACGCCGCCGCTCCAGCGGCGCGCGTTGCGCAGCCGTCCTTCGAGCACGTACCCGGCGCCCTCGGCGGCCCGGCACATCGCCGGATTGCCCGAGTAGGTCGACAGATCCAGCCGCAACGCGTCGGTCGTGTCGAACAGGTAGGTGGTCCACAGCCGCAGCGCCTCGGTGCCGATGCCTTTGCCGCGAGCCGCAGGTTCGTAGAGCCCGATACCGACGCGGCGCCAGTCGGTCTCGCGGCACTCCCAGTACCAGTTGACCATGCCGATCAGGTGGTCGTCGTCGGGCGTGCAGACCACCAGCATGGTGCGCGGCGTCGGCGGGGCGAACAACATCTCGCGGGCACGCGCAGCCGCGCGGTCGGCCTCGGCATCGTTCGGACGGCCGAAGTACGGCCCGTTCGTGTCGTGCCAGTCGTGCTCGGGTCGCAGCCATTCGCGGTAGAGCGCGACATCGCCAGAGGTCCAGTCACGCAGCTCACAGCGGCTGCCCGAGATTCTCAACGCCGGCGGACGCCCTCTGCCAGCTCGGCCGCCAACGCACGCACCGCGTCGACCCCCGATGCATCCGGCGAGTCGAGCAGGCGCCGCACGAGTGCCGAGCCCACGATCACCCCGTCGGCGAAGCCCGCGACCTGTGCGGCCTGCGCGCCGGTCGACACACCCAGCCCGACGCAAACCGCGGTGTCAGGGGCGAGCGTGCGGATGCGGTCGACGAGCGTCGCCGCGGTGTCACTGACGGCGTCGCGGGCGCCGGTCACGCCCATCACGGCGGCGGCATAGACGAATCCGCGCGAGGCTGCTGCCGTCGAGACGATGCGCGCATCGGTCGACGACGGCGCGATGAGGAAGATGCGATCGAGGTCGTGCTCGTCGCTGGCCGCGATCCACTCGCCGGCTTCTTCGGGGATCAGGTCCGGCGTGATCGCTCCCGATCCCCCGGCGTCAGAAAGTGCTGCGGCGTAAGCGGATACGCCGAATCGCTCGACCTGGTTCCAGTACCCCATCGTCACCGCCGCGGCGCCGGCATCGGCGACTGCACGCACTGCGCCGAACACGTCGCGCAGGCCGACCCCGGCCCGGACGGCGGCTTCGGTTGCCCGCTGGATCGTCGGTCCGTCCATCACCGGGTCGCTGTACGGGACGCCGACCTCGACGATGTCGCACCCGCCGTCGACGAGTGCGCGCAGCGCGTCGATCGACACCTCGACCGACGGGTATCCGACCGGCAGGTAGCCGATCAATGCTGCCCTGTTGTCGGCACGGCACTTGGCCAGGACGTCGGATACGGCGCTCACGCGACGGTCTCCGGATTGTGCTTCGACGCTGGCTCGTCGAGCTCTCTTTCGAGTTGCATCCCGAAGTACTTGGTCGCCGTCTCGACGTCCTTGTCACCGCGACCGGACAGGTTCACGAGGATGATCGCGTCCGGACCGAGTTCGCGGCCGAGGTCGAGCGCGCCGGCGAGCGCGTGTGCCGACTCGATCGCGGGGATGATTCCCTCCGACCGCGACAGCAGCGCGAACGCGTCCATCGCCTGAGCATCGGTGATCGGTCGGTATTCGGCGCGGCCGATGTCATGCAGGTACGAGTGCTCGGGGCCGACGCCCGGGTAGTCGAGCCCGGCCGAGATCGAGTGCGACTCGACCGTCTGCCCGTTCTCGTCCTGCAGCAGGTACGAGCGCGCGCCGTGCAACACGCCCGGCAGGCCGCCGGTGATCGACGCGGCGTGGCGTCCGGTCTCGACACCGTCACCGCCGGCTTCGAAACCGACCAGCCGCACGTCGGGGTCGGGGACGAACGCGGTGAAGATCCCGATCGCGTTCGAGCCGCCGCCGACACAGGCGGCGACCGCGTCCGGCAACCTGCCGCAGCGCTCGAGAATCTGCGCGCGCGCCTCGTCGCCGATCACGCGCTGGTACTCGCGCACCATCAGCGGGAACGGGTGCGGCCCGGCCACGGTGCCGAACACGTAGTTGGTCGAGTCGACGTTGGTGACCCAGTCACGCATCGCCTCGTTGATCGCATCCTTAAGGGTGCGCGAGCCGGTGGTCACGGGGATCACTTCTGCACCGAGCAGCCGCATCCGGGCGACGTTGAGCGCCTGGCGCCGGGTGTCTTCCTCGCCCATGTAGACCACGCAGTCGAGACCGAGCAGCGCGGCGGCGGTGGCGGTGGCGACGCCGTGCTGGCCGGCGCCGGTCTCGGCGATGACCCGCTTCTTGCCGATGTGCCGGGTGAGCAACGCCTGCCCGAGCACATTGTTGATCTTGTGGGAGCCGGTGTGGTTCAGGTCCTCGCGTTTGAGGATGACCCGCGCTCCCCCGGCGTGTTCGGAGAACTTCGGAACGTCGGTGATCGGCGACGGACGGCCGGTGTAGTCGCGCTGCAAGGCCTGCAGGGCGGCACGAAACTCCGGATCGGCCTGCGTCTCGTGAAAGGCGGCAGTGAGTTCGTCGATTGCGGCGACGAGCGCCTCGGGGACGAACCGGCCGCCGTAGCGACCGAAATGACCGGACGGATCAGGAACGACAGCACGGTTTTCAGAGCCAGCGACGTTGGTCATGCCGGAACTCCAGACAGGTGAGAAGGGACGAGGTGGTGACGGATCGTCACGCCTGCCATCGCCCGCTCGAGATCACCTGCATGCATCGGAGTCTAGCCGCCGCTACCGTTGACCTGTGGACGACGGCGTGCAGTGGCAGCCCCCTGCACCGCCGTATGAGCCACCGCAACCGTTCGCCCCGCCCTCGTTGCGAACCGCACCGCTGAACGAGTACTTCGTCCTCGGGCACACGACCTACCCGACCTCGCCGATGCAGCCGGTCGTGCCCATGCCCACCATGCAACCGGTCGCGCCCATGCCCACCATGCAACCGATCGCGCCAATGGGCACTATGCCGCCGGTGCCTGTGGTCCACCAGCACGTCGACCGCAACACCCGGCGCCGCACGATCGGCGTTGTGGCCGTGGTTGTCCTGGCCCTGGCGGCGGTCATTGCCGCGTTGACGGCCGGCGCCGCCGGCCCGACGCGACGCAGCCTGAGCCTGCCCGACACGGCAGGAGAGTACGTCCGGGTGTCGACCGTCAGCGGTGCTCACATCAACTCGATCTTCGGCAACAACGGCACCTTCGGATCGATCCCGCACTCCGATCTGGTCAACGCCAAGATCGCCATCTACGCGCGCGGGACGCAGTCGCCCCCGACCGCGCTGTTCGTCGGATTCGACGCGGCGGACAGTCCGGCGATCGGGCGCCAACTCCACAACGAGAACGCAGCAGAGGTGACCACCCAGGTACTCGCGGGCGCCGGGGCCGTGATCAACTCGCTGACGGTCGACTCGGGGCCGTTGGGCGGATCGCTGCGCTGCAGCGCGGTGCATTTCGGTGGCGTCGATGCGACGGTCGGCGTGTGGGCCGATGCCGACACGCTCGGCGTGGTCTTGCTCTTCGACCCGACCCTCGGTCCGTCCCTGTCAGAGACCGGTGCGGTGACGCGCACGTTCCGAGCGCAGGCCGAGCACTAGCTTTGTCGCCCGGTCAGGGCGCGTTCGACACGAGCGCGCACTCGAAGCTCTTCGACGACGGGATGTAGGCCCAACCGACCTGCACTGAGGTCATGCGGTCGTCGAGCAGCCAGCTGTCTCCGCCGTTCGCGGCAATCTTCTGGATCATCTGGCGTCCGCTGCGCCCGACGGGTTCCCAATAGAACCCGTTGGGGCAGGTGTTGCCCGACGTCACGGCGCACGTGCGGGCGGCCTGGGTCACCGCGCCGTGAACCGCCGGCTTGCCGTGCTGCATGCGGTAGCTGTTGAGAGCCGCAATTGCATTGCCCACGTCGTCGGGCAGATCGCACGGCGCCGCGCTGGGGCAGGACACCGGTGCGTTGTTGGGGCTGCTGTGTGGCTGGGTGCTGTGGTTGTTCGGGTGCGGTTTCGTCGCGTGCCCGGACGGGTGCTTGCCCGACGGGCTGATGAGGCTGACCGGCGGGCCGGTGGGGTGACCGTTGGTCGTCGTGGTGGTGTTGTTGTTGCTCGAGCCGAGCACGGCGACCATGATGCCGACGATGATCAGCGCAACGATCGCGATCACGCCGAGCACGATCGCCGCACGCTGGCGTTCATGTGTGTCGACGGCCCGCAGCGGCTGAGTGTCCGGGTCGTGCGTACTGATCGAGTCGCGTGGATCGGGGTTCATCACGATCAGCGGGCGCGACGCGGGGTCGCCGGATGCGCACCGGCTGTGACCAGCTCGGCGACCGCGTGGCGCGGGTCGGAGGTGGTGACGAGGTTTTCGCCGACGAGGACGGCATCTGCTCCGGCCGCGGCGTACTCGATCAGATCGAGCGGGCCACGAACCCCCGACTCGGCGATCTTGACGACGTCGCTGGGCAATCCGGGAGCGATGCGTTCGAACGTCGATCGGTCGACTTCGAGGGTCTTCAGGTTGCGGGCGTTCACGCCGATCACCTGGGCGCCGGCATCGATCGCACGCGAGGCTTCGTCCTCGGTGTGCACCTCGACGAGTGCGGTCATGCCGAGCGACTCGATGCGCTCGCGCAGCCCGACCAAGGCGTTCTGCTCGAGGGCCGCGACGATCAGCAACAGCACGTCTGCACCGTGCGCACGTGCCTCGTGGACCTGATAGGAGCTGACGACGAAATCCTTGCGTAGTACGGGAACCTGAACGCGTGCACGCACGGCGTCGAGGTCGGCGAGCGAACCACCGAAGCGGCGTTGCTCGGTCAGTACGCTGATCATGCGAGCCCCGCCGGACTCGTATTCGACTGCGAGAGCGGCCGGATCGTTGATTGTGGCCAGCGCACCTTTGGACGGGCTGCGTCGCTTGACCTCTGCGATCACGCCGACCCCGGGCGCACGTAGCGCGGCCAGCCCGTCCACGGCCGGACGCGCGGCGGCCGCCCGTTCCTTGACCTCGTCGAGCGGCAGCGCCGCCTCGCGAGTGGCGAGGTCGTCGCGGACACCGGCGAGGATCTCGGCGAGCACGTCGTCGGACGTGCTCGCGGAGTCTCTGCCAGGCACGTCGCTCACGATGTCAACCCCTCCGCGGCAAGACTGGTTCGGCGGTTGTTCCGTCCGGTATGAGCTTAACCGCCGCAGCTCAGTGCGCCTCCCGTGGGTCGTGCTCGGTCGGATCGTCGCCGCGTTCGAGCGCGGTCCACAACGATGCGTCCGCGCGTGCTCGGGCCTGTTCCGGGTCGATCTCGCGCCGCTCGTAGCGGGCTGACAGGCCGGCCCACTCGCCGCCGCGCAGCGCGGTGAGCAATCCGGCGACAAGCACGAGCACGGCACCGAGCAGCGAGAGCAACCCCCATATGACGTGTGTGGCCACGTGCGGAGTTCCGGCAACTTGCGGGTGGGCGGCGCGGACGAGGTCGCGCGCGCGAGCGGCGTCGACCGCAGGTATCGCGGTGACGATGCGCCAGATGAGGGCGACTCCGCTCGCGGCCACCAGTCCGCCGATCACGCGCCGCGCGATGCCTTTCGTCGCAATGATCGCGACGACCCCGGCGAGTGCAACCAGCGCGAGTGCCGTCACCGCACCGTCGACCGTGCGGCCCGATACACCGACCACGTCGTCGGTGAACGGATGCGGACGCGCGGTCGTGATCGTCTGCCATTCGCGGGTGGCGATGAGCAGCACTGCAGCAGCGCCGATGATTTGCGCGACAAGTGCCGCGGCGAAGGCCTTCATCGCTGGACGGGACGCAATGTCTCTGCCGTCGCGATCGCCTGCAAGACGGCGCGCGCTTTGTTGCGTGTCTCGAGTTCTTCGAGCTCCGGCTTGCTGTCGGCCACGACCCCTGCTCCCGCCTGGACGTACGCCGTCCCGTCGACCATGACGGCGGTGCGGAAGCAGATGGCCATGTCGATGTCGCCGGCGGGGTCGAGGTAGCCGAGCGCGCCGCTGTAGATGCCGCGGCGTACCGGTTCGAGCTCGTCGATGAGTTGCATCGCGCGCACCTTCGGCGCCCCGGTCACCGTGCCGTGCGGGAACGCCGAGACGAACACGTCGAACGCGTCGAACTCGGCGCGGACCTCGCCCGTGACCGTCGAAACGATGTGCGACACGTTGCTGTACTTCTCGACGACGCCGAACTCGACGACGTTCACCGACCCGGGCGTGCAGACGCGACCGAGATCGTTGCGGGCGAGATCGACGAGCATGACGTGCTCAGCCCGTTCCTTCGGGTCGCTGAGCAGTTCGGCGATCAGTTCAGCGTCACGCTCTGCGGTGTCACCGCGTTTGCGAGTCCCGGCGATCGGATGGATCGTCGCCTCACGTCCGTGCACGGTCACCAGCGCTTCGGGACTGCATCCGACGAGATCGAGTCCGTCCAGATGCAGGAAGTACATGTATGGCGACGGATTGAGCGTGCGTAGCACGCGATACACGTCGAGCGGGTCAGCGGCCGTGTCGACCTGGAACCGTTGGCCCGGGCAGGATCTGGAACACCTCGCCGGCGCGCACGTATTCGATGCAGCGGCGCACCATTTCCTGGTACTCACCCGGCGCGCACGTCGACTTCGGTTCGCCCGGGTCACTGCGCGCGCCACGGTCGACAGCGAGGGCGGTGTGGGCGTCGCGAGGTCGGCCTGCATGCTGTCGAGTCGCTCCATCGCGTCGGCGTATGCCGCGTCGAGCTGCGCCGCGGTCATGTCGGCAGCGATGACCGCATTCGCGATCAGCACGACGCTGCATTCGTGATGGTCGAACGCGGCGAGATCGGTGACCAGCAGCATTGTCAGCTGCGGCAGGCCGAGGTCGTCGCGCGCTATCGACGGCAGCGGCTCGAGATGGCGCACTACGTCGTAGCCGAGATAACCGACGAACCCGCCTGCGAGCGGCGGTAGTCCTGGCAACCGCGGCGAACGCACCGCACGCCACGACTGCGCGAGAACGGTGAGCGGATTGCCTTGCAGCGGCAGGCCTGCCGGGACGTCGCCCGTCCACACCGCGTCATCTCCGTGCGCGCTGAGGGTCGCGCAGGCGCGCACCCCGATGAACGACCAGCGGCTGAACGACCGGCCCGGCTCGGCGGATTCGAGCAGGAACGTGCCAGGCCGTCCGCCCGAGAGCTTGCGGTAGACGCCGACGGGTGTCTCGGTGTCGGCGAACAGGGTGCGCGTGATCGGGACGAGCCGGTGCGTGTGTTTGAGCTCGTCGAGCGCGGCGCGATCGATCACAAAATCACGTCGCGATCGAAGCAGGTGTGTGCGCCGGTGTGGCACGCACCGCCGACCTGGTCGACCTTGACCAGGACGGCGTCGGCGTCGCAGTCGAGCGCGACCGACTTCACGTGCTGCGTGTTGCCCGACGTCTCGCCCTTGACCCAGTACTGCTGACGCGAACGCGACCAGTACGTGGCTCGGCCGGTCGTCAGCGTGCGATGCAGCGCTTCGTCGTCCATCCAGCCGACCATCAACACCTCGCCGGTGTCGTGCTGCTGCACGACTGCAGCGATCAGTCCGGCGTCGTCACGCTTGAGGCGTGCGGCGATCTGCGGGTCGAGCGGCATCCCCCGATTGTGCCGAACCGCGCCAAGCTCCCTACGGTTCGGTGCATGGAGGTCACCGAGGTCACCCGTGACGTGTTCGCTGTGCAGGGCACGGATGTCAACTGGTTCCTGCTGCGCGACGGCAAGGAACTCACCCTCGTCGACTCGGGCTATCCCGGTGACACCGACGCCGTGCTCGCCTCGATCAGCGAGCTCGGGTTGCGCCCGGACGACCTCCGCGCCGTGCTGTTGACCCACGCACACGTCGACCACATGGGTGCGATCAATCACTTGCACGAGCGGTACGGCGTGCCGCTGTTCACCGATGCGGTCGAGGTCGCGCATGCCCGTCGCGAGCGTCTCGAGCAGGCCGGCCGCGCCGACGTCCTGCGCAACATCGCCCGCCCGGGGGTGTTGCCGTGGGCGTTGCGGATCAGCCGCAAGGGCGCGACGAAGCCATTGTCACTGCCACATGCGCAGCCGTTTCCGGACGCCGTCCCGCTCGACCTGCCGGGCGCGCCGGTGCCGATAGCGACACATGGCCACACATCAGGTCACACGGCGTATTTCCTGCCGGGCGCCGGCGCGGTGATCACGGGTGATGGGCTCGTCACCGGGCACGCGACCTCGCGTGTGCAAGGTCCGCAAGTGCTATCTGCGATGTTCAACCACGGCGACGTCGTCGCAGCGCTCGATCCGCTCGAGCCGCTGGCCGCCGATCTGGTGCTGCCCGGCCACGGGCCGGTCACCAGGATGCCGATCGCCGAAGCCGTCGCGCGGGCGCGGCTCAGTCGCTGATTGCCGGGAGCACGATGGTCGCGGTGCTGCCGTGCTCGACCGAGCTGTCGAAGTAGACCGCGCCGTGGTTGGCAGCGACGATCGACTCGACGATCGACATCCCGAGCCCGGATCCGCCCCGCACGCGGCTGCGCGCCTTGTCGGCGCGCCAGAACCGCTCGAACACGTGCGCTGCTTCCTCCGGCGGCAGGCCCGGACCGCCGTCGACGACCTGGATGACCACGGAGTCGCCCTGCAGCGCGGACGTCGCCCGGATCGGACGCTCGGACGCGGTGTGCACCGCGGCGTTGGTCGTCAGGTTGCGCACTGCGCGCAGCAGTTGGTCGCGATCGCCCACCACGTGCAGCCCGTCAGCTGAGTCGACGTCGATCTGCCGATCGGGGAACGCGGCGCGCGTGCCGGCGACGGCGTCGTCGACAAGTTCGGCGACGTCGATCAGTTCGATGACCGGCTCGCCGCTCCGATCGCCGCGAGCGAGCATCAGCAGGTCTTCGACCAGCCGTGACATCCGGGTGCCCTCGGACTCGATGCGCGACAGGTTGTCGTCGTGCGCTTCGCCGGCAGCGCGCTGCATGCGGGCGAGCTCGGCGTAGCCGCGGATCGACGTCAGCGGGGTGCGCAGCTCGTGCGAGGCGTCGGCGAGGAACTGGCGCAGCCGCGCCTCGCTCTCGAGGCGCGCTGCGAACTGGGTTTCGACAGCGGACAACAGCGTGTTCATCGACTGCGCGAGCTGACCGACCTCGGTCGTGTCGTCGTCGACTTCGACACGACGATCGAGCCCCGTGCCGGTAGGCGACAGCTCGGCCGCGACCTCGTTTGCCGTGGTGGTCACACGTCGCAGACGCCGCAGGCTGAACCGCACTCCGTAGGACGTCGCCAGCACGGCGATCAGGATTGCGGCACCGCCGATGATGAATTCGAGGATGATCAACTGGTGCAGCGTGCGATGCTCCTCGTAGGTCGAAAGACCGATGACGAGTACCGCTGGCTCCTGACCGACGGCGAATCCGCGAACGTGTGGTCGACGAGCAAACCCTGGCCGTCGGTCGTTGTTACCTCTCGCGAGTCCCGGTCATTCATTCTTGCCAGCACGGAGCGTTGCACCGGATCGAGGTGCAGCTGCCTCAGCCCGGCGGACGGCGGTGCGTAGCTGAGGACGTTTCCTGTGGTCGGCGAAAGGGCGACGAGCCATATATCGGTCGGTGGCCGCACCGGGCCGGAGTGCTCTTGGACATACAGAATCTGCGCTAGTGAGGCCTGCGAGACCGTTGACTGCAGCTGCTGGTCCAGGCGCTGATCAAGGAAATACCGCAGAGAGAACCAGGTGCTCGCCGCCAATGAGCGCGACGAGCACAACGACCAGCGCGACGACGCCAGTGACCAGCCGCGCCGTCAGGCTGCGCGGTCCGAGCCGCTCGCCGAGCCGCCGCCGGCGGGACTCGTCCGGCACGAGTCCGGCGGCGGTCATGGGTTCACGCGCGTGGAGCCTTGATCACGTAACCGGCGCCGCGGATCGTGTGGATGAGCTTGGGCTCGACCGAGTCGACCTTCTTGCGCAGGTACCCGATGTAGAGCTCGACGATGTTCGACTGGCCCTGGAAGTCGTACTTCCAGACCCGGTCGAGGATCTGCGCCTTCGACAGCACGACCCGCTCGTTGCGCATGAGGTAGCGCAGCAGTTCGAACTCGGTCGCGGTCAGGTGCACCTCGACGCCGGCGCGGGCCACCTCGTGGCTGTTCTCGTCCAGCTCGAGGTCGGCGATGCGCAGCACGCCGTCGCGTCCCTCGTCGGGCGCGGAGCGGCGCAGCACGGCATGCACCCGGGCGAGCAGTTCCTCGATCGAGAACGGCTTGACGACGTAGTCGTCGGCGCCGGCGCGCAGCCCGCCCACCCGGTCGCCGGCGGTGTCGCGCGCGGTGAGGAAGATGACCGGCACCTGCGATCCCGCGGCGCGCAGCTCCTGCAGGACGCCGAAGCCGTCTCGTCCCGGCATCATCACGTCGAGGACGACCAGGTCGGGGTCGTACTGAGCGATCTTGGCCAGCGCGTCGTTGCCGTTCTCGGCAGTCAGCGTCTCGAAGCCGTCGAAGCGCAGCGCGGACGACACCAGGTGGGTCACGTTCTCTTCGTCGTCGACAACCAGGACCCGGCGTTTGGTGGACATTCCTGTCGTCATCGCTGCACTCATCTTCTCTCCTCGAACCAGCGTGGGCATCCGCGGTAAGCGTTGGCTGTACTCAGACTGAGGGATGGCGCTGAGTCGAGGCTGGGCGCTTGCTGTGACTAGGGTATGTGCTCCTGTCTCGGTTCGGGCAGGCGGTCATGGGCCGGTCCGGCGGCACGCGACCCGGCGGGCATTTCGGCGTAGGCGCGGTCGCCGCGGCCCCGCCGAAGCCACGGCGGCACGTCCTGGCGCAGGTGCTCCCAGGTGGCCGGGATCATCGTCAGCACCAGCGAGACCAGCGACGTGATGCCGAGCAGGATCGGGATCGTCGAGCGACCCGCTGTTGCGGTCGACGATGAAGTAGACCGAGGTCGCGAGCAACGCCACCTGGCACGCGACGAACAGCCAACGTCGCCGACCGTCAAGCAGCCACAATGCGGCGAGCGAACCGATGATGAACAGCGCGAGCGCGATCAGACCGGCGATCAGCTCCGCGGTCTTGCTGTTGCCGATGTCGGGCGGGGTCACCGGATGCACGGTGCCGCGCACGATGAACAGCACGGCGTAGACCGCCAGGAACGGGAGCGGCGCGACACCGGCCGCGACCGCCCCGATCACGGCGGGCGGGGCTTCGCGATCGATGTCGTCATCGTCTGCGGGTCTGGGCACGAGCGGATTCTAGAGTCAGACCATGCCTGGACACGCGCTTCAAGAGCGAGTCGAACTCGCCGAAACCCTCCGAAGCACCGAACCGACCGCCGCAACGCTGTGCGGCGAGTGGTCGGCGGCCCAGCTCGCGGCCCACCTCGTGCTGCGCGAGCGCTCGGTCGACCGAGGTGCTCGGCCGGGTGCCGTCCGAGCGCGCGAACGCCGTCGCCCAGCGCGCGCTGGACGGCTATCGTCGCCCGCACGCCCTACCGCGAGATCGTCGCAGCCTTTGCCGACGGCCCGCCGCTCTGGTCGCCGTTCGCATTCCCGCCGGCGCGGGAGGCGGTGAACCTGCTCGAGTACCTGATCCATCACGAGGACGTGCGACGCGCCGCGGACGGGTGGGTGCCCCGCGTGCTGCCGACCCAGCGACAGGCGGCGGTCTGGTCGCGGCTGCGCGTCGGCGCGCGCCTGACCCTGCGGGCGGTTCCGGTTCCGGTGCGGTTGGTCTGGCCCGACCACGGCGAGGTGTCGGTGGGCCGCGGTGACGCCGCGGTGACGGTCAGCGGACCTCCTGAGGAGCTCGCGCTGGTCGCCTTCGGCCGCCAGCAGGTCGCGCGGGTCGACTACGAGGGACGGCCGAGGCGATCGAACGGGTCCGCAGCGCCGATATCGCCATCTGAGGTGCCGGTGACCGGGCGGCTCGCGACGATCGCGCGCCCGTCCGTACTGCGGCTGATCGGCGCGGGCCTCGTTTCCGTGACCGGCGACTGGCTCCTCGCGATCGCCCTACCGATCTACGTCTACACGGTGACGGGTTCGACGTTGAGCTCGGCGACGACGATGACGCTCGAACTCGTCGCGGCGCTGGTGGTCGGGCAGTTCTCCGGCCTGGTCGTCGATCGATTCGATCGCCGGCTGGTGCTGATCGCCGCCAACGTCGCCTCGGCGGTGTTGCTGCTGCCGCTGCTTGCCGTGCACGGGACGGGCCAGCTGTGGCTGGTCTATCTCGTCTCGGCCGTCCAGTCGGCACTCGGAACGCTCGCGGGACCGGCGCAGAGTGCGTTGATCCCGTCGCTCGTCGCCGCCGACGAGCTGGTCCGGACCAACACCGTGGTGACGACGTCCAACGAGGTGTCGAAGCTCATCGGCGCGGCGAGCGGCGGAATCGTCCTCGGTGCGGTCGGGCTGGGAGGCGTCGTCCTGGTCGACTCGCTGACCTTCGTCGCGGCTGCGCTGCTCATCGCGCCACGCTTCCCGACCTCGATGCGTCCGGGCGTTGACGCTTCGGACGGCAAGGGACGCTGGCGGCGCTGGCGCGAGGGTCTTTCGCTTGTGCGGCGCACGCCGCAATTGCGCAACTGCTTCGCGCTCGTGGTCATCAACCAGCTCGCGCAGGGCATCGCCCTGGCCTTGATCATCGCGTTCTTCGTCCAGGACCTGCACCGCGGCAGCGCGGCCGTCGGCGTTTTCCGGAGCTTCCAGGTGCTGGGCACGATCCCTGCCGGAATCGCGGTCGCAGCTTTCGCCGCGAAATGGCACCCCGCGACGCTGCTGACGGTGTCACTGGTCGCGGCGCCCGTGATCGAGTTCTTCATCTGGAACGGCCCGTTGTCACCCAGGGGCTCGGGTACTACTTCATCCTCGAGGTGGCCGTCGGCGTGCCGGGCGTGGCCGGCTTCGTCGCCTTCATCACGCTGCTCCAGACCGCGACTCCCGGCGAATTCCGTGGCCGCGTCTTTAGCCTGATGGGCGCGTTGAGCAGCACCGCGCTGCTCGTGAGCGTGCTGGTGGGCGGATCGTTGGGCGAGGTGCTCGACCCGCGAATCCTGCTCAATTCGACCGTGGCGCTCGAAGCCGCCTGCGCCGTCGCAGCGTTCGTCCTGTTCCGGACTACCGAACCTCGAGCTCGGCCGCTCGCAGCGAGTCCTTGACCTCGCCGATGGTCAGGGCGCCGAAGTGGAACACGCTCGCGGCGAGCACCGCGTCGGCGCCGGCCTGCACTGCCGGGGCGAAGTCGGCGACCTTGCCCGCTCCCCCGCTCGCGATCACCGGCACCGTCACGGCAGCGCGCACCAGCCGGATCGAGCGGCAGGTCGTAGCCGTCCTTGGTCCCGTCAGCGTCCATCGAGTTGAGCAGGATCTCGCCCGCGCCGAGCTCGGCCGCCTGCTGCGCCCACGCCACCGCGTCGATGCCGGTACCGCGGCGTCCACCGTGCGTGGTCACCTCGAAGCCGGACGGCGTCTCGGCGCGGCGCGCGTCGACCGAGAGCACGAGCACCTGGCGTCCGAACCGCTCGGCGATCTCAGTGAGCAGCTCGGGACGCGCGATGGCGGCGGTGTTCACGCCGACCTTGTCCGCGCCGGCGCGCAACAGCGCGTCGACGTCGGCGACCGTCCGCACACCGCCGCCGACGGTGAGCGGGATGAACACCTGTTCGGCGGTGCGTCGCACGACCTCATAGGTCGTCTCGCGCTCGCCGCTGGACGCGGTGATGTCGAGGAACGTGAGCTCATCGGCGCCCTGCTCGTCGTAGCGCCGGGCCAGTTCGACGGGGTCGCCGGCGTCGCGCAACCCGACGAAGTTGACGCCCTTGACGACACGTCCGGCGTCGACGTCGAGGCACGGGATGACACGGACGGCAACGCTCACCGAACTGCCCGGAGCGCGTCGGGAAGGGTGAACGCACCCGCATAGAGCGCCTTGCCGACGATGGCGCCTTCCACGGTCCCCAGGTCGGCGATCGCGCGCAGGTCGTCGAGCGAAGACACCCCGCCGCTGGCCACGACGGCGGCCGAGGTGCGGGCGCAGACGTCACGCAACAGGTCGAGGTTCGGCCCGGTGAGCGTGCCGTCGCGACGCACGTCGGTGACGACGTAGCGGGCGCAACCATCCGCGTCGAGGCGTGCCATCGTCTCCCAGAGATCGCCGCCGTCCTGCGTCCAGCCGCGGGCGGCGAGCGTCGTCCCGCGTACGTCGAGCCCGACCGCGATCTTGTCGCCGTGTTCGGCGATCGCCGACCGCACCCAGTCGGGTGATTCGAGCGCAGCGGTGCCGAGGTTGACGCGGGCGCAGCCGGTCGCCAAGGCGGCCGTCAGCGACGCGTCGTCGCGTATGCCGCCCGACAGTTCGACAGCAACGTCGAGGCGCGCGACGACATCGACGAGGAGGTCGCGGTTGTCGCCGCGACCGAATGCGGCGTCGAGATCGACGAGGTGGATCCACTCGGCCCCGTCGCGCTGCCACGTGAGCGCAGCCGCCAACGGATCGCCGTAGGAGGTCTCCGATCCGGCTTCGCCCTGGACGAGACGCACGGCTGCACCGTCCGCGACGTCGACGGCTGGAAGCAGGGTCAGGGTCATTTACGGTTCCGATCAGAGGTCAGGATCGCCAGCGCCGGCGTGGCGATGATGAGCACGAGCAACACGAGCAGCACCGCAGAGAACGAACTGGTCAGCAGATACGCGAGCAGCAGCAGGACGAAGTCGAGGGTGAGCAGCGCGGCGATCGACTCCTTGCGCCGGCGATAGCCGGATCCGTGTGACCACAGCCGGTTGCGCCGCCACGCCAGGTCGCGCCGTTCGCGGCGGCGCTGACGCGCAGCGTCCTTGTCGCGACGCTCGCGATCGGCGGCCGCCCTCTGCGCCGCTGCGGCCTCGCGCACCGCCCGCGCCCGGGCGCGCTCCTTGCTCACGACGCCACCCCCCGCCCGTCCCGACAGTGGTTAGTTTCGGCTGCAGTGGTCAGTTGTAACTGACCACTGCAGCCCGAACTAACCACTGTCCCAGGGGTCACAGCGTGGCCAGCCAGTTCTCGAGCAGGGTCGCGCCGGCGTCGCCGGACTTCTCGGGATGGAACTGGGTCGCCGACACCAGCCCGTCCTCGACCGCGGCGGCGAAGCGCGACGACCCGTGGGTCGCGTACGACACCAGCCCGGACGTGTGGCCCGCGGCATAGGAGTGCACGAAGTAGAACCGCGTGCTCGCGTCGAGGCCGGCGAACAGGTTCGAGCCCGTGCACATGTCGACGGTGTTCCAGCCCATGTGCGGCAGCACCGGCGCCTGCAACGCTTCGACCCGGCCGGGCAGCACGCCCAGCCCGGCCGTCTCGACGCCGTGCTCGACTCCGGCGCCGAACAGCACCTGCATGCCGACGCAGATCCCGAGCAGGGGACGCATCGCGGCCAACCGGGCAGCGACAGTGGCCGCGCCGTCCACGGCGGCCAACCCGGCCATGCAGGCGGCGAACGCACCGACGCCCGGCACGACCAGCCCGTCCGCTGCCAGGGCTTCGGACGGCGAGGCAGTCACGGACACGTCGGCCCCGACCCGTTCGAGGGCACGCTGCGCGGAGCGGAGATTGCCCGATCCGTAGTCGAGGACGACGACCCGCTTTATAGCGAGCCCTTCGTGGACGGCACCCCGTCGACGCGCGGGTCGAGCTCGACCGCCGCGCGCAATGCCCGGGCGACCGCCTTGTACTGCGCCTCGGTCACGTGGTGCCAGTCGCGTCCGGAGTGGACGACGACGTGCAGCGCCAACGCCGCGTGATAGGTGAACGACTCGAACACGTGCCGCGTCAGCGTGGTCGCGTAGTCGGGGCCGATGGTCGGCGGCGCACCTTCGGGCTCGCGGTGCACGAGATAGGGACGGCCGGACAGATCGACGGCGGCCTGCACGAGGCACTCGTCCATCGGGATCATCGCGTCGCCGAAGCGCCGCGTGCCCGCCTTGTCACCGACGGCCTGCGCGAACGCCTGGCCGATGGCGATGGCGGTGTCCTCGACGGTGTGGTGCGCGTCGATGTGCAGGTCACCCTCGACCTGCACGGTGAGGTCGAACAGCGCGTGCTTGCCGAACGAGGTCAGCATGTGGTCGTAGAAACCGACACCGGTCGACACGTCCGTGTGGCCGTGGCCGTCGAGGTCGATCGTGACGAGCACCTTCGTCTCGCGCGTCGCGCGCTCGATACGGCCCGTGCGCGTCATGAGCGAACCTCCTGCAGTGCGGTTCGAAAGGCTGCCATCTCTGCGGGCGTCCCCATCGAGACCCGCAGCCAGCCGTCGGGACCAGTTTCCCGGATGAGCACGCCCCGGTCGAGCAGGCCCTGCCATACGGCGTGCCGATCATCGAATGTGCCGAACAGGACGAAGTTCGCATCGGAGTCTGCGGCCTGCAGCCCGACCGAACGCAGCCACTCGACAGTGCGGTCGCGTTCGGCGCGCAGCTCGTCGACCGCGGCAAGCAGCGCGGACGAGTGTGCGAGCGCAACACGAGCGACCGCCTGCGTCACCGACGACAGGTGATACGGCAATCGGACGATGCGCAGCGCGTCGACCACGGCCGGCGACGCGGCGAGGTACCCGAGGCGTCCGCCGGCGAGCGCGAACGCCTTGGACATGGTGCGGGTGACGGCCAGCCGCGGGTACCGCGGCAACAGCGCCAGGGCGCTAGGCGTTCCGGAGCGCCGGAACTCGGCGTAGGCCTCGTCGACGACGACCATCCCCGGCGCGACTTCGAGCAACGCCTCGATGTCGGCGAGTGGCAACGCCGTCCCCGTCGGGTTGTTGGGCGAAGCGAGCAGGACGACGGACGGCCGGTGCTCGGCGATCACTTCGCGCGCCTCGGCGAGGTCGATCGTGAAATCCTCGGCACGCCTCCCGACCACCCACTGCGAGTGCGTGTCGCGGGCGTACTCGGGATACATCGAATAGGTCGGCGCGAACGACACGACGGTGCGCCCGGGCCCGGCGAAGGCCTGCAACACGTGCAGCATCACCTCGTTCGACCCGTTCGCGGCCCACACGTTCTGCGCGCTCAACCGTTCACCGCCGTCGGCGTTGAGGTAGGCCGCCAGGTCGGCACGCAACGCGACGGCGTCGCGGTCGGGATAGCGGTTGAGCGAGCGCGCGGTCTCGGCAACGGCCGCCGCGACGTCGGCGACGACCTCGGCGCCGGGCGGGTAGGGGTTCTCGTTGACATTCAGCTGCACGGCAACGTCGAGCTGCGGAGCACCGTAGGGCTGCTCCCCCCGCAGCTCGTCGCGCAGGGGGAGGTCGTCGATGCTCACGAGATTCGAACCGAGACGGCGGCGCCGTGCGCCGGCAGGTCTTCGGCAGCCGACAGCGCGAGCACGTGGGGCGCGACCTCGGCCAGGGCAGCGGCGTCGTACTCGACCAGGTGCACCCCCTTGAGGAACGACTGCACGGACAGCCCGGACGAGTGCCGACCGGTGCCGCCGGTGGGCAGCACGTGGTTCGACCCGGCGCAGTAGTCGCCGAGTGACACCGGCGCGTGCGGCCCGACGAAGATGGCGCCGGCGTTGGTCACCCGCTCGGCCCACCAGCGGGCGTCGGCGGTGATCACCTCGAGGTGCTCGGCGGCGTACGCGTCGACCACCGCGAGACCCTGCTCGAGGTCGCTGACCAGGCACAGCGCCGACTGGGTGCCCGACAGCGCAGCGGTGACCCGCTCGACGTGCTTGGTCAGGCCCACCTGCCGCTCGACCTCGATGCCGACCGCGGCGAGCAACTCGGCGGAGTCGGTGACCAGTACCGACGCAGCCATCGTGTCGTGCTCGGCCTGGCTGATCAGGTCGGCGGCGACGTGGACGGGGTCGGCGCTGTCGTCGGCGAGAATCGCAATCTCGGTCGGGCCCGCTTCGGAGTCGATGCCGACCACCCCGCGAACGAGCCGTTTGGCGGCCGCCACGTAGATGTTGCCCGGGCCGGTGATCACGTCGACCGGATCGATGCCCAGGCCCGCGTCGCCGTAGGCAGCGAGCGCAATTGCCTGCGCTCCCCCGACCGCATAGACCTCATCGACGCCGAGCAGCGCGCACGCCGCAAGGATCGTCGGGTGCGGGCGTCCCTCGAATTCCCTCTGCGCGGGACTGAACACCGCGATCGAGCTAACACCGGCGACCTGGGCGGGGACGACGTTCATGACCACGCTGGACGGGTAGACGGCCAGCCCGCCGGGGACGTAGAGCCCCACCCGCCCGACCGGGATCCACCGTTCGGTGACCGTCCCGCCGGCCACGACGTCGACGTGCACCTGCTCGCGCCGCTGGGCTTCGTGGACGATGCGGGCGCGCCGGATCGACTCCTCGAGCGCGGCCCGAACGGTCGGGTCGAGCCGCTCGAGCGCGTCGGTCAGCGCGGCGGCCGGCACCGTGGGGCTCGCAACGTCGACGCCGTCGAAACGCAGCGTGGCCTCGCGCACGGCCGGGTAGCCGCGGGCGGCGACATCGGCGACCAGCGGGCTCACGACGGCCAGCGCGGCGGCCACATCGACCTCGGCCCGCGGTAGCACGCGGCGAAGCTCCGCAACCGCGGTCGAGCGCAGGTCGAGCTGACGCATCACGGATTTCAGTTTACGGATGGCCCGCGCCTGCCGATGAGGCTCTGTAGGCGTGCAATCCGGCGCCGTTGTTGTAAGATTCACGTTAAGTCCCGAGTCTCATCCCCCCGCAGGAGCACTCGCATGACCGTTGATCGCCCGCACCACGATTGCGCCTCCGTCCCCAAGCGGCGGCGACTGGTGGGGGCAGGCGCCGCCCTGGTACTCGGCGTCGGGTCGATGACGGCTGCCGCGGTGATCGGAGCCGCGCCGGCGAGCGCGGACACCGGGCTGCTCTCCGGCCTCGGGTCGACGGTGTCGAACCTGACCGGCACCGCGACCAACGCGGTCTCGAACACGGCGACGGCCGTGACCGACACCGTGTCGAACACCGTCAGCGCGGTGACCGGCCCCGTCGGCACGACCTGGGGCGACGCGACGGCCAACGCCGCCGCCACCGCAGGCAGCCAGACCTACCGCGCCGCCCAGGACCCCGGCTCGCTCTACACGGTCGAGAACGCCATCGGCGCGCGCGCCGTGTGGTGGTCGCGCGACTTCGCCGATCGACAGGTCACCGGTCAGGGCGTCGGGGTGGCGCTGCTCGACACCGGCACCGCCGACGTGCCCGGCCTCGACGGCCCGAACAAGCTCAGCTACGGCCCGGACCT
This sequence comes from uncultured Actinomycetota bacterium, assembly GCA_963708645.1. GTDB lineage: Bacteria > Actinomycetota > Actinomycetes > Mycobacteriales > Jatrophihabitantaceae > RYN-133. The sequence goes on along the minus strand of CAVPTA010000010.1, from coordinate 36,639 downwards.
GTCGATCGAGTCGAACAGCCCCGACCTCGTCGATCACGACACCAACGGGCACGGCACGTTCATGGCCGGCATCATCGCCGCGCACGACCCGACCGTCCTGACCCGCCAGTCGCTGCTGACCCTTCCTTCATCCGTGCAGCTCGGTGTCGCCCCCGACGCCGAACTCGAGTCGCTGAAGCTGGCCACCACCGACGGCAGCACCGATGTCAGCCAGGTGATCGCCGCCCTCGACTGGGTCACCCAGCACCCGGTGACCGCCGACGGCACGCCGATCCGCGTCATCAACCTCGCCTACGGCACCGACTCGGTGCAGCCCTACCAGGCCGACCCGCTGGCCGCGGCCGTCGAGAACGCGTGGCGGCACGGCATCGTTGTCGTCGTCTCGGGCGGCAACGAGGGGCCCGCCGCTCACCGTCTCACCGACCCGGCGATGGACCCCTACGTCCTGGCAGTCGGCGCGTCGGACGGCAAGGACTCGCTCGCCGGCTGGGCCTACCCGAATGTCGCGTCGTTCAGCAGCTCCGGCAACGCCACCCGCCACGTGGACCTGGTCGCGCCGGGACGCTCGCTCGTCTCATTGCGTGACCCGGGTTCCTACGTCGACCGCAACTTCCCCCAGGGCATGGTGCAGGGCGACTCGTCCGGGCGGCTGTTCCGCGGCAGCGGTACGAGCCAGGCGGCGGCGGTCACCTCGGGTGCGGTGGCGCTGCTGCTGCAGGCCTACCCGAACCTGACCCCCGACCAGGTCAAGTACGTGCTCACCCAGAGCGCGACCCCGGTCATGAACAGCACGGCCCTCACCGCGGGCGCCGGGCAGCTCAACGTCGCCGCGGCGATGCTGCTCGCGAAGCTCATGACCACTCCGGCCGCGAGCCGCCTGTTCCCGGCCTCGGTCTACACACAGAACTTCCCGACCTCGGACGGGCACGGCTCGATCGAGGCGGCGCGAGCCGGCAACGACCTCGTCGACCCGAACGGCGTTCCGATCACCGGCGAGGTCGACGTGCAGGGCGACCCGTGGAACCCGGCGGCCTGGTGGGCGGCGTCCTCGACGCTGTCGGCCTGGAACGGCGGCCAGTGGAACGGGGCGACCTGGACCGGATCGTCCTGGGCGAGCACCGGCGGCTGGGACACCTCACGGTGGGACACGGCCCGCTGGGACACCTCGCGCTGGGACGGCGCCCGCTGGGACACCTCACGGTGGGACACCTCGCGCTGGGACACCTCACGCTGGGACGGCGCCCGCTGGGACACCTCCCGCTGGGACGGCACGGCCTGGTCTGCCGACGACTGGAACTGACACGGGACTGATGACATGACCATCCGGCAGTGGGCCCCACGTCCGCGCACACGCGCGCAGTGGCTCACGCTCGCTCTGACGTTCGCGCTGGCTGCTGCGGCCGCCGGCGTGACCGTGTTGGACGCCGGGACGCCGGCGGTGCTCGATACGAGCGTGCCCACCTGGGCCATGTTCGTCGGGCTCGCCGCCATGTTCGGCATCGGCGAGCGGCTGCCGATGTTCATCGAGTTCCGCAAGCAGGCGCACACGATCACGCTCAGCGGTCCCGCGCTCGCGCTCGGCACGCTGCTCGCACCCGTCCCGGTCGTCGTCTTTGCACGGCTGATCGGTGCCGGGGTGGCACTCGCCCACCAGCGCAAGGCGCCGGCGAAGTTGTTCTACAACGTCGCCTCATTCGCCTGCGAGGCCGCGTTGGCGACCGCGTTCGTGCACGTGCTCGTGCACCGGCACGCCTCGCTCGACCTCGGCACCGTGCTCGCCGTGCTCGGCGTGATGGTCGTCGTCGACCAATTCATCAGCGTGCTCGTCCTGGCGATGATCCGGATCCACAACGGCCCGGTGTCGATGCGAGATGCCGTGGGTGTGCTGGCGCCGTCGCTGGTGATGACCGCCGTCAGCGTGGCCATCGCGGTCGGCGGGTTGATGATCGTCGATCAGGGCGCGGCCGGTGCCCTGATCGTGGCCGTCACCACCGCGACCGCGGCGATGCTCTACCGCGGCTACCTGCACATGCGCCGCCGCCACGCGGCCCTCGAACTCGTGCACGAGTTCGTGACCGGCGGGACCGGCGCCGAGAGCGTGACCGAGGCAGCGCACCAACTGCTCGACAGGGTCCGCAACCTGCTGCGCGCCGGTCGGGTCGAGATGACGATCGCCGACACCGCCGATTCAACCGACTCGTTGCCGCGCACGCTGACCCAGTTCTGCGCCGACGACAGCGGATTCACTGTCCACGGCGGCACCGGGCAGATCACCGACTGGGCGATGTTGCGGGCCCTGACCCAGCACCAGCCGCTGCTCGCGCCACGCAACGACCGCGACCCGGCCGTCGTCGACTGGCTGGGCCAGCGCGGCTATCGCGACGCGATGCTCGTCGACTTCCCCGCGGGCAGCGCCATCGCGGGCACGATCACGGTCATCGACCGTCTCGGCGACACAGCAACCTTCACCGGCGACGACCTCGCGTTGCTGCAGACGTTGACCGGGCACCTCGCCGTCGCCGCCCGCAGCGCCCAGATGGTCGAGCGACTTGCCTTCGACGCCAACCACGATGCACTCACCGGCCTGCCCAACCGCGCCCACCTTTCTCGTGGCATCGCACAACGAGCAGACGACCCACACGGCGCCGCAGTGCTGCTGCTCGACCTCGACCGGTTCAAGGAGGTCAACGACGCCCTCGGCCACGCGGCAGGCGATCGATTGCTCTGCGTTGTCGCCGAACGGCTGCACAGCGCCGTCCCGACCGACGCCACGGTCGCGCGCTTCGGCGGCGACGAGTTCGCGGTGCACCTGCCCGGCTGCGGCGACGACGAACTCGCCGCGCGCACGGTCGGCGATCGCATCGCGCTCGCACTGGCGCGGCCGGTCAGCGTCGAGGGTGCCCAAGTCAGCGCCGAGGCCAGCATCGGCATCGCGTTCGCCGAGCCCGGCTCGGTCACCAGCACCGACCTGCTGCGCCGTGCCGACACCGCGATGTACGCGGCCAAGGCCGGCGACAGCGCCGGCGAGCCGAAGATCGCCGTCTACCACGAGGACATGGACCGCGGCCGGGTCGAGAATCTGGCCATGCTCGCCGAGCTGCGCAGCGCGCTGCGCGAGCACCCCGAGCAGTTCCGGCTGCTCTACCAGCCCCAGATCGACCTCACCACCCGCCAGGTCGTCAGCGCCGAGGCGCTCTCGCGCTGGCACCACCCGACGCTCGGCGTCGTCGCGCCCGATCGGTTCATCCCGCTGCTCGAGACCAGCGGACTGATCGACGACCTCATGCCGATCGTGCTCGACTCGGCGCTGCGCGAGTGCCGGCGCTGGCACGACCGCGGCGTACCGATCAGCGTCTCGGTGAACCTGTCCGCACGTAACGCGGCGAACCTCGATCTGCCGCGGCAGGTGTCCTTGGCCTTGCGTCGTTTCGGCCTGCCGCCGTCCAGCCTGATCATCGAGATCACCGAGAGCAGCCTGGTGAGCGAGCACCAGCAGAAGGTGCTGATCGAGCTCGCGGCGCAGGGCGTCGGCATCTCGCTGGACGACTTCGGCACCGGCTACTCGAGCCTGTCCTACCTGCAGCGCCTGTCGGTGCAGGAAGTCAAGATCGACCGCTCGTTCGTCTCCGGCCTGACCGAGACGCCCGAGGCCAGCCGCGCGCTGATCGCCGGCGTCGCGTCGCTGTGTTCGGCGCTCCAGTTGCGGGTTGTTGCCGAGGGCGCCGAGACCGACGACATCGTCGACATGCTCGCCGAGCTCGGTTGCGATGTGGTGCAGGGTTACGCGATCGCCCGGCCGATGCCTGCCGACGACTTCGCCGAGTGGATCCGCCGGCCTCGGGCAGCGCCGCTGCACGTCATCAAGGCGGTTTCGTCCTGACCTGGACCTGACCGATCGCTGAACGCGACTGCTGAACGCAGCGTCACCTGGTCGGGTTACGTTGGGCCACATGGCCGGTCAGCTGCTTCCGCTGTTCCCTCTGGGGCATGTGCTGATGCCGGGCTGCCCGCTCCCGCTGCGTGTGTTCGAACCCCGCTACGTCCAGCTGCTCACCGACGTGACCCGCGAGGACGGGCCGCGGTGTTTCGGCGTGGCCGCCCTGCTGGCCGGGCCGGAGGTCGACACCGGCTTCGACGAGGCCGCGCCGCAGGTGGCCGACATCGGGACGGTCGCCGAGATCCTCGAGGTGGCGCCGCAGCCCGATGGCACATTCGAGGTGCTCACCGGTGGCAGCCGGCGATTTCGCATCGATCGCATCGCCGACACCTCAGCGCCGTATCTCGAAGCGGAAGTGACCTTCCTCGACGAGGTCACCGGCGACCTGCCCGAGCAGCTGCCGGCGCAGGCGCAAGCCCTGGCCATGGAATACCGCCGCCTGATCGCCGCGCTCACCGGCGAATCCGCCGAGCGTCCTGCAGGCGCGCAGCCCTACCACGACGACGCGATCCTGCTCTCCTACCAGCTCGCGACCGAGGCGCCCCTGTCACAGCGCGACCATCAGGACCTGCTCGAGGACGAGACGGCGACCGCGCGGCTGGTGCATGTGCAGCGCGTCCTGCGCCGCGAGGTGGTGCTGCTACGGAACACCCGCAGCATCGCCGTATCCCCCGCCGTCCTGCGCCTGGTACTGCGGGCCAACTGACTGGCCGAGCGAACTTCCGATCGGCACGTTGCCCACCGGCGTCGGCGCGATCTTCTGCACGTCGGGACGGCCGAGGTCGTCGGCAACGGCGAACGCGACGAACAGGCCGTAGCCGAGCACTGCGATGAACGCCTGCAGGAACCAGAGTCCGTGCATGTGCACGGTCAGCGGCAGGTGGTCGATGCACGTTCCGGCGCCGCACGCGTAGTCATTGCCGGCGCCGCGCACAGCCCAGCCGACCAGGTCGGTGAGCGCGCTGCCGGCCAACGCGCCGATCGCCAGCCCGAGCGCGACGAACGGGCCGCGCACGCGACGCAACGACGGCAGATACCACGCTGCGATGGCCGCAACGATGCCGACCGCAACGGCGATGATCATGTAACGCCCGTCGCCCGCCGCCCAGGCTTCGGTCTCGTCGGCCTCGATGCCGGCTGGGAGCCGGACGCCGATCGGGCCGGGCGGGCTCCAGGCCTGCCACACCAGGCCGAGCAGTGCACCCACGACCGCGAGCACCAGCACGACGAGCCCGGCGGCGCGGACCTGCGCGCGCCGCTCGCCCGCGGCGTCCGCACGAGGCGCAGCTGCCGCGGCCGGGTCAATCATGCGGTCCAGTCTGCCAGTCGGCGGTCGGCACGCCACCGGCGCCGAAGGCCTGACGCAGCAACAGGAACATCTCGTCCACTCGCGCTTTCGGCACGGCGCGGTCGATGTCGAACTTGCGCAGACGCGCGACGGTGTCCTTGCGCCGTTGGCGACCGAGGAACCGGAATGCGAGCAGCGGCAAGGTGAGCGTGCGGCCGGGCAAGCCCGAGGCGACGCAGCTCGCGCAGCACGTCGCCGCGGGTGTCGTGCACGAGCGCGGTCATGCGCTCCTCGAGCGCGCCGAAGCGCCGAAAACCCGTCAACCGCCGGATGATCGCGAGCATCGCCCAGCGCAGGATCAGCACGCCGACAGCGACCAGCACGAGCAGAACGGCGAGCACCGTCGAGTGCACCGTCCATTCGACCACCGCGGCCAGCCCGAGCACGACCACGGCGACGATGAGCAGCGCGCTGCCGACCGATTCGGTGATCGCGCGGCCGACGAGGTAGCGGGCCAGTCCCCACTGGCTGGCCGCCGAGCCCGGCCGGAACTGGCCCACGTCCGGGTCGGGTGTCTCGTTCGCCGAACGCTTGCGCAGCAGGTCCGGGACGTCGGGCTGCGGACGGTCGGGCTCCACCGGATCGACACTACGCACCCGCGGTTGACAGTTGCGCAAACGATCCCGAATACTCTGCTTCGAGTAATCGAGCTGGAGGTAGGACGATGAGCCGTCGACGGGTGTCGAACCCCCTGGCGCTGGCGGTGCTGTCCTGCCTGCACGAGCGGCCGATGCATCCGTACGAGATCTCGACGACGCTGCGCACCCGCGGCAAGGAGCAGAGCATCAAGCTCAACTACGGCTCGCTCTACTCGGTCGTCGAGTCGCTGCACAAACACGGCCTGATCACCTCGCTCGAGACGACTCGCGAGGGACGCCGCCCCGAGCGCACGGTCTACGAGATCACCCCGGCCGGCGTCGACGAGTTCGAGGATTGGCTGGCCGAGCTGCTCGCGACACCTGTGCGCGATTACCACTCGCTCGAGGCCGGGCTGTCGCTGATGGCCGGGCTGCCCCCGGACGACGTCGCGCGCATGCTCGACCAGCGCGTCATCGCACTGCGTCGCGAGCTCGCCGCACTCGCCGAGGGCGGCAAGGTCGGCGACGAGATCGGACTCCCCGAACTCTTCTGGGTGGAGAGCTCTTTCCGTGCCGCGATGCTCGACGCGGAACTGACGTTCGTCAACAACCTCCTCGCCCGCATCCGGTCCGGCGAGTTCGGCGGCACCGCCGCCTGGCGCAAGCTGCACGAGCTGCGGGCTGCCGGCATGAGCTTCGAACAGATCATGGCCGACCCGGTCGGCCATCTCGGTGAGGAGGCCCGCATCCTGACCGACCCTGCGTAGCGATCGACATCCGAGCGAGCAAACCCCCGGCCGGTGCGGCAACACCGGCCAGGGGCCGTACACCCGAGTCGAGCCGTTGGCTCTCCTGCGAGGCGCACTCACACGATAGGCGCTGGCGGCCGACTCCCCGTCCCATTAGAGGAGTCCTCATGTCCCAACCCACGGCTGCCATCACGGCGGTCGATCTCGTCAAGACCTATCCGGGCGGGCGCGGCGCGACCGCCGTCCATGCACTCGACGGGCTCTCGCTCGACGTCGCGGCGGGCAGCGTATTCGCGCTGCTCGGCCCGAACGGCGCCGGCAAATCGACGACCGTCAAGATCCTCACCACCCTGGCACGCGCCGATGCCGGCCATGCCGGCGTCGCCGGGCTGGACGTGCGGCACTCACCCGAGCGGGTGCGGCGCGTGATCGGCCTGGTGTCGCAGAAGTCGTCGGCCGATCCGATGGGCACCGCGCGCGAGAACCTGGAACTCGCCGCTCGCGTGCACGGCCTGTCGCGGGCGGCGGCGCGCTCGCGAGCGGTCGAACTCCTCGACCGGTTCGCTCTGTCCGATGCCGCCGACCGGCTGACCAAGACCTACAGCGGCGGCATGGCACGCAAGCTCGACGTGGCGATCGGGCTCGTCGCACGTCCGCAGGTGCTGTTCCTGGACGAGCCGACCACCGGCCTCGACCCGGAGGCCCGCGCACAGCTGTGGGCCGAGATCGCCACCCTGGCGGGCACCGAACAGATGACGGTGCTCCTGACCACGCACTACCTCGACGAAGCCGACCATCTCGCCGATCGACTCGCGATCGTCGACGCCGGCCGCATCGTCGTGGAGGGCACGCCCGAGCACCTCAAGAGCGAACTGCGTGGCGACACGCTGCATGTCGACCTGTTCGAGGCGTCGGCCGCCCCAGTCGCGCACGCAACGCTCGAACGCCTCGGCCTGCGTGAGGTCACGGTCGAGGGCGCCGCCGTGCACGCACGTGCAGGCAGCGGCGCCCGCGAGGTTCCGGGCATGCTCGCCGCCCTTGACGACGCAGGCGTCGCGGTCGCGTCGGTGACCGTCGCCCGTCCCTCACTCGATGACGTCTACCTGCGCCATGTCGGACGCAGCTACCAGGAGGTGGCGTGATGGCCGCGCTGACCGTTGATTCGTACCTGCTGACGAAGCGTGCGGTGCGCACACTGACCCGGCAACCCGCCTATCTCGCCATCAGCCTCGTGCAGCCGGTGATCTGGTTGCTGCTGTTCGGCTCACTGTTCCGCTCGATCGTCGACATCCCGGGCTTCCCGGCCGGGACGACCTATCTGGAATACATCACGCCCGGCGTCATCGCGATGACGGCGCTGTTCTCCAGCGGCTGGGCCGGGACGAGCTACATCGAGGACATGACCCTCGGCGTGATGGACCGGCTGCTCGCCTCGCCGGTGCGCCGGGGCGCGTTGATGATCGGATCGCTGGCCTACCAGGCGCTCACGACGGTGCTCCAGACGTTGATCGTCTTCGGTATCGCGTATGCCGCCGGTGCTCGCTTCCCCGGCGGCGTGAGCGGGATCGCGATCACCTCGCTCGCCGCGGTGCTCATCGCAGTGGTCATCGCGTCGCTGTCGAACGCGATCGCACTGCTCGTGCGCCAACAGGAGGCCCTGATCGGCATCAGCCAGTTCATCGTGTTGCCGTTGCAGTTCGTGTCCGGAGCGATCATGGCGATCTCGCTCGCGCCGGGTTGGGTGCAGCACGTCGCCCGATACAACCCGGTCGACTGGGCCGTCACCGCCTCGCGGTCGGCACTGAGCACCAACCCGGATTGGGGTGCCGCACTCCCCCGCCTCGGCTGGCTGAGCCTGCTCGCCCTCGTCATGGCGTGGCTTGCGACGCGCGCGTTCAGCACCTACCAGAAGTCCGCCTGATCCGTCAGGCGGAGATAGCCGTTGGGCCGAGCAAGGCTTTCAAGTCGCCCATCAGGGCGGCTGAGGGCTGGACGCGGAACTGATCGGCGACCTTGAGCACCCGCGGCTCGGGGCCGCCGGTCAGTTTCAGGTGCACCTCGGTCGTGCCGCGGTGGGTGGCGAGCACATCGGTGAGGCGTTCGATCATCGGCGGCGTGCAACGCATCAGGGGCATCGTCACCACGACCGGGCCGCGGGCGACGTCGACGTCGGTGTTCAGGATCGAGATGTCGGACGCGATGAGCTTGACGGTGTCGTCACGGGCGTCGGTGCGTCCCTTGATCGCGACGACGGCGTCCTCGGTGATCGTCAGACGCGACCTGGGCATAGGTCGCCGGGAAGAACATCACCTCGATCGAGCCCTCGAGATCCTCGAGGACGGCGTTGGCCCACGGCGCGCCGGCCTTGGTGACTCGGCGGTTCACCGACGACAGGATGCCGGCGAGCGTGATCGACTTCGGCTCTTCGCTCGCCTCGGCCATGACGTTCGCGATCGAGTCGTCGGCCGCGGCGCCGAGCACGTGCTCGAGCCCGAACAGCGGATGGTCGGACACGTACAGACCGAGCATCTCGCGCTCGAACTGCAACAGCACCTTCTTGTCCCACTCGCCGTCGGGCACGCGCACTGCGAAGACGTCGACGGGTGAGTCGGCCGCCGGCTCGTCGCCGAACGACCCGAACAGGTCGAACTGCCCGATCGCCTCGGCGCGCTTGGTGTCGAGCACCGCGTCGACCGCCGGCTCGTAGACGTTGATCAGTCCGCGGCGGGTGTGCTGCAACGAGTCGAACGCGCCGCCCTTGATCAAGCGCCTCGATCGTGCGCTTGTTGCAGACGACCGCGTCGACCTTGCGGAGGAAGTCGGCGAAGTCGACGAACTCGCCCTTCGCGGCGCGCGTCGCGACGATCGACGACACGACGTTCGCGCCGACGTTGCGCACCGCGGTCATGCCGAAGCGGATGTCCTTGTCGACCGGGGTGAAGTTGGCGTCACTGGAGTTGACGCACGGCGGGAGCACCCGGATGCCCATGCGTCGGCACTCGGCGAGGTAGATCGCCATCTTGTCCTTGTCGTCCTTGACGGACGTGAGCAGGGCGGCCATGTACTCGGCCGGGTAGTTCGCCTTGAGGTAGGCCGTCCAGTACGAGATGACGCCGTATGCCGCCGAGTGCGCCTTGTTGAACGCGTAGTCGGAGAACGGCAGCAGGATGTCCCACAGCGTCTTGACGCAGCCGTCGGAGTAGCCGTTGGCCTTCATGCCGGCGGCGAAGCCCTCGTACTGCTTGTCCAGCTCGGACTTCTTCTTCTTGCCCATCGCGCGGCGCAGGATGTCGGCCTGTCCGAGCGAGAAGCCGGCGACCTTCTGCGCGATCGCCATGACCTGCTCTTGATAGATGATCAGGCCGTAGCTGGTCGACAGGATCTCGTCGAGGGCCTCGGCGAGCTCGGGGTGGATCGGCGTGACCTCTTGCCGGCCGATCTTGCGCAGCGCGTAGTTCGTGTGCGAGTCGGCGCCCATCGGGTCCGGGCCGGTAGAGCGCGATGAGCGCGGAGATGTCCTCGAAGTTGTCGGGATGCATCAGCCGCATCAGCGAGCGCAGCGGCCCGCCGTCGAGCTGGAACACGCCCAACGAGTCACCGCGTCCGAGCAGGTCGTAGGACGCGAGGTCGTCGAGCGGGAGATCTTCGAGGACGAGGTCCGCGCCGCGGTTGGCGCGGATGTTGTCGACCGCGTCGTCGAGGACGGTGAGGTTGCGCAACCCCAGGAAGTCCATCTTGATCAGGCCGAGCGACTCGCACGCCGGGTAGTCGAACTGCGTGATGATCGCGCCGTCCTGCTCGCGCTTCATGATCGGGATCAGATCGAGCAGCGGGTCGGAGGACATGATCACGCCGGCGGCGTGCACGCCCCACTGGCGCTTGAGCCCCTCGAGACCCTTGGCCGTCTCGACGACCTTCGCGACCTCTTGGTCGGCCTCGACCAGGGCGCGGAACTCGCCACCCTCCTTGTACCGCTCATGGGACGGATCGAAGATCTGCTTGAGCGGGACGTCCTTGCCCATCACCGCCGGCGGCATCGCCTTGGTGATGCGGTCGCCCATCGAGAACGGGTAGCCGAGCACGCGCCCGGCGTCCTTGACGGCCTGCTTGGACTTGATCGTTCCGTAGGTGACGATCTGCGCGACGCGGTCGCTGCCGTACTTCTCGGTGACGTAGCGGATGACCTCGCCGCGCCGGCGCTCGTCGAAGTCGATGTCGAAGTCGGGCATGGACACGCGGTCGGGGTTCAGGAAGCGCTCGAAGATCAGCCCGTGCTCGAGCGGGTTGAGGTCGGTGATGCGCATCGCGTAGGCGACCATCGAGCCCGCGCCCGATCCGCGGCCCGGCCCGACCCGGATGCCGTTGTCCTTGGCCCAGTTGATGAAGTCGGCGACGACGAGGAAGTAGCCCGGGAAGTTCATCTGCTCGATGACGCCGACCTCGTAGTCGGCCTGCCTCTGCACCTCGGGCGTGATGCCGTTGGGGAAGCGGCGCTGCAAGCCGGCCGCGACCTCGCGTTCGAACCAGGAGTGCTCGGTCTCGCCCTCCGGGCACCGGGAACCGCGACATGTAGGTGCCGTTGCCCTCGGTGAACTTCACGTCGCACCGCTCGGCGATCAGCAGCGTGTTGTCGCAGGCCTCGCGCAGGTCGTGCTTGTCGGCCCACAGCGAGCGCATCTCGGCCGGGCTCTTCAGGTAGTAGCCCCCGCCGTCGAACTTGAGCCGGTTCGGGTCGGCCATCGTCTTGCCGGTGCCGACGCAGACATACACCTCGTGCGCGTCGGCGTCCTCGCGGTGTGTGTAGTGCAGGTCGTTGGTGGCGATGATCGGTAGCCCGAGATCCTTTGCCAGCCGCAGCTGACCCTCGTAGACCTGCTTCTCGATGCCGAGCCCGTGATCCATGAGCTCGAGGAAGAAGTTGTCCTTGCCGAAGATGTCCTGGAAGTCGGCGCCGGCCGCACGGGCCTTGTCGTAGTCGCCGATGCGCAGCCAGGTCTGGATCTCACCGGACGGGCAACCGGTCGTCCCGATCATGCCGCGGGCGTATTGGGACAGCAGTTCGCGGTCGGCGCGCGGCTTGTAGAAGAAACCTTCCATGCTGCTGCGCGAGGCCAACCGGAACAGGTTGTGCATGCCCTCGGTCGTCTCGGCCAGCAGGGTCATGTGCGTGTACGCCCCGCCGCCGGAGACGTCGTTCTCGCCGCCCTCGGCCCAGCGCACCCGGGTGCGGTCGCCACGGTGGGTGTTCGGCGTGAGGTAGGCCTCCATGCCGATGATGGGCTTGACCCCGGCCTCGTTGGCGCGGCGGTAGAAGTCGTACGCGCCGAAGACGTTGCCGTGGTCGGTCATCGCCAGGGCCGGCATGCCCATGCGCGCGGTCTCGGCGAACAACTCGGTCAACCGCGCCGCACCGTCGAGCATCGAGTACTCGGTATGGACGTGCAGGTGCACGAACGAGTCGGTCGTCGCCGAGGTCACTGCTGGGTCGCTCCCTGTTGCCGCCGGAACCCCGATCTTCTCACCGGGGTCCGACAGCTAACGAGAGGCAGCGCCGGGCGAGTCTCTCGACCTCGGGTAGAGCCGAAGCCCTCAAGAAATGTGGACGGCGGTGGGACGCGCCGACCAGCGGTACAGGAAGGCGATCGCCTTCAGCGGCATGTGGACGCAGCCGTGCGAGCCGTCGGTGCGGTACTTGTCGCTACCGAACGGGAAGGTCTGCCACGAAGCGTCGTGGAAGCCGAACAGCGGGCCCTCGAACGGGATCCAGTAATTGACCGCGTACGTCGCGCCGGTGTTCAGCGTCAGGGTCGTGTCGCGCACCCGGCTCTGGATCACGAAGTTGCCGGTGGGCGTGTTCGTGTACTGCCCGACCATCCCGGTGGTCACCGCGCTCTGGCGCACGAGCCGATGACCGGCGCACATCCATAGATGCTGGCGCCGGACGCTCACGATGACCTTCTGGGGTGCGCTGTTGTGCCCGCACCGGTTGTACTTGGGACGGGTGACCACGCGCTCGACCGCAGGAGCATGCCGCTGTACATGCCGGGCCGTTGTCGGCAACGGAGCCGGTTGGATCGCGGGAGCGCGTTGGGCCGCGTGTGTGCTTGCCGCCTGGTGCGCGCACGCCGTCAACACGCCCGCCGCCAGCACGGCGAGCGCCCCGAACGCGGCTCGTCTCACGCCATGACGATATCCCGGCCGCGCATCCCAGCAGCGCAGCGCTCGCCGTCGGTCCCTTTTCCCTGCTGGTGCTCGTCCTGGACGGTTCGGAGCGAGCACCAGCGGGGAAAGGCAGGATGGACGGGTGGAGCTGACCGAGATCACCGCCGCGCTGCGCGCCCTCATGCCGGACGTGCTGGTGGCCACCGACTTCGACGGCACCCTGGCACCGCTGGTGCGCGACCCGCAGCAATCGCGGCCTGTCGACGGCGCGATCGACGTTCTGGCCGACCTGGCCCGGGCCGGTGCGCAGGTCGCCGTGATCACCGGACGGGACGCCGAGACCGTGGTGCGCCTCGGCGGGCTCGAGCGCGTACCCGGCGTGATCGTCGCCGGGGTCTACGGCATCGAGACCTGGCACGACGGCGCCCTCGAAACGCCGGACACCCCCGACCAGCTCCGCACCCTCCAGCAACGCCTGCCCCAGTTGCTCGACGGCGCCGACCCGGCGCTGTGGATCGAGGACAAGCGGCTCTCGCTCGTCGTCCACGGCCGCCAGGCGGACGACCCGGATGCCGCGCTTGCCCCGCTGCAGGAGCCAGTCAGTGCGCTCGCAGACGAGCTCGGGCTCGAGGTACATCCAGGACGGGACGTGCTCGAACTGCGGCTGCCCGGCTACGACAAGGCCGGCGCCATCGACCGACTCGGCGAAGGGCACAGCGGCGTCGTGTACCTCGGCGACGATCTCGGCGACATTCCGGCCTTCGAGCATCTACGCGCCGAACGCGAGCGCGGCCGTCACGCCTACAGCGTGGCGGTGCGCCTGTCCGGAGTCGACGAGGCGGCCGAAGCCGCCGACGTCAGCGTTGCCGAACCCGCGGACGCGGTCACGTTCCTGCGGTCACTGCTCGGCTGACGGCAACGCGTCCAGCTGCGCGCGGAACCACTCGGTCGGAGGCAATCGCACGGCGGCCGCACGCATCCGCGCCGCCCGCTCGGCGCGCTCGTCCGCTCCCATCAGCAGCGCTGCGTGCAGCGCCTCGGCGCCGGCCGACACGTCGAACGGGTTCACCGCGATGACGTCGTCGCCGAGCACCTCGATCGCGCCCATCTCTCGTGAGATCACGACGGCGGGGTCGCGCTCGGACAGCACCAGCGCTTCGAGCACGACGAGATTCATCCCGTCGCGTACGGAGTTCACGAACACCACATCTGTGCGCCGCAATGCAGCGAGCGCCGCCGGGTAGTCGTCCTGGATCTCGAGGATGATCGGCGTCCATTCCTCGGTCGAGAACTCGTCGTCGATCTCGGCCGCGAGACGTTCGAGCGACGCACTGTATTCGCGGTAGGCGGGCAGGTCCTCGCGGGACGGGTTGTCGTAGACGCAATGCACCACGCGGCCACGCCACTCGGGATACTTGCGCAGCAACTCTCGATAGCTCAGCAGGCCGCGCCACACGTTCTTCGACAGTTCGGTGCGGTCGACGCGCCCGATGACGATGCGGTCGCCGACCACGTCGTTCAGCACTCGCATCGCGCTGTCGACGATGCGTCGGTTGCCGAGCTTGTCCATCTCCTCGCCGTCGGTGCCGAGCGGGAACACACGCACGCCGTCGGTATCGGCGCCGCACAAGGTGCGCGCCGTTGCAGCGAACAGATCGGCCCAGCGCTGGGTGTGAAAGCCGATGACGTCGGCGCCGAGCATGCCGTCGACGACCTCGTACGCCACGTCGTCGGGCAGTGTCGTGAAGTAGTCCGGCGGCACCCACGGCGTGTGCGTGAAGAAGCCGATGCGCAGATCGGGACGCGCGCGGCGCAACAGCCTCGGCACGAGGAACAGGTGGTAGTCCTGCACCATCACCGCTGCGCCCTCGGCAGCCTCGTCGATGATCGCGTCGGCGAAGGCCTGGTTGTAGCGCACGTAGGCCGCCCACTGCCGCCGCCACGCGGCGTCGAACACCGGCTGCGTCGGCAGGTCGAACAGCTGGTGCAGCACGAACCACAACGTCGAGTTCGCGATGCCGTTGTACGCAGCGCGGAAGGTCTGCGTGTCGATCGGGAGCAGGTGCACGTCGAAATCGCCGTGCAACGCGTCGTTGACCTGCGGCAACTGCGAGAGCCGCCCACCGGTGGCCTGCCGGGCGAGCGTGCGCTCACGATCGTTCAGCGCCGCGCACACCCACACCGCCTCCGGCGTCGACGAGAGCGCGGCCTGCATGCCGCTGACCAGACCGCCGCCGCCGCGGCGGATCTCGTCGTCACCGTCCTCGACGGCAACCACCGTGAGCGGACCGCGGTTGGACGCGATGATCAGGCCGGCTCTACCGCTTTCTGCACTCACACCGTCGTCCTACCCCCGGCGCTCACGATTCGTCACTGAGAACATCGAGAGCGTGCTGCAGATCGGACGGGAACGGTGAGTTAACGACGAGCCACTCGCCGGTACCGGGATGTTCGAAACCGAGCTCGCGCGCGTGCAGCCATTGCCGCGACAGGCCCAGCCGCTTGGCCAGCGTGGGGTCGGCGCCGTAGGTGAGATCGCCGACGCACGGATGCCGGACAGCCGCCATGTGCACCCGGATCTGGTGCGTGCGCCCGGTCTCGAGCCGGATGTCGAGCAAGGTCGCCGCCCGGAACGCCTCGACGGTTTCGTAGTGGGTGACGCTGGGTCGTCCGCTCGCGACGACAGCGAACTTGTAGTCGGCGGACGGATGACGATCGATGGGCGCGTCGATAGTGCCGCTGGTGGGGTCGGGATGTCCCTGCACCAGCGCGGCGTACCGCTTGTCGACGGTGCGCTCCTTGAACGCGCGCTTGAGCGCCGAGTACGCGCGCTCGCTCTTGGCAACCACCATCGCGCCGGTCGTCCCGGCATCGAGGCGGTGGACGATGCCCTGCCGCTCGGCTGCGCCCGAGCTCGCCAGGTGATAGCCCATCGCGGCCAGGCCCTGCACGACGGTCGGACCGGTCCAGCCCGGTGACGGATGGGCCGCCACACCGACCGGCTTGTCGACGACGAGCAGGTCGGCGTCGTCGTAGAGGACGCTCAGCCCGTCGACGGGCTCCGGCTCGACGTGCGGTGCGACGGGGGCCGGAATGTTCACTTCGAGCATCGACCCGCCGTGCACCTTTGCGCTGCGCGGCTGCGTGCGACCGTCGAGACTGACGTGCCCGGCGTCGATCAGATCCGCCGCCGCGGTACGCGAGAACCCGAGCAGGCGCGACATGGCGACGTCCAGGCGCAACCCGTCGAGACCGTCGGGTACCGGCAGGAGCCGGGACTCAGTCACGGTTGCGGGCTCCGTCGAGCGAGACGCCGAACAGGCTCAGCGCGGCCGCGAGCACGGCGCCGCACACGATGCCGGAGTCGGCGAGATTGAAGATCGGCCAGTGCGCGCCGTACGGGCCGAACAGGCTGATCCAGTCGACGACGTGGCCGCGGAACACACCCGGCGCTCGGAAGATGCGGTCGATCAGATTTCCGACCGCCCCGCCGAGGATCAGGCCGAGGGCGACCGCCCACGCCCGCGACTGCAGCCGGCTTGCCGTGCGCACGATCACCACGACGACAGCGATCGCGACCACGGACAGGATCGCGGTGAAGCCCGTCCCGAGCGAGAAGGCAGCTCCGGAGTTGCGCGCGATGTCGAGGTAGATCGCCCCGCCGAGCAGTCGCGTCTCCTGGGTCGGCGCCAGATTGGCGACGACCAGCACCTTCGACACGAGATCGATGAGCACGACGAGCAGCCCGACAACCCCGAACAGCGCGATGCGGCGCGGGGCTCGTGGCGGGGTCTGCACGGGCAGCGGCGCGTCGATGTCGTCCGCGGGGCTCACTCGTCCATCATCGCGCAGGCCGAACGAGCGCGATCAGCGACGCTCCTCGCGTTGCTTGCAGCTCACGTCCAGCGTGGCCATCGGGAACGCCTTGAGGCGGGCCTTGGGGATCGGCTTGCCGCAGCTCTCGCAGTACCCGTACGTGCCCGCGTCGATGCGCTCGACCGCACGCTGGATCTGCACCATCAGATCCATCCGGTTCGCCGCGATCGACTGCTCCTGCTCGCGTTCGAAGGTCTTGCTGCCCGCGTCGGCCTGGTCGTCACCGGCGCCGTCGGTGCTCGACTGCTGCAGGTCGTTCAGATCGCGCAGCGACGTGTCGTACGCGGTGCGCATCTCGTCCAGCTCGCCGACGAGGTCGCGGCGGATGGCAGCGAGCTCGGCCTTGGTCCATTCCGAACCCTTCGGGACGGAGATCGTCTTCGGGGCCGGTGCGGGCGTCGCGGGCCTCGCAGCGGTCTTCGTCGCCGCCGGCGCCGTGGCCGGAGCAGCCGTAGGGACTGCCTTCGCTGGCGGTGCGACCTTCTTGGCGGCCGTGTTCGGCGGCGCCGCCTTCGCTGCGGACTTCTTGGCCGGCGCCGTCTTCGTGGCGGACTTCTTGGCCGGCTTCTTGGCCGGAGCCGTCTTCGTGGCGGACTTCTTGGCCGGAGCCGTCTTCGTGGCGGACTTCTTGGCCGGAGCCGTCTTCGTGGCGGACTTCTTGGCCGGGACCGCCTTCTTGGCCGGGGCGGCCTTCTTCGCTGGTGCGGCCTTCTTCGCCGCCGACTTCGCCGGCGCCGACTTTTTCGCCGACACAGCCTTCTTGGCGGCGGACTTTGTGGCGGCAGACTTCTTGACGACCTTCTTCGCTGGTGCGGACTTCTTCGCGGCCTTCTTGGCAACCTTCTTCGCGGGAGCCGCCTTCTTCGCGGGAGCCGACTTCTTGGCCGGAGCCGCCTTCTTCGCGATCTTCTTGGCCGGCGCCGACTTCTTGGCCGGAGCGGACTTCTTCGCGATTTTCTTGGCGGCCTTCTGCACCGCCCTGGTCGCCGGAGCGGCGGCACCACCCCTGCGGCGCAGCGCACGCCCGATCCGTCCAACTGCGGCCATGCCGTGGTCCCACCCTTCTCCTTGACCGGCACGGGTCCGCGTGGAGGCAGGTGCGCCGAAACTTGAGCCGGAATCCAATTATGCGTTCGAAAGGCGGCCTACTATATGGGCCTCGGCGCCGCCAATGCCAGTAGCCGCGCCGAAACGGCCCGGATACCCGGCTACGTGCGAGACAGCATCGCTACCATAGGCGGTGCAGGAAAATTGCTGTGACGAGGACGAGTACCCGCGGGTTTCGTCGGTCCGAAGCGAGCCGGGGGCGGTGTGAGCCCGGCGGCCGAGCCAGTGGTGAAATCACCTCCGAGCACCGGAAGAACAGGGGCCGGCAGCACGGCTCCCCATTAGACCCGGACCGAACGAAGTGGGTGCCCCGCTCGAGCGTGTGCAGGGCACCAACGAGGGTGGTACCGCGGCCGAGCCCGTCGATCAGCGAGCGAGGTCGTCCCTCGAGGACGTGATACGACCGACTCGAGGAGCCTCATGTACGACCCGTTGCCCGCCCACGTCGACCTCGTGGCCCTCGACCATGAGGTCATCGAGTGGTGGGATAAGAACCGGATCTTCGCCCGCAGCCTCGAGCAGACCGCGCACGGGCCGTCCTGGACGTTCTACGAGGGCCCGCCGACCGCCAACGGCATGCCGGGCACCCACCACGTCGAGGCCCGCGTTTTCAAGGACGTCTTCCCGCGGTACAAGACGATGAAGGGCTACCACGTCCCCCGCATCGCCGGCTGGGACTGCCACGGCCTGCCGGTTGAACTCGCCGTCGAGAAGGAACTCGGCTTCACCGGCAAGCCCGACATCGAGGCCTACGGCATCGCCGAGTTCAACGCCGCCTGCCGCGAGAACGTGCAGCGCCATGTCGACGCGTTCGAGACGATGAGCGAGCGGATGGGCTACTGGGCCGACTACGAGAACGCCTACTGGACGATGCGTCCCGACTATGTCGAGTCGGTGTGGTGGGCGCTGAAAACGATCTTCGACAAGGGCCTGCTGGTCGAGGACTTCCGGGTCGCGCCGTACTGCACACGTTGCGGCACCGGCCTGTCCGACCACGAACTCGCCCAGGGGTACGAGACGGTCGTCGACCCCTCGGTGTACGTGCGGATGCCGCTCACATCTGGTCCGTACGCGGGCGAGGCGGCGCTGTTGATCTGGACGACCACGCCGTGGACCCTGCCGTCGAACGCACTGGTGGCGGTGCGCGCCGACGTCGCGTACGCGGTCGCGAGCAACGGCTCCGAACAGCTCATCGTCGCCCGCGACCTGCTCGAGAAGGTGCTCGGCGAGGGCTGGACGGTGCAGGCGACCGTTTCCGGTGCGGACATGGTCGGCTGGACCTACCAGCGTCCGTTCGATCTCGTGCCATGGCCGGGACGCGCTCACTTCGTCGTCGCCGAGGACTACGTCACGACCGACGACGGCACCGGCCTGGTGCACCAGGCCACCGTCTTCGGCGCAGACGACTTCGACTCGGTACGCCGCAACGGCGTCGAACTGGTCATCCCGATCAACACCCGGGGCCGCTTCGCAGACGACATCCCCGTGCTCGGCGGCATGTTCTTCAAAGATGCAGACGAGCCGATCATCGCCGACCTGCAGTCGCGCGGGCTGCTGTTGCGCCATGTCGCGTACGAGCACAGCTACCCGCATTGCTGGCGCTGCCACACGCCGCTGATGTATTACGCGCTGCCGTCCTGGTACGTGCGCACAACTGTGGTCAAGGAGCAGCTGCTCGCCGAGAACGAGGCCACCAACTGGTATCCGGCGACGATCAAGCACGGTCGCTACGGCGACTGGTTGACGAACAACATCGACTGGGCGCTCTCACGCGACCGCTACTGGGGAACGCCGCTGCCGGTGTGGCGCAACGACGCCGATCCGACGCGGATGATCTGCGTCGGATCGCTGGCCGAACTCGAGGAACTCTCGGGTGTGCGGCTCGACGATCCGCACCGCCCCTTCGTCGACGACGTCACCTTCACCCGTCCCGGCGAGGACGGCACGTATCGCCGCGTTCCGCAGGTGATCGACGCGTGGTTCGACTCGGGCTCGATGCCGTTCGCGCAGTTCGGCGCACCCGTGCACAACGAGATCGAAGCTGCCGCCGCCTACCCCGCCGACTTCATCTGCGAGGCGATCGACCAGACCCGCGGCTGGTTCTACTCACTGATGGCTGTCGGCACGCTCGTCAAGGACCGCAGCTCGTACAAGACGGTGTTGTGTCTCGGGCACATCCTCGCCGACGACGGACGCAAGATGAGCAAGCACCTCGGCAACATCCTCGAGCCGATCCCGTTGATGGATCGGCACGGCGCCGACGCGCTGCGCTGGTTCATGCTGTGCAGCGGCTCGCCGTGGGCGCAGCGGCGAATCGGACACAAGCTGCTCGATGAGATCGCGTCCAAGGTATTGCGCACGTACTGGTCGGTGGCCTCGTTCCAGGCGCTCTACGCGCGCGCCAACGACTGGAGTCCGGGCACCGCAGGTACGCCCACACAACTGGATCGGTGGGCGCTGTCGGAGGTGCACCGGGTGGCCCTCGAGGTCGACACCGCCTTGGAGGACTTCGACACGCAGCGCGCCGGCCGCGCTCTTGCGGGCTACATCGACGACCTCTCGAACTGGTACGTGCGTCGCTCGCGGCGCCGGTTCTGGGACGGCGACCCGGCAGCCTTGTCGACGCTGCATGAGTGCCTCTACATGCTCACGTTGCTGATGGCGCCGTTCGTCCCGTTCGTGACCGAGAAGGTCTGGGCAACGATGTTCGCCGGTCGCGACGGCACGCCCGAGTCGGTGCATCTCGCGCAGTGGCCGATCATCGACGCGTCGTCGGAGGTGATCGACCGCGAGCTCGGCGAGCAGGTGGCGCTGGTGCGCCGGCTGGTCGAGCTCGGCCGCTCCGCGCGGGCCGACGCGAAGATCAAGACGCGGCAGCCGCTCGCGCAGGCGCTGATCTCGGCGCCGGGCTGGACGACGTTGCCCGCCGAGCTTCGCGAGCAGGTGCGCGACGAGCTCAACGTCGTCGAGCTGGCCCGACTGTCCGATGCCGGCGAGCTCGTCGAGCTCACCGTGAAGCCGAACTTCCGCGAACTGGGCAAGGTCTACGGCAAGCGCACACAGCAGGTCGCGACCGCAATCACCACGGCGGCCGCGGCCGATGTCGACGCGTTCGTGTCGCGGTTCCGCGAGGGCACGATGACGATCGAGGTCGACGGCGAGACGCTGCCGCTGGCCGGCGACATGCTCGTGGTCAGCGAGACGCCGCGCTCGGGGTGGACGGTCGCCGCGGGCGGTGCCGACACGGTCGCGCTCGATCTCGAACTGACCCACGAGCTGCGCCTGGTCGGCATGCTGCGCGACATCGTCCGGCTCGTCCAGGACGCGCGCAAGAACGCCGGCTACGAGGTCACCGACCGCATCGAGCTGCACTGGCGAGTCGGTGGTGCCCCGGCGCCGGCCGAGGCGATCCGCACACACGAGGTGCAACTCGCGTCCGAGGTGCTCGCCACCGCCGTCCACGAGGGTCAGCCAAGTGGCAACGGCTGGTACGAGACCGAGGACGAAGAGCTGGGCCTGCACCTGTGGCTCAAACGCACAACCGGCTGACCCCAGTCCCGCAGACTCCCTCAGGCAGGTTGGACAGCCGGCTGGCACATCGAGCAGGCCATGAAGCCGTCCTCGGACGCCTGGGCGAGCGGGATCTCCTGGGCGTCCTGATCCTTGATGATCATGCAGTCGCCGAGGTGGTAGCGCGGACGGCCGTCGACGACCCAGACGGTGTCGGGCGTGGGAGCGACGGGCTCCTCGACCGGTTCCTCGACCGGTTCCTCGACAGCCGACGGCGCGGGCGTGGTGTCGGCGGGTGCGGCGCCGTCAGGTCGACAGTCGGGGCACGGTGAGAAGCCGTCCTCGACGGCCTGCGCCCGCGGAATCTGATCGGGCTCGCTGCCCTGTTGGGACGCCGCGACCTTCAGGCTGCGGCACGCCTCGACGTGATAGTCGGGACGGCCGTCGACCACCCAGACCTGTTCGGCCTGCGTCGCGGACGCGGCCGGTTTGCACACGGTGCATTCGGTGAAGCCGTCACCCACCGCCTGCGCGTACGGAATCGCCTCGGAATCCATGTTCTGGATGGCGGCGCAGTCCTCGCGGTGGAACTGCGGGCAGCGTGTCGACGACCCATACCTGCTGTTCGGGGTTCGCGGTCGCGGGCGCCGGCTTCGGTGACGGCTTCGGTGACGGACGCGAGGTCGGCGCCGATTCGGCCGGTGCGGCCTTGAACGCCGACCCGGTTGCCAGCGACTGCGGACGCGGCGCGGCACTGCCGGTGTCAGCACCCGACACTGTGTCCGCGGCGGGCGCCGTCGTCTTCGGCGCAGCCTGATCCTTCGACGTACCTGCGCGCACGGCGAGCTGCTCGCGTTGCTTGAACAGCAGATAGCCCGCTACCGCACTTGCGACCAGCGAGCCGATCAGCCACACCGCGTTGGCCATGATCAACCCGACGATCAGGCATGCCAGGGCAACGAGCAGCAGCCCGATCAGAACCATCGTGGAGTCACTTCCGTCCTCGCGTATCGGCCGTCACCGGCGCGGCCTTGTTCAGACGGTCTTACCCACGCCTCGCGACGCGCGCTCACCCTTGGGCGTCGGCCATCTCCTCGTTCTGCGCCGGCTCGGCGTTGCCGGAAGCGTCGAGGTCGCGCAGCTGCGACTCGAGGTAGCTCTTGAGCCGCGTGCGGTACTCGCGCTCGAAGGTGCGCAGCTCCTCGACGCGCCGCTCGAGCGCGGCCTTGCGCTGCTCGAACTGGGCGGTGATGGTCGCGGCGCGCTGTTCGGCCTCCTGGACGGTGCGCTGCGCGCGTGCCGAGCTCTCGTCGTCAAGCTGCTTGGCGCGGCTCTCGGCTTCGCTGACGTGCTGCTTGGCCTGCTCCTGGGCGGCGCCGATTGTCTCTTCGTGGTTGCGCTGGGCCTCGGTCAGCAGGCGCTCGGCTTCGGCCTTGGACTGGGCGAGGTGCTGGTCGGCCGTTTGCTGCGCGAGCGCCAGCATCTGCACCGCCTGCTGGTGATGCTCGGTCGTTGCCGTCGCGGCTTCGGACTGCTGTCCACCACCCTGCGCGGCCTGAGCCTGTGCGGCCTGGGCCTGAGCGACGGCCTGCTGAGCCTGCTCGAGCTGCTGGCGCGAGGCCGAGAGCTGCTGCTCGGTCTCGGCGAGCTGCTGCTGCAGCGCCACGACCTGCTGCTGCGCCCCGTCCTTGCCCGAGGACAGTGCGCGCTCGAGCTCACTGATGTGGGCGTGCATGCGCTGGTTGTCCTCGCGCGCGGCGTTGAGCTCGCGCTGGGCCGAGCCGAGGTCGTTCTGCATGGCCTCGAGGCGTCCGTCATCAACCGGACCCGCGGCCGCGGGTGCCGGGGCACCGCCGTTGGCACGAGCGCGCAGATCGTTGTTCTCTTCGATCAGGCGGGCCAGTTCGACCTCGACGATGTCGAGGAAGGCGTCGACCTCTTCCTCGTCGTAGCCACGCTTGCCGATCGGCGGCTTCTTGAATGCGACGTTGTGGACTTCAGCAGGGGTTAGCGGCATTCGGTCACCTCGGTGCTCGTCGCGTTCCGGAGTCTCCGGCACGGTGAAGATTCAATCTGTGCTTGACGGTTATGGCTTGATTGTTACGCATCCTGCCACGTCAGACCGCATAGGACGACAGTGCCCAGCGCAGTGCCAGGATCGCCAGCAGCAGGATCAGGATCGACAGGTCAAGGCTGACGCCGCCGATCTGGAGCGGTGGTACAAGACGTCGAAGCAACTTTATCGGTGGATCGGTTGCCACGTAGACCAATTCGAGACTGATCGCCGCGACACCGACCGGACGCCACGAGCGCGCGAACTGGCGAGTGATCTCGACGACCACCCGAGCGAGCACCACGACGATGTAGAGGTAGAGCGCATATTCGAGTGCGGCGAAGAATATCGTCATCGCACCGCACCTTTCACATCGTCACCTGGCGTGCATCGACCTGTCTGCTGCCGGTCGTCACACAGACAACGACCTGACACCCACAATGGTGCCAGGTCGGCGTCGTCGGCCCTTGACGGTGGGGTCAGGACTGGTTGAAGAACCCGTTCTCGATGCGAGCCTTGTCCTGCGCGGTGACGGTGACGTTGTGCGGGCTGAGCAGGAAGACCTTGGCGGTCACCCGCTCGATGCGTCCGTGCAGGCCGAAGGTCAGTCCCGCGGCGAAGTCGACCAGGCGTTTGGCGTCGGCGTCGTCCATCTCGGACAGGTTCATGATCACCGGCGTGCTCGCCCGGAACGCCTCACCGATCGTGCGCGCCTCGTTGTACGTACGCGGGTGCAGCGCGGTGATCTGGTAACCCGACGCCGCGCCGTGATCGACGTAAGCGTCGTACTCGTCGTGACCGCGCTCGTAGTCGCGCTGCAACGTCTCGACCCCTCCACGCTGCGACTCATGCTTGGTCGCGCGGGTGTAGCGCGGCTCGGCATACCCCTCGCGACGAGCCGGGGCACGCTCGGGAGCGCGCTCGGCGTGGCCGTCACGAGGGTCGTCCCAGCCCTCGCCGTCGGCGAACTCGTCGTCTTCGACGAGGCCGAGATATACGCCCATCCGGTGCATAGCTCCGGGCATCGGGTTCCTCCTGTGGTGGACCTGTGGTGATCGGTGCTTCGCAGTTGGACGCTAGCTGAAAAGAGGCGGCCGACGGCCGAGCAACGCCGTACCGACACGCACGTGTGTCGCACCGTTGCGAATCGCCGCCTCGAGGTCGTGGCTCATTCCTGCCGATATCGACTGGGCTCCCGGGTGAGCCCGTTGCACCCGCTCCGAGAGCTGCGCCAACGCGGCGAAAGCCTGGTCGGGATCGGCCTCGATCGGCGCAACTGTCATCAGGCCACGCAGCGCAAGCTCGCGATGTTGCGCGACCTCGTCGGCGAGGCGGCCGAGTTCGGCGTCGGGAACGCCGCCCCGGTCAGGGTCGCCGTCGAGGCTGACCTGGACGAACACCTCGAGCGGGTCGGGGCGTTCGTGCTTGGCGACCGCGTCGGCGAGTGCGCGTGCCAGCTTCGCGCGGTCGACCGAGTGCACGGCGTGCGCGTAGCCGACCACGCTCTTGGCCTTGTTGGTCTGCATGCGGCCCACCAGATGCCAGCGCAGTTGCGGCAGGGTGGTGCCGAGTGCGGCAGCCTTCGTCCGGGCTTCCTGGTCCTTGCTCTCGCCGAGATCGTGCACGCCGAGCTGCGCGAGAGCCACGACATCGCTGGCCGGGTAGGTCTTGGTGACCGCGATCAACGTCACGGTGCGCGGATCCCGACCTGCCGACTCGCACGCGTCGGAGATGCGAGCCCGGACTGCGGCCAGCGAACCGACCAACTCGGCGGTGCGTTCGTCCGCGCATGGGAGTTGTCAGGACTTGAGGAAGTCCGGGACGTCGAGGTCGTCGTCGAGGCTGACGGGCGTGCGTGCCGCCGCGGGCGGAGGCGGTGCCGGACGCTCGTCGCGCGCGATGATCGGCGCCTCGCCGCCGCCGGCGTACTGCTGCTGGCGCGTGGCGGCCGCCGGCTCGCGGCGGATGTCGACCTTCTTGTACGGAAGCTGCCCGCTGTCGAAGCCCGCCGCGATGACGGTGACGCGAACCTCGTCGCCCAGCGTGTCGTCGATGACCGCACCGAAGATGATGTTCGCCTCGGGGTGGGCGGCCTCGGCCACGAGCGAGGCGGCCTCGTTGATCTCGAACAGGCCCAGGTCGGAGCCGCCGTAGATCGACAGCAGCACGCCGTGCGCGCCTTCCATGCTCGCTTCGAGCAGCGGGCTCGCGATCGCGATCTCGGCCGCCTGGCGGGCGCGGTTGTCACCGCGCGCCGAACCGATGCCCATCAGGGCCGATCCGGCGCCGCTCATGACGCTCTTCACGTCGGCGAAGTCGAGGTTGATCAGGCCGGGTGTGGTGATCAGGTCGGTGATGCCCTGGACACCGGAGAGCAGCACCTGGTCGGCGCTGCGGAACGCGTCCATGACGGTGACGTTGCGCTCGGAGATCTGCAGCAACCGGTCGTTAGGGATGACGATCAGCGTGTCGCATTCCTGGCGCAGCGCGTCGATGCCGTCCTCGGCCTGGGTCGCGCGCTTCTTGCCCTCGAAGCTGAACGGGCGGGTGACCACACCGATGGTGAGCGCGCCGAGCTTGCGGGCGATGCTCGCGATGACCGGCGCTCCGCCGGTGCCGGTGCCGCCGCCTTCGCCGGCGGTGACGAAGACCATGTCGGCGCCCTTGAGCACCTCTTCGATCTCGTCGCGGTGATCCTCGGCGGCCTTGCGGCCGACGTCAGGCTGCGCCCCCGCGCCGAGACCGCGGGTGAGCTCGCGGCCGACGTCGAGCTTGACGTCGGCGTCGCTCATCAGCAGAGCCTGGGCATCGGTGTTCACCGCGATGAACTCGACACCCTTGAGGCCGACCTCGATCATGCGGTTGACGGCGTTCACGCCGCCACCGCCGACACCGACGACCTTGATGACCGCCAGGTAGTTGTGCGGTGCTGTCATGGGTCTCTCCCCTGCTTCGCGTGCGGTGGCGCCGGCTGGCGTCGTCCTAACTCTCACCCTCAAGTAGACCGTTAATGTTATGTCAACCTGGGATGTTGCAGCCGAAGTTAGAGGGACCGACCGGCGATTCGTTGCAGGCACGCCGATGACACGCCGAAGACACGCCGAAGACTTTGCCGGCCACTGCCCGGGCACAGGCGTGGCCGACGGTGCGAGGCGCCGCGGCACCCACCGCCTTGCCCCGCCAATGCGAGCGATCCGGCTCCGCGAACGCACATTCGCGGGGCAACGCTGTGGGCTGCGAACGGCTTTGCCCCGCCAATGCGAGCGATCCGGCTCCGCGAGCGCACATTCGCGGGGCAAAGAGGGGTCAGGCGCGGCGGTGCAGCACCGATCGCACCGAGCGCGCGCCGTAGACCACCGCGCCGGCGAGCGACACCACGGCGCCGGACAGGAAGAAGCCCGTCCCGTGACCGGACTGCTGAACGATCTGGTCGATGCTCGCGGCGAATAGCAGGATCGCCGCGCTCGCGAACGCAACAAGGGCCACCACATCGACGTAGGCGGCGGGCAACACGCGCAGCGCCATGCTCTGCGGACGAGTGCGGTGCAACGCCCACAGGCCAGCGAGGACGACCAGCCCGACAAGACCCGCAAGCACGCGCAGCGACACGGCATCGCCGGCGTCCTCGCCCACCGACGCCGGTGCGCCGCCGAACACCGAACCGGCCAGACCGCCGCCGACGAACTGCCGGCCGAACAACGCCATCATCGCCCCGGCGAGCAGGCCGCTCACGCCGACCGCGATCAGGCCGATCGCACCGAGCAGCGTCACTGCCTTGCCCGTGTCGAAAACCAACGCGCCGAACGTGTCTCGCGAGTCGGCGCGGGCGATCGGGGCGCTCGCACCGAAGCGCAGCACGGCTTCGCGCTCGGCGTCGAGGCGACTCATGCCCTGCTCCTCGAACTCGGCCGCCGCGCCGTGCAGGTGATCAGCGGCCTCGTCCAGCAGCCGGCGCGCGCTGCGCGGATCGGTGCGCAGCTGGCCGTACAGGCCGTCCAGGTACTCCTCGATCGGCTCGCCGTTCATGTTCCGACCACCGCGGCGACCGACGCCACGAATCCGACCCATTCCTTGCGTTGGGTGGCGAAGGCACGGCGTCCGGGCGCGGTCAGCGCGTAAGTGCGCCGACGACGGCCGTTGGCCACCGCCAGCGAACTCGTGATGTGCCCCGACTCCTCCAAGCGGTGCAGCGCCGGATAGATCGTCCCCTCGGCCAACTCGAACACGCCGTCGCTGCGATCGCGCAGCGCCGCGATGATCGCGTAGCCGTGGGCCGGGCCGTGCTGAAGCACGCCCATAAGCAGCAGCTCCAGACTGCCCTTCACTTGGTTGTTCGCCATGCCTAGAAACTCTAGGCATAGGTTGGCTAGGTGTCCAGCCTTACGGTCTCAGGAAAGGCTGATCCGGATCGGTCACGTCGATCTGCGATCCGGGCCGCCCCAGCAACGCCGGCAGGATGCGCGCCTTGTCCGTGGTGCGAGCGGCGCTGCCCCAACGAACGACGCGGCCGTTCTTCATCAGCAGCGTGATCGCATTCGGATCGAGCGCCTGGATCGAGCTGATCCGTGCGCGAACCCGCGCGGGTAGCGCTGAGGCCACAGTCGCGACGGCGCCACCCGTCGTCCGTGCGTCGGTGCCGTTCGGGACGACGAACAGTGGCAGATGTCTGGGTCGCGCGCTGACGTGGCGGAACTGGTCGCCGGTGCGGTCGACGAGCATGAAGCCGCCGGCGCTCGATTGCACGACACCGACCGCCACACGTTCGGTGACAGTGATCGTGACGGTCGAGGGGAACGACGTGGTGACCTGCACGGACGCGATGTCGGGCAACGCCTCGACCCGCGTGCGGATCGCGTCGGTATCGAGCCGGACGAGCGGGGTTCCGCCGGCGACCTTCGCGACGGCGCGAACCTGATCGGCGCTCACCTCATGCGCTCCACGTACGTCGACCGTCCGCACCCCGAACACAGAACTGAACGCGACCAGCCAGACACCGATCGCGGCGACGAGTACCGCAGCGATGGTGCCGAGAATCAGCTTGCGATGCGGGATTCCCGGGCGCGGCGGCTCGTCGTCGACCTCTGCCCTTGCCGAGCGCAACGTGGCTGTCATGAGGTCGTCACCGCTTGCGCGCGTCGCTCGCATGCCTCGCGCATGTCGTCGCACAGCAGGTAGACGTTGCCGATCCCCATCGTGATCACCAGGTCGCCGCTGCGGGCGACATCGGCGATGACGTCCGGGATGGCGGCATAGCGCGGTTCATAGATCACCCGCTCGGCAGGGAGCGGGATCAGCTCCGAGATCGTCGCGCCGGTGACGCCGGGAATCGGTTCCTCACGCGCCGGGAAGATGTCCATCACGATCGCGACGTCCGCCACCGCCATCGCGTCGGCGAACTCGCGCGCGAAGGTCTGCGTGCGGCTGTACGTGCCGGGCTGGAACACCGCTATCAGCCGGCCCGGTGCAGCCGCCGACTTCGCTGCTTCGAGCGACGCGGCGATCTCGGTCGGGTGGTGCGCGTAATCGTCGAAGATGCGCACTCCCCCACCGACTCCGTGCGACTCGAACCGACGATGCACCCCGCCGAACGAACCCCACGACGTGATCACCGTGTCGACGTCGAGTTCGAGTTCGGCTGCCATCGCCAGGGCGGCGGTCGCGTTCAATGCCATGTGCTGGCCGATCAACGCGCCGACGCGAACGTGCTTGCGCTCGTCGCCGATTCCGGTGACGTCGAACTCGACACCGTCCTGGCTCGGACGGATGTCGCTCACGACGATGTCGGCCGATTCGCTCACGCCGTAGGTGCGCACCCGGCGTCCGGACTCGCGCGCGTACTGCGTCACCCGCTGCGCACCGGCGTCGTCGGCGCAGCACAACAACAGACCGTTGTGATCGACCCGATCGACGAACAACTCGAACGCCCGGAAGATGCCCTCGAGGTCGCCGTGGTTCTCGAGGTGATCGGCCTCGACGTTGGTGACGACGGCAGCGGACGGGCGAGAGAGCAGGAACGATCCGTCGCTCTCATCGGCCTCGACGATCGCCAGTTCGCCCGTGCCCAGGTGCGCGTTCTTGCCGGTCTCGTAAAGGTTCCCGCCGATGGCGAAGGACGGATCGACACCACACGCCTGCGCGCCGACGGTGAGCAGCGACGTGGTCGAGGTCTTGCCGTGCGTGCCGGAGATCGCGACAACGCGTCGGTCTTCCAGCGCGGCCGCGAGCGCGACGGCGCGGCGCAACACCGGCATGCCGCTTTCTCTCGCTGCGACGAACTCGAAGTGCTGCGGGTTGATCGCGGTCGTGTAGACGAACGAATCGGCATCGTCGAGATGGTCGACCGAGTGGCCGATGTGCACTGTCGCGCCGAGGGCGCGCAGTGCTGCGACGCCGAGCGAGTCGCGGGCCTCGCAGCCGCTGACCTCGACACCGCGCTCGAGCAGGATGCGCGCGAGCCCGCTCATTCCCGCGCCGGCGATGCCCATGATGTGCACGCGTCCCAGGTCGGCCAGGGGCGGCACGACGTCGGTCGCGGCGCTGCGCACGAGCGCTGCGCCGGGAGCCTCCCAGTCCTCGGGCCGGTCAGCCGCGTGCGTCGCTCGTCGGGCGGGTCATGACGGCGTCCCGACGATGTCGAGGACGGCCTTGGCCAGCACGACGTCGGCGTCGCGCGCACCGGAGGACGATGCAGCCTCGGACATCGCCTTGAGCCGCTGCGGATCCGTCATGCGGGGCACGACCTCGCGCACGATCCACTCCGGGGTCAGGTTTTCGTTCGTCGACCATCACTCCACCACCGGCCGCGACGATCGGCTCGGCATTGTGCGCTGCTCGCCGCCGCGTAAAGGCAAGGGTACGTACGCGGCAGGCAACCCGACCGCAGTGAGCTCGGCGCAGGTCATCGCGCCCGAGCGGCAGATGACGAAGTCGGCTGCGGCATAGGCATATTGCATCGAGTCGACGTAGGGCAACGACCACATACGGCGGCGTGCCCGCAGCAACCTCGACGACATTCTTGGGGCCCGCGATGTGCAGCACCTGCACGCCGGCCGCACGCAGTTGCGGCGCCGCGCCGACACCGCGCGTGTTGATCGCCTGCGCACCCTGCGAGCCGCCGGTGACCATGAGCACCGGACCCTCCGGGTCGAGACCGAACCGCACGCGCGCCTCGGCGCGCAGGGCCGCACGGTCGAGATCGGCGATCGCGGGACGCAACGGAATCCCGATCGGCACACCGTGGCGCAGCTGTACCGACTTCGACGCCGTGAACACATGCTTTGTCAGCCGCGCGGCGACCTTGTTCGCGACGCCGGGACGGGCATTGGCCTCGTGGATGACGATCGGGATGCGTCGCCGCCGGGCCGCGATGTAGGCCGGCATCGCAACGTAGCCGCCGAAACCGACCACCACCTGTGCGCCGGTCCTGTCGAGCACTGCGCCCGCAGCACGCACCGATCTCGCGCAGCCGCCGGGAACGGCGAAGCACGCCTTGTTCGAGCGCCGCGGCAGCGGCACCGGCGGGATCAGTTCGAGCGGGTAACCGCGTGCCGGGATCAATGTCGTGTCGAGACCGCGTTCGGTGCCGAGTGCGGTGATCTCAGCGGACGGGTCGAGTCGGCGCACTGCGTCGGCGAAGTTCATCGCCGGTTCGATGTGCCCGGCCGAGTGCCCACCGGCAACCACGATCCGCGGGCTGGAACTCACCATCCGCTCGCCTTCTTACCGCCAGCGGTGGATCGCTGTCGGGCCCGCTCGCTGCGCTCGGGGCCGTCCAGCGATCCATGCCGCGAGCTCGCTGTCGCTCGCGCGGCCGGCCGGCTCTTCGCGCGAGCGCTCATCGCGTTGTGCGGTCACGCCTCAGAGGCCGATTTCGCAGCGCTGGCTCTCGTCCTGCTTTTCGGCGGCTCGTACGGCCGGGGCACCGGAATGTGCAGCCAGCGCTGCACGCGCGAGCGGCGTCCCAGGCGGTCGTTCGCGCCGCGCCGCGGTCACGGCCGGCGCCTCGTGCCGGGCGAAGGAGACCAGCATGCCCAGCACGAAGAACGAGGCGAGCAGCGACGTGCCACCGGCAGAGATGAACGGCAGCGGGATGCCGGTGACCGGCAGCAGCGCCGGTCACGTAACCGATGTTGATCACAGCCTGGCCGCAGATCCAGACGGTCGCCGCGCCGGCAACCAGCCGCACGAACGGGTCGGCGCTGCGCCGCGCAATGCGCATGCCCGTGTAGGCGAACAGCGCGAACAGGCCGAGCACGGCGAGGCAACCGAGCAGCCCCAGCTCCTCGCCGATGATCGCGAACACGTAGTCGGAGTTCGCGTTCGGCACCCAGCCGTACTTCGACGTGCCCTGGCCGAGGCCGACGCCGAAGATGCCGCCCGAGGCGAGCGCGTACATGCCCTCGACGGTGTGGTACCCGGTGCCCTGCGCGTCCTTGAACGGGATCGGTGAAGTGGTGCAGCCGCTGCAGGCGGTACGGCGCGGCGACCGCCAGCAGCGGTCACCGCGCCGCCGACCACCGCGACCACGAGCGCCGAAGTAGCGCATCGGCATGCCGACCATCCACAGCAGGCCGAGCAGGATCAGCATGAAGCAGCAGCGTCGTGCCGAGGTCGGGCTCGAGCATCACCAGCGCGACGACCAACACGAAGCCCGGCACCAGCGGGATGAACAGGTGCCGCGCCCGGCGCAGCGTGCCGAGTTGCTGCTTGCGGGCGAGCAGATCGGCGCCCCACAGCAGCACGCCGACCTTCGCGAACTCGGACGGCTGCAGCTGCAGCGGGCCGAGGTCGATCCAGCGCCGGGCGCCGTAGACCCCGAAGCCGATGCCGGGGACCAGCACGGCCACGAGCGCGACGACGCCGAGCATGAGCACCGGGTAGGCGAGCAGCGCGGTAGGCGCGCGGCGGCAGCCGCACGGCGAACCAGAACAGCGGCAGGCCGAGCGCGATGAACATGCCCTCCTTGATCACCTGCGTCCAGATCGAGCCGGTCCGGCGCCGTCGGCGTCGATGCGACGCCGCGATCGTCGTCGAGACCGCCATCAGGACGCCGAAGCCGAGCAAGCCGGCCGACGGCGAGCAGCAGCAGCTGCACCGAGGCGTAGGGCCGGTCGAGGAAGCGCTCGCCGGCGGCCTCGCGCCGGCGCGCCAGCAGCGCGAGCGCGCGTGCGCCGCGGACCGCGGCGCCGCCAGCGACCTCGTCGATCCGCCGCGTCGACCGCGCTGCGACCGCGGCGGCGAACGCCTCGCCGCGTGCGGAGTAGTTGGCGAACATGTCGTAGGACGCGGCCGCGGGTGCGAGCAGCACGGTGTCGCCCGGGCGCGCCAGCCCGGCCGCGGCGCGCACGACCTCCAGCATGGCTCCATCGTCGTGTGTTGTCGACCTCGATCACGGGGACATCCGGCGCGTGTCGCCGCAGCGCCTCGGCGATCACGATCGCGCGGTCGACACCGAGCAGCACCGCACCGCGCAAGCCGGGACGCGACCTCGATCGACCAGGTCGTCGACCGAGCGCGCCCTTGAGCTGGCCGCCGGCGATCCACACGACCCGGTCGTAGGCGAGCAGCGAGCCGCGCGCCGCGTGCGCGTTGGTCGCCTTGCTGTCGTCGACCCAGCGCGACGCCGCCGTGCATGCCCACCAGCTGGTTGCGGTGCGGGTCGGGGACGAACGCGCGCAGCCCCGCCGGCGATCGCCGCGGCGTCGACGCCTACTGCGCCCGGCCAGCGCCGCCGCGGCAAGTGCGTTCGCGACGTTGTGCGACGCCGGCCGGGCGCACGTCGTCGACGGCGGCAAGCACGAGCGCGTCGTCGTCGCCGAAGGCGCGCGAGACGAGTGCCCGGCCGCCGACCCCGAGCTGGCCGGGCCGCGGCTCACGAGCGTGAACGACACATGCTCGCCGGGCGCCGTCCCGAGCAGCGTGCGACGAGCGGGTCGTCGGCGTTGCCGACCGCGACGGCGCCGAACCACACGCGCCGCTTTGGCCGCGGCGTAGTCCTCCAACGAGCCGTGCCAGTCGAGGTGATCGGGCGCGAGGTTGAGCAGCGCGCCGGCGAGCGGACGAATCGGACGGCGCGAAGTGCAGCTGCTGGCTCGACATCTCGACGGCGAGCACGTCGTAAGCGCCCGGCGCGACGACCGCATCGATCACCGAGACGCCGACGTTGCCGACCGCCAGCGCGCGCAACCCGGCAGCGCGCAGCATCGCCTCGAGCATGCGCACGGTCGTGGTCTTGCCGTTCGTGCCGGTGACCGCGAGCCAGGGCGCCGCGTCCGGCCTGTCGCAACCGCCACGCGAACTCGACCTCGCCCCATACCTCGACGCCGCGCGCTGGCCGACACGAGCAGCGGGTCGGTCGGGCGCAACCCCGGTGAGGTGACGACGAGGTCGACCTCGGGGAGTTCGGTAACCGGCCGACCAGTCGCGCGCCGCGGTCGACGAGTCCGGCGACCGACGGCGCCTCGCTGGTCGCGGTGAGCCAGACCTCGCTGCCGAGGTCGAGCAGGGCGCGGGCCGCGGACGTGCCGGCGACGCCCACCCCGCACACCAGCACCCGAGCGCGTCCGGCTCGGCAGTGCGAGATCGCTGTCAGCCACTGCCGATGAAGTCCGCGTAGAACAGGCCTATCCCGAAAGCGACAGCGAGCCCGGCGACGATCCAGAAGCGCACGATGATCGTGACCTCCTGCCAGCCACCGAGTTCGAAGTGATGGTGCAGCGGCGACATCCGGAAGACACGTTTGCCGTGCCGGTGCGTACTCGGGTGAACTTGAACCAGCTGTACTGGATGATCGACGCGAGCGTGACCGTCGCGAACAGGCCACCGATCACGACCAGCAGCAGTTCGGTGCGGGACAGGATCGCCAGGCCGGCCATCAGCCCGCCGAGGGCCATCGATCCGGTGTCGCCCATGAAGATCTGCGCGGGCGACGCGTTCCACCACAGGAACCCGAAGCATCAATTCCACGTTCACGTAATTCAACTTGTAATTTAGCAAAAAATACTTGTCGCATATGATGATTATTAGTTTCATCATCACCATAATTTAATGATGTTAAATATAATGTTGGATATGTACTAGATAAGTATAAAGTTGAATTTGAGAATCTGGTAAAGTATTAAGTAATTTATAAACAATTGTTCGACTAACACATGTATAACGTGCATCATCTAGTATTAAAATAATTATAATTATTTTGATTAAATATCATTTCTTACTTGTATCACCTTTGAACTCGTATAGTAACATGACAAACAAATTCTTTACTTGGATCATATTTCATACAAAGTTTTTTTAAATATTCATATTCTGTTAAACGAAGATTTTCTATAGCTTGATTTATTTTTGTATCTTTTAATGTCCAATAAGTAGCCATTAAACGTGTATTTTCAATTGTATTCAGATTGTACATATGTATCTACTTCTTTCATATTATCAAAATAAAGTAATGTAGCACCACGTCCCGATGATAAATATCCATTTGATGCTAAAGTACTTAAACGTTTTAATAAATAAATATTACTTTTCATTAAACGTAATATATAACCACAACATGAATATGAATTTGATAAAATACATTGACGTTTATGTATTGGCCAATCAGATTTTTGACATATTTTACTACAATAGATTTGTTCACAATAAGGACATGTGATTAATGATCGTTGTTTATTTATTGAAGGAGTTAATTGAATAAGTCGTGAACAAGTTGTACAATGTTGAAGCTAAAAATAAAATAATAAATTTTTATTTCTTTTTTTATACTATATAATACTTGTTCAGTTTGAAGATTAAAATGTACACGAGGTCGAGGAATTTTAAATGGTGTAATTGGTTTTTGTTCAGGTATTTCATTATTTCTGTACAAAATTAACAACATAATTTGATTGATTAGAAATTTTATCGGATCTTCAATAGATAAATTAATTGAAAGTGGTATTTGAATATGTTTGTCGTTGTAAAATTGGATATGCATGTTCAACATAAGATTTTCGATCGGTATAGACGATCAGGCAATGGATTATGAAGCCACTTATCAAGACGAGAAACAAGTGTTTGAACTTGTTGATTAAGTGAAGGCCAATCGACTAAATCTTCTAAAACATCATCATCATCAGATGTTTCTGA
Source organism: uncultured Actinomycetota bacterium (assembly GCA_963708645.1). Lineage (GTDB taxonomy): Bacteria > Actinomycetota > Actinomycetes > Mycobacteriales > Jatrophihabitantaceae > RYN-133. The sequence continues at coordinate 1,193 of CAVPTA010000010.1, read as the reverse complement.
TTTTATCGGAATCCGATTCAATACGATTTCTTGATGATGATAATGATGATGATCCTGTTGTAGGTAATAATCGTTCTGAACCAAATGCATAATATGCACTATCATCTTTATTTAATGTTGAACTAGTATTACTACCTAATGTAGTATTAGTCGTAAAACTTGCATAACCTTCATCTGTATCAGCATTATAATGATAAGGATGGTAATAAATTTTTTGTTGACTACTATGTGGAGAATTATTTGCTGAACTACCACTACCACTACTACTTGTTGATGATGTATATGTAAGTAATTTTCGTACTTTAGATTGCCTAATTAAAGGATACGATTGATAATCATCATTAGTAGAAGTCATTAAAGACATTATATCTAAAAGAAATTCATTCATAAGATTAGTATGAATAGCAATGAGCAAAAAAGAGACATCCTTGGGGTCATCCATAAAGGACGTCCGGGCAAAAATTTCGACCGCCCCCGTCCGGAAATGTCCACTTTTGACTGATCCCCTCCCTCCCTCCTTTGCTCGGACATCCTTAATGGATGGCCCCCTTGGACAAATGCATGAATATCAAATGAAACACTTACTGTTTTAAAAACAAAACAAAAATAGTTTATGATTGTAAATGGATAGAAAAGTGAATGTATAGGAGGATCTACAAATTAATATTGACATAAAAAATGTCTCTAGAAGTGTTGGTTACCTTGTATGTATAAGAAAATGTAATGCTATGCTATTGAACTTATTCAATTTTTTTTTCTTCTTCTTATTCTTTTATAAAAAGAAATCGACTCTGCTGTTTGCGTGTGTAAGTGTGAGCGTGTAGATGTCAAAAGAGAGAAGAAGAAAAAAGAAAGAAAGAAAGAAAGAAAAAATGAAGTTTACATTTGATTCGAACCGTACAATTAAATCTAGGGTATCTGTAACATACATTTTCAAGAGTAAGTGAACATACAAAAAGTTCTTTACTTCAGGCAAAACATACATCGCGACGCGATAATGGATGACGATGCAATTTAATAATCAAACTTGTTTGTCTTTTGAATAAACGTATGACAAAAACTTCAAATCCATTATCAATGTACATTATTATTTTACTACTTGAACTAACTATTGAAAAGATAGACGAATGTATAAACAATTTTTAAGATATGTTCAATTAACATTTTTTTTTGCTTCTCTATTACATCACTAT
>CAVPTA010000009.1:0-99193 GCA_963708645.1 uncultured Actinomycetota bacterium | reverse complement strand
ACCGCCGCCGGCGCGAAGATCACCGGCAAGCTCGAGCTGTCCGCAGGATTCATCGATGCCGGGCAGGCCGACGCGGTGCTGGGCCTGGCGACCGGATCCTCGAGGCCGATGGACATCACATTGCCGACAACCAGTGATGCCCGCGTTCTGCAGGCCGCGATGATGGCGTTCGTGCTCACCGGCAACGGCCAGTCCAGCGATCTCAAGACTGTGCTGTCCGGCTTCTCCGGGCTGCACATGATCAGTTCCGACCCGTCCGGCATCGAACCGGCGAAGAACATCGTCGTGCTCGGCAGCGGCGCACAGCCGCACGACGACTACGCCGGCGGCGCCGAACTCGATCTCGTGTCGCAGCTCTCCGCGCGCGGCGGCAAGGTCGTCGTCGCCGGCGATGCCGGCTCGGCGCAGAGCAACGGCGTCATCGCCGGTGTGCGCAACGGCCCGTCCAAGTCGACGGTCTCGACGGTTGACGACGCCGACACCGCGTTCGGGCAGGTCTCGACCGCGCTCGCCATGGCCGGCGCGGTCAATTCGCAGGTCGGGCACTATGGCACTGCACCGGGAGCGCAGGCACTGTTCCCGACGACCAGCAAGTAGCCGACCGATCAGGAGACGCGTGCAGCTGCCAGGCCTGCCGTCCCTCGCCGAAGTGGCGGGGCTGATCCGGCAACGCCTGGCCGCCGTCGATGCCCGGTGGCGCCGCGGCGAGACGTCCGCGGCTGACAGTGCGGCACGCGCGCGGCCCGCAGATCTCGTGGTGGTCGCTGCCACCGCGCCGTTCGCGGCGACGTCGTTCGCGCGCGCTCGATTGCTGCGCCAGCTGCACGCCTGCGGCCTGCTCACCGAACGCGAAAGCGAACAGGCCAAGCAGCTGCTCGGCGTGGCGGGTTCGGGCTGACCCCACGGTGGTCGCCGAGATGTTAAGGTGGACTTCCGTGGATCGCACGCTCAGCATCACGACCACCAAGCACCTGTTCGTCACCGGCGGCGTCGCCTCCTCGCTGGGCAAGGGCCTGACCGCCTCCAGCCTCGGCACCCTGCTGAAGGCACGCGGCCTGCGGGTGACGATGCAGAAGCTGGACCCCTACCTCAACGTCGACCCCGGGACGATGAACCCGTTCCAGCACGGCGAGGTGTTCGTCACCGAGGACGGCGCCGAGACCGACCTCGACGTCGGCCACTACGAGCGGTTCCTCGACACCGACCTGGTCGGCTCGGCCAACGTCACGACCGGCCAGGTCTACTCGACGGTGATCGCCAAGGAGCGCCGCGGCGAGTACCTCGGCGACACCGTCCAGGTCATCCCGCACATCACCAACGAGATCAAGGCCCGCATCCGCGCGATGGCCGCGCCCGGCGCCGGACGGCCAGCGCGCCGACGTCGTGATCACCGAGATCGGCGGCACGGTCGGCGACATCGAGTCGCTGCCGTTCCTCGAGGCCGCCCGCCAGGTGCGCCACGACGTCGGCCGCGACAACTGCTTCTTCCTGCACGTCTCGCTGGTGCCCTACCTCGCGCCCGTCCGGCGAGCTGAAGACCAAGCCGACCCAGCACTCGGTGGCCGCGCTGCGCAGCATCGGCATCCCGCCCGGACGCGATCGTCTGCCGCGCCGACCGCGAGCTCCCCGACAGGCGTCAAGCGCAAGATCTCGCTGATGTGCGACGTCGACGCCGAGGCCGTCGTCGCCGCGGTCGACGCGCCGAGCATCTACGACATCCCGAAGGTGCTGCACGCCGAGGGCCTCGACGCCTACGTGGTGCGCCGGCTCGGCCTGCCGTTCCGCGACGTCGACTGGACGCGTCTGGGGCGACCTGCTCGACCGGGTGCACCACCCGCGCAGCGAGGTCACGGTCGCGCTGGTCGGCAAGTACGTCGACCTGCCCGACGCCTACCTGTCGGTGACCGAGGCGCTGCGCGCCGGCGGGTTCGCCCACCGCGCGCAGCGTGCACGATCCGCTGGGTGCCCTCCGACGACTGCGAGACGCCGGCCGGCGCGGCCGCCGCGCTGGCCGGCGTCGACGCGGTCGTCATCCCCGGCGGGTTCGGCATCCGCGGCATCGAGGGCAAGCTCGGCGCGATCCGGCACGCCCGCGAGCGCGGCATCCCGACGCTCGGGCCTGTGCCTGGGCCTGCAGTGCATGGTGATCGAGGCGGCCCGCAACCTGGCCGGCCTCGAGGAGCGCCAACTCCGCCGAGTTCGACCCGGACACGCCCGCACCCGGTGATCGCCACGATGGCCGACCAGGTCGACGATCGTCGCCGGCGACGCCGACCTGGGCGGCACGATGCGCCTGGGCGCCTACCCGGCCGCGCTGCACGCCGGGCTCGATCGTGGCCGAGGCCTACGGCGCGACCGACGGTGTCCGAGCGGCACCGGCACCGCTACGAGGTCAACAACGCCTACCGGCGACCAGCTCGAGGCGGCCGGGCTGGTCATCTCCGGCACCTCGCCGGACGGCCGGCTGGTCGAGTTCGTCGAGCTGCCGCGCGACGTGCACCCGTTCTTCGTCGGCACCCAGGCGCACCCGGAGCTGAAGTCGCGCCCGACCCGGCGCGCACCCGCTGTTCCGCGGCGCTCATCGGCGCGGCGCTCGACTACAGCGACGAGGAGCGGCTGCCCGTCCAGATCCCGATGACGACGACGAGGCGGCGATGCCGGCGATGCCCACGTCAACGGCGGCCGTTGCAGCGTCGCTGACATGAGCGAGGCTTGCGGAGCGAGTCGAGTGCAATGAGCGAGGCCGACTTCGCCGTCGTCGACTCGACCACGCTGTTCCAGGGCCGCATCGTCGGCGTGCGCGAGGACGTCGTGCGCATGCCGGACGGGTCGCAGGCCAAGCGCGAGATCGTCGCGCACATGGGCGCGGTCGTGATCGTCGCGCTGGACGCCGACGAGAACGTGGTGCTCGTGCGCCAGTACCGCCCGGCGGTGCGTGCGTGGCTGACCGAACTACCGGCCGGCCTGCTCGACGTCGACGGCGAGCCGGCGCACGTGGCCGCCGCCAGCGCGAACTCGCCGAGGAGGCACAGCTTGCGGCCGGCGACGTGGCACATGCTGCTCGACCTGCACACGTCCCCGGGGTTCTCGGACGAGACGGTGCGGGTCTACCTCGCGCGTGGCCTCGAGCCGCGGCGCGTCCGGACGGCTTCGTCGTCGAGCACGAGGAAGTCTCGATGACGGTCAGCCGGATGCCGCTGGGCGACGCGGTCGATGCCGCGCTCGCCGGCGAGATCACCAACGCTGCATCGGTGGCCGGCGTGCTGGCCGCGGCCGCTGCGCGCGCCGACGACTGGCGCGGATTGCGCGCTGCCGATGCTGCCCTGGCGCACGCCCGCGATGACCAGCGGCACCGCCCGCAGGTCGAGCCGGCGTCTCGAACCGGCGCGCGTGGTGCGTGCCTATCTCGACCACCTCGCCGTCGAACGCGGCTCGGCGGCGAACACGCTCTCCTCCTACCGGCGTGACCTGGCGCGCTACGTCGACTTCCTCGACGCCGCCGGCGTCGACCTCGATCGCCGATGTCGACGCCGCGCAGGTGACGGCGTTCCTCGCCTACCTGCGCACCGGCGACCCCGACCATCCCGCCCTGTCGGCGTCGTCGGCGGCGCGAGCGGTCGTCGCGGTACGCGGGCTGCACCGCTTCGCCCTCGTCGACGGCTTGGTCGAGGTCGACGTGGCACGCGAGGTCAAACCGCCACTGCGCCCGCGACGGCTGCCCAAGGCGATCGCGGTCGAGGACGTCGAGCGCCTGCTCGAGGCGGCCGGCTACCCGGGCACGGCGCTCGCGCTTGCGCGACCGCGCGCTGCTCGAGTTGCTCTACGCATCGGGGGCGCGCATCTCCGAGGCGGTCGGCCTCGCCGTCGACGATCTCGATCTTGCCGAACGCACCGTGTTGTTGCGCGGCAAGGGCGGCAAGCAGCGCCGTGTGCCGCTGGGTTCATACGCTGCTCGGGCGCTGGAGAGCTACCTCGTCCAGGCCCGTCCCGGGCTGGCGAGCGCCGGCGGCGGGACGGCGATGGTGTTCCTGAATTCGCGCGGCGGCCCCCTGTCGCGGCAGTCGGCCTGGGTCGTGCTGCGCACCGCAGCCGAGCGGGCGGGCCTGGCCGGCGGCATCTCGCCGCACACCCTGCGGCACTCGTTCGCCACGCACCTGATGGAGGGCGGCGCCGACGTCCGCGTGGTGCAGGAACTGCTCGGGCACGCCTCGGTGACCACCACGCAGATCTACACATTGGTCACTGTCGATCGGCTGCGCGAGGTTTACGCGACCGCCCATCCGCGCGCACTGGGATGACACGCGAGGTGAGGTAGCCTCGCGTCGGCGGATGCGGTTTTGGAGGTACAACGCTTTATGGATATGTCGACATCCTCGGGCGGCGAGCCCGGCTCCGGCGAGTTGTTCGCCGTGACTCCCGCCCCGTCGGCAGATCCCGCGATCGCCCGCAAGAAGCGCGCGCTGATCACCCCCGCCCCGCTCGATCGGCACGGCCCGGCTCGCGTGATCGCGCTGTGCAACCAGAAGGGCGGGGTCGGCAAGACCACGTCGACGATCAACCTCGGCGCCGCGCTCGCCGAGTTCGGACGCCGGGTGCTGCTCGTCGACTTCGACCCGCAGGGCGCGCTGTCGGTGGGCCTGGGCGTGCAGCCCCACCAACTCGACCGCACTGCCTACAACCTGCTCATGGAGCGCGGCGTCACGGTCGACGACGTTCTGCTCAAGACCAGCGTCGCCGGCATGGATCTGCTGCCGAGCAACATCGACCTGTCCGCCGCGGAGGTGCAGCTGGTCAACGAGGTGGCTCGCGAGCAGACGCTGGCGCGCGTGCTCGCTCCGGTCGCCGACGACTACGACTTCGTGCTCATCGACTGCCAGCCCTCGCTCGGCCTGCTCACGGTGAATGCGCTGACCGCGGCGCACGGTGTGATCATCCCGCTCGAGTGTGAGTTCTTCTCGCTGCGCGGTGTCGCGCTGCTGATCGACACGATCGACAAGGTACGTGAGCGGCTCAACCCCGGGCTCAAGCTCGACGGCATCCTCGCGACGATGTACGACGGACGCACGCTGCACGGCCGTGAAGTGTTCGCACGCGTCGTCGAGGCGTTCGGGGACACGGTGTTCGACACAGTGATCACGCGCACCGTCCGCTTCCCCGAGACAACCGTCGCCGGCGAACCGATAACGAGTTGGGCGCCGACCTCGGTCGGCGCGACGGCCTACCGCAATCTGGCCCGCGAGGTCATCGCACGGGCATTGGCCAGCGCATGAGCTCGCGACGCGCCAGCCTGCCCGGCGCCGCCGAATTGTTCCGCACCACCTCGCCGGCGGCTGAGCCGCCAGCGGCACCGCACCCGGGCGTCGGTGCGATCGCGTCGGTACCTGCCCCGCCCGAGCCCGAGCCTGCGCCGGAGCGCGCTACGAGACCGGCGCGTCGCATGCGGGCGGTCGGCGACCGCAGCCCGTCCGGCCGCGAACGGCACGAAGAGAAGATCACCGTGTACCTAGCGCCCGAGGAGTTGCTCGAGATCGAGGCAGCGCGACTGCGGCTGCGCGGCGAGCACGCGCTCGCCGTCGATCGAGGACGCATCGTGCGCGAGGCGATCGCGGTTGTGCTCGCAGACCTGGAGGCGAAGGGGGAGTCGTCCATCCTGGTCCGGCGGCTGCGCGAGACGTGACCCACTCGATGAGCGACGCTTGCGGAGCGAGCGGTCCGGGAGCAGATCGGTGAGCCTGTCGGCCGAGGACGCCGTCGAGATCGAATTGCTCAGCACCGAGCCGTCCGGCGATGAGGCGCTCGAAGGCAGTGATGGCTCATTCCGCGTCCGGTTGGCGAACTTCGAAGGCCCGTTCGACCTGCTGCTCAGCCTGATCACCCGGCGCCAGCTCGACATCACCGAGATCGCGCTGTCTCAGGTGACCGACGAATTCCTGTCCTACATCTCCGGTGCGGCGGCCTGGGACCTCGGCCAGGCGACGGAGTTCCTCGTGGTCGCGGCGACGCTGCTCGATCTCAAGACCGCGCGGTTGCTGCCGGCGGCCGAGGTCGATGACGAGGAGGACCTCGCCCTGCTCGAGGCCCGCGACCTGTTGTTCGCGCGGCTGTTGCAATATCGCGCGTACAAGCTCGCTGCGGCCTATCTCGCCGAACTCGAACGCGCGCAGGGCCGCCGGTACGGGCGTGCCGTGGAGCTCGAACCGCGCTTCGCCGCGCTGCTGCCCGAAGTAGTGATCGGACTGAGCCCCCAGCAGTTCGCCGATCTCGCGGCGGTGGCGATGACGCCGCGGCCGATCCCGACGGTCTCGGTCGATCACGTGCATGCGCCGAAGGTCAGCGTCCGCGAACAGATGACGATCCTGCGGGCCAGGCTGCACCGCGGCGGCTCGGCGACGTTCCGTAGTCTCGTCGCCGACTGCGCGTCCACGCTCGAGGTGGTCGGCCGGTTCCTGGCGCTGCTCGAGCTCTACCGCGAGGGAGTGCTCACCTTCGACCAGGCGGCCGCGCTCGCCGAGTTGCGGGTGCGCTGGATCGGGACCGAGGACGCCGGCCCGAGCGAGGACGAGCACAGTGTGGACGAGGAGTACGGGTGAGCGAGCACGAGGATCCGGGCGCCTCGGTTGACGTCGGATCCGGCGCCGCAACCGAAGTCGGAGCCGACGTCGAGACGGTCGATCCGGAAATCGGAGCGGAGGTCGACGCGGATGAGGTCGACGAGCCGGCGCCGGCTCTGCTCGACGATCCGTCCGAACTCGATGCCGCGCTCGAAGCGATCCTGTTCGTGGTCGATGCACCGATCGACGCTGCCGGCCTCGCCGCAGCTCTGCAGGTTCCCGAGCCCGAGGTGAGCGAGGGCCTTCGCCGGTTGCGGGCCGGTTATGACGAACGGGGCGCGGGCATCGAACTGCGCGAGGCCGCCGGGGGAGTGCGGCTCTACACCCGTCCCACGGTTGCCCCGCATGTCGAGAGATTCCTGCAGGACGGGCAACGCAGCCGGCTCTCGCAGGCGGCGCTGGAGACACTGGCTGTGATCGCCTACCGGCAGCCGGTCACCCGCTCGCGGGTCTCGGCGATCCGCGGCGTGAACGTCGACGGCGTCGTGCGCACCCTGCTCTCGCGCGGGCTCATCATCGAGATCGGCACCGAGGCCGAGTCGGGCGCGGGACTGTTCCGCACGTCGGAGTTGTTCCTCGAACGCATGGGGATGCAGTCGCTGGACGAACTGCCCTCGCTGGCACCCTTGTTGCCGGAACTCTCCGGCCTGGACCACGACGAACTCTGAAGTAGAGGTCGAAACACTGAACGGCAAGAACGACGAGGGCGTGCGCCTGCAGAAGGTGCTCGCTGCCGCCGGGATCGGCTCCCGGCGGGTGTGCGAGGACCTCATCGCCGCCGGCCGCGTGAGCGTGGACGGTGTGCGGGTCCAGGAGATGGGTCTTCGGGTCGACCCGGCCACAGCAATCGTGCACGTCGACGGTGCGCGCATCAACGTCCGAGACGACCTTGTCTACCTCGCGCTGAACAAGCCGCGCGGCGTGCTGTCGGCGATGAGCGATGACCGCGGACGAAAGACCGTCGGCGATCTCGTCGCCGACCGCCCCGAGCGGCTGTTCCATGTCGGACGCCTGGACGCTGACAGCGAGGGGCTGCTGCTGCTCACCAACGACGGCGAGCTGGCGCACCAGCTCATGCACCCGTCCTTCGGGGTCAGCAAGACCTATCTCGCCACCGTGCCGGCGCCGATGGGTCGCAGCGTCGCGCGGCAGTTGCGCGACGGCGTCGACCTCGAGGACGGGCCGGCGCACGTCGACTCGTTCCGTGTCGTGCAGACCTCGGGCGAGCGGGCCATCGTCGAGGTGGTGCTGCACGAGGGCCGCAAGCACATCGTGCGGCGCCTGCTCGACGCCGTAGGGCACCCCGTGCAGCGTCTGGTCCGGACCTCGATCGGGCCGGTGCGCCTGGGCGGGCAGCGGGCCGGGAGCTTGCGCGAGCTCACGCGCGAGGAGCTCGCAGGTCTGCATCAATTAGTCGACAAAGCTGTTTAGCGCTAGACCGATATCGCGACATGATGAGAAGGCAGGGCTGGGCATGACGGTGCGGGCGGTCCGGGCGGCGATCCAGATCGACGGCAACGACCGCGAGCAGATCCTCGAGGGAGCTTCCGAGTTGGTGCGTGAGATGTTGCGCCGCAACGAGCTGACCAACGACGATCTGATCAGCATCGTGTTCACCGCGACTCCGGATCTGACGGCTGAGTTCCCGGCCTACGCCGCGCGGCTGATGGGCATGACCGACGTCCCGTTGCTGTGTGCGACCGAGATCGCGGTGCCGGGCGCGATGCCGCGGGTGCTGAGGCTGCTCGCCCACGTCGAGACCGAGCGGTCGCGCGCCGAACTGGCCCACCCGTACCTGCGCGGCGCCGCCGCATTGCGGCGCGACCTGCCGCAGTAGCGGGCTCGCTGTTTCCGGGGCTTCAGTTGTTCCAGCGGTCGGACGTGAGGATAGTGACCATCTGCTCGATGGTGAGCGGCGGCTTCGGGCCGACGTGACCGGCGCCCTTGGGGTCGGCCGCATTGCTCACGTGCATGACGAACTCGACGCCGTCGCTGCTGACGTATTCGGCCTGCTGCGTGACGCCGCCCGGGTCGGTCTGGAGCGATTCGGAGCCGGTGGACAATGAGGCGCCGTTCGGCATCGACCTCACGTCGCACTTCACCCGGTCCGGGTCGTCACAGGACGCTGTCGTCCCGCGTCCGGCGCGATAGTCCTGAATGTCGAAGCCACCCGTCACGCCGTCGACGGTCATCTGGCCGACGAGAACGGGACCTCCGGGGCGGAGGGTGACTGTGTAACTCGCGCCATTTCCGGCCACATCGTGGAACGCGGCAGCGAATCTCTGCTCGAACCCGGAGTCGGCGGACGGATGCGTGACCCGGGGCGCCGGGAGCGCGTGGACCAGTGGCGGTGCCTTGTGGCCGGGGACGGCCAATGGCTTGCCGCCAGGCGGCAGGATCTGGTGACGTCCGCCGGGACGCATCCAGTCGCCGGTGTGCGTGGCTTCCCCGGCCGGCGCTGTCGACTTCCGGGTCGGGGCGGCACCGAACCGAACGGCGAACACGGCGGCGAGCGCCAACACGACGGCCACGCTGGCCGCGATCAGGAGCATCGGCGCTCGGCTGGGCTTACCGGGCCGAGCGCCGATGCCTGCCAGCGGGCGTGCATCGGCGCGCCGTTCGAGTTCGGCGAACGCGTCGTGGAGGGTGTCGATACCGGCGGCGTGGCCGGACTCGTTGTCGCTCATGAGTCGTGCTCCAGAGTCGAAGTAACGCGCGCCGGCGTCAGGGTCGGGTCGACGCGCAGGGTGGCGAGTGCCCGCGAGATCTGGCTGCGCACCGTGGGTTCGCGGCAGCTCAGCTGGGCGGCGATGTCGGCATCGGACAGGCCGACGTAGTAGCGCAGCACAACGGCCGCGCGTTGACGTCGCGGCAGGCCCGCGAGGCGGCGCAGCATCGCGTCGCGCTCGGCGTAATCGGCGGCGTAATCGGCGGCGTAATCGGCGGCGGTGTCGCCGACGTGCACAGCGTCGAGCTCCGCAGCCACGTCCGCACGCGGGTGCGTGCGCGCAAGGCGGCGATGCCACGACAGGTAGTCGTTGACGATCATTCGCCGTACATACGCGTTCGGTTGGTCGAGGGAGCCGATGTGCTCCCACCGCTCGAAGGCGCGGCCCAGGACGTCGCTCACGAGGTCGTCGGCCAGCCACGGCCGGGCGGTCAGCACCACGGCGAAGCGCAGGAGGGCGCGGTGCTGCTGCCGGACGTAGTCGGCGAATTCCACCGGCTCCGCACCTCCCGACCTCTCGAGTGATTGCACCCCTCAACGGCTCAGCCGGGCGATCTGTTGCATCCGGCGGCCAGGAAAAAGCCACTTCCGTGAACCGTTGGTTCGACCTCGAGCTGAGGCAGAGTCGGATGGACCTCGTGCCGGTCCGTATCCTCGTCCCTCGTGAGTACTGCCCGCTTCACCGGAGTGATCGCGATGGACGGTCCGTCCGGGACGGGCAAGTCGACCGTGGCCCGCGCAGTCGCCACCCGGCTCGGTGCGCGCTACCTCGATACCGGCGCGATGTACCGCGCCGCCACGCTCGCGGTTCTGCGGGCCGGAGTCGACCCGAGCGACGCGCGTTCGGGTGACCGAGGTCGTCGAGCGGGCCAGCATCGATGTCGGCTACCGATCCGGCCACGCCGGCAGTGCGGCTCGACGGCAACGAGGTCGACCACGAGATCCGCTCCGCCGAAGTCACCGGTGCCGTCAGCGCCGTCAGCGCCGTACCGGCCGTTCGAGCACACCTGGTCGCCGCGCAACGCGCCCTCATCGAGGACGGCCCGATCGTGGTCGAGGGCCGCGACATCGGGTCGGTCGTCTGGCCGACCGCGCACCCGAAGGTGTTCCTGACCGCGAGCGCGCAGGTACGCGCGCAGCGCCGGGCGGGCGAGCTCGGCGCGTCGGACGACGGCGTCGCGTCGGTGGCAGCCGACATCGAGCGCCGCGACCACCTCGACAGCACCCGCGCGGCGAGCCCACTCGCCCAGGCCGACGACGCCGTCGTCGTCGACACCACCGAGCTCGATATTGACGAAGTGATCAACCGACTTGTCGACATGGCGATAAATCAATGACTGACCCCGAGATCGAGCTCCACGTCCCGATCGTGGCGGTCGTCGGCCGCCCAACGTCGGCAAGTCGACGCTGGTCAACCGCATCCTGGGCCGCCGCGAGGCCGTCGTGCAGGACGTCCCCGGCGTCACCCGCGACCGGATCGCCTACGACGCCACCTGGGGCGGGCGCGAGTTCACCCTCGTCGACACCGGCGGCTGGGAGCCCGATGCCCGCGGTCTGCAGGCGATGGTCTCCGCGCAGGCCGAGCGCGCCGCTGCCAGCGCGGACCTCGTCCTGTTCGTCGTCGACGGGCGCACCGGCGCCACCGAGACCGACCTGATCGTCGCGCGCACGCTGCGCCGTGCCGGGCGTCCGGTCGTGCTCGACCGTGACCAAGATCGACGACGAGCGCGGCGAGGCCGACGCCACCGAGCTGTGGTCGCTCGGCCTCGGCGAGCCCCACCCGGTCAGCGGGTTGCACGGGCGCGGTAGCGGCGACCTGCTCGATGCCGTGCTCGCCGCACTGCCCGATGCGCCGCGCGAACGCGAGGACGTCGAGGGCGGCCCGCGCCGGGTCGCGCTGATCGGCCGTCCCAATGTCGGCAAGTCGAGCCTGCTGAACCGGCTGACCGGCGAGGAGCGTTCGGTCGTCGACTCCGTGGCGGGGACGACCATCGATCCGGTCGACAGCCTGGTCGAGCTCGGTGGGCAGACCTGGCGCTTCGTCGACACCGCCGGGTTGCGCAAGCGCGTGCGTCAGGCCAGCGGGATGGAGTACTACGCGAGCCTGCGTACCGCCGCGGCGATCGAGGCCGCCGAGGTCGCCGTCGTGCTGCTCGACGCATCCGGTCCGCTCAGCGAGCAGGACCAGCGCGTCATCAGCGAGGTCGTCGATGCCGGCCGCGCGCTCGTGCTCGCCTTCAACAAGTGGGACCTGCTCGACGAGGACCGGCACGACCAACTCGAACGCGAGATCGACCGCGACCTCGCCCGGGTCGCGTGGGCGCCGCGGGTGAACGTGTCGGCGAAGACCGGTCGCGCCGTCGATCGTCTCGCTGCGCAGTTGAGGGTCAGTCTGAATTCCTGGGACCAGCGCATCCCGACCGGGCAGCTGAACAGCTGGCTCGGCGAGGTCGTGGCCCGCACGCCTCCGCCGCCGCGCAGCGGCAAGGCGCCGCGGGTGCTGTTCGCGACGCAGGCCGACACCCGCCCGCCGCGGTTCGTGCTGTTCACCACCGGATTCCTCGAGGCCGGCTATCGCCGCTTCATCGAACGGCGTCTGCGCGAAGACTTCGACTTCACCGGGACACCGATCGAGATCTCGGTGCGCGTCCGTGAGAAGCGACGCGCTGCGATAAAGTGACGCTGCCTTATGCAGCATGAATTGCCGCGAGCATGGCAAGGCACGACCGGGACGTGGCGCAGCTTGGTAGCGCACTTGACTGGGGGTCAAGGGGTCGTGGGTTCGAATCCCGCCGTCCCGACCAATCCCGACCCGAGCGACGGGAGGCACGCATGACGATGCCTACCCAGTCCTCCCGGACCGCCGCCGGCGGCGCGTCCGATGCCGGGCGCCACGGCGTGCTCACCATCCCGAACCTGCTCAGCGTGCTGCGCCTGCTCGGCGTGCCGGTGTTCTTGTGGTTGCTGCTCGGGCCGCACGCCGACGGCTGGGCACTGCTCGTCCTCGCACTGTCCGGCGTGAGCGATTGGGCCGACGGCGTGCTCGCGCGGCGGCTCAACCAGTACAGCGACCTCGGTGCATTGCTCGATCCGTTGGCGGATCGGCTCTACATCCTCGCGACGCTCGTGGGACTCGTGCTGCGCCACATCATCCCGTTGTGGCTTGCGGTGGTGCTCGTCGGGCGCGATCTCATCCTGGGTGTCGGGCTGTTGCTGCTCAATCGTCGCGGCATCGCGCCACCGCAAGTTCACTATCTCGGCAAGGCAGCGACCTTCTGCCTGCTCTACGCGTTCCCGCTGTTGCTGCTCGGCGCTCACACGGGGACGTTGTCGGCGATCGCCCGTCCGATCGCGTGGGCGTTCACGATCTGGGGGGCGGGGCTCTACCTGTGGGCGGGCGGGCTCTACCTGTTGCAGACCATGCACCTGCTGCGGGGCGGACGTAGCCGGGTGGCGACATGAGCTCGTCCGATCAGCACGCTCCGCGCCGGGTCACGACGCAGCAGCTCGTCGACCTGGTCCTCGATCCGCGAGATCCCGGTTACGAGGCGGCGGCAGCTCGTCACGGAGGTAAGGCACCGCGGCACTGGTACGACGAACCGCTCGTCGCTGTCGGCGCGCTCGTCGTCGGGTTCGTGCTCGCGATCGCCTGGGTGCACACGCACCGTGGCGCGCCGGAGGCAGCAGCCGTGCACGACAAGTTGGTGGCGCAGGTGCGCACCGCGGAGGGGACGGTGCAACAGCTGTCCGACACCGAGGCGGGGCTGTCGACCCAGGTCGACCGGATCCGTAACCAGGCGCTGGCGAACTCCGGCCCGCTCGTGCGCACACTGCAGCGTGATCAGCTCGCAGCGGGGCTCACCGCGGTGCAGGGCCCAGGCATGGAAGTGACCCTGTCCGAACCGACCGTGAGCAGCCAGCCGACCGACGGCGCCGGACGGGCGACCCGAGGGCCGATCACCACCGCCCATATCCTCATCGACCGTGACGTGCGCAGTGTGGTCAACCAGTTGTGGTCCGACGGAGCCGAGGCGATCGCGGTGAACGGCATCCGGCTCACCCCGACCTCGGCGATCCGCTTTGCCGGCGACGCAGTGCTCGTCGACTTCCAGCCGATCAGCTCGCCGTACAAGATCGACGCGATCGGGAACTCCGACCAGCTCGTCACCGGCTTCGCCGCGCAGCGATGTCGCCAGCAAGTACCAGACGCTCGCCAGCGTGCGGCAGTATCGGCTTCACCTTCACCCAGGCCAGCTCGCTGTCGATGCCGGGCAGTCCGGGCACTGCGCTGCGCTACGCGCGGGTGGCGCGATGATCGGCGCCGCCGCCCTGGTCGTCGGCATCGTCGTCGGGCTCATCCTGCGTCCGACCGTCCCGACCTGGCTCGAGCCGTACCTGCCGATCGCGGTCGTGGCCGCGCTCGATGCCGTCTTCGGCGGCGTGCGCGCACGACTCGACAACGTGTTCGACGCCAAGGTCTTCGTCGTCTCGTTCGTGTCGAACGTGTTCGTCGCGGCGCTGATCGTGTATCTCGGCGACAAGCTCGGCGTCGGCAGCGAACTGTCGACCGCGGTGGTCGTCGTGCTCGGCATCCGGATCTTCGGCAATGCGGCGGCGATCCGCCGGCGGGTGTTCCGTGCCTGACGACGACGGAGCCGCCCCGAGCGATGCTCGCGGAGCGAGCAATGCTCGTCGCCGGCGCACGTTCACCGCGATCATCGCGGTGCTGACGGCATTGCTCGGTTTCGCGATCGTCCTGCAGGTGCGGCAGAACTCGGGCACCGACAACCTCTCGAACCTGCGCGACGACGACCTCGTCGGCATCCTCGACGACCAGAACGCGCGCGCCGACCGGCTGCGTCAACAGATCTCCGATCTCGAGACCACGCTGAACCAACTGCGCAACAGCGGCGATCGGTCGGCTGCGGCGCGCCAGCAGGCCGAGCAGGACGCGCGGGCGCTCGGCATCCTGCTCGGCACGCTGAAGGCGACCGGACCCGGCGTCATCGTCAGGGTCTCTGATCCCGGCGCGAAGCTCGGTCCCGAGGATCTGCTCGACGTGATCGAGGAACTGCGCGGCGCGGGCGCGGAGGCGATCGAGTTCAGCGGAGTGCGCGTATCGACCGACACCGCGTTCACCGGCACCGCCGGACACGTTGCCGTCGACGGCACGCAGGTGTCCTCGCCGTACACCGTGCTGGCGATCGGTGACTCGAAGACGCTGGACACCGCCCTGAACATCCCTGGTGGCGTCGCCGACGCCGTCCGCAATGCCGGCGGGCAACTCAGCGTCGAGGAACGCGCGTCGGTGCTCGTGTCGGCGACCAGAGCGTTGCCGACGCCGAAGTACGCCGTCCCGTCGGGGCACTGATCGGCGCGTCGGTAAGGTCAGATTTCGCCAGCAGCCGGCCAGCCGACTTCGACGAAGCGAGGCATTCGATGTCCGACGTTCCTTCCGACCTGAAGTACACCGCCGAGCACGAATGGGTGCGTGCGGGGGAGGGCTCGACCGTGCGTATCGGCATCACCGATTACGCGCAGGAGGCACTCGGCGACGTCGTGTACGTCACGCTGCCCGAGGTGGGCGCAAGCGTGAGTGCGGGCGCAGCGTGCGGCGAGATCGAGTCGACCAAGAGCGTCTCTGATCTGTACGCGCCGATCACCGGGACGATCACCGCGCGCAACGACGCGCTCGACGAGCAGCCCGAACTCATCAACTCCGCGCCGTACGGCGACGGGTGGATCATCGAGATCGAGCCGACCGATTCTGCCGAGGTCGACGCGCTGCTCGACGCCGCCGCGTACGGCACGCTCGCAAGCTGACGAGGTGCTCTTGACGGCGCTCTCACGCACACTGTCCACACCCGTCCACAGGCCCGTGCACAGTTGCGTCCACAGCGATCGATGATGTCCACAAGGCAGTCCACAGCCGTGCACAACCGTCAACCAGACTCACTCTCTAGTCTCGATTGACCCTCGGCTTGCGACGGGCCTAGGCTCGGCCAACCGCGATCTCGACGACACGATTCGATCCATGGTCGAAGCGCGCGATTGACCGCGATCGACCGGCAACTTCTTGATCAAGATCCGAAATCCGATGTCGTTTACAGATGAAGGGTGAGCGAGTGTTCTGCACCGCGTGTGGCACCGAAAATCCCCCAGGCAGTCATTTCTGCGCGAACTGCGGCTCTGAGTTGCCGGGCGCCGGCGGTGGTAGCGGTGGCGCGGGCGGCGGTGGTGCCGACGTGACCCGCACCATCTCGACGGGGACCGGGACGCTGCCCGACTCCGACGGTGATGCGTTCTCGACCGAAGCCCACCAGGGTGCGGTCGATGCGCTGCCGTCGGGCTCGGCGCTGCTGGTCGTCAAACGCGGGCCGAATGCAGGCAGCAGATTCCTGCTCGACCAGGACGTGACCACGGCGGGTCGACACCCCGACAGCGACATCTTTCTGGATGATGTGACGGTGTCCCGCAGGCATGCAGAGTTCCGCCGCGAAGGCAGTGGTTACACCGTGCACGACGTCGGTTCGCTCAACGGCACCTACGTCAACCGCGAGCCCGTCGACGCCGTGTCATTGGCCGGCGGCGACGAGGTGCAGATCGGCAAGTTCCGGCTCGTGTACCTGACTGCTGCAGTGCGTGCCGCCGGGGCTTCGGCATGAGCGCCGCGGCGCACGGGAGGGGCGCCGCATCTACGGCGACCTTGACGATCGGTGACGTGCTGGCGCACCTCAAGCCGGAGTTCCCCGATCTCACGATCAGCAAGATCCGCTTCCTCGAGGGCGAAGGGCTCGTGCAACCCGAGCGCACGCCGTCCGGGTACCGCAAGTTCTCCGCCGCGGACGTGTCGCGGTTGCGTTACGTGCTCGCGCAGCAGAAAGACCACTACCTGCCGCTGAAGGTGATCAAGGAACAGCTCGAGGCGATCGATCGTGGGCTCGTCCCGGCCGGCTCGCAGGGCACGTCCGCACCGCGCGTCCCGCACGTGTCGATGGCTTCGATCGAGGACAACGCTCCGACCTCCGATCACTTCCGGCCCGCACCGGCAGCGATGCGTCTCTCGCGCGAGGACCTGCTCAACGCTGCCGGCCTTCGCGGCGAGCAGCTGTCCGAGCTCGAGCAGTTCGGGCTGATCACCAAGCGGCCCGGCGGGCACTACGACGACGACGCGCTCGCCGTGGGCAAGATCGTCGCAGACCTCGCGCGGTTCGGTCTCGAGGGACGCCACCTGCGCGCATTCCGCACCGCCGCCGAGCGCGAGGTCGGGCTGTTCGGCCAGGTCGTCGGCCCGATGTCGCGCCAGCGCGGCAACGAGGCGAAGGCGCGTGCCGAGGAGACCGTGCGTGAACTGGCTGCGCTGTCGGTGCGATTGCATGCCGCACTGGTGCAGATCGGCCTGCGCGAGGTCATCGGCGGAGCCTGATCGGCATAGCGTCTGCGGTGTAGCGTCGGTCGTGCAAAAACGGCAGCAGCGGACGGGGGTGATCGGCGTGGCGATGCATACGATGCGAGTCGTCGGCGTGCGCGTCGAACTGCCTGCGAACACCCCGGTCGTGCTGCTGCGCGAGGAAGACGGCGTGCGTTACCTGCCGATCTGGATCGGCGCGGCCGAGGCCTCGGCCATCGCGTTCCAGCAGCAGGGCGTGCAGGCCGTCCGGCCGTTGACCCACGATCTGCTGCGGGACGTGATCACGGCACTCGGTCAGCGTCTCGAGGCCGTCCACATCACCGAGATGCGCGATGACATCTACTACGCCGAACTGCGCTTCAGCGGCGGCGTGTCGGTCAGTGCGCGGCCCTCGGATGCGATCGCACTGGCGCTGCGCTGCGACGTCGAGATCCTGGGCAGCGACGCCGTCCTCGACTCGGTCGGGATCGAGATCCCGGACGAGCAGGAGGATGAGGTCGAGAAGTTCCGGGAGTTTCTCGACAACATCTCGCCCGACGATTTCGCAGCGGACGGCTGACCGTTCGACCAACCCTCAACCTGCACGTGAGAGTTATCGTCGGCGCGTCGCGTTGACCGTCGGTGGGGGCGAGCCCTACCGTCAGGTGTCCGCGAATCACGCGCGTGGTATTTGCCTCAACGGGCCGCGTGCTGATCGCCGGGCCGCGGGGGTAGGAGGCCAAGGATGGACGACGGTATGAGCGTTGAGCACGATGCTGGGCACGTCGCGGGGCGAGACCGCGCGCCCGTTCAGGACGCGCTGTTCGAGGACCCGAACACGCCGCCATCCGACGGCGAGCTGATCGGCTACCGCGGACCGACGGCCTGCTCGGCGGCAGGCATCACCTATCGCCAGCTCGACTACTGGGCACGCACCGGACTGGTCGTGCCGACCATCCGCTCGGCGTCCGGATCGGGCAGCCAGCGGCTCTACTCGTTCAAGGACATCCTCGTGCTCAAGGTGGTCAAGCGGCTGCTCGACACGGGAGTGTCCCTGCAGAACATCCGCACCGCCGTCGAGCACCTGCGTGCGCGCGGCATCGAAGATCTCGCCGGCGTCACGCTGCTCTCCGACGGCGTGAGCGTCTACGAGTGCCACTCGTCGGAAGAGATCGTCGACCTGCTGCGCCACGGCCAGGGCGTGTTCGGGATCGCAGTGAGCGGTGCATGGCGCGAGCTGGTCGGCTCACTTGCCAACCTGCCGAGCGAGCGCGCCGAAGGCGGCGAGCAGACCACCGCGGCAGCTACGGCCAACGACGAACTGTCGCGCCGTCGACTGCGCAAGACCGCCTCGGGCTGAAACACTCCCGACAGGCTCCCGGCACCCCCGCCGGTAGTCGCTCGGGAGGGGCACCCTGGTGAAGGCGGCCAACGACACCGTCCCGCGGCGGATCGGCCGCGTGGCGAGCTCGGTGTTGCTTGCCGTGTTGATCGTCGGCACCATCGCCACCTGGTCATTGCTCCACTCGGCCAACGAGGTCGACCGGCTCGCGTCCGGCTACGGCCCGGCCAGTGATGCGAACGCCAGCGCCCTCACGTACATGCTCGATGTCGAGACCGCGATCCGTGGCTATGCGCTGACCGGCAACCCCGCCTCCCTCGGGCCGTATCACCGCGCGATCAACCAGGTGCTGCCGACGATCGACACGGTGCTCACCGACGCGCATTCGGTCGGCGATCGATCGCTCGACGACGTGATCGCACAGGAGCGCCGTGTGGCTCAGAGCTGGCTCTCGCACGTCGGACGTCCCGCGGCACGCAGCCTCGCCGACGCGCGGCGCGAGGCGCAGAGGACCTCGGCGCGGTTGCGCTTCGATGCCTTTCGCCGCGCGAATGCCGCTGTCGCGATACGCCTGGACGCGACGCGGCAGAACCTGCGCAGGGACACCGAACGGCTGTCGAACTGGATCGTGCCGATCGCGATCATCGCCGTGGTTCTCGTCCTGCTCGTGTCGGGGTACTTCACGTTCCGCACGGCGCGATCGGTGTCGCGTCCGCTGACTGCCCTCTCGTCGGTGGTGCGCCGGCTCGAGGACGGTGACCTGTCGGCTCGTGCCGACGAATCACTCGGCCCGGTCGAGGTGCGCGCCGCCTCGCTCGCGGTCAACAGCCTGGCGACCGAACGTGGCCGCACCGCCGAGCAGCAACGCCTCGACGGCCGGCTGCGGGTGGAGGTACGCGAACTCACTGCAGCCGTGCGCATCGGTCAGGACGCGCAGGCGGTGGCGCGTGCCCTCGTCGCCGGCCTGGGCCGGGTGTTCGAGCTGGACGTCGCGTGGCTGATCACCTTCGACGACGGCCGGGTGCCGGTGTTGTCCGAACGCTGGCGTCGCGAAGAACGGCAGACGCAGCGTCCGATCCCGGGCGAGGACGAGGCGCAGCTGCGCGGGTTGGCCAACCGGTTGTGGCATGCCGCAACCGTGGTCGGAATCGACGACCACGAAAACCGCAGCGCGAACGAGCGCATCGATCCGGTCGCGCAGGTGGGCGCTGCACGCGCGTCGGCGATCGCTGCGATCGGCGAGGGCAACTCGGCGATCGGCTTGCTGTGGTTGGCGAACACGTCCGGGCCGCGCACGTGGACCACGGTCGAACTCGGGCTCATCCAACACATCGCGGCCGAGCTCGCGCAGGGGCTCGTGCAAAATCACGTGCTCTCGCAGCACCGCGCAGCGATGCGCCGCCTGCGCGAAGCCGACGAGGCGAAGACAGCGCTGGTGTCCACGGTGTCGCACGAGCTGCGCACGCCACTGACCTCGATCATCGGCTACCTCGACCTGCTGCTCGACACCTACGGCAGCGAGCTCGACGGTGACCTCGTCGAGATGCTGCACGTCGTCGAACGCAACGCCACCCGGCTGCGGTCGATGATCGAGGATCTGCTCCGGCAGTCCGAACTCGAAGCCGAGCGTCGACTCACGGCTCTCGACCGCATCGACCTCGCGATGGTCCTCGACGACGTCCGCGAGACGATCGCGCCGCTGGCGGCGAACGCTGAACTCGACCTTGATGTGCGGCGCCCCGAATTCGGCTCGGTGATCGTCGACGGCGACGAACGCGAGCTGACCCAGGCACTGGTCAACCTCGCGGCGAACGCGGTGAAGTTCACCAAGCCTGGCGGCCGCATCACGGTGTCGGCCGGTCGCGATGAACAGGGCGTCGAGCTCCGGGTGAGCGACACCGGGATCGGCATCCCGCAGGACGAGATCCCGCACCTGTTCGAGCGGTTCTTCCGGGCCCGCAACGCTCGTTCGGCCGTCATCCCCGGCACCGGGCTCGGGTTGTCGATCGTCGCCGACATCGTGGCGCGCCACCACGGCGAGGTCGATGTGCAATCGACGCTGGGCATGGGGACGAGTTTCTTGATCCGTCTGCCGCTCGCGGCGAGCTGATCGCGCCCGCTCGGCTGGTAACGTCGAAGGCGGCCGTCGATCCCGCGTGGGAGAGCTGTCAGGCAGTTTCGGACAGCGCCGAAGGGGCAACCTCCCCGGAACCTCTCAGGCACCAGGACCACGCGGAGCAGGCCAGTCTGAAGGGTTCGTCCCGACAGGAGGGGAAGCCACACGCCGGCTCGGCGTGAGGCCTTCCGCCCGACGTTGGAGAGCCAGTGACCGACTCGCACGCCGACTCCCTCCGCGCGCCCGAGGCGCTGACCGATCTCGAGGGGCACGCCGACTTCGTCGCGCGCCACATCGGCATCGCGGCCGAGGCCGATCAGCAGCACATGCTCGACGCGATCGGCTACACCAGCCTCGACGACCTGATCGGCGACGCCGTACCGGCGAGCATCCGCGAGAAGCTCGCGCTGAGCCTGCCCGCGGCCGCGTCGGAGGCCGAGGTCGCCGCCGAGCTGCGGGCGCTGGCCGATCGCAACCGGGTGCTCTCGTCGATGATCGGGCTCGGGTACTACGGCACCATCACGCCGGCCGTGATCCGGCGCAACGTGCTCGAGAACCCGGCCTGGTACACCGCGTACACGCCCTACCAGCCGGAGATCAGCCAGGGGCGCCTCGAAGCGCTGCTGAACTTCCAGACGATGGTCGAGGACCTCACCGGGCTGCCGGTCGCCGGTGCGTCGATGTTGGACGAGTCGACCGCTGCGGCGGAGGCGATGGCACTCGCGCACCGCTCGCAGAAGAATGGTGACACGTTCGTCGTCGATGCCGACGCGTTCCCACAGACGCTCGACGTCGTCCGCACCCGGGCGCAGCCGCTCGGGCTGAAGGTGGTCGTCCACGATCTGTCCGAGCCGTTGCCGGACGGCGACGTGTTCGGCGTCCTGGTGCAGTACCCGGGCGCGTCCGGTGTCGTGCGCGACGTCGAATCGATCGTCGCTGCAGCGCACGAGCGCGGGGCGCTCGCTGTCGTCGCCGCCGACCTGCTCGCGCTCACCCTGCTGAAGTCACCGGGTGAGTGCGGCGCCGACATCGCCGTCGGGACGACGCAACGGTTCGGGGTGCCGCTGGGCTTCGGCGGTCCGCATGCGGGCTATCTGTCGACGCGGTCGGGGCTCGAGCGCCAGCTGCCCGGGCGTCTCGTCGGTGTGTCGGTCGACGCCGATGGCGCGCCTGCGTACCGGCTTGCGCTGCAGACGCGTGAGCAGCACATCCGCCGCGAGAAGGCGACGTCCAACATCTGCACGGCGCAGGTGCTGCTCGCGGTGATCGCCTCGATGTACGCGGTCTACCACGGGCCGGACGGGCTGACTCGCATCGCACGGCGCGTCCACCGGTTCGCGTCGATTCTCGCCGCCGGGCTGAGCAGCGGGGGAGTCGAGGTGGCCGACGCGCCGTTCTTCGACACCGTCACTGCACGCGTGCCGGGTCGGGCCTATGCCGTGCTCGCGTCGGCACGCGAGGCGGGTGTCAACGTCCGCCTGGTCGACCGCGACACGGTGTCGATCGCGTGTG
This sequence comes from uncultured Actinomycetota bacterium, assembly GCA_963708645.1. Taxonomy (GTDB): domain Bacteria; phylum Actinomycetota; class Actinomycetes; order Mycobacteriales; family Jatrophihabitantaceae; genus RYN-133. The sequence continues at coordinate 77,494 of CAVPTA010000009.1, read as the reverse complement.
ACGAGACGACGACGCGCGCACACATCGAAGCGCTGTGGCTGGCGTTCCGCGTCGACACCGAGCTTGCCGAGCACGACACGTCCGCCGACCTGGTCTTCGAGCGAGCGACGTCGTTCTTGACGCATCCCGTGTTCACCGCGCACCGCAGCGAGACCGCGATGCTGCGTTACCTGCGCCGGCTCGCCGACCGCGACTATGCGCTTGATCGCGGCATGATCCCGCTCGGCTCGTGCACGATGAAGCTCAACGCGACGACCGAGATGGAGCCGATCAGCAACCCGGGGTTCGCGAACATCCATCCGTTCGCGCCGGCCGAGCAGTTCGCGGGCTACCGGCGGCTGTTCAACGATCTCGAGCACTGGCTGGCCGAGATCACCGGCTACGACGCGATTTCGCTGCAGCCCAATGCGGGTTCGCAGGGCGAGTTCGCAGGGCTGCTCGCGATCCACAATTTCCACCGCGCGAACGGTGACCACCACCGGGACGTCTGCCTGATCCCGGCGTCCGCGCACGGGACGAACGCGGCTTCCGCCGTGATGGCCGGCTTGCGCGTGGTCGTGGTCAAGACCGGCGGCGAGCAGGGCGAGGTCGATCTCGACGACCTGCGCGCGAGGATCGCCGAGCATGCCGGTGCGCTTGCCGCGATCATGATCACCTATCCGTCCACGCACGGTGTGTTCGAAGACCACATCGGCGAGATCTGCGGGCTCGTGCACGAGGCGGGCGGCCAGGTCTATGTCGACGGCGCGAACCTCAACGCGATGGTCGGGCTCGCCCGTCCGGGAAAGTTCGGTGCGGACGTGTCGCACCTGAATCTGCACAAGACGTTCTGCATCCCGCACGGTGGCGGCGGACCGGGCGTCGGGCCGATCGGGGTGCGCGAGCATCTCGCGGCGTACTTGCCCAACCATCCGCTGCAGGAGTTGGCCGGTCCGGCGACCGGTAGCGGCGCGATCTCCGGTGCGCCGTGGGGATCGTCGTCGATCCTGCCGATCACGTGGGCCTACATCCGGCTGATGGGCGGCGAGGGTCTGACCGCGGCCACGGGTGCGGCGATCCTGTCGGCGAACTACATCGCCCGTCGGCTGCGCGCGCACTTTCCGGTGCTGTACACCGGCGCAAACGATCTCGTCGCGCACGAGTGCATCCTCGATCTGCGCGCGATCACCCGCGAGACGGGCGTGACCGTTGACGACGTCGCGAAACGACTGATCGACTACGGATTCCACGCGCCGACGATGTCGTTCCCCGTCGCGGGCACGCTGATGGTCGAGCCGACCGAGTCTGAGGACCTTCGCGAGATCGACCGCTTCATCGACGCGATGATCGCGATCAAGGGCGAGATCGACCGGGTCGGTGCGGGCGAGTGGCCGGCGCGCGACAACCCGCTGGCGAACGCGCCACACACCGCGCAGACCCTGACCGGCGAGTGGTCACATCCGTACGACCGTGCGCTCGCGGCGTACCCGGCCGGCGTTGATCCGAAGTCGAAGTACTGGCCGCCGGTGCGCCGCATCGACGGTGCGTTCGGCGACCGCAACCTGGTCTGCGCCTGCCCGCCGGTCGACGCCTACGCCTGACGTTGCCGCTGCTGGGGCTTGCGGCAAGCAAGCGACCCCCGGGTCAGCGCCGGGCGATCCCACGAATGGTCGGCCGCACCGTGGGCGAGGAGCGCGGCATCGGCTCGTGGACGAGCCGTTCGACTGTCAGTGCCGACTCGGCGAGCAGCGCCTCGGTGCGCCGATTCGGATGGCAGCCCGCCGCGAGGTAGCGGTGCGGGAGCTGAACGGCGTCCTGGAAGCGGGCGAGCCACGGGTTGTCGACGCTGCGCACGTGCTCGATGAACAGATACGCGCCGCCCGGCTTCAACACTCGCGCGATCTCCGCGAGCGCCGCGCGCGGATCTGGGATCGAGCAGTGCACGAAGGTCGCGACGACGGTGTCGAAGCTCGCGTCGTCGAAGGGGAGTTCCTCGGCGCCGGTGCGCACCAGCTCGTACGAACCGACTGCGGGCGGTCTCGTTGCGAGCTCGGAGCGCAGGTGCCGAATCATGTGCGGGCTCGGCTCGGTGACGACAAGGTCGGTGACCGCAGCCGGGTAGTGCGCGAGGTTGTGCCCGCCACCGGCGCCGATCTCGAGCGTGCGGCCGTGCGCCACTGACAGCAGTTCGGCGCGTCGTTCGCCTTGGCCGGCGCGCTCGGACAGCCCGATCAGGACGGGGTAATACAGCGCGAACAGGCGCTCGTTGAAGACCTAGCGGGTCGCGCACGGGTCAGTTCGCGAGGACGGCGTCGATCGCGTCGCGCACCTCGGGCGCGTCCGGCTCGGTGCGCGGCCCGAAGCGAGCGACGACGTTGCCGTCGGCGGCGACGAGGAACTTCTCGAAGTTCCACTTGATGTCGCCCGCCTGGCCGGTCTCGTCGGGGACGGACGTGAGCTGGTCGTAGATCGGGTCGCGGGACGGGCCGTTGACGTCGATCTTGTCCGACATCGGGAAGGTGACGCCGTAGGTCGCCGAGCAGAACTCCTGGATCTCATCCGCCGAACCGGGTTCTTGTCCACCGAACTGGTTGCACGGGAACCCGACAACGGTGAAGCCGCGGCCGGAGAGTTCCTCGTGCAGCGCTTCGAGCTTCGTGTACTGCGGAGTGAGTCCGCACTTGCTCGCGACATTCACGACGAGCGCTGCGTTGCCACCGGTGAAAGCACCGAAGGTGGTCTGTTGGCCGGTAAGGGTGGTGACGGAGAGATCCAGCAGGTCGCTCATGTACGTGCTCCTTCATGTCCGGTGAGGCGAATGAGTTCGGCCTGCATGCGCGGCATCAGCGCCTGCAGACCCTTGATCGGGCGCACCATCACGGTGAACCCGGTCAACTTTCCTGCGTCGTTCCAACGGATCATGTCGACGCCGTGGACGACGACGCCGTCGAGGTCTGACTCGAACTCGAGCACCGCGCTCGAGTCGGTGTACCACTCATCGAGGTAGCGCAGCGTCGGCCCGAGGACAGCGATCGCCGCGGTCAAGTACATCGTCGTTGCAGCCCGTCCCTGTTGCGGCGCGAACACCGCGGGGGAGCGGAAGACGACGTCATCGGCGAGCAGACTCGCGAGCCGGGTCGCATCGCGCGACTCGGCGATGTCGAGCCAGGCGCGCAGCGGCTCGGGCCGCGCCGAGGTCATCGGCGTTCAGTCACTTCGAGCGCGCGACCAGTCACACCCTCACACTATTCAAGCCTGACAACTCGCCCCGCTCGGGCGGCTCACTTCTGCCAATCGCTCTCGGTGATACGTGCTGCCAACAAACGCTCGGCCGAACCAAATCTATGCCTTGATCTAGTCGTAAATCCGGTCGATACATGACCAAATCCGCGACTTGATCATGGGAACTCCAGGCGCGCATATCGACGGATAGCCGCCACAACATAGGACGTGTTGGCTTTACTCCGCGTCGCGGCAGTCACCGGGGCGGATGCAACGCCGCGGTCATCGCGCCATTACGCGGCGAGGCAGAGTTTCGCGAGTCCCACGCGAGTTTGCGGCTGCGACGGCTGCCGGCACGCAGACAAATACAGCACTACCCGTCGCTCAGGTGTCGGACTCTATGGAGAGGGTGTTGGTGTCCGGGTCTTGGAACCACGCGATGCGACCGCCGCCGGCTCGGGCGGTGATTCCTTTGACGTCATGGACGAGTTCTTCATAGCGGGTGAACTCGACGCCGACGGCGGTCAGTTCGTCGACCACCTGGTCGATGTCGTCGACGTACCAGGTCGCCAGCGTCGCCGAAGTCTGTCCAGCCGTCACGGACTGGTACACGTTCAGGGCGGGGCCGCCGCCAGAACCGTAAACGCGGCTGCCATCGGCGATCTTGGCGCTGGGCCCGGACTGCAACGCCCGTAGACCGAGCTTGGCTTCGTAGAACGCGATCGCTCGCTGGATATCGGACACTGCGACCGACGCTCTGAGATGAAAGTCGCTCAAGGCCATGATCCAACCTAGCTTTCGTCGTGGCCCCGCGCTGTCTGCGTCTGTCTCAGCTGGACGGTGTGTCACCTGGCGGCAGCCAGCGCTGCCCGCCGATGTGCATCTCGTCAACGGACAGTGAACGGATATGCAGCTCGCCGACCTCGAGTTGACGGATGACCGCCTGCAGGGCAGGCATCAGTTGTCCTCATCCGCCGAGTGTGCCCACATCGCAGCGTTCTGCGCCTCCTGCGGTGACTGGTGCTAACGCACAGCGGTCATGCGGTGGACGAAGTGCGCGTCTGTCTCCGTCTCAACACCGGTTCGCCACGGCGGTCGATGATCGGTGATCAGGTCGGCTCCTCGCCCGAGCCGCCCTCCAAATGGCGTCGTAGGACGTAACCGGGTCCAGTGACCACCGTCAGCGGCGGGACGTCCTTCGCTATCACCGCGCCGGCGCCGATGACCGAGTCGTGGCCGATGGTCACGCCCGGGAGGATGGTTGCCGCTGCGCCCACCCAGACGCGGGCCTCGATCACGATCGGTGCCACCGTGATGAAGGCGTACCGATCAACAGGGTCAATGGGATGGCCCTCGGTTATCAGTGTCACCTTGGGAGAGATCATTGTTCGCTCGCCGACAGTGATGCCGCCCAGATCGAGGAATGAGCAGGCCTGGCCGACTGATGCTCGTTCGCCGAGTCGAGTGCCGATGCCAGAAGTGCAGTAGAACGGCGGATGAACGAAAGACTTCTCCGGGTTCGGATCGCCGAACAGTTCGGCGAGCAGCGATTGACGTGCGTCGATGTCACTGAACGGCAATGCGTTGAGTCGCGAGGTCAGCTCCATCGCCGTTTGCACGCGTTGATACAGGTCGCGCCACTCGGGCGACCGGGTCGGGATGCGATGCTCGGGAAACATGACGTCGATGCTCGCAGGACCCGCCGACCGCGTGCCTTCGCCCGTGCGTCGATAGCCTCACCACGTGCGGGTCTCGTGGAAGGCATGCGGTGGCATCGTCGCCGCAGCAGGCGTAGGGGCGCTTACCTGCGTCGTGATGACCGGCAGCGCGTCCGCTACTCGCAACACCACGTCGTGTCGATCGTCTACCAGCACCGGGGTACTCGGCTACATCGAGAGCGGGAGCGGGCTGTCCGCGCTGCGACGCAACCTGCCGGGCCTGACCAGCGTCGGCGTCGACGGTCTGAACCTCGATCAGTCCGGTTCGGCCGTGTCTCGCCCTGGCGCTGATGCCGACGCGATGTTGGCCGCGGCGCGCCGGGCCGGCAAGTCGGCGCAGTTGCTCGTGGGCAACTACAGCAGCAAGATCAACGACTTCGACCCGGCCATCGCGCATCGGTTGTTCATCTCGTCGAACAACCGCGCCGCTGTCATCGCGGCTCTGATCGGCGACACACGCCGCGGGTGGAGCGGCATCCAACTCGACCTCGAGTCATTGCGCGGCTCGGACATGGCCGGGCTGACCAGGTTCACGAGGCAACTGCGCACGGCGCTACCGGCGAACAAGACGCTCAGCATGGCCGTCATGGCCAGCACCAGCGAACAGGGTTACCGCGCCGATGCCTACGACCTGCCGGCACTGGCGAAGAACCTCAATCAAGTCGTGCTGATGGCCTACGACCAGCACGGTCCGACCTGGACCAGTGCGGGCCCCGTCGGTGGGCTGCCATGGGCCAAGCGTGCCATGGCGACGATGCTGAGGTTCGTGCCACGCGCGAAGGCATCGTTCGGTGTGGCCGGCTACGGCTACACCTGGCCGACACACGGCACCGGCACCCAGCTCAGTGATGCAGCTGCCCGCCGAGCCGCCGTGAAACCGACATGGAACGCGCGGCAAGGCGAGTGGCGCTCGACGCTGCGAGGCGGCGGGACGATCTGGTGGTCAGACGCCAGATCGCTGCGCATACGACGAAGTCAGGCGTGCAACCTGCACATTCAAGGCGTTGCCGTCTGGTCTCTTGGACTCAGCGACACCATCACCCGCTAGCCCGATGACACGGCCGGACCCCCTCGGCTCGACTCGAACCAGAGCACGCGCAGCGACGAGAGGGTCCCGATGTATCCGGTCAGCGCCCGCCGGCGGCAACGAGCGCGCGGCGGGTGAGCACGCGCGCGAGGTGGCGTCGGTAGTCGGCGTCGGCGTTCATGTCATCGACCGGATTCGTGCCCTCGGCGGCGAGTTCGGCGGCAGCGGCGATCGTTGCACCCTCGGCCAGCGCCGCCTCGGTGGCGGCGGCACGCAGCGGGACGCTGCCCATGTTGGCCAGGGCGACCCGTCCGGCGACCGTGGCTACGCCGACGATCGCCCAGTCGTTGGCGCGGCGGGTGAACTTCTCGTAGTGCGCTCCGGTTGGTCCGGTTCGCGGGACGCGGATCTCGACCAGCATCTCGTCGTCGGCGAGCGCGGTCTCGAAGTAGCCGGTGAAGAACTCGCTCGCGGGTACGTCGCGTCGCCCGTCCCGGCCCTGGATGACAAGCGTCGCGTCGGACGCGAGGACGGCGGCGGGCAGATCGGCGGCCGGGTCGGCGTGCGCGAGCGAGCCGCCGATCGTGCCGCGGTTGCGGATCTGCGGATCGCCCACGTAGGCGGCGACGATCGAGATCAGCGGGGCCTCGGCGCGGAGTACGTCGGACGCGACGAGATCGCGGTGTCTGGTCAGCGCACCGATCGCGACCTCGTCGCCGTCGACCCGCACGTAGGACGCGTCGGCGATGCAACGGACGTCGATCAACACCGACGGCACCGCCAGGCGCAGTTTCATCATCGGCAGCAGCGAATGGCCGCCGGCAAGCAGCTTCGCCTCGTCGCCGTGTTCGGTGAGCAGGCTGACGGCGTGCTCGGCTGACTCGGCGCGCACGTAGTCGAATGCGGCGGGGATCATGCGGTCGCTGCCTTGCGTTCGCGTGCTGCGGCGAGCACGGCGCGGACGATGTTGTGGTAGCCGGTGCACCGGCACAGGTTGCCCTCGAGGCCGGTGCGGACGTCGTCCTCGGTGAGGTCGGGATTGCGTTCGACGAGTGCGGTCGCGGCCATCACCATCCCTGGCGTGCAGAAGCCGCACTGCAGTCCGTGCTCGGCGCGAAACGCGCGCTGCACCGGGTGCAACTCATCGGCGCTCGGCGCGAGACCTTCGAGGGTGGTGATCGCTGATCCGTCGGTGGCGACCGTCAGCACGGTGCACGACTTCACTGCTTCGCCGTCGACGTGCACCGTGCACGCGCCGCACGAGGTCGTGTCGCAGCCGATGTTGGTCGCGCGCAGCCCGCATACATCGCGCAGGTAGTGCGCGAGCAGCAGGCGGGGTTCGACGTCGTCGGCACGCGTCTTGCCGTTGACGGTGAGCTCGACCTGCATCAGCGGTTCCTTCCAGCTGCGTCGTTGATCGCCCGCCACACGCGCATCGGGCTGGTGGGCATGTCGATGTGTCGCACTCCGAGGTGGGCGACGGCGTCGATCACCGCGTTCTGCACGGCGGGCGTCGCGCCGATCGTCCCGGCCTCGCCGATTCCCTTGGCACCCAACGGGTTGTACGACGTCGGCGTCTCGCTGGCCACGAGATCGAAGCTCGGCAACTCGGTTGCCGACACGATCGGATAGGACGCGAGCGTGTTCGTCGTCGGGTTGCCGTCCTCGTCGAACACCACCTCTTCGAGCAGCGCCTGCGCAGCACCTTGCGCCAAGCCGCCGTGGCGCTGCCCTTCGGCGAGCAGGGGATTCATCACCGTGCCGGCATCGTCGAGGGCGATGAGTTTCGCCAGCCGTGCCTTGCCGGTCTCGACGTCGACCTCGGCGACTGCGACGTGCGCGCCGAACGGGTAGGTCGCGCCGGGCGCGCTGAACACGCTGCGCACCTTGAGTTCGTGCTCAGCTGCAAGTGCGGCGAAGCTGACGCCCGAGTCGGGGACGCCACGCACAGCCACGCCGGCGAGGTCGGTGTCGACAACGAGGTCGTCGACCGAGACTTCGAGCCGATCGGCGGCGAGTTCCTTCGCATGCTCAACCAGCTCGCGGGTCGCCTGCTGCACCGCGGCGCCGCCTTGCTGCAGGCTGCGTGATCCGCCCGTCCCGCCGCCTTCGGGGACGAGGTCGGTGTCGCCCCAGATCACCTTGATGCGGTCGATGGGGATGCCGGTCTCTTCGCTGGCGAGCATCGCCCACACGGTGACGTGACCCTGCCCGTGCGGCGACGTGCCGGTCAGGATCGTCGCGCTGCCGTCGGCGTGCACCTCGATGGTCGCGTTCTCTTTCGGCGGGCCGGACTCGCTGCCACCCCCGGTGATCTCGACATAGACCGACAGGCCGATGCCGAGCTGCAGCGGGTCGCCGGCGTCGCGGCGTCGTTGTTGCTCCGAACGCAGACCTGCATAGTCGGCAGCTTCGAGAACCCGCTCCAGCGCCGCGGGATAGTCGCCCGAGTCGTAGGTGGCGCCGCCCTTGGTCTTCAGCGGCTCGGTGAACGCGGGCAGCAGGTTGCGGCGACGAACCTCCGCGGGATCCATGCCGATCTCGGCCGCGAACAGGTCGACGGCGCGTTCGATCGCAGCAGTCGCTTCGGGACGGCCGGCGCCGCGGTAGGCGCCGACCGGCGTGGTGTTCGTGACGACGCTGACGAACGACGTCTGCAGGTGCTCGATGTCGTAGACGGCCGGCGCCATCATCAACGTGAGCGTCGGCAGCAATCCGCCGAACTTCGGATAGGCGCCCGAATCCTGCAACACGTGCAGCCGGTAGGCCGTGATACGTCCGTCCTTCGTGCCGCCGAGCGTGACGGTCTGCACCTGCGCACGACCGTGCGTCATCGCGACCATGTTTTCCGAGCGCGTCTCGACCCACGTGATGGGGCGAGCAAGGATCTTCGCGAGCCGCGCTACCAGCGCGTGATCGGTGTCGGCGCCGAACTTGGCACCGAAGGCACCGCCCACTGCCGGCGTGATGATGTGCACCTGCTCGATCGGGACGCCGAGCATGCCGGACAGCGACCGCTGGGTGCCCTGCGCGCCCTGGTTGGGGATCCATGCCGTGAGCCGGTCGTCCTCGCCCCACACGGCTGCGGCGGCGCGCACCTCGAGCGGCGCGACCGCCACGCGCTGGTTGAGGATCTCGTGACTGATCACGGCCTCGCAGTCGGCGAAGATGTCGTCCTGCTCGCCCGGCTTCTCGCCGAAGCACACGTTCGTCCCGACCTCGGAGAACAGCACGATGTCATCGGCCAACGCAGCTTTGGGATCGACAACGGCGGGCAACGGCTCGTACTCGACATCGACCAGTTCGGCGGCGTCCTCACCCTGGTAACGCTCGTCGGTGAGCACGGCGGCGACGGACTCGCCGACGAAGCGCACAATGCCCGTCGCGAGCAACGGCTGCCCGAACGCCTCGTTGTACATCGGCAGGGGCGGCCGCTGGCTGACCGGGTCGTCGAGTTCGGCAGCTGTGAACACTGCGACGCAGCCGTCGCAATCGCGTGCCGCGCTGGTATCGATGTTGACGATGCGCGCGTGCGCGATCGGCGAGCGCACGATCGTCAGGCGCAGCGCGCCCGCAAGGCGGGGATCGTCGATGTCCTCGGTGTAGACCGCGCCGGTGGTCAGGAACTCCGGATCCTCGACCCGTTCGACGCGAGTACCGAGGATGCTGCCGCGGGGAAGATCAACGCCGGGAGCAGAAGCAGTCACACCCTCACATTAGGCACCGGGAGAAACGACGGGCCGGCCAGCATCCGGCAGGCGAGGATGCCAGCACCCGGACGCGCGTCGCGGTCGCTCATAGCGTCTCCACGGACATTTCGGCTGCTCAGGTTTCGCCTCGGGCCGTGACCTGCCACGTGACGGCGCAACTGAGCCGCCCGGCTGGAACGACATCGCGCGTCGTGGAGGTGGGAAGTCGAACAGCAGGCCTGAGCGCTTGATCGAAGTATCGATCCGGTCGGAATTCGGCCAATCTGATACTTCGATCAAGTGATGCTTGAGCGCCTGTTCCTCGACCTCGCGATCGCTGCAACGGCGTCCAGAACACCTAGCCGCGACAACAACGGCGGCAGTAGCATCCCCTGGCCTGCGGTCGGAGGGGGACGACATGGCTAGGTGCGCATACGACGGCCAGCGGTATGGGCCGAAAAGCACCGAGGAAGTCGGGCGATTCTTGATACACCTGGACGAGGACAGCAAACCTCTCCAACCGATGCACGAGGTCATCGAAGGTCGCCTCATCGACCCGGACGGCGCTGCGGACGAGCACGACCTTCCTCGGTTGAAGCAACGCCGACGGCTGCCAAACCTGCGTCGGGCGAGACGCTGATGCCAGGCGACCCCAACTGCACGGACTGCGACGTCGAACGCATCAAGGGCGACATCGCCGCCAAGCAGGCCGAAGCCGACCACAAGAACGACGTCGACCTGGAGAAGGTCAAGGCGGGGATCGCGGCCGAGGCAGCAGACAGTGCGGCCGTCGACGCGTCCGACGCTGCCGCCGAGGCGCAAGATCTGGCGCATCGCACGCTCTACCACACCAAGATCGCCGAACTGGCCATTGGATCGATTGACCGTGCGCGCGATTCCGCGAAGTTCATCCAGACCGCGTCGGCGGCGCTGATCGCGGCCTACACCGGGCTCTTGGGGCTGGTGTTCTCGACGACCAGCCGCACGCTGCCGGTCCGTGGTGTGTACGCCGCGTTGTTCCTCGGTCTCGCCGTCGCGTTGTCGGTCGCGTACCTGGCGTTCCTGCGCGGATCGTCGGCCAGTGTCGGCGCGTACGAACCAGGGACCTCCTACGCCGACACCCAACTTGCGCGAAGCATCAACCTGATCGACTGGACGAACACGGTCGTGAGTACGCGTGCGTGGGCACTGCGCGCAGCGGTGCTGTGCCTTGCCATCGGGGTTGCCTTCGTCCCGGCCGCATTCATCGGGCCTTCGAGTTCAGCGGCGTCCGGCGCCCGGTGCGCCCTCGCCACCGACGATTCCGTCGGCGGTCCCTTCTGCGATCGCGAGTTCTGCGAAGCAACTCTTCGATCGGCAGGTCGCCGACTATCTCGCCGCGGTCAACGCGTCGAAGTCGACGACCGCACTCAAGCCGCCCACGACCTGCACGGATCTGTTCAGCACGCTGCACGCGTGCGGTTGGACGACCGAGAGCGGCGTCGAGGACCAGTTCCGCCGGCTCGCGATCGGCGGCCTCATTCTCGTTCTCATCGGCGCGAGCGTCGCGGGGCTGTCCGATCGCAGACAACGCAATGCGGTTGATCAGTTACCGGCCCCGGCCGACAAAGCACGGTGAACGACCGCGCTTGGCCATCGACGGCAGAAGGCCTGATGCGATCGCGGTTCGAGGCGTTTCGTGACACCGACGTCGAGTGGCTGCTGGCCTCCTGGCACCCGTCGACACGGCCGTCCGAACTCGACCTGCAGAGCAACCCACGCTGGCGCGGCCTGCAGATCGTCGACGTGGTCGACGGCACGGCCGAGGACGCGACCGGCATCGTCGAGTTTCGCGCAACGTACGTAGTCGGCCGTGGTGACGTCCGCGTGTTGCACGAGCGATCGCGGTTCGTCCTGGAGGACGGTCGCTGGTACTACGTCGACGGTGTTGTACGAACCGACGCTTGATTGCACCGCAGCGCGGTGACGTATGTCGGCGCCATGCGCCAAGATCGGATGATGGCGACGATGTTCCAAGTGACTTTCGACAGTGCCGATCCCGCAGCGCACGCGGCGTTCTGGGCCGAAGCGTTGCACTACATCCTGGATCCGCCACCGGCCGGGTTCGACTCGTGGGACGCCGCGCTCGATGCGTGGGGAATCCCAGCCGATCAACGCAACAACGCTTCGGCCGTGGTCGACCCTGACGGTGCCGGTCCGCGCTTGTACTTCCAGAAGGTGCCCGAGCCGAAGACGGCGAAGAACCGTGTGCATCTCGATCTGCGCGCGGCTGTCGGCGTACCGATCGAGGGACGGGCGGACGCGCTCGAGGCCGAGTGCACGCGCCTCGTCGCGATCGGTGCGCGTCGCGTACGGCGCATCGAAGCCGACAAGATCAACAACGTCTGCATCGTCATGCAGGACCCCGAGGGCAACGAGTTCTGTCTCGACTGAGGTTCGGCTCACGACGCCGGGATCTAACCGGCGACCGGCGTCACCAACCGGCTGAGCTGGCCACGGTTGGTGATGCCCAGCTTCGGATAGATCCGATAGAGGTGCGACCCGATGGTGCGCGGTGACAGGAGCAGCTGCTGACCGATCTCGCGGTTGGACATGCCCGCCGCCGCGAGCGTCGCGATGCGCAGCTCCTGTGGCGAGAGCTGGTCGGCCACCGCCTCGGGCGGCGTCGTTTCACACGCCGTGCCGGCAGCACGCAACTCGCCACGAGCGCGCGTCGACCACAATGGCGCGTCGAGCCGGTCGAAGGTGTGCAATGCCTGTCGCAACGGCTCGCGCGCTTCGATCGAGCGGCGGTGCCGGCGCAGCCAGCTGCCATAGGCGAACTGCGCTCGCGCCAGCGGCCACGGGAACGCATCGAGGTCTGCCGCCAGCAGCGCGGCATAGCGTGCTTCGGCGTCTCGATCGTCGCTGAGGACCGCAGGAGCCGATGCACCGACACCGTCCCGAACACTCGGGCGGCGAGCGGCCCCGGGGTCATACGGCTCCCTCCCTGGTAGAACGATCGTTCTACCAAGGAGTTATAGTGGCACCCGCATCACGTGGCAAGGCCCGCCCCGGCGCGTTGCGTGATCCACCGACACCGAGGAGTCGCGTGAACACCGAGTCGCCGACCACAACCGACCGGGCCGCTGCCTCCGTGCGCGACCGCATCCTCGACGCGGCCAATCGCCTGTTCTACGACGAGGGCATCCAGAGCGTCGGAATGGACCGGCTCGTGCGCGAGGCCGGGGTGACGCGCACGACGATGTACCGCCAGTTCCGGTCGAAGGAGGATCTGGTCGAGACCTACCTGCGCGAACGGGCGGCGCACGAGCGCGCCGGCTTCACCGCGCTCGTCGAATCGGTCGACGATCCCCGTGAAGCGGTGCGCCGCATCGGCGTCATGCTCGTCGAGCACGATCTCGCGATCATTTGGCGCGGCTGCCCGTTCGTCAACGCCTCAGCCGAGTTCGCTCCGACCGATCACGTGATCCGCACGATCTCGCACGAGCATCGCAAGTGGGTCATGGACATGACCGAACGCCTGCTCCGCGAGGCAGGCCACCCGCAGCCGGCCGTCGCGTCGCGGCTGCTGATGATGCTGCGTACCGGCCAGGTGATCGGGAACGCGCTCGACGGCGAGTCGACCGATGCGGAGTTCCTCGCGATGTCCGACCGGATCATCGACGGCGAGTGGGACCTGACCTAGCTCTGCTCGGTGCACTCGAGCTGGACGCGCTCGGCGCCGACCAGTCCGAGCTGCACGGCGCGTGGCGGCATCACTGCGTTGATCGCCCAGTCGGTGGCCGTTCGGGTGCGATTGCCGGGTAGTGCCAGCAGGTGGCACCCGCGAGTGACCGCCTTCGCCGGCGCGCCCGACAGTGGGATCTGCAGCGGGTCGGCGGCTGCCGGCCAACCACCGAGGTCGACCAGGAAGCCCAGGTCGCGATGTCGGTATGTGTGCAGCGGCGTGCCCGTCAACGACGCCGCAACATTGCGTGCCGCGAGCCCACCCTGGCGCTGCGCATGCTGCGCAGTCATTCCGGTGAGAGTGCCTGGACGAGTCAGATCCGGAACTGCGGCGCAATCGCCGCAGGCGAACACGTGCGGATGGGACGCCACCGGCAGCGTCGTGCCGATATCGAGTCGCCCGCTGCTGGTCGGCAGCCTCAGCTGCGCCACCAAGTCGTCCGGACGCACTCCGACGCACCAGATCAGCGACCGGGTCGCGACCTGCTCGCCAGTCGTCAGCGTGACCGTGTCGGGATCGGCGCGGTCGGTCGAGGCTGCCGCGAGCTCGAGCTGACGCGTGATGTGGTCGCGCAGGTAGAGCGCCTCGGCGATGCCACGAAGCCCGTGTGCGTTCTGTGCGACGCCGGGAATCGGCAACAGCTTGTTGACACTCCCCGACGCGAGCACGAGTCGGTTGTAGTCGAGCTCGCCGCGGCGTCCCTCAGGATCGACGAAGGCGACCCGCTGCGCGTCCAGGTCGACGGTGTCGACCTTCCCACGCGCCGCCCGCGTGATAGCCGGCGAAGCCGGCTCCGACGATGACCACGCGGGGCGCGCTCATGCCGGAGCGCCGACTTCAGCGCACGCAATCACAAACCCTGCGCGCGCAGCCAGGACAGGCACTCCTCGGCGACGTCACGCCAGCCGGCGTCGATCGTGAGCGAGTGACCGCGGTCCGGGAAGCGGGCCGTGTCGGTGACCGCCGACGAGTGCCGGTACTGCTTGGCGGTCGCCTTGGTGATTACTTCGGGGACGGTGTGGTCCTTGCCTCCGGACACGAGCAGCAGCGGCCCGCGATCCTCGTTGTCGGTACGCACCTTCGCCGGCGAGTGCAGCGAGAAGTTCGCCGCGGCCGCCTCGAACAGCGGACGTCCCGGCGCAGGGATCGTCCAGGCGTCGAAAAGCGCGTCGGACTCCTCGCGAGGCAGCGTGTTGCCGAAGGCGTAGGCGAACTGATCTGCCGTCAGGGACACGGCCTTGTGCTTGTTGGTCGGGTTCTTGAACACCGGCAGGGTCGAGTGCAGCGCCGACAGCGGCAGCGGCAGCACGCCCTTGATCTGTGCCGCATCGATGCCGATCGCGGCAGCGCCGTGGCCCTCGCCGAGCAGCTTCTGCGCGATCATCCCCCCGAACGAGTGCCCGATCACGATCGGCGGCTGGTCCAGCTCGGCGATCTGCTTTGCGTAGTGCTCGGTGACCTCTTCGATCCCGTGATCGGCAATCGCCTCCGGATTTGCGCGCGAATCAGCGACGGTCGCGGCGTCACCCGGCCAGCCGGGCGCGCTCGACCGATAACCGCGCTCGTCGAAGAAATCCATCCACGGCTGCCACGACGTGGCGTGCAACCACAGTCCGTGGATGAACATGACTGGCGTTCCCTGTGCGTCCATGTACGTGCTCCTGTTCTCGAACTGGTGCGTCACTGCGATCGTCGCGCGCGGAGCAGACGCACGGCTTCGGTCGATCGACTGCCCGGCTCAAGCCCAGTCACCCGACTCAAGCGCGCAACTGCCGCGCCGCTCTACGGTCCCGCCATCGGACGTTGAGAGGCAACGATGGATCTGGGATTGGACGGCGCGGTCGTCGTGGTCACCGGTGCGGGACGCGGCATCGGGCTGGCGATCACACGCGCATTCGTCGCCGAGGGCGCGCATGTGGTGGCCGGGTCACTGTCGGTGACCACCGAGCTCGCCGAACTGGCAGACGCCGGTCGCATCGAGGCGCACGCGGTCGACCTGTCGACCCCGGACGGCCCGGAAGCGCTGGTTGCTGCTGCAGGGGAGCGCGTCGATGTGCTGGTCAACAACGTCGGGATCGCACCACCGCGGCTGGACGGCTTCCTCGCCGTCGCGGACGACCTGTGGCACACCACCTGGGAACTCGACCTCATGGCAGCCGTGCGGGCCATGCGTGCCGCGCTCCCGCGGATGCTGGCCGGTGGCGGCGGTTCGATCGTCAACGTCGCCTCGGTGAATGCCCGCCTTCCCGACCCGCTGGTCATCGACTACTCCGCGGCGAAGGCGGCGCTGGTGAGCGTCGCCAAGTCGGTGTCGAAGGAGTTCGGCGGGCGCGGCATCCGCGTGAACAACGTCGACCCGGGGCCGGTGGCCACCGATCTGTGGCTGGGCGCGGACGGTGTCGCAGCGCGCGTCGGCCGCGCTACCGGCCAGGCACCGGACGCCGTCGCCCAAGGCGCTGCGGCCGGCATGGTGACCGGTCGCTTCACCCGTCCGGACGAGGTCGCCGACCTGGTGGTGCTGCTCGCCAGCCGGCGGGTCGCGAGCATGACCGGCAGCGACGTCGTCATCGACGGCGGCATGGTCGAGACGGTGTAGGGGGAGCGGGCCATGGACCTGGGGCTGAGGGGCGTAGATGCCGCGGTTTCCGACGGCGACGAGACGATGGGATCGGCGGTGCGCCGGACGTTGCAGGCTGAGGGGGCAACGCTCGTCGACGTGGGAGCCCAGCGCCTGGACGCCCTGGTCAACACCATTGCGCCGAACGAGCAGTCGGGCGACCTTCTGGCGGTCGATGACGGGCATTGGCAGCGTCTGCTCGTCGCCGACCTGCTCACACCGCTGCGCACCGTCCGCGCAGCTGCGGCCGCCATGCCAGGGGGCGGATCGATCGTCAATATCGTGTCGATCGACGCCTGGACACCGGATCCCGCCCGCATCGGCAGGGGCGTGGTCCATGCCGCGCTGTGGAACCTCGGCAAGGCCATGTCGAAGCAGTTCGGCGCTCGCGGTGTGCGGGTCAACACGGTGGCGATCGGCCCCGACACCCCTGCCGACGACGTCGCGACGGTGGTTGCATTTCTCGTCAGTCACCGCAGCGCAAACATCACCGGCGCCACCCTCACGATCGACCGCGGTGCCAGACAGACGATTTGACACCGGCGATCTGAGACCATGTCCTGCGTGGCGCAGAAGACGATGACGGCGATCCGTTTCACCGCCGCGCTGGACACGATCGATGACGCGACGCTCGCACGGCTCCCGAAACGGGCCAGCGAGCAACTGCCCTCACGCGGCCAGGTCGCCGTTCAGGGCACGGTCAACGGCCACGAGTTCGAGACGGTGCTCGAACCCGACGGCGCGCGAGGGCACTGGGTCAGGGTGGACGAGGGGCTCCAGCGCGCTGCCGGACTTGCCCCCGGCGATCGGACGGGTTTCGTGCTCGAGGTGCGGCCGGAGTGGCCGGAGCCGGACGTCCCGGCCGACCTGGACGCTGCGCTGCAGCGGGCCCCACAACGCATCCGTGACATCTGGGACGACATCACGTCGATGGCGCGCTGGGAATGGGTGCGGTGGGTCAACGCGACTGCCAACCCGGCAACGCGCGAGCGCCGGGTCGAGGTGACGATCTCCAAGATGGACCACGGCAAGCGCCGCCCGTGCTGCTTCGACCTCTCGGCGTGCACTGATCCGTCGGTGGCCAAGAACGGTAAATTGCGCGGCACCAGCTGATCCATTCCTCCGCTGACAACAAAAAATCAATGCCCGATCAATTCGATGCGCCGGATTTGAGCAAATTCGCCGGCTCAAGTTCGTGCCAATCGGGTCGATGATCATTTACAGTTCCGCCCGGCGCCGATCACCAGGTACGACCCCTCTGCCCCAAGTGATCTCGCCGCGTGAAAGGCACTCAGCTCTGTGTTCATGACGATTCGCCCGCGCCCGCGCCTGGCCCTCGTGGCCGGCTGCCTCGCCATCGCCGGGCTCACGGTGGGTCTAAGTGCCAACGCCACTGCCGATTCGGTGCCTGCCGCCGCCGGGGAATTCGTCCCGGTCGCGGCCACAAATGTCGTCGACACGACGGTCGGGCTCGGCTGGACGGGACAGTTGGCGCCCAACGCCACTGAATCGATCTCGGTGACCGGCGTGGCGGGGGTACCGACGACCGGCGTGCTCGCGGTCATGGTGCAGATCAGCACATCGAACAGCACCAACCCCTCGCCGAACTCGAACGGCAACGTGTGGGTGTGGCCGGCCGGCACGACGCGTCCCCAGTACGCAGTGGTCGCCAACGCGCCGGCGAACTCCGTCGCCGACAACACGGCGATCGTGCAGGTCGGACGCGGCGGCACGATCTCCTTCTACAACGGGGTCAACGGGTCAGCCGTGGACGTCTCGGCAGACATCGAGGGCTACGTCACCTCCGCGGCCACGAAGGTCTCCGGCGCCACCTTCGCCCCGCTCACGCCCAAGCGCATCATCGACACGACGACGGGGACGGGCGGGCGCACGACGCCGCTGACCTCGGACGCACCCTGGACCTTCGACGTCTCGGGCGTCGGCGGGATCCCCGCGTCCGGCGTGACCGCAGTGGTCCTCAACGTCGGCGCAGTCGCCACGAGCTCGAACTGCTGGCTACAGGTGCAGCCGGCGGGAACCGACACCACCGCGTCGGGGTATCCACGCATCGACACCTACGCGACCTACACGGCTCAGGGGTTCGCGGTCGTCGCGCCTGACGCGAACGGCGACCTGACCTTTTCGACCAACTGCGCGTCGACCCAGATCCATGTCGACGTTCAGGGTTATTACCTCACCAGCATCAAGGGATCGAGCGCCGACGTGTTCGTCCCGGTCACGACACCGACGCGGATCGTCGACACGCGCCACAACGTCGGCGTCACCGGCAAGCTGACCGCGGGCCGGGTGCTCCGCGGTACGCGCGCCGTCGCGGTGCGCGGTGTCGCCGACGTCCCCGAGCAGGCCGACGCTGTCGCGTTGAACCTCGCCGCCGTCAACGCCTCGGCGGTGGGTGCGAACACTGTGTGGCCCGACGGCACGGTACGTCCGCAGACGACCTCGGTCATCGCCGACCCGAGCGTTACCAACACCAACTTGGCCTTTGTGGCACTCGCGGCCAGCGGCAAGATCGACATCGCCGACTCGAGCGATACTGCGACCCAGTCGAACGACCTGACCATCGACGTCCAGGGCTACTTCCTGCATACTTCGGCCACCGACACGCAGTTCGGCACGGCGCAGTACTTCCCGGCCGCCTGGGGTGACACGTTCTACAACACCGTCGACACGAACGGGAACATCCTCGCGACCGTCAACGACACCAAGGGCCTCGACCTGTCGTGCGGAAGCAGCGATATGGGGATGCTGAGTGTGGCCGGTTCCGAACCGACCTCGCTCACCCTGTCGATGACCAACTGCATGACCGACTTCGGGCCGATCGCCGGTGGTGGTCCGGGCCATACTCCTGACGGATGCTCGTGGAAGACCGGTGGCATCACCCGCGTCGGGCAGGTCATCTACGTCGCGGTCGCGCGCCAACTGAACGCGTGCTCGGTCGGGCACGAGTCGAACGGACTGCAGCCGTCGTACAACTCGAGCATCATCGAGTCGACCGACAACGGCGTGACCTGGACGAATGCGTTCGGCGTGACCAGCCCCAACGGCGCGGCACCGAAGTGGGACGCCGGCCTCGGCCGGTTCCAGGCGATGTTCCCCGACCAGACCTTCCCCGCGCCGTTCTTCATCCAGTACGGGCCCGGCAACACCCAAGCCGTCGACGGCGGCGACAAGTACGTCTACGCCGTCTCGACCGACGGATACGCCTACGACGGTAACTACCTGCACCTTGCCCGGGTGCCGGTCAACCAGGTCATGACCGCCGGTGCGTGGCAGTTCTACCACGGTCGGGTGGGTGGTTCGGTGCAGAGCTGGACGAACTCGCCTGCCGGGGCGACGCGCGTGCTGCAGGCCCGGCACGGCCTAAGCCAGCCGGCCATCCAGTACGTACCTGCGCTCAAGCGCTACGTGCTGACGACCTTCTACTACACCCAGCCGGGCAGCATGTTCCCGACGTTGCACCAGACGCCGTACACGCGCTTCGAGATGTACACGTCGCCGAAGCCGTGGGGCCCGTGGACGCATGTCTATGACCACGCAACCCAGCGCAGCCTGTGGTGCACCGCCAGCCCGTGTTCACTCATGTCGCAGCCGGACGGCACACAGTTGAGCGTCGGGACGCCCGACGACTGGTTAGGCCTCTATGACCCGGCGCTTGTGCAGAAGTTCGTGTACAGCCGTCCGCTGTCGGACCAGGCGCTTTTCACCTGCGGCGACTGGATGAACCGCAACAAATATGCTGGCGAGAACCTGTACAGACTTCACGTTCTGCCCTTCGACCTGGCTAGCGTGGTCGGCTCATGACCAAGCATCGTTCGCCGCTCCGGCCCTTCCCGGGCAGCCGTATGTTGCTCGCCGCGGTAGCGGTCCTCGCGACCGTCGCAATGCCGTTGGCCATGCGCGCGGGAGCGACCTCGCAGCCGAAGGCCACCGAGTCGACGGGACCGTTCGCGACTCCGCACTACTTCTCCGGCGTCACCGACGACACGTTCTACAACACCGTCGGGACGGACGGATCGATCATCTCGACCGCCAACGACTCGACCGGCGTCAACAACTCGTGCACGTCGAAGGGTCGCGACATCGTGATCCTGAGGATGCGCGGAGCCGACCCGGCCCACTTCCGGGTTTCGTCGGTCAACTGCATGGACAGTTACGGCCCGCGCGGTGGTGGCAAGAGCCCGGACGGATGTTCGTGGAAGACCGGCGGGATCACCAGGATCGGCACCACCATCTACCTCGCCATCGCCCGCCAGTTGCACCAGTGCTCGGTCGGCCTGCAGGCGCACGGGCTCCAGCCCTCGTTCGACGCCAGCATCATCCGGTCCACCGACGGCGGCAGGACGTGGACGAATCCGTGGGGCGTCACCAGCAGCGACGGTGCGGCGCCCAGCTGGATGGCCAAGCTGCACCGCTACCGAGCGATGTTCCCCGGGAACGCGTTCTCGGCGCCGTTCTTCATCCAGTACGGGCCGGGCAACACCCACACGGTGGACGGGGCCAACAAGTACCTGTACTCGGTATCGACCGACGGCTACACCTACAACGGCAACTACCTGCACCTGGCGCGCGTCCCGCTGAACAAGGTGCAGCAGGCGAAGGCGTGGCAGTTCTACCACGGGCGAGTCGGCGGTTCCGGCCAGAGCTGGACGAGCACGCCGATCGGTGCCACGCGAGTGCTCCAAGCCAAGCAAGGGATCAGCCAGCCGGCGATCCAGTACGTGCCCTCGCTCAAGCGCTACGTGTTGCTGATGTCGACATTCTCGCGAGCGCACCCCGACTTCCCGACGCCCGCCGAGACGCCGTACACGCAGTTCCACATGTACACCGCGCCGAAGCCGTGGGGACCGTGGACGAAGGTGTTCCACCACTCCGGTCAGCGCAGCATCTGGTGCAGCGGTAGCCCGTGCCCGCTCACCGAACAGCCTGGGTCGAGCCAGCTGGCGATCGGTACGCCCGAGGACTGGCTGGGCCTCTACGACCCGGCGCTCGTGCAGAAGTTCGTGTTCACGCAACCGCTGTCGAAGCAGGCGCTGTTCACGACCGGCGACTGGAAGAACGCCAGACGCTATCCCGGCGAGTACCTCAACCGGCTACTGGTCGTCCCGTTCGACCTCGCGGCGCTGGCACACTAGCCCCGACCTGTCGAAGACGCGGAAGTTCATCGTCAGCGATCGGGTCTAGCGTCGCCGCCATGACCGCAGTGCGCACGACGCCGATCGCGAGTACCGATTCGCCCGCCCGGTTCGACTTCGACGCCTTCTTCGGCGCCCTCGACACGGCACGCCGTGAGCAGGGGCTGGGCTGGTACGAGCTCGCGGACGAGTTGTGGGAGCAGTCTGCCGAGCTCAACGCGCACCTCGACGACCACCCGCTGTGCGGAGGAGCGGTCTCGCGCCAAGGTGCGCGCGGCGAAACGTCCTGTCAGTACGCGCTGTTCATGCTGCGCTGGCTCGGCCGCGCGCCGGAGGAGTTCCTGACCGGGCCAGTGGCGGACGTGGGCGACGTGCGGCTGCCGGCGGCCGGCCCTGACCGCCGATTGCGGTGGGACCTCGGCGAGCTGCACGCCGCGCTGAACCGGCAACGGCAGGATCGCGGGATGACGTGGGCGCAACTGGCCCGTCTACTCGACACCACTTCGGCACGTCTCACGAATCTGCGCACAGCGCGGTTCACCGATCTTGCGCTGGCCATGCGGATCACGCAGTGGCTGCGGCGTCCGGCGGCCGCGTTCATCCATCCCGCGGCCTGGTGATCGCGCTCAGGCGAACACCGCGTCGAACATTCCGGGCTCGTACGATCCGCCGCGTTGGTGAGCGATCACCGCGAGCCGGTTCGCCGCATTGATCATCGCGACCAGGCACAACAGCGCGACGAGCTGATCGTCGTCGTAATGCTTGCGAACCTGCTGCCACGTGTCGTCGCAGACACCGGTGCTCGCGTCGGCGAGCCGGGTGCCTTCCTCGGTGAACGCGAGCGCAACCTGCTCGGCCTCGGTGAAGACCGTCGACTCGCGCCACGCAGCAACGAGGCTGAGCCGCACTGCGCTCTCACCTGCGGCGGCAGCGTCCTTCGTGTGCATGTCGATGCACCAGCCGCAGCCGTTGATCTGGCTGGCGCGAAGCGACACGAGTTCCTGCGTCGACTGCGGCAGCGTCGAGTCCCGGATCACCATGCTGGCGTTGGCAAATCGTTTCGTGAACTTGGCGCCGAGCTCGTTGCTGAACATGTCCAATCGGGTGTCCATGAGGCCGTCCTGTCTCGTGAGGAATTGGTTGCGACCATGAGATGCCGGCGGGGCACCGCGGCGCGGACGCGGAGGACGTGTTGGAAGAGACATGGCTGCGCTGGGCCGGCGTCGACATCAGCACCGTGCGCGAACATCATGCGTACCTCGTGCGGATCGCCGCCCGCCAGGCGATCACACGCTTGCGAACGTTCGGACGGCGCAAGGAGTCCTACGTCGGGGCGTGGCTACCCGAACCGTTGCTGACCACACCTGACGTCGCCGAGGACGCCGAACTGGCCGAGAGCGTGTCGATGGCCATGCTGCTCGTGCTCGAGACGCTCGCACCCACCGAGCGTGCGGTGTTCGTGCTGCGCGAGGTGTTCGGTCTCGACTACGACGAGATCGCGCAGGCGGTCGAAAAGAACCTCGCGGCAGTGCGACAGATCGCGCACCGGGCACGCGATCATGTCGCGGCGCGGCGTCCTCGGGCGATCGTGTCGGCCGCCGACACGCGCGCGGCGATCGACGCATTCCGACGCGCTGTCGAGACGGGGGATCTGCAGGGCCTGCTCGACATCCTTGCGCCGGACGTCGTGCTGATCGGTGACGGCGGCGGGATCAAGCAGGCCGTCCCGCGTCCGATCGTCGGTGCCGACAAGGTCGCCCGCCTGCTCGCGAGCGGGTTCGGCAGGATTCCCGGCGTCGCCACCCTCGACCCGGCACAGGTCAACGGGCGTCCTGCATTGATCATCCGCCTGGACGGTGACGTGGACACCGTCGTTGCGCTGCATCTCGAGCACGGCCGCATCACCGGGCTCTACGCCGTGCGCAACCCCGAGAAGCTGTCGCACATGGACCACGAAACCGCACTGCGCCGATAGCGTCGCCGCAACCGTCGGGTCGCGGCGACGCTGCATACTCCCTGCATGGACGCCAGCCTCGCCGAGATCGGCAGGATTCCGATCGACCTGCGGATCGGCGTGACCGGGCACCGCTGGATCCCTGACGACGCGGATACCCGCGCCGTCGTGCGCACTGCGATCGAGCGTGTGATCGCCGCCTACAGCCACCCGCAACTGCAAGCGACGCCGACGGGAGTCACCGTCGTCTCTGCACTCGCCGAGGGCGCCGACCGGATCGTCGCGCACGTCGGGCTCGATCTCGGCGCGCGTCTCGAAGCCGTGTTGCCGCTGACGGCCGACGACTACGAGCGCGATTTCACGAGCGAGACCTCCCGCGCCGAATTCCGAGCGCTCTGTTCGCGGGCTGCGTCGGTGCAGGTCGTCGATGCGACTCCCTCGCGCGACATCGGCTACAGCTCGGCCGGACGTACGATGGCCGACCGCATCGACGTGCTGATCGCGATCCACGACGGCGAACCTGCCCGTGGCGCCGGCGGGACGGCCGAGATCGTCCGCTATACGCACTCACTGGGGCTTCCGGTGGTCGACATTGGTGCGACGCGCGGTGCGGCGCAGGTGCTCGCCGCACCCGCCGCGTTGCCGGACCTGTCGACGGTGCCGCTCGCGCCCGATGCGCAAGGACGCCTCGACGCGTTCAACGCCGCACGGCTGAGCGAGTCCGAGCAACAGGCCGCACGCGCTGCGCTCGAGGCCGCCGAGCCGGACCAACACTTGCTCCCGTACTTCCTGCGCGCCGACCAACTCGCCCTGCGTTATCAGACGCGGCACCGACTAGCGATTTCGTTGCTGTACGCGCTGTCGGCGCTGGCCGTCGGTGCGGTGGCCTTCCAGCACGTGTTCTTCCAGGAGCAGTACTGGCTCGGGTGGATCGAGTTCGCCGCGCTCGTGATCGTGTTCGCGATCTCGCTGCTGCGCGTGTCGTTGCTGGGCCGGTGGACATCGGCTCGTTTCATCGCCGAACGCCTGCGGTCGGCGATGTTCTTGTCGCGCGTGGGTGGCGTCCCGACGTTCGCGACCATTCCCGGCAGCCGTGACGAGGAGCGACCCGGTGCCGACTGGGCCGGTCGCGCCGTGCGCGAAGTCTGGTTCCGCTCGGCGACCACCGTCGACGTCGATCTGCTCGCCGAAGCGACCGACATCGCGTCCGATCTCGTCCAGAGCCAGATCAACTACCACCAGAAGCGGCGCAACCGGTGGGAGCGGCTGCAGCGTCGCACGACCTGGCTCGCGATCGCGCTGTTCGGCCTGAGCGTGGTCTCGTCGCTGGCCCACAGCCTGCACGTGCTGCCGGAGGACTGGCCCGATGTCACCGTGTTCGTGTCGATCGTGATCCCAGCGGTGGCGGCGGCGATCAGCGGCTTCGCCGCGCAGTCAGAGTTCGGCCGGCAGGCCATGCAGTCGGCGCACGCGCTGCGTGAACTGCAGCGACTGCAGGTGGTGTTGGGCTCAGCGCGCACCGAGGCGGAGGTGCGGCCGTTGCTGACGCAGCTTGACACGCTGATGCACGGCGACGCCGCAGAGTGGTACGTATCTGCCAGCTTGCACGACGAGAAACTGCCCGGCTGACCTCCGAGCCCGTGATGTGACCGAACGCCGGGGGACAACCTGCGGCCACCATGATGGGGAAAAGCTTCACCCGGTGATCTGCGGGATCACCGGGTGAAGGTCGGATCCCCTTACTTCATCGTGCGCAGGCTCGCTGCGATCGGGCGGAAGGGCCAGGTCTTGATCTCGTTGATCGCGCGGGTCATCTCGAAGTGGTTGGCCTGGTCGTGCATCCACGGCTTGCCGATCCACAGATAACCGTCGACGAACTTCGCTGCCAGCGGCAGGGCGTCGGCGTGCAGGTTGAACCGCGAGTCGGTGACGTGCCACGTGGGCGGGATGCCGAGCGTGACGCAGTGCCGCTGGGTCGTCGCCGTGCACTCCGGAGCGCTGTTGAAGCCGGGACCCGTTCCACCGTGCTGCATGTAGTACGGGTGGGTGAACGGATGTCCGTTGCCCGAGGTGTTCACGACGAAGTGCTTGCCCGGGTACCCGGCCCTGGCCAGCGCGCTGACGATGGCGGCACCGTGGAAGATCTGGTTGCCGGTGCCGTCGAAGTGGGTCGAGTTCAGCTCGAAGCCGCGGGCGTACTGGATGCCCGAGTTCTCGAGCAGGTAGACCGAGCGGTCGACCGGCGACCAGTCGGCAGCGCCTGCGTCGATGTAGACGCTGGTGTTCGGCAGCGCGCTGAGCACGCGGGCCGCATAGGCCACGAGCTGGAGCGGGATGAGCGACTGGCCGGGCACGCAGAACGCGAACGGCAGGTCGGGCTGGAGCACGATCGCGGTGCGAGTGTTTCCGACGCCAGCGGCGAAGTTGTCGATCCACTGCTTGTAGCTGGCCTGCTGCTCCGGGGTGGGCAGCGCCTTGCACGCGCTGTTCTCCCACGGCTGCAACCGGAAGATCGCCATCTGGACCAATGTGTCGGGATTGCCCTGCTGGACGTTGGTGATGTAGTTCTGCACGCTGCGCTGGATCTGGTCGTTCGGATACCAGGCGCCGAAGGTGCGCGCACGGGGTTCGATGGCGATCGAGTGGAT
Source organism: uncultured Actinomycetota bacterium (assembly GCA_963708645.1). Taxonomy (GTDB): domain Bacteria; phylum Actinomycetota; class Actinomycetes; order Mycobacteriales; family Jatrophihabitantaceae; genus RYN-133. The sequence continues at coordinate 51,757 of CAVPTA010000009.1, read as the reverse complement.
CATCGCCGCTTCGGTGCCGTGGGCGGCGCGATAGGCGTTGAACAGCTCATCGGTGATGCCGCTGTAGTAACCCCACGGGTGGTTCGCGAGCGGGTTCGTGGGGTTCTGGACGGTCGGGTCGAGACGCGGCGCGATGATGCGGGCGATCGTGTGACGGGGGGCGGTGGGCGCGGCCGAGGCGGCGGGGGAGGCGGCGACGGCGGTGAGGACGGCTGCGGCGGTTGCAGCGAAGCAGACGAGACCTCGTAGGGGGCGCGACGAGATGGCGTTCATGTCTTCCCAATCGGCGGGGGCGGGGGAAACTTGCGGGGGAATTGAGAAAAACTTGTCGCGAGCTTTCCAGCAGACTTACCTCCGGTAACGAAAGGACCGGGGTTCGGCACGATTTGGCGGTTCTTGCTCCGTTTCCGGACCGCGTGTGCCAACCGTTAAGAATTTGAGCGTTGCGGCGACACATCGGCTGCGGTGAAACCGAGCGCGGTCAAGTCGGCCGGGACCGCGGCTCCACGCATCAGTGCAGCCCCCGTCCGGGCCAGCGCTGCCGCCAGCTGGATCCCGTACCCGCCTTGCCCGGCATACCAGAACAAACCGGGCGCTTCGGCGTCGTAGCCGACGACCGGCGTCCGGTCGGCGACGAAACTGCGCAGCCCCGCCCAGCTGGCGCGCACGTGCCGGATGTCGAGCGTTGTAAGGGCGTTGATCGCCTCGATGGCACGGGCGATCTCGAGCTCGTCCGGACGCGCGTCGCCTGGATCCTGCAGGGTCTCGTCGGCGGGCGAGCACAGCACGCGTCCGACCTCGGGCTTGAGGTAGCAGGTCTCGGCGACCTCGTCGATCATCGGGGCGCCCGCTCCCGGAGGCGCGTCGGCGATGAAGGCCGTGCGACGCAGCGGCCGCAGCCCGACCGGCACGGCTCCGAAGATCGCCGCCACCACGTCGGCCCACGCCCCGGCCGCGTTGACCACGGTCGACGCCGTCCAGGTCTGGTCGTCGGTCCGGAGCACCCACGTGCCGCCCTCGCGGCGTGCCGATCTGATCGGCGACCGGGTTCGGATCAGGCCGCCGCGCTCGCGCAGCCCGTGGACGTAGTGCTGGTGCAGCGCGTGTACGTCGATCTCGGTCGCGTCCGGTTCGAGCATCGCGAGCTCGACGGCGCCGGCGCGAAGCAACGGCTGCATCTTGCGAGCGCTCTCGCCGTCGACCAGTTCGACGTTGGGTGCAAGCGTGCGGACCTGCTCGTACCGCTGCTCGACGGCTGCCCCGCGCCCGGCGCCGCCGACGCAGAGCATCGGCAGAGGGCGGAGCACCCCGAGGCTCTCGAGGAACGGGCGGCTTGCCACCGTGAGCGCGCGGACGGCCGGTCCGCCGTAGCTCTCGAGGAACATTGCGGCCGAGCGGCCGGTCGTGTGATAGGCGAGGGTCGCCTCCATGTCGAGCAGAGCCACGCTGCGATCGGCCGCGAGCTCGTAGCCGATGGAGGCGCCCGCCATGCCGCCGCCGATGACGATCGCGTCGTAGGTGGGCACGTCCTCGATTGTGGTGGTGGGATGCTCGTGTCATGCCACGAGGTCCGGTCTCTACGACCTATCGGCTCGTCATGATGGTCGCGACCCCCATCGTGCGGTGGTGGGGACGGCTGCGGGTGCACGGGCTGGAGCTGCTGGACACTCCCGAACCGCTCCTGTTGTTCGCCAACCACGACAGCCGCTGGGATCCGCTGGTCGCAGGCGTCGCCGCACGCGGGGTGCAGATCCGCGCGCTCGCCAAGTCCTCGTTGTGGAACAACCGTGTGCTGGCGGCGATCTTGAACGGAATGGGACAGATCCCGGTCGAGCGCGGCCGCGGCGACCTCACGGCCCTGTCGGCGGCGATCGAGCAGTTGCAGGACGGCGGCTGTATCGGTGTGTTTCCCGAGGGGACGATCTCGCGCGGTCAGCGTGATGAAGCCGCACAGCGGTGCCGGTCGGCTCGCGCTCGCGGTTCCGTCCGCGCGCATCGTCGGCCTGCGCATCACCGGAGCGATCGGAATCGCCCGGTTCCCGCACCGTCCGCGCATCACAGTGACATTCTTCGAACCGTCGGGCGGCCAGGTCGCCGACGGGGAGAGCGCGATCAAGGTGACCCGCCGCGTCATGGCCGACGTCCGCAGTGAAGCTCCCTTCGTCAGCGCGAAACGCACGAAGCCGACGGCCTGAGCGATCACCGCGGTTGGTGGCACAGGCTTCGGCCGTTCGGACAGAGGAAATAGGCGATCCCCGGTTCGACCTGGGTGCGCCCGAGGATCTGGTGGTCGATGCCCGCCCGTCCGGGAGCCAGGGTGATCACCCACGGAACGCCGTAGGCCCAACCGCCGTCGTAGCCAGCGAAGACGTCGTTGGCACCCGCCGCGTAGCCGGCGCGAAACGCATCGCGCGCAACGTGCCGGTCGTTCGCAGGCAGCTGCGTGCCGAGCTGGAAGGCCCGGCCCTGTTCGCGGCCTTGCGCGGCGCCGTCGCGCAACCCGTCGATGTAGCTGCCGATCGACACCCGCGGCTTGTGCGACGTGGGTGCGGTGACCCGTCCGAGCACGAACAACGCTGCTCCGATCGCCAGCGCAGCAACGACGATCGCCAACAGCTTCGCGCGGCGTCTGATCACTGGTTTCACCCCGCTCGCATCGTGAGGCTCCCACGCTACGGGCGCCGGTAGGGTCGGCGCGGTGAAGGCCGTGACGTGCACCGATGCCGAACTCGCCGTCGTCGACCTGCCCGATCCCGTGCCCGGCGCCGGCCAACTGCTGGTCAAGGTGTCGCGCTGCGGCATCTGCGGGTCGGACCTGCACGCGCGGCGCAACTGCGACGAACTCGCCGACATCACCGCCGAGGTCGGCTACGACGGCATCTTCCGCTCGCGCGACTCGGTCGTGCTCGGCCACGAGTTCTGCGGCGAGGTGCTCGACCACGGCCCGAGGACGACCAAGGCGATGCCGTCGGGAACCCGCGTCGTCTCGTTCCCGCTGCTGCGCCAGGGCGGTGCAGTGCACCCGACGGGGCTGTCGACCGCGGCGCCGGGCGGCTACGCCGAACGGGCGCTCGTCGAGCAGTCGCTGACGTTCACCGTCCCGAACGGGCTTTCCGACGACATCGCGGCGCTGACCGAACCGATGGCTGTCGGGCTTCATGCAGTGCGCCGCAGTGACATCAAGAAGAACCAGGTCGGCGTCGTGATCGGTTGCGGCCCGGTCGGGCTCGCAGTGATCGGCATGCTCAAGGCGAGCGGGGTTCGCACCGTGATCGCGAGCGATTTCTCGCCGGCGCGGCGGGCGCTCGCGACCAAGCTCGGCGCCGACGTCGTGGTCGATCCTGCGCAGGAGTCACCGTTCGCAACGGCCGGTGACCACGGTCACCTCACCAATGCGCCGGACGTGTTCGACCTCGCGGTCGGGACGATGGACAAGCTGCGGCGCATCCCGCTCGTGCCGTGGCATCGCATCTGGCAGCTCGCCGACGCAACCGGGCTGGCCACGCCGAAGCATCCGGTGATCTTCGAATGTGTCGGCGTGCCCGGCGTGATCGATCAATTGATGAGCACGGCACCGCTGTTCTCGCGGATCGTGGTGGTCGGTGTGTGCATGCAGCCGGACACGGTGCGTCCGGCGATGGGGATCAACAAGGAGATCGATCTGCGCTTCGTCCTCGGCTACACGCCGGCCGAGTTCCGCGAGTCGTTGCATCTGCTCGCCGACGGCAAGGTGAATGCCGCGCCCGTCGTGACGGGGACGGTCGGACTCGGGGGAGTGGACGCAGCGTTCACCGCGCTCGGTACGGCCGAGCAGCACGCGAAGATCCTGATCGACCCGACGAGTGAGGTCAGCGCGCCAGGTCCGCGATGATCTTCTCCGCCTGCGTGACGATGCCGGTGATCAATTCGGCGCAGGTGGGCAGGTCGTCGAGCATCCCGACCACCTGACCACTCGCGAGCACGCCGGCGTGCGTGTCGCCGTCGACGAGTCCGGCGCGCAGCAGCATCGGAGTGTTGGCGGCCATGATCATTTGCGCCCACGTCTGCTCTTTGCCGTGCTTGGTCGCGAGACCTTCGCGCACCATGTCGCGCCACCGCAGCTTCGTCAGCTTCTTGAACCTGCCGGCGTTGCGAACTGCGTGGGCCAGCCCGAGCGCAGGGCTGGACGAGTCGAGCCGCTCGACCAGCTCGGTACGCAACACGCGATGCGGCATGCCGTCGACGCGCTTCGTGACCACCGTGCCGTCGAGGCCGCGGGTGAGGTAGAGCTGTTTGACCGAGTCGGGCACGGTGCTCTCGCGAGTGAGCAGGAACCGGGTGCCCATCGCGATGCCGGCCGCGCCGTAGGCGAGCGCAGCGGCGAGGCCGCGTCCGTCGAAGAAGCCGCCCGCGGCGATCACCGGGATCTCGACCGCGTCGAGCACCGACGGCAGCAGCAGCGTGGTCGCGACACCGCCGGTGTGTCCGCCGCCCTCGCCGCCCTGCACGATGACGGCGTCGGCGCCCCAGTCGGCGACCTTGCGGGCGTGCCTGGCCGCGCCGATCGACGGGACGACGACATGACCGGCGGCCTTGAGGCGTGCGATGAACTCCTGTTTCGGTGCGAGGGCGAACGAGGCGACCTTGACGCCCTTGTCGATGAGCAGATCGACGCGGTCGGAGGCATCGGCGGCGTCGGCGCGCAGATTGACGCCGAACGGGCGGCTCGTGCGTGCCTGCACCTCGTCGATGGCGCGGACGAGTTCGTCGAAGGTCATCGTCGCGCTGGCGAGGATGCCCAGCCCGCCTGCCTCGGCCGTCGCGGTGACCAGTCGTGGACCGGCGACCCAGCCCATGCCCGTCTGGACGACGGGGTGCTCGACACCGACGAGCTCGGTCAGCGCCGTCCTCAACCCGGCACCTCCTTCTCGCGGATGCCCTTCGGGTCGAGCACTTCGCGCAACAGCTTCAGTTCCTCGTCCGTCGGCTCGCGGGTGACGGCGACGTCGTCGACTGCGAGCGTGCAGCCGGTCTGTGCACGTACCTCTTCGACGCTGACGCCGGGATGGGCGCTGACGAGACGCAGTGTGTGGTCGGGGCCGCCGAAGTCGAGCACGGCGAGGTTCGTGACGACTCGGTGCACGTCGTGGAAACGGCTCGAGACGCCGATCGCGCGGTCGTAGCCGACGCCGGAGGCGAAATCGACCGCTTCGACGAACACCCGCGGTGAGTGTTTGGGAACCCAGTAGCTGGTGCGGTGATTGATCGTGTTGCCCGGTGCGCCGCGCGCGCCGAACATCTGGCGGGTCGGCTGGTCATGACCGCCCAGGCAGGAGATGTTCTGGTTGCCGTGGCGATCGATCTGGTTTGCGCCCATCACGACGTGGCGGCGTCCGCTCGCGACGACGTCGAAGACCATGCGGTACGGCAGCCATCCCTCGATGTCGGCGGGTTGGCCGATGCCGGGGGTCTCGGCGAGCAGGAACGCCTCGCCGTCCGAGAGCAACAGGTCGGGTGCATTGGTCAGTCGCGCGAGGCGTGCGCCGATCGAGGGCATCGTGCCCATCGGGCTGACGAGGATCTCGCCGTCGTCGGCGAACAGGTCGGCGCACGCGATTGCGCACACCTCGGCGCGGGTGATGATCTCGGGTGAGGTCACGAGACGGCCTCCTGGTACGCGCGTTCGTCGCCGGCCAGGTACTTGCTCGCGAACGCGGGCCATGCGTCGGAATCGGCAGCCGCTGCTGCGTATTCGCGCTGGAACGCTTCGTCGCGACCGTAGTCGGGCACGCAGGACGTGAAGTGCGCGCCGTGCGGGGTCTCGACGACGCCGTCGACCATCATCCGGTTGAGCAGCAATGCCTGCGGTGCGACGGCCGCGACGAGTTCGTCGGTTGCGACGACCTGTTCGCACGACACGAATCGGCGCTGTGCGGCAAGGCAGAACAGGTCGTCGAAGTACGGGTCGGGACCGAGGTAGGCCGCGTTGCCTCGTGCGTCCGCACGGTTGAGATGGACGAGCGCGACATCGAGGGGGAGCGCGGGCATCGCGATCAGTTCCTCGCCGTCGTCGTACGGCGACACGACCGTGCGCAGGTCGGGGTAGTGGGTGGCGATGTCCGAGCCGAGGCCGGCGCGCATCGGCAGGAACGGCAATCGTTGCGCCGCCGCACGCAAGCCGGCGACGACCATGCCCTCGTCGAGTTCACGCACCGCGATCGAGCCGGTCGTGCGGGCGCGCGAGAACCACGGGTCGTACGCGATCGAGTCGAGCGACACGAACCCGAAGACGAGCTCGCGCACCTTGCCGGCTGCGCACAGCAAACCGACATCGGGACCACCGAAGGACACCAGCGTCAGATCGGTGACGTTCGACCGCGCGAGCGCACGCACCAGGGCCATCGGCTTGCGGCGCGAGCCCCAGCCACCGATGCCGATCGTCATGCCGCTCTCGACCTCGCCGATCACGTCGTCGATCGACGTGCGCTTGTCGGCCATCAGCGCTGCACGAACGCGTCGCGGTGTTCGTCGGACACACCGGCGAGGTTGAGCTCGAAAGTGAAGCCCTGTTCGTAGCGATAACTGCGGTGCACCTGTTGGGTGTCGATGCCGTTGATGGCCTCCTTGGCACATCGGATGATGCGGGTGTCCTTGGCGGCGATCGTCCGGGCCACCTCGAGTGCGGCGGCGTCGAGTTCGTCGCGGGCCACCACCCGGTAGATCGAGCCGTGGTGGTGCAGCGTCGCGGCGTCCAGGGTCGAGGCGGTGTAGTACATGGCGCGCATCAGGTGCTGCGGCACGAGCCGCGACAGGTGCGTGGCTGCGCCGAGTGCGCCGCGGTCGACCTCGGGCAGCCCGAAGGTCGCGTCGTCGCTGGCGACCACCACGTCGGCGTTGCCGACCAGACCGATGCCGCCGCCGAGGCAGAAACCCTGCACGGCTGCGACGACCGGCACCTCGCACTCGTACACGGCACCGAACGCGGCGTAGCAACCGCGGTTCGCGCCGATGAGCGCGTCGTAGCCGGTGGTCCGCTGCATTTCCTTGATGTCGACGCCCGCGCAGAATCCGCGTCCCTCGGCCCGAAGCACGACGACGTGGGTCGCCCGATCGCGTCCGGCGGCCAGCACGGCGTCGGCGAGATCGAACCAGCCCTGCACGGGCAGTGCGTTCACCGGCGGGTGGTCGATGGTGACGACGGTGACGCCGTCGCCGTGCCGGTCGGTGCTGATTGCGCTGGGATTCACGCCGTGTCGCCCGCTTTCCTAACCAAGCAATTGCTTGGTAGGTTAGCACGGTGGCGGACTGGGGGCTCGACGGCGCGGTCGCCCTGGTGACGGGCGGAGCGCGGGGAGTCGGACGCGGGATCGCCGAGGTGCTCAGCGAGGCCGGCGCACGGGTCGTCGTGTGCGGCCGCACGCCTCCGGGCGGGCCGATTGCCGGCGAGTTCCGCCTGTGCGACGTGCGCGACCCCGACCAGGTCGGCGAGCTCGTCGCGTCGATCGGCCGGCTGGACATCGTGGTCAACAACGCCGGCGGGTCGCCGTCGGTCCTTGCCGACGAAGCGAGCCCGCACTTCCACGCGAAGATCGTCGAACTCAATCTGCTCGCGCCGTTGCTCGTCGCGCAGGCCGCCAACGCCGTGATGCAACGCCAGGACTCGGGCGGGGTCATCGTGATGGTCAGCAGCGTGAGCGGGCACCGTCCCTCGCCCGGGACCGCGGCCTACGGTGCGGCGAAGGCCGGCCTCGACAACCTGACTGGGTCGCTCGCAGTCGAATGGGCGCCGAAGGTGCGCGTGAACTCGGTCGTTGCCGGGCTGGTGCACACCGAGCAGAGCGAATTGCACTACGGCGATGCGGCAGGGGTCGCGGCGGTGGCGCGCACCGTCCCGATGCAGCGTCTTGCCGAGCCGCGCGAGATCGGCTCGTGCGTCGCGTTCCTCGCCTCGCCGCACGCGTCCTATGTCACCGGCGCGATCCTGCTCGCGCACGGCGGCGGCGAACGACCGGCGTTTCTCGCTGCAGCACGGACGAAGGGGACCTGATGGGGTTGTGTGACGGCCGCGTCGTCGTCGTGACCGGCGCCGGGCGGGGGATCGGCCGCGCGCACGCGCTCGCGTTCGCGGCCGAGGGCGCCGCGGTCGTCGTGAACGACCTCGGGGTCGGGCTCGACGGTTCGGGCGGCGAAACCGGTCCCGCCGCCGACGTGGTCGGTGCCATCGAAGCTGCCGGCGGGCAGGCGATGGCGAACGGCGACGACGTCGCGAGCTGGGCCGGCGCGGCCCGCCTGGTCGCCGCGGCGGTCGAGCACTTCGGCCGCCTCGACGTGCTGGTGAACAACGCAGGTTTCCTGCGAGATCGCATGCTCGTCAATCTCGGCGAGGACGAGTGGGATGCGGTCATCCGCGTCCATCTCAAGGGTCATTTCGCGCCGATGCGGCATGCGATCGAGTACTGGCGCAGCGAGTCGAAGGCAGGCCGCCAGCCTGACGCGCGCGTGATCAACACGTCGTCCGGCGCCGGGCTGATGGGCAGCATCGCGCAAGGGAACTACTCGGCGGCCAAGGCGGGCATCGCCGGTCTCACGCTCGTCGCCGCGGCGGAGTGGGCGCGGTACGGGGTGACCGTGAACGCGATCGCGCCCGCCGCTCGCACGCGGATGACCGAGCAGGCGTTCGCCGACACCATGGCCGCGCCGGCAGCGGGTTTCGACGCGATGGCGCCGGAGAACGTCTCGCCCCTGGTCGTATGGCTCGGCAGCGCCGAGTCTGCGCACGTCACCGGTCGGGTGTTCGAGATCGAGGGCGGGTCGGTGTCGGTCGCCGACGGGTGGCAGCACGGCCCGTCCCGCGACAAGGGGCAACGCTGGCGCCCGGCCGAGCTCGGCCCGGTGGTGGACGAGCTACTGGCCGAAGCCCCGACGCCGGCGCCGGTGTACGGCAGCTAACCGGGCGCAGGCACCTTGATCAAGACGTCGATCGGCGACCATTGCGGCCTCTTGATCAAGCCTTTCCAGGCCGGTCGGGCTTGCGCGCGACGTAGAGCACTCCGGTGCGCGCAGCGAGGGTCGGGCCGACCATGGTCGCCTCGTCCTCCAGATCCTGCGCCGATTCGTCGCCAAGGGTGTCGCGCACCTCGTCGAGGTGCGCGAGCCACGTGTCGTACATGGCCTGCAGTTGTTCGGCGAAGTGCGGGATCTCGGCACGCTCCTCGACGACGAGCCCGCCGGCCTCGACGATCGGCGTCCAGTCCGGAACCGAAGCCGGCTGACCGTCGTCGGCTTCGCTCGCCGTGAACATGAATCGTGCGCCCCGCCGGAGCACGCGCGATGCCTCGGTGAATACGGCGATGCGGTCGTTGGCGAAGAACACCGCATCGGCGCAGACCATCGCGTCGACGCTCTCATCGTCCAGACCGGTCGCGGTCAATTCGCCGACTACGAAGTTTGCGTGACCATCCGGCACGAAGTCGGCGGCGCGAGCATTCGCCGCCCTGACGCCACCTGGCGACCAATCGACACCAGTCAGCCGAGCACCGGTCGCGCGAGCCAGCCACAGGCCGACCCCGCCGCGGCCGCAGGCGAGATCGACCAGATGCTCACCGGGGCCGACCCGCAGTCCGGCCACGAACTGGCCGAGCGTCCACCATGTCGTCATGCCCCATGGCTGGATCTCGGCGGGATAATTCTCGCCGTAGGCTTCGCGCGACATCGACCACATCAATTGGTGCGCGGTCTGCTCGTGCGCGCGGTCGAAGCCCTCGGGGGTCGCGTCCGTGCGCGCCGGCGCTACGGCGCCGGGGATGTCGGACGCAGCCATGCCGCCCATGCTGGCAACAGATCGACGGCTGTGTCCAGAGCTGCCTGCTGAACAGAAGCACCTTGATCAAGACGCGATTCTGGTCACCGACAGAATCGCGTCTTGATCAAGCCCCTTCGACGCGCTTCTTCAGCTCGCGCAGCGAGTTCTTCAACGACTGGTCGCGAATGAGCTTCTTCATCGGGCCGGGGACGAAGAAACCGACCTCGGCGACGATGTCGACGGTGACCTCGGTCGAGCCGTCGTCACCGGCGACGAACGTGTACTCGCCGGTGTTCTCTTTCAGGTCACCGCTCTCCTGAGCCCAACCAAGGCCGTTGGGCAGGTCGTAGTGGTACTTCACGATGTACTCGACCTTGCGCACCTTGGCGTCGACCTTCATGCGCACCCGCGAGCCGCGGCCCTCGTCGTCGCGGTCGAGCACCTCGCACTCGAGCACGGCGGCCTGCCACTCGGGGAACGACTCGAAGTCGGTGAGCGCGGCGATGATCTTGTCCGGTGGCGCCTGGATGGTGTCGCTCAGGCCAGCGCTGTCGTTGCCCATGAAGGTCAGATCCTCTCGATGATGGTGCCGGTCGACAGTGCGCCGCCGGCGCACATCGTGATGAGCGCGGTGCTTGCGTCGCGCCGTTCGAGCTCGTGCAGTGCGGTGGTGATCAGGCGTGAGCCGGTGCTGCCGACGGGGTGGCCGAGTGCGATGGCGCCGCCGTTGACGTTGAGCTTGTCAGGGTCGGCGCCGTGTACCTGCAACCACGACAACGGGACGGACGCGAACGCCTCGTTCACCTCGAACAGGTCGATGTCGCCGATTGCCATGCCGCTGCGCTCGAGCAGCCGCGTGGTCGCCTGCACCGGTCCGTCCAGGTGGTAGTACGGCTCGGCGCCGACGAGGCATTGCGTGACGATGCGTGCGCGCGGGCGCAGGCCGAGGTCGCTTGCGCGGTCTGCGTCCATCAGCATGACCGCGGCTGCGCCGTCGGAGATCTGGGACGACGTGCCCGCGGTGTGCACGCCTTCGTCGAGCACTGCGTTGAGCTTCGCGAGCCCCTCGACTGTGGTGTCACGTAGTCCCTGATCGCGCGTCACCGTCCGGGTCTCGCCGGTCGGTTTGCCCTCGTCGTCGAGCACAGGCGCGTCGACGCCGACGACCTGGCTGTCGAAGCGTCCCTCGTCCCACGCTTGCTTCGCATTGCCCTGCGAGCGTGCTCCGAAGGCGTCGACGTCGGCGCGGGTGAGCCCGCGGCGCTGCGCGATGCGTTCGGCTGCGAGGTACTGGTTGGGCAGGTCGATGTCCCAGTCGTCCGGCTTCGGCTTGCCGGTCTGGCCGACGTTCGCTCCGAGCGGCACGCGCGACATCGCCTCGACGCCGCAGGCGATGCCGACGTCGATCGCTCCTGATGCGATCAGGCCGGCGATCAAATGGTTCGCCTGCTGCGCCGAACCGCACTGGCAGTCGACCGTCTGCGCCCCGGTCTGCCACGGCAGACCCGCACTGAGCCAAGCAGTGCGGGTGACGTTGTTCGACTGCTCGCCGGCTTGCGTGACGCAGCCGCCGACGACCTGCTCGACTAGTTCCGGGTCGATCCCGGCACGGGTGACGATCGCCTGCTGCGCGGCCGCGAGTACCTCGGTCGCGTGCAGCCCGGCGAGCCAGCCGTTGCGCTTGCCGATCGGCGTGCGGACAGCCTCGACGATGACGGGTGCGCCCATCCGGCCAAAGTAGAACACGTTCTGATTTGCTGCAAGCGGACTCGGCGTTGGACTTCCTGTTCCGCGCGCGAATGTGCTTCAATGCCGCTAGAACGTGTTCCAGTTATCTCAGGAGGCCAGGCGTGGCTGTGCCGCAGCTCCCGGACGACTTCGACGTCAACGACCCCGACCGCATGCAGCGTGGCATGCCGCATGCCGAGTGGGACGAACTGCGCCGCACGGCGCCGGTGTGGTGGCAATCGCAGCCCAAGGGCCGTGACGGCTTCCCCGACGAGGGCCACTGGGTGCTCACCCGCCACGCCGACGTCAAGGAGGTGTCGCGGCGCGCGGACGTGTTCTCGAACTGGGAGAACACCGCGATCGTGCGCTTCCACCCCGAGACGCCGCGCGAGGACATCGAGATGCAGCGGGTCATCTTGCTGAACATGGACGCACCGCAGCACACCCGGATGCGCTCGATCGTGTCGCGCGGGTTCACCCCGCGCGCGGTCAACAGCCTCAAGGACGCCCTGTCTGCGCGCGCGCAGAACATCGTCGAGCAGGCGATAGCGACCGGCGCCGGCGACTTCGTGACCGACGTCGCCTGCGAGCTGCCGCTGCAGGCGATCGCAGAGTTGCTCGGCGTGCCGCAGGAGGATCGACTCAAGCTGTTCCACTGGTCGAACAGCATGATCAGCTACGACGACAGCGACGACAAGGAAGCCACCCAGGGTGCGATGGTCGAGATGATCACGTACTTCATGGAGCTGGCCGAAGACCGAAAGGCCTCCCCGGCCAACGACATCGTGACGAAGCTGGTCACCGCCGACATCGACGGGCAGGAACTCACCTCCGACGAGTTCGCGTTCTTCACGCTCGTGCTGTCTGTGGCCGGCAACGAGACCACGCGCAACGCGATCACGCACGGCATGGTCGCCTTTCTCGAGCACCCCGAGCAGTGGGAGCTCTACAAGCGCGAGCGTCCCGAGTCGGCGGCCGACGAGATCGTGCGGTGGTCGACGCCGGTCGTGGTCTTCCAGCGCACCGCCAAGGAGGACGTCGAACTCGGCGGGCAGCAGATCAAGGCGGGCGACACGAGTTGGCATGTACTACGCGGCCGCGAACTTCGACCCTGAGGTGTTCGACGACCCGTATACCTTCGACGTCATGCGCGACCCGAATCCGCACCTGGGCTTCGGCGGCACCGGACCGCACTATTGCATCGGCGCGAACCTCGCGCGCATGGAGATCAACCTGATCTTCAACGCCATCGCCGATCACCTGCCCGACATCGGCCTGCTCGGCGACCCGGAGCGGTTGCGGTCGGGCTGGCTGAACGGGATCAAGTCGCTGCCGGTCGAGTACAAGTGCCCGGTGGCGCACTGAGCGACCCGCTCGACTATCCCTGGACGGACGGGGTCGCGCTCGCCGCGCCCGGCCCGCGGACGGGACGCGCGGTCGTGGCTGTCGGCAGCAATGCGGCACCTGCTGTGTTGCGCGCGAAGCTGCATCGCCACGGCGTGAGCACGGATGTCGCTGTTGCGCCGTTGCAGGTGAACGGGATTGCGGTTGGCCACTCGGCGCACGTGAGCGTCGGCGGGTACATCGCCGCCGCGCCGTATGCCGCGCCCGGTCGCGTTGCAGATGTGCACGTGTCGTGGTTCGACGACGATCAGCTGGCCGCGCTCGATGCCACCGAGCCGAACTACGACCGCGTCACGTTCGGCGAGGTCGAGCTGTACGTGTCGAAGTGGGGCGTGCTCGGTCTCGGGGGCGTGCCGATCGAGTTCACCACGCAGCGGGCGTTGTACAAGGTGCTCGCGCGCAACGGGGCAGGTGACGGCGTCATCGACCCGGCCGATGCGCCCGGAACGGTCGCGCGGCTACAGCAGCCCGACGTCCGCGACCGCTTGCGAAATGGCTGGGCTGACCGCGGCTTCGTGGTCAGCCCTGGGCTGGGCGCGGAATAGTCGACATGGCACCTGGCAATGTCGTCGGCCGCCGACTTTGCACCTGGCAATGTCGTCGATCAGGCCGTCCGGGCGTGGTTCAGCGACGATGCCGGGTGCACCGTGTGCGCGCACAGACGGCTTTGCCCCGCGAATGTGAGTGATCGGCGCTCGCCGGCGCACATTGGCGGGGCAAAGAGGTCTAGCTGGACGGGGGTTTTGCCGTCGCGATGGTGCGGTCCCATTCCCAGATGGCGCGCAGTGACTCGATCTTGCCGGCATCGTCGACGCGGTAGATGACGACGCAGTCGGTGTGGGCGGTGTAGCCGTTCGACAGCGTGGTGTGGAAGCGTGCCACGTTTGCGCACTCGTTGCCGGCGGCGAACGAATCGTGGATCTCGAACACGAATTGCGCGACCGGCCCGATGGTGAGATCCCAGAACTTCGAACGCGCTTCGGCGCCGCGATGCCCATTGCCCTCGGGGTCGAACATCGACGGCCCGACCGGATCCTCGATCGTCGCGTCCTCGGCGAACAGCGCGAGCCACGCGTCCTTGTCCTTGCGGGACACCGCGTCGTAGCTCGCCAGCGAGGCATCACGCGCCGGGTGCGATTCTTTGGACGGTGCCTTCCACTCGATCGCCGAGGTCACACGTCCTCCACCCCACCCGGCCGCCCTCAGATCGGAGCCGACTTCGTCGGCGCTCATGAGATGGCCTTACTCATGAGCTCGTCGGCGAACTTGCGCACGCCGTCGAGTTTGGCGGACAGGTCTGCGTCGAAGCCCGCTCCGTAGAACAGCCACGGGACGACGATGATGTCGGTGACGCCGGCGTCGAACTGCTCACGGTAACCGTCGATGCCGAACCGGTCGATGCACACCGCCTGGATCTCGAACGGGTCGCCCTCGCGGCCGGCCTCCCGCAGCAGTTCGTCCAACCGCTTCTTGGTCGCGACCAGATCCTCGAACTTGATCATCGCCGATGTCCAGCCGTCCGCGATGCGCACCGCACGCTTGAGCGCGACCTCGGTGTGGCCGCCGACGTACCAGGGCATTCGCACGGACGGTGCCGGGCTCATCTGCAGCTTGTCGAAGTCGTAGAACTCCCCGTGGTGCTCGACCATGCCGCCGTCGAGCACGAGTTTGATGACATCGATCATCTCGTCGACGCGCTTGCCGCGACGCTCGTACTGCTCGCCGCACCAGCGGAACTCCTCGGGCGACCAGCCGATGCCGACGCCGAAACCGAATCGGTTCTGCGTCAACGCCGCGACCGTCAGCAGTTGCCGCGACAGCAACAACGGATTGCGGGAACCGAGCTTCAACACCTGCGTGTACGAGCGGATCGTCTTCGTCGCCGCACCGATCGCACCGGCCGCGATCAGCGGGTCGGGCCACGGCGTGTCCTGATCCCACATCCGGTTGCCGTCGGAGGTGTACGGATAATCGGCCGACACGTGCTCGGAGTAGAAGAGCGAGTCGGGCAGCGCGATCGAGGTGAAACCACACTCCTCGGCAACCTGCGCCAGCGGGACGATGTGCTCGAGCGGGCTCATCGCCACCGCGAGCGAGAATTGCCTTGTCGTCACGGCTGATCAGCTCCCACTACCCACATCGCGAAGAACTGCGAGCCACCGCCGTACGCGTGGCCCAGTGCCTTGCGCGCCCCGTCGACCTGGTGATCACCGGCCCGTCCCATCACCTGCATCGCGGCCTCTGCAAAGCGCAACAAGCCCGACGCGCCGATCGGGTTCGAGCTCAACACCCCGCCGGAGGCGTTGATCGGCAACGAGCCGCCGAGTGCGGTCTCGCCTGCCTCGGTGAGCTTCCAGCCCTCGCCCTCGGGCATGAACCCCAGCGTCTCTAGCCACATCGGTTCGAACCACGAGAACGGGACGTAGATCTCGGCCGCGTCGATCTCGTTGCGCGGATCGGTGATGCCGGCCTGCTTCCACAGCGCGGCGGCTGCATCGCGTCCGGCCTGTGGGTTCACCTGGTCGCGACCTGCATAGGTCGTGGGCTCGGAGCGCATCGCAGTCGCGTGGATCCACGCGGGGTTCTTCGCTGCCTTTGCAGCATCCGCATCACCGATCACGACAGCGCACGCGCCATCGGAGGACGGACACGTTTCGTCGTAACGGATCGGGTCCCACAGCATCTGCGACGCCTGCACCGACTCGACGGTGATCTCGGCCTGGCGCAGATGCGCGAACGGGTTCTTCGCGCCGTTCTGGCGATCCTTCGCCGCGACCATCGCCCCGATGTGGGTCGGAGCGTTGCTGCGGCGGATGTAACTGCGCACGTGCGGCGCGAAGTAGCCGCCCGCGCCGGCGTTGACCGGCATGTTGAACGGGATCGGGATCGACAATGCCCACATCGCGTTCGACTCGGACTGTTTCTCCCACGCGACCGCGAGCACGCGCTTGTGCACACCTGCCTGCACGAGGCTCGCAGCGACGATGCCGGTCGAGCCGCCGACCGAGCCTGCCGTGTGCACGCGTAGCAGCGGTTTGCCGACGGCGCCGAGCGCATCGGCGAGGAAGAGCTCGGGCATCATGACGCCCTCGAAGAAGTCGGGCGCCTTGCCGACGACGACCGCGTCGATGTCGTCCCAGCCGACGTTCGCGTCAGCCATCGCGCGGTCGACGGCCTCACGCAGCATCCCGGCCATCGACACGTCCTGGCGCTTCGCGCGGTGGTGGGTCTGGCCGGTGCCGAGCACCGCAGCAGCTTGCTTTGCCATTAGTGACCTTCCATCACGCAAACGAGATTGTGTTGCAACGCCGGGCCGCTGGTCGCGTGCGCCAGCACCCGTCCGGCGTCACCGGACATCACGTGCCGCGCGGCTTCACCGATGCGGACGAGGCCGCCGGCGAACATCGGATTGCCTGCTAGTGCACCGCCGGACGGAGTGATGCGCACGTCGTCACCGAGGCCGAGCTCGCTGCGCAGCAACAGCTCCTGGTGGGTGAAAGGTGTGTAGAGCTCGGCAACCTCGACGCCGTTGATGTCGGCAGCGTGCGCGGCGGCGACGGTGGACGGTGAGCCGACCAGGTCGCGACTGCCGAGGGCCGCGGAATCGACGCGATGCGCGATGCCGCTGATCCAGGCCGGTCGTTCGACCAGCTCGCGAGCGCGATCGTCGGCAGCGAGCACGATCACCGCTGCGCCGTCGGTGATCGGCGCACAATCGTGGCGGCGCAGCGGGTCGGCGAGATACGGCTCGGCCAGCAGCTCGTCGACGTCCTTCGACCCGGTGAGTTGGGCGGCGCCGTTCGTCTCGGCGTCGCGCCGCGATCGCACCGCGACCTCCGCCATGGCGCGCTCGCTCCACGCACCCGACTCGATACCGATCCGTGCCTGCAGTCCCGCGATGCCGATCGAGTCGGGCCACAGGGGCGAGAGCACGTACGGATCGAGTTGGAGCGCGAGCGTGCGCCGCAGGTTGCCGGCCGACGACTTGCCGAAGCCGTAGACGAGCGCGGTGTCGACCTCGCCGGTCTGGATCTTGATCCACGCCTCGTACAGCGCCCACGCCGCGTCGGCCTCGACATGTGATTCGTTGATCGGCGGCACTGGCCCGATCGCGTCGATCGCCGAGATGAACGAGAACGCGCGTCCGGCGAGATAGTCCGACGATCCCGAGCACCAGAAGCCGATGTCGGCCTTGGTCAGGCCGAGCCCGCCGAGCACATCGGCGAAGATCGGCACGAGCATTTCGACGCCGTTGGTCGTCGCGTCGGAGCGCCGCACCTGCGGAGACTGCGCGAAACCGATTACTGCTACATCTCGCATCAGAGATGCTCCTTGAACGTGTCGTACTCGGCGTCCGGTTCGCCGGTCGGACGGAAGTGATCGATGTTCTGCAACGTCGGTCCCCACTCGTCGCGCGGCTTCCAGACCGCTTCGACCTTCATGCCCATTCGCACGTCCGAGGCTTCGGTGTCGAGAATGAGGTGCAGGAAAGGGATGTCGGCGCCGTCGAGCAGCACGTAAGCGCACACGTACGGCGGCGTGATCTTCTGTCCGTAGAACGGCACGTTGACGATGCAGAAGGTCGTGACGATGCCACGGTCTGGCAGCTCGACTTCTTCCTCGGTCGGGACGCCGTCGACCGGGCAGGCGCCGCGCGGTGGGATGTACACCTTGCCGCACTTCGGGCACCGCTGCGCGAGCAGCTTGCCCTGCTCGAGGCCGAGCAGGTAGTTGGTCTCTTGCAGTGACGCGGTGTGCTGCACGCTCATCTCGATCGGCGTCGTCGTGATCGTCACCGCTTCGACGTCAGCACGCGTCACCACCCGCGGTTGACCGACGGCCGGTTCGAAGCAGGCGATGTCAGTGACGGCTCCGGCGCGCTCGTCGGCCCAGCGCGCGCGCACGCGCATCCCGGTCGACACCTCGGCGGGGGAGTCGACATCAAGCGCGTGCAGCAGAGCGGTGTCCGCTCCGTCCAACTTCACGAGCACCCACGCGAACGGGCGGTCGAGCGGTTGCCCGGGCAGCGGGTCGGCGGCCCACGACCACGTCTGCACCACACCCTCGTCCGAGACGTCGACGAAGTCGGTCAGCGCCTCGTGGGTGATCGGGTCGAATTCGACCGGCGGTACGTGCACGATGCAGTCCGAGCCGCGCGCGCCGACGATGCGCGCACCGGCGAGGCCGGTCATGAACGCGCCGAGCGTCGGGCCGAGCGAACGGGTGTAGGCAAAGCTGAGCTCGATGGGGGCAGACAAGGGTGCTGCGACACTCATGCTTGGCAGTGAAACACGTTCTCGTTATTGGGACAAGACGGCCCTCGCGGGCAGCATCGTTCGGGTTGTTGGAAACTGATACACGTTCTAGATTGGTCGCGTGGCTGACACCGGACTCTGGAACATCGCGCGCGACCAACCTGACCTGACCGCAGTCGTCGATCCGAGCGGCCGCGAGATCACCTACGGCGACATCGCCGCCGACGCCGACCGCTACGGCTTGGGTCTGCAGGCCCTCGGGCTGGGCCGCGGCGACGTCGTCGTCGCCATGCTGCCGAACAGCATCGAACTCGTTGCGCTCTACTTCGCGGCGCTCGAGTGCGGGCTCTACATCGTCCCGATCAACTGGCACCTCACCGGCGCAGAGGTCGCCTACATCGTCGAGGACAGCGAGGCGATGGCGTTCATCGGCCACGAGCGCTTCGCCGAGGCGGCCACGATCGCCGCTGCGACCCTGCCGGGCGAGGCTCGCTTCGCCGTCGGTGAGATCGCAGGCTTCCGGCCGCTGTCAGAACTCCAGGGTGGGGACGGGCGTCCGGACAACCGCACGCTCGGCGCGCCGATGGTCTACACGAGCGGCACGACCGGCAAGCCCAAGGGCGTGAAGCGTCCGCTGACCGGGCAGAGCCCCGACGACGTCCCGGTTGCGTCGTCCGCGTTCTTCTCGATCTTCGGTCTCGCGCCGTTCGACGAGCACGTGCACATCTGCGCGTCGCCGCTTTATCACACAGCGGTGCTCAACTTCGTCGGCATCTCGATCCAGCTCGGCCACACCGCAGTGCTGATGGAGCGCTTCGACGCCGAAGAGATGCTGCGCCTGATCGAGCGCCACCATGTCACGCACAGCCATATGGTGCCGACCCAATTCACCCGCCTGCTCGCCCTGCCCGAGGACGTCCGCGCGAAGTACGACGTGACCTCGCTGCGCGCGATGATCCACGGTGCGGCACCGTGCCCGGACGAGGTCAAGCGCGCGATGCTCGAGTGGTGGGGGCCGGTCGTCATCGAGTACTACGCGGCCACCGAGGGCGGGGGAGCGTCGATCTCGGCGACCGAGTGGCTTTCGAAGCCGGGCTCGGTCGGCAAGGCGTGGCCGTACTCGGTCATCAAGATCCTCGACGACAACGGCGATGAGGTCGCGACCGGCGAGACCGGCCTGGTCTACATGCGGATGGGTCAGTCGAGCTTCGACTATCACAAGAGCGAGCAGAAGACGCGCGAGTCACGCGTCGGCGACCTGTTCACCGTCGGCGACATCGGCTACCTCGACGAGGACGGCTACCTGTTCCTGTGCGACCGCAAGAGCGACATGATCATCTCGGGCGGGGTGAACATCTACCCGGCCGAGATCGAGGGCGAGCTGGTCATGCATCCCGGCCGTCGCGGACGTCGCCGTGTTCGGCGTGCCCGACGAGCAGTGGGGCGAGGCCATCAAGGCCGTGATCCAGCCGGCCGAGGGTGTCGAGCCGACCGAGCAGCTCACCGCCGACATCAATGCCTTCGCTGCGGCGCGGTTGGCCAAGTACAAGCTGCCGAAGATCGTCGAGTACATCGACGAGCTGCCGCGCGACGACAACGGCAAGCTCTACAAGCGCAAGCTGCGCGACCCGAGCTGGGCCGGCCGATCGCGCGCGATCTAGACGGTCAGGACGAGCTTGCCGGTGACGTGACCGGTCATGAGTTCGCGGTGCGCGTCGGCGGCGTCGCGCAGCGGGTAGGTGCGGTCGACGATCACGCGTAGGCCTTCTTCGGCTACGGCTCGACGAGCATCCCTCGTGCGGCGCGGCGGATGTCGTCGCCGGGATCGGCGCCCGGTCCGCCGCCGATGAGGTGGATGCCGTCCTCGCCGCGGCCGAACGCGGCGATCGAGACGATGCGGCTGCGCAGCGCGACAAGCTCGAGTGAGGTGTCGACTGCCTCGTCGGTGCCGATCAGGTCGGTGCGCGGCGTCGATGCCGTCCGGCGCAAGCGCACGCACGCGGTCGGCGAGCCCCGGACCGTAGGCGACCGGCGTTGCGCCGAGCTCGCGCAGCAGGTCGTGCTTGGCCGCGCTGGCGGTGGCGATGCACGCGTGCCTTTCGGGCCACGGCGAGCTGCACGAGCATCAGCCCGACGCCGCCGGCCGCGCCGTGTACGCAGCACGGTCTCGCCGGGGCCGACGTCCGCGGCAGTGAGGGCGTGCACCGCGGTGGTCCCGGTGAGCAGCAGCCCGGCGGCGTCGCGTCCAGGCGACCTCGGCCGGCTTGGGCGTGATCTCGGCGGCGTCGACGACGAGGTTCTCGGCGTACGCGCCCGGCGCGCGGAACGCGATGACGTCGTCACCCACGGCGACGCCGCGTGACGCCCGCGCCGACCGCCGGTGACGGCGCCGGACGCCTCGGACCCGACGGGCCGGGGCAGCTGCGATCGGTCGGCGCCGAACGCACCGCTGTAGCTCTTGTAGTCGATCGGGTTCACCCCGACCGCGCGGACGGCCACCCCCACCTGGCCCGGGCCCGGCTCCGGGACGGCTTGGTCGATGACGGACAGGACCTCAGGACCACCGAAATCGGTGGCGACGACGGCTGCGCTCACACCGCCGCCAACGCGAGCGTCCCCGCCCGCATTCCGCCTCTTCCCGCCTGTGCTCGGTTCGGGCGTCAAAAACGACACCAGTGGACAAAAGGTCCAGACGCCGCGGAAGTTCGGGCGTGCGCTTCTCGGCGAAGGCGCGCGGACCTTCCTTGGCGTCCTCGCTCTGGAACACAGCCATGCCGAGCTTCGGCGTCGAGCCGGAACGCCTCGTTCTCGTGCAGCGCCTCGCTCTCGCGGATCGTGCGCAGGATCGCCTGCACGGCGAGCGGGCCGTTGGCGGCGATCAGGGCGGCGAGCTCGAGCGCCTTGTCCAGCGCCTCGCCGTCCGGGACGACGTGCCCGATCAGGCCGAGTTCCTTGGCCTCGGGCGCCTTGATGTGCCGTCCGGTGAGCAGCAGGTCGGCGGCGACCGTGTACGGGATCTGGCGCACCAGTCGCACGGCCGACCCGCCGAGCGGGAACAGCCCCCAGCGCGGCTCGCTCACGCCGAACCGGGCGCTCTCGCCGGCGACGCGGATGTCGGTGGCCTGCAGGATCTCCGTCCCGCCGGCGATCGCCGGGCCCTCGACGGCGGCGATGAGCGGCTTGGTCAGGCGGCGTCCCTTGAGCAGCGACTCGATCACCGACAGGTCCATCGAGCGCGCCGAGTCGCCCGGGTGCGAGGAGGTCATCGCCTTCAGATCGGCGCCGGCGCAGAACGCTCCGCCGGCGCCGGTGAGGATGCAGACCCGGATGTCGGGATCGGCGTCGACCCGGTTCCACGCCTCGGTCATCCCGGCGAGCATCGGCCCCGACAGCGCGTTGCGGGCCTCGGGCCGGTTCATGGTCACGATGAGGACGTGGTCGCGCTGCTCGACGAGGCAGTGCTGGTCATCGGGAGTGGTCATCGATTCCTCACATCGCCGGGTTGCGCGAAACGATAACACGTTCTAGTTTTTGCGCATGGCCTACAACATCGCCGATCTGTTCGAACACGCGGTGGACTACTTCCCCGACCGGCTGGCCATCGCCTGCGGTGACGACGAACGCACGTATACCCAGCTCGAGGAGCGCGCGAACCGGCTGGCGCACCATCTTGCCGCGCACGGCGTGAGCGCCGGATCGCACGTCGGGCTGTGCATGCGCAACGGCATCGAGGCGGTCGAGACGATGCTCGCGGTCTACAAGCTGCGTGCCTCGCTGGTGAACGTCAACTACCGCTACACGGCGTCCGAGATGCGCTACGTGCTCGACAACGGCGACGCGGTCGCGCTCGTGCACGACCGCCGCTACGCCCGGCAGGTCGCCGACGCGCTGCCCGGCGCGCCGCAGCTCAAGCACGTCGTCGTGCTCGACGACGGTTCGGACGAGCAGTTCACCGGCATCGACTACGAGACCGCGCTCGCCGAGGGCGGCCCGGAGCGCGACTTCGAAGCGCGCAGCAACGACGACGTCTACATCCTCTACACCGGCGGCACGACCGGCATGCCCAAGGGCGTGATGTGGCGGCACGAGGACGTCTGGCGCACGCTCGGCGGCGGCGTCAACTTCGTCACCGGCGAGCCGCTCGAGAACGAGTTCGCGCAGGCCGAGATGGGCACCATCACCGGCGGCATGGTGCGACTGTGTCTCGCCCCGCTGATTCACGGCAACGCGCAGTGGGCCGCGCTGATGGCGCTCTACGGCGGCGACACCGTCGTGCTGTTGCCGCAGTTCGATCCGGACGTGGTGTGGCAGACCGTCCAGCGTCGCAAGGTGAATGTCATCGTGCTGATCGGCGACGCGATGGCGCGGCCGATGATCGAGGCGTTCGTGCGCGGCGACTACGACGCGTCGAGCGTGTTCGCGGTGTCGAGCAGCGCCGCGCTGTTCTCGCAGACGGTCAAGGACCAGTACCTCGAGCAGTTGCCCAACAGCGTCGTCACCGACGCGGTCGGCTCGTCCGAGACCGGGTTCATGGGCATCGGCATGGTGACCAAGGACGGCGAGCAGGCCTCGAGCGGCGGACCCCGCGTCAAGCCGACCGAAGACTGCATCATCATCGACGAGCTCGGCGCACCGCTCGCCAACGACAGCGCCGACATCGGCCGGCTGGCGCGTGGTGGCTACGTCCCGCTCGGCTACTACAAGGACCCCGAGAAGACCGCCGCGCTGTTCGTCGAGATCGACGGCAAGCGCTACACGGTTCCCGGCGACTTCGCCCGCTACGAGGACGACGGCACGATCACGCTGCTCGGACGCGGCAACGCCTGCGTGAACACCGGCGGCGAGAAGGTGTTCCCCGAAGAGGTCGAGAGCGTGCTCATGGCGCACCCGGACGTGTTCGACGTGCTCGTGATCGGCGTCCCCGACGAGCGCCTCGGCCAGCAGGTCGCGGCCGTCGTGCAGCCGCGTGAGGGCACCGCGCCGTCCTACGACGATCTCGCCGAGCACGCCCGCAAGGACCTGGCCGGCTACAAGGTGCCGCGCCGCATCTGGCTCGTCGACGAGGTGCACCGACTCGCGACCGCGAAGGCCGACTACGGCTGGGCCCGCAAGTACGCGACCGACCATCCGGAGGAAGCCCTGTGCGCACCCCGCTCTGCGACCAGTTCGGCATAACGCACCCGATCTTCGGGTTCACGCCGTCCGAGCACGTCGCCGCGGCGATCAGCCGCGCCGGCGGTCTCGGCGTGCTCGGCTGCGTGCGCTTCAACGACGCCGACGAACTCGACGCCGTCCTGAACTGGATGGACGAGAACACCGACGGCAAGCCGTACGGCGTCGACATCGTGATGCCGGCCAAGGTGCCGACCGAAGGCACGGCCACCGACCTGTCGCAAGTACATCCCCGACGCGCACAAGGACTTCGTCAAGGAGACGCTGCGCAAGCTCGGCGTGCCACCGCTGCCCGACGACGACGCCCCTGGCGCAGCCGGCGTGCTCGGCTGGCTGCACTCGGTCGCACGCAGTCACGTAGACGTCGCCTTGAAACACCCGATCAAACTGATCGCGAACGCACTCGGCTCACCGCCCAAGGACGTCATCGACGAGGCGCATGCCGCAGGTGTCCCGGTTGCTGCGTTGGCGGGCAAGGCGAAGCATGCGCGCGCCCACGTCGACAACGGCGTCGATCTCGTGATCGCGCAGGGCACCGAGGCCGGCGGACACACCGGCGAGATCGCAACCATGGTGCTCGTACCCGAGATCGTCGACGCAGTCGGCGACGACGCGCACGTGCTCGCCGCCGGCGGCATCGGCTCGGGACGGCAGATCGCCGCTGCGCTGTCGCTCGGCGCAACCGGCGTGTGGATGGGCTCGTACTGGCTGACCACGTCCGAGTACACGCTCGGAGCAGGCGACACCATGAAGCAGGCGCTCGTCTCGGCCGCGTCAGACGAAACCGTGCGCTCGCGCATCTACAGCGGCAAGCCGGCGCGGCTGCTCAAGTCGCGCTGGACCGACGCCTGGGCTGAGGACGACGCGCCCGATCCGTTGCCGATGCCGCTGCAGAACCTGCTCGTCGGCGAGGCGCACCAGCGGATCATGCAGGCCGGTGACCCGTCCGTGATCGCGATGCCGGTGGGGCAGATCGTCGGGCGCATGAACGCGGTACGTCCCGTCGCCGAGCTCGTCGACGAGCTGGTCGGGGAGTTCGACGAAACCGTGGGACGTCTCGACAAGTACAGGTGATCGACGCCTTCGGGCCGGCCCGACTCGGGCCGGTGACACTGCGCAACCGCACGATCAAGGCGGCAACGTTCGAGGGCATGACGCCGCACGGCCTGGTCACCGACGAGCTGATCGATTTCCATCGTCGGGTCGCTTCGGGCGGTGTCGGCATGACCACCGTGGCCTACTGCGCGGTCGCCGCGGAGGGTCGCACCGAACGGCGCCAGCTGCACTGGCGCGACGAGGCGATGCCCGGGCTGCGCAAGCTCACTGACGCGGTGCACGCGGAGGGCGCGGCGGTATCGGCCCAGATCGGTCACGCCGGGCCGGTCGCCGATGGCCGCAGCAACCGGCTGCGTGCGCTGTCGCCGAACGCGATGTTCTCGCCGCTGTCGTTGCAGTTCACCAAACGTGCGACCGTGGCTGATCTCGAACGGGTTGTGGCGCAGCACGCCGACGCCGCACGCCGCGCCATCGAGGCCGGCTTCGACGCGGTCGAGATCCATCTCGGACACAACTATCTGGCGAGCGCGTTTCTGAGCCCTCGCCTCAATCACCGTCGCGACGCCTACGGCGGTTCGCTCGAGAACCGCGCCTCTTTCCCGCGTGCGATCGCCAGCGCGGTGCGCGAGGCCGTCGGCGACCGCATCGCGGTCATCGCGAAGCTGAACCTCGATGACGGCGTGCGGCGCGGGCTGCACATCGACGAAGCGATCCAGGTCGCGCACTGGCTCGACGCGGACGGCTCGCTCGACGCGCTCGAGATGACGGCGGGCTCGTCGCTGCTCAACCCGATGTACCTGTTCAAGGGACCGGCGCCGCTGAAGGAATTCGCCGCCGCCATGCGCGAACCCGTCCGCACCGGAGTGCGCCTGTTCGGACGCACCCGGCTGCGCACCTACCCCTACGAAGACGGCTACCTGCTGCGCGACGCCTCGCGCGTACGAGCCGCGGTCGACCTGCCGATGATCCTGCTCGGTGGCGTGACGAACCTCGACGTGATGAACCGTGCATTCGCGGCCGGATTCCAGTTCGTGGCGATGGGGCGCGCGTTGCTACGCGAGCCTGATCTGGTCAACCGGTTGCAACAAGATCCGTCCCTGAGGTCGAGGTGCATCCATTGCAACCGGTGCATGCCCACGATCTACAGCGGCACCCGCTGCACCGAGATCACTCGCTGATCAAATCAGTGCAGGAAGCGGTCGCAGGCATCGAACTGTCGCTGCGTCGACGCATTAGTCATGCACCGGTTGTACTGCGACAGTTGCGTTGACACGTGATGCACGGTGGCGATTGCCGCAAACAACCACACCACGCCGGCAATGACCGCGAGCACGCCAAGGATGAGACCGGCCTTGGCCTTGCCCCAAAGCTTCCACGCAATCGCACCGAAGATGATGGCGAGTACGCCACACGGCCAACCGATGAACCAACACAGGCCCGGGATGATGCCGGCGACCAACCCGACGATGCCGAGCACCAGCGAGGCGGTGGCAAGGCCGCCGTGTCGTTTCTGCAGCTGGTAATACGGCGGCGGGTAGGCGCCCATCGGCGGGTAGTACGGATTCGGCGCGGCACCGTACCCGGGCGGTGGCGGACCGTATCCGGGCGGCGGCGGTGATGACACGAGGTCACCCTAAGGGCGCACTCAGGCCGTCGCGACCGGAGCGGACAAGTCGCGGCAGCTGCCGCCCGGACGCATGACTCGGAGCACCGGCGTCTGCATCGACGCCGGCGCTCCGAGCACCAGAACTAAGGGTTCGAAGGCGTCTGCGGATCGCCCGCCGCCGGAGTTCCCGAACGACCGAACACGAAGTTCTTCGCCACGAGCGTGCCGTTGCCGATGACCTCGTCGTACCCACCGAACCGACCGCCCGAGGCGGTGTAAGCGGTCGAGTAGAACCCGTTGTCGCCGGGGATCTTGTTGTTGTAGACCTGGTAGCCGAGCGTCCCGGTGCGCTGCTTGTAACCCAACTGGTACAGCATCGGGTTGACGTTGCCCGACCGCCCGCCGCCGTGGACTTCGTTGTAGAGCGCGACCGTCCCGGCGAACGCGGGCGCAGCTGCACTGGTGCCGATGGCTCCGACGAGGTTGCCGCCGAAAGCTTCGGCAACCGCGCTGTCCTCGGGGTTGCAGTGCATCGAGATTCCCGCCGGGCAACCGCCCATCTGCAAGCTGACGTCGGGCTGGCTGCGGTAACCCGACGTGTTGTTCGTGTACTGCTTCTGCCAGCTGGGTTCCTTCACGATGGTGCTGAAACCGCCGCCCGATCCCCAGTAACCACCGGACAGGTTGGCGCCCGTCCCGTAGGGATCGAAGGGGACCAGCGTGTCGGCCGTGGCGTTCTCGCTGACGTACTTCGAGGTGAGCTCGTTCTTCTTGAAGGTCGTCACCAGGTTGGTGCCGCCCACCGATGTGACAGCGGTGTCGCCGGACGGCGAGCTGACTCCCAGCTTGAAGGTGCCCTTGGTGCCCTTCAGGTACGAGGGCGAGCTGCACTGCAACGCGCCGAAGTCGCCGGACGAGGCGATGAAGGTGATGCCCTGTGACACGCCCTGCAGGAACAGGTTGTGGTAGGCCTTCAGGATCTGCAGCTGGCTGTGACCGTTGTTGAACGGCGCGGTGTAGAACTTCTCGCACTCACCGAACGACGAGCTTGCGATGTCGACGCTGTTGTCCTCGTCGAGCGCCACGTAGCCCGCGAATATCGACGAGTCGCTGAGGTCGGGAAGGCTGTAGACCACGATGTGCGCCTTGGGCGCCATCCCGCCCGACTGCTGCACGTCGAGGCTCACCTCGAACGAGGCACTGCTGTTCGCGTCGAACGGCGCACCGCCATCGACGGCGCGGACCGAGACCGTCGGAGGGGCGAGGTGTTCGTGCGAGAAGTAGGCCGCGGTGTCCTTCGGGTCCGGCTGGGTCGCCATCACGATGCCGATGGTCTGGCCGGCGCCGGTGGCTTTGTTGCTGGCCGGCGAGCCGTAGGCGGGGTACCGGTAAGCCTGCTTGAGGTCGTCGAACCAGTACGGCCCGTACGCGCCGTAGCGGTTTGCCGGGCGCGCGGCACTGGTCATCCGAATCGCGCGCTGGATGTCGATCGGCGTGCCGCCGACCGCGGCAAGAGCGTGCGGTGCGGTCATGACCGATGTACTCGCGATACGGGCGCGGCCGCCCGAGCGGATGTTCTGGAACGTCGTGCGGAACGCGCGCCGATGTCGGCGCGCTGCCGGTGACCAGACCGCCTGCGCGCCTGCCGGCGCCACGGCCAGGTTTCGCGCGCGGAGCGCGCTAGCCAGCCGCCGAACCTCGGCGTTGGTGACGCCATAACGTGCGCGGAACGTCTGCGGGCTGAGCCACTCGCGATAACTCGCCGACCCCGGCCGGGCCTGCGCGGCGACAAGCCGGTTCAGCTCGGCGAGATGACGCAGGGGCATGGCGACGGCAACCGTGACCGGTGCGGACGAGGCGACCGCACCGAGCACAGCGAAACTCCGCGCGTGACCGGAGGTGGCGCCCGAACGAGTTTGATGCGCCGGTGCTGCTGCAGCCAGCGCCGGGAAGACCAAGGTCGCGGCTGCGACCCCCGCGACTACGCTCGCGCGCACTTGATGAAGGTGACGTTTCATCGAACCCCCTCGCTAGGCAGCCCGATCTGACGGGCCGCACCCCGCACCGACGTTTCCATTGATCACCCGGACACTCAAGACCTCTGAGCATCCAATGCGCTCAGGTCGCTCGAGCGGTTGGTCAGGACGCGAGATCCAGGCGGGCGACGTCCTTGAGTTGCGCGTCGTCTTTGGTCGGGGCCGACCTGCGCAGGCGGGTTTCCGCGCGCCGGCCGGTCGCGATGAATTCGGCCATCTCGTTGCCGAAGAACGGGCCGTCGAGACGCCGTCCACGTGAACGACGGCTTCGGCACCCTGGCCACGACGCCGAGCAGCAGATGCAGCGTGCGCTCGACGAAGCGGCTCCAGAAGATGCGGAACGCGATCTTCATGAAGAACGGGACGTAGTTGTGCAGCGGCGAGCAGGTCAGCTGGTAGACCCGCGACGCGCGTCGGCTCGGGGAAGTGCGCCTCGGCGGCGTAGGCGTGGTGCACGTCGCCGGACAGCACGCAGATCGTCGCCGGCGCGTCGGGACGGCGACCGACGTTCGCGATGAGTTCGCCGAGCGCCTCGAACGACTTGCGGAACGACGCCCAGTGCTCGAGGTCGGCAGCGCGGCGCAGCCACTCGACCGAACCGTGCCATCCGCTTGCCGGCGCTTGCCGTCGCACAGCACTTCGTCCCAGGCCTCGACGTCGTGCAGCGCGCGGCCGAGCAGCCAGGGAAGTGATGTGCCGATCAACAGGTGGTCGTAGTCGCCGTCGGTCTGCTTCTCGATCCAGGCGAACTCGTCGCGGCTGATCATGCTGCGCTGCCGGTCGGCGAGGATCCTTCCGCACCGCGAGTCGATCATCAGCAGCCGCACCCGGCCGAAGTCACGCCGGTACGACCAGCGCGTGCCCTTCGCGCCGTCGGCCTCGGCATCGGCGTGCGCGGCGAACTCGCGCAGTAGGGGAGCGACATCGCTGCCCTGTGCGCGCACCTGCTGGTAGAGGTCGTTGTCGTGCAGTTCGTCCGGGCCCAGGTTGCCGAGGTGCTGGTAGATCCAGTACGTCGACAGGCCGCCGACGATGCGCTCCTGCCACCACGATGTCTGCTGCATCTCTTCGCGCCACTCGTGCGAGGTGTTCCAGTCATCGCGCACGTCGTGGTCGTCGAAGATCATCGAACTGCCGACCGTCGACATCAGCCAGCGCACGTCGGGATCGGTCCACGACTCGAGGTAGAGCCAGGTGTACTCCTCGAAGTCGGCGACCTCGGTGCCCGGCCCGTCGTCGGTGATCTCGGCGCTTCGCCCGGATGCGGCGTTGCGTCGCCGCGGTCGTTTCGTCGGCATAGACCTGATCGCCGAGCATGATGACGCCGTCGGGCCAGGTCGACTCGTTCTGGGTCGGCGAGCTCACGCGCATACGCCGCCAGCGAGTCGGCATCGAAGTGACGGTCGTCGAGCTTGGTGGCGGCGCGGCTGTAGCGACACGACCCGAACGCGAGCCGGACCGGTCTGTCGTCGCCCTGCGTGCGGATGCGCGAGGGCGGACGCGACGAGTCGAGCGGCGGCCACACCCGCTCGCCGTCGAGCTGTACCTCGTACGGATGCGAGGTCGCCGGCGCGAGATCCCCGATCGTGACCAGTGCGTAGTGGTGCCCGCCCGCAAGCCACGTCCGCTCACGAGCGCCGAGAATTTCGACCTCGCACGACTCATCGGTCTCGACGAACACGGTGGCGTCGGTCGCGCCGACATGGCGCAGGACAGGTCCGATCAACAAACGCGGCATACGGGCTCATACCCGCTACTCGCGGGTACTCACCGCGCGTGGCTAGGCGGGCGCGGCGGCCAGCTCGGCACCGAGGTGGCGCAGATGCGTGGTCGCGCCGCCCAGAGCGAACTCGTTGCGCTTGGCCGCAACGAAATACCGGTGCACGGCTCCGTCCATATCGATGCCGGTGCCACCGTGCACGTGGACGGCAGTGTGGGCGACGCGATGCCCGGCGTCGGCGGCCCAGAACTTGGCTGTCGCGAGCTCGGCGGTCGCGGGCAGCCCTTCGGAGAGCCGCCACGCGGCCTCCCACGTGGTCAGGCGCACCGCCTCGACGTCGATGTAGGCGTCGGCCAGGCGTTGCCCGACGGCCTGGAAGCTGCCGATCGGCTTGCCGAACTGCTCGCGCTCGCGGGCGTAGGCGGCGGTGAGTTCGAGCGCGCGCTCGAGCACCCCGAGCTGATGGGCGCACAGGCCGACGGTGTAGCGCGCGAGCAGCGCGGGGACCGAATCGCGATCGCCGAGGACGCGCTCATCGTCGAGTCGCACCGAGGTGAACTCGAGCGTGGCCTCGGTGTCGCCGTCGACGATGCGTTGCGCCTCGATCGCCACCCCCTCGTCGGACGGGCGGACGAGAAAGATCCGCGATCCGTCGGACGTGGCAGCGGGGACGAGGAACAGGTCGGCGACCGTGCCGAACGGCACTGCGGTTTTGGCCCCCGAGAGCACCCAGCCGTCGCCCGATCGCTCGGCGCGCGTCGACGGCGCGTCCGGAGCGTCGCCGAGTTCCTCGTCGAGGGCCACCGTCACCAGCGACGAGCCGTCGGTCGCCGAGGTGGCCAGCTCGTCGCGTCCGGCCGCGGTCAGTGCGCGGGCGGCGGCCGCGATCGTTGCGAGATAAGGGACGGGCGCCACGAGCCTGCCGAGCTCGACGAGCACGGCAGTGTCGCCGAGCACGCCCAGCCCTGCGCCGAGCACGTCCGCTCGCGCGAGGGCGGACCACAGGTCGCGGTCGAGCCGCACGTCAGCATCGTCCAGCGCGCGCAGCCGCTGCTGGGTCAGATGGTCGACCGGCGATCGTGCGCACGAGCGCGGCGAGGTCCTGCTCGTCGGACGGGATCGTGAAGTCCATCGTCTCTACCGCTTCCCGAGGGGCAGCCGGAGCCCGGCCGCCGCGATGATGTCGCGCTGGATCTCATTGGTGCCGCCGCCGAAGGTCAGGATCAGCGACGAGCGAGCCATCCGCTCGACGCGCCCGTGCAAGACCGCCGCGGGCGATCCCGCGCGCACGTACCCGTTGGCGCCCAGCACCTCGGTCAGCAGCCGGTAGGCCTCGGTCGCGAATTCGGTGCCGAACACCTTGGTGGCCGACGCGTCTGCGGGGTTCACGCCCTCACCGGATGCGATGCGCCAGTTCATCAGCCGCAGGAACTGGGTGCGCGCGTGCACGCGGGCGAGGTGCACCTGCACCCACTCCTGATCGATGACACGGCGCCCGTCGGGGAGCTTGGTCTGCTGCGCCCACTCGTGCACCTCGCGCAGCGCACCGAGGACCGGAGCCGCCGAGGTCAGGGCGACGCGTTCGTGGTTGAGCTGGTTCGTGATCAGCGACCATCCGCCGTTGATCTCGCCGACAACAGCGCTCGCCGGTACGCGCACGTCCGAGTAGTACGTCGCGCTCGTCGTCGGTCCGGACATGGTGTGGACGGGAGTCCACGAGAAGCCGTCGGCCGTCGTGGGCACGACGAGCATCGACAGTCCCTTGTGCCGGGGAGCTTCCGGATCGGTGCGGCAGGCCAGCCACACGTAGTCGGCGTACTGGATCAGGCTCGTCCACATCTTCTGGCCGTTGATGACCCACTCGTCGCCGTCACGCTCGGCCCGGGTGCGCAGCGAGGCGAGGTCGGTGCCGGCGCCGGGTTCGCTGTAGCCGATCGAGAAGTGCAACTCGCCTGACGCGATCTTCGGCAACAGCGTCGCCTTCTGCTCGTCCGTGCCGTACCGCATGATCGTCGGGCCGACGGTATTGATCGTCAGGAACGGGACGGGCGCGCCCGCTGTCGCTGCCTCGTCGGTGAAGATCAGCTGGTCGAGCATCGAGGCGCCCCGGCCGCCGTACTGCTGCGGCCAGCTCAGCGTCAGCCAGCCGTCGGCACCCATCTGGCGCACGACGTCCTTGTAGACCGTCCCGTCGCCGTAGTCGCCGCCGCTGGCCAGCGCCGCGCGGCGTTCGGACGTCATGAGTTGCGCGAAGTAGTTGCGCAGCTCTTGACGCAATTGCTCCTGCTGGGGGGTGTAGCCGATGAACATCCTCGGGCTCCTCACCGAACTGAAACGCGTTCTAGCCAGCCTAGCCGCCGTAGCGCCCGAACGTCGAAACGAGGCAGGGATTATGCCGCTTTCAGAGGTCACACGTCGCGTTGCGAGGTACTAGAACGCGTTCTATAGTCAGCCGGACGTGGGCGCCTCGCCCGACTGTCAGCGCACCGCTGTGGCGACCGCGTCGTTATTCCGAGCACGCAAGCGCCGAGAGGAACGCACGCCCATGCAGGTCAAGGTCGACCCAGACCTTTGTGAGGCCAACGCAGTGTGCTGCGGCCTGGCTCCGAACGTGTTCGAACTCGACGACGACGAGATGTTGATCATCAAGGTCGACGAGGTACCGGCTGACGAGGTCGAGCGGGTCGAGAAGGCG
Organism: uncultured Actinomycetota bacterium; assembly: GCA_963708645.1. Classification (GTDB taxonomy): domain Bacteria; phylum Actinomycetota; class Actinomycetes; order Mycobacteriales; family Jatrophihabitantaceae; genus RYN-133. The sequence goes on along the minus strand of CAVPTA010000009.1, from coordinate 19,304 downwards.
ATCTCGCGCTGCCCGAAGAACGCGCTGCAGGCGAGCTGACCATGTCCACCACGAGCCTGGCCGGCAAGGTCGCGATCGTCACCGGCGCGGGCGCCGGGCTGGGCCGGGCCGAGGCGCTCGCGCTCGCCTCCGCGGGTGCGTCGGTCGTCGTCAATGACCTCGCGCAGACCGATGTCGTCGACGAGATCGAAGCGCGCGGCGCCAAGGCGTTGTTCGTCGCCGGAGACGTTTCGCAGCGCGCCACCGCCGACGCACTCGTCGCGGCTGCCACCGAGCACTTCGGCGGCCTGCACGTCGTCGTCAACAACGCCGGCGTCACCCGCGACCGGATGTTGTTCAACATGACCGACGACGAGTGGGACACCGTCATCGGCGTTCACTTGCGCGGACACTTCCTGCTCTCGCGCAACGCGGCCGCCTACTGGCGTGCTCAGGCGAAGGCGACCGGCGAGGCGGGCTACGGCCGCATCGTCAACACCTCGTCCGAGGCCGGCCTCACCGGCTCCGAGGGCCAGCCGAACTACTCAGCGGCCAAGGCGGGCATCACCGCGCTGACCCTGGCCGCAGCCCGCAGCCTCGATCGGCTCGGCGTGACGGCCAATGCGATCTGCCCACGGGCACGCACTGCGATGACTGCGGGCGTGTTCGGCGACGCGCCCGATGGCTCGGGCATCGACCCGCTCTCGGTCGACCACGTCGCACCGTTCGTCGCCTATCTCGCCTCGCCCGCGGCGGCGTCGATCAACGGCCAGGTCTTCGTCGTCCACGGCGGCATGGTCGCCTTGCTCGCCGCACCGGCGGTCGAGGCGCGGTTCGCCGCCGCCGACACCGGTTCTGCGCTCTGGTCGCCCGAATCGCTCGACGCGGTCGTCGGCTCGTACTTCGCCGACCGCGACCCGAGCCGGACGTTTGCCGCCACGGAGGTGCTCTCGCTCGCATGATGAACCACTCACGTACTCGACGCTGGCTCGCTGTCGCAGGCGCTGTGACGCTGCTGACCGCGTGCGGTTCGCAGGTGCCGCCGAAACAGTTCATCGGCGTGCAGGGCGGCGTCGGTGCTGCAGGAAACGGTGTGGCCGGTGGCGGTGGCGTTGTCGGCGGCGGTACGGGCGGCACCGGTGGCACCGGTGGTGGCTCGGTCACGGGCGGCGGTACGGGCGGTGGCGGCACGACCGGCGGCGGCACGGTCACCGGCGGCGGCAGCACCGGTGGCGGCGGCACTACCGGTGGCGGGACGACTGGCGGTGGCGGCACCGGCGGTGGCGGTGCGAAGGGCCACGGCAGCACGGGCGGCGGCAGCACCGGCGGTGGCGGTTCCACCGGCCACGGCGGAGGCACGCAGCCGTCCGCGGCGAGCTGTGCCGGCTTCAAGAACGGCGATCACATCAGCAGTTCGACGATCCAGCTGGCCAACATCGCCGACACCAGCGGTCCGGTGTCGGGCCTGTTCGCCGGAGCGCAGCAAGGCGTCAAGGCCTACGTCGCCTACTTCAACTCCTACTACACCATCTGCGGACGCAAGCTGGCCGTCGAATACCTCGACAGCCAGACGAGTTCGACCGGCGACCAGCAGGCGTCGACGACCGCGTGCAACGACGCGTTCGCGATCGTCGGTTCGATGGGCGCCTTCGACGACGGCGGCGCGCAGACAGTCACCCAGTGCGGGATCCCCGATCTTCGGGCGGCCACCACCGAGAGCGCACGCCTGCAGTCGCCGGTCGTGTACTCGGCGCAGTCGCTCAACGTGAACTACCAGCCGACGACCTACGCCGACTACTACAAGAAGGCGTTTCCGGGCGTCTCGGCCAAGGCTGCATACCTCTACATCGGTGCGGGCGCAGGCCAGGCGAACGGCGAGGCCGGAATCAAGATGCTCAAGTCGCGCGGCTACGACGTCGTCTACTCGTCCGCGGTGCCGGTCACCGAGACGAACTACACGGGCTACGTCGCAAAAATGCAGTCGGCAGGCGTGAAGTACGTCCAGTACACCGGCTCGGCCCAGCAGGCCGCCTCGATCGCCAAGGCGATGGCGCAGCAGAACTTCCACCCGGTCTGGGTGCTCGACCCAGAGGCGTACAACACCGCGTACACGCAGAGCGCGGGTTCGGCCGCCGAGGGCACGCACATCTGGATCAACTCGTTGCCGTTCGAAGAGGCGAGCCGCAGCGCCGAGATGCAGCTCTACGAACAGTGGCTGCAGCGCACCTCGCCCGGCGCGGCGCCTGACTACTTCGGCATGTTCGCGTGGTCGGCGGCTCGGTTGTTCACCGACGAGGCGCTCTCGCTCGGCGGCAAGTTGACCCGGCAGTCGTTGTTGCAGTCGCTGTCCAAGGTCGACAACTGGACGGGCAACGGCATGTACGGGCCGCAGCACGTCGGCAGCAAGGTCACCGGAACCTGCTACAACTTCATCGTCTACAAGGGCGGCAAGTGGGTCCGCGAGGGCCCGAGCGGCTATACCTGCGGCTCGACGGTCAAGGTCGGCTAGTCGTGATCACGTTCCTCGCCTACACCTTCACCGGGCTGTTCACCGGTGCCGCGTATGCCATCGCCGCGTCCGGGCTGGTGCTGACGTACACGACGACCCGGGTCTTCAACCTGGGTCACGGCGCGATCAGCATGGTGTGCGCCTTCCTGTACTGGCAGCTGACGGTGCAGGAACACATGAACGGGTTCCTCGCGCTGATGCTGATCCTGGTGCTGATCGCACCGGCGATGGGCTTCGTGATCGAGCGCGTGCTCGCGCGCAACCTCGGCGACGCCCCGGTGAGCGTGAGTCTGGTCGTCACGGTCGGGCTGTTCGTCGGGCTTGTGGGCATCGCGCAGCAGGTGTGGCCGGCGACGGTATCGCGCTCGATCAACCAGTGGTTCCCCGGCGACGGCATCACGATCGGCTCGTACAACCTCAGCTACCACCAGCTGATCACGATCCTGATTTCGGTCGCGGTTGCGGGCGGCCTGTACGTGCTGCTCAACCGCACTCGCACCGGGACGGCGATGCGCGCGGCCGTCGACAACCGCGATCTGCTCGCGCTGTTCGGCGGCAGCCCACGTCGGGTCTCGACGCTCAGTTGGGCGCTCGGCTCTTCGCTGGCCGCACTAGCAGGAATCCTGCTGGTCTCGACGGTCGGACTCGACTACTACGAGCTCACGTTCCTTGTCATCAACGCGTTTGCCGCGGCGATGTTCGGACGGCTGCAGAGCCTCCCGCTGACCTTCGTCGGCGCGATGGCGCTCGGCCTCGCGCAGGCCTACGTGTTCTACCTGCCGTCGTGGTCGACTCTCGACGGTATCCGGCAGGCGCTGCCGACGATCATGCTGTTCATCGTCTTGATCTTCGTACCGCAGGTGCGGCTTCGGGTCGGGCAGATCAAGGGCATCCTCGCCGCGCCCGTCCCGACGGTACGTCGTTCGCTGCAGTACGGCGGCGGACTGATCGTGGTCGTGCTGCTTGTAGTGCAGGTGCTTTCGGACACGAACGAGTTGCGCCTGGGCAGCGCGCTGACCTACGCGATGGTCATGCTCTCGCTGGTCCTGCTCACCGGCTACGGCGGATATGTGTCGATGGCGCAACTGACGTTCATGGGCATCGGCGCGGCTGTCGTCGCGAAGCTCAACACGACCTCACCGATGGCGATCGTCGCGGCAGTGCTGATTGCGGCGGCCGTCGGCGCGCTCGTCGCGTTGCCGGTCCTGCGGCTCACCGGGCTCTACCTCGCACTGGCAACGTTCGCGTTCGCGCAACTGATGGACAAGCTCGTGTTCCAGACGAACTTCATGTTCGGGTTCAACGGCAACCTGAACGCGAAGCCGATGTCGCTGTTCGGGTACAGCTTCAGCTCGGCTGCCTCCTACAACGTGCTGTGTGCGGTGGCGTTCGTGATCGTCGGGGTCGTCGTGCTCGCGGTCCGGCGCGGCCCGATCGGACGCGTGCTCATCGCGATGCGCGACAGCCAGGCAGCCTGCGGCACGCTCGGGCTCAACCAGCGCTGGTTCCGGGTCGGGCTGTTCGGTGCGTCCGCCGGAATCGCCGGTCTGGGTGGCGCCTTGCTCGCCGGCGTGCGCGGCACCGTCGACGCGGCGAGCTTCCAGGCGTTCAACGGCCTGCTCCTTTTGCTGCTCGCGGTCGTGAGCGGCGTTACCTCGGTGACCGGTGCGTTCGTCGGCGGCATGCTGCTGATGCTGTTGCCCGTGCTGCAGTCGCAGTTCCCGACGCTCGGCGGCCTCGAGTTCCTCATCATCGCGATCGGAGCCGTCACGCTCGGCCGCAACCCGAACGGGCTGGCGAACCTCGGCTTCACCGCGGGCCGCTGGGTGCGCGATCGCTGGCCGGCCCAGTTCACGGTGCAGCGTCGTCGCTCCGTTGCCGACGACGTCGTTGCCGGCGACCAGGACACGGCCACCAGCTACGTCGTCAACGACTACACCGACATTCCCGAGCCTGAGCAGGTGATCGGCCATGGCGTTGCTTGAGGTCGTCGGCGTGACCGTCCGCTTCGGCGGCGTCACCGCGGTCAATGATGCGAGCTTCTCGGTCGCCGAAGGCACGATCACCGGTCTGATCGGGCCGAACGGTGCCGGCAAGACGACGCTGTTCAACGTCATCAGCGGTTTGCAGTCGCCGACGTCGGGACGAGTGCGGTTCCGCGACCATGACATCACCCGCTCGTCGGTCAACTCCCGCGCGCGCACCGGCATCGGTCGCACGTTCCAGCGCCTCGAGGCGTTCGGGTCGCTCACCGTGCGCGAGAACGTGCTGGTCGCGCGCGAGATCAAGGCCGGCGTGCGCGGTTGGTTCGGCAGGCGCCCGGACGCGATCGTCGACGGATTGCTCGAACGCGTCGGCATCACGCAGTACGCGCACCAGCGCGCCGACTCCGTGCCGACCGGCGTGGCGCGACTGCTCGAGATCGCGCGGGCGCTCGCGATCGAACCGCGACTGCTGCTGCTCGACGAACCGTCGTCCGGTCTGGACGAGGCCGAGACCGAGAACTTCGGCGCGCTGCTGCGCGAACTCGCCTCGCGCGGCACGGCGATCCTGATGGTCGAGCACGACATGGATCTCGTGATGGGCGTGTGCAACCTGATCCACGTCCTCGAATTCGGACGGGTGATCGCGACGGGCAGCGCCGAACAGATCCGCTCCGACCGCGCGGTGCAGGCCGCCTACCTCGGCTTCGGCGATGACCCGGCGCCCGCGGCGATCGACGACACCCAAGTCATCCCGGCGGTGCCGTGATGCGTGAGGCGCCGATCCTCGAACTGATCGATGTGCACGCCGCCTACGGACGCATCGAGGTGCTGCGCGGTGTCGACCTGTCGATGCCGCGCGGGGCCGTGGTCGCCCTGCTCGGCGCGAACGGCGCGGGCAAGACCACGTTGCTCAAGGTGATCAGCGGGCTGATGCCGGCGACCTCGGGCGACATCCACCTGGCCGGCATGCACGTGCTCGGCGCCTCGCCCGACGAGCTCACCCGCGCCGGGCTGTGCATGGTGCCCGAGGGCCGCGGTGTCTTCCCGAACCTCACGGTCGAGGAGAACCTCTGGCTCGCGTCCTATGCGGGTGTACCGGTCGAGCAGATCCTCACCGAGGCCTACGCGCGGTTCCCGCGCCTGAAGGAGCGGCGGCGTCAGCTGGCGGGCAGCCTGTCCGGCGGCGAGCAGCAGATGCTCTCGCTCGCCCGCGCGCTCGCCACCAAGCCCGCGCTGCTGCTGCTGGACGAGCTGTCGATGGGGCTCGCGCCACTGATCGTCGAGGGGCTCTACGAGTCGGTGACCGAGATCGCCGAAGAGGGCGTGTCGATCCTCGTCGTCGAGCAGTTCGCGAGCGCCGCGCTCCGCGTGGCCGACTACGCCGCCGTGATGCACGGCGGCCGCATCGTTGCGACCGGCGAACCCGCCGAGATCGAAGACCAACTCAGTGAGCTCTACTTCGGAGGAGCCGCATGATCAGTCCGACGAACCTCAAATGGATCGCCGGCGGCGTCGTCGTCGCGAGCGCGACGCTGCTGTGGCCCGGTCCGGCAGGTGCAACGTCGAAGCTGGGCGGCTACACCGCCGGCGTCGACGCCTCCGTGGTGCACATCGAGCTGTACGAGCCGGTGATCCCCGTGCCGGCCTCCCCGCAGGGCGAGTTGAGCATCGGCTACGCGCAGGCGACCGCGCAGTCGGGCACGACCCGCGCGCTCGCGAGCTACCTGTGGCCGGGCAGCGTCATCGGTGACGGCTTCGACCAGATCACCAACCAGCCCGGCTCGACGTATCCGGTGCAGGTGAACTCGCGCTACCCGGCGACGCAGCAGGCGCCGAAGTCGAACCACGCACAGCTGACCAAGGGCAACGGCATGCAGACCTACGCCGACCCCGATCAGGCGCGGGCGACGACCAGCGGTCTCGGCATCCACGCTCCCGGCACCAACCCACTCGACGGTGCAGGGTCCGGTCTCGGCCAGCTCGTCGGCAACCAGCCGGCTCCCGGTGGTGGCTCGAATCCGTTGCCGCTGCCGTCGTCGCTGCCGGTGCCGACCACGGCGCCGTCCGGTCTGCCGAAGGCGCCCAAGCCGCCGAAGTCGCCCGTCCCGGTGCCCGCGCCGCTCGCCGCGCTCGCAACCGTGCACGGCATGACCAGCACGGCCAACATCGACGCGCGCGGTTCGCGGGTCATTTCCTCGGCCCTGGCCACGGCGAAAGAAGTCGATCTGCTCGCGGGCATGATCACGCTCAAGGACGTCACCGTCGACACCCGCATCGTGAGCAACGGTCAACACGCGACGCAACGTCGGCGGCGTCACGATCGCGGCGATGTCGATCGCCGGGCACCCGATCGCGCTCGGCAAGCACGGGCTTCAGATCACCGACAAGAAGGCACCCGCTCCGGACGTGCCCGCGCAATTGGCGTCCGGTGCTGAAGCAGCTCGGCATCTCGTTCTCGATCTCGCCGGCCAAGCAGTCGACCAAGGGCCCGAGCGGGACGTTCAGCGGTCAGGGCATGACGGTCACCGTCGACACCGCGACGCTGCGCAAGAAGCTCGACAGCCCGCTCAACACGCTGGCCAAGAGCCTGCCGTCCGACCTGTCGACGCAGCTCGCGCCTGTCGTTCGCGCTGCGTCCCGCAATCGTGCTTCAAGATCGGCGAGACGCGTAACAGCGCGACCTCCGCACCGCCGTTCGTCGTGCCGCCGATCACGACCCGCCGGTCACCCATCACGGGGGCGGCGCGGCACCGCCGCCGGCAACTGGTGGCGGCGGCGGCTCGACCGGCGGACTGGGCGGCGTCACCGGCACCGGATCGAGCACGACCGGCGGCACGACGACCGGCGGCGACCACGACCGGATCGGGCGGCACCACGACCGGTGGCGGTACCTCGGGTGGCGGGCGGCACGGTCGCGCCGACAGCCCAACGGCCGGCGGCGTTGAGCCTGCCCGCGCTCGGGACGATGCCGCGGCTGCTCATCCTCGGCGGACTCGTGCTTGCTGCCGGCCTGGGCTGGGCGCTGCAGACCGCGGGCGGCTCGTTGCTCGGCGGAACGTCCTCGTGCGCCTACGGGCTGCGCAAGGGCGTGCCGAACCTGCGGAAACCGAACGGATAGAGGAGAAGGAACCAGCTGATGGCCACCACCACGGCGCCGGCGCGCCGGAACCCGCCGCCGTCCACCCTGCGCCCGCCGGCGTCGACGCATCCGTCGGTGCTGCAGGAGGGCGCACGCCGGTTGCAGTTCTCGCTGTTCGTGGCCGGTGCGGTGCTGATGCCGCTCGGCATCGTCGCGATCGTGCTGGGCTGGTACGGCGTCGGGCACTCGCACTACATCTACGACCAGAACACCTACCTGATCAGCGGCGGCCTGCTCGGGCTCGGGCTCGTGTTCCTCGGCGGCTTCCTCTACTTCGGTGCGTGGCTGGCGCGGATGTCGGGCGAACAGCGCGAGAACTCCCGCGCGATCGCCGACGCGATGTCGGTGCTCGCCGACGCGTTGGGCCAGGGACGCCGGCTCGGCGGCGGTGAGCAGGCGGCCGGAACGTCGATGGCTGCTGCCGCGGCTGCTGCGGCCGCGGCCGCGATCGCTGCCTCGCAACAGGGCCCGCGCGAGGCGTTCGCAGCACCGGCACCCGCTGTCACGCCGTCGTTCGCCCCGACGCCATCGTTTGCAAGTGCGCCGACGGCGCCGCCCGCAGCCGCGCAGGCGAACGTGCCCTTGAGCGATACCGACGTGCTCGTCACGACTGCGACCGGCACGACCGTGCACCGGCGTGATTGCGCGCTGATCGAGACTCGCGAAGATCTGCGCGGCTATCACGGCGACGGGCAGGGCACGACAACCTGCCGGGTGTGCCGCCCTGAGGTCGGTCATGGCTGAGTTGCCGGATCGCGTCGCGATCATCACCGGTGCCGCCCGTGGCCAGGGTGCCGCGGCTGCTCGTCGCTTCGTGGCCGAGGGCGCGCACGTCTTCATCGGTGACGTGCTCGACGACGTGGGCAAGGAGGTCGCAGCATCGCTCGGCGAGCGCGCGTTCTACCGCCACCTCGACGTCACCAGTGAGGATGACTGGGCCGCCGTCGTCGGCGAGGTGCTCGAGAACTTCGGACGGGTCGACGTCCTCGTCAACAATGCAGGAATCCTGCGCTTTGCGGCGCTGCCCGACATGCCGCTCGCGGATTACATGCGGATCGTGAACATCAACCAGGTCGGGACGTTCCTCGGCATGCGGGCGGTGTCGAAGCCGATGATCGCCGCCGGGTCGGGCTCGATCGTGAACATCTCCTCCGTCGAAGGGCTTGCCGGCATGGGGATGCTCACGGCCTACACCGGCACGAAGTTCGCGATCCGCGGCATGACGAAGGCTGCGGCGATCGAGTTGGGCCCGTCCGGCGTGCGGGTGAACTCGGTGCATCCCGGCATGATCGACACCGACATGGTCAAGGACGCCGCCGGCGGCCACGAGGTCGACCTGACCCCGGTGGCCGCGCAAGCGCATTCCGCTGCGCCGGCTCGGCCACGCCGAAGACGTCGCCGAACTCGTCCTGTTCCTGGCCAGTGACCGCAGCTCGTACTGCACCGGCGCCGAGTTCGTCGTCGACGGCGGCGCGACCGCGACCCACGCGTTCTACATGGGCTGACGGTCACTCAGGCAGGACGGGCAGGCCGCGATCGTCGAGCGGCCAGAACGGGTTGTGCGCGACCTCCCACGCGTGACCGTCGGGATCGGCGAAGTAGGCGTGGTAGCCGCCCCATTCGGTCGCCTGCGCCGGTTTGAGGACGCGTGCGCCCGCAGCCTCGGCGGTGGCGATCGCAGCGTCGACCGCGTCGCGATCGGCGAGGTTGATCGCCAGCGACACGCCACGGAAGCTCGGCCGAGGCCGATCGCGGCAACTGGGCGTCGTCGGCGAGGTCGTCGGCGCCGTAGAGACCGAGCAACCCGCCGGCGGTGCGGAAGAAACTCACCTCGCCGGGCACCGAGGCGGACGACAGCGGGAAGCCGAGCGCCTCGTAGAAGCGGTCGATGCGGCGACGTCGCGCACCCCGAGCGTGACGAGGCTGATAGCCGCAGTGATAGCCATACCGGCACGCTAACCGGCGTTGCCGACAGCGCCGGGTTAGGGTGAAGTTGCCAGAGAAAGGGGAGCTGACGATGCCCACTCACGACAGCGGCCAGAGCCGGCCCCAGAAGCAGCACGACGAGGTCGACGAGGTCGACGCCGAAGCGCAGTCCGACGTTGCCGAGCGGCACGAGAAGCTGACCGAGGACGTCGACGCGATCCTCGACGAGATCGACGATGTTCTCGAGACGAACGCCGAAGACTTCGTCCGTGCATTCGTCCAAAAAGGCGGCCAGTAGACCCGCCCGCAGCTTGATCAAGACGGCGATCTGGGCGCGAATTTCGACCGTATCCACGTCTTGATCAAGCCCACCGCCGTCGGGTCCACCACCGCTGGGTAGGGTCGCTGGTGACCGTCCCACCCAGCGAGGAGCCACGTTGAGCAACGAGCGATCCGGCGTCCACGGGATACTCCGGTACGCGACCTCACCGGGTTCGTCCTCGTTCGCGGAGTTCCTCGCCGCCGCCGCCCCCGACCTGCTGCCGCGCGCGCATCCCGAACGACGCGAATCTGCCGCACGGCACGACGATCGTCGCCGCAACTTTCGACGGCGGCGTCGTCATGGCGGGCGACCGTCGAGCCACCGCCGGCAACCTGATCGCGCAGCGCGACATGGAGAAGGTCTTCGCGGCCGACGACTACAGCCTCGTCGGCATCGCCGGCACGGCCGGCCTCGCGATCGAGATCGTGCGGCTCTACCAGGTCGAACTCGAGCACTACGAGAAGATCGAAGGCACCCAGCTCACGCTCGACGGCAAGGCCAACCGGCTCGCGACGATGATCCGCGGCAACCTGGCGCAGGCCATCCAGGGGCTCGCAGTCGTCCCGCTGTTCGCCGGCTTCGACATCGACGCGACCGACCCCGCCGACTCGGCGCGCATCTACAGCTTCGACGTGGCCGGTGGCCGCTACCCGGAGCGCTACTTCCACTCCGTCGGCAGCGGATCGCTGTTCGCCCGTGGCGCATTGAAGAAGCTCTGGCGTCCGGGTCTCGACCGCGCGGGCGTCGTGCGTGTCGTCGTCGAATCGCTGTACGACGCGGCCGATGACGACTCGGCCACAGGCGGTCCCGACATCACCCGCGGCATCTACCCGGTCGTGCTGATCGCGAGTGCGAACGGCACCGAACGTGTTCCGGAGGACGAGTTGGCCGCTGTCGTCCGCGAGATCCTGGCCGACCGCGCAATGCGTCCGGGCAGCTGAAGGAGCTCCAGATATGTCTATGCCGTTCTACGCCTCGGCCGAGCAGATCATGCGCGACCGTTCCGAGTACGCGCGCAAGAACGTGTCGCGCGGACGCGGTGTCGTCGTGCTCAAATACCCGGACGGCATCCTGCTCGTCGCCGAGAACACGTCCAACACGTTGCACAAGATCAGCGAGATCTACGACCGCATCGCATTCGCCGGTGTCGGCAAGTACAACGAGTACGAGAACCTGCGCGTGGCCGGCATCCGGCTCGCCGACCTGCGCGGGTACTCCTACGACCGTCGCGATGTCACGGCTCGCGCGCTGGCCAACGCCTATGCGCAGACCCTCGGCGCGATCTTCACCGAGCAGCAGAAGCCGTACGAAGTCGAGATCTGCGTGGCCGAGGTCGGCGACACCTCCGACGACGACCAGCTCTACCGACTGACCTACGACGGCACGATCGTCGACGAGCCCGACTACCTCGTGATGGGCGGCCAGTCCGACGCGATCTCGACCGAGCTGCGTCGCAACTTCACGGCAGGCGCGTCCCTGCACGACTGCCTCGCTGGCAGCAGTGTCCGCGCTCGGATCGGCCGGTGGCAGCGACGGCAAGCCGCGTGAGCTGCCGACAGCGCAGCTCGAGGTCGCCGTGCTCGACCGCACCCGAGGCAAGCGGAAGTTCCGTCGCATCAGCGGCGCCGCGCTCACTCAGTTGCTTCCCGCAGCCAATGGGACGGCCGAGCCTGCCGCAACCGAACCGGCTGACGAGATCGATCCCGACGACCTGCCCTGACCGACAGTGGTCAGTTGCAACTCACTGTGGTCAGCTACAACTGACCACTGCGGCCGAAACTGACCACTGTCGGGTTTTGGGGTTTAGCCGGTGACGATCTCGCCGTTCTTCACCGTGACAGCGACCTTCGCCAACGGCGCCGGCGCCGGCGGCGCGAGCACCTTGCCGGTGAGCGCGTTGTACACGGACCCGTGACACGGGCACACGGCCTTGTCGCCCTGGGCCGCGACCGTGCAGCCCTGGTGCGTGCAAATGGCGCTGAAGCAGGCCACCGAGTTGGCTGTGGGACGCGACACGATGACCGGCTGGCCGTCGGCGTTCGCCGAGATCGACTTGCCGACTGCGATGTCGGACACCTTTGCGACCTGGGAGCCGGACTTCGCTCCCCGCACAGGTGTCGATGAGCCGCCACTGCTGGTACCGCAGGCTGCCAAACCAACGGCGCCGACCGCGCTCGCACCGACTGCGAGGGCCGCGCGCCGAGATATCTCCGAAGTAGTCATGTTTGCTGGTACGGCTGTCTCTGAAAGCGGGTTCACGACCAGTGACGTTACGTGGGCCACGCTGAACCATTGCCGTGCAGCGGACGTGTTAGTGACATGCACATCTCGCGGACGGAGCTATGAGTGCCACACTCGTGGATCTGAGCGACGACCAGCTTCTGCGCACGCTGCACGACGAGCACGCCCACGCACTGTGGACGTACGTAGTGCGGCTGACCGGCGGCGACCGGGCGAAAGCGCAGGACGTCGTCCAAGAAACGCTGCTGCGTGCATGGCGCACACCGTCCGTGCTCGACCAGAGCAAGGGCTCGCCGCGCGGCTGGCTCTACACCGTTGCCCGACGGATAGTGATCGACGAGTGGCGCTCGTCGCGTACCCGTCCCGAGGTCATCACCGACGAACTACCTGAACCGCGTCGCGTCGGTGAAGTCGACGCCATTGCCCAGCACACCGTCGACCGCGACCTCGTGGTGTCGGCGCTACGTACCCTGTCACCCGAACATCGCGAGGTCGTCGTCGAGTGCTACTTCCGTGGCTCGTCGGTCGCCGAGGCCGCGCAGGCGCTGGGCATCCCACCCGGCACCGTCAAGTCACGTACCCACTACGCCCTGCGCGCACTGCGCCTGGCAATAGACGAGATGGGAGGTAGGTCGTGAGCGCCACCGATCCACACCGCTTCGACGACGCGGCCTACGTCCTCGGCGCTCTGTCGCCGGAGGAGACCGCAGCGTTCGAGGCGCACCTCGCAACCTGCTTCGAGTGCACAGCCCGTGTGCACGAGATCGACACCGTCCCCGCGTTGCTCGCCGGCATCACCGAGGCAGATCTCGTGGACGAACCGATGCCTGACACCCTGCTGCCGTCACTCATGCGCAGGGCCAACGCCCACCATCGCCGGCAGCGGCGGCTGATCGGGTCGCTCGTCGCGGTCGCCGCAGCGTGCATCGCGGCGCTGACCATCGCCTTGTGGCCGTCGTCGACACCGTCTCCCGCGCAGCGCAGTTTCGTCCCGGTCGCTGCGCAGAGTCCGGTGCAGGCGACTGCAACGCTGACCGCGAAGTCGTGGGGCACCGTCATCGACGTGCGCTGCCACTACCTCGAGGAGAACACCAAGTGGCACTTCCGCTACGACCTCGTCGCCTACGACCGGCAGGGTAAGAGGCACATGCTCGGCGACTGGAAACTGCCGCCGGACAAGGACATCGACTACCAGACCGGCACGTCGTTGACGCCGTCGCAGATCACCCGCCTCGACATCACGCTGGCCAATGGCATGCCGGTGCTCCGACTCAACCTCTGATCACGGCCGTCGCGGCTAGAGCAGCTCGGGCTTGACCCAGGGCTCGCCATGCACGTGCTGGGCGAGCCACGCCCACACCGTCTCGTACCAGACACGGGCGTTGCCGGGCTTCAGGATCCAGTGCCCCTCGTCCGGGTAGTACAGGTAGGACGATTCGACGCCTGAGCGTTGCAGGTCGCACCAGAGCCGCAGCGCCTCGCCGACCGGCACGCGGTAGTCCTTGTCGCCGTGGATGACGAGCATCGGCGTCGTGATCGCCTTCAGGAAGTGGTGCGGCGACCAATCCGCATAACGCTCGGGCTGATCGGTCGGCAGGCCCCACTCGCGCGCCCAGTACGCGGGATGGTCGGTGGTCGCCTGGAACTGGTCGAGCGCCCACAGGCTCGCGTGCGTGACGATGCACCGGAACCGGTCGGTGTGCCCGGCCACCCAGTTGGCCATGTAGCCGCCGTACGAACCGCCCATCGCGGCAGTCTTGGTCTCGTCGATGTCGGGACGCGCGACGACGGCGTCGGTGATCGACATCAGGTCGGTGTACGGGTTGCCGCCCCACTGACCCCAGCCTCGCTCGATCATGTGCGCGCCGTAGCCGGTCGACAGCGCCGGATCGGGCAGCAGCACGGCGTAGCCCTTGGCGACCAGCAGCCACGGGTTCCAGCGCCAGGCTCCACGCGTTCCAGACTGTTGAGCGGGCCGCCGTGGATCCACAGCAGGAACGGCGCGGGCGTCTGCGCTGATGCGTCGTCGGGCAGAGCCAGCCAGCCCTCGATCGTCGTGCCGTCGGCGGCGGTGGTCGACGACCCGCTCGATCCGGCCGGGTGCGTCGGTCGCGCCGGGCGCGTCGAGCTCGGTCGGCTGCGCCCTCGGTCGCGTCGGCGTCGAGACGGACCGGACGCGGCGGGCTGTCGACGGCGTCGCGGAGCGCGATACAACGTTGCGCCGTCGGGGTGCACGCGGACGTTCGCGTAGTGCCCGTCGGCGGTGACCCGGGTGATCTCACCCGATGCGACGTCGACGCGGAACACCGGACAGTGTCCCTGCTGGTCGGCAGTGAAGAAGATCGCACTGCCGTCGGCCGAGAACTGCGGCGCACCGGGCCACAGGTCAGGGTCAGCGACCAACTCGCGTCCCTCGCCGGAGGAGAGATCGATCAGCCACAGCGAGTACTTCGGCGGGTTGTCGTAGTCGGAGTCGATCCCGCGCACGCACACCACGGAGGCGCCGTCGCGCGACACCGACGGCGACGAGTACGACACGTACGGTTCGTCGGCCAGTGTGCGGCGTGAGCCGTCGGACGTGTCGATCGCGATGAGCTGTGCTCGCGGAAACCCCGGCTCGTCCGGCACGTTCCAGCTGACCACGACGATCGAGCCGTCGGGCGTGACGGCGAAGCCGGCCTCGTCGAGCGCGCGGCCGGGGTCGGGCGTCAGATCGACCGGATCGGCGTCGAGGTCACGCAGCGCGAGCAGCCGCACCTGATCGGGGCCGAGGTCGTGATCCCAGAACCGCACCGGCGACTCGGTGTGCAGCACAGCGGTGATCTTCTTGTCCTTGCGCGCCGTGCGCCTGGTCTGGTCCGTTTCGGCGTCGGACGTGCCCGGCGTACGCCTTCGTCGCGACGACAACAGTGCCGGACGAGAGCGCCGCGCTCAGCGCGTTGACGCCGCCCGGGCGCTTGAGTACCCGCGCCGCCTCGCCGATCGCAGGCAGGCGCCACAGCGCCGGTGGTTCGTCGTCGTCCGCGTCGCGACCGGACGTGAACAGCAGCGATCCGTCCGGGACGAAGACCGGCGACCTCTCGCCCTTCGTCGATCTGGTCAGCCGCCGCGGCGCGCCGTTCCCGGCCTGATCGAGCTCCCACAGCGAGCTGACGAACTTGTCGCCGTCCTCGTTGAGTTCACTGACCGCGGCAACCAGCCGCGACCCGTCCGGGGACAGGGCGAGACCGTCGACACGGCTGACCGCGAGGAAATCGTCGAACGAACCAAATCCACTCATAGGCCCCACGTTAGTGAGACCGCACTCACCCCTGCGTGACGGGCAGGACGAGCCGCTGACCTGCGCCGCCCGCGATCGACACCGGGTTGGACGTCATGCCGCCGCGGTAGTTCGGCGAGCCGGACGCGACGATCAGCTCGAGGTGGTGCCCCTTGGCGAAGCGGTGCACGATGCCGGGCAGCCGCACCGTGAACGGCTTGGACACGTTGGCCACCCGAATCGGGGCCTCGAGCGCCTTGATCAGGTGCCCGGAGCCGTTGGCAGCAACGTCCTTCACCTTCACGAACAGCACCAGCTGACCCGCCGGTCCCTGCGACTGCGTCCCGGCGGCCGTCGGCGAATCGACCTTCAGGGTCAGTCGCGGCGAGCCGACCACGACCATTGCGTGAGCGAGCTTCACGCCGTCCCAGGTCGCCGAGTTCGCCGGTGAGTCGGTCTCGGGCGGCCCCTGCTTGCTGTAGCTGCCGACAACGTCCACACGATTCAGTGACGTCGGTGCGCCGGCTGCCGGGGTGACGAACTGCTGTGCGGTCGTGTCGATGTGCTTCGAACTCGTCGACAGCGTCTTGTTGCCCAGGTAGAACGTGCGCAGATTGCCGACCGGGAAATGCGATGCGCTCTTGTAGGCCGGTGTCGCGATGCCCTGGTAGTGCACCCAGTCGCGGAAGTAGCTGAACTGCGGACCGGTCGACGTCGCGGTGTGACCCTTGAGGTAGTGGTCGAACCACGCGGCGACGCGCTGGGTCTCGTACTGCGTGCGCGGGTTCGGGTTGGCCAGGCTGAGTTCACCCGGCGCCGGTGTCGACTGCGAGTGGCCCCACGACTGCCAGATCATCTTGACCGGCGTGTGCTGCGCGCGCAGCGCCCGGTAGTTGGCCACGGCCTCGTTAAGGTTGAACAGCGTGTCGTTCTCACCCTGGATCAGCAGCGTGGGGATCCGGACCTTCTTCATGTAGTCGGCCACCGATGCATGGCGCAGTGCCTTGAGCGCGTCGGGCTGGAAGTAGCCGGTGGAGCCACCGGTCGCGAGCGCAGGGCACACGAACGTCGCGAAGTTGGGGCACCCGAGCAGCCGCGGCGGATCCTGCTGACCTCCGGAGAGCCCGTCGGCGGCACCGTCGGCCGAGAACAGCAGTCCCCAGGTCAGCTTGATCGCGCCGGGGTTGGAGGTGGTCACGCCGCGCACCTGGTCGGTGTTGTTCGGGTCGAGTGAGTAGGTGAGGTCGTTCCACGTGATGAGCGGGACGATCGTGTCCAGGCGCGGGTCGTCGCCGGCGACTGCGAACTGGATCTCGCCGCCGTACGAGCCGCCGATCATCCCCACCCGCGGGTCATAGCGTTGGGCGTGGCCGAGGTGGTCGCGCCTGTCGTGGATGACGACGTTCAGCGCAGCGACCTTCGTGGTGTGGTTCGCGTCCGTGAACGCGATGCCCGGCTTGCCGCCGAGGAACGAGACCAGCTGGCTGCCCGCACGCCCGTCATAGGCGGGATCGTCCAAGGTGATCTTGCAGCCGCTGCCACCGAAGCCGAGGCCCGAGTACGACAGCACCTCGTAGCCGCGGCTGGCGAACGCCTTGCCGAGGCCCGCCTGGTCGTCCTTCGAGCCGCCGAAGCCGTTCGTCGTCAGGATTGCCGGCACGCGATGCGTCGGGCTGGCGCTGCGCGGCGTGTACAGGTCACCGACGATGTCGCACGGCGTCGCGCCCTTGGGGCCGGTGTGCACCAGGAAGTGCAGCGTGCGCACGGTGTACTTCGGGGTGGCGGCCGACGTAGGGCCCGCGCCGACAAGTGCGGCGGCCGCGGTAGCGGTCAGGGCGGTGGCTACGGCGGCGGCGACGGTGCGGCGCATGGCGCTCCTAGACAGTGGGGTTACCTGCAAGTAACAACGAGGTGACTCGCGATGGGTTATGCCCCGACACGCCGTCGCGTCTATCCGCGCCCCAGAATCTCGTCGACGAACGGCCCGACCAGGCGGGTGACGGCGACGGCGGAGTCCTCGGCCGACTCGAGCGGGACGAGGGCGTGGCTGATCGCCAATCGGGCCAGTGTGGCGGCAACGAGCCGGGCGTCGTCGCGACCCACCTGCGGCCACACCTCCTGGACGAGGTTGCCGACCCGATCGGTCGCGACCGCGAGGCCGGTCGTGGTCAACAGCCGGATCAGCTCGCCGCCCTCGGCATCGGCGACGATGATGCGCACCAACGGCTCGTCCGAGGCGAGCTTGAGGAACAGCCCGAAGGCGCCGGACAACGCAGCGCGCGCGTCGTCGTGATGTGCGCGCACATGCGCCTCGACCGCGCTGACGAGGTTCTCGATCTCGCGCAGCACATAGGCCTGGACGAGCTCCTGGCGCGTGCCGAATTCGTTGTAGACCGTCTGGCGGCTGACGCCGGCCGCGCGGGCGACGTCGGCCATCGTGGTCGCCGACCAACCGCGCTCACGGACGAGCGTGTCGACCGCGTCGACGATGGAGTCTCGAACCGTCAAGTGGCAACCTCAATGAAGTCGAGCTTCTCGCGCACGCCGCAGTCGGGGCAGGTCCAATCGTCCGGCACGTCCGTCCACGAAGTACCCGGCGGGAAGCCTTCGCGTGGCTCGCCCGTCGTTTCGTCGTAGACGTACCCACAGACCTCGCACCGGTATGCGCTCATTGACCCTTCACGTTTGCCATCGTGACATCGCCGCCGTAGTGCGCGAGCACGCGCGGGTCCATCACCCGTCGCCACAGCGGTGGGAAGTACGCGAGCACGATCATCGTCGCGTAGCCGCTCGGCAGCTGCGGTGACTCCTCGAAGTGTCGCAGCGCTTGGTAGCGGCGCGTCGGATTCGCGTGGTGATCGCTGTGCCGCTGCAGGTGATACAGGAACAGGTTCGTCGTGACGTTGTTGTTGTTCCAGCTGTGCCGCGGCGTCACCCGCTCCCACCGGCCGTTGTCGAGCCGGCGACGCAGCAGGCCGTAGTGCTCGAGGTAGTTGACCGCCTCGAGCAGGCAGAACCCGAACACCGCCTGGATGAGCAGGTACGGCGCGATACCCACGCCGAAGGCGATGATCAGTGCCGCCCACAACACGACGGTCATCGCCCACGCGTTGAGGATGTCGTTGCGCAGCGTGAAGGTGTGCTTGTCCATGCGGCGCAGCCGCTTGCGCTCCAGGCTCCAGCCGTTGCGCAGCGAACCCCACACGGTGCGCGGCAGGAACGCCCAGAACGATTCGCCGAACCGCGACGACGCGGGGTCCTCGGGAGTCGCGACGCGGACGTGGTGACCGCGGTTGTGCTCGATGAAGAAGTGCCCGTACGCAGTCGGCGCGAGTGCGATCTTGGCCAGCCACCGCTCGGCGTGTTCCTTCTTGTGGCCGAGTTCGTGCGCGGTGTTGATCGCGATGCCGTTGAGCGTCCCGAGCGTGAACGCGATGCCGAGCTTGTCGACCACTCCGAGCCCACCGTGGAAGGCGATCAGCCAGCAGCCCGTCACCAGCGCGACGTACTGCATCGGCAGGAAGGCGTAGGTCACCCAGCGGTAGTAGCGGTCCTGTTCGAGCCAGGCGATGACGTCCTCGGGCGGGTTGGTCGGGTCGGCGCCGATGACGACGTCCAGCAACGGGATCAGGACGTAGATGAAGATCGGGCCGATCCACCAGAACAGTCCGAGGCCGGTCGCATTGACCAGCCCCCAGCCGGCGAACAGGAAGCTCGGGACAACCGCGCCGATCAGCCACAGGTATCGCTTGCCGTCGCGCCAGTCCGGCCGTTCGGTGGTTCGGGTCGCTCGTCCGGACAGCGTTGCCGTCATCTGGGCACCTCCGCGTGGTTGCTTTACATCAAGGTGCCAGATGTAAACCGACCGCGCAAGGTGAGCTACTCGCGCAGGTAGCTGCGGCGCTGCGGTCGGCAACGCCACGAGGTGCGACCTGACAGCAGCC
>CAVPTA010000008.1:0-334279 GCA_963708645.1 uncultured Actinomycetota bacterium | reverse complement strand
CGTTCGTGCGTGTCCATGGGGATGGGTGATGATGCTTCGGTGCGAATCGCGGCAATATCAGACACTCACGGCAACCTGCTCGCCCTCGAGGCCGTGCTTGCCGACATTGCCACCAGGTCGGTCGACGTGACGGTCGACTTGGGGGACTTGCTATCCGGCGGGCTGCAGCCGCGTGAAACCGCCGACCGGGTGAGTTGCACTGCGATTGCCCACGGTCCGCGGTAACCACGAGCGGCAGTTACTTACGACCTCACCAGAGCAGATGCGAGTGCTTCGGACAGGCTCGCACGCGCAGTGATGAGCCCGGAACACCTGGCCTGGCTGGCATCCCTTCCGCTCACGTTAGAACTTGCGGTGGGCGTCCTCGCGTTCCACGGTTCGCCAAGCGACGACCTGACCTACTTGCTCGAAACCGTTGAGCAGACAGGCGCCCGAGCGGCTACGCACGATGAGGTGCTGGAGCGCCTTGGAGATGTGTCCGGCTGGTCATTGTTGCTGTGCGGTCACACCCACCTACAGCGCGAGATGCGACTGCCGTCCGGCACCCTTGTCGTGAACCCAGGCAGCGTGGGTTGGCCAGCATATGCCGACAATAAGCCGCAACCCGCACGTAATGGAGGTGGGCACCCCTCACGCGAGATACGCCGTTATTCAGCGAACTGCCCGGGGGGTGGCAGGCTGTCTTTCATGCGGTGGAGTACGACTGGCATCGGGCAGCAGAACTGGCTGAACGGAACGCTCGCCCCGACGTCGCGTATGCCCTCCCGCACGGGCCGATGTGAAGCGCAAGCTGCCCGGCTGGCCTGGCCATCGATCCCGCTCGACCGGGCAAGTGTCGAGCTTGCGCTGATCCCGCCGGCCCTGCGCCGAGAATTCTGGTGAGAGGCTGGACAATCGATACGTCGACCATCCTGGTTCGCCGCACCTCACGTGGCCATCCGCGGATCGATGAACGGGCGGGGGCTCGCACGGTGCTTGATCCGGATGGTCGCCGTTCGAAGCCACTGAACCGAACCAATTTTCGATCATCGCCACGACGATCATCTTCTCGTGTCGGGCGATCCTCAGGTCAGGGCTGCTTGGCGGAGGTGCTGGTCTACGGTGTGAGCCGGCGAACGCTCGCGAGCGTCGGGTGGAGCCAGCGCACCGGAACACCGATCCGCTCGCAACGGTGGGCGGTGGCGCTGATGTGTTCCGGCAGTAACGTGTCGAGGAATGGTCGTCCGCGACTCACGCAGGTCTGCAACTCGGCGACACCTCCGTGGCGACGGCCTTGCGTGGCGACGGTCTTGAGTGAGCACGTTTTGCGAGGTCCCGAGGCTACTCAGGATTTCGACGCCAACCGTCTTGTTGCGCGGTGACATCGCTGCCACCTGATCGTGCGCGGGCTCGGCCCACGCCTGAAACGTGACGGGTCGCGTCCCTGAATGTGATGCCTGTCGAAGCGGCATCCTGAAGATGGGAGATCAGCTCGCCGCCTAGGGGATATCTCCGCGTGCACTGACACACGGGGCACAGGATTCCAAGTCATCAACGCTTCCCGACATGATCGTCCGGACGTGTTCGGTGATGTGTTCGAGGGGCCAGTTCCACCATGCAAGCTCGAGTAGGCGCGCGATCTGGTCGTCGCTGTAGCGGCGGCCTATAACGCGGGCAGGGTTGCCCCCGACGATGCCGTACTCGGGAACGTTCTCGACGACAACAGACCCCGAGGCGACGATCGCCCCGTCGCCGATATGGACTCCGGGCATGACCATGGCTGGATTCCGATCCAAACGTCGTTGCCGACCACGGTGTCCCCCCGGCTGGGTAGGTCGGCAAGCAGGTCGAAGGCATCGGACCAGACGATGCACCCATGATCGGGAAGGGGAATGTCGACGGGCCGTCCATTCGATGATTTGCACCGCCCATAAGGAAGCGCACACCGTCGCCAAGAGCGCAGAACTTTCCGATGATCAGCTTCCCCTGCCCGTAGTGGTAGAGCACGTTGCGCGTCAGGAAGGCGGTCGCGTCGTCCGGATCGTCATAGTAGGTGAACTCGCCAACCTCGACGAGGGGCGACGTGATCAAGGGTTGCAACAACACGACCCGCGGCTGATCGGGTATCGGATGGACCACCGTGGGACTGGCGGGACAGCTGGCATCGATCTTCTTCTCTCTTGGATTGCGATCGCGCAGGTTTCGGCCGTAGGTGTCTGGCCCGCAGCCGTGGTCGGATAATCTCGCCCGTCGGACACGACCTGGTCGATGCCGGCGGTCGCGCTCAGGCTTGTCCAGCGTTCGCTCCGATTGCGGGTTGGCGCCTGCTCGAGCCGGGACCGCGGTCATGCGCCGCGAAACTCGGCTGCGGTGACATCGAGTGGGAGCACGGGAGGGTGTGGGTCGTTGAGCAGTTCATGAAAGCGTGGTCCTTCACCGACAGCAACCGAATATGAGCCAGATAGATCGCCGCGACACCTAGACGTGTCCTGGCCGACCGCCGGGAACTGCCCAGGTGTCGCACAGGATCACCACTGTCGACGGCACGTGAATCCTGACCCCGCGCGGCATCGCCGTTGACAGTCGGCTCTTCACCCAACCGGACGACCTGGCTAGACAAATGATGCGCGAGCGCGGCTGGCGACCGCAGCCGGCGTGAGAGGGCAGTCGAGGAACGGTGGTCCCTCAACCAAGGAACCCAGATCGGGAATCCGACGCATGCTGTCGCCTCGAGCACGCCTAGGGCGTGTCTCCCTATCGGGTGACGGTGGGCGCGGCAGTGTGATCGGGAGACGCGTTCAGCTGAACTCAGCCATCGGGTGTGGTCTCGGATCGAGCCGGTGCTGGCAAGCTCGAATGGCTTATCGGGTAGGCCTTTCCGCGATCATCGACAAGTTGTCGAAAGCATCGTGCATCGGTATCGAACCGGGAACGAACTGATGAACAACCCGCCTCGTCGAACGGGTACTCGCTAAGGTTGACGCCGCAGCTGTTCGTCGCTCGCCGGACGAACCGGAGATCCTTCGAGTGCGTCAATCGACAGCACGGAGCAGGACTCAGGAATTTCGCTCTGCTTTCATCAGGAACTCGACGAGAGTCGGTCGAACAACATTGCCGGTGACGTTGTCCGCCCTGGATTCGGCACGCTCTGGCCAGGTGGCCCAGCTAGCTGCGTTAGGCACCGAGCCCGAACGTTGGCGTTCGATGATCGATCACGGTCTTCGCGAGGGAACCACGCGCGCGCAATGGCTTTGGCGGGCCGATGACGGCGATACACTGTTGGCCGCTGCACTGTGGTGGTCGGCCGGCAGCGGTCATGAGCCGGAAATGGTCGATGTGCTCGGTGATCGAGACGCCTCGGCGATGGCCGAGCTCTTGACATGGAGTCGCGTCACGATCGGCGCACGCTCCGCCCTGTGCAGCGTGCAGGTCAACGGTCAGATCGGTGACCTCGTCGAAGCCAGGCCAGCGCTGGCCGCGGCGCTCGGACTGGCCGAATATTCCCTCGAAGTGGAGCGCGTTCGTGTCCAGTGGACGCCGAACTCCCCGCCGCCGCCGCCGCCGCGTGAACTCACCGTGCGAGCCGCTGCGACCATCCACGAGGCCGACCTGATCGAGGTCTTCGCAGCCGTCGGCGACCGGTCCCTGGATCACGGCATGATCGCCGGACGCGAACGATTGGGACGTTGCAACGAGGCGGAACTGCGGCTACGGTCCGCGCAAAAATGTGACGGTAACCCCGACTGGTTCACCGTCGGAATCGATCGGGCCGGCACTCTGGTCGGCTATGTCGTTCCGGCCTTGGTCAACGGCGACCGTCCGGTGATCGCCGAACTCGGCGTCGCGGCTGCCCACCGGGGTAAACGGTACAGCGACGCGTTGCTGGCGCACGCGACTCAGCTGCTCGCCCACTCCGGCGCTCCGCAGATCCGCGCCGACACGGATGTAGCCAACACCCCAATGCGAGCCGCGTTCATGAGAGCCGGCTACGTCGAGTTCGCTCGCCGCTTCGACTTCACCTGGCAGGCGTCACCCCCGGGCCCGCAGGTCGGACTTCCACACGAATAGGCCGGGATGAGATGTCAGGCCACGGGTCGGGTTGCGCGCCGGCCTACTTCCGCGATGGAAGGGCGACTACGACGCAGGGCACCGCGGCATCCGGCAACTGGACTGAATAGACGTGGTCGGCGCGGCACAGATCGGCAAGATCCATTTTAGGGAACCGACCACGTTGGCGCGCCGGTGATGACGACAGTCAATGGCTGACGTCGGCGGACAAATAGGCCGGGTGGCGGATGTCTGCTCAGGATTTGTCCTTCACTGTTGAGCAAGCAACCGCGCAACGACAGATGCCATGAAAGCACGTTCGGTTCACACCTCCAGAGTCGCGCGGCGAGCAGGTCGATGGTCCACGGTCGATCGTGACCGTTGTGTCGCCGGGCAGGCTTAGCTCCGCTCCGCCGACGACCCGACCCCGGCGCCGGCACCGACGGCGTCATATGGGTCGCGCTGAACGCCCGCGTAATCGAATCGCACACGTGACAGCCGACGTCTAACCAGAACAACACCGAAATGAGACCTGCGAGAGGGTGCAGATATGACCAAGCATGCAGTGGTGATCGCCGGCGGAGGCCCGACGGGGTTGATGTTGGCGGCTGAGTTGGCGCTGGCGGCGGTCGACGTCGCCGTCGTCGAGCGTCGCGCAGGCCACGAACTTCCCGGATCGCGTGCAGGCGGTCTGCACGCGCGCACCATCGAGATTCTCGATCAGCGTGGCATCGCTGAACGCTTTATCTCGCAGGGAACCGTGGCGCAAGTCACCAGCTTCTCAACGATTCCGTTGGACATCAGCGACTTTCCCACCCGGCACAACTATGGCCTCGCGCTGTGGCAAAACCGGTTCGAGGAGATCGTGGCCCGCTGGGTCGATGAGCTTGGGGTACGGACCTATCGCGGATGTGAAGTGACCGGCTTCGGGCAGGACGAAACCGGGGTCGACGTGGCGCTGTCCAACGGCCGCTCGCTGCGGGCCAACTACCTCGTCGGGTGCGATGGAGGCCGAAGCCTGGTTCGCAAGACCGCCGGCATCGACTTCGCGGGGTGGGACCCGTCGACCAGTTCCCTGGTTGCCGAGGTAGAGATGCGCGACGAACCTGTCTTCGGCATCCGCCACGAGGGCAAGGGCGTCCACTCGCTCAATCGGCTCGACAACGGCGACCTGGTCCGGGCCGTTGTGCGGGAACAGCACATGGACCACAGCGGCGAGCCGACGCTCCGTGATCTGAGCCAAGCGCTAACCGCCGTGTACGGGACGGACTATGGTCTGCACACCGCCCGCTGGATTTCACGGTTCACTGATGTGACCCGCCAGGCGGCGGCGTACCGAGACCGGCGGGTGCTGTTGGCCGGCGACGCGGCCCACGTGCATGCACCGGCCGGCGGGCAGGGGCTCAACACCGGCGTACAAGATGCCGTGAACCTGGGGTGGAAGCTGGCCCAGGTGGTCAACGAGACATCACCGGACAGCCTGCTGGACACCTATCACGCAGAGCGGCACCCCATCGCCGCCCGCGTGCTGCGCAACACGATGGCGCAGACCGCGCTCGGCCGTACCGACGAACGGGTCGAGGCCTTACAGGAAGTCATGTCCGTGCTGTTGAGCATGGACGAGCCGCGTAAGCGGTTCGCCGCGATGATGTCCGGCCTGGACATTCATTACGATCTCGGTAACGGGCACCCACTGCTCGGACGACGGATGCCCGATCTCGACCTGGTCACAGCCAGCGGCTCGCTGCGAGTGCTCAGCCTGCTACACGATGCCCGGCCGCTGCTCCTCAACCTCGGTGCGCCTGGCGACCTCGACATCACTGCATGGGGGCATCGGGTTCGGTTGATCGACGCTGAATATGACGGGCGGTGGGAACTCCCAGCGCTGGGCACGGTCGATGCACCTGCTGGCGTCTTGATTCGGCCCGACGGGTACGTGGCCTGGGTAGGAGAGGGTGCTGATCGTGATTTTACAGAACCACTCAGCACCTGGTTCGGATCGCCGACCGCGGCGTAACGCGCTGGGCTCAACTGCCCGAATGGATCGCGTCCAGACGCACCATCTCGCCGGCCGAGAGTGCGAGCGACCCGGCAGCGATGTTCTCGACCAGGTGCATCGGGCTGCTCGTGCCTGGGATGGCCAATACATTGGGTCCGCGGTGCAGTGTCCAGGCGAGCCGCACCTGTGCCGGGGTGACGCCGCGTGCGTTAGCGATAGCGACTACGACGTCGTGGTCGTCATCGATGACGCCGGCCTCGCGACCTGCCCGAGCGATGGTGAAGAAGGGAACAAACGCGATGTGCTGCTCAGCACAGGAGGTGATGAGCGCGTCCTGCTTGCTGCGATACCCAAGTCCGAATGCGTTTTGTACACACACCACCGGGGCAACAGCCTGGGCTTCCGCCAGCTGATCGGCGGTGGCGTTCGACAAGCCCAAGTTGCCGATCAGCCCGGCCCCGACCAGATCGGCAAGGGCCTCGAAACTGTCCGCGACCGGTCCGCTGCCCGACAGCCGGAGGTTGACCACATCGAGGCGGTCGCGGCCCAGTTGACGCAGATTCTCTTCGACCTGACCGCGGAGTTGATCCGGCCGTGCCGGAGGGAGCCACACTCCGGACGCGTCACGAGCAGGTCCGACTTTGGTGGCGATGACCAGGTCATCCGGGTACGGGTTTAGCGCGGTGTTGATCAGCTCGTTGGCGCAGCGGAGCCTAGAGAAGTAGAAGGCCGCAGTGTCGATGTGGTTCACACCCATGGCGACCGCGGTTCGAAGTAGGCAGATGGACTGGTGGCGATCACTCGGCAAGCCACGGTGGAACGCTCCGGATCCGGTCACGCGCATCGCGCCGAAGCCGATGCGATTCACGGCTACGTCGCCCAATTGCCAACTACCCGAGGAGGCGGCGGACGGGGTGTCGGTCACAGCTCCAGCGTGCCACTATCCGCTGGGGTCGAGCTCCAGCGTGCCACTATCCGCTGGGGTCGAGCTGCGCCGAGCCGCCCTGCCGGATCGATTCGGCGGCGAGCTGAGCGCGTGAGGCGATGTCCAGCTTGAGGAAGATGTGCGAGAGGTGCGCCTGCACGGTTCGCCGGGAAATGTATAGCCGGTCTCCGATCTGCGGGTTGGACAGGCCCTCGGCAACCAGTGCGACGATGGTGCGCTCGGTGTGAGTGAGGCTGTTCCAGCCGCTCTGTGGCCGGCCGCGCGGGCCGCGCCGGCCACGGCGGATCCCTGCCACACGGGCGACGGCTTCGGCCGGGCCGCGCTCGCGTGCCGCCTCCAGGCTTTCGTAAATATCGATCGCGCGGTAAAGCAGCGGCCGGGCGCGGTGCGTTTCGTCGCCCTCGCGAACGCGGTTCCGGCGTCCTCACATGTGAGTGCGAGCTCAACCGGCGGGATCCCGACGCGTACGCGTCGACCGCCATGAGCAGGACCTCGGCGTCGTCGGTTGCTAGGCCCTGGCAACGCAGTGCTGCACCGGCCATCGAGCTGATCGTGGGGTTGTCTTGGGCGAGCTCGGCTATCGAGGCTGCGACCTGCCGGGCTCGCTTGGGGTCGCCGCGGCGAAGGGCTAGCCGGACCAGGGCCGGCCCGAGCATCCGGTACTCGAGAACGAGTCCTGCCTCCGCGCAGCGATCCCAGCATCCGGCCAGCAGGGTGAACGCGTCGTTGATCTCGTTTCGGGCCTCGAGGACGAGGGCGTAGGCCCACTGCGCCCACACGCACACACTGCTCGGAAACGGCCGCCGCCGTTGTCGAGGATGCCGACGGCGATGTCGGCTTCCGACGCGGCGCGGGCGAGATCGTTGCGATGCAGGCAGATCAGACACATGAGGGAGTGGGCCTGCACCGAGGAGTACGTCTCGCCGGTCTCCTGCGCCTGCCCGAGACCCGCTTCGGACTCGGCGATGGCGTCATCCCAGCGGCCGGCGATGAATGCGGTCAACGCGTGGAATGCCGAGTAGCTCGCCAGGGGCCAGCGAACCCCGAACTCCTCGCTGATCTGCTCACCCGTCTGTAGCGCGGACCTGGCGTCATCGAGGCGATCTAACCCGACCAGGATGTGCCCGCGCGTGATGTGGATCGGATAGCGGTGGCCCTGCCTGTCAGTGCTGTAATCGGCGTGGCGGATCCCGTCGTCAATGATGCGAAGCGCGTCGGACACATGCCCTCTGCATTCAGACACCGCGGCAAGCGTGACCATCGCGACGCTGAGCGCATCATGTTGATCGCTTCCTGTTAGCGCCGCCCTGGCCTGCTCCGCTCGGGCGGCGGCGCCATCGAGATCCGCCAATGACAGGCGGGCGAACTCCGCCCACGCCAGGGCAGCGCCTCGCTCAGCGCCCGACGATGAGGCCGAATTGCTGGCCCACTCCAGCTCCGCGAGCGCCTCAGCGGCTTGTCCGTTTGCCAGCAGAGCATAGGCATGGCCAATCCGAGCCCGGCTGTCGACGTCCGGGTCATGGCGCCGGGTGAGCAGCTCACGGCCGAGCGCGAGCGCGTCGGCGACCCGGCCGGCCGTGAACAGGTGACCGGCGCAGGCGAGAAGTAGCCGGTCGCGGTCCGGGTTCGTGGGCGTCATCAGCGAGGTAGCGCGCTCGAGCAGGCCTGCCGCGACGCCGGACGACATGGGCGCGGCGTCCCCGGCGGCGCGGGTGAGCCAATCGATGGCCTCGGCGTCATCGTCGTTAGCGCTGCGGGCTAGATGTTCGGCGACCTGGAGAGCAGAGGCGCCGGAGCGGGCCAGGCGTTGGCCAACTTCGCGGTGCAGCCCGCGGCGCACGCTAAGCGGTAAATCCTCGTAGATCGCGTCTCGGATCAGATCATGACGAAACCGCAGGCTGGACTCGTCGTCGATGACCACGCGGGCCTGGATCGCGGGCATCAATGTTTCGGACAGCTCCAACGCCGCCCGGTTCAGCCGCGATTATTTCTGCGGCGAGCTGCTGCACGGCCGGATCCGACAACGGGCCGAGGGTGAACTGTCGGCCCCCTGCGGCGTGCAGCGCCGCGACGAGTTGGTCCAGCTCCGCGATCCGCGGGGTCGGCCGGAAACACCCGACAAGAGCCACGGGAAGACCGGCGAGCCGACGCCCGGCGGCGCCCAGCGTCAACAAGCTGGACGGGTCGGCCCACTGTAAATCGTCCATCGCCAGGACCAACGGTCCGGACAGCGCCAGCTCCTCGAGCAGATCGATGCATGCATCAACAGCGCGGAACTGTAATCCGGCGTCGCTGGTCACCGTGATCGGAGCCTGGTCGTCGTCGCCGTGGGTCGTCAGCAATTCGGCGATCGCGGCGCGGCGCCGGTCGGAGACGACCGCCGGCAACCAAGAGCTTCCGCGATAACCCCGAATGGGCGGGTGCGCTCCAGCTCTCTCCCGCTGCCAGCGAGCACCGGGATCCCACGGCCACACGCGGTCGCGAGAGCGTCCTGCAGCAACCGGGTCTTGCCGATGCCGGCCTCACCCTCGATCAGCACGACGGCCGATCGACCAGAGCTGATCCGGTCAAGCGTGTCGTCCAGGATCAATGACTCGTCGTCTCGTCCGACGAGCCGCAGGAGCTGCCTTGGCCCTCCCATGATCGATATCGTAGCTGGCATCCGACACCCGGCCTGGCCGATCAGGGCTCGGGGGAAGCCGGTGCGTCTCGCGCTCCCATCACCTCCGACAATGCCCGCAGTAGACCCAGCCATCCGACGAATCGAACCTCGTCGCTGGGACCCTCCGAGTCCAGCGGCATGGTGCCGATCGCCCGTAGCCGGCCCGCTGGGGGATCCGTGCGCTCGAGGATGACGTTGATTTCCATCTCGGTGACCGTGCCCGCCTGACATCTCGCGGACATCCGCCAGGTGGCCGATGTCCGCCGTCTCACAGAGCCAGCATGCTGGCGCGGACGGGACGGCCTGCCCGCCGCTCCCTGAGCGTGATCCTGCCCTGCATGCGTGAGAAGAGATGCTTGTGGCGATCGGTTATGTCCGGGATCACCCGGAAAGGCCAGTCCATAGGCGCGGGTCCGTCGGATACTTGCAGACTATATTCTGCATAAGTTAGTGTGCAACCCGCCAGCAGCCCGGAGTCGGTCGGATACGCACCTCCGGCAGGACGACGGTCGTGTCGGCTCGGACCCGGCTCATCCGCAACAGCTTCGCCGCCGCGGCCCTTGACCAGCAGGCTTCCTTCAACCCTGCGATCATGCCGTCGCCGCACCTGGTGGTGATCTTCATCAGCGTCGGAGGCAACCGTTGGCTCTAGGCGTGTGCTGCCGCGCATTTCTCCTTCGGCGGTGAGCACTGACGGGGGCGGCGGCACGGCTGGCGAAGTCGTGTCGGCGCGTTTCGACGATCTTGTCGACGGCGTCGCGTTCACTCTCACCGATCCGATTGAGATGTTGACGTGCTCGCGAGCCGCCGATGTGCCCGAGACACTGCGGCGCGTCGAAGCGGCCGCGCGCCAGGGTCACCACGTCGCCGGGTTCGTGTCGTACGAGGCATCGGCCGGACTCGGAGGCGGGCTACGGGTCGCCGGTTGGCCTGTGGGTCACTTCCTCGAACATCTCCCGCTGGCCTGGTTCGGCGTGTTCGCCGATCGACGGCCAGTTGCTCCGCTGAGGTTCGACGTCGACGCGAACCCATCCGATCAGACGCCTCCATGGCAGCTGGAGCGATCGCGCCAGTGGCACCAACGCGTTGTCGACGTTATCCGTGCAGGCATCGCCGCGGGCGACTACTACCAGGTGAACCTGACGGCTCCGTTGGCCACGGACGGCACCGATGACCCATTCGCGTTGTACACGCAAATGGCGCTGGCACAACGCGGCCGGTACAACGCGTTCATCCGCACCGAGGAGTTCGACATTTCATCGTGCTCCCCAGAGCTCTTCTTCGACATCACCGACTCGACGATCACCACTCGTCCGATGAAGGGCACGGCGCGGCGTGGCCGGTGGCCCGACGAAGACGAGGCCGCTGCCGCCGCACTTCGTTCGTCGGCGAAGGACCGTGCCGAGAACGTGATGATCGTGGACCTGCTTCGCAACGACCTGGCCCGGATCGCTCAGGTCGGCACCGTGGCCGTGCCCGCACTGTTAACCGTCTGATTGAGACTTGATGACGGACCGACGGCTTCGGTCGTAGCGTCCGAGGGGTGCGACAGGCTGGCTCGTTAACCGTCTGCCGACTACTTGGTCTGGCTATTTATCGAGGTGCCGGCCTGTCGCATTTCGTCGCGGTGTGGCTCGAAAGAGGCGCGAACAGTCGATCTGAAATCAGACATGCCCGCCGCGACCTTCACATCCGGTCGTAGGAGGAGGTTCGGAGTGTCTGGGGTGATGATCGGTATCGATCCGCACAAGGGATCACACACGGCGCTCGCGCTGGATGCGAGTGAGACGAAGCTTGGCCAGCTCCGAGTGCGGGCGGCGGTCGGTCAGGTCGACGGGTTGCTGCAGTGGGCTGCTCGCTGGCCCGATCGCAGTTGGGCGATCGAGGGTGCTGGCGGTCTGGGTCATCTGCTTGCTCAACAGCTGCTCGCCGCCGGTGAACGCGTCTTGGACGTGCAGCCCAAGCTCGCTGCGCGGGTGCGTCTGCTCAACACCGGCCAGGCGAACAAGAACGATCCGAACGACGCCCGTTCGGTGGCGATCGCGGCCCTGCGCTCGCCCGATGTCCGAACAGTCACCGTCGAGGATCAGGCCGCGGTGATCAAGATCTGGGCTCGCCGATACCGCGATCTGAGCCGCGCGCACAATCGGATCGCGTGCCGGCTGCACGCGGTGCTTTGTGAACTGGTGCCCGGCGGGTTCGGCAAGGAAATCACTGCCGGACAAGCAGATCAGGCTCTGGCCGACATCACTCCGCACGGCGCCACTGACACGGCTCGTCTCGAGCTGGCCTACGAGCTACTCGAGGAATTGCGCACCGTTGCCGAGCAACGCCGGTCGACGAAGAACCGGATCACCCGCATCGTCGCCGCATCCAAGACCAGCATCACCGACATCTACGGCGTCGGCCCCATCGTCGCCGCGACCGTGCTCGGTCACGTCGGCGACGTGCGCCGCTTCCCCACCCGCGACCGGTTCGCCGCCTACAACGGCACCGCACCCATCGACGTGTCCTCGGGCAACAACAACGTCCAGCGGTTGTCCCGTCGTGGGAACCGGCAGATGAACCACGCCATCCACATGGCGGCGCTGTCCCAGATCCGATACCGCGACACCACCGGGCGGATCTACTACGACCGCAAGATCGCCCAAGGCATGAAACACAAGTCCGCGCTGCGCGCGCTCAAACGCAAGATCAGCGACAACATCTACACCCACCTCATCGCCGACGCCCAGCGCTCGAACGAGGAGGACCCGGGAGGGCAATCGGGGAACGACTCTGTCTCCAGCGCGGCCGGCTCACACCCCGAACAACCAGCTCTTCGGACAAGCCACTCCCGGGTCACCACGAAGCCTACGACCGCCAGCCCGACACGTCAGCCGCCGACGCCGAAACGATCATCACGCAGCACTTGACACCAAAGAGGCCTCGATATGCGCGACCGAGTGGCTCCCGCTCTTGCGCTCAGATGAATCGATATGCGTTGGCAGACATGGTTGCGGCAGTCTGCGGATTGCGCGTCAACCGGGAGTACGCCACCGGAACGTCGGTGATGCTCACTTACGCACTGTGAGCGCCGGCTGCGCCGTCACCGCTCCTGCGATGGATTCTCGAGTCACGGGCCTCGGTACCGTCCTGGTCGTAGACCCGAGGTAGCTGACGTGAAAGACACCGATTGCGCCGGGAAATGCCGTGCTCACGGTGTCGAACCAGCCACCCCTTCCGGTCACACCCCCCGTCGCCGCCGTGGCTACTCCGTTCACATCGCGCGTGATCGACGCGTAGGCCAAATGTTGACGGTCGCTACCACCAGGGTGGACTGCGTCATGGGTCAGATGCTCAACCTGGCCGCTGTGCTCGTGGGGCTGGAAGCCAAACCACCCGACGCTGCTGATCCCGGTGCGAGTTCGGCCGAGGTCACGCGCTCGGCGTCAGGTCCTGCGCTGGCCAATTGCCACACCTGCGTACCGTTGTGCCGTCGACATGCCGACGGTCGTGAGCCGGGTGTCTGTCACCCGCTCTGCGAGACAATCGGTGGCGGGACAGCGGCGTCCGAAAAGACCTTGAAATTTGTTTGGGGGAAATCGGGCTACCCCTCATATAAGGGAAGAGCCACCGACGAAGTCGGTCGCACTTCCCGATGGAGGGCACGTTATGGCTTCCGAGCCACCGCGCAGGCCGGCGCGCGCCGGCTCCTCCAGCATGCGGGTACAACGGGAGGACGATGCCGAAGACTCCGTCCCGCTCGAGTGGCTCGACGGCATCGACCGAGAGCTGGCCGACCGTCTGGACCGCCTTGCAGCCGACTACGAACTCGTCAATGACCTGGCACTCGCAGGCTTCAAGGGTGCCGACTGGGACTACTTCTCAACCGAGCTGGCCCGGTACGGGCTCGCCGTGATGAGCGGCTGGATGCGCCGTGGTCTCATCTATGCGCGCTGCAAGGAACAAAACGTAAAGGGGATGCCGCCGACGCTCGAACGGCCTTTCGAGGTCGACGAGATCGAGGAGCTGGCCAACGAGACGGTCGCGCTCGCGCTGGTGCACTTCCGGGACGACATCTTGATGAAGAAGAAGTGGGATCACAAGCGGGGCGCCACCCTCCGGACATACTTCATCGGCCAGTGCTTGATTCGCTTCGGAGGCGTCTACCGCACTTGGTGGAAGAAAGAGCGACGCTTCGCCGACCATGTCACAGACGACGACAACTTCCTAACGGAACTCGGTCTGAACCACGACCACACGGACCGGCAGGCGATCGCTGCCGTCACTGCCGAGCGTGCTTTCGCGTCGATCAAGGATCCGCGCGTGCGCTTCGCAATGCGGAAGAGGTTCGAAGGTTGGAAGCAGTCTGAGATCGCAGACGTGCTCGGCGTTACCCCACACGCAGTCCACCGAATGATCGCTAACGAGAGGGATCGACTTGAAGCAAGGAAACTCGCATGAGTAGAAGCAGCATCGTCACGAAGGTCAACCGAAGCTCGTTCGGGACCGCCAGCGCGCGGGCCGCCAGGCGGTCGGTCTCGCGCGCGGACGCCATGAAGATCGTCGCTCGATCCGAGGCGGCTCGGCGCGCCGCCCAGAGTCGACGAACAAGATCTGGGGGGTAAAGCCGAAAGCGTGCATATACCGAGTCGTCCGGGTCCAACCAGGGAACCGGATGGGGCCAGACAGAAGTGTGGCCCGCAATCCGCAGTAGCGAATCGAAGGCCAGCACGTCTCAGCAACTGTTGACCTTACTCGACGAGCCACTGCACGAGAACCCTTGGAGGGTTCAAATGGCAAAGGGCCGAGGCGGGCACGCCCGCTCAGCTGTCACGGGTCGGTACGTCTCTCGAGCGGCCGCGGCACGTCATCCGCGGACGAGCGTCGTCGAGAGCGGTGCCAACCACAGCAAGGGGACGCACCACCGCAGTGCGATCACGGGTCACTTCGTGACGGGTGCGACAGCGGCGCGTCATCCGAACACCACGGTCACCGAAAAGGGCTGACCGTCGCACGAGGTCGTGGGCGGCGGGCAATCCTGCCGCCCACGGCTGTCTCGTGTGTTCATTTGCTAAGGACCCTCAATCGTGTGGATCCAGCTGTGCGGCACGCCCCAGCGGGTGGCGGCTCCGACAGCTAAACCCATACCGAGCACCTTGATCGGCGTTGGCAGACCTTTCCAAACAGCACCGAGGAGAGCGGAGTTGGCAGCCAGCTTGCGGAGCCAGCGCGAACCCTCATCCGGAGACGGTCGTTCGATCCCGCCTCGTTCGGCTCTGCTGGGTCGTCGCGCTGACACTCATCACCGGCATCGGCGTCTTGCTTGTCGGGCGACTGATCGCTCGATTGCATCGCCCGCTCCTCTCATTGCACTGTGTTTCGCTGACGTAGGGCATAACTGGGTACAGGTACGTGCCAGCACGCACCTTCATTTCGATGTGGTAGTCATCGGTTGAGAGATAAGACGACGAGGGAATCTGGCCCCCAGAAAGCGAATCGCCCCGGACGGCGTCCGAGGCGTGATTTCAAAGGCGGCGGCCTAATTTTGGGCAGAATGGTGCCCATCAAGGTGCTTTCCCGCTATGTCAAACTCAATGTTTGACTCGTGGAGCCTAGATTGCTACTTTGGCATTTGAAAGCTCCTTATTAAAGTCTCAAGTCGCGTGGCGGCAAACCTTGAGATGAGATAAGTAGACGCACGGCTCGCTAAATGGCCGGTACGTCGGATTGTAAGCCTGCGCGATGCCCGCGACAAGGTTGACTCACTAGCCCTTGCTGGGGCCTATCCAGCCCGGTACTCGGCCGTAGCACCGAACCAGAATGGCTGGGACGTGTTGGTCGCCCAAGACCTGGCTGTGCAGTCGATAACGCCAAAGAAGCCGTCCGACCCGAGCACCGTCCTGCACGCTGCTTCCTGGGAGGATGGTGGGGCAGGCCGACCAGGGGAGGAACAGTGGCGACAGGGCTATCGATACGCAGGCTGATTGAGCAAGTCACCTCGGGTGCAATCAGGATCCCAGCGTTCCAGCGCGGTTTCGTCGGGACGCGGAACGCGTCGCGTTCCTGATGGACTCGATCTACAAGGGCTACCCGTTCGGCGCCGTCATCCTGTGGCGCACGAAGGAGAAGTTGAACGCCGAGCGCGCACTTGGGCCCTTCGAGCTCCCCGACGGCGACCCGGACTACCCGGTCGATTACGTCCTGGATGGGCAGCAACGCATCACTTCGATATTCGGCGTGTTTCAGTCTGAACTCGAGCCGACCGGTGATGACTCCTGGACGCAGATCTACTTCGACATGGACGCTGACGCAGACCTCCAAGAGAGTCAGTTCCTCGCGTTGTCGACGGACGATGTCGAGCCAGGCCGACACTTCCGATCAAGACGCTCTTCGACGTAGCTGGATACCGGCAGGCGACCGAGGGATTGGGCGAGGGTCAGGCCTTGCAGATCGATGCCGTTCAGTCGATCTTCAAGGAGGCCGCCATCCCCACGCAGGAGATCGCGACGGACGACCGCGGCAAGGTCGCCATCGTGTTTGAGCGGGTCAACCGTATGGGCGTTGACCTCGATGTCTTCC
The DNA here is from genome assembly GCA_963708645.1 of uncultured Actinomycetota bacterium. Taxonomy (GTDB): domain Bacteria; phylum Actinomycetota; class Actinomycetes; order Mycobacteriales; family Jatrophihabitantaceae; genus RYN-133. Next base: position 318,082 of record CAVPTA010000008.1, on the reverse strand, counting down.
AGCTGCTCACTGCATGGACGTGGAGCGAGGACTTCGACCTCCAGGAACGGTTCACCGAACTCGCCGCTGAGCTGGAACCGCATGGGTTGGCGCTGTGGGCGAAGACAGCAACCTGCTCCTGCGCTGCTGCTCCGCTGTCGTAGGAGGTGATGCATCGCCCACCGCCTTCATTAACCTGAAAGGCAGCGAGGTCCGAGACCGGTTCGACGATATTTCACACGGAATCCGCGGAGCCATCGACTTCCTCCGCAAGAACTTCAAGATCGAGTCGCTTGGAAACCTGCCATACGCGGCGGCGCTCGTTCCGTTGTGCGTGTTCTTCGCCAGGCCGACCGCCTCTGTGACCGACTCTCAGCGCGAACTTCTAGAACGGTGGTTCTGGCGCGCATGCTTCGCCCGTAGATACAGCGCCGGCGTCATCCGCAACTTGAACAGGGACATCGAGGAGGCGGCGGCCCTCCGCGACGGGACCCGGGAGAGCAACCTGGCCGGCTTTGCCGCGTCGGTCGACGCCGACTTCTTCGATCAGACTTTCAACGTCGGGTCGGTCAACACGCGCACATTCGTGCTCATGCTGGCCCAACAGAACCCGCTGAGCTTTGTGTCCGGCAACCCGGTGACTCTGTCGACGGTGCTACAGAGCTACAACCGGAACGAGTTCCATCACTTGATGCCTCGGGCATTTCTCCGTGAGAGCCTGACGAACCGTGAATTAACTCTTTGGTGAACTTTGCGATCATCTCCGCTGCGGACAACAAGAAACTTGGTGGTGACGCCCCGAGCAAGTACAAGGCGAAGATGCCTGCCGCTAAGACGACCCTAATCCTCGATAGGGCACTTTGCCCGGCCTCGCTCTTCAGTGATGACTGGTCAACCTTCGCAGAGGAGCGAACTACGAAGCTCGTCGCCGTCGCCCAGTCGTTGATCTAGGTTTCCTGACGGCGCACGTTGAGCACTGCCCGTCATGCCGATTGTCCGGGGCCGAAGCCGCGCATAACACGGCGCTTGCGACGTCGGCCAATCGTTACGGTCAACGCCATACTCGGCGATCTGCACGCTCGCGAGGCGACGGTTAGCGATCCACTTCCTCACGGGCTCGCTCCGTGAGTTGACGGGCCCACTTCACCGTCGTTCGTGATCTTGCGGCTGGAATCGCGACAACGCCGTAGTGCGCCTGGTCTTTGAGATCGATTAGGCGAAGGAACACAGCCGAGAGCTTTCGCCCGTCTGGGGTGGCTTGGGCTAGCAAAGATGACGCGGCACGATGGTCGTCGCCGCGATGGATCTTGCTGAGTCGGGCGGCGCAGATGGCATCTGATGCGGCGATGCCGGCCAGAACTGCGAGGGAGGCGGCGACGCCAGGCATCGCGGTTCGGTGAGCGTCGATCAAAACGAGTTCGGCGACCTCGACATATGCTTCCGCCGCCCGCACTCGGACCCGTGCCTCGGCGCTCGAGGCGGGCGTCGTCCGCTGGGCTCTAGGCATGCGACGCCTTCGTACCCGCCCACACCGACGCGGTTGTCGTCGTTACGAGCTCGACACCGTCGCGGAGAACTTCTTTGAGTAGCAGCTCGCTCGCATCGTCGGGGCGTCGCCACTGCACGAAGGAGAGATCCACAATTTGGAGTGGATTTCCGGTCCACGACTCGACCTTCGGCCGAAGGATGTCGAGCTGGCGTTGCCACTGTGGCTCCGGGTCGTCCCGGGCGCTCTCAGCGACGTAATCGCCAAGCATGTCGCGAGCCGCGGCCCATCCCTTGCCGCGCGGCTTCGGCTCACCAGGGAACAGTGGATGCACCAACAGCAGGTCAATGTCGCTGTCTTCGTCCCCATCGCCGCGAGCGGCCGACCCGAACACTGCTGCGTACAGCGGCCGAACCCGCCATCCGCGGAACTCGTCACGGAACAGTCGCCACAGCTTCGTGCGAAGCCCGGCAAGCTCGACCGCTATGTCCGCCGCCACGTGGTCGCGGTTCAGCTCGTGGACCTGGTTGCGGCCCATCAGCGTCGCACGGACGATCCCCTGTGCGATCAATCGCGACAAGCTCTTCCGAATGCCGATCTCAGAGCCGCGTGCGGCTCTCTCGGCGATTTGTCCGACGGTGAGCGGCGTGCCGGCGGTAGCCAAAACGGCTAGCACTGTCCCATCGAGTTGGCCAGTCACCGCTCGTGTCGGATCGGATAGGTCCATATACAAAAGTATAGACACTTTGTAATAGGATACGGGAGTTCGGGCGTGCCGTCAGATAGTGATGTCCCGGCGAGGTACGGCCCGGGTCGGTCCATCGGTGAGCGCCGGCAACCGTCTCGATGGTTGGGACGGTAGCAACGCTCCTGGCTTTGAACTGCTCGGCTTGAAGACGCAGGTACGCGTGGGCGGCGGCGGTTTCCGCGGCGCGGTCGAGGATGCGTGCTAGTCGGTCAGTCTCGTCAGCCCTTACCTCGTCGGGGGCGAGGTCGTCGACGTCGCTTGTCGCTTCGGTAGTGAGATACAGGTGGTTGCCGGCGCGCGCTCGGGTGGCAGCGACGTAGAGGCCTTCGCGGGTTGCAGTGTCGTCGATCAACGCGTGGGCGGTGTCGACGGTGCGGCCTTGGGCTCGATGAACGGTGGCGGCGTAGCCGAGTTCGACGTGGTTGCGGGTGTAGTCGGCGGGAAGCTGGATGGTGCAGTCCCGGTGATCGCTGACGGTGATTGACCCGTCGGTGTGCGTTGCCGTCACGGTCCAGGTGTTGCCGTTCTTGACCCACTGATCGGCGATCCGCAGTCGGCGGTCGTTGCGGCGCGTGACGACGGAATCGCCGACGCCGGCGGTGTGTCCGTCCGACAGCTCGGTGTTACCGGGCTCGACCGCCCCGGCGTCTCGGCGGTGCGCTTGTGCAATGCCGTTGAGTTCGCGGACGGATCGCGTCGTCAGTCGCGATGATGATGCTGTCCAGTCCGTGCTGGGTGTCGGTGTGCCACGCGTCGACGAGGTCGTGGAGCAGCTGGTCGCGGTCGCCGCTGTGGACGCGGCCGTGGTCGACGTAGGCGTTGATCGAGTCGGTGTTGCCGCTGCGGAGTTGGAGCGAGGCGGCGGCTTCCCAGTCTTCGGCGAAGCGATGGACGTCGGAGAGCGTTGGCGTGTCGCGTCGGTCGGTGGCGAGCATGTGGAAGGCACCGCCCGCGTCAACGGCGCCGAGTTGGGCCCAGTCACCGACCAGCAGAACCTTGGCGTACATGTCGCGGGCGTCGGTGGCGATCGCATCGATCACCAGCGTGCCGGCGAGACTGGCTTCGTCGATGATCACCAGCTGGCCGGGCTGGATGCTCCACCGTTGTTGTTCGGCCTCGATGGCATTGCACTTCGCTCTGAGATCGCGTGCGAGTGCGGTACTCGGACTCGAGCACGTGGCGGCGATCTCGCGTTCGAGTGCCGCGATCCTGTCGTCTCGCTCGCGGTTGCGGTCTTGTTCGACGAGCCATTTCGCGGTGTTCTCACACGCGATGCCGAGCTCGTCGGCGAGCACTTGTGCGGCCACGGCAGAGGGAGCGAGTCCGATGACGCTGCCCGGCCCGTGCTCGCGTTCCCATGCGGTCTTCAGTGCGGCGAGGGTGGTGGTCTTGCCAGCGCCGGCGGGGCCGACGAGCAGATCGACGGCGCGGCCAGACGTAGCGATCGAGGTGATCGCTTCGCGCTGAGCGTGGCTCAACCGCGGTTTCGTGGTCGAAAGATCTGACAGTGCGAAGTCGTCGACAACCGGCGCGTCGAGGTCGCGGCCCGCATCGAGCAGGCGCGTTTCGGCGTCGAGGATCGTGGCGGTCGTGTAGCGCGCGGCACCACGGTGTTGCGGCACCATGCCGACCGGGTTGCCGAGAGGATTGTCGAGGGGAAGCGCGTCGCTGAGGGCGCGATGCGTGATCTGTCCGACGACGCTCAGCCGGTCGAACGCAGTGGCGAAGTGGGCACCGTGCAGCTGGCGGTGGACCTCGGCGAGCACGTTGGCCTCGCCGAACACCGCACGCTTCGAGGCGACCGTTTCGAGCGCAGCTGCGGCGAGCGCGTCGAACATCCCGGCCTCGATGGTGTCGCTCGACAGCGCGGGAAGCAGTCGCCGATTCTGATAATCGGCGAGGCGAATCGAGCGGACATCAGCATGACTGGATGCCCTTGACCGCCAGTCGGCCATCTGCTCGGCCAGGCTGTGGCGGGTCTTGTGCGGGCGGGTCTGCAACGTGGCCTGTTGCCGCAGGCGCAGCACTTCGACGTTGGTCGGGTGCCGGGCGTGCTGTGCGACAAACGCAGCGACTAGCTCGTCCTTGGCCGTGTCGATTGCACGGGACCGGGTGGAGAACTCATCGAGGAGTGCCGTCGGGATGCCGTCGATGTCCCAGCGTGGGGTGAGCGAGTGCTGCCGTGGATGCGTTGTCCAGGCGACGCCGAGGCGGTTGGTGAGCAGGTCCTGCAGCACTCCTTCGTGCAGTTCGGACAGCGCGACGGTGTAGCGGAACAGTGTTGCTCCATCGAGTGATCGCCATGTTCCGTCTTCGGTCTGGACGCGGTTAGCGACAACGACATGGGTGTGCAAGTGCGGGTCGCCAGCGCGGGAGTCCCAGTGATCGAAGGCGGTAGCGATGAGTCCGCGCACCGGCGCTTGCACTCGCCCGCCGGCGCCGGTGCGGGTGAACGCGATGTTTTTCTCGGCCCAGCTCAGCGCGATGTCGATCGCGTCGCGGTGCGCGCGATGAATTAGGGCTTGGGTGTCGGCGTCGGTAAGCGCCCACAACACCGATACCGATTTGGGGACGCTGAAGGTCAGGTCGAAGCCCGCTACCGCACGCCCCAGCCGTTCCTGTCGCTGCTGCTCGTCGATGGTGATCACCGCTTCGGCGGCGGAGCGGTCCTGCGCTGACAGCGACGGGGGTAGGGCTGCAATTCGGTCTGCGATGCGTTGTCCCAGCGGTGCGAGAAGTCGTTGCGGGCGGCGCCCGAGCGGCTGCCCGGTCACGGGGTCGGACATCATCCCGAGCAGCCACCACAGTGCCTCCTCGGACACTTCCGTGCCCGACGCGACACCGGCGCCGTCTGCCAGACCGGCAAGCCCGGTGCCGAGAAACCGGCCGGGCGGCGTGCCGGACTCCAGGTAGTACCGGGTCAACGCTTGCGCGCTTGGCGCGGATCCGTCGCCGCGCGCGACGGATGACATCAAGTATTCGAAGCCCCTGCCAAGGCTCATCCGCCTGATCGACACCGTCATCGGATGCGGCCTGCTTCGAAAATATCGCCCATGCTCTGACGGCACTGGCGTCGGGGAAGCACTCACGAGTGCAAGACGCGTGGCGGTGAAGTGAGTGTCGGCGGAGTCGGGACGACTGGTGGAGGTCGTCTGGGTTTGGGTGGGTCGCGCTGGCAGGAGACGGTCTTGTTGAGGAGGGCGACTGGTCGGGGTGGCAGGACGTGCATGACGGCTGGCGCTCAAGCTCACGGCCCGCGGTGGATCTTCGAATGGGGGCCACCGTGGGGGCCAGTAGTAGCGCACGGCCGCTTCACGTGGCAGGGTCGTCGGCATGAGAAACCCCGGATTCCGGGGTGCTCAGCCACCACCCGATCCGCCCGGAACGCCACGGCCGCAACTTGTAAGCGATAGGTCGTCGGTTCGAACCCGACAGGCGGCTCCGGAAAACGCGGGCTGCCATCGAATACCGCCGACTCACCACGCAGCCTCGATCACCGCTCGCACGAGCGCCGTCTCCCGCTCGCCGTGCCGGCACTCGCCGAGGCTCTTGACGCGCGACACATCACCAGACGCCAGGTCGCGCGCGTCAGAATGCGCGTGATCGGCGTAGCCGCGGTGGACGGCCGTCGGGGTCGGCGAAGGCACGGTAGAGCGGCGTGACCCAGGTCCGGGTGGTGCGTGACATCGGGGGCAGGGCGTACGGCCGCAGCCGGCCGGGGGGCCGTCCGCCGCGGCCTCCGGCGTCGTGCCAGGCCTGTAACCGACCCGCGCTGGAGCGGAACGCCTGGAAGGCGCTGTGTGGATCGATGAGATCAGCGTCGTCGCCGACGTCGCGGTCGAGGTGTTCGCGGGCAAGTTCGAGGCGCAGCTCGCGAGCAAAGCGCCGGGCGCCGTCACCGAACCGGTCGATCACCCGGGGCGCCCGGTCGTCCGTGGCACTGTCGACCACAGCGCAGGACAGTTCGGAGTCGTGCGTCCATGAGCGTCGGTTGATGTTGTCCGAGCCGACCGAAGCCCAGACGTCGTCGACGACGCAAACCTTGGCATGCACGTAGACCGGGCGGCCCACGTGGTTCTCGACGCCGTACACCGCCACCCGGTCACCACCGGCGGCACCTACGGCCCGCAAAGCGTCCTCCCGGCCGACGAGATTCATCGGCAGTGAGATGCGCCCGTCATGGTCAGGGAGGTGGGGGATGACGACGATCAAGTGCAGCTCGGGATTGACGGCCAATGCCCGGGCGAAGCAGGCGACGACTTCGGATGACCAGAAGTACTGGTCCTCGACGTAGATGAGTCGGTGCGCCCGCGCGATGACGTGGTTGTACGCGCGGGCCACACTTCGCTCGCCCTTGGGCGCGAACGGATAGCGCCGGGTTGGTCCGAGGTAGGGGTAGGTGCGCAGGATCTGCACGTGCGCGCCGCCGAGCTGGGCCGGGTCGGCAAGCCGTTCGGGCAGGCGTCCAGGTGAGTGGTCGTCGCGGCGAAGCAGTTGACTCGCGCGGTCGAGAGGGTTGCGGGTGAGCGGTTGCGGATCGTCCCAGCGCTCACGAAAGACGGTCTCAATGTCTGCGACGGCCGGCCCGCGGACGGCGACCTGGATGTCGTGCCATGCCGGGGTCGGCCCGTACGGCGCGGCGATCGGCTCGGGTTGCGAATCGCCGTGGTGGGCCGCGGTGTCATTGCGGCTGTGGCACAGATCGATTCCGCCGACGAACGCGACGTCGAGTTCAGGTCGGCCCGGATGTCGAAGCACCACGAACTTCTGGTGGTGCGATCCGCCCGGACGTACGCGCATGTCGAGCAGGCACTCGCCGCCGGCCGCTTCGATGTGCTCGCCGAGGTGACGGTTCTGCTGCTCGCTGAATGAGAGACGGTCAAGGTGCGAGCGCCAAATCAGGCCCTTGACGATGACCCCTCGCGAGGCCGCCGCGCTGAACACGTCAGAGATCGCGGTGCCCGGACCGTTCATCAACTCCCCGGGGTCGCCCCGCCAGTCGGTGAACATGAGCAGGTCGCCTGCTCGCATCAGCAGTACGCACCGCAGCAGCTCGGGAAAGTAGCTGCCGCCATGCACGAGCGGCCTGACCTCGTTGCCGCTCGACCATGCCAGCCCGTCTGCATGTCGACGATCCAACTCGGTCGCGTCGTTGCCCCGGTCGTGCGCGGTGAGCAACCAATCAGTGACAGCCACCCGCCCATCTAAGCCGAGCAACCCACGCGACGCCCCGCATGGCGCACCCGTCTCCGGCCGTATCGCCGCGACTGCGTCAACGTCGGCGCCGAGAGCCGGGTGTCTAGGTGGAATCTCCGGAACTGAAGAAGGTGGCGAAACTGCCGGCCACGGCGGTGACCACGAAGACGGCCCATACTTCCAGCACCACGTCGATGATCTTCCCGGCGGACGTCACAGGATTGGAAAGGGATGAGGAGACCGACAACAGCTGGACGCCGGTGAAGAAAGCGGCATCACCAAGTCCGTGTATTTGGCCACCTTTCTTCCCGGTCTCGAACACCCATATCAGCAACGTGCCAACGGTGAACACGAAGCCGGATAAGAGCACCGCCAGCACGAGCCGGGCAAGCAGGCGACGGTGGCGCTCACCGACGGTGAACAGCCTGGATACTTCCTCGCGAAGCATGAGAGCACTCTCCTACTGCCGATTGCTGACACACCGGCCCGCGGTCAAGTGTGGCGAGGATCGACCGCGGCCTTGGCACGACACCCGATGACGGATCTCCGGAGATCCCAGGAATCACACAGGCACAGCCGACGTGGAAAATCGGACCGGGCCCAATCGCGCAGCGATCGGACTGCTCGCGTCCGGCCAACTCGGCGCCACCGTCCGCGAGCTGCAGGAGCGTCGCGTCGCGACCATTTCGAACTGGAACGCACGCTGCTGCGGCCCGCCGGGCGAAGATGGTTCGGTGGCAACGAGCGAAGTCCGCGACGGCGTCAACCTCACGAACCTGGACGAGGTGCTGTTCGACGGCGCCGAGGCAACCAAGCGCGACCTCGTCGATTACCTTGACGCGCTGCATCCACAGGTGATCGCGGCGCTGCGCGATCGGCCGTTGTCGGTGATCCGCTCCCTGCGTGGGCAGAAGCCGTTCATGCAGAAGAACGTGCCGAAGTACACGCCGGAGTGGGTCGCTACGACTCCGGTCTGGTCGGCGGCGTCGAAACGGCAGATCGCCTACGCCCTGTGCAATGACCGGCGCACCTTGTTGTGGTTCGCGAACCAACGGGCCGTCGAATTCCATCCCACCCTGTTCCGGATGCCCGAGACCGATGCGCCGACCCATCTTGTGCTCGACCTCGACCCACCCGAGGACGGCGACTTCGGCGCGGTCGTCGCGACGGCCGAGTTGGTTCGTCACGCGCTCGCGGACGTCGGCCTGGCCGGCGCGGTGAAGACCAGCGGGTCGAAGGGGGTCCACGTCTTCGTTCCCGTCGTAGGCGCGAACACCCACGAGGTCGCGTTGGCCACCCGAGCGTTGGCGGTGCGCGCGGAGGCCCTCGACCCGGCAATCGCGACTACCGCGTTCATCAAAGCCGATCGTGAGGGCAAGATCTTTCTCGATTCGACCAGGGCCGGCGGTGGCAGCGTCGCCGCCGTGTACAGCCCGCGGCTGCGGCCGGGCACGCCGGTGTCGTTCCCCGTCGACTGGTCCGATCTCGCCAGCGTCACCCCCGCCGACTTCACGCTGCGCACCGCCGTGGCCCTGCTCGGCGACACAGACCCGTGGACAGCATTGATGCCGGATCCGCAGCAGTTGCCGGACGAACTCGTCGAGCAGGGCGGCACCATCCCGGCCGCTCGCGCCCAAGCCCTGCATGAAGACCTACGCCAACATCACCGTGGCGAGGCTCGCTGAGGCACGCCGATCGTGTCCTGGGCAACCGACGCTGTACGGCGATGATTGACCTTTTCCGGCCTGACCATGAGGCTTTGGCAGCACACCGATACCTCGGGCCTAGGAGCGATCGATGAGTCTGTTGACGTTGGGGTCGGTCGGGGTCGGACGCGACCTCGCGAACACTGGTGACCCGGTGACGACCGACGCGGTGGCACACCGACCACGTCGCACCCAGCTCGCTCGAGCCGCGCACGGCGCACCGGCCGAGCATGGGTCGACCGGTACCGCCGCCGATGTCGCCACGTTCGGGCAACTCCTGGTCGCCCAGATACCGAGCGAGGCGTTACTGGCCTACACGACGATCCTTGCGCTGTTCGCAGCCGCAGGACCCGATCGGTCGTACAAAGCCGGCCGATGGGTGGTGTACGTCGGCGCGATCCTCGTCAGCGCGGCAGGCGTCCTGGCCAGCTACACCTCGCAGCGTCACTACCGCTTTGCCGACAAACACCCGCACGCCGATGGACAAGAGGCGAAGAACGAATCGTCGCTCACTCGCTTGCACCTGCCGTTGCTGCCCATGGCCTCCGCAGTCGTATCGATGGCGATCTATCGGACTTTCGGTGCCCGGATCACCTTTGCAGTTCGCGGTTTCCGGGCCTGCGTTCACCATTTGGGCAGGATCACTGGCAGTCAGCGGCGGTGTCGTCATGTCGATCTTCGCAACGGTTCTCGGCAAGGGAAACGGCGCGACGACGGTGCCGGCCAAGGCGGCACCGCACGAGACCGCGCTACCGGACGCGACCGCGGCATCGCACGAGACGGACGAGGCCCTGAACTAACCAGGCAGCGTGCGAATCAGCTTGCGGGAGCAGCCCGTCCTCGTCGAGAAGCCGTAAGTGTCTCGACCTCTGCCGCGTGGCGGAGCACACTACGCGTGACGGCGCATGGTCGGATGCGCGCGATTCGCACGGCCTGGACGGATGTCCGTCGCGCTGCCGGAGACGCTGAAATCGTGCACGACCTAGGAGGGGTCGATGACTGAAAGCGCACACAACCGCAACGTCGACGCTGGCGCAGCTGCGGATCCTGCACCGGTGGATCTCAAGCTCGAGGTGGTTGTCATCCCGGTCGCTGACGTGGACCGCGCCAAAGCCTTCTACGAGGGTTTGGGTTGGCGCCTTGACGCCGACTTCGCCTTCGACAACGGGTTCCGGGTCGTCCAGTTCCACCCCACCGGGATCGGGTGCCCCCGTGCAGTTCGGCATGCACATGACTGCGGCGCAGCCCGGGTCGGCGCGAATTCGTACCTGATCGTGTCCGACATGCAGGCTGCCCGCGAGGCGTTGGCCGCACGCGGCGTCGAGGTCAGCGAGGTCTTCCATCCGGCGGCGCCCGGCGATCAGTTCAGCGCAGCCGGGAGTGGTCACCTCGACGGCAAATCACCCGACAGCTACAGCACATTTGCAACCTTCAACGACCCTGACGGCAACAGGTGGCTGCTGCAGGAGGTCACGACCCGGTTGCCGGGCCGCATCGATTCCGGCGTGACGTCGTATGTGTCGGTCGGCGACTTGAGCGATGCGATGCGGCGCGCTTCGGTAACGCACGGTGAGCACGAGAAGCGCATCGGCGCGGCCGATCCGGACTGGCCGAGCTGGTATGCGTCCTACATGGTGGCCGAGCAGGCGGGCTCGGAGCTGCCGACATGAGCGACTACGACGTCATCGTGCTCGGCGGTGGCGCGCCCGGGGAGCACTGCGCGGGCGCCATCGCTGGCGCGGGATGCGGGTCGCCGTCGTCGAGCGTCGGGAGTCGGCGGCGAATGCTCCTACTGGGCCTGCATTCCCTCCAAGTCGCTGTTGCGGCCGGGCGAGGCGGTGCAGGGCGCGCGTGACGCCGGCGCGCGCGCCGAGGTGGACGTCGCAGCCTGCACTCGCCTGGCGCGACTTCATGGTGTCGAACTACTCCGATGCCGGCCAGCAGCAGTGGCTGGCATCAGCGCGGCATCGACCTCTTACGTGGCACAGGCAAGCTCGCCGGTGTCGGTGCAGTCGAGGTCGACGGCGCCCGGTACACGGCCGACGCACGTCGTCGTTGCGACCGGCGCTGACCCGATCGTGCCACCGGTCCCCGGGCTGGCAGGGCTCGCGGGCGTGTGGGGTACGCGCGAGGCGACCAGCATGAAGGCCGTGCCCCGCCGGATGCTGGTTCTCGGCGGCGGATCGGCAGGCATCGAACTTGCGCAGGTCGTGCGCCGCCTCGGCGGCGAGGCGGTCCTCGTTGAGGGCGCCGAACGACTGCTTCCACGTGAACCGGCGCCGTTGGGCGAGGGGCTCGGCGAAGCACTCCGCCGCGACGGCATAGAACTGCGGCTCGGCATGCACGCCACCGCTGCCGCCCGCGATGCGGACGAGTTCGTGCTGAGCTTCGACGGCGGTGCGGAGTTGCGCGGCGACCGGCTGCTGGTGGCTACAGGTCGCCGTCCACGCGTCGAAGGCATCGGACTCGAGACAGTGGGGATCGAGGCGAACCCGCATGGCATTCCGGTCGACGACCATCTGCGTGCGGGCGAACGGCTGTGGGCGATCGGTGACGTCAACGGGATCTGGCCCTTGACCCACGTCGGTGAATACGAGGGCGACGTGGTCGCTGCGAACCTGGCCGGCGAGTCACGTCCCGCCAATTACGACGCCGTCCCACGAGTGACCTACACCGACCCGCAAGCGGGGGCGGTCGGCGCTGTCGACGCCGAATACAACGCTAGCGCCGCGGTATCCGACGTTCCGAAGACTGCGACCTACACGCATGCATACGCCGATTCCAATGGTTTCCTGACCCTGCTCAGCGACGGGCTGCGACTGACCGGCGCCTTTGCGCTCGGGCCCGAGGCAGGCGAGTGGCTGCAGCAGGCGACCCTCGCGATCCGTGCGCGCGTAGCGCTGGAAGTGCTCGGCGACACGATCCAGCCGTTCCCCAGCTTCTCGGGAATCTACGACGCCGCATTGACCGCACTACGCATGCAGATCGCCGATATGCCGCAGCCGGTAGGTATGAGGGACGCGCAGATGGCGAACCTTACTTAGGCAGGCACGCGTGAACACACCGACCAACAGCGCGCCGCCATCGGGTGCGCAGTTGCAACTAGCCGGACAGACGGTTGTCGTGATCGGCGGCAGCGCCGGCATCGGCTTCGAGACTGCGCGACTCGCTCGCTCACACGGAGCCGAGGTCATCATCGGCGGCCGCGATCCGGACCGCCTGCGACGGGCCGCGATCGAACTCGGGGCTACCGGCAGCGCGGCCGTTGATGCCACCGACTCTGCAGCTGTCGAACACTTCTTCCACAACCTGCCCGCGCAGATCGATCATGTGTTGGTCACGGCTTGCGGCCCGCGCTACGGGCCGCTGCTGGAGATGACCAGACGAGACGTGGAGGCTGCGCTCGCCGATCACGTGCTGGTGGCATTGGACGTGGCTCGCAATGCGGCCGGCAGGATGAGACCCGGCGGGACGCTGCTGCTCATGGGGGGCACCGGTGGCCGACGGATCAGTCGCGAGCTCGGCCTCGTATCCGCCGCGACGGCCGTACTGCCTCCGTTCACCGCCGCGCTCGCGCTCGAGCTGGCGCCCGTCCGCGTCAACCTGATCGCTGCGGGATTCGTCGACACCCCGTTGTCGGCGTCGCTTCTCGGCGACGGGCTGGACGCGCGACGTGAACAGCTGCGCACGACACTGCCGATCGGACGGGTGGTGAGTGCCGCCGACGTGGCGGCCCTCGCGGTGCACATCATGGCCAACACGGCCCTGACCGGGGCAACCTTCGACATCGACGGCGGCCAGCATTCGTCGGCTGACCACGCCGTCGACCAGGCACCGAGGAGTTTGCATGCCGTGGTTTCCGGATTTCGCCAACGCAGCCGAGCTGGCCCGTAGAGACACGCACGCAGCGGCGCTCGTCGACCCGGTGGCGCAGTACGTGCGAGCGCTGAACGAGGGCACTACGCACGGCCTGGAGACCGCGTGGGCAGGCCGGGTCATCGTGCAGGACCCGCACGCCGGCACGGTCCGCGGACACCGCCGGCTGCACAGGTTCGTCGAGGACAACAAGGCGTGGCTTGCCAGTCGGCATGCCCGCGTCGAGACCATCGCCTCGACGCGGATCGACGGGCGTGCCGTGGTGGAACTGCTCGCCCACCTGTCCGGCGACGGATGGAGCGTGGCGTGGCCGGTCGCGGTCGTCGCCGAGTTCACCGACGCGGTCTCGGTCGAGTTCCGCTCGTACTGCAGCCAGCAGCCATTGGACGGTCGCAGCCATGTGCGACCGCCGATCCTGCCGGATGGGGACGAACCGTTGGGTGACGTTGTCGGCCGCTACCACGCGGCGCTCGAGGCGGGTGACGTCGAGGCAATCGTCGACACCTTCGCCCCCGATGCCTACTACCGCGAGCCGTTCGGCTCGGAACGGACCCACCACGGCAGCGATCAGCTGCGCTCGTTCTTCACCCGGCACCTCGGTGCAGGTGGCGGGATCGACCTGAACCCGTGCCTCGTGACCGACGATGGCGTGCGCTGCGCGGTGGAGTTCAACTGTCTGCGCTGGGGAAACACGTCCCTGTCGCAGGCCGGCATCGCCGTCCACGAGCGCGACACCAACGGCCTGTTGGCGGCTGTCCGCGTCTACGACGACATCGATCTGTAGGGCTCGCCCGGCGCCTAGATGAACGCCAGGTGAATCGCAGATGAAAGGTGTCGCAGGATCACGCTGAACCAGTGCCGCAGGGCGTGGACGGCGCAACACTCGCAGTGTGGGGAATGATCTCATCCTGACCGTCGTAGTCATCACCGCGCTTGCGTTCGACTTCACCAACGGCTTCCACGACACCGGCAACGCGATGGCGACATCGATAGCGACGGGAGCACTTCCGCCGCGAATCGCCGTCGGGCTCTCCGGGGTGCTCAACCTGGCGGGTGCGTTCTTGTCGTTGAGTGTGGCCGCGACGATCGCCAGCGGCCTGGTCGACACGGGGCTGGTGACGCTCACTGTGGTGTTCGCAGGGCTCGCCGGCGGCATCATCTGGAACCTGATGACCTGGTTGCTCGGCATCCCGTCCAGCTCGTCGCATGCGCTGATCGGCGGCGTCGTCGGCTCGATGCTCGCGCATGCCGGCGGTCACGCCATCCAGTGGAAGGACCTGTTCGCGAAGGTGATCATCCCGGCCGGGATCTCGCCGATCGTCGCGGGCCTGGTCGCCGCGCTCGGGACGTTCCTGATCTACCGGATCAGCCGCAGCATCCCGGGTCGCACGCGCACGCACGGTTTCCGGCTGGGCCAGATCGGTTCGGCATCGATGGTCTCGCTCGCGCACGGGTCGAACGACGCGCAGAAGACGATGGGCGTGATCACCCTCGCGCTCATCGCGAACGGCACGTTGAACGCCGGTGACGACGCCCCGACGTGGGTCATCGTCAGCTGCGCCCTGGCGATCAGCATCGGGACGTACGCCGGCGGATGGCGCGTGATCCGTACGCTCGGCAAGGGCCTGGTCGAGATCGAGTCGCCGCAGGGGATGGCGGCCGAGTCGTCGTCCGCAGCGGTGATCTTGATGTCGAGCCACTTCGGCTACTCCCTGTCGACCACGCACGTCGCGACTGGTTCGATCCTCGGCACCGGCGTCGGCAAGAAGGGCGCGACCGTGCGGTGGAACGTCGCCGGACGGATGGCCACAGCTTGGCTGCTGACGTTGCCGTCGGCGGGAGTCGTCGGTGCGCTGTCCTATGCGCTTGCCAGTGGGATCGGCGGCGATGGCGGCGTGCTGGTGGTGCTCGCGGTGCTCATCGCGGTCGCAATATTCATCTACCTGCGCTCGCGGCGCACGACCGTCCGGCACGACAACGTGAACGCGGAATGGGCAGGCTCGGTCGCGCCACCCGAATCCGACCGCCCGGCCGAGCCGGTCGCGGCATAGGAGGGCACCGACAATGAATGACTGGATCGATCTGTCGGCGCTGGGGAAGATCGTCATCGGCGCACTGATCTGCGGCGCCGGACTGCCCGCGCTGTTCGCCGTCGGCCTGCGGCTGCTGCATGCCGGGTCGGGCCCGGTCGATGCCGACTCGGACCGGCTCGTCGGCAACAACCCGGCCGCCATCGCCGCAGCGTGCGTGTGCTTCGCCGTCGTTCTGGCCGCGATCGTGTGGGGCATCTACCTCATCGTCAACACCTAGCCCCCGAGGGGAGTCTCGTGGCATCGCAGCCATTCCTGTCCTCCATCGTCGGCTGGCTTCGCGCCGGCTATCCGGACGGTGTGCCCCGACGTGACTACGTCCCGCTGTTCGCACTGCTCGCGAGTCAGCTCACGCACGACGAGCTGAAGTCCATCGCTGATGAACTCGCAGGCGGAGCTGACCCGACGTCAGCGCAAGCGATCCGCGATGCGATCGAGATGGTTACCCACGAGCAGCCGAGTGAGGCAGACATCGCCAACGTCCGCGCACATCTCGCGGCGGGCGGCTGGCCGCTGGCCGAACCGCCACGCCGCGAGAGCTGACGGCTACGCAGGCGAGCCCGAGATGACCCACTGGCTAAGACTGCCGTTGCCGTCCGGAGCGAATGCGTTGCCGCTCCAGCTGGTCCCGGAGAACTGGCCGGCGATCCCGACCTTCGTCTTGACGATCGTTGCCACCGTGTAGAGGTAGCTCGTGCTGTAGTAGCCGCTGTCCTTCAGCTGCGTTGTCACTTCCTGGCCGGACGCGTTGGTCACGGTGACCGATCCTCCGGAGATACGGGAGTTGGCGTCGTAGTGGAACGTGATGGTTCCGGTGTATTCGAGCTTCTTGGCCAGCGGGCCCACGCGCTTGGTCAGGATGATGTTGTAGGTCGCGGTGTTGAGGACGTGGCTACTCGCGGCGAAGTAGACCGAGCTCGCGGGTCGGCCTAACGCAGCTCTTGTCGCCGCGATAGTCGACGAAGTTGCCGGTGTACCTGTTGGTGCTGCCGCTCTTGAGATGCAGGAACAGCCGGCCTGCGACCGCGAAGTACGTGCGGGCATTCGACGTGATCGCGTACGCGTAGATGTCTGAGTCAATCGAGGCCGGAAACGCCTGCGGACTCATTGGAGTCGTGCGGTGCGACCAACCCGGGTGCACCTGTTCGACGTCTTTCGGTGTCTGTCTTGCCTGGGTCGAACTTCCGCCCAGGGCGACCGCTACGGCCGCCGCCAGACCGATCCCCATCGCTTGAAAAGCCTTACGATTCAACATGATCCCCCCCGGTCATACGACACGTCAGCGCACACGCTAGGGACTCGCGCACGCCGTGTCATCGCCTTCGGCGAGAATCCGCCCTTTCGTGCAGCGCACTGAACGCGGCGCCGGACCGCGTCGCTGTCCTCCGTCGTCGGCCGGCTTCGCGCCGGCTATCCGGACGGTGTGCCTCGACGTGACTACGGCCCCACCGTTCGCACTGCTCGCGAGTCAGCTCGGCCGAACCGCCGGGCCGCGAATAGACGCAGTCTTAGCAACTGTTAGCGCAGGGTAAATAAATCGAGAACCGCTGCGCATATTGACCTAATCTTTCGTAAACCTCGCACGCCAATTCGCAATCGGCGGCTTACTGTACCGGCGCTGGCGAATTCGTGAACCGGGGATGAAATGCCATTGTCGAACCATGTCGGTACGCACCGACTGCTACAACCTGGTCGGTCTGCGACCGTCCAGGTTGAGGACGGTCAGCTTCGACTCTCGCGTCGAAACTTCATCATGCTGGGCGGCCTGGCGACCGCGGCGGCAGCGATCGGCCTGACCAGCGCTCCGGCGGCGTTCGCGACGACGACACCGCAGCTCAGCGTCGACTTCGAATCCGGTTCGTTGGGCGCTCCGATCACGTCCTACGGCGGCGCCTCCTTGGCGTCGGCGTACGCCCACACGGGGAGTTTCGGATGCCGGCTGGACCCGACCACGACGGCGAACCAGACAGCGTTTCTCCAGGTGAACCAGAAGGGGTTCGCTCTCGGCCTGCCCTATGTCGCGTACAGCATGTGGTTCCGTTTGGTGACGCTGCCGAACCCGACCGACGCGTACATGAACCTGTTCGAGATCGGTACCAACGTCGTCACCGCGCCGAAGTCGCAGTTCACGGTCTTCTTCCGGAACAACCGGCTGACCTGCGATTTCGCCTACAACGAGACAATGGACATCGGCCCCGTTCCGGTGGACGGCGGGTGGCACCAGATCCAGGTCATCGTCTCCTACGCAGGCACCGCCTACACCGCCGAGGTGAGCTACGACGGCGGCTACGCGCAAACGCTCACGTCCGCCAACAACAAGACCCCCGCCGCGGTGAAGCAGCTGTTCATTCACTATCCGGGTACTGCCGTCGACTACACCATGGATGTCGACGACATCCAGATGTCCACCGCGGCGACGCAACCCGACTTCATCGGGGGCGGCTCTCCACCGCCACCCCCACCGCCACCCCCACCACCTCCGATCTCCTTCTCCGAATCGTTCGAGGGCGGGACAGTGGGCGCACAGCCGACGTCGGCCAACACCGCCTACGACCAATCGATCGGTGACAAGGGCGACGGGAACGGGACCGTGGGCGTCGTCTTCGACGCGAACGGCGTCAGCGGTAACTGCGCGAAGTTCTACAACACGCAGCTGACGAGTACTGCGTACGGATTCCTGGGTAAGCGGGTCAATCAACAAACCAGCATCTACCTGCGCCGCTATTACTATCTCGACGTCCTCCCCGCGTATCGCACCAGCGTCCTGCTCTACAAGTTCGGTGGTACGGGCAACGGCCAACTGGGCGGCACGCACAACGGGTCGTTCGCCTTCGGCGGAAAGTCGCAATCGCACAAGTTCACGCTCGTGAACAACAACACCAACTCGACGATGTCGCAGTCCGTCGTCCCGCTCAACAGCTGGTTCCGGGTAGAGGTTGGACTCGACTTCACCTCGGGCACCGGCGTGCAGACCGTCCAGCTGTTCCTCGGTAGCAACGTCAACGGCACCACACCCGACGAGACGCTGACCTCGACCCTCACGGGCACCTACACCGATTACATCGAGGACGGCATTCTCACCAACCCGAACGTCAATATCAACGTGCGCGTCGACGAGGCGGCCAACGGGTCGAATTGGATCGGGCCACTCCAGCCATCCACCTGAGTCACCCGACTTCGAGGCTGAGCTGCCTCAGCCGCCGAGGATCGCGCGGGCCTCGTCCGATTCGTAGAAGCGCGCAAACTGGCGGCGCAACGTCTCGGCCAACAGGCCCGCTTCGTCGAGCGCCGCGATTGCCGTCGGCGCGAAGCGCATCGCTTCCTCGACCAGGTCGGCCCGCTCGATGCCGAACTCGCCGAGCAGCGCATCGAGGGTCAGCTCGCCGTAGGTGTCGAAGATGTAGTCGACACCGGTGTCGATGAGCGCGGCGAGGTAGGTCTCGCCGCGCACCTCGAGCCAGCCGTCGTAGAGGATGGACGCGGCGTCGACGAGATCGTCGTCGTCGATGGCGTCGAGCAACTCGCGGATCGTGCGTCCCGATGCGGCGTCCCAGACCTCGAGCACCGCGGCTTCGACGTCCTCGTCCGTCATCGACGTGAGGATGTTCTCGCGGGAGCGTTGCAGGATGGCCACGGCAGCCTGCTCGGCCATCTCTCGGCTGCGCTGATCGGCCTCGCGGACGGCCCCACCGGCGAGTTTGCCGCCGAGCGAGAGCCCGAGCGAGACGCCCGGGACCTTCTTGGCCAGCCTCAGGTTCGAGTCGACGGCGCCGGCCATGAGCGCACGCAGGTACTCGGCCAGCCAGGCCTGCACGCTCGGGCTCTCGGTGATCTGCACCGCGATCCACTCGCGCACCGCGCGCAGCTCACCGATCTTGTTCGCAGCGGCAGCAACGTGCCGGCGGGGCAGCACCTCGCCGAGTTCGACCTCGTTCGACGGATGCGTGCGCACCCGCATTGCGATCTCGCCGACGACGTCCGGTATCGCGCCGGGGAGCTCGAAGCGCGCGACGTACTTGGCGGCCACCGCCTTGACCTGTTCGCGCGTGATCACCTGTCCCAGCGTCAGCCGCGCGGCGTCGGCCAGTGCGTGATCTATTTCGCGCTCGACCAGCGCGGCGAACCCGTCGCCGCGCAGCTCTTGCACGTGAAAGGCGACCTGGGCCTCGAGCAGGCGCTGGGCGAGGTCGGGGGACGAGGCCATGAGCACATTGTGCGCGACTGCGTACCGGCCAGTAGCTTTGCCCACCCGCGCACGGCAGGATCGAGGGCATGGACGCCGATGCGATCGTCGTAGGTGCTGGTCTGGCAGGGCTCGTCGCGACGAGTGAGCTGCTCGATGCGGGGCGTCGGGTGATCCTGGTCGACCAGGAGCCCGCGCAGAATCTGGGCGCGCAGGCGTTCTGGTCCTTCGGCGGGCTGTTCTTCGTCAACTCGCCCGAGCAGCGCCGCATGCGGATCAAGGACTCGGTCGATCTCGCCTGGCAGGACTGGCAGGGCACAGCCGGGTTCGACCGCCTCGACGACGAGGACGTGTGGCCGCGCCGCTGGGCCGAGGCCTACGTCCATTTCGCAGCTGGTGAGAAGCGGTCGTGGCTGCACCAGCGTGGCGTGCGGTGGTTCCCGATCGTCGGCTGGGCCGAGCGCGGCGGTTACACCGCGAACGGGCACGGCAACTCGGTCCCGCGCTTCCACATCACCTGGGGGACGGGCCCCGGTCTCGTGGCGCCGTTCGCGGCGCGCGCGAAGGAAGCTGCCGAGCGCGGACAGTTGCGGTTCGCGTTCCGGCACCGCGTGGACGAACTGACGATCACCGACGGCGCCGTCGACGGAGTGCGCGGATCGGTACTCGCGCCGTCCGACGTGCCGCGCAGCGCACCGAGTTCGCGCGAGGTCGTCGAGGACTTCGAACTGCACGCGCCCACGGTGCTCGTCACCTCCGGCGGCATCGGCGGCAACTTCGACCTCGTCCGCGAGAACTGGCCGCCGCGCATGGGCACGCCGCCGAAGCACATGATCGCGGGCGTCCCCGACTTCGTCGACGGGCGCATGATCGCGATCACCGAGGCGGCCGGCGGACGGGTCGTCAACCGCGACCGCATGTGGCATTACGTGGAGGGCATCAACAACTACGACCCGGTGTGGACCAACCACGGCATCCGCATCCTGCCCGGCCCGTCCTCGGTGTGGCTCGACGCGACGGGCAAGCGGCTGCCCGTTCCGCTGTTCCCGGGCTTCGACACGCTCGGCACCCTCGAACACATCATGCAGACCGGCCACGAGCACACCTGGTTCGTTCTCACGAAGAAGATCATCGGCAAGGAGTTCGGGCTCTCAGGTCAGGAGCAGAACCCCGACCTGACCTCGAAGTCGGTGAGACAGGTGCTCGACCGCGCCCGCGCCGACATGCCACCACCGGTGCGCGCATTCCTCGACAAGGGCGTCGACTTCGTCTCGGCCGACACGCTGGATGAACTGATCGAGCGGATGAACAAGGTCACCGACTCGCCGTTGCTCGACCCGCAGACGGTGCGTGACGAGATCCTTGCCCGCGATCGCGAGATGGACAACGAGTACACCAAGGATCTGCAAATCGCGGCACTGCGTCAGGCGCGCACGTACCTCCCGGACAAGGTGACCCGCGTTGCCTCGCCGCACAAGCTGACCGACCCGAAGGCCGGCCCGATGATCGCGGTGCGGCTGTCGATCCTGACGCGCAAGACGCTGGGCGGCCTCAACACCGACCTCGATTCTCGCGTCCTGGGTGCCGACGGAGCACCGATCCCGGGTCTCTACGCGGCCGGCGAGGTGGCCGGATTCGGCGGCGGCGGCGTGCACGGCTACCGATCGCTGGAAGGCACCTTCCTCGGCGGGTGCATCTTCAGCGGGCGGGCCGCCGGACGGGCCGCGGCCGCCGAGACTGCTTAGGACTCAGCGCGGCGTCGTTTGGCGCAGTGCGAGGGCACCGAGCGCGGGCAGCAGCTTCTGCACGTTGTCCCAGTCGGGGCGCATCGTGATCGCGATCGTGCGCACGCCCGCGACCTTCACCAGCGTCGGGCCGTAGGCCAGCATGTTCGCGCCGAGCAGCAGGGTCGCGTGCTGCCCGGCGACAGTGGTGTCGCTTGCCGACGCTCCGTGCTGTTCGAAGTCCTGGACGGTCGACTGGATACGGTCGGCCGCATCACCCTCGCTGCGGTAGAGGCTGACGCGGATCTCGACGACCGGTGCCTTGCCGCGGATGTTGCCGTACTTGCAGTCGATGAACGTGAGCCGGTTGATGCTCGGGTCGCTGCCACCGACGCCGTACTCGATGCTGCCGGCGAGCTTCTGCCCGAGCACCTTGTTGATCGAATCGGCACCGAGCTGCGTCTTGCACGTGCCGGCCAGCTTCGTGTACTTCGGTTTCGGCGGCGGCGGGTGCTTGCTGTGCGTGGTCACGTTCGCGACCGGCGAGGTCGACGGCGACGAACTCGGCGACGGGCTCGGAGCCGGCGGTGTGGTGGTGACCGTCTTGTAGACGGTGTGTCCGGGGATCATCCGGTGCGCACACCCGCTGGCCGCCATGACGAGCGCCAGCCCCCCGGCCAGGATCCGCACTCGCACCGTCATGATCCGACGGTAACTCCGCAGTAGGGACGATCGCGGCTTTTCCGGTCGGCGCGTCACTCAGCGATGCCGTGATCGACGGCCCAGCGGGTGAGCTCGACCTTGTTGTGCAGCTGCAGCTTGCGCAGGGTGTTCTGGATGTGGTTCTGCACGGTGCGGTGTGAGACGACGAGGGTGTCGGCGATCTGGCGCGCGGTGCGCCCGGTCGAGACCATGCGCAAGATCTCTGTCTCGCGGTCGGTCAGCACCGCGAGCGGATCGGGTTCGTCGCGCTTGATCCGTCGGTACTCACCCAACACGAGGCCGGCCAGACCGGGCGAGAAGGTGGCCCGGCCGTCGGCGGTGCGCCGCACGGCGTCCAGCACCTCGGCGGCGCGGGCTGATTTCACGAGGTAACCGCGCGCGCCGACCTTCATCGCAGCGAGCACGTCCTCGTCCTCGCCGGAGGACGAGAGCATCAGTACCCGCACCGACGGGTCGTTCGCGACCAGCGCCGCGGCGGTGTCGACGCCGGACATCCCAGGCAACGCAAAGTCCATCAACACGACGTCGGGTCGCAGCGCCGGTGCGGTGCGCACGGCGGTCTCGCCGTCGCCGAACGCGCCGACAACATCGAACCCGTTGGCAACGAGGTCGCGCTCGAGGGCGTCGCGCCAGATCGGGTGGTCGTCGACGATCATCACCGTGATCATGTGTGCGGCACCGCCATCTCGACAATCGTCCCCTCGCCGGGCTGTGCGCTGATGTGCACGGTGCCGCCGAGTTGCTCGATGCGTCCTCGCAGCGAGGACGCGACGCCGAGCCGACCGTCGCGTTCGGCCTCGGCAAGACGTCCGGGCCCGAACCCGACACCGTCGTCGCGCACGGTCACCCGCACCGCGTCGTCGGTGTCCTCGACGAACACCCACGCGTGCGCGGCGGGGCCGGCGTGCTCGGTGACGTTGTGCAGGGCGGCGCGGACTGCCGCGACCAGCTCGGCGGCGGTCTGTGGTGGCAGCGGCGGCGGGGACGCGGGCGCCGAGACGCTGACCCGCTCGCTCCGTAGCGCGCGCAACGCCGCTCCGAAGTCCTCGGACGGTGCGCCGCGCGAGGTGATCAGTGCCCGCAACTTTTCTTCCTGTTCGCCGGCCTCGCGCGCCAGCCGGCCCCACTCGCCGGGATCGTCCCGTCCGGTTCGGTGCACGAGCGCGAGGATCTGCAACACCCCGTCGTGGACGGTGCGCGCGAGCCGCTCGCGCTCGAGCAGCGCACTGCGGGCGGTCGCCGCCGCCTCGAGCTGCGACTCCGACCGGACAGCCAGCGAGCTGACGTAGCCGACGACGCTGCCGGCGATGACGAGGATGATCGCGTCGTAGACGGTGCGTCCGTCGTAGCCGGCGCGGACGATCACCGAGCAGCCGGCCTGGACGAGCGCGGCGAGCAGGCCCGCGACCCAGCCCGCGACGATGCCCGCTTCGAGCGTCGGGCCGGCGGCCCACAGCGTGGTGAGGGTGGTCATGCCGCCGTGGCGCTGCGCGGCGGTCTGCGCCCAGATCGTGACGAGGGTGAGCGCGCCGGTGATCGTGGCGTCGGCGATGACGATCCAGAGCCGGTGCGCGCGACCCGTCCAGCCCAGCAACACCATCACGATCGTGACAGCAGCCATCGCGGCGCCGGTCAGCTCAGCGACGACGGCGTGCGCGTAGAGGGCCGTCCACCGGATGTAGATCAAGTACAGACAGAACGCCAATGTGACGACGCGATAGACCGATGCGGCGCGCCAGAGCGAGAGCCGGACGCCGTCGATAAGCATGATCAGACGGTAATTGCCTACGGGTGCTTGGCGAAGTAACTGCGCGCGCCGCGGGCGAACTGCCCGAACGCGAGGCGATTGAGCGGACGGCCGAGATCGACGAGGCGGCGCATCTTGGGCTGCGGCTCGACCGCGATCGTCCACGTCAGCCGTGAACCGGTGCCGCGCGGCTCGATGACGTAGTTCTCGGCGAAGCGACGATAGAAGTTGCGGTTGGCCTCGTAGACCTCGAACGCGTAACGCTTGCCCTCATCCCACACGAAGAACCGCTCGCGGACGGTCATGACGCCGAGCGGGAGCTTCACCTCGCGGGTAGTCCCGACGCCGAAGGGGCGCGGCGTGGTCCAGTGCAGCGACTGCACGCCGAGGCCCCAGGCGGCGACGCTCTCGTCCGAGGCGATCGACTCCCACACGCGCTCGGGCGCGACGTCGAGGTCGATCGGGAACTCGTAGCGATGGTCCGCCGTCACGAAGAACGAGTCGTCCACGGATTCGAGGCGATGCCAAGCCATGGGTCGAGCATGCCCTACCGGCCGGTAATCCCGTACCCCGTGTAACAGGCGCGACACTCCGGTCGTGTAAGAGTGTGCGCGTGACGAGCACCCTGCCGATAGCAGACGACCCGACTCGCAACTACGGCGATCGCGTTGTCGCCGTCGAACCCGGCGGGGTGGAATTCATCCCGCTCGACGAGCGGCACGGCTCGCCGCGGCAGCTGTTCTGGACGTGGACCTCGCCGAACATGGAGTTCGCGACGGTCGGTGTCGGGATCCTCGGGCCGCTGTATTTCGGTCTCGGTTTCTGGCAGTCGGTGCTGGCCATCGTGCTGGGCACCGCACTCGGCTCGATCTCGCAGGGCGTGCTCTCGACCTGGGGACCCCAACACGGGCTCGTCCAGATGGTGATCAGCCGGAGCGGATTCGGATTCCTCGGCAACATCCTCCCGGCCGGCATCAACTCGCTCGTCGCAGGCATCGGGTGGTTCGCGGTGAACAGCGTCAGTGGCGCGCTCGCGCTCAACGCGCTCTTCGGCTCAATGCCGAAGGGGCTGTGCCTGGTCATCGTGGTCGTCGCCCAGATCCTGATCGCGTTCTTCGGTCACAACCTGGTGCACGCGTTCGAGAAGTACGCGTTCCCCGTGCTCACCCTCGTGTTCGTCGTCGCGTGCATCGTCGCGTTGAGCAAGGCGCACCCCGGTGCCGTGCACGACACCGGCGGCATCGGCGGCTTCCTCGTCATGTTCGGCGCCACCTTCGGCTACGCCGCCGGATGGAATCCGTACGCGTCGGACTACACGCGCTATCTCGCGCCGGACACCCGCAAGGCGCCGGTTGCCGTCTACGCCGGGTCTCGGCGTGTTCCTGTCGTGCACGCTGCTCGAGATCACCGGTTCCGCGGTCGTCACTGCCGGCGGGACGGAGGTCGCGCCGTCCTCGTTCACCGTGCTGCTGTCGACGTGGCTCGGCAAGCTCGTGCTCGCGTGTATCTGTATCGGTGCCGTCGCTGCCAATGCGATCAACATCTATTCGGGTTCGGTGTCGTTCATGGCTCTCGGTATCCGGCTGCCGACGCACGCCGCTCGCGCCGCGGTCGCCGTGGTGTTCGGAATCATCGGTTTGCTCGTGGCTTTCGGTGGTCTGAACAACGCCGGGACGGACTACGAGAACTTCCTGTTGATCATCGCGTACTGGATCGGGCCGTGGCTCGGCGTCGTGTTCGTCGACCGGTTCCTGCGGCGCGGGCAGGACATCCAGGAGTTGCTCGGCGACAAGCGTTATACGAACTGGGCAGGGCCGATCGCCATGCTCGTCGGTGGCGCGTTGTCGATCTGGCTGTTCGCGGCGCAGACCGACTACACCGGCCCGATCGCCCACGCCCATCCCGGCCTTGGTGACCTGACGTTCGAGGTGGGCTTCGTGCTGGCAGCGGTGCTGTACGCCGCGCTGTTCCGCGTGTTCAGCGGCTCGTCGAAGACCGCAGCGAAGTGAGCGAGCCTTCCTACACCGCGTGGCTTGCGGTCGCGGTCGAGGAGGCACGCGCCGGGCTGGCCGAGGGTGGCATCCCGATCGGTGGCGCGCTGATCGGCCGTGACGGCGCGGTGCTCGGCCGCGGGCACAACCTGCGGGTGCAGGACGACGATCCGTCCGTTCACGGCGAGACAGCCGCGTTCCGCAACGCCGGACGTCAGCGCTCGTACCGCGGCACGACGATGGTCACGACGCTGTCGCCGTGCTGGTACTGCAGCGGGCTGATCCGCCAGTTCGGCATCTCGCGGGTCGTGATCGGCGAGGCGCGCACCTTCTACGGCGGCCACGACTGGCTCGCCGAGAACGGTGTCGAGGTCGTGTTGCTCGACGACGCCGAGTGCGTGCAGATGATGACCGACTTCATCGCTGCGAATCCCGAGCTGTGGAACGAGGACATCGGCGAGGAGTGAGCGCCGCCGTCGCCGGAACGATCTTGATCAAAGTATCGATCCGGCCGATCAGCGACCAGATCGATACTTGGATCAAGCAGGTGCGGGCGAAGCGACGGCTTCGGCCAGTTCGTCGTCCACGAACGTAGGCGCACACGCCAGCCAGCCGAACAACCAGGCCAATCCGAGCGCGATCCACAACAGCGCGAGCGGCAACACCCACGAACCGGTGGCGCCGTACAGCACACCGAACAACAACGGACCGGTGCCCGCGACGATGTAGCCGATCACCTGCACGAAGGCCGACAGCGCACCGGTTGTCTCTGGCGTGCGTGAGCGCAATCCGATCATCGTCAATGCCAGCGGGAACATTCCGTTGCCGATGCCGCTGAGCACCATCCATACCCACGCACCGCCGGTCGGCGCGACGCCGAGACCGATGTACGCGACGACGAAGCACAATCCGAGGACGTTGATCAACAGCCGGTGATACCGCACCGGGACGTTCGGCGCGATGATCGAGGTCGGAATGCCCAGCGCTGACAGCAACGCGACCATCCAGCCTGCAGTACTGGACGAGATGTCGTGCGCGTGCAGGAATCGCTCGAACCAGCCGAAGGTGATGTAGGCCTGCATCGACTGCATGCCGAAGAATGCCGTCAGGAACCACGCGGTACGACTGCGAAGAAAGGCTCCTGCGCGTAACCGCGGCGCGAGACTGCGGCCCGTGCGCTCCCCGCGCAGCGTCACCAGCCACGGCAGTATCGCGAGCACGTCAAAGACAGCCCACGATCCGATCCCGAATCGCCAGCCGTCTCCGATGCCACCGATCGGGACGGTCAATCCCGCGCCCGCAGTCGTCCCGACGGCAAGCGCAGTCGTGTACACCGCGGTCATCTGCCCGATCCGCGTCGGGAAGTGCGCCTTCACCAGCGACGGCAGCAACACGTTCGCGACCGCACCACCGGCGAGCGCAAACAGGCTGAACACGAGGAACACCCACGGCGAGCTGACCATGGCGCGCAACAACGTTCCGATCGCGGCGAGGATCAGCCCGGCGACGACCAGGCGGTGCGCGCCGAAGCGCGCCGCGAGACGTGGCGTCGCCGCACCGAGACCGGCGAAGCAGATCACCGGCAACGTCGTGAGCACTCCGGAGATGCCGGACGAGGTATGCAGCCCTGACTCGATGTCGTCGAGCACCGCGCCCACGCTGGTGACGGCGGTCCGCATCGACAATCCGGTCAGCGCGAGAGCGGAGACGAGAAACCACCCGCGCGCACCCACGTGCAGCAATCCTGCCGGAACGGGTCAGCCGGCCTCGACGGGGTCGATGCTGAGCGAACATCCGCGCAGTTGCATCACGACGCTGTGGGCCCCGTGCGTGTCCGGTGCGATCTCGACGACGTGGTCCGAGATCGGTGCCTGGCACGTCGTGACCGCGGTCAATTGCGCCTGCGCCGACTTGCCCGGACGCAAAATGATCGTGCGCATCGGGCCCGGATGGTCCTTGGCCGGCGTGCCGAGCGCGTTGCCCTTGTATTGCAGCTGCGCGAACGCGTACCCGCCCATCGTGCACGTCGCGTTCGACGTGTTGGTCCACAGCAGCCCGGCGATCTCCTGGCCCTGGAACGCGCCGCCGCGCACCGCGCGTCACGCTGAGCTGGTCAGCCGTGCACGGCTGCGGTCCGGACGGCGGTGGTGTCGTGCTCGGCGGTGCCGGCCGTCGTCGAGGTCGGCGTCACGGTGTGCGTCGGACGCGGATGATGCGTGCGTGTATGCGTCGGCCGCGGCGATGAGGAGGCCGACGACGACGGCGGTGTCGACGTGCTCGACGAAGCAGATGTCGATGTCGGCGGCACGCTGGACGACGTCGGCGGGACGACCGGCGTCGACGTCCCACCCCCGACGGTCGACGACGTGCACGCCACCGCGGCGAGGACGACCGCGACGAGCGCGGCCCACAGCGGCCAGTGCCTCAACTGTCGATCCGCAGGTCGGTCGAGTACGGCAGGCTGTTCGGTCGCAACGCCGGCTCGGCACGCAACTGCGCCCACATCGCCCGCCACGCCGAGTTGCCGGTGAGGCTGCCGCACGACTGCGCCTGACGGCACGCCGTCCACTCGGTCAATGCACCACCGAAGTTGATCCGCGGAAGGTGCGCACGCACGCCGGTCATCGAGATGTAGCGCCACTGCGCGGCCATCGTCGTGTTGTAGATCTGCGGCAGGTTGATCATCCGGACCGGGTACGCGCCGGCGGTCAGGTAGTACAGGTCAGCCATCGTCCAGCCGTTGTTGCACGAACCGCCGGAGTAGCTCCACGCGCACCCGTCGGCCGAACCGGTGAACACGAACGGCGCACTCGTCGCGCTGAGATAACCCTGCAGCCACGACTTGGTCGCCGAGTAGCCGGCGCGGAAACCCGGCTCCATGTCGTCGGAACCGGCGATCGTGATGCCCGGGTAGCGCCGGGCGTACGACTGCACCGGATCGATCACGTGGTTGGCGAAGCTGATGCCGCTCGATCGTGACACGTCGATGTCGTTGTTCGTCGCGATCGCGATCGTCAGCGGCGCGCTCGGCCGCTGCTGGCTCGCATACCCGGCGACGTAGGACTGCAGGTTCTTGACCAGGTCGCCGTAGGAGACGTACCGGATGCCGGCACTGAGAATCACGCCTTGCCGCGACTCGTCCTGACCGCCGACGGCGAGCACGATCAAATAGCCGTGCCCGGACGGGACGGCCCGGGCGTCCGCCGCGCCTTCGGCGTGCATCGTCGCGAGGTCGCCGCGCGAGGCCCCGGTGATGTTGCGGATGTAGCGGCTAGTCGAGATCGGAGCGGGCGAGGTCTGCGGCGGCGGCGCCTTCTGCGTCGTGATCGCCGCCGACACCGCGGCGATCGACGAGCCGACGATGTTCTTGGCCTGCACCGAGAACGTGTACTTCGTCGACGACTTCAGTCCGGTCAGCGTCGCCGAGAACACACCCGGCGCCACGGTGATGGACGGACCGCTCGGCAGCGCCTTGACCACGTAGCCCGTCCACGGCGCGCCGCCGTCGCTCGGCGACTGCTGCCAGGTGATCTGCGCGCCGCCGTAACCACCGATCGCGGTGACATGTGTCGGCGCGGCCGGCGCAGTCGGGTTCACCGCATCGACGATCTTGCAGCCGAGCGGGACGGTCGCCCGTGACCCGCCGCCGACGTTGACCGCGCTCACGCACACGTTGTGCTCGCCGTCGGTCGACAGCTCGCTGATGTTCGTCAGGAAACCGTGCAGTGCGCCGGCGCCCGGATGCGCCTTCGCGATGTCCGGGCGACTGACGTTGGCCTTCACCGTCGACACAGTGCCATCGACGCTGACCTGCACGTTGATCGGGGCGGTCGTCTCGGGGTCGATCGCCCAACCCTTGGCGACGATGTTCGACCCGCCGTTGGCCGCACGGGCCACCGACTCGAACGCACCGTAGGGATCGAGGTTCATCGTGACTGTGGTGCAGCTCGGCGCACTGTCACCGGATCCGTACTTGGTGTTGACCCCGATCGCGCACACGGTGTGCTTGCCGCTGGGCACCTTGATCGACGCGCGGAACAGATGTCCGCTGTGCGTGGCGCCCTTGCCGTTGGCGAGCACCGACCCGGCGGCCTTGCCGTCGACGGTCGTGCGCACGGTGATCGGCGCGGTGGTGTCGGGGTCGCTCGCCCAGCCGGTGACGATGGCGTTGGCGCCCTGCTGGACGGCACCGGACACGCTCGCCGTCGGGTTCCAGTTGAAGTTCGCGGTGCGGCAACCGACGCTGCGGTCCTCGCCGTACTTGCCGAGGTTGCGGGCGACGGCGCAGAACGTCCGCGGGCCCGGGGTCAGCGCGCGTCCCGGCAGGATGATCGTGCCCGAGAACGCGTGCCCCGGCTTCGGACCGCCCGCGCCGTCGGCCTGCAGCCGGCCCAGGATCGTCCCGGCGGCGCCGGAAACGCCGACAGAGGTCGACGCGGTCGTGTCGGGGTCGAGCGCGTAGCCGCCGATGCTTATCCCGCCGGGCACCTGACCCAGCGACGTGATCGCACCGGTCGGGCTGAAGTTGACGGTGAACGGATCGAAGCACTTCGGGATCGAGTTCGACCCCTGGCCCAGGTTGAACACCTGCAGGCACACGCGGTGCGTGCCCTCCTTGACCGGGAACGTCACCGAGAAGCCGTGGTTGACGCCGGCGCTCTTGAACTGCGTGCTCAGCGCGTTGTCGACCGCGTCGGCCGCGCCGTGCGCGACCTGGTTGTGGTCCATGCGGATGGCGTAACCGACCGTCTGGCGCGGCGCGTCGAAGTCGATCGCCCAGCCGGTGGCGGTCAGCGCGCCGGGCGTCTGGACGAGCTGGAAGTCACCCTTGGGGTTGTAGTCGTAGTTGATCGTGCGGCACCCAAGCAGGGTGTTCTGGCTGGCATCGGGCGAGTTCTGCGCGCGGACGCACACCCCGTGCGGTCCGGAGGTCAGCGGCACGGTGACCGAGAACCCACGATGGCCGTGTGTGGGGGTCGGCTGGTTTGCAGTCGCGTTCGCCACGCGGGCGTTGTCGACGCGCACATGCACCACGACCGGGGTCGTGGTGTCGCGGTCGTTCGCCCAGCCGTCGATGACCACGGCGTAGCCGGACCGGTGCATCGAGTAGATGCCGCCGATGGGCAACGAGTCGGTACGGGCGACGGCGCTCGGTCCGACGGCGAGGCTCACAACGGTGAGCGCGATCGCGGCGAGCGCGAGCGTAGTGCGGCGGGCAAGGCGCGGAGCAGGCATGAGCATCGATCCAGATGGCGTAGTGCCGACCGGTCACCTGTGGTGCCGGACGGCGCTCGTCTCGGACGCTGACGTGCCCCCGCGCGTCCGTCCCCGAGTCTGTCGGGGACAGCAATGATCAAATCATCAACGTTACTGGTGTGACAAGAGGTGCTCGTGTTACGACACGCGGACGGATCGGACTTTTGCCCCGGAACCGGCCACTCGAACTGTGCGAAAGCTCAGGCGTCCGGGAGGACGTAGTCGGCGAACCGGTCGCGCAGCGTCTTCTTGGAGAACTTCCCGACACTGGTTTTCGGTATCTCGTCGATGAAGACCACATCGTCCGGTACCTGCCACTTCCCAAGCCGTTCGGCCAGATATGTGCGCAGTTCCTCCTTGTCGATGCTCTCGCCGTCCTTGAGCACGACGCAGGCCAGCGGCCGCTCGGACCATTTCGGGTGCGGCACGGCGATCACGGCGGCTTCGGCAACCTTGGGGTGGCCCATGATCTCGTTCTCGAGCGCGACGGAGCTGATCCACTCGCCGCCGGACTTCACGAGGTCCTTCGTGCGGTCGACCAGTCGGACGTAACCGAGCGGGCTGATCGCCGCGACGTCGCCGGTGCGCAGCCAACCGTCCGGCGAGAACTGGTCACCGGGCTCGTCGGTCTTGTAGTACTGCTTGGCGACCCAGGGACCCTTGCACTCGATCTCGCCGGTGGCCTCGTCGTCCCAGGGCAGTTCCTCGCGGGTGTCGGAGTCGACGATGCGCAGCTCGACGCCGGGCGGGCAGATGCCGACGCCGGTGCGCATGTCGGCCTTCTTGTCCTCGGGCTCGTCCGCGATCTCGGAGCGCTCGATCCAGACCGTCGCCAGGGGCGAGGTCTCGGTCATGCCCCAGGCCTGTGTGATCGGGACGCCGAGGGCCTCGCGCCAGGCCTCCGAAAGCACCTTCGGCACGGCCGATCCGCCGCACACGATGGTGCGCAGCGCGGACAGGTCATGGTCCTTGAGCATCGGCACCATGCCCATCCAGATCGTGGGAACGCCGGCCGCGACTGTGACCTGCTGCGATTCCATCAGGCCGACCAGCGTCGCCGGCGACAGGTCGGGACCGGGCATGACGAACGACGAACCGGCCATGAACGCCGCGTACGGCAGGCCCCAGGCGTTCGCGTGGAACATGGGGACGACCGGCAGGATGCGATCGCTCTCGCGCAGCGCGAACGTCGACGTCGACAGGCACGCATTCGAGTGCAGCCACATCGACCGATGGCTGTAGAAGACGCCTTTCGGATTACCGGTCGTGCCCGTCGTGTAGCAAATGGCCGCGCCCTGCCGCTCGTCGTCGACGCGGTCGGTGAAGTCGATCGGGTCGGCGCCGCCAACAACGTCCTCGTAGCGGACGACGCGCGAGTCGTCGGGCAACTCCTCGTCGGCGCCGTCGTCCATCACGACGACGTGCTTGACGGTGTCGAGCTCGGGCAGGTACTTGGCGAACATGCCGAGCAACGACCGGTCGACGAAGACGACCTCGTCCTCGGCGTGGTTGACCGTGTAGATCAACTGCTCGGGGAAGTAGCGGATGTTCGCCGTGTGCATGACCCTGCCGGTGCCGGGGATCGCGAAGTACAGCGCCAGGTGGCGCGCGCTGTTCCAGGCGAAGGTCGCCACCCGGCCCTGATCCGAGACACCGAATGTGTCGAGCGCGGACGCGATCTTGCGCGCCTCGTCCTGGACGTCGGCGAACGTGCTCGTCTGCAGCCCGTCCTTGGTGTTGGTGACGACGGTCTTCGTGCCGAAGTAGCGACCACCGCGGTTGAAGATCCAGTTTGTCGTGAGCTGCGTGTCCTGCATCAGTCCCTGCATGTGCAAACCTTCGTTCAGGTCGGGCCTGAGGGCAAGAGAAAGCTCCTGAGTGACGATCACGGCGAGCGAGTCACTTGATACGCGTGCGTGGTCATCGTGTCGCTCGAGAGGAATCCATTCGCGCTGTGCAGGAAGGCGTTGATCGAGCCGTTGTCGGCGTTCTGCGCGCTCACCGCCTCCGGCTCGTAGCTCTGCAGCAGGTCGTGGTTCGCGCCGATGCTGCCGTGCTGTTCGTCGGCCCGCACCGTCGTCACGTTGCGCCGGTCGGGATTGGGCACGTCATCCAGTCCCGGGACGATGTCGGCAGAGTTCTCGAGCGCGAGCAGTTGCACGTTCGCCGGCAGGTCGGCGGCGAGAGCACCGACGGGCGAGCCGGCGGTGACGACGTGGGTGATGTCGAAGCGGCCCGACCGGGCCGCGTCGCGGGCCGCGTTCACCGCGACGATGCCGCCCTCGCTGTGGCCGACCAGCATGATCGGGACGTCAGGGCGAACACCGGCGTCGGAGAGCGCCTCGAACACCCCGCGTTCGTAGGACGTGTCGTGGCCGGCGATGGCGAGGATGTCGGTGCCGACGCTCGTCACGTCGGCGACCGGCGCGGGATTCCACGACTTCGTCCCGGGGATGTCGACGATCGCGCGGCGCACCCCGTCGGCGCCGGTCACGAACGACACCGAGATCTCGCCCGGCCGGCCCTGGTTGCGCGTCGACAGATCGAGGACGAGGTCGCTCAGCGTCCGTGGCGCGATCGAGGTGGTCGGATCTGGTCCGAGATCGTGCAGAACCGGCGACCCGTCGATGACCAGCGGGGACAGCAACCGCGGCAGTCCGTACACCGGTGAGAAGTCGCGTTCGGGCACGCCGGTCATCGACGCCATCAGCGCGGGTGGCAGCAGTGATGTGCTGCCCCACACCGAGTCGGCGAGCGAGTCGAGGAACGAGGTGCCGACGCTCTGCTCGGCGTCGCGGTAAGCCGCCGCCGCGGCGAGCACGAGCAGCATGAGGGACGTGGCAATTTCGTCGGCCGACTCGAGCGCCCCTCGCTGCGCGCCGAGCTCGCGCCGCACCGACGCGATGCCGGCCGGGTAGCCCGCCTCGACCGCGACGAGCGTCCACTGCAGCGCGGGCGCGGTCACGTCGGCGACTGCATCCTCGAGCGCGACGCTGGTCGTGCGCAGCACAGCCGCGAGCGCATGCAGATCGTCGATGTGCGCGGCGATGCCATCGACGCCGCCGGTGACATCGACGGTGCTCATCGCACTTGCGCAACGCGTGTCGCGCACGAACTCAGGTCGTCGGCAATCGTCTGCAGCGCCGTGCTGGCTGCAAGCAATTCGCTGCACAACGCTTCGAGTGCGACACGGCACCGACTCGCAGCGGGGGAGCGCCAGCGCATCGCGTCCCGCTGCCGCGCGATCAGATGCGCGCGGGCACGCAACACCTCGCTGTGCGTCTCGAACGCGACGGCGGCGGTGCGCAGGGCGGTGGTGTCCACGTCGTCAAGCGTGAGGCGACCGCCGATGTTATGGGCCGTGTTCGGCCGTTCTGGGGACGACTCGGTGGACAAACCTGCGCGCGTCGACAGCGTGCCGTGCGGCCTTGACCACAGCGACCGTGATTGAATGGCGCCACGGTAAATCACACGGATGGAATTCGACTAGCGTCGGATCGGTCAGTCCGTCCCCGGTGAGCAGGAGCGCGACTCGTATGGCCAACGGCGATCACGCCCACGCGGTTTCCAAGAACGACGGGCACGACGGAACCGCCGAGGGCGAGTCGGCCGATGGACTGAGCAGGCGCGACCGCGACATCCTCGCCTTCGAGCGGCAGTGGTGGAAGTACGCCGGTGCCAAGGAACAGGCGATCCGCGAGTTGTTCGACATGTCGACCACGCGCTACTACCAGGTGCTCAACGCGCTCATCGACACCCCGGCCGCGCTCGCGGCCGACCCGATGCTGGTCAAGCGTCTTCGCCGCCTGCGCGCCAGCCGCCAGCGGCAGCGCTCGGCGCGTCGCCTCGGCATCGAGGTCTGAGCGCCGCAACCCCGCCTGTTCGCTCCTGCGGTCGGCCAGGCAAGATGCACTGCGGACGAGGCCTACCGGAGCTATGGACAACCAGCACAACACTGAGAACAACAGCGATCAGAGCAGCGCGCCCGACCCTGCGGACGAAACCACCGCCGACCCGTGGACCCCTGCTCCGGTCGCGCACGGCCCCGGCACTCGAGCGCGTACCGGCCGCGTGCAGCGTCAGCTGGCCAGGCGCCGCCAACGTGAGCGTGTCGTCGGCATCCTGATCGGCGTGCTCGGCATCGCCGTCCTCGTCATCGCTTTCCTGGCACTGCGCAACCCGCATCACGCGGCGACTGCCGCCGGTACGGACACGCACCAATCGACCCCGCAACAGTCGCCGTCGGGGCGCATCAGCTCGAGCACGTCGACGAGCCCGTCCGGTTCGTCGTCCACGAGCAAGCCGGGCGCTATCGGATCGCAGCCGCTGATCGTGCTGAACCAGACCACGACGGCAGACCTCGCGCAGCAGGCGGCGCAGCGGTTCAAGCACGCCGGCTGGCAGGTGAGCTCGACCCAGGAGGGTTATCAGAACGACGTCATCACGACGACGGCGTACTACGACCCGAATGTCGCCGGGGCGAAGCGGGCCGCGCTCGCACTGCAACGGCAGTTCACCACGATCCACCGTGTGGCCGAGCGATTCACGCAGCTGCCGGCAGGCCCGGTCGTGGTCGTGCTCACCACGGACTATTCGGCCTGAGTTGGCGATTCGCCGCCTGTGCGATGATGGCTCGACAGTTCCACAACCGAATAGCACCGCTCATCCAGAGGGGCAGAGGGACCGGCCCGACGAAGCCCCGGCAACCGCGTGTGAAGCAGGCTGTGCCTGCGCCGACACGAAGGTGCCAACTCCGGCCTGGCAGCGCATCAGCGCGCCGGGAAAGATGAGGAGAAAGGCCTCGTTTTCGCCATGACTGCTCTTGCTGATCAGCGCACCTCGCCCGCGTCCGGGCTCATCTGCCGCAACTGCGGCGCCACCTACTCGCTCGGCCCGCAGCACGCGTGCTTCGAATGTTTCGGGCCGCTGGAGATCGCCTACGACTCGGACGCGCTCGCACGCGTGACCCGCGGCGAGATCGAAGCCGGGCCGCACTCGCTGTGGCGCTACGCCGGCCTGCTGCCGGTGGGTCAGGATGCCGCGACCCGGGTCGACAGCGGTACCGGCATGACGCCGCTCATCCGCGCCGACCGCCTCGGCGACGAACTCGGTTTCACCGCGCCGCTGTGGGTCAAGGACGACTCGGCCAATCCGACGCACTCGTTCAAGGACCGCGTCGTGTCAGTGGCCGTCACTGCGGCGCGCGAGTTGGGCTTCGAGCGCATCGCATGTGCATCAACAGGAAACCTGGGTAACTCGGTGGCGGCACACGCGGCCCGCATCGGGATGCCGTCGATCGTGTTCGTGCCGGCCGACCTCGAGTCCCCGAAGATCGTGCAGAGCGCGATCTACGGCGGCACGCTTGTCGGCATCGAGGGTTCGTACGACGACGTGAATCGACTGTGTTCGGAGTTGTCCGAGACCGACGAGTTCGAGAAGACCGGCTTCGTGAACGTCAACGTCCGGCCCTACTACGCCGAGGGATCGAAGACGCTCGGGTACGAGGTCGCCGAGCAGCTCGGCTGGCGGCTGCCCGGCCAGTACCTCGCGCCGATGGCGTCGGGATCGATGCTCACGAAGATCCACAAGGCGTTCAAGGAGCTGACCGCGATCGGTCTCGTACCGTCCGCGTCGTGGAAGGTGTTCGGTGCGCAATCGGCGGGCTGCTCGCCGATCGCGACCGCGTTCGGTGCAGGGGCGGACGAGGTCATCCCGGTGCGTCCGACCGGCATCGCGAAGTCGCTCAACATCGGCAACCCGGCAGACGGCAGGTACGCCCTCGACGCTGTGCGCTCGACGGGCGGTGCGATGGCTGCCGTCGACGACGAAGAGATCCGCGAAGGAATCCGGCTGCTGGCCCGTACGACGGGCGTGTTCGCCGAGACGGCCGGCGGTGTTACGACGGCGGTGCTGAAGAAGCTTGTCGAGTCCGGCGACATCGACACGTCCGTCGAGACGGTCATCTACAACACCGGCGACGGACTCAAGACGATCGACGCCGTGAGCGAGAACGCCGCCCCGACCGCGGTCATCCCGCCGACGCTCAAGGGCATGCGCGCCGCCGGCCTCCTGTAAGCGGCTTCGACCCCGTAGCGGTCGTGCATCGATGGGGATCACGACCGCTACAGGGTCAAAAGTGGCGAGGCGCGCCTAGCTCTTGGCTGTGGCGCTGTAGTGCGATGCATCGCCGGTGAGCGTGTAGCTGCGGCGCCCGTCGACGCCGACCGGGACGGTGCCGTCGATGGTGACCCGGTGCAGCAGGCGGGGCAGGTCGTCGTAGTCGTCCGGCGCGTAGTGCTGGGTGGTGCGGTTGTCCCAGATCACGACGTCGCCCGGCGCCCACTGCCAGCGGATCGTGTTCTCCGGACGCGTCACGTAGGCCTGGAACAGGCGCAGGATGTCACGCGACTCGGTGTTCGACAGCCCGACGATGCGCTGGGCGAAGCCGCCGATGAACAGGTTGTGGTGGCCCGTGTCGGGGTGCACCCGCACGACCGGGTGCACGGTCTCGAACTTGCGCGAGATGAAGCGTTGGCGCCGCTCTTCCTGCCCGTCCTTCTGCAGGTGCGGGACGGCGTAGTCGTAGTCGTTCGTGTGCACGGCATCGAGGGTGTCGGCGAAGTTGCGCAGCGGGGTCGGCAGGTCGCGATACGCACCGGCGGTGTCGGCGAACAACGTGTTGCCGCCGTACGGCGGAATGGTGATACCGCGCAGGCTCGTCGCCTTCGGCGGTGCCGGGACGAACGTGACGTCGGTGTGCCAGTTGTTCGCGCGGGCGCCGTCGCCGCTGTCGACGGGCAGCACGTTCGGCTGGCCCTCGACCGACTCGACGGTCGGGTGTGCCGTTGTCAGTGAGCCGAAGTGGGCGGCGAAGGTCTGGTGTGCGTCGTCGTCGAGGTGCTGGTCGCGGAAGCCGAGCACCTTGTGCTCGAGCAGCGCCTGGTTGATGAAACGCACCGTGTCTGCGTCGAGGGGGCGGGTCAGGTCGACGCCGATGATCTCGGCGCCGAGGCGGCCGGACAGCTTGCGGACGTCGCGGGTGGTGGTTGCGGTCATGCTGCGTGCTCCTTGCTTCGGTCGTGGACGGTGTTTGCGGGACGCGCGAGCCCGTAGTGCTCGCGCAGGGTCGTGCCCGTGTACTCGGTGCGGAACAGGCCGCGTCGCTGCAATTCGGGGACGACGTGCTCGACGAAGTCCTCGAGGCCGCCGGGCAGGTTCGGCGGCATGATGTTGAAGCCGTCCGCGGCGCCGGAGTGGAACCACAGGTCGAGCTGGTCGGCGACCTGCTCGGGGGTGCCGGCGAACACGCGGTGGCCGCGGCCGCCCGCGAGACGCTCGATCAACTGCCGGATCGTGAGGTTGTCGCGCCGGGCGATCTCGGTGACCAGCGTCGAGCGGCTCTTCATCCCTTCGATCGAGTCCTCGCCGGGCAACACCGGTAGCGGCCCGTCGAGGGCGTAGCCGCTCAGGTCGTGCTCGAGCATGCGCGAGAGTTGCTCGACGCCGTACTCGGGCGAGATCAGTGCGTTGAGTTCGGCTTCCTTCTGCTTCGCCTCGGCCTCGGTGCCGCCGAGCACGGCGCAGATGCCGGGCAGGATAAGAATCTCGTCGGGCTGCCGGCCGTAGGACGCAGCCCTGGGCCTTGAGATCGGCGTAGAACGCCTGCCCGTCGGCCAATGTCTGCTGGGCGGTGAACACGGCTTCGGCGAACTGCGCCGCGTACTCACGTCCGGCTTCGGACGAGCCTGCCTGCACCAGCAACGGATGGCCCTGCACCGGACGCGGGATGTTGAGCGGTCCGCGCACCTGGAAGTGCGTGCCGATGTGGTCGATCGTGCTGATCAGGTCGGGGTCGGCGAAGTGCCCGCTCGGCTTGTCGAGCAACCGTGCGTCGTCGGCCCAGCTGTCCCAGAGCTTCTGCACGACCTCGACGAACTCGGTCGCACGGGCGTAGCGGTCTTCGTGCGCCGGCCGCTTGTCGAGGTTGAAGTTGTGTGCCTCGTCCTCGCCGGCGGACGTGACGATGTTCCAACCCGCGCGCCCGTTGCTGATGTGGTCGAGCGAGGCGAACTTGCGGGCGAGCTGGAACGGCTCGTGATAGGTGGTGGACGCTGTGGCGATCAGTCCGATGCGCTCGGTGAGCATCGCGATGGCCGAAAGCAGCGTGACCGGCTCGAGGTGGTTGCCGGTTCCGTAGCGCACGTTGCGAGCGAGTGCGAGGCCGTCGGCAAAGAAGATCGAGTCGAGCTTCCCGCGTTCGGCAAGCTGTGCGAGCCGCGCGTAGTGGCGTGCATCGAGGGTGTCCTCCGGACGGCTGTCGGGATGGCGCCAGGCCGCTTCGTGGTGGCCGGTGCCCATCAGGAATGCGTTGAGGTGAAGTTGGCGGGTCATGTCGACCTCCATGTCGAGAAGCGGCGTTCGAGTGAGTGCAGCAGGTAGTTGAACGCCACGCCGATCGCGGAGACAGTCAGGATTCCTGCATACATTTGAGGTATCTGGAAGTTGTATTGTGCGTTGAGGATCAGGTAGCCGAGGCCGGCCTTGGCGCCAACCATCTCCGTCGTGATCAGCACGAGGATC
The DNA here is from genome assembly GCA_963708645.1 of uncultured Actinomycetota bacterium. GTDB lineage: Bacteria > Actinomycetota > Actinomycetes > Mycobacteriales > Jatrophihabitantaceae > RYN-133. The sequence goes on along the minus strand of CAVPTA010000008.1, from coordinate 278,797 downwards.
GACGCGGCGCCGCCGAGGCGCACACCGGTGAAGATCGTCGGTACCGACGCCGGCAGGATCACCTTCTGGAACAACCGGATGTGCGAGAGCCCCAGCGACCGTGCGGATTTCACGAGCAACGGATCGACGTTGCGGACGCCGCTGATCGTGTTGTAGAGGATCGGCCAGATGCTCGCGTACAGAATGATCGCGACCTTCGAGGTCTCGCCGATGCCGAGGATCAACGTGAACACCGGCAACAGTGCGATCGCGGCGGTGTTGAGGAAGATGACCAGCACCGGGCTTAGCAACTCGGCCGCCAGGGGATACCAACCGATCAGCAGTCCGAGCGGGATCCCGAACAGCAACGCGATGCCGAAGCCGGTCAGCGATCGCTGCAGGCTTGCCTGGACGTCGATCCACAACTCGCCGCTCTGCGCGAGCTGCCACCAGGCGTCCAACACCGAACTCAGCGGCGGCAGGAAGGTCTTGTCGACCCAGCCCGCGTCGGGCGCGATCTGCCAAACGGCGAGCAGGACGGCGACGGCGATCCAGCTGGTGAGGAACCTGCGGTTGAACTTGCGCCGGCGCTTGGCGACCGGGGCTTCGGCCGGGACAGGTGCCGCGGCCTTCGGCTTCTCGAGCGTGCTGGTCATCACGCCACCTCGTTCAGTCGCTCGCGGGTGTCGATCTCGCGTGCCTTTTGCACCTCGTCGTGCAGCAGCTGCCAGATCTCGCGGCGCTTGGCGGTGAACTGCGTCGTTGACCGGGCGTCCTCGCCAGGCGCGGGAGCGTCGAGCGATACGTCGATGGTCTGTTTGATCCGGCCGGGACGTGAGGTCATCACCGCGACGCGTTCGCCGAGGTAGACCGCCTCGTCGATGCTGTGCGTGATGAACACGATCGTCGTGCCGGTGCGGCGCCATATGGCCAGCAGTTCGTCCTGCAGCGACTCGCGGGTCTGCGCGTCGAGTGCTGCGTACGGTTCGTCCATCAGCAGCACCTCCGGCTCGTAGGCGAGGCTGCGCGCAATCGCAACCCGCTGCTTCATGCCGCCGGAGAGTTCGTGCGGGTAGCGGTCCGCGAAGCCTTCGAGACCGACCAGTTCGAGCACCTCGCGTGCGCGGGCAGCGCGCCGGCGGCGTGCGATTCCTTTGACCTCGAGGCCGAACTCGACATTGGCCTGCGCGGTGCGCCACGGGAACAGCGCGTACTGCTGGAACACGACGCCACGGTCGAGTCCCGGCCCGGTGATCGGCTTGCCGTCGAGCAGGATCTGTCCGTCGGCAGGTTCGGTCAGGCCGGCGATGAGGTCGAGCAGCGTCGACTTGCCGCACCCGCTCGGGCCGACCAGCACGAGGAACTCGCCTTGATGCACGTCGAAGCTGATGCCGTCGATGGCGGCGATGCGCGTCGGCGCGGTGCGCAACGGGAACGTCTTGGTCACGCCCTGCACGCTGATCTTCGGGGTCGACATCACGACCCTCCGTTCGCGTAGGGGTTGAACTCGTTGGTGTAGAGGTTGTGCGCGTCGAGTGATCCGGTGAGCGCGCCGGTGTCCTTCATCCAGCTCTCCCAGCGGGTGAAGTCCTTGTCCGAGATGACGCCACCCTTGGCCGCGATGCCGACGCTGAGCCAGTACTTGAGCGTCGAGGTGTCCTCATTCGGACGGTGCCTGGCGTTGATGATCTTCGTCATCTCGGCGATGACCTTGGTGCGCGGCGTGTCGCGCTCCCACTCGATGGCGCGGGCGACACCGGCCACGAAGGCGCGCACGGCGGCCGGATTCGACTTGATGAAGTCGTTGCGGAACACGTACTGCCCACCGTTGAACGGACCGAATGCGCCGCTGTCGGTGAAGATTGCGCGCACTCCGCCGATCGCAACCGCATGTTGCTGGAACTGGCCGCCGAGCGCCGCGACGTCGATCTGTCCGTGCCGTAGGGCGTCCTCGATGTTCGGCGGGGGCAGTTCGACGAGTTGCACCTTCTTGACGTCGGCCTCGCTCAATCCTTGCTGGCGCAGGTAGTCGTGGATGTCGGCCTCGTTCTGTCCACCGAGGGTGTTGACGCCGACCTTCTTGCCGATCAGGTCACGAGCACTGTGGATCGAGCTGTTGTTCAGGACGTAGTAGCCGGTGAAGGTCTTCTTGTCGTAGCCGTAGTAGTTGATGACCGCCTTGATCGGCGCGCCGGCGACCTCGAGCTTGGCGACCGCGCCGGAGAACGCGCCGCCGAAATCGGTCTGTCCCGTTGCGGCCGACTGGATGTCCTGCGGCCCGCTGGCGGTGTTGCCGACCCAGTCGAGCTTCACCTTGTTCTTGAAGTAGCCGAGGTCCTGCGCCAGTTCGGGCAGGGTCACCTGGTCGGTCCAGCCCTGGTAGCGCAGGCTCACCGCGCCGTCGGCGGTGCGTGCCGCATCGGCGGATCTGCACGCCGTCGTCACGCCGGCGGCAGCGATCGCCACAGCGGCAACCGCTATCAATTTCCTTGTTCGCACAGGATTTCCTCACTGGTCGGAGAAAGGCAGGGGAGGGGCAGTGGTTGCAGGGACGCTGCCAGACGATGCGCTCTCTTGTCAAAGTCTATCGACAAACTAGAGAAACAAGTCACGTTGCGACCCAACCTTGTCGAGGAGTCGTGACGTAGACAGGGTGTGAACGTGGACGCTGACGCCGAGCCCGGCCTGGACGCCGGCGCGTTCGCCGCGTGGGCAGCGCCTGCCGTCGTGCCGATGCGCCGCTTGGCGCGACGGCTCGCGCCGCATGCAGAACCAGACGACCTGGTGCAGGACGCGTTGACGCGGGCCTGGCAGAAGCGTCAGCAGTTCGACCCGGCGAGGGGCACCGCGACCATATGGTTGCTCGCGATAGTCGCCGACGCCGCGCGCGCATCGAGACGAACCCGGGCACGCTGGTTGAAGGTCGTCGACGACAGCGCAGACGTCCCGGAAACCCCTACTGCACAACGAGATCCCGACATCGATCTCGAGCGGGCGATCGCGCAGCTGGCCGAACGGCAGCAGCTCGCAGTGCACCTGCACTACTTCCTCGGGCTGAGCGTCGACGAGACCGCCGCGGTGATGGCGTGTTCGTCCGGGACGGTCAAATCGACGCTGTTCGACGCTCGCGCTCGACTGCGCACCTTGCTGGGAGACGACGATGACTGACGAACACATGGACGCGCGGCTGCGCGCCGCCGGCGAGCGCTGGCGCGATCGCACCGACGGCGACACGGCAGTCGCGGAGTTGTCCGACGTCGACGAGGAGCTGCCCCCGCCGGCCTCCCCGACGCCGCCGCACCTGGTTCGTCGCCGTTGCCGCCGCCGCCGTGGTCGCACTCATCGCCGGGCTGACCTTCGCCTTGCGCGGCGCACCACGCCATGACACGCCGAGTGCCGAAGCCGCCGGCCTGCAGGGCGTGGTCTGGTTGTTGCAGGGCACGCCCGGCACTCGATCGACGGCCACGTTGTACATCGGCCGCGACGGCACGCTCGTCGCTGACGACGAATGCCGATTGCTCGGCGGGCATGCGAGCGTGACCGGCAACCGGTTGGCGGTCAGCGCCCTGGTCGTTCGTGACAAGGCATGCACCGATCAGTACGGCGCCGGGTTCTACGACCGTGGGACGAAGGTGTTGCAAGGCCCCGCTACGTACGCGATCGACTCCGGCGGCCTGACGATCACGGCCCGCGCGGGCAGCCTGCGCTTCTTGCCGGCTCCGCAAGCGGTGCCGCCGCCGTCGCTCGACGTCGCGACGCTGACCGACACGACCTGGCGCGCGCCCGATGGGAAGACGCTTCGCATCGACGCGGCGAGCGGCAACATCAGTGGGACGATCTGCGCCGGCCGGGCAACAGTGGCCGGATCAGCAGTGACGTTCACAGGCTGCAGAACGCCGGTTGGTCAGGGCACCTACCTTGCGGCCATTTCGGGCGCGAGGCTCACGCTCACAGCGCAAGGGATCGATCCGGGTTTCTCCGGGATGTCCTCGCAGTTGACCTTCGTCTGGCAACCTGCCGAGGCGTCCATCGATCCGGCATCGCTGACGGGCCGTAACTGGTCCCTCAAGGCGGTTGCGGGTGAACCGGATTCGACAGGAACTCTGCGTATCGCCAACAGGAGTGCTGTGATCAATGACGGCTGCCTGTCGTTCACCGTTCCGGTGAGAGTTGCGCGGGGAGTCTTCAGCCTGTCGGTTCACGTGCCGGCCCATCCCTGTTCCACGGCAGCCGGGACTGTCGACAACCTCTTGTCGAGCAATCCCACGTCCTGGGCCGTACGCGGCGGCAAGCTCATCATCTACGGCGGCGGCAGCCAGACGTTCTCACTGGTCTATGCCGCGGAGCCAGAATCGTCGACTCTGCAAGGGAATTGGACGCTCGCAAAGGTGTTCGACACTGCCGGCGCACCGCAGTCGGCGACTGCAACCGCGAGTCTGAACATCGCGGCGAACGGGGCAGTCACCGGGACCGACGGCTGCCGGACATTCACCGGCACCGTCTCGACCAGCGGCACGTCCGCGACGTTCTCGCTCACAATGCCCGAGCCCGCGTGCTCGCCGAGCGTCGAACAGACCGCCGGTCTCGTCGACCGGGTACTGAGCGGATCCGTGACGTTTGTCGTCGGCAACGGCCTGCTCGTCCTCGACCACAATGAGATCGGCAGGCTGTCGTTCACCGACCACCCGACCGGCGGACCGAATCCCGCACTGCTCACCGACCACTCGTGGCAGATCGACACGATCACCTACGGCACCGGGCACTTCCGTAACGGCGCGGCAGCACAAGACGGTGGCGCTCGCCTCTCGTTCACCGGAATCGGGTACCGCATCGAGCACGCCTGCTACATCGTGTCGGGGACCGCCGAAGTCACATCGGGATTCGTGACGTTCCAGTCACCGAAAATCGACGACCACAGCTGCCCGCCGCCGCCGACGGGTTCGGTCCGTGACGTGGCGGCACAAGCGATCGACAAGATCCTCACCGGTCAGGTGCGATGGAGCGTCGCCGGCAGTGCTCTCACTCTGACCGGCGCCCGCGGAAGCGTCGGCGCAGTAGGCGGACTTCCGGCGAACCTGACGGGCAGCCGGTGGCGGCTCATCAGCACCGCACGGGCCAACTCCAGTAGCACGGCCGTCGGCTCGGTGATGCTGTCGTTCCCGTCTGCCCGACAGCTCACCGTCGAGCGCTGCTACACCAGCGGTGCCCAGGTCGAGGTCGGTGACAGTGCACTTGTCGTGTTCGACCTGCACACGACGATCGCCCGCCCGTGCCCGTCCGGGCCGCCCGGAACGCAGCAGCAGAACCAGATCATCGATTCAGTGCTGGCCGGCGAGGTCATGTGGTCGATCGCCGGGGACACGTTGACGCTGTCCGCGGACGGGTCGTCTCTGACGTGGCGCCGTTAGTCCCCGGTGAATTGAATCTGGCGTTCATGTGGGCGATTCGGTAGCGTCTCGCGGCGGTCGTAGTGACGAGTTTTCACGCGTGCACTTAGGCAGTACGCGGGACCTGATCGAAGACCCCGGTCCGCACGAAGTGTGCGGGCCGGATAGGCCCCTAGCAAGGAGTGCACGTGGCACAGGGCACCGTTAAGTGGTTCAACAACGAGAAGGGCTACGGCTTCATCGCCGTAGACGGCGGACAGGACGTTTTCGTCCACTACTCCGCCATCCAGGCCGACGGCTACCGCTCGCTGGACGAAGGACAGCGTGTGGAGTTCGAGGTCGCCCAGGGCCCGAAGGGCCCGCAGGCAGATGCGGTCCGTCTCGTCTGAGTAGACCCACAACGCCCGACGGCCCGGTTTCGCTGACGCGAGACCGGGCCGTCGCCGTTCCAGGCATTAGCCGTGCACGGGCAGGTGCAGTGGCCCGCGGATCGTGGTTCCCCGCCGCCGGGTGATCCGCCCCGCCGGACGCAACGTGGGGTACCGCTCGGCAAGTACGCGCACGGCGCTGGTCGCCTCGAGCTTGGCCAGCGGCGCTCCGATGCAGTAGTGGATCCCGCTCGAGAAGGCCAGGTTGTCGTGCTGGCGCCGGGTGATGTCGAACCGTCCTGGATGGGCGTGCACTTGTGGATCGCGATTCGCGGCTCCGATCAGGATCACGACGCTCTGCCCGCGGCGCACGACGTGTCCGTCGATGTCGATCGGCTCTGTGGCGATCCGCGCCGTCTGCTGTACGGGCGGGTCGTAGCGCAACGTCTCCTCGACGGCGTCCTTCGCGAGTGTCGGGTCCTCGAGCAAGAGCGCCCATTGCTCGGGATGGTCGAGCAGCGCCAGCATCGTGTTGCTGATCAGGTTCACGGTCGTCTCGAATCCGGCAACGAGCAGCAGCACGCACAAGGGCAGCAACTCGGCGGGCGTCACTGGCGCTGAATCGCTGGACGCAGCCGCGACCACGGTGCTTACAAGATCGTCGGACGGCTCGCGCCGGCGCAGCTCGAACAGCTGCGTGAACAATTCCTCGAGTGCGGTGTTCGCCGCCATCAGCGCCGACGCGTGGCGCAGCGAGCGGACGCCGTCGAGCGCAGAACCGATCGTCGCGCCGTACCGGCGGAAGTCCGCGCCGCGTTCCTGCGGCACGCCCAGCAATTCGCTGATCACCCCGATCGGGAGCGGCGCCGCGAGAGCGTCGACCAGATCGAACCGGTCGCCTGCGTCGTCGAGCAGCGCCTGCGCCCGCTTGTCGATCCGCGGCGCCCAGGCGGTCATCTGCTTCGGGCTGAACGCCGGCGCGACCAGGCGGCGCAACCGGGTGTGATCGGGCGGGTCCATCTCGAGGAACGACAGATTCATCTCGTCCTCGGCCTGGTTGTTGCCGGGCGGACGGACGCTGAAGCGGCGATCGCGCAGCACCCGGCTGCAGATCTCATGGCTGGTCGAGGACCAGTTGCCCAGAGCTGTCGGGTTCAGCGGTCCGCGTGCGCGCAGCCGGTCGTAGACGGCGTACGGATCCCCGCGTCCGGCGCTGGTCCACAGCTGGGCCAGTTCGTCGTGCTTGATGTGGGCCCGATAGCGGACCTGGGTGCGCTGCCAGTACAGGCCGGCAGCGAAGCGGGCGGCTTGCCGGGCCTGGCTCATGGTGCTCACCGGACGATCTTCGCGCGGGAACGGACCGTGGGGAATGGCCATGGCCGGGAATGGCCCTGGGGAATGGGCACCGTAGACACGGCGTTGGACGTGGTCATGGGTGAAGGCTTCGGAGCGTTGTTGCAGCTGACCAGCAAGGACGGGCAGCGCGATGACCTGCTCCGCGTCCTCGGCAACTACCTGCGCACACTCGAGACCGGCGAGCCCGGCACCACGCTGGTTTCGGTGGCTGCCGACCCCAATGACGAGCAATTGGTGTGGGTCTGGGAGGAGTTCGCCGACGCCGAAGCCGTGCAGGCCCATTTCGAGCACGACTTCTTCCGCGCGCTGCAGCTGGAACTGGCTGATCTGCTCGCTGAGCCGGTGGCCGTGCGTCCCCTCGCCCCCATCGCGCGGCACGTCGCCGACGGCGTCAGCGCCGAGTAGTCGCCGTCCTTGCACTCGCCGGGGGCGAGTGCCAGACTTGAGTTGGCACTCGCGTACTGTGAGTGCCAACCGGTCGTGGTGAGGCACCCCCTATGGGCGCCGTCCGTCGCGGGCGCCACGGGCCGGATTTGACCGTACTTCCATGTGAAGGGGAACAACCGCATGGCCAAGTTGATCGCGTTCGACGAAGAGGCCCGTCGCGGCCTCGAGCGCGGCATGAACACCCTCGCGGATGCCGTGAAGGTGACGCTCGGTCCCAAGGGCCGCAACGTCGTGCTGGAGAAGAAGTGGGGTGCCCCCACGATCACCAATGACGGTGTCAGCATCGCCAAGGAGATCGAGCTGGAGGACCCGTACGAGAAGATCGGCGCAGAGCTGGTCAAGGAGGTCGCGAAGAAGACCGACGACGTTGCCGGTGACGGCACGACGACGGCGACCGTTCTGGCCCAGGCCCTCGTCCGTGAGGGGCTGCGCAACGTCGCGGCCGGCGCGAACCCGATGGCGCTCAAGCGCGGCATCGAGGCAGCCACCGCATCGGTGTCCGAGGTCCTGAGCAACCAGGCCAAGGACGTCGAGACCAAGGAGCAGATCGCGGCCACCGCGACGATCTCCGCAGCCGACGCCACCGTCGGCGAGCTCATCGCCGAGGCGATGGACAAGGTCGGCAAGGAAGGCGTCATCACTGTCGAGGAGTCGAACACCTTCGGCCTCGAGCTCGAGCTCACCGAGGGCATGCGCTTCGACAAGGGCCACATCAGCCCGTACTTCGTCACCGACGCCGAGCGCATGGAGGCCGTCCTCGACGACCCGTACGTGCTCATCGTCGAATCGAAGATCTCGAACGTGAAGGACCTGCTCCCGCTGCTGGAGAAGGTCATGCAGTCGGGCAAGCCGCTCGCGATCATCGCCGAGGACGTCGAGGGCGAAGCCCTCGCGACCCTGGTCGTGAACAAGATCCGTGGCACGTTCAAGTCCGTCGCCGTCAAGGCTCCGGGCTTCGGCGACCGCCGCAAGGCCATGCTGCAGGACATCGCGATCCTGACCGGTGGCCAGGTCATCAGCGAGACTGTCGGTCTCAAGCTCGAGAACGCCGGTGTCGAACTGCTCGGCCGTGCGCGTCGCGTCCAGGTCACCAAGGACGAGACGACCATCGTCGAGGGCTCGGGTGACGCCGACCAGATCCAGGGTCGCGTCAACCAGATCCGCGCCGAGATCGAGAACAGCGACAGCGACTACGACCGCGAGAAGCTGCAGGAGCGCCTGGCGAAGCTCGCCGGCGGTGTTGCGGTCATCAAGGTCGGCGCTGCGACCGAGGTCGAGCTCAAGGAGCGCAAGCACCGCATCGAGGACGCCGTTCGCAACGCGAAGGCTGCCGTCGAAGAGGGTTTGCTCCCGGGTGGTGGCGTGGCTCTGGCCAACGCGACTGTCACCGCGTTCGACAAGCTCGACCTCAAGGGTGACGAGGCGACGGGTGCGAACATCGTGCAGCGTCGCGCTGACCGCCCCGCTGAAGCAGATCGCGATCAACGCCGGCCTCGAGGGCGGCGTCGTCTCGGAGAAGGTGCTCGGCCTGCAGCCGGGTTGGGGCCTCAACGCCGCGACCGGCGAGTACGTCGACATGTTCAAGGAGGGCATCGTCGAGCCGGCGAAGGTGACGCGTTCCGCTCTGCAGAACGCGGCGTCCATCGCGGCGCTGTTCCTCACCACCGAGGTTGTTGTTGCCGACAAGCCGGAGAAGTCAGCCGCGCCTGCGGGTGGCGGCATGCCGGGCGGAGACATGGACTTCTGAGTCCACCTGCTTTACGCGAAGGGCCGGCCCGAATGGGCCGGCCCTTTGTGTTGCGTCCGCTCCGGCCGCGGGGTGGGGTCAGCCGAGCAGGTCGTCGACGTAGCACCAACGCCACGCCTCGCCAGGTTCGATGCTGCGCATGACAGGGTGCTCGGTCTCGTGGAAGTGTGCAGTGGCGTGCTTGCGGACGGATGAGTCGCAGCAGCTGACCTTGCCGCAGGTCAGGCACAGCCGCAGGTGCACCCAGCGAGTGCCCTCGCGCACGCATTCCTCGCACACGCCGGGCGTGTTCGCGCGCACGACGCGCGGCGCTTCGTCGAGGTGCTTGCAGTCGCCGGCGCGCTTGTCGGGAGTGACCAGCTCGTCGTCGATGCGGGCAGCTGCGTCCTCGACGCGGTCGAGCAGGGATTCCTCGAGGTCGATGGCGGTGAGCGCCATGCGCAGCACCTCGTCGTCGTAGGTACCGCCGTCGCGCGCTTCGAGGATGGAGCTGCGTTCGGCCGAGATCATCTGCAGCCGCAGCCGGCGGTACGCGGCGGCGGGTGGTTCGAGTTCGGCCTGCGAGCGTCCGAGCTGTTCCCAGATCTGGTTCGAGCGCCGCATCGAACGCTCCTGCAACTGCTCGATGACCTCGGGCGGGTCGTCTGCCGACTTCACCTCGTCGAGGACGGCGAGCCCGGCCCGCGCGGCGCGATCGACCAGGCCGGCCGATTGCAGCGCGTCCTCGGCGACGTCGGGCCGCGGCAGGCGCAGCAACCGGACGAGCCACGGCAGGCTCAGGCCCTGCAGCAACAGCGTCCCTGCCACGACGACGAACGCGGCGAGGGTGAGCAGGCCACGCTGCGGCGTGTCGGCGGGCAGCAGGAACGCAGCTGCCAACGTGACGACGCCGCGCATGCCGGCCCAGCTGACGACCAGACTGACGCGCCAGCCCCACGTCCGCATCCGGAGCAACCGCATGATGCCGGTGACTGCGAACATCCACACGAAGCGCGCGACGATCGTTGCCGCGAGGATCGCCGCGCACGGCCAGACGATCTGCGACCACGGCAGGTGCGCGGCGCCGACGGCCTTGAGGATGCCGCGCACCTGCAGGCCGATGAGCAGGAACACGACGTTCTCGAGCAGGAACTGCACGGTACGCCAGTTGATGTTCTCGGCAATGCGCGAGCGGGCCGTCTGCAGGGTCGGCGATTTGTGCCCGAGGAACAGTCCGGTGATGACCACAGCAAGCACGCCGGACGTGTGGATCTGTTGCGCCGGAAGGAACGCGGCGTACGGCGCAGCGAAGGACAGGGTCGTGTCGAGCAGCGGGTCGTCGATGCGCTTGCGGATGAACGCCAGCACGACGGCAACGATGCCGCCGACGAGAATCCCGCCGCCGGCCTCGCGGATGAAGTCCCACCCGATGTGCCACGCCGACACCGAACCGACCGTCGCCACGAGTGCCGTGTTGAGTGCGACCAGCGCGGACGCGTCGTTGAACAGGCTCTCGCCCTCGAGGATCGAGACGATGCGCCGCGGCATGCCGACCCGGCGTGCAACCGTCGTCGCCGCAACCGCGTCCGGCGGCGCGATGACCGCGCCGATCGCGAAGCCTGCAGCGAGCGTGACGGCGGGGATGGCCCAGTACGCGACGTAGCCGACGACGACGGTCGAGAACGCGACGAGGCCGACCGACAGCAGCAGGATCGCGCGGCGGTTGGCCTTGAAGTCGACGAGCGACGTGCGGATCGCGGCCGAGTAGAGCAGTGGCGGCAGCAGCCCGATCAGGACGATGTCAGGCGTCAGGCGGATGTCGGGGAAGTGCGGAACGAACGACAGGCCGATGCCGACGACGACGAGGACGAGCGGTTCGGACCAGCCGAAGCGCCGCGCGGTGGCGGCAACGAAACCGACGACGGCGACTAGCGCGAGGATCTGTAACGCGGCGTGCACTTAGCCATTGTCCAGATCGGTGCCAACCTCAGGTGGCGGCGACGTCATGGACGTGGTGGACGACGTCGTGCAGCAGGTAGTGCGCCAGTGTGTCGACGGTGAAGACCGAGCCGTTCGAGCGGCGGCCGGGACGCTGCCAGTCGTCGGGTCCGACGGCGTCCAGGACGCTCGTGATGCGCTCGGTCTCGACTGCGAGCTCGTCCGCGACCTTGCCCTGGTCCTGCTCCCAGTAGCGCTCTGCGAGCGCGGTCTCGTCCTGGTTCCAGTCGGCGAACAGCGGGTCGTCGGTGTGCAGCATCGAGGTGAACCGCGTGCCGTAGACGATGAACGCGTCGCGCACGTGGCAGCCGTACTCGAGCGGCGACCACACCTCTGGCTGGGGTCGGAGGTCCGAGCCCGGTGCCCGGACGGCCTCAGCCAGCGCTGCCGCCGCGGCGCGCAGCAGATCGGCCACCTCACTCGCGCCCACCGAGGACGAGTCGAAGCCGCACTCAGGGCATGGCTGATCGAGCACCCACGTCCAGTCCTTGGTGTCGGGCGCAGGCTGCTGCGGCGTGCTCATTTGGCGACTTGGTCGGCGGGGGGAGCTGTGATCATCAGGGGTGCGTTGAAGTTGCTCACGTCGATCACGATCGGGAACGACGTCGACCCGAGCTTGACCAGGATCTTGATCTGGGTCGGACGGCCGGACTTGTCGAGCACGAGCGTGACGGGCACTGGATTCTCGCCGAGATCGCGCAGCGCGCTGCCAAGATCGGCATCGGTGATCTTGGCCGGATCGAGTTGCAGCGCGTAGCCGTGTCCTTTCGACGCGGCTCCCTTGTCGGAGATCGACGTCGCTGTGCCGACGGCGTCGGCGATGGCCGGCAGCGACGTGGCTGCCTTCACCAGCGACACCTGCGAGCTGAGCGCGCGCACGAACTCGTTGTTCGAGTCGTTGCTGACAACGACCCAGGGCTTGCCGGTCGTGTTGCGGCCGGCCGGCAACTTCGCGTACGTCGTGTCGCCGACGGTGACGATCTGTGCCGCGCCGCCCGCGTTGATCGTCAGCTGCGACGCGGTCGCCTGGCCGTTGCTGTACTTGACGTCGCCGACCGACTTGCCGCCGAAGCTGCCGGCGTCGATGACCAGGTGCGCGCTGGTGACGGCGGCCAGGCCCTTGCGCATCGCATTCGCGACGGTCGCGGCGAGCTTCGAAGTGCCGGACGACGTCGGCGGCGCAGAACTCGTCCCGCCGCCGCCCGACGAGGTGCACCCGGCGACGAGCAGGGCGGTTGCGGCGATCAGCGCGCGCAGTCGAATCACGGCGACGACGCTACAGCGGCGATCTGGGGTGGACCGGATCGAGACTGTCGGGTTATCAGTTTGAGTCCCGAACGCTGAAGGATCGCGGCATGGACTCGGGGAGGGTGCGGCTCAGCGTGGGTCTCGCCACAGCATGCATGATCGTCGGCGCGTGCTCGTCGTCGTCGCCGAGCGCGCCGGCACCCTCGACGCCCACGGTGACGACAAGCTCGAGTGACTCCGCGGTGCAGACCTACCTCGGTGCGGTGAACCGGTTGTGCACCGCGCTGCTGCCGAAGGTGATCGCGGTGACTCACGGCGGCAGCCTCGACGTCCCGGTGAAAAAGTACTTCGCGCAGCAGCCTGCGCATGCGAGGCTGCTCGCCGACTTCGATCGGCAGCTCGCGCGGGTGTCCGTCCCCGCCGCGGCGAAGGACAAGGCTGCGGTATTCGCTGCGTACGTCCGCTTCGCGAATCGGTTGGACGCGAAACGGCTTGCCGCAGCAAAGCGAGGCCAGGGTGCTTACACGAAAGAGGTCAAGTCGGAAGCATCGATCGGATCCGCCCCGGCGATCACCGCACTCACCGGCGCGGGGTTCGACCAATCGTGTGAGGCCAGGTAGCAACTACAGCGGCCGCAGCAGGTCGTCGGCGTCGACGATCGTGTACGCGTAGCCCTGCTCGGCGAGGAACCGCTGGCGGTGTGCGGCGTACTCGGAATCGAGCGTGTCGCGCGAGACGACCGTGTAGAAGTGCGCCTGCCGACCGTCCTTCTTCGGGCGGAGCACGCGGCCGAGGCGTTGTGCTTCTTCCTGCCGTGAGCCGAACGTGCCGCTCATCTGGACGGCGACGGCGGCTTCGGGCAGGTCGATCGAGAAGTTGGCGACCTTGCTGACGACCAGCACGCGCTCTTCGCCGCGGCGGAACGCGTCATACAACTTCTCGCGTTCCTTGTTCGGCGTCGATCCCTGGATGATCGGCGCGCCATCGAGTTCGGCAGAAACGTCGTCGAGCTGGTCGAGGTAGGCGCCGATCACGAGCACCTGATCATCAGGATGCCTGTCGACAATCGTCTTGATCACCGGCAACTTCGTGCGCGCGGTCGCCGCGAGCTTGTAGCGGTCCTCGGCCTCGGCGGTCGCGTAGGTCATCCGCTCGGCGTCGGTCAGCGTCACGCGCACCTCGGTGCAGTCGGCCGGCGCGATCCAACCCTGGTTCTCGATGTCCTTCCACGGCGCGTCGTAGCGCTTCGGCCCGATCAGCGAGAACACGTCGCCCTCGCGACCGTCCTCGCGGATCAGTGTGGCCGTCAGCCCGAGCCGGCGCCGCGACTGCAGATCGGCGGTGAGCCGGAAGATCGGCGCGGGGAGCAGATGCACCTCGTCATAGACGATCAGTCCCCAGTCGCGGCTGTCGAACAGTTCGAGGTGGCGGTACTCGCCTTTGCGGCGGGTCGTCATCACCTGGTACGTGGCGATGGTGACGGGCCGGATCTCTTTCTTCTCGCCGCTGTACTCGCCGATCTCTTCCTCGGTCAGCGACGTGCGCGCAAGCAGCTCGCGCTTCCACTGCCGTCCGGCGACGGTGTTGGTGACGAGGATGAGCGTGGTCGCCTTGGCCTCGGCCATCGCGGCGGCGCCGACGAGCGTCTTGCCGGCGCCGCACGGGAGCACCACCACGCCCGACCCGCCCTGCCAGAACATGTCGACGGCTTGCCGCTGGTAGGTGCGCAGCTCCCAGTCGTCCTGGTTGAGCTCGATCGGGTGCGCCTCGCCGTCGACGTAGCCGGCGAGATCCTCGGCGGGCCAGCCGACTTTGAGCAACGCCTGCTTGAGCCGGCCGCGCTCGGACGGGTGCACGGCGATCATGTCGGCGTCGATGCGCTCGCCGAGCATCGGGGCGATCTTCTTCTGCCGCACGACTTCTTCGAGGACCGCCCGGTCGAGCGAGATCAGCACGAGGCCGTGGGTGGGGTGCTTGGCCAGTTGCAGGCGCCCGTAGCGGTCCATGGTGTCGGCGACATCGACGAGCAGTGCGTGCGGCACTGCATAGCGGCTGAAGCGGACGAGGGCGTCGACAACCTGCTCGGCGTCGTGCCCCGCGGCGCGGGCGTTCCACAACCCGAGCGGGGTCAGCCGATAGGTGTGCACGTGCTCAGGGCTGCGCTCGAGCTCGGCGAACGGGGCGATCGCGGCGCGGGCATCGCCGGCGAGCGGATGATCGACCTCGAGCAACAAGGTCTTGTCGGACTGGACGATCAACGGTCCGTCGGTCACAGATCTCCCCACGTAGAACAACGGCCGTCCATTATCTCAAACCGCGAGCGCCGGCGCAGATATCAACCCCGTCTCCACCCGCGGGTTGATTCGCCGGAGGGCCGAAATCGCGAGTCTTGTGCCATGACCTTCAGCGATTACCTCCTCGACACCGTCCTCGTCCTGCTCGTCGTCCGCCAGATCCGCGAGAGCCGCCTCGACCTGCGGGCGACCCTGCTGCCCATGGGCCTCGTGGTCGGCATCGGCGCCAGCTACCTCCACGGCGTCCCGACCAGCGGCAACAGCCTCGCCCTCGTCGCCGTCCTGACCGGCGTGGGCGTCACACTCGGCCTGATCAGCGCCCTGACCACCCGGGTGCGCTCGGACGGCGGCCGCTACCCCCTGGTCAAGGCCGGCTGGGTCGCCGCCGGTGCCTGGATCGCGGGCATGGGCTCACGCTTTGCCTTCGCCGTGTGGGCCGCCCACGGCGGCGCCCCCGAGCTCGCTCGGTTCAGCGTCGAGCATCACATCACCAGCCGCGAGGCCTGGACGGCCGCGCTCGTGCTGATGGCCCTCGGCGAGGTGTTCACCCGGACGCTGATCCTCGTGGTCCGTGGCCAGCGTGTGCAGCAGCAGGCCCAGCACACGCGGGAGCTGGTGGCAGCCTGATCCGCTGCCTAGGACGAACCGGCCAGACCTTGTCGCCACGCCCAGGCGACAAGGCCTGGCCGTCCGTCCACGTCGAGCTTCGACAGCACGTGGTTGAGATGGGTCTTCACCGTCGCCTCGCTCACGACGAGGCGGCGGGCGATCTGCTGATTGGTCAGGCCCTCGGCGACCAGCCGGACGACGTCGACCTCGCGGCGCGTCAGCCCGCCGAGATCGGATTCGACCGCGACAGGCGGTGCGGGAGCAGCGACGAGTTCGACCAGCCGCCGCTGGACGGAGGCATCAAGCACGGTGCGCCCGGCTGCGACGTCGCGGATCGCGCCGACGAGCTGCTCGCTGGTCGCGTCCTTGGTCAGGTAGCCGACCGCCCCGGCGCGCAGCGCGGGCAGGATCGCGTCGTCGTCGGCGAAGGTCGTCAGCACCAGCACACGTACTTCGGGAGCCTCGCGGGCGAGCACCTCGGTGACCTGGTCGCCGGTGCGTTTGGGCATGCGCAGATCGAGCAGGGCGACGTCAGGACGCGTGTCGAGTACGAGCTGCACCGCTTCGTCGCCGTCGGCGGCAGCGCCGACCACGTCGATGTCGTCGCTGGCCGAGAGCAACAGGACCAGCCCGTCGCGCACGACGGCCTGGTCGTCGGCCACGACCACCCGCACGCTCATATCGGCACCTCGACCCGCACCTGCCAGCCGCCGGCCGGGCGCGGCCCGGCCGTGACCGTGCCGCCCACCGCAACCAGGCGTTCGGACATGCCGGCCAGCCCGAGTCCGGAGCCTTGCGAGGCGACCGGCTCGCGTCCGGGCGGCAAGCCGGTGTCGTCGACGCAGATGACCAGGGCTGTCGCGGAGTAGTCGAGCGTGACCGTCACGTCGGAGCCGGGCGCGTAGCGGGCAGCGTTGGTGAGGGCCTCCTGGACGGCGCGATACGCGGCGTGGCCGGCCGCCGGGTCGACCGGGACGGGTGTGCCGCGCGTGGTTAGCCGGGCCCCGCCGGGCTGCCGATCGACCAGCGTCGCGATCTCGGCGACCCCGAGCGCGGTCGGGTCGCGCAGCGCGCCGACGACCGCGCGGGCGTCGCCCAACCCCTCGCGGGCCAGCTGGGCGGCCCGGTCGAGCGGGTCGAGGACGGCCGCCGTGACCCCTTCGCGCGCAGCGACCGTCCGGGTGGCCTGCAGCTGCACCGACAGCCCGGCGAGGCTGTGCGCGAGGACGTCGTGCAGGTCGCGAGCGATGCGGCCGCGCTCCTGCAGGGCCGCGGCCTGGGCCTCGGCGTCGCGACCGGACTGCACCTCGACCAGCAGCGCTTGTGCCTCGTCGCGTGAGGCGATGAGTTGGCGACGCTCGGCCGCGCGTTGTGCGAGCAGCGGGATGCCCAGTCCGGCCAGCGCGCCGATCGCGCTGCGTGAGACGTAGCCGACGACGCCGCCCACGAGCAGCGTCGTCGCGGCGACGAACCAGCGTCCGGCCGGCCGGTCGATCGCGAACGGGATCTTGCCCGCCACGACGAACGCAGGGATCTCACCCAGGCCCTTGGGGGCGATCAGGACGCAGGACAGACCGGCGACCGTCGCGATCACGATCGCGGCGGAGGTGCGCGCCACCGCGTGGACGTCGTCGGTGAACTGCGTGGCGATGACCGCGATCGCCATGGTCACGGCCGCCCACGTCCGCTCCTGGACGCCGTGGACCGAGAGCGTGGTGGCGAGGATGACCGCGGCCCACGCGGGCACGCGCCACAGCAGCGGGCGAGGAAACAGCCTCATCCCTCGTCCGCGTCGTCGCGGTCGATGACGGTCGCGGCAGTGATGCGGTGCAGCGGGAACGAGACCAGGCCCTCGCGGTCGTCCTGGTGCCCGCGGACGAAGCCGCCGGCCATCGAGATCGGGGTGAGCACGTGGCGGCTCTGAGTGCCGTCGGACTCGGCCACGCCGATCAGCACGCTGTGCTCGGTGCGGATCGCGTCACGCAGCAGACCCATGGTCGCCGCCGAGGTCACGCCGGGCACCTGCTGGGCGATGGTCGGCACGTGGCGGGTGCTGATCTCGGTGAGCGCGTCGCCGGACCGCACCCGCTTGACGACCTCGGCCAGATTCGACACGGCGTCGGTGCGCGACCGGACGATGCGGACGGGGGTCCGTGACGGCGCGCGCGGCACCTCGGCGCCGATCGCGATGACCTCACCGTCCGGCGACTCGGCGGCCGGCGCGTAGCCGGCCCCGCGCAGCCGCTCGAGAACGTCGGTCACCGGTGCCGCCGAGATCACCACCGTCGAGGCGATGCGGCGTAGCTGTAGCGAGCTGAGGGTGCGGTCGGAGAGCACGCGGGCGAGCAGTGCTTCGTCCTCGCAGCGCAGATAGGCCGAGGCCGTGCCGGTGCGCAGGGCTCCGTGGCGCCGAGCCAGGTCGTCGATCAGGTAGCTCAACGACTGCGGGACGGGCGTGCGCGAGCGCTGCGCGATCATGGCCGCGATCTCGCGCGCGGTGCGTCCGGCATCGAGCGCGCGCCGGACCGACGACTCGGTGATGCGGTAGACGCTCGCGCCCCCGGTCGACTCGAGCTCGGCGGTGAGCGCGAGTTCGACGGCGAGATCGGTGGTGGGCGGCCCGGGGACGACGACCGTCAGATCGGGCTGGACGAGGAAGTGGTCGACCGGCGTCGGCAGCGCCCCCGTCAGCACCTGCTCTGCAACCGTGCGGCTGCCGCCACGCAGTGTGCGGGTGTAGCCGGTCAGCCCGCCCGCGGCCGTGACACCGAGCAGGTCGGCCTCGACGAGGATCGCCTCGAGCACCGGCCGGTAGCCGCTCGCGCGCCGCGGCTCGCGCCAGGCGAGGTGGGCCAGGACGCTGTCACGATCGGCCGGGGCATGGCCGGGTGGCAGCTCGGTGAGGGTGTCGAGGACGCGGGCGCGCAGGGCCGGGACGGTGCCGCGCTCGCCGTCCGGGCTGAGCAGGGTGATGAGCCGGTCGCGCTCGCCGCGCTGCCCGACCAGGCTGGGCTGGCGCGTCATCGCGAGCCACGCCTGCGCGAGATCGGCCCAGCGCGAGGCGGTGTCATGGCGACGCCATCCGTCGAACTCGGCGGTCGGCAGATACACCGGCTCGAGGCCGTGCGTGGAGTTGATCAGCCCTGCGGACGCGGCGACCTCGGCGATGAGCGCGACAGCGGTCTCGTCGACGCCCAGGTCGCGGGCGGTGCGCCGCAGATCGCGCACCCCGACGCCGCCGGAGCGCAGTTGTGCGGGCGGATGTGCCGTCCAGTTGTCGGCCAGCGCGTCGACCAGGCGTACGGCTTCGAGCACGGCGGTCGTCCCGAGGCGGTCGAGCTCAGCGGGATCGCGTTCGGTCATGCGCAGCTGCGGCGGCTGCGGGTCGACGGCCCCGAGTGGCGCGTCGCGCAGGGCCAGGCCGACCTCGCGGGGGAGCTCGACGGTCTGTCCCTCGATCGGGACGAGCAGTCCGCGCATGGTGAGCAGCACGGCCGGCGGGGTCTCGCCCGGCCGGGCACGGAGCACCCCGACGGGCGGACCGGCCGCGAGCCGGTCGAGGATGTCGCGCTGCGACGGGTCGCTGTCGGCGATCAGTTCGGCGACGCGGTTGGGGTCGGCCAGCACTTCGGCGATCGCCGCGCCGGCTTTCGGTTGCGACGCCGGTGGCAGCCCGAGCGAGTGCAACACCGGCGCAAGCTGGGCGTCAGGCACCTGGCGCAGTAGAACGGCGGCGGGACGGCCGAGGCCGGCCGGATAGGCGCCGATCGATTCGCGCACCGACCCCGTCAGGCGCAGGCGCTCGTCGGTGCCCCAGACGAGCGCGAGGGTGCGCAGCTCGGCGAGGGCGTGCCCGACCTCGCTCGTCCCGAGCAGCGCGGCCGCGTCGTCGAGCGAGACCTGGGAGTCGGAGCCGGCGCACAGCACGAGGGCTTCCAGCACCCGCAGGCCGAAGGCGTCGAGCCCGTCGACCGCCCGCTGGACGGACGTGCGCACCGACAGCCGTCCGGCCAGGGTCGGCAGGTCGGCCGGAGCGGGCAGCGCGAGATCGGGGCGCCGGCGCAGCAGTTCGGCGAGATCGGCGTCGCTGCGGCCGCGCAGCCACTCGGTCAGCGACGCGGGTGGCCGCGCCGGCGACTCGAGCGGGCTGGCTGTCACCGGTGTGGGTCAGCGCCCGTCGGCGAGGTTCGGGCGATCGCCCGGGCCGGGGTGGGTGTAGTTGATCTTGTCGATCGGGAGCGGGAACTCGCGGTCGGGCCCGAACGGCGACAACCCGCCCGCCTGGTCGGCGGCGAGCTCGTTGACCCGGAAGTCGACGATCTCGAGGTCGGTGTTCGGCTCCCGGTGGTAGTACTGCTCCGGTGCTCGGGGCGAAGTGCCTGCCATGGTGCCTGTCTCGCTTTCGTCCGATCGCCAAAGACAGTCCAGCTTATCTGCGAACCCGGTCGCTCAGCATCCGCGGGCTGAGTAATCTGTGTGTCGAAGGCGCCGCGGCGTGCGGTGCCTTCAGTTCTGTACAGACGAGACAGGAGTTCCGGTGCCCACCGGCAAGGTGAAGTTCTTCAGTGCGGAGAAGGGGTTCGGCTTCCTCTCCTACGACGACGGCGACGACGTCTTCGTCCATCGTGATGCCCTGCCCGAGGGCGTGACCGAGCTGAAGAAGGGGCAGCGCGTCGAATTCGGGGTCGTGTCCGGACGCAAGGGCAACCAGGCGATGCAGGTGCGCCTGCTCGACCCCGTCCCCTCGGTGGCCCGTGCCACGCGCAAGCCCGCCGAGGAGCTTGCCCCGCTCGTCGAGGACCTGATCAAGCTGCTGGACAGCACGTCCAACTCGCTGCGCCGCGGCCGCTACCCCGACCGGGCCGAGGCTCGCAAGGTCGCCGGCCTGCTGCGAGCCTTCGCCGACAATCTCGAGGCTTAGCGGGCGCCTCCCTCATCCCCCGCTCGCTTCGCTCGGGGGGAATCCGGAGTCGCTGCTCGCTGCGCTCGCGTGGGCTAAGCGCGTCGGACCGAAGCCGTCGTCGCTGGCGCTCCTTGGGGCTTGATCCTCCGGTGGTGGTCACCTCGGTGGTTGCGTGCCAGCGTTGTGGCGCGGCTTTGCCCCGTGAATGTGGGTGATCGGCGCCGTCCAGCGTGTATTGGCGGGGCAAAGCGTGCGCATGGTGTGGCTTTGCCCCGTGAATGTGGGTGATCGGCGCCGTCCAGCGTGTATTCGCGGGGCAAAGCGGCGCGGGGCAAGGTGGGCGGCCCGGATGGGACGCTCAGCGCAGCGGGGGAGTCGGCGGGATCAGGCCTTCGGCGTGGGCGCGGGTGAGCAGGGCGTCGATGGCGCCGTAGCCCTCGTCGCCCAGGTCGCGGGTGAACTCGTTGACGTAGAGATCGATGTGGCGCTGCTGGACGTCGGGTGCCATCTCGGCGGCGTGGTCGGCGATATAGCTGCGCGAGGCGTCCGGGTGGGCCCACGCGTACTCGACCGACTCGCGCACCACCGAGGTCAGCCGGGCCACGTCGAGCGGACGGGCGGCCAGGATCGCGCCGAGCGGGATGGGCAGGCCGGTGTCGCCCTCCCACCACTCGCCGAGATCGACCAGCGACTCCAGCCCGAACTGCGGGTACACGAATCGGGCCTCGTGGATCACCAGTCCGGCGTCGAAAGCGCCGTCGCGCACCGCCGGCATGATCTGCGCGAACGGCACGACCTCGATGTGGGCCGGACGCTGGCCGCTCGCCCACAGGCGGAACAGCAGGTAGGCGGTCGAGCGCTCCGAAGGGACCGCCACCGTGCGTCCGTCAACGGAGGCGATGCCACCGCGTGTGAGGACGAGCGGCCCGCAACCGCGGCCCAATGCGCCGCCGGACGGCAGCAGCGCGTACTTGTCCAGCAGCCACGGCAGCGCGGCATAGGACACCTTGACCACGTCGAACTCGCCACGCTCGGCGGCGGTGTTCGTGATGTCGATGTCTGCGTAGGTCACCTCGACCGGCGGCGCATCGGCGATCAGTCCGTGCGTCCACGCATGGAACACGAACGTGTCGTTCGGGCAGGGCGAGAAGGCGAGTCTCACGCCGTCCATCCTTGCGCGGCCGAATGCAGCGCCGGACCCAGGGCCGCCAATGCTTCGGCTATGCGCCAGGACGCGCGGTCGCGTGGGCCGACCACGTTGCTGATCGCCCGCACCTCCGCGAACGCGACCCGATGGCGCACGGCGGCCGCGGCCACTCCCGCACCCTCCATGCCTTCGGCGACCGCGTCCGGATAGCGGGCCAGCAGCGCGTCGGCTCCGGCCGCAGTGCCGGTGACGGTCGCGACCGTGACGATCGTCCCGAGGTGGCCGCCGGTGCGGTCGGCCAGCTCGACGGCGAGTTTCGGCCCCACCTCGTAGTGCGCGGCGGCCGACGGCAACGGCGCAAAGCCCGCATCGGACTGCGTGCCCAGGTCGGCGAACGCGATCGTGCTCGCCACGGCGATCGCGCCGATCGGCAGCGGTGCGAACCCGCCCGCGATGCCCGCACTGATCACCAGGTCGTACGACTCGCTCGCCAATGCCGCGGACGTGGCTGCTGCGCTTTCGGCAGGCCCTATCCCGCCGGCCACGACGTCGGGCAGGTCGATGGCCTCGCGCTCGGCGTCGACGGCCGTCACCACGAGTACGCGCATCAGTACGGGCGGGTCTTGCCGAGGTCGAGCTTGCTCGGGTGGATGCGCTCGCTCGTCGGCTCGGCGCGCGCTGCAACGGTGCGGTTCAGCAGCCGCAGGCGGAGCACGACGATCACCGCCACCGCGCCCATCACGATCGCGGCGATCCAGAAGCCGATCGCGCCGCCGTTGGCCGCGCTGCTCGGCAGCACCACGCCGATCGCCGCACCGACGACCCACGCGAGCTGCAGGAATGTCTCGGATCGCGCGAATGCACTCGACCGCAAGGTCTCGACGACGTCGCGCTGGATCAACGCGTCGAGCGCGATCTTGCACAGCGAGTTGCCGACCGCGCTCAGGTACATGCCGATAACAGCGAACAGGATGCTGAAGGTGAGCGCGACGATGACGCAGACGCCGGCGGTGATCGCGACCGACGCGACGATGACCGCCTCGGGACGGGCCATCTTGAGCTTCGTGCCGATCGCGGTTCCGCTGAAGTTGCCGAACCCCGCCGCACCGATGACTGCGCCGAGATCGAGGGCGGCCTCGAGCCCGTGCGCGGTGCTCTCGACGTAGAACGCGAGGTAGATCGTCAGCAACCCGGACAGCAACCGCAACGCCGACTCGCCCTGCAGCGCGATCACGACGTGCTGGTCGAAGCCACGGCGCGCCCAGCTGCGGATTCGCGACAGCGGAGGCACCCGCTGCTGCGAGCGTGGTCGCGGCGGTTCCTGCGGGTGCCGGCTCGCTTCGACGGCAGAGTCGACCTGCGACGGCAGCCGGAACGAGAAGAACGCGCACACGGCGAAGCCGATCGCGGTCAACCACAGCCCGAGGCTGTACGACCCGGTCACCTTGATGACCACGCCGACCAGGCCGCCGAGCACGAGCGTCGAGGCCAGCCCGAAGAACGACAGCCGCGCGTTGGCCGCAGTCAGCGTCATGCCTGGCGGGACGAGTCGTGGGGCCGCCGCCGCGCGCACCACGGCATAGGCCTTCGAGAACACGAGCGAGCCGAGCGCGCACGGGTACAGCACGAGCAACTCGGTCGGGTGCCCCGCCATGATCAGCGCCAGCACCGCACGTCCGATCGCCGTGCCCGCCATCGTCCACCGGCGCCCGTGCTGCAAGCGGTCGAGAGCCGGACCGATGATCGGCGCGACGACCGCGAACGGCGCCATTGTGATCAGCAGGTACAGCAAGACGTTGCCGCGCTGGGCGTGCGTGGACGCGCCGAAGAACACCGTGCCGGCCAGCGCGACCGTGATCATCGCGTCGGTGCCGTAGCTGAGCACCTGGTTCCAGATGAGCGCGGTCAGCCCCGACTCGTGCGCACCGTCGGCCTTGCTCGCGCTGATCACCTTGCGGGTGACGACGCGCGCGGCCTTGTTCGTGCGCGTGAGCGCGGCGCGTCCGAGCGCAGCGGCGGGCCGTTGCGCGGGCGGTGGCTCGGGCGGTGGCTCGGTCGCACCGCCGTAGTAGGCCGGTCGGCTGAACTCGTCGGACGGGCCCGGGTCGTAGGGCGGCGGAACTCGTCGTGGCGGCGGAGCCGGCGCGGGCGGCAGCGGCGGCCGGTAGGTGTCTTGATAGCTGTCGTGATGTTGCTGCGGGTGGCTGACCCGCGGCGCGTGTGAGGTGTGGCCGGACTTGGAGAAGCGCCCCTTGCGGGGTGCCGCGCCCGGGTCCTTCGCCATGGTGACCATCCTGCCCCACCACGGCGACGAAACGGCCCCGCCGATGCGCGCCGGAGTGCCGATCAGCCACAATGGGTCCTGCCATGACTGCAACCGGGGTGAAGACCGACACGTTGCTCGCGCGCGCGATCGACCTTGCTCGCGCGGCCGCCGTCGACGTCGGTGGTGAATCGGTCGGTGAGCATCTGGCCGTCCATGCCGAGGACGAGCGGCTCGTGACCCACGCGTTCGCGTCGTCGCTGCCCGGTTACAGCGGCTGGTACTGGGCGGTCACGCTGACCCGTGCACCGCGCGGCAAGTCGCCGACGGTCGACGAGGTTGTGCTTCTGCCGGGCTCCGATGCGCTGCTCGCACCGGCGTGGGTGCCGTGGGACAAGCGCGTGGCTCCAGGTGACATGGGTCCGGGCGATCTGTTGCCCGCAGACGCCGACGACGGACGACTCGTCCCCGCATACGTGCGCTCCGACGACCCCGCCGTCGAGCAGGTCGCCTTCGAGCTCGGCCTCGGGCGCAAGCGGGTGCTCTCGCGAGACGCGCGCCTCGACATCGCCGACCGGTGGCAGAGCGGCGACGGTGGTCCCGAGACGCCGATGGCGCGGCAGGCACCTGCGCACTGCGGCACCTGCGGCTTCTTGCTCCCGCTGGCCGGCGTGCTGTCGGCGAAGTTCGGGGTCTGCGGCAACGACATGACTCCCCGCGACGGGCAGGTCGTCAGTGTCGAGTACGGCTGCGGCGCGCACAGCGAGGCCAAGGTGCACGTCCCGCGCCTGGCCGAGACCGGCGAGCTCGTCTACGACGACGGCGACGAGATAACGCCGAACGCCTAGCGTTCGTCGTCGGAATTCAGCCGGCGAGGATCTGTTCGCGCAGGATGTCGGCGTGGCCACAGTGCTGCGCCAACTCGCGCAGCACTTGCAGGTAGACCCAGCGCACCGTGCGCGGTCCGCCGCGGTGGCCGGTGACGACGGCATCCAGCGAGAGGTCGGCGACGGCCGTCCGGGCAGTCGAACATGCCTGCCGGTGGGCCGCCGTGACGGTGGCGACGGTGTCGTCGTCAGCAAGCCGAAACGACTCGTCCGGACTGTTCACCAGCCCTAGCTCGACTCGCGGCGTGCCGCCGATGCATTCCTCGAACCACACGCGCTGCATCCACGTGACGTGTTTGAGCAGCCCGAGCAGCGTGGTCGCCGACGGGACGAGGCGGCGGCGTGCCTGCTCGTCGGTCAAGCCGTCCAGCGTGCTTTCGAGCGCAGCGCGGTAGTCGTCGACGAAGGTGTCGAGCTGGGCGCGCTCGTCGTCGAGCAGGACGTCGAAGGCGCCCATTCAGAGCGTGCGTCCGGCGCGGCGGTGGCGTCCCATCAGCACCCAACCGACGATCCCGAGCAGCCAGCCGGCCAGGGCGGTCCAGAGCCAGTCGCGGTGATGGTGCTCGCCGAGCCACGTCCAGAACGGCAACAGGACGACGAACGCGGCGAAGAACAGGGCGAAGCCGACGGCGACGACCGGGCGTGGATTGACCTCGAGCGCATCCGGACGCGTCGCCACGTTTCTGAGCGTACGGGAAAGGCCGTGGCGATCCGCTCGATAGTTAGCTAGACTAAGGATATGACGGCGGCCACGAGCAAGGCGACGGGAAGGCACACCAGTGCCGAACTCGCATCGCTGCTTCGCCCATCCCTGCTGCGGCTGACGCGGCTCATCCGCAACCAGCGCGTCGACATGTCCGTCACGCTCACGCAGATCGCGGCGATGGGGACGCTGCACAAGCGCGGCCCGATGAGCGCCGGTGAGTTGGCTGCTTGCGAGAAGGTGCAGCCGCCGTCGATGACCAAGGTGTTGGCGAACCTCGAAGAGCGCGGCCTCGTGCGTCGCGACGCCCACCCGACCGACAAGCGCCAGGCGATCATCTCGGTCACCGACGCCGGTCGCGAGCTGCTCGACTCCGAGCGCCGATCGCGCGATGCGTGGCTCTCGAAGCAGCTCGACCAATTGACCTCCGACGAACGTGCGCTGTTGCGCGACGTCGTCCCCGTCCTCGACAAACTTGCGGAGCAGTGACACACCAGCAGTGACAGCGATCGCCTTTCCCAGCCTCCAATCCGCTTCCGCGACCCGCCAACGCATGTTCCGCTCGCTGCACGTGCGCAACTACCGCCTCTACGCATCGGGCCAGCTCGTTTCGCTGACCGGCACCTGGATGCAGCGCGTTGCGCAGGACTGGCTCGTGCTCGAGCTGACCAACTCCGGCACCGCGCTCGGCATCGTGACCGCGCTGCAGTTCGGACCGGCACTCGTGCTCGGACTGTGGGGCGGCATGCTCGCCGACCGTGGCGACAAGCGCCGTTTGTTGCAGGCGACGCAGACCGGGCTGGCCCTTGTTGCGCTCGTTCTCGGGCTGCTCGCGGTCACCGGGGTTGTGCAGTACTGGCATGTGCTCGTGCTTGCGACCGTGCTCGGGCTGATCGCCGCCGTTGACAGTCCGATCCGTCAGTCGTTCGTGGTCGAGATGGTCGGCAAGGACGATCTCGTCAACGCGGTGGGCATCAACTCCACGATCTTCAACACCGGCCGCATCCTCGGTCCGGCCGTCGCCGGCGTGATGATCAGCGCGGTGGGTACCGGTTGGGCGTTCCTCGTGAATGCGGCGTCGAGCATCGCGGTGTTGGCCGCGCTCGCCGCAATGCGCACCGACGAACTGCACCCGGCACCGCAGGTGGCCCGCGCCCGTGGCCAGTTGCGCGCGGGTCTGCGCTACGTGCGCAGCCGCGCCGATCTCATGCTGACGATGATCCTGATCTTCGTCATCGGCACGTTCGGTCTGAACTTCGCGATCACGACGGCGTTGCTGGCCAAGCAGGTCTTCGACCGCGGGGCGACCGGTTACGGCCTGCTGTCCACGATGCTCGCCCTCGGTGCGTGCGTCGGTGCGGTAGTTGCCACGACGCGCACCCGTCGCCCGTCGCAGGTGTTCCTGGTCATGGCCTCTGTCGTGTTCAGCGTGCTCGAGATCGTGTCCGGCCTGATGCCGAGCTACCTGCTCACCGCGATCGTGCTCGTGCCGACCGGTCTGGCGATGCTGACGCTGACCACGGCGTGCAACTCCTCGATCCAACTCGGCGTCGACCCGACCATGCGCGGACGCGTGATGGCGTTGTACCTGATCTGCTTCATGGGCGGCACCCCACTCGGCGCGCCGATCGTCGGCTGGCTTGCCGGCGTGGCAGGACCGCGCTGGGGACTGATCGGCGGCGGGCTTGTCTGCCTGATCGCGACGGCGGCGCTGCGCGGCCGTTATCGCACGCCGCCGCGGCATGTCTGCGGCGGACGTGGCCGGGCGCCTGCACGCCCTGCCCGCGCTCGCGCATCGCTGACGGGCCACAATCACCGGTTGTGGAGGTCATCGAGATCGACGACCCGGCCGATCCGAGGCTGGCCGACTTCCGTGATCTGACCGACGCCGACGTGCGTCCTGACCGTCGTGGCCTGATCATCGCCGAGGGCGTCAACGCGGTGGCCCGACTCGCCCGGTCGGCGTACCCGATGCGTTCGGTCATCGGCGTCCCGAAACGCATCGAATCGCTACGCGCCGACCTGGCCGACCGCGACGTCCCGGCCTTCGTCTGCGACAAGTGGGTGCTCTCGGACGTCGTCGGCTTCCGGGTCACCCGCGGGGTGCTGGCCGCGGCGTCGCGTCCCGCGGCACCTGACCCCGACAAGCTGCTCGCGACCGCGCGGCGCATCGCCGTCCTCGAGGGCCTCAACGACTTCGAGAATCTCGGCGCGCTGTTCCGCAACGCTGCCGCGTTCGGTGTCGAGGCGGTGCTGCTCGACACCACGTGCGCCGACCCGCTCTACCGGCGCAGCGTGCGCGTGTCGATCGGGCACGTGTTGCGCGTCCCGTTCGCCGTGCTGCCCGGCTCGTGGCCGGACGAACTCGAGCGCATCAAGCAGCACGGCCTGCGCCTGCTGGCCATGACGCCGCGCGAATCCGCCGACGACCTGCGTGCGATCGCCGCGCCGCAACGTTGGGCGCTGATGCTCGGCGCGGAGGGTCCGGGTCTGAGCGAGGTTGCGCTCGCCGCAGCCGATCAGCAGGTGCGCATCCCGATGGCCGGCGACGTCGACTCGCTCAATGTCGCCACGGCAGCGGCGGTGGCGTTCGCGCAGCTGACTTAGTTCGCGCCGAACTGCTTGCGCAGCTCGCCCTTGACGACCTTCCCGCTCGCGTTGCGCGGCAGCTCGTCGACGACGGCGAGGTCGGACGGCAGCTTGTAGCGGGCCAGTCGCTCGGCCGCCCACTCGCGCAGCTGCGCGAGGTCGAGTGAGGTGCCGGGCACCAGCACGGTGATCGCGACGAGCGTCTCGCCCCAGCGTTCGTCAGGACGGCCGATGACGCTGACCTCGGCGATCGCGGGATGGTCGGTCAGCACGTTCTCGACCTCGGCGCAGTAGACGTTCTCGCCGCCGGTGATGATCATGTCCTTCTTGCGGTCGACGACGTAGACGAAACCCTCCTCGTCGACGCGCACGAGATCGCCGGAGTGGAACCAGCCGCCGGCGAACGCGTCGGCGGTCTCGTCGGGCTTGTTCCAGTAGCCGAGCATCTGGGTCGGGCCGCGGTAGACGATCTCGCCGACCTCGCCCGGCGGCACGTCGTTCATGTCGTCGTCGACGACCCGCCACGCGATCGTGGGGATCGGCCTGCCGACCGAGCCGAGCTTGCGCAGCGCGTCCTCGCCGGGCAGCTGGCACGTCACCGGCGACATCTCGGTCTGGCCGAACACCGCGGTCACGTTCGCCTGCGGGAAGGTCTGCGACATCTGCCGCAGCAACGCGTCGGTCGCCGGCGCTGCGCCCCAGCAGACGTTGCGCAACGCGGACAGATCACGCGTCGCGACAGACGGCTCGTTGCACAGCAACTGCCACTGCGCGGGCACGAGGAAGGTGCCGGTGACGCGTTCGGCCTCCATGAGTTCGAGCGTCCGCGCCGGGTCGAACAAGCCGGTCGGGACGATGACGGTCACCCCGCCGAGCAGCACGGTGCTGATGATCGAGCCGATGCCGCCGATGTGGAACAGCGGCGTGCCGAGCAGATACACCTCGTCGTCGCCGAACATCCGCCAGAACCTGATGGACGTGAGCGCCTGA
The DNA here is from genome assembly GCA_963708645.1 of uncultured Actinomycetota bacterium. Classification (GTDB taxonomy): domain Bacteria; phylum Actinomycetota; class Actinomycetes; order Mycobacteriales; family Jatrophihabitantaceae; genus RYN-133. Next base: position 249,903 of record CAVPTA010000008.1, on the reverse strand, counting down.
CCCTGCAGGTTCACGTGCGTGAGCACGGCGCCCTTCGGCCGTCCGGTGGTGCCGGACGTGTACATGATCAGCGCGGGGGAGTCCTCCGGCACGTCCACCGGCGCGTGCTCGGGAGCGCCGTCAAGCGCCTCCCAGGGCTCGGCACCCGGCGCAACGCGCCGTCGGCGGCGGTCACGACGACCTTAGCGGCCACGTCAGCCGGCAAGGACGCCACGAGGTGCGCGTCCACCACGAGGATCGCCGGCGTCGCGTCCGCAAGCACGTAGTCGATCTCGCCCGGCGTGAGCCGGAAGTTGATCGGGACGACGATCGCGCCCAGCCGTGTCGCCGCGAAGGTCGCGATCAGGAACTCGGGACGGTTGAACGTGAGGAGCGCGAGCCGGTCACCGAACCCGAGCCCGCGAGCGGCGAACGCGTCGGCGGTGCGGCGCACCTGCTCGGCCAGCGAACCCCAGGTGATGGTCGTGCCCTGCCAGCGCAGCGCCGGCTCGTCCGGCTTCTGGAACCCGTGTCGCTGCACGTGGTTGGCCCAGTGGTTGCGGGCAGCCTCGATCACCGCGTCATCCTGGCAGACGGCGGTGGGTCAGAACCCGTGGTGCTCGATCGTCTCCGCGCCGAAGAAGTCGCGCGTGAACGCGACAGCTTCGCTGTTGTGGAACTCCTTGCACGTGTAGATGTCGACCGAGAAGAACAGCTGCGGGGTGTCCCAGGCGTAGAAGTGGGCCCCGGAGGTCTCCCAGTGCGTCCACCCGGCCCAGCCGAACTTCGGCGAGCTGTGGGTGACCGGGTCCATCAGGGGGCTCATGTCGAGCACCTTCGTGAGCAATTTCAAGTATTCGACGATGTCGACGTCGCTGATCGACCGGTTCGGGATGCCTTCGATGACCAGGCGCTGCCGGTGGATCGCGGGGGCGAGGTTGTGCACACAACGATTCTTCCCGATGTGCGGCCGGCTCTCCCGTGGACAAAACTGGACGTATCGAAATCTGTCGAGGAAATCACTAACTTCACGAACGGAAGTGCCGATCTGGGAGGGGTGGACTCCGTCGGGACGAGAAGGCGCGGGGTGACGCGCGGTCTCAGTGTCGCCCCGTGGCTGCTGCTCGCCATCTGCCCGGCGGTCATGCTGGCGATCAAGGCGACCGCGCCCGGCTTCGCCCAGGACTGGATCTCCATCTCGCTCGCGGTGTTCTTCGTCGTCGTGTTGCTACGTCTCGGCGTGGCCGCGCTGGCCACCCGCAGGTTGTCGATCGTGTTGCTGCTCGTCGCGGTCGTCCTCTTCGCGGCCGGCTCGACCGTGCTCAACGGGTCGGGGCAGCCCGATCTCACCAAGTTCCCCGCTCCGGGCGAGTGGCTGTTCCTCGCGTCCTACGTCGCGATGGCCGGCTATCTGCTCAGCGACACCGACCGGCGCAGAGCTGCCGGAGCGGTGACCTGGCTGGAGACAGCCGTCGTGTGCGGCGGCACGGCCTGCCTGGCCGGCGGCCTGCTCGTGACAGCCGCCGCCAACGAGTTGCGCAACGACGGCCTCTCGGCGCTGCTGGCCGTGCTGTACCCGCTCGTCGACATCATCCTCGGCCTGGTCGTCGCCGGGCAGGTCGTGCTCGGCAGCCGCGGCCGCGTCCGCGAGTCGTTGCCGCTGCTGCTCGGCTTCGCGCTGTTCGCCACGGCCGACTCGACCTTCCTGCTGCACCTGTCCAGCGGTACCTACGACTACAGCTCGGTCAGCATCGTCTTGTGGGGCATCGCCTTCGCGCTCATCGCGCGGCACGCGTGCCGCACCCGCAGCGAGGACATCGGCGAGCCGTCGGCCCGAGGGCTCACCGTGTGGGTCGTCATCGCCGGCATGTCGGCCGCGTTCGTCCTGGCGTTCGTGCCCGTCGGATCGGTACGCACGTACCTGCTCGTCCCCGCCCTGGCCACCCTCACCGCGGCCGGCGCGCGACTCGTAGTGGCGGTGCGGGCCGCCAACCGCACCGCGGAGGCCTTCGCGCTGGCCCGCAGCGATGACCTGACCGGGCTGCCGAACCGGCGCGCGGTGCTCGTGCGCATCGATGAGGCCCTCGAGAATCGCGAAACGCTCGGGCTGATGATCCTCGACCTGAACGGCTTCAAGGACATCAACGACACCCTCGGCCACGCTGCCGGCGACGCAGTGCTGCGCCAGGTGGCCACGCGCACCCGCGCGGCGATGGACCCGCGCATGATGATCGCCCGGCTCGGCGGTGACGAGTTCGCGGTGGTTGTCGACTGCGATGACGAGATCGAGCTGATGGAGACGGCCCAGCTCGTCCTCAACGCCGTCCGCTCGCAGCTGGTGGTCGACGGCATCTCGCTGGTGGTCGACGCCTCCATCGGGATCACGACCCGGCAGGAACACGACTGCGAGAGCAGCGAGCTGCTCAGGCGCGCCGACGTCGCGATGTACGCGGCGAAGGAGCAGCAGCTCGGCGCGGTGGTCTACGACCCGGAGAGCGACGACTTCTCGCGCGACCGGTTGGCGCTGGGTGACGAGCTGCGTCGAGCGATGAGCGACGGTCAGCTGGAGCTCTGGTACCAGCCACAGATCGAATCGGCGACCGGTCACGTGTGCGGGCTCGAGGCGCTGATCCGCTGGCGTCACCCCGAGCACGGCATCATCGGGCCGGTCGAGTTCCTGCCGGCGGCTCGTCGTGCGGGCCTCATGCAGGCGCTCTCGGAAGAGGTGGGCCGCCTCGCCGTCGCCGACCTCATCCGGTGGCGCCAGGAGGGTCTGCACCCCCGGCTCGCGATCAACTGCGCACCGCCCGAGGTGATGAGCCACATCTTCTTGCCCCGGCTGTGCGCCATGCTGCGCGAGGCGGCCCTCGACCCGACGCGGATCGTCGTCGAGGTCACCGAGGACTGCTTCCTCGCCGAGCCCGAACGAGCGCGTGCCGCGCTGCTCGAGCTGCGCGCCGAGGGGCTGCAGGTCTCGATCGACGACTACGGGACAGGCTTCTCGTCGCTGTCCTACCTGCGTGACCTGCCGGTGCAGGAGCTCAAGATCGACCGCTCGTTCGTCGGGGTCATGACTCGCGACGAACGCAGTCGCATGATCGTGGCCTCGACGCTGCAGATGGCAACAGCACTGGGCCTGCGCACCGTCGCCGAGGGAGTCGAGGACGCGCCGACCGCGGCCATGCTCATCGAGCTCGGTGTCGACGTGTTGCAGGGCTACCACCTGAGCCGGCCGCTGCCGGCCGGCGAGGTCAGCGCCACGCTCGGGATGACCTACGCGGTAGCGAGGCCGATCCTGCGCATCGCCGGCACGGCAGGCTGAACAGGGACCAGCGGCGTCCGGACGTGGAGGAAGCCGGCCGGTTCCGGGATCCGGATGCCGTCCAGGCCGATGCCCAGGTTGATGAGGCGGTGGGCGTCGGGGTTGCTCACCCGCTGATGGTCGGCCATCTTCGGCATGTCGCCCCAGACCGGCACGCTCGCCTCGGAACCGAGGTAGGGCCCGGGCCGGGTGCCGGGCAACGGCTGGGTGTGGATGTGCGATGCATTGAGCAACCGACGCGCTCGCACGTCCATGATCATCACGATCCAGCGGATGTTGTTCGTGCGCGTTGCCCGGAACAGTGCGTGGTACATGCGCGGCCGAGAGCAGGGTGTGGCGGGCGGCGCGCTTGCGGATGGCGATCGTCGCGACGTCCCATGTCTGGGCCACGGCCATGCCGGCCGCGCGGGCCGACGCGCACGCCGTCGATCGACCATGGCGGGCGGGCGACGTCGGCGAGGGACTTCAGGCCCGCCTCGCTCGGGACGATCAAGCGCATTGTTGCCAGGGCGTCGCCGCCGCGCTCGGTGATCGTGATGAAGGTCGAGGACGGTTCGTAGGGCCCGTACTCTTCGGCCCATTGCGTGGCGGTATTGCCGTATTGGTGCAGAAATACCGTGGCCTCGCACTCTCGGGCCGCTGCCAACGTGTCGCCTTGCGGGTCGAAGTGCAGGTCAAGCTCAACCGACATAGGCCCCCGCCTTCGCGTCCCTTGATGCGTCATTGAGAATGCCCAATACACAGTCGTGTTGAACAAGCCGCATTACGGACAGCGGGTGCGCGTCAGACTAGCGAATCGCGCCACGATTCGTGAAGGGCCGCAAAGCTGCCGGTGCCCTCGGCGAGCAGCTCGCTCGGCGTGCCGTCCTCGACCACGCGGCCGTCGGCGAGGACGAGCACCCGGTCGGCGATCTCGACGGTCGACAGCCGGTGGGCGATGATCAGGGCGGTGCGCTCGGCGAGCACGGTGCGCAGCGCGCGCTGCACCGCGCGCTCGGTGGGCACGTCGAGTGAGGACGTCGCCTCGTCGAGGATGAGCACCGCCGGGTCGGCCAGGAACGCGCGGGCGAACGCGACGAGCTGGCGCTGGCCGGCCGACAGGCGGCCGCCGCGCTTGCGCGACGTCGGTGTCGTAGCCGTCGGGCAGCGCCGTGATGAACTCGTGCGCGCCGACCTCGCGAGCCGCCCGGATGATGTCGGCGCGGTCGGCGTCGAGGCGGCCGAAGCCGATGTTGTCGGCGACCGAACCCGAGAACAGGAAGCCGTCCTGGGTCACCATGACGACCGCGCGGCGCAGCTCGGTCTCGGCCACGGTGCGCAGGTCGACGCCGTCGAGGCGGACCTCGCCGCTGGTCGGGTCGTAGAAGCGCGAGATGAGCTTGGCGATCGTCGTCTTGCCGGCACCGGTGGCGCCGACCAGCGCAACGGTCTGCCCGGCCGGGATGTCGAGCGACAGCTCGTGCAGCACCGGCCGGTCGGCGAGATAGCCGAACTCCAGGCGGTCGAGGCTGACCCGGCCGCGCGCGGTCTGCGGCAGCGGCGTCGGCGCGTCGGGTTCGGGCACGCTCGGTGCCTCGGACAGCACCGACGAGATCTTCTCCAGGGCCGCGGTCGCCGACTGCAGCGAGTTGTAGAACATCGCGACGTCTTCCATCGGGACCGAAGAACTGGCGCAGATAGAGCAGAAACGACGTCAGCACGCCAATCTCCATGCCGCCGTGCAGCACCCGCCACGCGCCGACGAGCAGCACGGCCACGGTCGACACGTTGCTGATCAGCGTGATGCCCGGGATGAACACCGCGTGCAGCCGGAAGGCCTCGCGGTTCGCATCGGCGTACGACCCGTTGAGGCCGGCGAAGATCGCGTCGTTGCGCTTCTCGCGCCGGAACGCCTGCACGGCGCGGATGCCGTTGAACGTCTCGACGATGTTGACGATCATCGTCGCGACCCGTCCGCGGGTGCGCCGGAATGCGTCGGTCGCGCGCGCGGAGAACCAGCGGAACAGGAAGAACAGCGGCACGAACGAGACGAGGACGAGACGCGGCCGAGCGGGACGTCGAGGAAGAACAGCAGCACCGAGATCGCGCTGATGTTCAAGAACGCGACGAGCAGCCCGTCGAGGCCGGCATCGAGCAGCTCGTTGAGCGTGTCGACGTCGGACGTGAGCCGCGAGATCACCCGACCGGACGTGTAGCGCTCGTGGAAGGACACCGACAGCGCCTGCGCGTGGTCGAACCCGCGGCGGCGCAGGTCGAACAGGATGGCCTGGCCGATGACACCGCTGCGGATCACGAAGACCGAGCGCAGCCAGCCCGAGAGCAGCGCCGCGACCGCCAGCACGACGCTGACCACGACCAGCGATGTGTAGTCGCCGCGCAGCGCGTCGGGCAGCGAGGAGTCGATGGCGATGCCGACCAGCCACGGGCCGGCCATCGTCGCTGCGACCTGGACGAGCACGACCAACAACACCAAGGCAATGCCCCGGCGGTGCGGGCGCACGAGCTCGCCGAGCAGTTGCCGTGCAGTCGACCGCAGCCGCGGCCGCCCGGTGAGGACCAGGTCGTCCTGCTCGTCGGCAGTCCTGCGAGCGTCCTCGGTCAGTTGCCCCTGCCAGTCGTCGCTGCGATCGACGGCTCGACCGCTCGCTCGGACCGCTCGCTGCGCTCGGGCCGACGCCTGGCCATCTGCGTGCGATTCGTGCCTGGCGATCCAGCCATCTGCCGTGCGATCGCTCGTCGCATCGTGCGTCGCTCATGGCGCCACCTCCAGTTCGCAGGCTTGGGCCAGCAGCAGGCGGTAGGCGGGGACGGTGGCGAGCAGGTCGCTGTGCGTTCCGACCGCGGTGATGCGGCCGTCCTCGAGCAAGCGCGACCCGGTCGGCGAGCAGGACGGTGGACGGGCGGTGCGCGACCACGAGCGCGGTCGTCGCCGACAGCACGCGGCGCAGCGCCGCCTCGACCTGCGCCTCGGTGTGCACGTCCAGCGCCGAGAGCGGGTCGTCGAGCACCAGCACCCGCGGGCGGCCCAGCACGGCGCGGGCGAGCGCGAGCCGCTGCCGCTGACCGCCGGACAGCGACAGGCCCTGCTCGCCGATCCGGGTGTCGAGCCCGAACGGCAGGTCGTAGACGAACTCGGCCTGCGCAACCTCGAGCGCCTCGACCACGTCGTGCTCGGCGACGCCGGCCCGGCCGAGGGTGAGGTTCTCGCGCACGCTTGCCGAGAACAGCGTGGCGTCCTCGAACGCGGTCGTCACCGTGTGCCGCAGCTGATCGAGCGGCAGGTCGCGCACGTCGACACCGCCGATGAGGATGCGACCGCCGGTGACGTCGTACAGCCGGGGCACGAGCGCGGTCAGCGTGGTCTTGCCGCAGCCGACTGCGCCGACCAGCGCCATCGTCTCGCCGGGCTCGATGTGCAGGTCGATGCCGCGCAACACCTCGGTGGACGCGTCGTCGTAGTGGAACCGGACGTCGTCGAACACCAGCGAGGTTCCGGTCTCGGCGGGCACCGGGTGGTCGGGGTCGAGGATGGTCGGCTTCGCGTCGAGCACCTCGAAGATGCGGACGGCGGCCGTGCCCGACTCCTGGGCGAGGGCGAGCAGCCAGCCGAGGCTGATGATCGGCCAGATCAGCTGCAGGTACAGCGTCAGGAACGCGACCAGCTGACCCAGCGTCATCGAGTGGTGCGAGACCGCCACCACGCCGCCCCAGACCACGCCGGCGAGGATCAGCTGCGGCGTGCCTTCGAGCACCGCCCAGAACCAGCCGAGCGTGCGGATCTTGCTCAGCTCGGCGCCGCGCAGCCGCTGCGCGTCGCGGGTGAACATCGCGAGCATGTGCGGGCGACGTCCGTAGGACTTGATCACCCGGATGCCGAGCGCGGACTCTTCGACCGAGGTCGCCAGGTCACCGGTCAGGTCTTGGGCGCGGCGCGCCTCTCGGCTGTAGCGCAGCTCGAAGCGGCGTGTGGTCAGCACGAGCGGCGTCATCGCGATGAGGACGAACAGGCCGAGCGGGACGTCGATGTTGATCAGCAGGCCGAGCACGACCAGCGTGATCGCCGTGTTGACGATCAGGAACACGAACGCGAAGCCGACGAAGCGGCGCAGTGTCGACAGGTCGGTGGTCAGCCGCGACAGCAGCTGGCCCGAGGGCCAGCGGTCGTGGAAGGCGACCGGCAACCGCTGCACGTGGGCGAACAGGTCGCGCCGGATGTCGGTCTCGATGTCGATCGCGGCCCGCGCCATGGCGAGGCGGCGCAGCAGGAAGCAGCCCGCCTCGGCGATGCCGAGCGCGAGGGTGAGCCCGACCAGCGGCCACAGGCCGGCCGTGTCGTGATGGCGGATCGGCCCGTCGACCACGGCGCCGACCACGAGCGGGACGAGTGTCTGGCACAGCATCCCGATCAGGGAGAAGACGAACATCGCCGTGATCGGCCGGCGGTAGGGCCGCGTCCACCGGCGCAGCCGCAGCAGCGACTGGATCGGATGTTCGGAGTCGTGCTGCTCGCCGGGTGCGGCAGTCTCGGCGAGGTCGGTCACGTCGATCTACGCTACGACGAGCCTCCGACAGGAGCGACCGAGTTTCCCGGTTCGTGCGTCAGTCGCGCTTGCGGCGCACCCCGAGCAGGATGTCGTCCCACGACGGAATCGACGCACGGGCGGCCTTGTCGTCGTCGGACTCGTCGTCGCGGCGGGCCACGCCGAGGTCGGTGACCTTGCGCTCGCGGTGCTTCGGCGCGTCCGGGACGTGCAGCGGCAGGTGCGGCTCCTCGAAGGCGGCGTGATCGAACGCGGCCTGGTCGAAGGTCTGCGCCAAGGCCTGGTCGAGGCCGCCGCGTTCGAACTGCGCGGTCTCGGCCGCGGTCGAACTGGGCCTGGTCGAAGACCTCTTCGTCGGCCGGCAACGGCCCGGTGAGCGCTATCGCCGGGAACGCGACCAGCTCCGGGCGCGAGAGGCGGGGCGAGCGTGAGGTTCGGCGAGGTCGTCTCGAGGTCGCTCGGTTCCGGCGCCAGGATCGCGCGGATCGGACGGTCGCTGAGCAGATCGGCCGCGGTGTCGTCGAGCGGGGCGACGGTGCGTCCGGACAGGTGGAAGCTCCAGTCGGCGCGCCGATCGGCCTGGCCGCCGACCCAGTGCGCCGACAGCACCCACTGGCCGTCCTCGCGGCGATGGGCGTCCCAACGCACGCTCTGCGGGTCGATGCCGTGCTGGGCGAACCGCTCGTCGACGGCTTCGCCGAACACGACGGTCTGGCCCTCGGTCGTCGAGCGGCGTGCCTTCGCCCGGCGCCCCTCGTCGGCCATGCGCAACCGCTCGGCGACGACCGGGCCCGGCGAAGCGCAGCACCCACTCGGGATCGGCGCCGTAGGCCTCGGCGATCGCCTCGGGCGAGTCGCCGCCGCGCACCTTCATCTGGATCTCGCGCGGCGTGATCCGTGGTTCGGACGACGTGGTGACGCGCCGTGCCGGCGGGGCCGGAGCCGCCGGGGCGTCGGTCAGTGCCGCGCGCAGAGCTTGATCGATGGGCAGCTCGAACTTCTCCTGCCCGTCTGTCGTCTCGAGGACGACATGACCGGCCTCGGCGTCGGCATCGACGAGGTGCAGCGTTCGCATGGCCAGACGATATGTGCGGCCCCGGGCATTCGCCGGGAGCACACGCCGTCGCTGCGCTAGAGCCGCTCGACGACGTAGTCGACGCAGGCCGTCAGCGCGCTGACATCGTCGGGATCGACGGCCGGGTACATGCCGATGCGCAGCTGGTTGCGGCCGAGCGCGCGGTAGGGCTCGGTGTCGACGATGCCGTTCGCGCGCAAGGTCGCGGCGACCGCTTTCGCATCGATCGAGTCGTCGATATCGATCGTCCCGACGACCGGGCTGCGCAGCGCGGGGTCGGTCGACGAACGGCGTCGCGAAGTCGGCCTTCTCGGCCCACGTGTACAGGCGCGCGGCCGAGTCGGCGGTACGCGCAGCGGCCCACGCCAAGCCGCCCTCGCCGAGCAGCCACTCGACCTGGTGCGCGAGCAGCCACAGCGACGCGATGGCGGGGGTGTTGTAGGTCTGGTCCTTCGCGCTGTTGTCGATGGCGATGCTGAGATCGAGCGACGGCGGGGCCCATCGCTCGGCGCGCACCTGCTCGACGCGGCTCGAGCGCGGCCGGCGACAGCAGCGCCAGCCACAGGCCCCCCTCGGCGGCGAACGCCTTCTGCGGCGCGAAGTAGTAACAGTCGGTCTGGGTGATGTCGACCGCGACACCGCCGGCACCGCTGGTCGCGTCGACGAGCATGAGGGCGTCGTCGCTGACCCGTTCGACCGGCAGCACCACCCCGGTGGATGTCTCGTTGTGCGGCCACGCGTAGGTGTCGATGCCGGGCTCGAGCTCGGCGCTCGGGGCGCTGCCGTAGTCGGAGCGCCGCACGGACGGATCGGCGAGGAACGGCGCGCCCGCATGGACGGCCGCGAACTTCGCGGAGAACTCGCCGCACACGAGCAACTGGGCCCGGTCGCGGATCAGACTGAACGCGGCGACGTCCCAGAACGCGGTCGATCCGCCGTTGCCGAGCACGACCTGCCAGCCGTCCGGGAGCGCGAACAACTCGCCCAGGCCCGCTCGGATGCGCGCGACGAGCTCTTTGACGGGCGCCTGGCGATGGCTCGTCCCGAGGGGTGCTGAGCCGAGCCGCTCGGCGACGGCGACCGGGATCTTCGACGGCCCCGAGCCGAACCGTCCGTCCACCGGTTTGAGCGCCGCGGGGATCTCGATCGTCACGCCCGCGATCCTCCCATTCAGCCCGCCCGGTCAGGCCGCCCCGTCAGCCCAGCACGGTTTCGAGGTACGCGTTACCGAACTTGCGGGTGGGGTCGAGGCGCTCGCGCAGCGCGACGAACTCGGCGAAGCGGGGATAGGTCTCGGCGAGCGAAGCCGCGTCGCGGTAGTGCAACTTGCCCCAGTGCGGACGGCCGTCGACCTCGCGGGCGATGGCCTCGACCGCGCGGAAGTACTCGTCGTGGTCGCGACGGTGGTACTGGTGCACGGCGAGGTAGCCGGTGTCGCGGCCGTAGGCGGTCGACAGCCAGCAGCCGTCCGCAGCGGCGAAGCGCACCTCGACCGGAAAACCGATGGCCTCGCGCGACTTCGCGAGCCACGCTTCGATCTCGCCGAGCACGTACGGGACGGCGTCGGCGGGGACGGCGTACTCCATCTCGCGGAAGACGACCCGACGTGGCGAGGCGAACACCCGATACGAACGGTCGATGTAGTCACGCGGTGAGAGCGCGCGAGCGGCGATGGCGTTGGCCCGCGGGATGAGGTCCGGACGTCGGGTCGTGACGCGGTTGATCGCATCGAACACGGTGTTGGACAGGAACTCGTCGTCGACGTATGCCCGCAGTCGCCGGATCGGTTTGAGCTCGGTGCCGGGCAGCACGCGGTTGTTGCGTTTGGTGAGCACGCGCCGCGTGTGCGGGAACCAGTAGAACTCGAAGTGGTCGTTGACCTTGACGGTGGTGTCGAGATCGGCGAGCACGTCGTCGAGGCTCGCGGGACTCTCGCTGGCCGCGAGCGCGAACGCCGGGATGCATTGCAGCGTGACGGTCGCGAGGACGCCCAGCGCGCCGAGCCCGATCGCGGCCTGCTCCGGCGCCGCGTCGCACAGCGTGCCGTCGGCCAGCACCAACTGCAGCCCGCGCACTTGCGTCGCCAGTCCGCCCAGATGCGCGCCCGTGCCGTGCGTACCGGTCGAGATGGCGCCGGCGACGGTCTGCACATCGATGTCGCCGAGGTTCTCCAGTGCGAGTCCGAGGTGCCACAGCGTCTCGTTGAGCTCGTGCAGCCGGGTGCCGGCCAGCACGGTGACCAGCCCTGATTCGACGTCGGCACGCACGACCCCGGACAGGCCGTCGGGCGCGATCTGCACGCCGTCCGTCGCGCCGATCGAGGTGAACGAGTGTCCGGCACCGATCGCCTTGACGTGTCCGGGTGCGTCGGCGACCACCTGCTGCAGCTCGTCGATGGTGCGGGGACGGGCGACCTGTACCTCGGCGTGCACCGTCCCCGCCCAGTTGGTCCAGGTGGTCACGCCGTCGTGCCGAACGAGCTCGGCTTCTTCTGGTCCCACAGCCAGGTGCGGAAGAACGCGCCGAGGTGCTGGCCGGAGACCCTCTCGGCGAGTGCGACGAACTCGGCGGTGGTCGCGTTCCCGTAGCGATGCGCGGCGACCCAGCGACGCAGGAGTGCGAAGAAGTGCGTGTCGCCGATGCGGTGCCGCAGCGCGGCCAGAGTCATGCCGCCGCGGTAGTAGACGGCGGAGGAGAACATCCGGTCGCGGCCGGGATCGGCGATCGACTGTCGCCAGAACGAGTTCCGCGGACCGAGGCGGCGGTAGAAGGTGCGGAACTGTGTGTAGGTCGAGCTGTGCCCGGTGTGCTCGTTCCAGAGGTACATCGAGAACGTCGCGAAGCCTTCGTTGAGCCAGATGTCGCGCCAGGACCGTACGGACACGTTGTCGCCGAACCATTGATGCGACAGCTCGTGGGAGATCGTGAGCGGGTCGGGAGCGAATCCGTACAACGGACGGGTCTGCGTCTCGAGGGAGAATCCGACGTGGCGCACGTGGTCGACGATCGCGCCGGTCGAGGTGAACGGATAGGTGCCGAAGAGCTTGGCCCAGTAGTCGGTCACCGCACCGGTGAGGGCAAAGACGTGCCTTCGGCCTACCTGGGCGGCGAGTGTCGGGTCGGAGGCCATGAACTCGGGGATGCCGCGCGGCGTGCGGCCGGACCGGAAGTTCCACTTGCCGATGTCGATCGAGGCCAGATAGCTCGCCATCGGCTTCGTCTCGTTCCACACGAACGTGCTGTGCCCCGACGCAGACGTGCGACGAGCAAGCTCGCCGTTGGCTACGACACGTGTTCCGGTCGGGACTGTGATCGCGAACGAGTAGGACGCCTTGTCGGTGGGGTAGTCGTTGACGGGGAACCAGGTGTGCGCAGCGTTGGGCTCGTCGCCGACGAACGCACCGTCCGGCGTGTAGATCCAGCCGTACGGTGACCCGAACACGATCGGCGAGTGCACGATGGTCTTCGGGCTGCCGTGATAGGTGACGGCCGAGGTGAATGTCGTACCGGCGGTGATGCCGGCTGCGGGGGTGATGCGCAGCTCCTGGCCGCTCCTCGACCACGTCGCTTTCCGACCGCTGACCCGCACGCCGTCGACCTGCATGCCGGACAGATCGAGGTCGAAGCGCGACAGGTTCTTGCTCGCGCGAGCCCGCATGATCACGGTGCCGCTGAGCTGGTGGCTGCTCGGTTGGTAACCCAGGCGCAGCGTGTAGTGGCGCGCGTCGTAGCCACCGTTGCCCAGCATCGGGAAGTAGGGATCGCCCAGGCCGGGCGCGCCGGGCGAGAACGTTGCGCCGAGCGCAGGCATCGGCGCGATCACGACACTCGCCACTGCAACGGCGACGCCGGCAAGTCGCGCACCGCGCGTCACGAGCGAGCGCCTGCCGATCATCGCGACAGTGTCCCACGTCGCGTCCGGTACGCACCGAACGCGACTCGGCCCGGCCACCCCCGCGGCGACCGGGCCGAGCCGTATCAGGAAGCCGCGACGAGACCCGTCACGCGCGTTCGCATCTTTCCCGGCTAGTATGTCTACTTTATCGGTAAAAATAACAGGCAAAGCGAAGGAGCTTCGGTGGGTCAGCTGCAGTTCGTGGCGGTCGCGGCGACCCACGAGTCGTCCGAAGTGCAGCCCGCCCTGGCCGCGACACCCGACCCGGCCTTCGTCTCGGCGTTGGCCCGAGCGCAGGACGCTGCCGGATTCGACGCGGTGCTCGCGCACGACTCGGCGTCCTCGCTCGATGCCGGGGTGCTCGGTGCGCAGGTGTTGGCCGCCACCGAACGCGTCGTGGTGCTGGTCACGCACCGTCCCGGGGTCACCGCGCCGACGGCCGTCGCACGGCAGTTGGCGGCCCTTGACGCGTTCCATCCAGGACGGGTGGGCGTGCACGTTCCCGCTGTCGACAGCGACCGCGAGGCACAGCGCGACGGCGACTGGGTCGAACGCGCAGCCCGGCAGCGGCGGCGCGCCGAGTTCGCCGAGATCCTGCGGCGTATCTGGACCAGCGACCGCCCGATCGATTTCGCCGGGGAGTTCTACACGATCGCGCCGAACTGGACGCCGATCCGCCCGAGCGCTGCGATCGCGGTGCACGCGAGTGGCGCGAGTCAGATCGCCGACGAGTTCGGCGCGACCTATGCCGACACCTACTTCCTGCCGAGCCTGCCTGCGCCCGAGTTGGTTGCGCGCATCGCGGCCGCCTCGGCGCGGGCGGCCCGCGCCGGACGCGACGTGCGCTTCGGGCTGCGGCTGCGTCCGGTGCTTGCCGCAACGCGGTTCCAGGCTCAGGAGTACGCGCAACGCGTCGCGCGCGTACATCGCACGTCCTTCGATTCGCCGACGCGGGCGCTGCGGGCGGCGACGGGCGAAGTCGCCGGTGCCGGTTCGCTCGTGGGTACTGCAGCGGACGTGGCTGCCGCGCTCGATTCCTATCGCGCGCTCGGCGTCAGTGCAGTGCGGTTGGCCGGGTGGGACCTGCTGTCCGACGTTGCGCTGCACGCCGAACTGATCGAGCGGTGCGCCGGACGGACGGTGCGCGCAGCCGGATGACGGCGACGGGTGTCAGTACCCTCCTGACGTGACCGATCTCGCCCTACTGACCCGCGCGACGTCGGCCTTCGACCCGCCGCTCGCTGCGCTCGACCTGGGCGCCGCGCAGGCAAACATCGCATCGCTCGTTCGCCGCGCGGGCGGGACCCCCGTGCGCGTCGCGTCGAAGTCGGTGCGCTGCCGACGGGTGCTCGATCTCGCGCTGGCCACCCCGGGCGTTTCGGGCGTGATGGCCTACGCACTGCGCGAGGCGCTGTGGCTGGCGGCGGGCGGCGTGGACGATGTCTTGATGGGCTACCCCAGCGCCGATCGCTCGGCGCTGGCGCAGCTTGCCCGAACACCCGATGCGCTGGCGGCGATCACGTTGATGATCGACGACGTCGAGCAACTCGAACTGCTGCAACGAGACGTCCCGTACCGCGTGTGCATCGACGTCGATGCGTCGCTGCGGATCGGCCGCGCGCATCTGGGCGTGCGGCGCTCGCCGCTGCGCACCCCGGCCGACGCGGTCGCAATCGCGCGTGCCGCCGCGCAGCGCGGGTGCCGTGTCGTCGGCGTCATGTTCTACGAAGCGCAGATCGCCGGACTGCCCGACACGTCGCCCGCGGTGCGGTGGATCAAGCGCCGCTCTGCCACCGAGCTGGCCTCACGGCGCGGCGCCGTGGTGCGGGCAGTCGCAGCAGAGGTCGGCGACCTCGAGCTGGTGAACTCCGGCGGCACCGGCAGTCTCGAAGTCAGCTCGGCGGATGCCTCTGTCACCGAGGTGACCGCCGGGTCGGGGATCTACACGCCGACCCTGTTCGACCGCTATCGCGCCTTCGCGCCGCGTCCGGCGTTGTACTTAGCGCTTCCCGTCGTGCGACGTCCGGCGCGCGACATCGCGACGTTGTTCGGCGGCGGGTACGTCGCCTCGGGACAGGCCGGCAAGAACCGGCTGCCGCGCCCGGTCGGGGCAGGCCTGACGCTGATCGGCACCGAGGGAGCGGGCGAGGTGCAGACGCCGGTGCGCGGTGCCGGCGCGCACTCATTGCACGTCGGTGACCGGGTGTGGCTGCGTCCGGCCAAAGCCGGCGAGCAGCTGGAACGGTTCGACACCGTCCATCTCGTCGAGGCGGACCGGGTGGTGGAGTCGGCCGCGACCTACCGCGGTGAGGGCAAGAACTTCGGTTGATCTGGTCGTCGCCGAGCTGAAATGCGGCGGCGACGCGACCGGGCGCGGGGAGGCCCGGCCGCGTCACCTGAGACCGCGACGTCGTAGCGGGGAGCGGTTGCTGTCGGCACGAAGTGCGGGGAATGCCGAAGCACCGCAATAGTTAGCTGGACGACGCCGCGGCGTTCGCTGCACCGATGATGAGTTCGGTGCCCTTCTTGAAGCCGTTCTTGGTCACGCTGAGAATCAGATCGAGGCCGCGGACGGTGACCCCGCTCGGTGTGTTGATCACCCGGTGCACCCACAGCGTCCCGAGGTTCGGGATCGCGATCTTCGTGTTGGCGGGCGCATTGCCGGACTTGCTCTGACCGTTGACGGTGAGCGAACCGACCGTCGCGGTGGCCTTGCGGGTCAACGCGCCGGCGCTGTTGCGTGAAGCGCTGGCAACGACGTGAATGGCGCCTGCCTTGATCACGCCGCCGAACAGGCTGGCATTCGCGATCCTGTTACTCGTCTGGGCGAGCGTGCTCGTTGCCGTGTCGACCGAGCGGGTGGTCGAGGTGGCCTCGCCGGTGCGCAGCGCGCTCGGAACGTGTGCTGCGCTGATGCGGTTGCGGGTCGTCGAACCGTCGGTGCCACCGCAGGGCAGGTAGGCCGGCGCGGTGCGGTTCGATCCCGTCACCTTGGCCGCGCTCACTGTTGTCCCGAACGCGTACCCGTGCACGTTGGCGAACGTCGGACGGTGCAGGCTGGCGACGCCGTGACCGACGACGATCGTCATCGCCGGCAGGTGCAGCGTGTTCGTCTTCGGGACGGTCACCGTCATCGCGACGACGGTCATCTTGTAGTTGCCGAAGTGCTGCGAGAGAGCGTGATGGTTGAACACGATGGTCGCGATGCCGGGCAGCTTGACCGTCTGGTCGACCTTCGGATTCGCGGGCGGGCTCGAGTGGCCGGCGATGTGCAGACCGACGATGTTCGTGGTGCCGCTGCGGACGAAACCGCGCGCGGTGTGGGCGACCCGCGCCGTCGTGGTCAGAGCCGTGGCGCTGATCATTCCGAACAGCGACAACCCGTGCGTCGTCGTCGTCGCCGTCGAGACCGGTCCCGAGGCGGGGCGACGCGAGGTCAACTGCGTGGTGACTGCGCCGACGGTGCCGCCCCCGTTCGGGATGGTGGACGACGACGAATGATTGGTGTGGGTCACGCCGGGCCGAGATGTGCACAGCGTGGTGACCGCGCTGCGTCCGGTGTTGGCGGACGAGCCGATGTGGGTGTTGGTGTCGTAGGCGTACCCGCCGAACATCGTCAGTTTCGTCGCTGCGCCGGCGGGGCTGCCCGCCGCGAACGTGCCGAGCACGAGGGCGGTGGCAGTCAATGCGGCGGCGGCGACAAGAGGTCGGTTCGGGCGCCAGGAGTGGTCAAACATGCGGGGTCCTCCCAATGCGGGGTGCGGCCCCCAGATCAGCGAGGCCACTTGTCTACAAACCGTGCGCTACCCCCAAGTAACTGTCAAATCGACAAATCCGGAATTCCGAATTCACGGCAACAAAGTTAAAGCGGACTGTTTCCCTCCTGGAACTACTTCCCCGGACGAGAGAGCCCGGCCGCTGCTGCGGCCGGGCTCTGGTCGTTCGGTGTGTATGCGTGTGCGCTCACTCGTGGGCGATGTCGGCCCAGCCCTCGACCGCGTCAGGACGGCGCGGCGCCGGCCCGATGTACCGCGCGGACGGGCGCACGAGGCGTCCGGTCTTCTTCTGCTCCATGATGTGGGCCGACCAGCCGCCGGTACGCGCGCAGGTGAACATCGCGGGCATCATGTGCGGCGGTACCTCCGCGAAGTCGAGGATCACGGCCGCCCAGAACTCGACGTTGGTCTCGATCGGGCGGTCGGGACGGCGCTCGCGCAGCTCGGCGAGGGCAGCCTGCTCGAGCGCGTTCGCGGCGTCGTACTTGGCCGCGTTGAGCTCTTTGCAGGTGCGGCGCAATACGCGCGCACGAGGGTCTTCGGCGCGGTAGACACGGTGGCCGAAGCCCATCAGGCGCTCGTGTCGGTCGAGGATGCCGCGCACGACCTTGCCCGCGTCGCCGACCTTCTCGACCTCCTCGATCATCGGCAGCACACGCGCCGGCGCGCCGCCGTGCAAGGGGCCGCTCATGGCGCCGATTGCGCCGGACATCGCCGCGGCGACGTCGGCCCCGGTCGAGGCGATCACGCGCGCGGTGAACGTCGACGCGTTCATGCCGTGCTCGGCCGCCGAGACGAAGTAGGCGTCGATCGCCCTGATGTGGTCGGGATCGGGCTCGCCGCGCCAGCGCGTCATGAACCGCTCGATGATGGTGTCGCACTGGTCGATGCGCGACTGCGGGACGGCCGGGGTCGACAGGCCACGGGCAGACTGGGCCGCGTACGACAGCGCCATGACCGCGGCGCGGGCGAGCTGGTCACGGGCCTCGTCATCGCTGATGTCCAGCAGTGCGCGATATCCCCAGACGGGCGCGAGCATGGCCAGCGCGGCCTGCACGTCCACGCGGACGTCGCCGGTGTGTACCGGGATCGGGAACGGCTCGGCGGGCGGCAGGCCCGGGCCGAACTTGCCGTCGACCAGCAATGCCCAGACGTTGCCGAAGGTGACGTGCCCGACGAGGTCTTCGATGTCGACGCCGCGGTAGCGAAGCGCTCCGCCGTCCTTGTCCGGCTCGGCGATCTCGGTCTCGAACGCGATGACGCCTTCGAGGCCGGGGCTGTAGTCGGATGTCATGGACTTGCTCCGCTCCGTGGTTCGGAAATGACGGTTCGGTTCCATTCTGCTCACACGCCCCGCGCGGTGGGACAGGCCGGGGTGTCAGGATGGAGATCCTGATGACGAACCCCGCCGACCTGCGCCGCACCTACGAACGTGCCGGCCTCGACGAGACGACGATCGCGCCGACCTGGCTCGAGCAGCTGCGCGCGTGGTTCGACGATGCCGTGTCGCTGGCCGGTTCGCCGGAACCGAATGCGATGCAGGTGGCGACCGTCGACGACGCGGGGCGCCCGTCGCTGCGCACCGTCCTGGCCAAGGGCATCGACGAGCGTGGCGTCACCTTCTACACGAACCACGGGTCGGTCAAAGGCCGTGACCTGGACGCACGTCCCTATGCCGCCGCGCAGTTCCTCTGGCTGGCGCACGAACGCCAGGTGCGACTGACCGGCCCGGTGCAGCGGGTGCCGGCCGAGGAGACCGAGGCCTACTTCCACAGCCGCCCGCACGGGTCGCAGCTCGGCGCCTGGGCCTCACCGCAGTCGCAGGTGATCGCCTCGCGGGCGGTGCTCGAACGCGCCTACGCCGAGGTGGAAGCGCGCTTCGCCGATGGCGTGGTGCCGGTACCCGACCACTGGGGTGGGTACCTACTGACTCCGGACGCTGTCGAGTTCTGGCAGGGTCGTCCCGACCGCCTGCACGACCGGCTGCGCTTTCGCCGTCACGGCGACGACTGGACCTTGGAGAGATTGGCCCCCTAATTGAGTGACCTGACCGTCGACGACGTGATCGCGATCCGGCGTGAACTGCATGCGCACCCGGAGCTGGCGTACGCCGAGACGCGCACGACCGGGCTGATCGTCGACACGCTCGAACGGATCGGGCTCGAGGCGCAGGTGCTGCCCGCCGGCACCGGCGCGATCTGCGACCTGGGGACGGGCGATGGCCCGCTTATCGCGCTGCGCGCCGACATCGACGCACTGCCGATCGCCGATCAGAAGCACGTGCCGTACCGCTCGACGGTCGAGGGCTGCTGCCACGGGTGCGGGCACGATGCGCACACCGCGATCCTGCTGGGCGCCGCGTCCGAGCTCGCAACCCGCACGCTGCCCGGGCGCGTGCGACTGATCTTCCAGCCCGCTGAGGAGACGGTGCCCGGCGGCGCACTCTCGGTGATGTCGACGGGCCGGCTCGACGGGGTCGAGCAGATCTTCGCCCTGCACTGCGACCCGCGCATCGACACCGGCACGATCGGCCTGCGGGTCGGCCCGATCACCGCCGCCTGCGACCAGGTCGACATCGCCTTCTCCGGGCCGGGTGGGCACACCGCCCGTCCCCATCTGACGGCGGACCTCGTCTACGCGCTCGGACTGGTCGTCACCGAACTGCCCGGGCTGCTGCTCACGTCGCGTCGATCCGCGCGGCGGTGTCTCGGTCGTGTGGGGCTCGGTCGACGCGGGCCGGGCCGCCAACGCGATCCCGATGAGGGGCACCCTGCGCGGGACCGTGCGCGTGCTCGAGCGCGACGCGTGGGAACACGTCGAACCGCTGGTCAACGAATTGGTCGCCCAGATCGTCGCGCCGACCGGCGTGGCCGCAGAGGTGGCGTACGGACGGGGCGTGCCGCCCGTCGACAACAACGCCGACGCGGTCGATCTGCAGCGCGAGGCGGTGATCGCAGCGCTCGGCGCGCGCGGTGCTTACCGACACCGAGCAGAGCATGGGCGGCGAGGACTTCGCCTGGTACCTCGAGAAGACGCCCGGCGCACTGGCCCGCCTCGGCGTGCACAACCCCGGCACGCCGTCCTTCGACCTGCACCAGGGCACCTTCGACATCGACGAAGCTGCCCTCGACGTCGGCGTTCGCTACACGGTCGCGCTGGCTGAGCGGGCCCTCGCGTCCGCTCAGCGGTGACGCGACAGCCAGACCACCGCGACAGCGAAGGTGACCCCGCCGATCGCGCCCACGCCGGAGAGCACATGCGCGGCGGTCGTCGCTCCGGTTGCCAGCGCGACGAAGAACCCGATCACGACAGCCGCGATCAGCACGTTGCCGGTGATCGCGCTCGCCTGCAGCACCAGCGTGCGCTGACGCTCGTCCTCGGTCGCACCGGACAGCAGCGACACTGATTCGCTGCGGGTTCGGAATGTGTAGAGGAACCCGAGGTAGGCGAGCATGACGATGGGGCCCGCGACGGCCACCCACGGATCACGAGTCGCCAGGCCGACGCCGAGGTAGATGGCAGCGAAACCGACGCACAACGCAGTAACGCCCCGCGGGCCGCGCAGTTCAGTCCTTATCGACATGGAAGATCTCCTCCACGGTGGTTGCGAAGTGGCGCGCGATCGCGATTGCCAGCGGCAGGGACGGGTCGTAGCGCCCGACCTCGATGGCGTTCACGGTCTGTCGCGAGACGCCCAGTTGCGCGGCCAGCGCGGCCTGGGAAACCCCGGCGTCCTGGCGCAGCGTCCGGACCTCGTTGCGCACGATGTAAAGGATGCTTGACACTGCGTCCGCATGTCAAGCGTGCTTGACATGCGGCAACTCGTTGCTAGATGCCCAGCGAGCGGCACGGCCGGCTGCGCAACTCCTCGACGTACTCGTCCGGTGCTCCGGCCGCCTGCGCCGCCTCGGCGATCATCCCGAGATACCGCGCCGACGGCAGGCCGCCCTCGTAGGCGTCGAGGATGTAGACCCAGGCCAGCGCGTCGCCGTCCAGGGTCGAGATCCGCAGCTTGATCGTGTTGTACAGCCCCTCAGCCACGCCCTCCCAGTAGTCGAGCTTGGCGTGGTCCTGGGGCGAGACGTCGTAGAGCGCGACGAAGACCTGGCTGGACGGGTCGGGCACGACCATGGCGAGCGCGCCGTCCCAGCCGAGATCCTCACCGCCGAAGGTGAGCCGCCAGCCGTTGAGCCAGCCGGTGCCGGCCGCCGGCGAGTGCGGGCAGCGTTCCAGCATCTGTTCCGGGTCCATGTTGGACCCGTACGCCGCGTATAGCCCGCCTGTCGTCGACATCGACGGCAGACTACCGAGGTAGCCGTGCAGACGGGACGGGTGAATCTGGACAATGGTCACGTGACGCGCATCGTGATCGTCGGCGGCGGCCCCGCCGGGTACGAATCGGCGCTGGTCGCCGCGCAGCTGGGCGCGACCGTGACCGTCGTCGACCGCGACGGCATCGGCGGTGCGTGCGTGCTCACCGACTGCGTGCCCAGCAAGACGCTGATCGCGACCAGTGACCGCGTCACGGCGTTTCGCGATGCCCCGCGTGTCGGCGTCGGCACGGTTGCCGGCGATGTGGCCGTGGATGTGCGCTCGGTCAACGGCCGCATCAAGGCGCTTGCGCAGCAACAGTCCGACGACATCGCGCGACGCCTCGTCCACGAGGGCGTCACCGTGCTGGCGGGTGCCGGACGGTTCGCTGCTGAGCAACCTGCCCGGGCACACCGGGTCGAAGTCGTCGTCGGCGCCGGCCAGGTGGCCGACACGGTCGAGGCCGACGTCGTTCTGCTGGCGACCGGAGGCACTCCGCGCGTCCTCGAGACTGCCGAGCCGGACGGCGAGCGAATCCTGTCGTGGCGCGAGCTCTACGACCTCGCCGAGCTCCCGGAACACCTGGTCGTCGTCGGGTCAGGCGTCACCGGTGCCGAGTTCGCCAGCGGCTACTGCGAGCTCGGGGTGCCGGTCACGCTCGTGTCGTCGCGCGATCGCGTGCTGCCCGGTGAGGACGCCGACGCGGCCGAGGTGATCGAGCAGGTCTTCACCAGCCGGGGCGGGACGCTCGTCAGGCGGGCCCGCGCGTCCGCGGTCAAACGGGTCGGCGACGGCGTGGTCGTCGAGTTGCAGGACGGGCGCACGGTCGAGGGTTCGCACGCGCTGATGTGCCTCGGGTCGGTGCCGAACTCGTCCGGGCTCGGTCTGGAGCACGTGGGCATCGAACTGGACGAGCGGGGCTACATCCCGGTCGACCGGGTCTCGCGCACGGTCGTCCCGTCGATCTATGCGGCCGGCGACTGCACCGGCGTGCTGCTGCTCGCGTCCGTCGCGGGAATGCAGGGCCGCATCGCGATGTGGCATGCGTTGGGCGAGGCGGTCACGCCGCTGCGGTTGAAGACCGTCGCCGCGAACGTCTTCACCCATCCCGAGATCGCGACCGTCGGGCTGACCGCCGGACAGGTGCCGGCGCGCAGCGTGACGCTGCCTCTGGCGACGAACGCGCGGGCGAAGATGCAGGGCCAGCGCGAGGGATTCGTGAAGTTCTACTGCCGTCCTGCGACCGGCGTGGTGATCGGTGGCGTCGTTGTCGCGCCGGACGCGTCCGAGCTGATCTTCCCGATCACGATGGCGGTGCAGCGCGGGCTCACGGTCGCCGACGTGGCCGGAACAATAGGTGTCTACCCGTCGTTGTCGGGTTCGGTGGCCGAGGCCGCGCGGCGGCTGATGCTCCATGACGATTTGGATTGAGAACGACATGGCTAATCACGGTGACTTCTCACCCGAGGCGCGCGAGCGCGCGCACCGCACGATCCTCGTTGCGGACGTGTTCGCCGACAACGCCGAAGTGATCGTCGCCGAACTGACCGATATTGCCGACGACGCTGTACTGGTCGCCGTTGTGGACGGCTCGCACAAGTTCAGCGGGACTCATCATGTCGAGCGCGCCAACCTCGTCGAACGCGTCCCGCAACTGGAAGTCGGTGGCGGGTGGGCGATGGTGTTCTCGCCCGGAGTGAGCGCGGCCGACATCCGCAAGCGCACCGACGAGATGGCCTCGATCGCGCAGCAGCGCGCCGCCGCCATCGACCGCATCATCGCCAAGCGCGCACAGTCGTGACGTCAGGCGTGCAGATCCAGTTCGCACAGCCGTCCGATGATCGTGCCCTCACCGAACTCGATGCGGCCAGCTGGCCGGTTGCGGTGCAGGTCGCGCCGCCGCAAACCGCCGACAAGCCGTTCTTCACCGACTGGCGCCAACCCGCCGACGTGATTGTCGCCACGAACCACGACTCTCGTCGACGCGGCGATCGGTGAGGCACGCCGGCGCGGCGTCATGAAGCTCGGGTTGCGTGCACTCTCGAACAACCCTGGTGCGTTGCGTCTGTACGAGCGGCACGGGTTCGTCGAGGAGGGTCGCCTGCGCGCCGAGCTGCGCCGCGACGACGGTACCTACGCCGACGACGTCTGGATGGCGTTGTGGTTGCAGCAGCCGCCGTCCTGATCCCGCGGTGGGGCTAATCCTTGATTTCGCAGATGACGGTGCCGGAGGTGACGACGGCGCCGACCTCGGCGGACAGGCCGCTGATGGTGCCGGCCTTGTGCGCGGTCAACGGCTGCTCCATCTTCATCGCCTCGAGCACGACGATCGTGGCGCCCTGCTCGACCGTGTCGCCGTCGGCGACCGAAACCTTCACGATCGTGCCCTGCATGGGCGCGGTGAGCGAGTCACCGGACGCGGCAGCGCCCGACTTCTTCGCCGCTGAGCGCTTCGGGGCAGCTTTCTTCGCACCGCCTGCGCCGCCGCCACCACCGAAGCCGGCGGGCAGCGACACTTCGAGGCGCTTGCCGCCCACCTCGACGACGATCGTCTCGCGCGGGCCGGCGTCGTCCTCGGCTTCCGCACCGCCGCCGAAAGGTTCGATCTGGTTGTCGAACTCGGTCTCGATCCAGCGGGTGAAGATTGTGAACGGCTCGGCCGGGTCGTTCGGGGCGAACGCCTCGTCGCGGACGACCGCGCGATGGAACGGGAGCGCCGTCGCCATGCCCTCGACGACGTACTCGTCGAGAGCACGCCGGGCGCGTTCCAGCGCTTCCTGACGCGTCTCGCCGGTGATGATCAGCTTGGCCAGCAGCGAGTCGAACGCTCCGCCGATGACCGAGCGGCCCTCGATGCCCGAGTCGACGCGAACGCCCGGCCCGGCCGGCTCGCGGTACTCGGTGACAGTTCCGGGGGCGGGCAGGAAGTTGCGTCCGGGGTCCTCGCCGTTGATGCGGAACTCGAAGGCGTGCCCGCGCGGCGTCGGGTCCTCGTCGAAGCGCAACTTCTCGCCCTCGGCGATGCGGAACTGCTCACGGACGAGGTCGATGCCGCTGGTCTGCTCGGTGACCGGGTGCTCGACCTGCAAGCGCGTGTTGACCTCGAGGAAGCTGATCACGCCGTCGTTGCCGACGAGGTACTCGACCGTGCCGGCGCCGTAGTAGTCGGCCTCGCGGCAGATGGCCTTGGCCGACTCGTGGATCGTCGCGCGCTGCTCGTCGGTGAGGAACGGTGCAGGTGCCTCTTCGACGAGCTTTTGATTGCGGCGTTGCAGCGAGCAGTCGCGTGTGCCCACCACGATCACATTGCCGTGCTGGTCGGCGAGCACCTGCGCCTCGACGTGGCGCGACTTGTCGAGGTAACGCTCGACGAAGCACTCGCCACGTCCGAACGCCGACGTCGCCTCGCGGACCGCGCTCTCGTAGAGGTCGGCGACCTCACCCATCTCGCGGGCGATCTTCATGCCACGGCCGCCGCCGCCGTACACGGCCTTGATCGCGATCGGCAGGCCGTGCTCCTCGGCGAACGCGACCACCTCGTCGGCATCCTTGACCGGGTCTTTGGTGCCGGCGACCAGCGGCGCGCCCGCGCGCTCGGCGATGTGCCGCGCGACCGCCTTGTCGCCCAGGTCGGCGATCGACTTCGGCGAGGGGCCGATCCAGGTCAGCCCGGCGTCGATGACGGCTTGGGCGAAATCGGCGTTCTCGGACAGGAACCCGTAACCCGGGTGGACGGCGTCCGCGCCAGATTTCTTGCAAGCCTCGATGACCTTCTCGATGTCGAGGTACGAGTCGCCCGGGGTCGTGCCACCGAGCGAGAACGCCTCATCGGCGACGCGGACGTGCAGCGCATCGCGGTCGGGATCGGCGTAGACCGCGACCGACGCGTAGCCCGCGTCGCGACACGCTCGGATCACCCGCACGGCGATTTCGCCGCGGTTCGCGATGAGCACTTTCTGCACTTGCTACCTCCGAGTAATCGCCCGCTCGCAGGTTACTCGGCCCGCGAGATCGTGCAGATCCGTGTGGTCAGCGCAACTGTGCCAATCGCGCGCGGCATTGCTCGGCGACGTCGCCGACCTCGCTGAGCGTGCGGCGCAGGTCTGCCTGGCGCTCGCGCAGGTCGGCGGCGATCACGTCGAGGCGACTCAGGAGCCGTTCGAGTTGGCGGCGTTCGGACGAGGCGGCGCCGTCGTACATGTCAACGATCTCGCGGCACTCGGACACGCTCATCCCGAAGCGACGTCCGCGCAGGATCAGCCGCAGCCGCGCCCGGTCGCGCTGGTCGTACACGCGGTTCGTGCCGTCGCGGCGCGGACTGACCAACCCCTCGGCCTCGTAGAAGCGCAGCGTCCGGGTGGTCACGCCGAGTTCGTCGGCGAGCTCGCGGACCGTGTAGGTCCGCCCCTCTTCCGTCCGGCTCGGCACCCGACTAGCATTGCTTGACGTTGACGTAAACGTCAACTACCAAACTCGAGAGGCAGAGATGTTCGAGCTCTCGCAGGACCACGAGTCCTTCCGCAAGGTCGTCCGCGACTTCGCCGAGAAAGAGATCGCACCGCACGTCGCGCAGTGGGATCGCGAGCACCACTTCCCGCTCGACGTGGTGCGCGCGATGGGCGAGCTCGGGCTGTTCGGGCTCGTCGTCCCCGAGCAGTACGGCGGCGCCGGCGCCGACTTCACGACGCTGTGCGTCGCGATCGAGGAACTCGGCCGAGTCGACCAGTCGATCGGCATCACCCTGGAAGCCGGTGTCGGGCTCGGCATCAACCCGATCCTGACCTACGGCACGGACGAGCAGAAGCAGCAGTGGCTGCCCGACCTCGTCGCGGGGCGCACACTCGCCGGCTTCGGGCTGACCGAGCCGGAGGCGGGCTCGGATGCCGGCGCGACGAAGACGCGCGCAGTGCTCGACAGCGGCGACTGGGTGCTCAACGGCGCGAAGGCGTTCATCACCAACTCGGGCACCGAGATCACGTCCGTAGTGACGGTGACTGCGAAGACCGGTGACGGCGAGATCTCGACGATCATGGTGCCGTCGGGCACGCCCGGGTTCACCGTCGAACCGGCCTACGACAAGCTCGGCTGGCACATCAGTGACACGCACGGGCTGACCTTCGACGACTGCCGAGTTCCCGAAGCCAACCTGCTCGGCACTCGCGGACACGGCTTCAAGCAGTTCCTTGCGGTGCTCGACGACGGGCGCATCGCGATCTCGGCGTTGGCGGTCGGGCTCGCGCAGGCATGCCTCGAACAGTCGGTCCGCTATGCGAATGAACGCACGACCTTCGGGACGCCGATCGGCGCGAAGCAGGGCGTCGCGTTCCAACTCGCCGACCTCGCTGTCTCGGTCGAGGCCGCGCGGCTGCTGACCTACAAGGCGGCCGCGCTCAAGGACGCCGGCCGCTCGGCCAAGGAGGTCAAGCAGGCCGCCGCGATCGCGAAGCTCTACTCGACCGAAGCCGCGGTCACGGCGACCCGCACGGCCACCCAGGTCTTCGGCGGCAACGGCTTCATGGAGGAGTTCCCCGTCGCCCGCTTCTACCGCGACGCGAAGATCCTCGAGATCGGCGAGGGGACGAGCGAGGTGCAGCGCATGCTGATCGCCCGCGGCCTCGGTCTGCCCGTGTCATGAAGGACAAGGAGCTGCGCGCTGCTCGCGAGGCCACTTCGCAGCCGCCGGAGAAGGCGGCGGCCAAGCTCGCTTCGCAGCACAAGCTGTATGTGCGCGAGCGCATCGACCTGCTCTTCGACGAGGGCAGCTTCGTCGAGGACGGCCAGCTCGCCAACGCACTCGCGACGGGGCTGCCTGCCGACGGCGTCGTCACCGGGCAGGGCCTCGTCGACGGACGTCCCGCGCTGGTCGTCGCCAACGACCCCACCGTCAAGGCCGGATCGTGGGGAGCGCGGACGGTCGAGAAGATCATCCGCGTCACCGAGCGGGCGCTTGCCGAAGAGCTGCCGATCTTCTACCTGATCGACTCGGCGGGTGCGCGGATCACCGACCAGGTCGCGCTGTTCCCAGGGCGTCGCGGTGCCGGCCGGATCTTCCACAACCAGGTTGCGTTGTCGGGCAAGGTGCCGCAGATCTGCTGCCTGTTCGGGCCGTCGGCCGCCGGCGGTGCCTACATCCCGTCGTTCTGCGACATCGTGGTCATGGTCGAGGGCAATGCGTCCATGTACCTCGGTTCGCCGCGTATGGCCGAGATGGTGGTCGGCGAGAAGGTGAGTCTCGAAGAAATGGGCGGCGCGCGCATGCACGCGAGCGTGTCCGGCTGCGGCGACAATCTCGCGGTCGACGACGCCGACGCGATCGAGCAGGCGAGGCTGTTCTTCTCCTACCTGCCGACGTGCTGGCGCGAACAGCCGCCGGATCTCGCCGCCGACGCGGCCGCGGTCGAGCTCGCCGATGATTGCGTACCGGCCGACGAGTCAGTGCCCTTCGACGTCCACGAACTCATCGACGGACTGATCGACGCCGACTCGTTCTTCGAGGTCAAGCCGCTGTTCGCCGCCGAACTTGTGGTGGGGTTCGGTCGCATCGACGGACGCCCGGTCGGCGTCGTCGCGAACAACTCCGCCGTCAAAGGTGGCGTGCTGTTCGTCGACTCCGCCGACAAGGCCGCGCGCTTCATCTGGCTCTGCGACGCCTTCAACGTCCCGCTGCTCTATCTCGCGGATGTTCCCGGCTTCATGATCGGCAGCGAGGTCGAGCGACAGGGCATCATCCGGCACGGAGCCAAAATGATCACCGCCGTGTCCGAGGCGACCGTGCCGCAGGTGTCGGTCGTGGTGCGCAAGGCCTACGGAGCCGGTCTCTATGCGATGGACGGCCCGGGGTTCATGCCCGACGCGTGCATCGCGTTGCCCACCGCGAAGATCGCGGTGATGGGCCCGCAAGCAGCCGTCAACGCGGTCTACGCGAACAAGATCGAAGCGATCGACGACGCCGACGAGCGCGCCACCTATGTCGCCGAGCGACGCGCCGAGTACGAGCAGGACGTCGACCTGCTGCGCCTGGCATCCGACCTCGTCCTCGACGCCGTCATCGAGCCGAGCGAACTGCGTGCCGAACTGATCCGTCGTTATTCCGTTCTCGTCGGCAAGCCACGCGAGCGCACAGCCAAGCGGCACGGAGTACCTCCGACATGAGTCCGGTCGTTCGAGTTACAGGGACGAGCGAGGCCGCCGAGATCGCGGCCGTGCTCGCGGCGCTTGCTGCGCGAGGGCACGACACGCCGCTGTCTTCGGGGTATGAGTGCTGGCGACGCACTCGCACCGCGGCGTTACGCGCGTCACGCGCTAGGTGAATCACCTGTCGGAATAGGGCAAAACAGCCCACTCAAGCTGCAGGACCCGCTCCTTGTGTTGGACACTGGAGCCGTGAGTTGGCTCAGCCGTGGACGCGCCATGCGTGCAGAGGTGGCGCAAGGCGACGCGCCCGGGTTGCCGATGGTGTGGCGCACCTTCGGCGGCATCACCAGCCTTGTTGTGCTCGCGAACGTCGCCGGCGGCGTTGTCGTCGCACTGTTGCTCGTCGCGTTGAACGCCAGCGCAACCCACCACCAACGGGTCGTAGTCGGCCTCGTCGGTGCGATCTACGGAGTGTCCGCGATCGCAGTAGGGGCCGTGATCGGCTTCCTGCTGCAGGGGCGCACCCTGCGGTGGCTCGCGCGCGGACGAACCCCGACCCGGCATGAGGCGCGCCGAGCGCTGCGCAATCCGCTCGATCTGGCGATCGTGACCGGCGCGCTGTGGTTCCTCGGCGCCGTCGTGATGGCCATCCTCGCCTCGGCGCTCGACGCCGACGCCGGCAAGGTGCTCGGGCTCAGCGGCGGGCTCGTCCTGGCGGGCCTGACAACCGCCGGCGTCACCTACACGATCGCGGCCGCCTTCGGGCGTCCGGTCTCGTCGATCGCGCTGCGGGTCTACCCGCCTACGGAGTCGGTGTTCTTCACGCTGCGGACGCGGGTTCTGGTGAGCTGGTTGCTCGCCAGCGGCATCCCGCTGCTCGGGATCATCTTGATCCTCGCGTCGCCCAAGGGCCGCAGCCACATCGTCGGTGCCAGCTTGCTCGCCTCGGTCGGCTGCGCTGATCGTCGGTATCGCTGCGGCGAGCGCGCTGGCCCGCTCGATCGGCGAGCCGCTACGCACGATGGTGACGGCGCTCGAACGCGTCGGACGAGGTGATCTGACCATCTCGGTCGATGTCGATGAGGTGGGCGAGATCGGCATGCTGCAGCGCGGGATCAACGACATGGTCGCGGGCCTGCGCGAGCGCGAACGCATCCAGGACCTGTTCGGTCAGCATGTCGGCCCGGCGGTCGCCGAAGAGGCGATCCGCTCCGGCGTCACGCTCGGCGACGGTGAGCACCGCACCGTGGTCGCCCTGTTCGTCGACATCATCGGCTCCACCAAGCTCACCCGCCGCACCGAACCGACCGAGTTCGTCGCGATCCTGAACCGCTTCTTCGGACGGGTGGTCGAAGCGGTCGAGTCGAATGGCGGGTTGGTGAACAAGTTCGAGGGCGACGCCGCGCTCTGCGTGTTCGGAGCGCCGGTCGAACTCGACGACCCGGCGACGGCCGCACTGCAGGCCGCGCGGCAAATCCGAGACTGCGTCCATATCGACGGCGAGGTCCAGATCGGCATCGGCGTCGCGCTCGGCAACGTCATCGCCGGGCAGATCGGCACGCCGAGCCGGCTCGAGTACACGGTGATCGGTGACGCGGTGAACGAGGCGGCCCGGCTCACCGAGCTCGCCAAACGCGTCGACGGCAGCATCCTCGCCAGCGACGCGACGGTCGAGGCGTGCACCGAGGAAGAGCGCGAGCACTGGTCGAAGGGAAAGGTGCTGCGCCTGCGCGGTCGCGACGCGCCGACCCACACCTACCGCAGCGCCCTCACCGCATCCGTCGACTGAGCGCTCGCGGGATAACACGACATGCGGACGGCTGAAACCGTCCTGACACACGACGCGCCCACCGTGGACGACATGGACGAGGAGTGCGCGAGCGACTACGTAACCAACTCAGCCTGGCTCGCGCCCGATCTTCGCGACCGGACACCATCGACGAGATCGCCGACCAGTTCGAACGCGGCGACGAGGCCTTCTGGACGCGGGTGCTCACCGAGCGTGCCGCCCGCGACCAGCGGATCGCGCCGCGGTACCTCGAGCGTCGCGCGGCGTCCTAGCGAACCGGTGGATAGCCCAGGTCGCTCAGCTCGTAACCCTGGGCACGGACGAGCGAGCGCACGACCGGCAGCGACACTCCGACCACGTTGTGATGGTCGCCGTCGATGCCCTCGATGAACCATCCGCCCAGGCCGTCGATCGTGAACGCACCCGCGACGTGCAACGGCTCGCCGCTGCTGACGTAGCGATCGATCTCGGCATCGGTGACGTCGGCGAAATGAACTGTTGTCGACACCGTGCGCCGTCCCATATCGGCCGGCCCGCGCAGAGCGTGGCCGGTATGCAGGAATCCTGATCGTCCGCGCATCGTGCGCCACCGTTCGACCGCGGCGTCGGTCGACTCGGGTTTGCCCAGCGCCACGCCGTCGATCTCGAGCATCGAGTCGCAGGCAAGGACGAACGCCGGCTGCGCGATGAGAGGGGCGACCGCGGCGAGCTTCGCGTCGGCGAGCGCCTGGACCAGTTCACTCGGGCTGTTGGCGGCGATGCGCGACTCGTCGACGCCGCTGACGACAACATCGGGGTTCGAGTCCCGCGGCACGCAGCGTCGCCAGACGCGCCGGTGAGGCGGAGGCGAGGACGAATCTCATACAGCGTCGGTCACAGACCGATGGACTTCGACACGACGCTCTTCATGATCTCGGTGGTGCCGCCGTAGATGCGGGTGATGCGCGCGTCGGCGTAGCGCCGCGAGATCGGGTACTCGGTCATGTATCCGTAGCCGCCGTGCAACTGAAGGCACTTGTCGATCGCGCGACCCTGCAGCTCGGTGCACCACCACTTCGCCTTGGACGCGTCGGCCGCGCTGAGTTCGCGCGTGTTGAGCCGGTCGACGCACCGGTCGAGGAAGGCCTGCGCGATGTCGATCTCGGTGATCAGTTCGGCGAGCACGAACTTCGTGTTCTGGAACGAGCCGACCGACGTCCCGAATGCCTTGCGGTCGTTGACGTAACGCACGGTCTCGTCGAACGCGGCGCGCGATTCGGCAACGCCGCAGATCGCGATCGACAACCGTTCCTGGGGCAGCTTCTCGGTCAACTGGCCGAAGCCGTTGCCTTCCTCACCGAGCAGGTTCTCGACCGGGACCCGGACGTCGGTGAATGAGAGTTCGGCGGTGTCCTGCGAGTGCAGCCCGAGCTTGTCGAGATTGCGGCCACGCTCGAAGCCCGCCATCCCGCGCTCGAGAACGAGCAGCGACACGCCCTTGTGCCGGTCGTCGCCGGTGCGTACTGCCGTGATCACGAGGTCGGCGTTGATGCCGTTCGTGATGAAGGTCTTGCTGCCGTTCACGACGTAGTGATCGCCGTCGCGCTTGGCGCTCGTCCGGATGCCGGCCAGGTCGGAGCCCGCGCCGGGCTCGGTCATCGCGACGGCCGTGATCAGTTCGCCCGACGCGATCCCGGGCAGCCAGCGCCGCTTCTGCTCGTCGGTCGTGAAGCTCAGGAAGTACGGCAGGCAGATGTCGTTGTGCAGGCTGAGTCCGAGGCCCGTGCCGCCGATGCCGGTCGCCGCGATCTGCTCGTCCAGGATCTGGTTGAACCGGAAGTCGTCGACACCGCCTCCGCCGTGCTGCTCGGGCACCGCCATCCCGAGGAAGCCGCTGCGGCCGGCCGCAGCGAAGACCTCGCGTGGGCTGATGCCGGCGCGCTCCCAGTCGAGGAAATTCGGAACGATCTCCTTCTCGGCAAAGGCTCGGAATGCCTCACCGAACGCGAGGTGATCATCGTCGTAATGCTTGCGGTCCATGTCCGCAAGTTCTACCAGCGCCGCCGGATACGGTGGACCGGTGGCAGCTGAATTGGTCGCGATCATCGGCGGATCCGGGTTCTACTCGCTCCTGGACGAGGCGGACGTGCACGAGGTCGACACCCCGTACGGACCGCCGAGCGGTGCCGTGACCGTCGGCATGCTGGCCGGGCGACCAGTGGCGTTCCTCCCGCGCCACGGTGTGGGGCACCGGTACGCGCCGCACCTCGTCCCGTACCGCGCCAATCTGTGGGCGCTGCGATCGCTGGGCGCAACCCAGGTCGTGTCGCTGTCTGCGGTCGGATCGCTGCGCGCCGATCAGCCGACCGGCACGCTCGTGGTTCCCGATCAAATCGCCGACCGCACCCAGGGCCGCGCGCACACCGTCTACGACGATGCCTCCGGTGTCGGGCACATTTCCTTTGCCGATCCGTACTGCGCCCGCGGCCGGGCCGCTGCCGTTGCGGGCGGCGCTGTGGTCGACGGCGGGACGCTGGTGGTCGTGAACGGGCCCCGGTTCTCGACCCGCGCTGAGTCGCTCGAGTTCCAATCGCACGGCTGGTCGATCATCGGCATGACCGCGATGCCCGAAGCTTCGCTCGCCCGTGAGCTCGGGCTCTGTTACACGACGCTCGCGCTGGTCACCGATCTCGACGCCGGCGTCGAAGCAGGTGCGGGCGTGACGCATGCCGAGGTGCTCGCGGCGTTCGCGACGAATCTGCCGCGGCTGCGTGACCTGCTCGTCGCGACCCTGGGCCGGCTGCCCGCGGAGCATGGCGACTGCCCGTGCGGTGATCGTGAGGGTCTGCCCCAGCGGTGAAGGCGCAGAGGTAGTAGTGCGGAGGTAATGGCGGTCACGGTGACCGCCATCGCTTCGAGTCGCATTTGCGTGACGGGCTCGCCTAGCGTGGGAATCACGTAACCGGGACACGTTGTCGCAGGCAGTTGCCGCGGCCGCACCTCGTCCCGTACCCGCCACCGATTGTTCGTGAGGTCTGTTTCGCCATGTCCGGATTCGCCCGTCCCCATGCCCGCATCGCCGTCGGCGTCGCGACCCTCGGCATCGCCGGCGCCATGCTCGCGCCGGCCGCGCCGGCCGCCGCCGCGGCCCACTGCACCGGCCGGGGCGCGATGCCTGCTCACGTCGCCCTGCACAACAACCGCACGGTCGTCCGGCTGACGCTGACCGGTTCGGCGGGATGCCACAACCAACGCACCGACAACGGTGCGACGGCGACGCTGACCGAACCGAACAACAAGCGCGAGGACATGCGCTGGCGTCACTTCGGCGGTGTGCAGTCGGTGACGATGTACGTGAACCTCGTGCACTCGGGACGCTACGAACTGCGCAACGGCAACGTGCAGGTCTACGACCAGCGTTACGAGCGCGTGCCGTGGTCGTGGAGCCGCACGTCCATGATCGTCAAGCGCGCCGCGCACATCAGCAACGCGGCCGCCTCGGGCGGTGTCGTCTCGGGGCGTGCGTTCGTCTACACGAAGTACGGCTGGAGCGGATACCGCGGCAAGCGCGTCTACATCCAGCGGCGACCGGTCGGGTCGTCGACCTGGCGCACGATCGGTTCGACACGTGCCGCCGCTCGAGGCGTTGTGCGATTCGTTACCGCGACATCGTCGCGGTATGTCTACCGGATGGTGCTGAACGCGACCGCAGCCGTGTGGAACGCGCGCTCGGCCCAGGTGCGCGGCTGAGTTACCGGCCGCTCGAGCGCCAGGCGCCCGGACCGGGAAGCAGCGCCCGTCGTACCGATCGCGACGGGTCGTTCCAGCCGCCTCGTGTCGGCGCCACTGGTTGATCGTCGGTCGCACCCGCAGCGGAGACCAGTGCCGTGAGCACGGCGAGGTCCTCCTCGGACGCGTCGCCGCGCAGCACACGGAGCAGTGGAACAGCGTCGCTCAGAGACCTCTGATTCGCTCCGCAAGCGTCGCTCATAACGGAATGTTTCCGTGCTTCTTCGGCGGCAGGCTCTCGCGCTTGTTGCGCAGCAGGCGCAGCGCGCGGATCACGTACGAACGCGTCTGCGACGGCATGATCACCGAGTCGACGTAGCCGCGCTCGGCGGCGATGTAGGGCGTGAGCAGCGTGTCTTCGTACTCGGTGACCAGGCGAGCGCGTGCGTCCTCGGCGTCGTCGGCCTTCGCGATCTCCTTGCGATGCAGGATGTTGACCGCACCCTGCGCGCCCATCACGGCGATCTGCGCAGTCGGCCAGGCGACGTTGATGTCGGCACCGAGATGCTTCGAGCCCATGACGTCGTACGCGCCGCCGAAGGCCTTGCGGGTGATCACGGTGACCTTGGGGACGGTGGCCTCGGCGTAGGCGTAGATGAGCTTGGCTCCGCGTCGGATGATCCCGTTGTGCTCCTGGTCGACACCTGGCAGGAAGCCCGGCACGTCCACCAGCGTCAGGATGGGGACGTTGAACGCGTCGCAGGTGCGCACGAAGCGGGCGGCCTTTTCCGATGCGTCGATGTCGAGGCAGCCGGCGAATTGCGTCGGCTGGTTCGCGACTATGCCGACCGGGTGGCCTTCGATGCGGCCGAAGCCGACGAGGATGTTCGGGGCGAACAGCGAGTGCACCTCGCAGAACTCGCCGTCGTCGAGCAGATGCGCGATCACTTCGTGCATGTCGTACGGCTGGTTCGCAGAGTTCGGGATGAACGTGTCGAGGAACGCGTCGTCCTCGTCGACCTCGTCCGACACCTCGGCGGCGTAGACGGGCAGCGGGTCGAGGTTGTTCGACGGCAGGTACGACAGCAGTGTCTTCACGTACTCGATCGCGTCGTCCTCGTCCGAGGCGAGGTAGTGGGCGTTGCCGCTCTTGGTGTTGTGCGTGCGGGCACCGCCGAGTTCCTCGAGCGTGACGTCCTCGCCGGTGACCGTGCGGACCACGTCCGGGCCGGTGATGAACATCTGCGAGGTCTTGTCGACCATCACGACGAAGTCGGTGAGTGCGGGGGAGTAGACGTGTCCACCGGCGGCCGCGCCCATGATCAGCGAGATCTGCGGAATGACGCCGGACGCGTGGACTGTGCGCAGGAAGATGTCGCCGTAGAGGCCGAGGCTCACGACGCCTTCCTGGATGCGGGCACCGCCGCCTTCGTTGATGCCGACGACCGGGCAGCCCGTCTTCATCGCGAGGTCGAGCACCTTGACGATCTTCTCGCCGTACACCTCACCGAGCGCGCCGCCGAACACGGTGACGTCCTGGCTGAACACGCACACCGGACGACCGTCGACCGTGCCGTAGCCGGTGACCACTCCGTCGCCGAACGGCCGGTTCTTCTGCATGCCGAAGTTCGTCGATCGGTGCCGGGCGAGCTCGTCCAGTTCGGTGAAGCTGCCCTCGTCGAGCAGCGCCTCGACCCGCTCGCGCGCGGTCTTCTTGCCCTTGGAGTGCTGCTTCTCGACGGCGCGGGCCGATCCTGCGTGCACGGCCTCGTCATAGCGCCGCTCCAGGTCGGCGAGCTTGCCGGCGGTGCTGTGCGGGTCCGGTCCGTTGTCGGTGCTGTCGTCGTCGGGCTGGATGGCCATTGTGCGAACTCTAGTTTGCGCGCCCGGTTCGGCGGCCTTCGAGGTGACCGACATCGCCGTAGCGTGAGGGATGTGGACCGCCCGCCGATCGATGTCGCCGCGCTGCATCGCGAGCTCGACGACCGCTGGGCCCGGATCACGGTCGTCGACGAGGACGAGTCGACCAATGCCACGTTGCTGCATGACGACGCGGCCCCGGATCGGGCCGTCCTGGTTGCCGAGCACCAACGTTCCGGCCGGGGCCGGCTCGATCGCACGTGGACCTCGCCGCCTCGGGCCGGGCTCACCTTCTCGGTGGTCGTGCGTCCGGATGCCCCGATCCGCACGTGGGGCTGGTTGCCGCTGCTCACCGGTGTCGCCATACGCGAGGCGTTGGTCGAGGTCACGGGTTGCGATCTCGCCCTGAAGTGGCCGAACGACGTGCTGCACGCCTCGTCCGAAGGCAAGCTGGCCGGCATCTTGGCCCAGACGAGTGGCGAGGCGGTCGTCATCGGCGTCGGGCTGAACGTGACGACCACGCGCGAGGAACTCCCGGTCGACACGGCGACCTCTCTGCAGTTGTGTGACGCCCAGGTCCTCGACCGCACCGCGCTGCTCACCGCGAGCTTGCAGCGGATGGACGCGCGGCTGGCGCAGTGGTCAGACGTTGCCGGCGATGCCGAGGCATGTGGTCTGGCGGCCGACTACAGGCAGGCGTGCGCCACGCTCGATCGCAGCGTGTCGGTGTCGACGACCGCAGGCCCGGTCGTGACTGGACGTGCCGTCGGCATCGATCTCGACGGGCGCCTGCAGGTCGAGCACGGCGGCCGTGTCGATGCGATCGGCGCCGGCGACGTGCAGCACCTTCGTTCCGCGCTGTAACGCACTCAACAGCCGGCCGAAGCTGCCGATGATGATGCTATGGAACTGTCCGCGCCGCGGCGCCGCACAGCGCTCGTTGTGTGCGTTGCGCTTGTGGCGGGGTTCGCAGTTGTGTTGCGGGCCAAGCCCGGTGGCGAGTTCTTCACCCAGGCCTTCGACGACATCGGCGAGGCCGTCGCTGCTGCGCTCGGCTCGATCGGCTGCTTCTGGCGCGCGGTTCGCACGGCCGGACGATGGCGGCTGTCGTGGCTGTGTCTCGGAGCCGGACTGGCGGCGTGGAGCATCGGTGAGTGGATCTGGTCCTACTACGAGGTGATCGCAGGCAGCGAGGTCCCGTTCCCGTCGCTGGCTGACGCCGGCTACCTGTTGTTCCCGGTCTTCTGCCTTGCCGGGCTGTTCGTGCGGCCTTCGGCCGCATTCGTCGGGCGTGCGCGGTTGCGCGTGCTGCTCGACGGGACGATGGTCGTCGCCTCGCTGTTCATCCTCAGCTGGGCGACCGCGCTCGGCGCGGTGTATCACGCAGGTGCGCAGAACACGTTCGGTTTCGTCGTCAGCCTCGCCTATCCCGCCAGCGACCTCGTCCTGATCACCGTGGCCGTGCTCGTCGCGAGCCGAGCGCGACTCGACGCCGGCCTGTTGCTTCTCGTCGGCGGTCTCGTGTCGATGGCCGTCGCCGACAGCGCGTTCGCCTACCTCGTCGCAGCGGGCACGTACGGCACCGGGGCATTCACCGACGTCGCCTGGGTAGCTGCGTTCCTCGCGATCGGCGCCTCCGCGCTGTTCCCAGTGGAGGAACACGCGAACAGCGGCGAGCGAGTCGACGGATCGCCGGTCATCGTGTTGCCCTACCTGTTGCTCCTTGCGGGGATTGTCGCGATGTTCATCGCGATCGTGCACAACGGTGGCACCCCGGTGACCTTCGGTGTGGAGACGGCCGCGATCCTCGCGCTCTTGTCGCGCCAGCTGATCGTCGTGCTCGACAACCGCAGGCTGACCCTCGACGTCATGGCGCAGAAGGCAGAGCTGACCCATCGCGCGTTCCACGATCCGCTGACGGGCCTGGCCAATCGCGCGCTGTTCTACGACCGGCTCGAGCACGCGCTCGACCTTCATCAACGTGATCTGCGGTCCGTTTCGGTGGTGTTCGTCGATCTCGACGACTTCAAGTCCGTCAATGACGCGTTCGGCCACGACGCGGGTGACGTGGTCCTCACCGAGGTCGCGCGTCGCCTGATCGACGTCGTTCGTACAGGTGACACGGTCGCTCGCCTCGGCGGCGACGAATTCGCAGTACTCGTGGAAGACGACGGCGACCCGACCGGTGTCGCCGAGCGGATTCTCGAAGCACTGTCGACGCCGGTGCGCATCGGCGACCGGCTCGCGCCCGCGCGAGCCAGTATCGGCACGACAATGCTCGATCCCGGCCGCGACTCGTGTGACATCCAGGAGTTGCTGCGTCAGGCCGACGTGGCGATGTATTCGGCCAAGCGGGCCGGGAAGGGCACGTCCGTCAGCTATGTGCCGGGCCTCGGCGGGGTCGGCGAGGCGGACCTGGCGCGTCACGCCGCGTTGCGCGACGACATCGCGGCCGGCCGGATCGAGGCGGATCTCGTCCCGGTCGCTGCACCGACAAACAGCAAGTTGTTCGCGCTGTACGCCGCCCCGCGGTGGTCGTACTCGGACGCCGACGTTGCGCTCGCCGATGTCGTTGCGCTCGCCGACGCCGGCGGCCAACTGGGCGAACTCGACCTGTGTGTCATCGAGCGGGCGATCGCGGCCGCCCTGTTGCTCGACGACCGCGTGCCGATCATCGTGACGACGCGGGTCGGTCCTGCGCGAATGGCTGATCTCGACCTGCCGCGGCGAATCGGCGAGCTCATCGCCCGTTTCGGCCTGCGTCCCGGCCACCTCGTGATCGGTATCGACGAGCCGGACACACCTGACGAAGGCGACGTCTTGCGCGTGCTGGACGCGTTGCGCGGCGTCGGCGCCGGCCTTGCTCTGGACCATTTCGGCGTCGGCTATTCCAGTCTCGCCCGACTCGAAACGGTGCAACCGGACATCGTCCGGCTGGACAGCTCGCTCGTAGCGCCGCTCGCGAGCGCGCCGCAACGAACCATGTTGCTACGTAGGGTCATCGAACTCGCTCACGATCTGGGCGCCGCGGTCATCGCGGACGGTGTCGACACCGAGCCGGTACGCGCCGCACTGGCCGATGTCGGGTGCGACGCGGCCCAGGGCAGAGTCGTCGCGCAGAACGGACTGCACGCAGCACATGCCGCAGAGGTCGCCTGAGCGCTAACGTATGCCGCGTCGCTTCACACCGTGAAGCACTCGAGGAGGCAGGCGTGGCGTACCCCGAGAAGGTCTTGGCCAACGACGAACAGGTCGTCGAACATCTCCACCCGCACTGGATAACGCTGGTTCCGGCCACCCTGTGGTTCATCCTGATCTGCGGCCTGGCCGGGGTGGGGATCGCGTTCGCGCCCGACAAGGGCACCGGGCGCACAGTCGTGCTGATCGCCATCATCGTCGTCGGCCTCGGTCTGCTGAGCTGGCTCAGCTTCAAGCCATGGCTCGCCGTGCGCACGTCGCATTACGTGTTCACGACGCACCGCGTGCTGATTCGCACCGGCGTGCTGCGGCACACCGGTCGCGACATCGGGTTGCAGCGCATCACCGACGTCGGATTCACCCAGTCACTGCTCGACCGCATGGTCGGCGCCGGCACGCTCACGATCGAGTCGGCCAGCGAGCACGGTCAGGAGTCGTTGGGCAACGTCCCGCACTCCGATCGTCAGCAGCAGCTGCTCAACCGGCTCATCGAGGAAGACGGTGAGCGGCGCTCGCGCGGCTCGTACGGCGGGCAGGGCTATCCGCAACAGGGGCAGCCGCAGCAGGATTACCCGCAGGGGCAACCGCAGCAGGGTTATCCGCAGGGACAGCAGGCCTATCCGACCCAGCAGTATCCGCAGCAACCGCCGCCCAACCAGAGCTGAACTCAGGGAGCGGTGCTGGCGGTCGGCGTGACCGCCGGCGTCGCTGCCGCACCGGGAGCGACGAAGACCTGCATCGACAGCGTGAGGCTGGACCCCGTTGTCGTGGTCACGGCGCTGGTGGAACCAGTCAGGCTGTTGCCTTCGGCCAGCTGGGTGATCAGCACCGCGCGGGGCTGATCAGACTGCAACTGGTAGAGGAATCTGTTCAGCCCAGCCAGCGACCCGGTGATCACGACGTTGACGGGAACGGAGAACACACCTGGCGTCGGCGCCGCGGTAGATGTCGTGGCTGACGCGGTCGAGGAGGCGCTCGACGACGGTGAGGGGGACGGTGCCGCCGAGGTCGCGCCAGCTGGGGTGACACCGATGGCAGAGCCGACTGTGAACGACGTCATCGTCGTTGACGTTGCGTCGCAGATCGACTGCAGGCTGTGCAGGAATGCCGGCATCCCGCTGTCAGCGGGTAATGCCTCGCGCGCGTTGTCCAGGTCAGCAGTGAACTTGGCAATGCTCTTGTTCTGGGCCGCCAGGAACGTCAGGCGTTGTTCCAGGACATTGTTCTGGTCCTGCGCGGCGGTGACGTCCGAACGAGCCTGGTCGGTCGCGTCGCGTTGTGGGCTGATGAACATCATGTAGGCAACGAGTGTGAGCAATGCGCCGATCACCCCGCCGCCGATCAACCACGCCTTCGGGCTTTGCTTCGCGATCACGTCAGCTTCCTCCGGGTGTCGGGCTTGCGGTCGGCGCAGCAGGCGCCGTGCTCACCGCGTATTTGCCGCCGAGGGCCTCACTGGTCAGACTGACGGCGAGCGTGAACTGATACGAACCGTGCGCGCCGGTCACACTCGCAGGCACCGGGTCGGTCAATCCGCGGACGACGTTGAGGGTGCTGACGAACTTTCCCACGGCAGAGCTGTTGGGCGCGGTGCCGGTGATCGTCACCAACCCGACGATGGTCGAACCGGGCGCACTTAGCGGGTTTGCCGCTTGCGTCGTCACACCCCCGGGCGGGCTGACGACGGCGGATACCGAATCGATCTTGACGCCGTTCGTCGCGCTCGCGTTGAACTTGTCGATCAAGGCCTTCCACTGCAAGTCGCCGGCCATCACCTGCTGCAGCGTGCTCTCGATCTGCTGCGTCTGAGCCTGGGCCGCTTGCAAGGGGGCATATCGGGCCATCTGCGACTGCAGCGTCACGCCTTGCGCCTGGGCCGAGGACACATCGCCCTTGAGGCCGTTGGTCTGGAACCACGAGTACGCGTAAGCGAGCACGAGCAGGACCACCAGCACGATGAGACCGAGCCCGACCCGGTTGCGCACCGAACGAACCTGTCGTGCCGTGAGCACGTCTTCGGGCAGGAGGTTCGCGCACACGCGCACGAGCCGGGTCGGCGCATCGACTTCGTACGGCGGCGGCGGGACGGCCGCGGCGGCGGGCGGCGGGACGGTAGCCGTCATCACGCCGCTCCGAGAGTCAGCCCGACGCACACCGCGGCGGATGCACGGTGGATGCCGAGGACGTCGTGGCGGCCGCCGTGACGCGAATCGCTCACGTGCTGCAGCGGATTCGCGACGAACGAAGGGATCCGCATGGCGGCGGTGAACTGCTCGTCCAGACCAGGCAGGTCAGACGCACCGCCGACCAGCGCGAGTCGCGCGACCCCGCGATTCGGTCCGGCGCTCGTGTAGTACGACACCGAGCTGCGGACCTCCGAAATCAACGGCTTCACGGCGTCGCGAATGACCTTCGCGACCTCCGAGTCACCGATAACGCCGGTCTCGCTTTTCACCCGTTCGGCGTCGGCGAGGTTCAGTTCGAGTCGGGTCATCAGCATGCGGGTGATGTCGGCGCCCCCACGGGGGATGCAGCGCGCGATGTGCGGCACCCCGTCGGTGTGGATCAGGACGTTGGTGCCGTTCGCGCCGATGTCGATGATCGCCTCGGTGTCGGGCGTCGGGTGGGCGGCGGCGCGCAGGGCTGCGAAGCACGACAGGTCGACCTGCTCGACGTGCAGCCCGGCCTTCTCGATGGCGTGGACCAGGTCGGTCACAACATCCTTCGGTGCCGCGACGAGCAGGCCGCGCTGGGTCTCCTTCTCGCTGTCGTCGTCATCGTTGTCGAGCGGGTAGAAGTCGAGGATCGCCTGCTCGGCCGGCAGCGGCAGCACATCGCGAACCTGGAAGGGAAGAGCCCGGCGCAGTTCCTTCGGCGGGATGCGTGGGATCTCGACCTCGCGCACGATCACCTGCTGATGGGTGACTCCGACGATGACCGATTTCGTGCCGAACCGCTGGCCCGTCCACAGCTTGCGCAGCGCAGCAGTGACTGCGGCGGGGTCCTTGACCACCCCGCCGACCATCGCGCCCTCGGGCAGCGGAACCCGGCCGAAGTTGTTG
This sequence comes from uncultured Actinomycetota bacterium, assembly GCA_963708645.1. GTDB lineage: Bacteria > Actinomycetota > Actinomycetes > Mycobacteriales > Jatrophihabitantaceae > RYN-133. The sequence continues at coordinate 208,253 of CAVPTA010000008.1, read as the reverse complement.
ATGACGGTCGCGTCCTTCGAATGCGAGACCTCGACGGCCCGGACCGAGACCGATCCGATGTCGAGCCCGATCGGGGCCACACGCTTGCCCATCACGAGCCTCCTGACGATACGGAGATCAACTTCCACGTGGTGGAGCCGACCGAGGCCGCCGTGGGGATGTAGGAGACCTTGTTCTGCATATCGGCATAGTGGAGCGAAAGGTGAGAACCCGCGTACGCACGAGTGTTCTGTCCGCTCTGGACGTCCCACTCCTGCTCGAACGGCCCGTGGTACCTCTCAAAAATGCCGCCGTAGACGTTGACGTCATTCATCGTCAGTCCGCGGTTGTAGTTGCTGAGCCCGAATGAGCCACCCTGTGCGACCAGCGACGCATCGATCTCGAGCGAGGAGCCCCACGACGTTCCAGTGGTCAGCGAGATCTGGTTGCAGTTCTGGTTGCCGTTGTTGCCCGACTGACCGGTCGTCATGTTGCAGTACTGCAGCGATTGATGCGGCGCCTTGAGCGTGCCGTTGCTCTGCAAGCTGCCGGTGTAGAGCCCGGTGACGTCGTTCGGGCACCACCCCGCCGAGGTGCTCGACATCAAGGTCTGGCCGTTGGAGCCGGCGGCGACCGCGCAAGCGACTGGGTGATAGACCTGCACACTGCCGAGTGCATCCAGCACAGTTGCGTTGGTGCTTCCGGATGCCGTCGTGATCGGGCCGGTCACCCATTCGTCGCCGTCGGCCAGCAGCGCCAGCGGCCCCTTGTTCGTGCCCTCGACGTACACGTCGCCTGGACCGTCGCTGCCGTTCGCACCCCCCGACCCGGTGCGGTACTGCGTGACGTCGTAGACGTTCGGGAAGTAGCTGACGGCACCCGGGCAGGTCACCGGCCACGTCGTGAGGGTGACGGTGAAGCTGAACTGCGGCGTGCCCGGCGTCACCCAGTTGCTGCCCGACTTGACCTGGCGGAAGACGTCGTACCGCACCACCTGTTTGGTCTGGGTCTCGACCGGCGTGCCGCCGCTCTGATTGCTGAAAAGGCTGTCGCTGTTCAGCGGGCCGGTGCCGGTGGTGCTGCAAGTGCCACTCACCGCCTGGGTCGTCCCCGTCGTCGTGCCCAGGACTGTCGGCGTCGCGACGTACTGGAAGGACGTCGCGTTGTTGTCCATCTGCTTGATGTTGGATTCGACACACGTCTCGATGTCGCTCACGAGATAGGTCTGCTGGCCGTTGGACGTACGCGAACCGCACTGGCCGAGGAACGATCCGTTGTTCATCAGTTTCGAGTCGCGGAGGGTTCCGTACAGCGTGTTGACCGTCGAGCCAGAAGTCTGGTTGCCGTTCGTCTCGCAGTCGAAGTTGTGCTGGTCGTTGGCCGTGCGTCCGACGCCACAACCGTTCGTCGAGTCGCTCGTGTGGAGGGTCCAGCCTGGTTGGTCCGGAACTCCGTTGGTTGTGTGCACCTCGCTCCAGGCACACGTCTGGTTCGGCGAGGCGCTGTTCGGGTCGTAGGCCGTCGTGCCGCAGCCGCTGTCGGACGCGACCGCGGTGCCCCCCTGATCCGGACCGACGGTCGAGCTGGTGCTGGCTCCGGACACGTAGAAGACACTCGACGACGCGGCCGCATTCGACGGCGGCGAACTCGACGACGACGCCGCGATCGGTGACTTCTGACCGGTCGGCTGGTAGTTGTTCGCCGAACCCAGGTTCTTCACGTAGATGACGTGTCCGCCGGCCGAGCCGTAGTTCACGGTCCACTGTCCGGTCACCGAGGTCGGCGACGAGTAGCACGTCGAGTCGCTCGACAGCGTCTCGGCCGAGTTGCTCGCTGACGTCAGCGGGCTGGTGACCGTCGCGGTCCCGTCACCGTTGAGCAGGACTCGCGTCGGCCCGTAGAAGATGCAGGCGCTGGCCGGCACCGACGGGCTGAACGCGGGCGTCGACTGGGTGAATTCTGTGGCCAGCGCCGACGGAGCCGTCGCGTACGTCGGTGCATTTGCAGTGACGGTGCCGCCGACGGTCGGGTCGGTGCGGTAGAGCGTCGCGCCGGGCGCCGGGTTTGCAGAGCTGCTCCAGCCGGTGTTGAAGGTGCCACCGAAACTCGGGCCCCTTCCGTTTCCCGAACCGTTGCTGATCAGCGGGGCGTCCATCGTGTAGACGGGTCCGTCGAAGGACATGCCTTGCGTGAACGGCACCTCGCAAGACCCGGTGGTGGTCACGCCACTTGGTGTGCTGGTCGCCTGCGACCATTCGGAGTAGTTACCGGCGTTCGAAGCGCCGAAGGTATTGCTGCGTCCGGACGAGCTCGCGCCGTCGTAGCTCGAGCTGTCGTACCACAGCTTGCCGCAGTTGTCGGTGCCCGTCGCAGCGTTCCAGGTCGCGGTGGAGGGGCAGCTGCCCGATTTCCAGGTACCACCGCTGTTGGTGAACGAGTTCCGGATCGAGTTGCAGTCGATTGCAACGGTGTGTGCGGCGCCCAGGCTTGCTGCCGCGCTCGGGTTCAACGCTTCGTACGCGGAGAAATATTCGTAGGCGAGACCGGCGGACGAACTGATCGAGAAGTCGGCGGTGATGAGTTGGTTGGTGCTGCCCGCGGTCCCGGTCGACTTCACCCGGACGGTCGCGTTTCCGATCCGGTAGGCAGACCATGAGAAGGCCTGACCGGAACCCGTCGGGAACACGCCGGTGCGCGCGTCGGTGCCGGTCGCGCACGGCGTGGTGTCGGCGACACTTGCGGTTGTCGCACAGGTCGAGCTCGGGGTCGCTTTGAAGTAGGACAAGGCATCTTGGACACCGGCCTGCGCTGCCGCGGTGGCGGACTGCTTGTTCTGGCTGGTTCGCGCGGTCGTCAGCCCGGCGCTGGTCGTCGCGACGACGGTAGTGATACCGACCATGACGATCAGCGAGATCAGCATGACGTACATCAGGACGAAGCCACCGTCACTGTCGTCGATCCGAGCGCGGCGGCGGGAGCTGAACATGATCATGAGGACACCGCCGGGAGTGAGGCAACAGTCGAGAAGGTCTTGGCGGCTCCGCCGTGCGGATCGCTCATCGTGAAGCTGATGCCGACCGCGACGATGGTGTCGTAGGCGGTGGAACCAGCGGCGAGGGCGCACAGCCCTGTCGCGCAACTCGTGTAGCCGGTGAATCCGGCCGAGCCACTGCCGACCTGGCCGACGCTGACGCAGGTTCCGCTGGAGTTGTGCAGGCAGCCGGCCAGGTACAACGTCGTGGTCGGCGTAGACGGATAGGTCGAGGTGGCCGCGTTCGGCGTGGTCGGCGCGTAGCGCTGCTCGACCAGCTGGCCGCTGGAAAGGGACAGCGAAATCTCGGTCGGTGCGGTGCGTGCGCTCGTCCCGTTGCGATTGTTGACGTCGGCGTAGAAGGTCACGTTGGTCGAGCTGAGTGACGCGATGCGGCCGGTCACAGTACCCGCGGTCGTCGGCGAGTCGGCAACAGCGAGCAACGAGCTCCAGTCGTCGAGCGTGACCCGAGCCTGGTCGGTGTTCGATGTGTCGGTCGCGCTGGCGCTGCCGGCGCTGAGCACTCCGACGAAGAACGTGGTCGCGGCGGCGAGCACGATCATGCTGATGAACGACGCCACAAGCAGTTCGATGAGGGTGACGCCGGCGTCGTCCGTGCGCGGATCGCCCAGGCGCTGGCTCAGCACGACTGTGCCGTTGTCATGGAGACCGATCGGCCGGCCCAGGTCACGTTGACCGTGATCTGGCGGACTGATCCGGTCGGACAGGCGCCGGTCGCGCTCGGGGTGGGCATCACCTGTACGGAACGCGCGACGGTGTAGGCATTACCGCCGGGATTCACGGTGTAGGTCGTCGGGCTCGGGGTGGGCTGCGCGACGGCCTGGTTGAGTTCGGTCCGCGCCAGGTTCGTCTCGACCACACGGGTGCGCGAGGTCTGCGAAGCGTTGTTGCCCGTGATCATCGCGGTCGCAGCGGCTGCGGTCATGATCAGGAAGATCACCATCGCGACGAGGCTCTCGACAAGGCTGAATCCCCCGTCGGGGTCGGCGTGAAGCGTGCCCATCCGTCGCGACGACGCGACGGGGGTGGATGCACGGAACGACACAGCGGCCTCGCGGGGGTTCGAGTTGGGTGGCGCCGGCGGCGGGGCACTTGCCCCGCCGCCGGCGGTGGTACCGAGATGACGCGCTCAGAGCTAGCTGATCGCGCCGGTGTTGCTGTTGTAGGTGAACGTGGTGCCGGATTGCGAGAGACCAGCCAGCGTGTAGTACGCCGGGACGCCGCTGGCGGCAGCGACGAAGGTGTAGGTGAGCTGGTTGTTGGCCGAGACCGGAAGCGTCTCAGTGGTCGAACCGCAGGTGAGGGTGAACTTGGCACCGTTCGAGCCACCGGACATCACGCCGCCGGTAACGGCCGGGCTGATGGCCGAGTTGGCCGGGTAAGTGCCGTTGGTCGAGTCGGTGTAGCAGGCGTTGATCGCGGCCTTACCGGCGTTGATGTCTGACTTCACCGAGTTGTCCTCAGCGTTGTTGCGGTAGTTCAGGTACAGCGGGATGGCGATGGCCGTCAGGATGCCGATGATGACGACAACCACGAGGAGCTCGATAAGGGTGAAGCCCTTCTCGTCCTTGCCCATCTTCTCGCGGACGGCAGTGATGGTGTTACGCATGTGAGTCTCCTTGACTCTGCGGGGGATTGCCGGTCCGCGGTTGCGACCGGGCGACGGAGCCAGGCGGGCGCCTGCGTCCGATCCGACCCGAGGGGATGGGTCGGAAATCTGGGTGAAGAGGTGGCTGCGCATGTCAGTGCCTCTCAGTTCGCGATGTGCTGGTAGATGGTGAACATCGGCAGGTAGAGGCACACGACCATGCCGCCGATGAGCACGCCCATGACGACGACCATGAGCGGCTCGATCGCTGCGGTCAGCGATTCGGTCGCGGTCTCGACCTCGTGGTCGTAGAAGTCGCTGACCTTGTCGAGCATCCCGCTGATCTCGCCGGTCTCTTCGCCGACCTGGATCATCTGCGTGACCATCGCCGGGAAGATGTCGTGGTTGACGAGTGCGGTCGACATCGGCCGGCCTTCGCGCACCGATGCGGCGACGTCCTTCATCGCTTCGGTGATCGTGGCGTTGCCGGTCGTGCCGCCCACGACGTCGAGCGCCTGCATCAGCGGGACGCCCACCGAGAGCAGCGTGCCGAGGTTGCGCGAGAACCGGCTGATCGCGATCTTCGTGAACAGGGTTCCGAAGACCGGGATGCGCAACTTGAGCCGGTCGAAACGCAGCCGCCAGGTGTAGTCGTCGTGCAGCTTGCGGCGCACTGCCGTCGTGCTGATCACTCCGATCACCACGGTGAGCGGCACGAGCCAGGCCATCTGGTGGCTGGTGGTGACGATGATCTGGGTAGGCAACGGCAGCGAACCACCGAGGTTGTGGAACATGTTCTCGAACACGGGGACGATGAAGATCAAGACACCGGCGATCATCAACAAGCTGAAGAAGATGACGATGACGGGATAGGTCATCGCCGACTTGATCTTCGCGCGGAGCTTCGCGTCCTTCTCGAAGTTCATCGCGATGCGGTCGAGGGCCGAGTCGAGGAACCCGCCAGTTTCTCCGGCACGAACCATTGCGATCATCAGCCTCGGGAACATCTTGTCGTGCTTGCTCATCGCGTTCGACAGCGACGAGCCGGCCTCGATGTCGCGGCGGACCTCGCCGAGCACGCGAGCAAGAGCCTTGTTCTCGGACTGGTCCTGCAGGATCGACAGCGAGCGCAGCAGCGACAGGCCGGACGAGGTCATCGTCGCGAACTGGCGGGTCATGATCGCGAGTTCCTTGAGGCTGACCTTGTCGCCGCCGAAGCCCGGGATCTTGATCTCGCGCTGCAGACCCTTGCCCGACGCAATGATCGACAGTGGCGTGACACCCTGGCCACGAAGCTGCGCGGCCGCGGCCGATTCGTCGCGCGCGTCGACCGTGCCCGTGGTGCGGGCGCCCTTGGCGTCGAGACCCTCGTACGCCCAGGTCGCGACGGTGGTGGCGGCGGTCATGACGTGCGTCCCGAGAGGCGCTTGAAGTCTTCGACGTTGTGGCACAGGGTCAGCGCCTTGTCGAAGTCGATGGCACCCTGGTTCACGCGCTGGGCCAGGTGCGAGTCGAAGGTCAGCATGCCGTCGGAGCCGGACGACTGCATGAACGACGGGATCTGGTGGTTCTTGCCTTCACGGATGAGGTTGCGGATCGCGGTGGTCGCGAACATGACCTCGCAGACGACAGTGCGTCCTTCGCCGTCGCTGCGCCGGACCAGAGCCTGGGTGACGATGCCCTGCAGCGCGGTCGACAGCTGCGCGCGAATCTCCTGCTGCTGGTGCGCGGGGAAGATGTCGATCACGCGGTCGATGGTCTGGGCCGCCGACTGGGTGTGCAGGGTGGCGAGCACGAGGTGACCCGTCTCAGCCGCGGTGAGCGCGGTCGACACGGTCTCGAGGTCGCGCATCTCGCCGACCAGGATGATGTCGGGGTCTTGGCGGAGCACGTGCTTGAGCGCCTCGGAGAAGCTGTGCGTGTCCATGCCCAGCTCGCGCTGGTTCACCACGCACTCCTGGTGCTGGTGCAAGAACTCGATCGGGTCCTCGATCGTGACGATGTGATCGCGACGGGTCCGGTTCGCGAGGTCGACGAGCGAAGCGAGGGTCGTGGTCTTGCCCGAACCGGTCGGGCCGGTCACGAGGACGAGGCCGCGGGGCATCTCGGCGAAACGGCTGATCTGCTCCGGCATGCCGAGCTCGTGCAGTTGCTTGATCTCATGCGGGATTGCGCGCATGACGCTGCCGTAGGAGTTGCGCTGCTGGAACAGGTTGACGCGAAAGCGCGACACGTCCGGCAGGCTGTAGGCCAGGTCGTATTCGAGGTCCTGCTGGAAGCGCGTCCACTGCTCGGGGGTGACGACCGAACGCACGATCGCCTCGGTGTCTTCCGGGGTCAGCCGCTCCCAGCCGGGCAGCCGGGTGACCGCACCGTGGATTCGGGCCATGGGCGGCAGGCCGACCGTGACGTGCAGATCGGAACCGCCGGCGCGCACCATCTGGGCGAGCATCGAGTCGAGCGCGCGGCGCGCGTCATCGGCGCTGTCGAGCTTCTTGGCCTCGGCGCTGTCGCGCATCGGCCGCGGTGCGGACGGGAGCAGGTGACTCGTCAGCGGGGTCACCGAACCGAGGGGCTGCGTCGGGGCGCTGTGCGCCCCAGCAGCTGACCCGGTGTGGGTGACTGTGTCCACCGCTGCGGTCCTTCCGGTTCAAACTAACGGGAACCTTACGAACCTGATGATCGGCGGCAGACCGGGGACCTTAAGCGTTTCGGGAGAAAACTTTCCGGGCGAAACGGATTTCGAGTCTGGCGCTCAGACCGCGACGCGCAGCACTTCCGCCAGCGTCGTCGCGCCGGCGGCGGCCTTGCGGAGGCCGTCCACCTTGAGCATGTCCATGCCTTGCGCCAGCGCGACGCGCTGCATGTCGTGCGCCGAGGCTCGCTCGACGGCGAGTCGTTCGATCTCCTCGCTCACCGGCATGATCTCGTGCAGCGCGACGCGGCCCCGGTAGCCGGTGTTGGTACACGAGCGGCAACCGACCGGACGCCACAGCTGGGTCGGGACGCCTAGCAGCTCGATGGGCCACGCGGCCGATTCGAGTTCGGCGCTCGAGGGCTCGTAGACCTCCTTGCACCAGCTGCACAGCCGGCGCGCGAGGCGCTGGGCGAGCACGCAGTCGAGAGAGGAGCCGACCAGGAACGGCTCGATGCCCATCTCGATGAGGCGCGTGACCGCCGACGGAGCGTCGTTTGTGTGCAGGGTCGAGAGCACGAGGTGGCCGGTCAGCGCGGCCTCGACGGCCAGCTGGGCCGTCACCCGGTCGCGGATCTCGCCGATCAGGACGATGTCGGGGTCGGAGCGCAGGATGGCCGGCAGCACCGCAGCGAAGGTGAGGCCGGCCTTGTGGTTGACCTGCACCTGGTTGACGCCGGGCAGCCGGTACTCGACCGGGTCTTCGACGGTGATGATGTTGATCTCGGGATTGCTGATCTCGGTGAGCGTGGCGTACAGGGTCGTCGACTTGCCCGACCCGGTCGGGCCGGTCACCAGCACCATGCCGTGGGGCTTGCGGAACGAGGTCGAGATACCGCCCGTAGTTGGTGTCGGTGAAGCCGAGCCGCTTGAGGTCGAGATCCATGCCGCCGGTGTCGAGCACTCGGAGCACGATCTTCTCGCCCCACACGGTCGGCAGCGTCGCCGCGCGCAGGTCGACGGTGCGTCCGGCCATCCGCATCGAGATGCGGCCGTTCTGCGGGATGCGGCGTTCGGTGATGTCGACGGCCGACATGATCTTGAGCCGACTGATCAGCGCGGATTGGACGGCGCGGGGGACGGTATCGATCTCGTGGAGCACGCCGTCGATGCGGAACCGGACGCGCAGATCGCCCTCGGTGGGCTCGATGTGCATGTCCGACGCGCGGTTCTGGATGGCCTGCTCGATCAGCGAGTTGACGTAGCGCACGATGGGCGCGTCGTCCTCGGACGCGTCGAACGCCTCCATGAGGGATGCGTCCGCGGTTCCGAGCGTGGCGGCGATGTCGTCGAGGTCGGTCTCGGCGCGCTGGAAGCGGTCGAGGGCCTTCATCAGCTCGTCGCGGGCGACCACGATCGGACGGATCTGCATGCCCGTCGCAGCGCGCGCGTCGTCGAGTGCAAGCACGTCGCCGGGGTCGACGATCGCGACGTGCAGCTCGCCGTTCTTGATCGCGATGCCGAGCACGCGGTGGCGGCGGGCCAGCGGGAGCGGGATCTTGGCGGCAGCGACCGGGTCGATCGTGTACTGGGTCAGATCGACGGTTTCGAGCCCGTACGCCTCGGCGAGCGCCTCGGCGAGTTCGATCTCGGTGACGATTCCCGAGTCGAGCAGGACGTACCGCAGGTAGCGGCCGGTCTCGGCGGCTTCTTGCGAGGCAGAGTCGAGTACGGATGTCGGGATGCCACGGGCGCGTAAGGCGTCGAGCACTGTCTCCTCGTCGCCGTACATGCTTCGTCCTCCGACTCGCCGTTTTTTCCACCGTACGTGTCGGGGCTACGGCCCGGCACGCGCCGCGCGGTCAGCGGCGAAAGTTGCTCAGGCCGCGTGCTCAGCCGGTGATGTACTGCTCCAACTGGTCGCGGTCTTGTTGCAACTCGCGGATTCGGCTGGACACGACATCGCCGATCGACACGACGCCGATCAGCTCGGTGCCGTCGAGCACCGGCAGGTGCCGGATGCGTCGCTCGGTCATCAGCGCAGCCACCTGGGTGACCGCGTCGCCCGGCGCGCAGTGCACCACCTCGCGGGTCATGATCTGTTCGACGGTGCCGTCGAGGACGCCGTCGCCGTCGGTGTGCAGGCGGCGGACCACGTCGCGTTCAGACACGACGCCGGCCAGTTCCGAGCCGGCCCCTGACACCATCATCGCGCCGATGTGATGCTCGGCGAGCTGGCTGAGCAGGTCACGCACCGACGCGTCCGGCGCGATCGTCCACACGTGGTTGTCCTGCTTGTGGCGCAGGATGTCAGCAATCTGCACGGCTGCCTCCGCTCGGTCTGGCGGGCTGTATTGCTGCTCAATCCGACCGTAGTCGGAGCGCTGCCAAACACAAGCACCATCGGAGGCGGTCAAACCGCGCGCAAGGTCGGGGCGTCGCCGTCGTGGACGATCGCCAATGCACGCGCGGCCCGTTCGCGCAGCCACGTCGTGACCTCGGCGGCGGGCATCGGCCGGGCAACGTGCCAGCCCTGCACGCCGTCGCAGCCGAGCGACTCGAGCAGCCGCAGCTCCGAAGCGGTTTCGACACCTTCGGCGATGGACGGCATGCCGAGCGTGTGGGCGAGGTCGATCAGCGCCCGCACGATGCCGATGGCGCGGTCGCCTTGCGACATCGCGGAGATGAAGCCGCGATCGATCTTGATCTCGTCGACCGGCAGCGAGCTCAGCCGCAGCAGTGACGAGTAGCCCGTGCCGAAGTCGTCGAGGCTGATCGATACCCCGAGGTCGCGCAACTGCGCGAGATTGCGCTTCGCGTCGTCCAGGGCGTGGGTGACGATGCGCTCGGTGATCTCGAGCTGCAGCATCCCGGGCGGCAGGTCGTGCTCACGCAGGCCGCGTGCGACCACACGGGGCAGCTCCGAGCCCATCAGGTCGGTCGGTGCGATGTTGACCGCGACCGGCACCGTCATGCCGTCGTCGCGCCAGCGTGCGATCTGCGCGAGTGCGAGGCTGACGACTCGCTCAGTGAGCAGGGGCATGATGCCCGAGCCCTCCGCGAGCGGAATGAACTCGTCCGGCGCGACGAAGCCGCGCACAGGGTGGTTCCAGCGGATCAGCGCCTCGACACCGATCGGCGTGCCCTCGGCTGTCGACACCTTCGGCTGGTAGTAGAGCTCGAGCGCGTGGTCGGCGAGGGCCTGGCGCAGTTCGCTCAACAGGCCGAGAGCGTCCGCGGAGTTCATGTCGCGTGCCGGCGAGTAGACCTCGACGCGGGTGCGGTTGGCCTTGGCGGTGTACATGGCCACGTCGGCGCGGCGCAGCAGCGTGCCGCCGTCGGTGCCGTGCGCCGGGCACATGGCGAGGCCGATCGACGCCTCCGCCTCGAGCGAGAGCCCGCCGAGATCGATCGAGTGCGAGATCGACATGCACAGCCGCTCGGCGACGGCGCGTCCGACGGTTTCGTCCGTGTCGTAGACGATGATCGCGAACTCGTCCCCGCCGAGCCGGGCGACGAAGTCACCGGGGCGCACCTGCTGGCGCAGCCGGTTGGCGAACTCGATGAGCAGGCGGTCGCCGACCTGGTGTCCCAGCGTGTCATTCACGCGTTTGAAGTCGTTCATGTCGATGAGCATCAGGCCGAACGGGACGCCGTCGCGCTCCCAGGTGACCAGCGCGTCCTCGAGTTCGAAGCGCAGCGTGTTGCGATTCGGCAGGCCTGTCAGGTCGTCGTGCCCGGCGGCGTGCTCGCGTTCGAGCGACATCGAAGCCGTGTAGTACAGCAGCAGGAGTGGGATGAGCAGCAGTGGCAGGACGAGCCACGAGTGCATTGCGACCACGACGATGATCGGCGAGATCGCCATCACCGAGAACGACATCAGGGCGTCGTGAACGAAGTCGTTTCGCAGGAGCACGAGGAGTCGGTCGGCGTAGCTGAGTACGCAGCAGACGATGAAGTTGTTGACCACGTAGTAGGTGACCCAGGCGAGCGGGATCCAGACGAGGTCGCCGCGGTCGAGTGTAGGCAGCGAATGCTCGAGGCTGACGGGTCCGTGGAGGAGGTAGATCACGACGTACGCGGCGCCGACCGACACGGCGTACTGCGCGGGGTTGAACAGCACCTTCCACCACTGCTTGCGAGCGCGCAGGTCGGCGGCGAGCGAGGCGATGCCGACGCTGAGCATGGCCGGCCACGCGCCCCAGACGAACAACATCGCGCACAGGAAGGCCGTCGACATGACCACGCCTTGCGGATCGTGGCCGCGTCCGGATACGAGCGGGAGCAGCTCCAGAATGATCAGCAGGCCTGCGGTCATCACGAACGCGGCGGGCTGTTCGACCCGCGCGATCGTCGCGATGTGGTAGCCGGCGAGCAGGATCAGCGCCCAGCCAACGGGCACAGTCGCGTACCACGTGACGCTTGACAGCGTCAGCGTGCGGAGCGAGAACTCGCTCTTCCTGACCAATCCAGCCTCCAGCCAAAGACCTCTCGGGTCCTATCGACAGGCTGGAATCGATCTTTAGGTGCTGCGCCCGGTTGAAGTGATCATCGAGATCGCCTCCGCAACGGCTTCAGGGGCGTCGAGCGGCACGAAGGTGAGCCCGTCCGCGACTGTCGTGAGTTGAGCGGCGGGGAAAGTCCGGGCGAGGCGCTCGGCGAATTCGAGCTTGAAGAAGCGATCCCGGTCGCCCCAGACGAGCCGAACCGGACGGGTGAACGCGCCGAGGCGGGTCGATACGTCCAATAGATCGGCCTTGTCGATCCCTGCCATGAATCGGGCGGTATCGGCGCGAATGGCACGGTCGGTACGCAGCGGCTCCATCCAGCTCCGGGTCACCGCGGCGTCCAGATTGCGGGCGAGCGGGCCGAAGCCGAGCGCCGAGTGGCGCAGCGCGGTCGGCCGGGTGCTCGCCGCCATCATCTTGAGCATCGCCCGGCTGCGGCCGGCCTTCACCAGCAGGCCGAACGGTGGTGGCGGGAACTTGTCGAACGCGTCGCAGTTCGTGAGCACCAGCGCGCCGATGCGCTCTGGGTCGGTGTCGATCACGAACTGGCACAGCGCGCCACCGGTGTCGTTGCCCACCAGGGTCACCTCGCGCAGGTCGAGCGCGGCGAGGAAGTCGATGATGAGCCGGGCGACGCCCCGGGGAGTCAGGTCGGCATCCGGGCCCAGCGGTATGCGGTGCGCGCCGAGCGGCAGGGTCGGCGCGTAGCTGCGGATCCCGGCTGCGGCGAGGCGGTCCGCGACGCCCGTCCACAGCTGGGCGTCGACGAGCAGGCCGTGGACGAACACGACCGGCGGGGCGTCGCTCTCGGGGCCGGCGACGCGGTAGTCGATACGGCCCTGCGGGACCTCGATGATCGGCACGGCGCCTCCCGGTGCTGGGCTTTCGCGGTAGCTTGAGTGCGTGGTAGCACTAACATACATACAGTCTGTATGACTGTCGAGCGCAGGTCGCAGCGCGACCGGTCCGCTGCGACCCGCGACGCACTGGTGCAGGTCGCGCGCACGCAGTTCGCCGAGCACGGCTACGCCGGGGTGGGCACCGAGGCGATCGTGCGTGCCGCCGGTGTCACCCGCGGGGCGCTGTATCACCAGTTCGCCGACAAGGCAGCGCTGTTCGCGGCGGTGTTCGAGGCCGTCGAGGCCGAGGTGATGGCGCGGATCGACGCGGCCGTGGCCAACTCCGGGCTCGCCGACGTGATCGAGTTGATGAAGCTCGGCTCCGACACCTGGCTCGACGCCTGCTCAGAACCCGCGATCAGCCGGATCATCCTCATCGACGCACCGTCGGTGTTGGGCTGGGAGCGGTGGCGCGAGATCGGGCTGCGCTACGGCATGGGGATGGTGCAGGGGCTGCTCACCTACGCGATGTCGATCGGGCGCATTCGCGAACAGCCGGTCGAACCGCTCGCGCATGTGTTCATCGGTGCGCTGGACGAGGCGACGCTCTACGCGGTGCTCCACGCCGATCGCGACCAGGCGCTGGCCGAGGTGCGCACCGTGCTGCGCGCGATGATCGACTCCTTCGCCCTTCCGCGATGATCTTGCAGTTTTGCGCGCCATGGCGCGCAAAACTGCAAGATCATCTGAGTTAGCGGAAGTCGCGGGACTTGGTGCGCAGGCCGAGATTGAGTTTCTCGATGCGCTCGGCGATCACGTTGAGCACGCCGTCCGTGGTGTGCTCGAGCATGCCGCGGATCATCAAACCGCCTGATTCGCGAGCGACGCGGCGGTACTTCTGCCAGACAACCTCATCGACGATCACATTGGTCAGGCCGGTCTCGTCCTCGAGGTTGAGGAAGGTGACCCCGCGCGCGGTGGCCGGCCGTTGCCGGTGGGTCACGACGCCGCCGATGAGCACGCGGGTGTGATCGGGGATCGTGCGCAGTCGCTCGTGCGGGATGATCCCGAGGGCGTCGAGGCGCGGACGGATCAGCGCGGTGGGGTAGTAGTCGGGCGTGATGCCGGTGGCCCACATGTCGGCGATCAGCTGTTCCGGTTCGGACATGGCCGGGATGCCGCTCGGCGGCGACTCGTCGAAGGCCGCGATGTCGAGTTGGCCGGGACGGGCGGTTGCTGCGGCGCCGGCACTCCACAGCGCGTCGCGGCGGGGCAGGTCGAAGCAGTCGAACGCACCCGAGGTGGCCAGCGCCTCGACCTGATCGGCCGACATCCCGACGCGACGGGCCAGATCGGCCATCGAGGTGAATTGCCCGTCACGCTCGCGGGATTCGACGATCGCATCGGCGAGGTCGGTGCCGATCGAGCGCACCGACGACAGGCCCAATCGCACCGCCGGTTGCGGAACGTCGACGCAGGCGCACTGCACCGGCCCGTCACCGGGTTCGATCGATGCGCCTGCCAGCGACTGCGACAGCGACGGCTTGCGCACCTCGACGCCGTGCCGCTTCGCGTCGTGCACGAGCGACTGCGGTGAGTAGAAGCCCATCGGCTGCGCGTTCAACAGTGCCGCACAGAACGCTGCGGGGTAGTGCCGCTTCAACCAGGACGATGCGTAGACCAGCAGCGCGAAGCTGATCGAGTGCGACTCGGCGAAGCCGAACGCGGCGAACGCCTTGATCTTCTCGTAGATCTCGTCGGCGACAACGCCGGTGATCCCATTGGCCTTCATCCCGTCGTACAAGCGGATTCGCATCGCGTCGATCTTGTCCTTCGACCGCTTCGAGCCCATTGCTCGCCGAAGCTGATCGGCCTCGGACGGGCTGAAGTCGGCGACGTGCACCGCGATCTGCATCAGTTGTTCCTGGAACAGCGGGATGCCCAACGTGCGGCGCAGCGGCTCTTCGAGGCGAGGGTGCGGATAGGTGATCGGCTCGTCACCGTTCTTGCGTCGGATGTACGGATGCACTGAGCCACCCTGGATCGGGCCGGGCCGGATGAGCGCGACCTCGATCGCCAGGTCGTAGAAGCACTGCGGCTTCAGCCGTGGCAGTGTCGCGATCTGCGCGCGGGACTCGACCTGGAACACGCCGATCGAGTCGGCCGCGCACAACATGTCGTACACGCAAGGCGATTCTTTCGGAATGGTCGCGAGTTCGTAGCTCGTCCCGTGGAACTCGCGGATCATCGTCAGGCAGTACTGGATCGCCGACAACATGCCCAGCCCGAGCAGGTCGAACTTGACCAGCCCGATCTCGGCGCAGTCGTCCTTGTCCCACTGCAGCACGGTGCGCCCTGGCATGCGCCCCCACTCGACCGGGCACACCTCGATGACCGGACGGTCGCACATGACCATGCCGCCGGAGTGAATCCCCAGATGTCGAGGCGAATCCTGCAGTTCGCCGGCGAGCTCGACCACCTGCGGCGGGATCGCCTTGGTGTCGTTCTCGATGTCAGAAGACCAGTAATAGCCCTGCTCGATCTCCTTGCTCCACGCGTCCTGCTGGCCCTGTGAGTAGCCGAGTGCTCGTGCGATGTCGCGCACCGCCGACTTGGGCCGGTAGGTGATCACGTTCGCGACCTGAGCTGCGTGTTCGCGGCCGTGCATTTCGTAGACGTGCTGGATGACTTCTTCGCGACGGTCGGACTCGATGTCGATGTCGATGTCCGGCGGCTCGCCGCGCTCGGGTGCGAGGAATCGTTCGAACATCAGCTCGTAGAAGACCGGATCGACGGCGGTGATGCTCAGCGCGTAGCAAACCGCGGAGTTGGCAGCAGATCCCCTTCCCTGGGCGAGGATTCCGCTCTCACGGCAGAACTTCGAGATCTCCCACACGACCAGGAAGTAGCCGGGGAAGTGCAGGTCTTCGATGATCTCGAGTTCGTGCTCGATCATCGCGCGTGCTCTGTCGGCGTGCGCGGTGTGTGCGAACCGTTCGTCGTAACCACGGTAGGTGAGTTCGCGCAGGTAGGACATCTCGTCGTGCCCGGGTGGGACGGGGAACGGTGGCAGGTCGGGAGCGATCAGCTTGAGCGGAAAGGCGATTTCGGTGCCGAGCCGGTGCGCCGCGTCGATCACTCCCGGCCACCGGGCGAACCGCGCGGCCATCTCGTCACCACTGCGCAGGTGCTGCCCGGCCCACGACGGCAACCAGCCGTCGATCTCGTCAAGACTGCTGCGTGCACGCACCGCAGCCAGCGCCGTCGCAAGTGGCCGGCGCAGGGGAGCGTGGTAGTGCGCAGCTGTGGTCGCGACGACCTGTAGCCGGCGTTCTCGGGCCAGGTCGTAGAGCTTGTCGTAGCGCTCGTCGGCGAGTGGGTCGAGTTCGTGGGTCAGTTCGACGACGACGTTGTCGCGGCCGAAGCGCGCGATCAGCTCGTCCAGCGCACGTCCCGGTGAGCCCCCGGAGTCGAGCGCTTGACGCACCGCACCCTTACGGCAGCCGGTCAGGATCAGCCAGTGTCCGTCGGCAGCGTCGGTGATCTCGTCGAGGTCGTAGACGGGACGTCCCTTTGCGCCGCCGCGTAACTGGGCCTTGCTGAGCACCCGGCTCAGCGAGGCATAGCCGTCGGGGTCGCGGGCGAGCGCGAGCAGGTGATGACCGGGCGGGTCGGGCACGCCGACGCGCGCCGCGATCAGCTTCTCGGCCTGCGTGCGCGGCAGCGGAACGTCCAGTCCGAGCTCTGCGCCGAACCCGGTTGCGAGACCGATCTTCTCGGCGGCCTCGGCGAAGCGCACCACGCCGTAGACGCCGTCGTGATCGGTGAGGGTGAGCGAACTCAGCCCCAGCCGGGCGGCCTCCTCGGCGAGTTCCTCCGGCGAGGACGCCCCGTCGAGGAAGCTGAAGGACGAGTGCGTGTGCAGCTCGGCGTACGGCGTGTGCGATTCGATGCGGGGCAGCCCGAGCGGTTCGTACGCGTCACGCTTGCGCGACCAGGCCGGCGAGTCGCCGCCGTCGCGGATCGGATCGGGCGTCGGGCGTCCTGACAGCCGGCGCTCCAGCTCGCGCCACGAGATCTGCGGGTTGTCGAACCCCATCCGAACAGCATAGAACACATGTTCTAGTTAGGCTCACTGGTCTGTACGCCCAATACCGGCTCACGGGAGGCTGACCCCATGCGGACACTGACCTTTGGCATGAACCTGAGCCTGGACGGCTACATCGCCGCACCCGGCGACGACCTCGGCTGGAGCATGCCGAGCGACGAGCTGTTCCAGTGGTGGTCCGACCGGGTCGCGGCGACCGGCCTCGCACTGTACGGGCGCAGGCTCTGGGAGACGATGAACTCGCACTGGCCGACAGCCGACCAGCAGCCGGGCGTCACCCCGGCGCAGATCGAGTTCGCCCACCGCTGGCGGGACATGCCCAAGGTGGTGTTCTCGTCGACGATCAACGCGGTCGACGGGAATGCCCGCCTGGTCACCGGCGACGCTGCCACCGAGATCGCCCGGCTCAAGACCGAGGTCGGCGGCCCGATGGACATCGGCGGCGCCACCCTCGCCTCGGCAGCCATGCGGGCCGGCCTGATCGACGAGTACGCGATCGTCACCCACCCGGTCCTACTGGGCGGCGGGACGCCGTTCTTCACCGCACTCGACAACTGGGTCAACCTCGACCTGGTCGAGACCCGGACGTTTCCCGACGGCGTGCTACTGACCAGATACGTGACGGTGCGCGCCGACCGCGCTCGCTGAGCTCACCCGACGCCGGCCAGGAAGTCGAGGGTGCGCTGCATCAACAGCGCTGCCGCGTCCGCGTCGTAGGTCGGCAGGGTGCGATCGGCGAAGTAGTGCTGGTCGCCGGGATAGAGATACACGTCGATGCCCTCGTGCGCCGCGGCAAGTTCACGTGCGGCGTCGACGTCGCCCTCGTCCATGAAGAACGGGTCGTGGTCCATGCCGTGCACCTGTGCCGGCACGCCGTCCGGCCACGTCCCGAACTCGCTCGCGGGCACGCACGAGTAGTAGAACAGCCCACCCTTCGCACCTGGACGGGTCTGGGTCAGCTTCTGGGCGCACACGACGCCGAGCGAGAATCCCGCGTACACAACCTCGGGCGCCAGTTGTTCGGCGGCACGCGTTGCCCGCTCGATGACCTCGCCGAAGCCGATCTCCTGGGCGTGACCGACGCCTTCCTCGATCGACCCGAACGTGCGTCCCTCGAACACATCGGGCGTGTGCACGGTGTGGCCCGCGGCACGAAGGTCGTCGGCGAACGCGATCGTGCCGGGCGTGAGCCCGAGTGCGTGGTGGAACAAGATCACTTCGGTCATGGTGTCTCCTTGTCGGTCGGATCCTGATCAGGAAGTGACGGATGGTCAGTGGGGTACAGCCCGGCGACGAAGCCGTAGACGGTGTCGCCGCTGCGCGGCAGCGCAGAGAACTCGTTGACGACCTCGAACACGCGTCGCCAGAACTGCTCGGCGCGGTCGTCGGGGATGCGGACGTAGCGCAGCACCGCACGCAGGTTGTCCGCCTCGTGGGCCGCCACCGATTCGGCCGCAGCTGCGGTGAGGTAGTTCGTGATCATCGGCAGCTGATCCGGCTGGATCGTCCCGACATAGAAGATGCGCGCGGTGCGTCCGTAGAAACGTTCCTCGATCGCGCGAACGCGTCGGGTGCGCACGACCTTCGCCAGCCCGGCATCGACCAGTAGCCCGACGTGATAGGCGACAGTGCTCTTGGGACGGCCGACCGAGGTGGCGAGTTCGGCGACCGTCGCCGCGCGCTCGTGGAGCAGTTCGAGCACGGTGCTGCGTAGGTCGTGGAACATCGCCCGGAGCTCCTCCGAGGACGACACGACGCGCACGTCATCGAGCTCGTAGTCGGGAATCCCAGCTGCGCTCGACATTTCTCGATCGTTCTTCTTTTTCGGATTGATCGAATAGTTTGGATCGTAGGCCACATGGGTAACTTTGTCGATCACGCTCAGGTACGCCCCGACGGTGCCGATCATGAACCGCGTGGGAGACGCGCGCGCAGCGAAGGACGACGGCCGCGCTACTGCCGGCCTGTTCGGCGTAGCGGCGACCGTGGCGCTCGTGGTCGCGGTCGTGTTCGCCGAGTTCGTGCTGCTCTCCTTCGTCTACCACCGTGGCGACGACGTCCGTTCGCAACGGCTGATTGCTACGCACCTGACCGGCGCGCTCCAGGCGCGCACCGAGAGCGCGACCACCCTCGCAGTCGTCCGCACCGACGTTCAGCGACTGGCTGCGGCCGGTGTGTCCGATTCAGATCTCGCACCCCTGCGGACGGCGCTGGGAGCGCGGTCGTCCGTCGCTGACCTGCGAGCGGATGCCGCGAGGTTGTCGACCACCCTGGGTGATCGCTCGAACCAGATCGACGTACAGGCCGACCTGACCTACGTCGGGCTACTGATCGTCGCTTCGCTGGGGTGGATGGTGTGGTTCCGTCGACTCGTTGCGCGACACAAGGGACTGCAGCGCCGCATCACCGAACACGAAGCGCGCTCGGCCGGTGAACGACGTCTCGCCGCGCTGGTGCACGGTTCGACCGACGTCATCGCGGTGTTGGACGCCGACTCGCGGATCTCGTTCGTGACGCCGTCCGCGGACAGCGTGCTCGGCTGGTCGCCGGACGAACTGGTCGGCCGGTGCTGGATCGACGAGGTGATGCGGCCCGACGATGTCGCCACGTTCGTCCACGCGCTCGCCGGGCAACGCTCCGACACCTCGGTCGCGATGCATGCCCGGCACCGCAACGGCAGCTCGCTGTATTTGGAAGGAACTCTGACCAATCTGCTCGGCGACGACGCCGTCGACGGCCTCGTGCTCACGGTTCGCGACATCACCGCCCGGCGCGAGATGGAAAGTCAGCTGACGCACCACGCGTTCCACGATGAGCTCACCGGGCTGGCCAATCGGCGCCTGTTCGCCGACCGCCTCGAGCACGCGATGCAACGTAAGGACAGCGGCGTCGTCGTGGTGTTCTTCGACCTGGACGACTTCAAAAAGATCAACGACTCTGTCGGGCACGGTGTCGGCGACGCCGTGCTCATCGAGGTCGGGACGCGGCTGACCCGCATCCTGCGTCCCGAGGACACGGCAGCTCGTCTGGGCGGCGACGAGTTCGCGGTTCTGATGGAGGACGGCGATCTCGCGCGCGGACGCCTAATTGCCGAGAGGCTGCAGGCCGCGCTGGTCGAACCCGTCGTGATCGACGGCAGCTCGCACGAGATCACCGCAAGCATCGGGCTGGCCCTCGCCGACGGCGACGACATCACGTGGGAAGAGGTGCTGCGCAACGCCGACGTCGCGATGTACCTCGCAAAGGACCGCGGGAAGGCCGGCATCGCCGTGTACGAACCGGCGCTGCACGAAGAGTCCCTGCAACGCGTCCAGTTGCAGGCCGACCTCCAGCGTGCACTGCGCGGCGAGGAACTGGTGCTGCACTTCCAGCCTGCTGTCGAGTTGGTGACCGGACGCATCGTCGGGTTCGAGGCGCTGGTGCGCTGGCAACGTCCTGGTCACGGTCTGGTCGGGCCGCTCGAGTTCATCCATGAGGCGGAGCGGTGTGGATTGATCGTGCCGCTCGGTGCCTGGGTGTTACGCACCGCTTGCCACGCCGCTGCGGCGTTGCAGGACGAGCACAACCGTCCGACGATGTCGGTCAACGTGGCTGTCGAGCAACTCGGCCGCGACGACTTCGTCGACACCGTGTTCGAAGCGTTGGAGAGCTCCGGACTGGCGCCGGACCGGCTATGCCTCGAGATCACGGAGTCGACGTTGATGCGTGATCTGCCTCGGATCGTGCCGCGGCTCGCCGAGCTCCGCGAGCGTGGTGTTCGGGTCGCCGTCGATGACTTCGGCACCGGTTACAGTTCGCTGTCCTACCTGTCGAAGTTGCCGGTCGACGTCCTCAAGGTCGACAAGTCCTTCGTCGATCGGGTCACGCTCGACGAGCAGGACGCGTCGGTGACGCACGCGATCCTCGCGATGAGTTCCGCGATGCACCTCACCACCGTTGCCGAAGGTATCGAGCAGAGTGACCAGGCGGTCTGGCTCGCCTCGGCCAACTGCACGATCGGACAAGGGTTCCTGTGGTCGAGGGCAGTTCCGATCAACGATGCGAAGACGCTGCTGCGCGACTCGCACTGGCCGGGCACGATCGTTGCACCGACGCCGTTGCATCCGGTCGACGAGGTTGTCCCAGTTCTTGCGTCGTCAGCGCCGCAGCCACGGGTAGAGCACGGCACCCAGGACGAGAACGCCCGCGCCAGCTGACACCGCCTGCCAGGGCAGTGCCGCGGCGAGCACGGCGCAGCCGACGACTCCGACGATCGGAATCCACCGTGGTGGCCGGCGTTCGGACGCGCTGAGCGTCCACGCACTCGCGTTGGCGATCGCGTAGTAGCACAGCACCCCGAACGACGAGAACCCGATCGCCCCGCGCAGATCCGTCGACACGACGAGCACGAGCACGGCGAGACCCACTGCCAGCTCGGCGCGTGCGGGCACACCTCGCTCGGAGTCGATGCTCGCGAGGGCGGCCGGGAAGAACCGGTCGCGTGCCATCGCGAGCGTCGTGCGCGAGACCCCCAGCAGCATCGCGAGCAGTGAGCCGAGCGCCGCAACGGCCGCGCCGACCCGCACGATCGGTGCCAACGCATGCAGGCTGCCGGCGGCCACCACGTCGCGCAACGGAGCAGCGCTGGAACCGAGCGCGTCGGCGCCGACCGCGAGCAGGGCCGCTCCGTCGACGAGCACGTAGGTAACGAGGGTTATCGCCAGCGCTATCGCCACAGCCCGCGGGATCGTGCGGGTCGGCTCGCGCACCTCTTCGCCGAGCGTGGCGATGCGCGCGTAGCCGGCGAATGCGAAGAACAGCAGACCGCCCGCCTGCAGGACGCCGTACCAAGAACCGCCGGGGAATGGCCGCAGATTCGCGACGTCGGCCGTCCCGCCGGTGACCCCGGCAACGACAACGACGGCGAGGACGGCGAGGACGACCGCGACGATGATGCGTGTCGCCACCGCCGACTTCTGCACACCGAAGTACCCCAGGGCTGTCAGCGCGATGACGGCGAGCGCCGCAGCGAGTCGTTCGTGACCGGGCGCGGCGTACGCGGCGAAGGTCAGCGCGATCGCCGCGCAGCTCGCGGTCTTGCCGACGACGAACGCCCAGCCTGCGAGAAACCCCCAGAACGGGCCGAGCCGTCGCCGTCCGTACACATACGTCCCGCCCGACTCGGGGTAAAGGGCCGCCAATCGGGCCGAGGATGTGGCGTTGCAGAAGGCGACCAGGCCCGCCGCCGCGAGCGACAGCAACAGCCCGGAGCCGGCGACGCGTGCTGCGGGTGCGAGCGCGGCGAACACCCCCGCGCCGAGCATGGCGCCGAGTCCGACAGTGACGGCGTCGCCGGTGCCGAGACGCCGGGTCAGTTGCCTGACGAGTGCTCCCGAACGGCGCGCTGCAGCACCTCGGCAGTGAGCAGTTCCTTCGGGATGTAAGGCGCGGCGAGGTCGTCGGGCAAATCGTCGCGGGCGTGCCCGGAACACAGGACGACCGTCACGTCGGGCCATCGTTGCGCGATGACGCGCGCCGCGGTCGGGCCGTCCGTGCCAGGCATGCGGACGTCGAGGACGACGACATCGGGCTGCAGCTTCTCGACGAGCTCGATCGCTTCGGCGCCGTCGGCGCCCTCGGCGATCACGTCGACGCCGGACGCGCGCTGCAGCACCCGGCGCAACGCGATGCGGAAGGGCAGTTGGTCGTCGACTACGACAACGCGCAGGGTGTGCGTTGCCGGCGGGGGGAACGGGTTTGCCATTTTTGCAGTCACTATTTCTTGATCATTACTTCTGCAGAAACATCAGGACGGCCGCGACCCGCCGATTGAGGTCGGGCTCCTCGGCGAAGCCGAGCTTGCCGAAGATCGCGTTGGTGTGCTTCTCGACGGCGCGTTCGGTGAGGAACAGCGCGGCAGCGATTGCCGCATTGTTCTTGCCCAGCGCCATCTGCTCGAGCACCTCACGCTCACGAGGGCTGAGCCGGTCGAGCGCGGTGTCCGGCCGGGCGGCGCGAGCCTGGACGAGTTGTTCGACGACCATCGGGTCGATCACCGACCCGCCCTCGGCGACGGTCGTGATCGCGTTGACCAGCTCGCGGGCGTCACCGACGCGTTCCTTGAGCAGGTAGGCGCGCCGTGCCGAGCCTTGCGAGAGGAAGCGCACTGCATAGTCGGCTTCGACATGCTGACTCAACAACACGACGCCGATGTCGGGATCTTGTTCGGACAGGGTGGCTGCGGCGGAGATGCCTTCGTCGGTGTTCGTCGGTGGCATGCGGATGTCGCTCACGACGACGTCCGGACGGTTGACGCGCACTCCCTCGAGCAGCTCGGGCAGGGTGCCTGCGACCCCGACGAGATCGATTTCGT
Source organism: uncultured Actinomycetota bacterium (assembly GCA_963708645.1). Classification (GTDB taxonomy): domain Bacteria; phylum Actinomycetota; class Actinomycetes; order Mycobacteriales; family Jatrophihabitantaceae; genus RYN-133. The sequence continues at coordinate 185,192 of CAVPTA010000008.1, read as the reverse complement.
CCTGGTGCTCGAGCAGCCGTTCGAGGCCTTGGCGCAGCAAGACGTTGTCTTCTGCGAGCAACACGCGCGTAGCCACGACAGCACGCTAGCAGCGCGTTCACCGAGTCCGTGCAGCTACAGGAAACCGGCCTGGTCGCACCCGTGAGCAGGTGGTACTAGCACCACTTCGGACGGTTCGGAACGGGTGTAGTAGCCCCAAGATCGTCGCAAGTACGCCCGATCCGAAGCGGGCGGACCATAGGGTGTCGCCATGCTCACGCGGAGGAGGGCTGCGGCGGACTGGCCGCCCGCATCAGCCGATGAGCCGCTCGTGCAACTGCGCGACGTCCGCAAGACCTACGACGTGCTGACGGCGCCGGTCCGGGCGTTGCGCGGTGTCGATCTCGAGATCGCGCCGGGTGAGTTCGTGGCGCTCGCAGGCGCATCCGGATCCGGCAAGTCGACGCTGCTGTCGGTCGTCGCCGGACTGGATCGTCACGACGACGGCATGGTGATGGTCGCGGGCCTCGATCTCGGCCGGTCGACTGCGGCCCAACGCGCCGAGCTGCGCCGGCGGCACGTCGCGATCGTCTTCCAGTTCTTCCGGCTGCTGGAGCAGATGACGGCGTTGCAGAACGTCGCCTTCGCTGCACAGATCTCGGGCGTGCGGGCGCGCGAGTCGTTCGAGCGGGCCGGCGACCTGCTCGATCAACTCGGGCTGCTGAACCGAGCGGCCGACTACCCGGTGACGATGTCCGGCGGCGAGCGTCAGCGGTTGGCGATCGCGCGGGCACTCGCGCCCCGTCCGAGCCTGTTGCTGGCCGACGAGCCCACCGGTTCGCTCGACTCGTCCGGCGCCGCCGAGATCATCGACCTGCTCGGTCAGGTGCACGCGGACGGGCAGACGATCCTGCTCGTCACACACGACGACACGGTCGCTGCCGCGGCCGACCGGACGGTGTCGCTGCGCGACGGCCGGATCGTCGCGGCGAGCTGACATGGCCGGGCTGTCCGCACTGTCGGCATCGGGGCTGCGGCGGCTGCTGTGGCCGATCTCGGTCGCGCTCGCCACCATTGCCGCAACTCTCGCCGGGCTGCTCGTGGCCGTGCTCGTACACGGCCAGCTCCCCGGCGGGGACGCGATCGTGCCGGTCACCACCGGCACGATTGTCGCGGTCGTCATCGGCGTGCTCGTCGCGCCCGCGGTGCGCGACGGCATCCGGTCCGCCGTCCCGGCATTGCGGCGCGCACCGTCCGAGATCACCCGCCGCATCGCCGAGTCGGCGTCGCAGCGGCTACCCATCGACGAGTTGCTGCGACGCGCGGCCGAAGCAATGCACACCGGCCTCGACAGCCCGCGCGTCGAGATCTGGCTGACGTCGCCGACCGCCGGGCTGACCCGCCAGGTCACGGTCGGGGTCGCCGACGACGCTCCTGAGTTCACCTCGCGTGATCGCACCGTCATCTCGCGTATCGGTGTCGCCGGCGAGGGCTGGGCGCAACGCTGGGTTCCGCAGCTGGTCAGCATTTCCGAATCGCGCGACTCGCGCCGTACGCCATTGCGGGTCGGCGCGATCACCGATTCCGGCGAGTTGCTGGGAATGGTGGTCGTCGGGCGCCGTGCCGGTGCGCCGCGCTACGACTTCGAGGACGACGACAGCCTTGCAGCTGCATGCCGGTTGCTCGCAGCGATCGTCCGGAACCGGCAATTGACCCAAGCGTTGGAAGAGAGTCTTGCCGACCTGCAGGTGACCAACGAGCAGTTGCAGCGTTCGCGCACCCGCATCGTCACGGCCGCGGACGCGGAACGCCGGCGCATCGAGCGCAACTTGCACGACGGCGCGCAACAGCATCTGCTCGCCCTGGCCGTGACCGTCGGGCTCGTGCGTCAGATGGTCGCCGAGGCAGAGCCCGCGAACGAGATCGAGGCGATGCTCGCGCAACTCGGCGACGATGTGAACGCCGCGATCGGGCAGGTACGCGAACTCGCGCAGGGCATCTACCCCGCGTTGCTCATGGACGGCGGTCTCGAACCGGCGTTGCGGGCTGTGGCCGGTCGCGCGCCGATGACCGTCCACATCGATGCCGTCGACGTCGGCCGGTACCCGCCGAACCTCGAAGCCGCGGTGTACTTCTGCGCACTCGAAGCGTTGCAGAACGCGGCCAAGCACGCACCGCGGTCGACCGTCGTGGTGAGCCTCGCCGAGCGTGACGACGTCCTGCACGTGAGCGTGCGCGACGACGGCCCCGGCTTCGACACGAGTGTCCCGAGCGACGGCATGGGGCGCACGACGATGGCCGACCGCGTCGGTGCACTCGGCGGCACCGTGCGCTGGGAATCCGAGCCCGGCGAAGGAACGGCCGTCCTCGTCACCGTGCCGGTGCCGACATGAGCGAGCCTCGCGGGTCGCGGCCGTGAGCGGCACGACGGCGTGGGCAGCGGTGCGGCTGCTGGCCCGCCACGAGATGCGCAGTCGGTGGCGCAGTGTCGTCGCGCTCGGCATCGCGAGCGGCGTCTTCTTCGGCGTGGCGCTGGGAACGGTGGCGGTGCTGGTGCGCGCGGACAGTGCGTACAACCGGATGGTTTCGGCAACCCAACTCGCCGATGCCCGCGTCGGTACGTACAACATCTTCAACAACGTCCATCGCGAACGAGCGGTGCTCAACCAACTGGCGCTGGCGCGCGGCAGCATCCTCAAACGCACCGACGTCGTCGATTCGCAACAGCTCACCGCCGTCTACACCCGCCTCGACACCCGCAACGTCGACTATCTCGGGGTCTGGGCGCCGCGACACCAGTGGGACGGGCTCGACACGCCGATCGTGGTCGAGGGGCGCGAGCCGTCCCTGTTCAACCCCAATGAGGTGATGGTCAACGAGCAGTTCGCCCGCTCGCGCGGCTGGACGATCGGCACGTCGATCGGCGTCGGGGTCTATCGCTCGGGCCAGGTGCGCGATCCCGGCAACGGACTCGGTGATCCCGTCGCCGGACACACGCAGCTCACGATCGTCGGGTTGTACCGGGTCGCCGACACCGGGCCAGGTTTCGCAGGAGTCCTCGGCGGCCCCGCCTTCGCCGCCAGGTGGGATTCGATTGCGGCGATCGGCGAGATCTTGCTGCTGCGGTTGAACCGTGGCCTCGAGTCGCCGGTGTTCGGAACCGTGCAGCAGCAGGCGATCCGGCTCGATCGCGAGTTGTCGCGCGAGTTCGGGACCGGTTTCTACAACTACGTCGATTACGTCGAGCCACGACAATCGCCGGATCCCGCGATCGGCCCGACCGAGGCGGTCTTGCGCTCCGGGCTCGGCCTGCTGGCGATCGTGATCGCACTTGCCGGCCTGGTGCTCACACTGCAGCTGACCGGACGCTGGTCGATGCTCGGCCAGGCCGATCACGGCGTCGAGCGCGCGCTCGGCATGCGCGCGTACGAGCAGGTGCTCGCTCGCCTGTTCGCCGCGCTGCCCGCGATCGTCATCGCCGGCGCGCTCGGTGCTGCGGGCGCGTTGTTGGGCGGGTGGTTCGAACCGCCGGGCGCGCTGAACAGGTTCGAACCGCATCCCGGCTGGCTCGCGCAGCCGTGGACGGCGACCTACGGAGCGCTGTTCGTGCTCGTACTGCTCGCCGGATCGGTGATGCTCACGCACGCGGCCGTGCTGCGCTCGCAACGGCGTGGTGCCGATCTGAGTCGCGGCCGGGTTGCGACACCGGGGCGAGTTGCGTTGAACCCCGTGCTGCGGTTCGCCGCTGCACTCGCCAGCTCGCGTGGCGGACGCGGGCGAGCGGCGGTGCGCTCGCGAGCCACCGTGCTCGGAGTCGGCGCGAGCCTGGCGATGCTCGTCCTCGTCGTGACGTTGGGTGGGCAGTTGACGAGCCTGCAGAACTCACCGGCGAACTGGGGTTGGGAGGCTGACTTCGGCATTGCGTCCGACTCGCCGCAGGTCGACCATCAGGTCACCTCCGATCGGCGGGTACGCGACGTCGACCAGGTCGTCGATGCGCCCGTGCACCTCGTGCATCACGGAGCGATCTCCCGCGTGACGGGATACGGCCGCAAGCCGCTGCTCGGTGCGTTGCCGTACCGCCTCACGGCCGGGCGCTTGCCTCGTACCGACGGCGAGATCGCGCTCGGCCCGAGGTTGGCCGACGAATTCGGTATGCACGTGGGTGACCACGTGGTGGTCAGCGATCTCGCCGGAGTCACCGCAACGATGCAGGTGACAGGCATCGTTGTCATGCCGACGCTCGAAGACGAGCCGCTGGGTCGCAACGTGTTGATGCCGATGAGTGCGTTACGGCAGACGGCGATCTCGACGGGCTACTCGAATCTGCTGGTGCGCGCGGTCGATCCAGCGGCTGCGGACGCATTGCAGCACGAACTCGCTCGCAGCGTCGAGATCGAGGAGCCGACCGCGCCGGACACGATCGTCGCGCTCGGAAAGTTGGCTGCTCCGCAACGGCTGCTGATCGTTGCGCTGTTGATCGGCGGCATGCTGTTGGTCGCCGAGCATGTCGCGCTGCTCGTGCGCCGTCGCGGCAATCAGATGGCGATCGCGGCATCGATCGGCATGACCCGGCGTCAAATGATCGTCGCGACCGCGTCGGCGTCCGTGTTCACTGCGGCGATCGGCGTCCTGATCGGCGCGCCGCTCGGCTGGGCGTTGAGTCGTGTGGTGCTGGTCGAGATCGGCCCGCGTCTCGGGCTCGGCCTGCCCGGACCGGGTGTCGTCACGAGTGTGCTGATCGCACTCGCTGGCTTGCTCGTCGCGCTCGTCGTCGCCGGCGTGCTCGCCGTGCTCGGTCTGCGCCGGCGCACGATCATTGACCTGCGTGGTTTCGGCGCGTCCGCGTAGCGTTTCGAGGCATGCCGCGCCTGCTGCTCGTCCATCACACGGTGTCTCCTGCAACGCAGGAGCTGCTCGACGCTGCGCTCGCCGGAACGTCCGCGGACGGACTCGAATCGGTCGACGTAGAGGTGCGCGCAGCGCTCGGCGCGACGGTCTCGGACGTGCTCGCCGCCGACGGCTTCGTGCTCGGAACCCCGGCGAACATCGGGTACCTGTCCGGCGCGATGAAGCACTTCTTCGACTCCGTGTACTACCCGACGCTCACCGCCAAAACCGGCGCGCCGTACGGGTTGTACGTCCACGGCAACACCGGCACTGACGGTGCGGTGCGCGCCGCCGAATCGATCACGAAGGCAATGGGCTGGCAGCGCGTGCACGAGCCGGTCGTCGTTTCCGAAGCGCCCACGAAGGACGACCGGGAAGCGGTGTGGGAACTCACCGCGACCGTGTGTGCGGCGCTGCTCGACTAGTGCTTGCGGACGACGCGCCTGTCGCCAAAGGATTGGTCTGCATGTCCACGACCCACGAATAACAGCCACTTCCCGCGCCGCTGGAGCGCGAGACATAAGGACAAGAACGCAGCGACGTGAGTATCGCGGCAGTCGGGTATCGCTTCTCGGTCCGGTCGGGACGTAGTCCCGAAGCGGGGAGTCTTCGCTGGTAGGTGCGGTTGGGCTGGGAGGCATGCGTCAGCCGCCGGTCAGACTCGGGTCAGTTGGGGTGAGTCGTGCATGCGGTTGCGGCGTGGCTTCTGGTCGGGATCGATCCAGGCGGGTGGTATCCAGTGGGGTAGTTCGTCGAGCATGATCGAAGACCAGCCCATTTGTTCGAACAGGGCGTGGTTGGCGGTGCAGACCAGGGTGCCGTCTTCGACGCAGGTGCGTTTGGTCTTCGCGTAGTCGGTGACGTGATGTGCCTGGGTCCACGCCAAGGGCGCATCACAACCGGGATATGATGCAGCCTTTGTCTCGGGCGAACATGGCGAGTCGTTGTTGTTCGGTGAACAACCTTTGCTGATCCGAATACGCCGTGATCGCCTTCGTCTTCGACAGCAGCACCAGGATCGCTTTGGCTTTCGGGTCCAGCCACCGGTCCGCGACTGCGACCGGGATCGTGTAGCCGTGCGACGTCTGGGCGATGCCGGTGCCGTTCGCGAACTCGTCGACGGTGGCGGTGAGCACCAGGGTGGTGGCGCAGCCGTTGGCGGTGGGCAGGTCGCCTGAGGCGTAGAGCAGTTTCAGCGCTTCGAGCAGCGCGTCGTGGCGGCGTTGGCCGGGGGTGCGCGGGTCGCGTTCGCCGTTCGGGCCGGTGTGCGGCTTGGCCAGGGTGTCGAGCAGGGTCTCGACGTATTCGGCGGCCTCACACGTCAGCTCGCCGGCAATGGAGGCCGGAGCCGTCCGCACGCCGGTGCAGGGTCAGCGTGCGGCGCCGATGCGCGGTTTCGATGTCACGCAACGCGCCGTCCTGATCGACGCGGGCGTAGAGGCCGGTGGCGAAGCGGGCCAGCAGGTCCGGGTCGTGCTCGGCAGCGAACTCCAGCAGCGCGGTCTCATACAAGGGTGCTGACTGGTCGGCGAGCAGGTCGTCGATCTTGTCCGTCATCTGCACGACCGTGGCCGCCGCCCGGACCGAGATCGACCCGTCGGCCAACGCAGCCGCGGTCTGCGGGTGCTGCGGTTCGACCAGCTCACCGGTGATCAGCCGCGGCGGCGTGATCGCCAGCGCCAGCCGCACCCGCCCAGCAGCATCGGTGGCGCCGATCCTCAACGCGTCGCGCAGCAACACCACCGTCGACTTCGCACCGAGATCGTGAGCCCTTCCGAGGCAGGAATGGTAGCCCTGTGCACGGAGAATCCGCAGAAATATATAGGGATTCGCATCCACGACCGTTCCTCCGCGAGTGGTCACTTAACTGCTCGAGTGGTCGAAGTAACTGACCGCCCGCGGCACGACTGACCACTCGCGCACGGCGCCAGGGCAGCTCTGCCGCCCAAGCGCCCATCACGGCAATTTGTCCGCATTTTGACGGCCCCTAAGGGGTCGGACGACGCCCAAGTTAGGTGATTCTCCCGAGGCGGCGAGCCCCCTTAGGTCCTTAGCGTCGAGTCCATCAACGACGCACCGAGGAGCCAGCAATGATCCCGATCACGACCACCGAACTCGTTCACGCACGTGAGTCAGAGCTGCGTGCTCTTGCCCGCCGCAACCCGCGGCGCAAGCACGCCGAGCGGCGCCACCGAGGCGCCGGTTCTCTGTCCGGATAGCCGGTATCAAACCGGCACGGCCGTACTCCTGACCACCGAGTACGCCACCAGGGGAGGTGTCATGTTTCCAGCGACCATCGTGTCCGCCATCGATGCGGCGCACCGATCAGACCGACGAAAGCGAGCCGAGCGCGCCGAGCGGGCCAGCCTCGCTCGTGTGCAGCGCGGCGAGCGGAGAGCGCGCCGCTGATCAGCGGTGACTAGTCATAGACCGCGTCGACCGTCCACGAACCAGCAGGCATGGTGCCGCTGACCAGATAGGCACGTCCACGCACGTCCACCACCTGGCACCGCACCACCTGGCGCGCGGCTGACGCCGACCACCACCGCTCGTCGACCGGCCACGGCCCAGCCCAGGACGAGACAGCGACCGGCTTCTCGTCGCCGATCGCGAACAGTGCCGGGGGAGCGGGCATCGCGCCGCGCACGGTCACCACGACGGTGCGTCCGCCGGCGTCGAGCAGCTGCGCCGCGCGCGGCGGATCGAGCAACACCGACGGCGCGGGAGCCGGCAGCGCACCCGGCCACGGCTGCTCGGGGGAGCGCATCGCCACCGGCTCGTCGCCCCACGGCACCAACCGCGTGCGCTGCGCCGGGTCGCGTCCGCCGTCGAGTACGGGCGCGAGCACCGAGCCGTGTCCCAACAGCGTCTGCACTCGCGCCAGCGCGCGATGCGCACGCTCGTCCTCGGCACCCGAACCGCCCCACAACGACTGCTGATGCGCTCCGGTCGGCACCGCCTCGATCGGGACGAGCCGGAGCCGGGTGATGCCACCGGTCGGACGATCGGCGCGGGACAGCCAGCCCTCCAGCTGCCACCGCACCCGATCGAGAACGTCGACAGCGCCGAGCACGCCCGCGTGCCGCCACCGGCGCACGGTTTCCTCACCGTTCTCGGACAGCACCTGCAATTCGAGACACGTGCAGGCCAAGCCGTGCGCACCCAGATCGGCGACGAACTGCTCGGCCGAGCTGCGCGCGCTGAAGGCCACCGTGTCGACCCGGTCCACCGGAGGCTCCAGATCGAGGGTCACCTCGAACTCGGCAGGCGGTCGTCGCGCTGCCACCGGACGGTCGTCGGCGCCACCTGCCTGGCGGTGCGCCCACGCGCCGGACGGGCCGAACCGGGCGAGCACGTCACGCGCCGGCAACGCTGCGAACCCGCCGAGGGTGTGGATGCCCCAGTCGCCGCAACAGATCGACCAGCGTCGAGGTGCCGAAGGGGTCGAGGGTCTCGATCGGCAGGTCGGCCAGGAACGCCGCCGAAGCGCCGGGATCGACGATCACGCCGCGCCGGGCCGACTGCTCGGCCGCGAACGCGCCGTCGGCGATGCCGATCAACACATCGGCGCCGCCGAGTTGCGGCAGTCCCATCACCGTCCGTGACAGCGCGTGCACCACACCGGTCTCGCCGCCGAAGTAGCGGGTCGGGCCGCGCACATTGATCGCGGCCAACCCGGGCCGGGTGATCTCGACCCCCGGCGCGATCGACTCGAGCCCTGCCACCACCGGCTCGAACATGCGCGCCTCGGCCGCCTCGTTGCGTGCCAGCACTGCGAGGTCGGGGCAGCGGGCTTGCGCCTCGCGACGCCGCAACCCGCGGCGCACCCCGGCAGAGCGGGCCGCGTGCGAACACGCCACGACCGTGTTGCCGAAGAGCACCGCGATCGGCGCGTCAGCGGCCAGCCCCGCCTCGAGCCGGACGGTCGTCACGGGCCAGTCCGGGCACCACACCGCGATCATCCGAGGCGGTGGTTCGGTCACCCACCAAGTATCGAAGACCTGTTCGATATATGCAATACGGCTAGCTGCTGACGGTGAGTTCCCCGAGGTCCGACCAGCCGTCGGCGTCAGCCTCGAAGCTGAGGATCTTCGGTGTCGCAGACAGGTGCGGCGGGAGGTCCTGCTGCGCCTTCTTGAAGTGCGCCGACTGCACATGCGACCCGCCCGCCTCGCCGTCGGCGAACGCCTCGATGAGCACGTACTCATCGGGATCCTCGACCGATCGCGACCAGTCGAACCACAGGCAACCCGGCTCGGACCGGGTCGCCGCCGTGAACTCGGCAACGATGTCGGGCCACCGCTCGACGTCATCGGGCTTGGGACGGAACTTGGCGGTGATGACGATCATGCGGATCCTCCGACTGATTCGCAGAGCAGGGTCAAGCGGGTCGACACCGCCACATATACCCCACGCGACGATTCGCCGAGCCTGCCCTCGGAAAGGTCACGGTGCCATCCTGCACTCGTGCGCGATTTCGACGACCTGGTCCACGAGGCGGCGAACCTCGACGTCTCAGGTTGGGACTTCGGCTGGCTCGAGGGCCGTGCCACCGAACAGCGCCCACCGTGGGGCTACTCGGCGCTGCTCGCCGAGCGGCTTCCGAAGGCCTCGTCCGCTCTCGATCTCGACACCGGCGGCGGCGAGATCATCGCCGAGCTGCCCACTCTTCCGCGGCGCATGGTTGTCACGGAGAGTTGGCCTGCGAATCTCGCGATCGCCCGGTCACGTCTCGAACCCCGAGGCGTCCAGGTGGTCGCCACCGAACCAGGCACGCCGCTGCCGTTCGCCGACGCGAGTTTCGACCTCGTGACGAGTCGGCACCCCGTCGATCCCGACTGGTCCGAGATCGCCCGCGTGCTCGTCCCCGGCGGCAGCTACTTCGCACAGCACGTGGGCTCGGCCTCCGCCGTCGAGCTCATCGAGTACTTCCTCGGTCCCTACCCGGCGGCTGACGACGGCCGCGACCCGTACGCCGAATCGCGCGAGGCGGCTGCGGCCGGGCTGACCGTGGTGGATCTGCAGACGGCTCGCTGTCGCATGGAGTTCTACGACATCGGCGCCGTTGTCTACACCCTGCGCAAGTGTGTCTGGTGGGTTCCCGACTTCACCGTCGATCGCTATCGCGACACGCTGTGCCGTCTCGACACACATATCCGCGCCGACGGCCCGTTCGTAGCGCACTCCAACCGGCACCTCATCGAGGCCGTCCGTCAGCCGCCCAGTTCGAGCAGTGCGAGGTAGACCTGGCGCGACGACTCACCGAGACGCAGGCAGAGGTCGTCGATGTCCCGGCCTTCAACAGCCGGGACGAACACCACGCCTCGCCGGTTGATGTTGAAACCGTCGGCAGCCACGACCCGTTGCGCGAGCTCGAGCCACCCGCGGCGCTTGCCGGCAAGTTCGACCGCGGCGCCGTCGTCGTTGAGGTCGTACCGCAGCCCGCGATGACGCACGTGAATGACCATCGGAGTCCCACTGCGATAGCTGCGGCCGGTGTCGATCGTGGATTCGTCCCCATCGCTGACGTGCACACGTCCAGCATCGCGCGTATGGCAACGGTATCCAGCGGGACCTACGATGACTCCACGGTTGCAGGAGGCGCGCTCATGACGACCACGATTCGGGTGCCCCGATTCCTGCCGAGCACCAACGGATTCCACTTCGGCAACAGCTGGCCGCACGAGCCAACGCTGACCATCCCGTTTCCGACCGGCCCGATCAAGATCGGCGACGCGGCAGGCGGTCTGTGCGGCGGCATGGCCTTCGCGGTACGCGACTTCTTCGAATCGGGAGAACCCATCCCGGCGACGACGACGAACCCGCCGTTGAACACGCCGCTCTACGACTACATCAGCCGGCGATTGTTCGACAGCTTCGACATCCCTGCCGGCGTAGCGAAGTTCTACAGTTACCAGTTGCCTTTCCACGATCAAGGCGCAGAGACGGTGCGGCAATGGCCGGCTATCAACGCCGCCCTCGACGCGGCGCAGCTCGTCTGCCTCGGTCTGATCCGCGTGCGGTCGTTCTCGCCTGCCGATCTCGGGAAGAACCACCAAGTGCTTGCCTACGGTTACGACGAGGACGACGAGGGACGAATCACCCTCGCCATCGGCGATCCGAACCATCACGACAGCGACCGCGTCGCCTTGTCGTTCTCGACGGCTGGCGCCCCGGACGTCGAATACTCGGTCGATGGCGCCGTTGTCGATCCGGACTCGGACGAGCACACCTTCGGCGCGTTCGTCCAGCGCTACACACATTGCACGCCGAGCGCCGCACTCGATGCACCACCGGTGCCTACGCTGAATGCGTGACCTCGACAACGGTTCCCGATGCGTGCACGCTGCCCACCGAAGACCAGCCGATCCGCGTGGCCGAATTCGAGGCGCTGTTCGCGAACGAGGTCGTGTCGGCTACGCGGCACGCCCCGACCCGGCTCGCGCTGCAGTTGCGGCCGGGGTGTGCCGCCGCGGTGCGCGACCTCACCGAGCGCGAGTCACAGTGTTGCTCGTTCTTCACCTTCACGGTGCGGGACGAGCCGGACGGCGTCGTTCTCGACATCGAGGTGCCCGGTGCGTACACGGGCGTGCTCGACGGAATGGAAGCCAACATCTTTGGGCGCCGCGTCTAGCTCTCGAGCCACAGACAGAACGGGTGTCCGGCCGGATCGAGGCACACGCGCACGTCGTCCTGCGGCTGGTACTGCGCGAGCGTCGCACCACACTCCACGGCGTGGAGCACCGCGCTGTCGAGGTCGCGCACCGCGATCTCGAGATGCAGCTGCATCTGCTGATCGCCCGGGCCGGCCGGCCACGCGGGCGCGACGTAGTCGTCCTCCTGCTGACACGACAACGCGACACCGCCGTCGGGGTTGCGCACGATCACGAAGCCGGGCTCCTCGTGCCCGATCCGCCAGCCGAGCAGCCGCTCGTAGAAGCGCGCGAGCGCCCCTGGATCGGGCGCGCCGATGTTCACCGTGCTGAATCGCAAGCCGCTCATGGTCGGCAGTGTTCCCTAGGGTGACGACATGACCACCTACGCGCTGATTCCCGGCGCCGGCGGCGTCGCCTGGTACTGGAGCCGGCTCGTCCCGTTGCTCGAGCAGGCCGGCCACCGCGCAATCGCGGTCGACCTTCCCGGCGATGACGAGTCGGTCGCACTGCCCGAATACGCCGATCTCGTCGTCGCGGCGGCCGCTGACTCTGACGACGTCGTCGTGGTCGCGCAGTCGCTCGGCGGGTTCACCGCCGCCGAGGTCTGCCAGCGCATCGCGTTACGCGGGCTGGTGTTCGTGAACGCGATGATCCCGGCGCCCGGCGAGTCGCCGGACGAGTGGTGGCGCAACGTCGACTCCGAAACAGCGCGCCTCGCTGCGGCGGAGACGGGCGGCTACACCACCGACATCGACCTGGCCGTCTACTTCCTGCACGACGTCGACCCAGCTGTTGCGGCCGAGGGCGAGCCGTACCAGCGCAACGAGGCGCAGGCGGTCTTCGAGAGCCGGTGCACCCTGCAGAAGTGGCCCGAGATCCCGATCCGAGCGCTCGCCGGTGCCGACGACCGGTTCTTCCCGCCCGACCTCCAGCGCCGGGTCGCTCGTGAGCGGCTCGGCCTCGACGCGGACGTGCTGCCGGGCGGCCATCTGATCGCACTCTCGAACGCGCCCGCCGTGGCCGACTATCTGGTGGCGGGCGCCCCATAGGCTTGGACGAGTGTCCGCACCGTCCGCCGCCGAACTTCGGGCCCGTCTTGACGGCGTGACGCTCGCCGACGAGGCGCGGCTCGCCAAGCGGCTGCGCCAGGCGCGTCGCCCCAACGACCTGACGGCGATCGCGCGCCAGATCGAACGCAGCGAACTGCTCGTCGCCGACAGGCGCGCGGCGCTGCCGACGATCACGTATCCCGATCTGCCGGTCAGCGCGAAACGCGAGGATCTGGCTGCCGCGATCGCTGATCACCAGGTCGTCGTTGTCGCCGGCGAAACGGGTTCGGGCAAGACGACCCAGCTGCCCAAGATCTGTCTTGAACTCGGCCGCGGCGTGCGCGGCACGATCGGCCATACCCAGCCGCGCCGGCTCGCCGCGCGCACGGTCGCCCAGCGCATCGCGGACGAGTTGCACACGCCGCTGGGTGAGGTCGTCGGCTACACGGTGCGCTTCACCGACCAGGTCAGCGACCGCACGCTCGTCAAGCTGATGACCGACGGCATCCTGCTCGCCGAGATCCAGCGCGACCGCACGCTGCGCCGCTACGACACGCTCATTCTGGACGAGGCGCACGAGCGCAGCCTGAACATCGACTTCTTGATCGGCTACCTCACCCGGTTGCTGCCGCAGCGCCCCGATCTGAAGGTGATCGTCACGTCGGCGACCATCGATCCGCAGCGCTTCAGTGCGCACTTCGGAAACGCACCGATCGTCGAGGTCAGCGGACGCACGTTCCCCGTCGAGATCCGCTACCGCCCGCTCGAGCCCGAGCTCAACGATTCCGACGACGACGACCCCGACGATCCCGATCACGACGTCGTACAGCGAGTCCGCGTGCGTGACCAGACCGAGGCCGTCGTCGACGCGGTGCGCGAGCTTGATCGAGAACAGCCCGGTGACGTGCTCGTGTTCCTGTCCGGCGAGCGCGAGATCCGCGACACCGCCGACGCATTGCGCGGAGCGAAGCTACGCAACACCGAAGTGCTGCCGCTCTACGCCCGGCTGCCGACCGCCGAGCAGCAGAAGGTCTTCGAGCCGCACACGGGGCGGCGCATCGTGCTCGCGACCAACGTCGCCGAAACCTCGCTCACCGTGCCGGGCATTCGCTATGTCGTCGATCCCGGGACGGCACGCATCTCGCGTTACAGCCGCCGCACCAAAGTGCAGCGGCTGCCGATCGAACCTGTCTCGCAGGCATCGGCCGGGCAACGTGCCGGCCGGTGCGGTCGATTGTCCGACGGCATCTGCATCCGGCTCTACTCGCAACCCGACTTCGAGGCGCGACCGCGCTTCACCGAGCCCGAGATCCTGCGCACCAACCTGTCGGCCGTGCTCCTGCAGATGGCGGCGCTGCGCATCGGCGATGTCGGCGACTTCCCGTTCCTCGACCCCCCGGATCGTCGTGCGGTTCGCGACGGCATCGCGTTGCTGCAAGAGCTCGGCGCGTTCGACGAATCGGCGCGCATCACCGACCTCGGGCGCCGGCTCGCCCAATTGCCCGTCGACCCGCGCATCGCACGCATGATCCTGCAGGCCGAACACGAAGGTTGCGTGCGCGAGGTTCTCGTCATCGCCGCAGCGCTGTCGATCCCCGATCCGCGCGAGCGCCCGTCCGATGCCGAGGAAGCCGCGCGCCAGAAGCACGCCCGATTTGCCGACGAGCACTCCGACTTCGTCAGCTATCTCAACCTCTGGAACTACGTTCGTGCGCAACGCAAGGAACTCTCGGGTAACCAGTTCCGGCGGATGTGTCGCGACGAGTACCTGCACTACCTCCGCATCCGCGAATGGCAAGACCTCGCCGGTCAGCTGCGCACCATCGCCGCCGGCCTCGGCATCGTGGCCGCCGACGAACCGGCCGACCCAGAACGTGTGCACGCCGCCGTCGTCTCGGGTTTGCTCGGCCACCTCGGCCTGCGCGAGGGCGACTCCCGTGAATACCTCGGCGCTCGCAATTCGCATTTCGTGCTCGCGCCCGGATCGGTGCTCAGCAAGCGCCCGCCGCGCTGGGTCGTCGTCGCGGAGCTCGTCGAGACGTCGCGACTGTTCGGTCGGATCGCGGCACGCATCGAGCCCGAGTCGGTTGAGAAGCTCGCCGCTCACCTCGTCAATCGCAGTTACAGCGAACCGCACTGGGACGCGCGACGCGGGGCGGTGATGGCCTACGAACGCGTCACGCTCTACGGCCTGCCGATCGTCGCGCATCGTCGGGTGGGCTATGCCGGCGTCGATCCGGCCGAGGCGCGGGAGCTGTTCATCCGGCACGCGCTCGTGGAAGGCGACTGGACGACGCGCCACCACTTCTTCCGTGACAACCGGGCGCTGATCGCCGAGCTGACCGAGGTCGAGGAGCGAGCCCGGCGACGTGACCTGCTCGTCGGCGACGACGAGATCTTCGCGTTCTACGACAGCAGAATTCCGCCCGAGGCGGCGAGCGGCCGACACTTCGACGCCTGGTGGAAGAACCAGCGCCACAAGACACCCGACCTGCTCACGCTGACCCGCGACGACGTGCTCAGACACGAAGAGGACGCTGACGACGACAACCCGAATACCTGGCAATCAGGAAGCTTGTCTTTACCGATCACGTACCGATTCGAGCCGGGTGCGACTGACGATGGGGTGACGGTGCACGTCCCCGCCGACGTGCTGGCCCGGCTCGGCGGGCAGGAGTTCGGGTGGCAGGTGCCGGCGCTGCGCGAAGAACTCGTCACTGGGCTCATCCGCTCGCTGCCGAAGGACCTCCGCCGCCACTTCGTCCCGGCCCCGGACACCGCGCGGGCCGTGCTCGCCGCGCTCACCCCGGGACAGGAACCACTGCTCGAAGGCGTACAGCGCGAGCTGCACCGACGCGGCGGCGTGCTCGTGCCGCTGGACGCGTTCGACCTGTCGAAGCTCCCGGCGCATTTGCGAGTCACGTTCTCTGTCGAGGACGCGGCGGGCAATGAGGTCGCCCGCGGTAAGGATCTGGCTGCGTTGCAGGAGGAACTCGCCGCGCCGGTGCGCGCCGCCGTCGCGAAGGCTGTCGCCGGCGGCATCGAACGCGACGATCTGTCGGCGTGGCCGGCCGATCTGGCCGAGCTGCCGCAGCTACTCGAACGCAGCAGCGGCGAGCACGTGGTGCAGGGTTTCCCGGCGTTCGTCGATGCCGGCGCCACTGTCTCGATCCGGGTGTTTGCCTCGCCTGCCGAGCAAGCGACGGCGATGCGCGCCGGCATCAGACGCTTGTTGCGGCTCACGACGTCGTCGCCGGCGAAGGCCGCCGAACGTTCGCTGTCGACACGTGCTCGGCTGGTGCTCGGCGCCAACCCCGACGGCTCCGTCCCCGCGCTGCTGGACGACTGCGCGGATGCAGCCGTCGATGCGCTCGTCCCGACGCTGCCGTGGACCCGGACGGCCTTCGACGAATTGCGGGCGAAGGTCGCCGCTGATCTCGTCCCGGCGACGATCGACATCGTCGAGCGCGTGGAACGCGTACTCGCGCAGGCGCACGAGGTGCGCCGCGAGCTACCCACTGACCCGCTGCCGGCCCATGCCGCTGCGATCGACGACATCCGCACACAGTTCCGCACGCTGTTGCCGCGCGGGTTCGTCGTCGCTGCAGGCCGGGCCAGGCTGCCCGATCTCGCCCGCTACCTCGCTGCGATCGCCCGGCGGCTCGAACTGCTGCCTCGCGACCCGGCCGTCGACGCCGCTCGCATGGCCCGGGTGCACGCGGTGCAGTCGGCCCATGCCGACCTGGTGCGCGCCCTGCCCGCGGCGCGCGCGGACGCCGAGGACGTACGCGCGATCGGCTGGCAGATCGAGGAACTTCGCGTCAGCCTCTGGGCGCAGCAGCTCGGCACGCCCCGTCCCGTCAGCGAGAAGCGGATCTTCCGCGCGATCGACGCGATCACGCCGTAGCCGCGGATCGTCAGCGCAGGATCGATGAGACGATCGTCGGGCGGCCGTGGCCGAGGTAGAAGATGCCGGGTAGTCCTGCGGTATGGAAGCCGTCGCTCGGATTGTGCGAGAGCGTGCTGTGGCGGATCGCAAGCGTCCCCGTGCGGTCGTTGCTGACGAAGAACAGTGCTCCGCCGCCCTCGTTCGCGTGGTTGTTGCCCATGAAGGTGCCGCCGAGCGTGACCGAGTAGGTGTTGCCGTCGGTGTAGATCGCAGCGCCGCTTCCGCCACCACGCGTACCGGATCGCGCAGGGTTCGCACCGTGCCCGATCGCGCGGTTGGCGACGAATCGGCTGTTGAGCACCACCCATGAGACGCCGATGCTGCTCAACCCGCCGCCGTTGCTGCACACGTTGGCGCGGAACGTCGATCCGGTCACGTAGACCGGACGCTGGCGGAACTGCGACAGCGCTCGCACTGCGGCACCACCGAGATCCGGCCCGTGGGCGTCGCAGCGATTGCCGATGAAGTGCGAGTTCACGACGCGGAGCTGCCCGCCGCGCGCGAAGATCGCGCCTCCGCCGCCGCCGTCGAAGTGCTGTCCGGTGGAGTTGCCGCGCGTGAACGACATGTTCTGCACGATCAGCTGCGGCTGGGCCTGGTTGTCGCAGTGCGAGGTCGTCCAGATCTGGTTCTGGTCGCAGGTGTCCATGTAGAGAATCCGCCGTGTGCCCGCGCCGCTCAGGGTCACGAGTCCGCGCCCGTCGAGGACGACGCGATGCGAGGTGTTGACGACCTTCGCGGTCGCTCGCATGACGATCGTGACCGGCTTAGGCCCGCAGCGGAACCGGATCACGCCACCCTTGCGCACAGCTGCGACGACCGCGGCCGAGGTGCAACTGGCGGGTGTCCCGAGGCCGACCCACCAGTTCGGGTGCGAGGTGTTGACCGCGCGTCCAGCTGCCGGCACGGGGACCCGTGAAACTCCGGGCCCGGTTGCGTTCGGCGTGGCCGCGGCGACGGCGCTCGCCGACGCCAGCGACAGCCCGATCGCGGCCAGCACGACGCGGATCATGCGACGCACGCTACGCGTGAGCTGGCATGCTCGCGGCATGGTCGGCTACTCGGCTACGCCGCAGGCCCGCAAGCTGGGTCTCAAACCCGGGACGCGCGTCAGCATCGAGAACGCTCCGCAGGGCTGGTCGCTCGTCGATCCGCCTGACGTCGAACATGTCGCCGACGGCGCGGTCGACGTCCTCATCGCCTTCATCGGCAGTGTGGCCGAACTCGACCCCGCAGCGTGGGGCGAGCGGATCTTTCCGGCGGGTGCGGTGTGGATCGCGTGGCCACGCAAGGCCGCCGGGCACGTCAGCGATGTGACCGACAACCGCATTCGTGAGGCGGTCCTGCCGCTCGGCCTGGTCGACGTCAAGGTCGCGGCAATCGACGACGACTGGTCCGGGCTGAAGGTCGTGTGGCGGACCGAGCGACGCTTGCGGAGCGAGAAATGATCACCGAGCGACGCTTGCGGAGCGAGAAACGATCACCGAGCGACGCTTGCGGAGCGAGTAGATGTGCCGAGCGACGCTTGCGGAGCGAGAAATGAGCACACCGAAAAGGTCTTCGAGGTAGCTTGTCGAATCTGCGCCACCTGGTTCGACGCACGTACGAGTCCGGGCGCAGCGCCCGACCTGAGACAGGGAGCACGCGATGCGAGTCATGGTTCTGGTCAAGGCCAACGAGGAGAGCGAGCGCGGCGTCATGCCGACGACCGAGGACCTCACGAGGATGGGCGCCTTCAACGACGAGCTCGTCAAGGCGGGCGTCATGCTGGCCGGCGACGGGCTGCGCGACAGCTCGCACGGCAAGCGGGTTCGCTTCGACGCCGACGCCAAGACGGTGCTCGACGGCCCCTTCACCGAGACGAAGGAACTGGTCGCGGGCTACTGGATCTGGGAGGTCGCCTCGATGGACGAGGCGGTCGAATGGCTCAAGCGCGCCCCGTTCAGTGGCGGCGCCGAGGTCGAGATCCGGCCGTTCCACACCCCGGAGGACTTCGGTGAGGCGTTCACGCCCGAACTGCAAGAGCACGAGCAGCGCCTGCGCGACCAGACCGGACAGGGCTGAGCGATCACCGGCAGCGTGCCTGCAGCGACCCGCACCGTCGAGGCCGTGTGGCGCATCGAGTCGGCGCGACTGATCGGGGCCCTCGCCCGCACCGTCCACGATCTGGGACGGGCCGAGGATCTCGCGCAGGACGCGTTGGTCGCCGCGCTGGAACAGTGGCCGAAGTCAGGCGTCCCGGACAACCCGGGCGCCTGGCTCATGACCGTCGCCAAGCGACGCGCGATCGATCAGGTACGCCGTCAGGTGACGCTGGAACACAAGCTGGACGCGATGGGACGCGACCTGCCGACGGGAATCGACCCCGTTGCCGAGCTGGAACTGGAGCTGCACGTCACCGACGATGTGCTGCGCCTGATGTTCGCCGCATGTCACCCGGTGCTCACGCCAGAAGCCCGGGTGGCGCTCACCCTGCGCATGGTCGCCGGTCTGACCACCGAAGAGATCGCGCGCGCTTACGTCGTGCAGACCACGGCGATGGCTGCACGGATCACCCGCGCGAAAAAGGCGTTGTCGGCCGCCGGCGTCCCGTTCGACGTGCCGGTCGGGGACGAGTTGACCGCACGGCTGCCGTCGGTGCTCGAGACGGTGTATCTGCTGTTCAACGAGGGCTATTCGGCCACGGCCGGGGTGGCCTGGACCCGTCCCGAGCTGTGCGCCGAGGCCATGCGGTTGGGACGGATGCTCGTCGGGCTGGTGCCCGGCGCCGAGGTGCTCGGCCTGGCCGCGCTGATGGAGATCCAGGCGTCGCGGTTGCGCGCCCGTGTCGACACGGCCGGGCAACCGGTGACGTTGCTCGAGCAGGACCGCGGCCGTTGGGACCGTCTGCTCATCACGCATGCGCTCGACTACCTCGACCGGGCCGGCGCCGAGCCGGGGCCTTATCTGTTGCAGGCGCGGATCGCGGCCTGTCACGCCCGGGCGCCGCGCGCCGAGAACACCGACTGGGTCGAGATCGCCCGCCTGTACGGAGAGTTGGTCGACCTCACGCGCTCGCCGGTCGTCGAGTTGAACCGTGCGGTGGCGGTAGCGATGGCCGACGGACCATTGGCAGGGCTGGCGATCGTCGACACGCTCGTCGACGTCCCTGCGCTGCGCGGCTACTACTTGCTGTCGAGCGTGCGCGGCGACCTGCTCGCCAAGCTCGGCCGCGATGAACAGGCGCGGGTCGAGTTCGAACGAGCCGCGTCCTTGACCGCCAACGAGTCCGAACGCTCGCTGCTGCTCGCCCGGGCGGCCGAGCTGGCAGGCTGATCGTGTGGCCGAATGGATCTACTTCCTGCATGCACCGCGTGACAACTTCGCCGAGACGATGACAGCGGAGGAACAGCAGGTCTGGGGGACGCATTTCGCCCGCCTGCAGCGCATGTTCGCCGAGGGATCTGTCGTGCTCGTCGGGCCGACGCTGGGTCCGGTGAACACCGGCGTGTGCGTGTTCGAGGCGCCGGACGAGGCCGCGGCGCAGCAGTTCGTCGCCGAAGATCCGTGCGTGTCGGATGGCTACGCCCGCGGCGAGCTACGTCCGTTCAAGATCTCGCTGCTGCGCGGGCGCGATCAGGTCTGATCGGTCTCGGGCCGCTTGCGCAGGCGGTCCTGCTCTTCTTGCAGTTCACGCTTTCGCCGTTCCTGGTATTCGCGTCGCTGTGCATCTGCCCGCTCGCGCACCTGCCTAAGGAAGGCATCGTCGTCGTCGGGGTTGGTTGGCACGGCCCGTCCCGGCCGGTCGTATTCGGGGTAGGCGGTGCCGGCCACGGTGGCGCTGCGGTAGGTGCTCGCGCGCGGTCCCCAGTTGCGTCCCGCGACCAGCCAGGCGATCGAGCCGATGTCGGACAGGATGATCACGATGAACAGCCAGGCGAGCTTCGGCAGGTTGCGCGGGTCCGGGGTGGTGATGACGTCGATGATGCAGAAGATCCACAGGCCCAGCATCACCAGGGCGAGGGTGCCGTCGGCGAAGATCACGTCGGAATAGTGGCAGACGCGGAGGTTGATCGCACCCCCTTCAAACGGGTCAACCGGCCAGTTCGATCACCGGTGCCACGGGAGCGGTGATCGCGGGTGCGGCGGGGGCGACGCCGCCGCCGTCGCCCGGGAGCCACAAGGTCACCGAGCGCGGTCGGGCGGCCTGACCGCGGCCGTCGGCGTGCACCTCGACCCGGCGCGAACGCAGCCGTCCGGTGCCCTCGCCGATACCCGACCACTGCCCGGCATCGGCCCGCAGCCGCACGTCGGCCCCGGGCCACTCGCCGCTGCGGCGATCGACGAAGGGCATGAGCACCGCTTCCCGGGTGCGGGCCCGCGCGGCCAGGCGGCGCACGTCGCCCGGCACCAGCCGCGGCGGTCGGGCGGCGACGACATCGAGCGCGTCGAGCAGGGCGCCGACCGCGGTCGTCCACGACGTGCCCGGCGTAGGGATGATCGCCAGCCGGGACAGGTCGATGCCGTATTCGGCCGCCGCCTCGGCGCTGATGCGGGGAAAGCCCACCAGCGCGCACCACGCACCGCCCGCCGAGGCGGCGCCGAGGGTGGCGAGCAGCAGCGAGATCGACCCGCTGACCGCAACCGTGCTGCCCCGCCTCAGCCCGCTCGGCAACACCTCGGCCAGCGCCGGATGCACCGGAAGCGGGGGAGCGGCGCGCCGTCCGAGATCGACGGCCGTGGTGCCGTCGGCCTTACGGATCGCCACGTCGAGCATCCGTCCATTGTCGAACGCGCGTTCGAACAAGTCAATCGGCCAACGGACTACCGTGCAGCACTTCGATAAGGAACAGTGTTACCCGTGCGACGGGTGATCACTTGTGTTTTTGCTGTTCTTCTACTGTGCGCGTTCGGCGCGGGCTCGGCGGTCGCCTCGGCGCCGCCGGGGACGCCGACCGCCACCTCGTTCAGCGGCAATCCGACGGTCGGCGCGCTGTTCCGCAACGGAACGAGCAGCCGGCACACGTGCACGGCCAGCGTCGTCGCGAGCCCTGGCCACAACCTGCTGATCACCGCGGCGCACTGCCTCGACGGCGATCCGAACGGCTGGCTGTTCGCGCCCGGCTACGACCGCGGCAAGACGCCCTACGGGGTCTGGACGGTGATGTCGGCCTACCTGCCGTCGCAATGGCTCGACGGGCAGAACCCGCACTACGACTACGCATTCCTGCGCATCCGCCGACAGTGGCGACACGGCAACCTGCTCGGCATCCAGGACATCACCGGCGCGAACAGCCTCGGCCTGGCGCCGGGCAGTGGCTGGAAGATCACCGATATGGCCTACAACAACGGCATCAACGACGATCCGGTCGAGTGCACGACGTCGGTCTATTACGCGAACGGCTACCCCGCGTTCAACTGCCACGGTTTCGTCGGGGGCAGCAGTGGCAGCCCCTGGCTCAATCACGGTTACGTCGACGGCCTGATCGGCGGCTGGCATCAAGGTGGCTGCTTCGAATACACGTCCTACTCGGCGCCGTTCACGTCCGCGATCGACGATCTGTGGTGGCGGGCGACGCAGAGTGGCCCGGGTGATGTGGCACCGGCGCCGGGCGGCGACGGCTGCTGAGCCCGGCACCTCGACAGTGGTCAGTTTCGGCCGCAGTGGTCAGTTACAACTGACCACTGCGGCTCGAACTGACCACTGTCGGACGGGTGGGGTGATCAGGCGGCGCTGCGGCCGGCGAGCTCGCGACCGTGGTGGCGCGCGAGTTCGCGAGCCTGCTCGGCGAGCTGATCGGCCACGTCCTTGAACTGGTCGAGGGCCGGGTTCACGCCGACCAGGGTGAACTCGCGCTCGACGACGCGCAGGTCGAGCTGCCAGACGTCCTCGAGGATGCGGCGCATCCAGCCCGTGGCGTGATCCCAGCCTTCGCGCGGGGTGCCCTCGGAGTAGCTGCCGCCTCGTACGGTGGCGAGCACGGCGGGCTTGCCGGCGATGGCCGGGGTCGTACCGGCGGCCATGCGCGGGTCGGTGATCACCAGATCGACCCAGGTCTTGAAGTGCTGCGAGACGCCGAAGTTGTAGAGCGGGACGGCGAACAGCAGGGCATCGGCGTCGACCATGCGGTCGACCTCGGCCCTGGCCAGGGCGACGGCGTCGAGCTGCTCGGTGCTGCGCTGGTCTTCGGGTGTCATGGCGGCACCGACTGCGGCGGCCCAGGCCGTCGCGGGCACCGGCTCGGTGCCGAGGTGGCGGCGCACGATGGTGTCGCCGGGGTTGTCGGCCAGCCACTCGCGCTCGACGATGTCGGCGATCTCGCGGCTGTGCGAGCCCTCGGTGCGGATGCTTGCGTCGAGGCGGAACAGGGACATGGGTCCTCCAAGTTGTAGTAACACGTAGGAAACGTGTTGCCAGGGTGTTGCTATGAACTAGCAAAACACTAGTGACTTGGAGAACGCAAGCTCAGATAGGGTGATTCCCATGGCGGAGGTGAGTGAGGTCGAGCACGCGCAGGCGCATTCCGTGCCGACGTGCGACGCTGCCCTCACGGTGGCCTTCGGCCTGCTGGGCAAGCGGTGGAACGGCATCATCCTGGGCGCTCTGCGCTCCGGACCGGCCGGATTCGCCGAGATCCGGCGGGCGATCGGCTCGATCACCGACTCGATGCTGTCCGACCGGCTGGGTGAACTGACTACTGCCGGGTTGGTCGAGCGGACCGTCACCGACACCCGTCCGCCCGGGGTCAGTTATGAGCTCACCGCCGCCGGCACGGCCCTGGTGCCGATCCTCGATCAGCTCGGGACCTGGGCCGCCGACCACCTGCACTGATCGATCAGGACGCGTACTGGTCGGCCACCTCGAGCGCCTCGTCGAGGACCGCGAGGCCCTCGCGGACCTCTTGTTCGGTCGCGGTGCACGGCGGGACGACGTGCGTGCGGTTGAAGTGGGTCATCGGCCACATGCCGCGCTGCTTGCAGGCGGCAGCGAACTCGTTCATCGGCGCGGCGTCCTTGCCCGAAGCGTTGTACGGGACGAGCGGTTCGCGGGTGTCCTTCGAGCGGACGAGTTCGACCGCCCAGAACACACCCAGCCCGCGCACCTCGCCGACGGACGGGTGCCGGTCGGCGATCTTGGCCAGCTCGGGACCGATCACGTCGGTGCCCAGGCGCCGGGCATTCTCGATGATCTGTTCGTCCTTGAAGATGTTGATCGATGCGACGGCCGAAGCGCACGCAAGCGGATGGCCCGAATAGGTGAGCCCGCCGGGGTAGACGCGCTGGTCGAAGGTCGCCGCGATCGCGTCGTTGATCAGCACACCGCCGAGCGGGATGTAGCCGCTGTTGACACCCTTCGCGAACGTGATCAGGTCTGGCGTCACGTCCCAGTGCTGGATCGCGAACCACTCACCGCAGCGGCCGAACCCCGCCATCACCTCGTCGGCGATCATCACGATGCCGTGCTCGTCGCAGATCGCACGGACGCCGGCGAGATAGCCCGGCGGCGGCACGAGGATGCCGTTCGTCCCGACGACGGTCTCGAGGATGATCGCGGCGATCGTCTGCGCGCCCTCGACCATGATCAGGTCACGCAGATGCTGCAGGGCGCGCTCGGTCTCTTCCTCGGGCGTGCTCGAGTGGAACGCGGAGCGGTACGGGTACGGGCCCCAGTAGTGCACGACACCGGGCATCGCCGGCTCGGCGCCCCAGCGCCGCGGATCACCGGTCATCGTGATCGCGCCGGCGGTCGCGCCGTGGTAGCTGCGATACGCGGCCATGATCTTGTGCCGGCCGGTGTGCAGCTTCGCCATGCGCATGGCGTTCTCGGTCGCCTCGGCGCCGCCGTTGGTGAAGAAGACGCGGTTCAGATCGCCCGGCGCGAGTTCGCAGATCAGCCGCGCCGCCTCACTGCGCGCGTCGTTGGCGAACGCCGGCTGGATCGTGGTCATCTGCGCGGCGTACTCCTGGATCGCCGCGATCAGCTTCGGGTGCTGGTACCCGATGTTGACGTTCACCAGCTGCGAGGAGAAGTCGAGATACCGCTTGCCGTCGTAGTCGGTGAAGTACGACCCCTGCGCCGACGCGATCGGCAGCGGATCGATGAGCCCCTGCGCCGACCACGAGTGGAAGACATGCGCGCGGTCGAGCTTGCGCACCGTCGCTTCGTCGGTGGGAATGCCGTCCAGTTCCTTGACCATCAGCGCGTCCTCGGGAATCCCAGGTCGATAGTGGACGTGGCCGGGTCGGGCCACCGTGACGTCACGACCTTGCCACGGGTGTAGAAGTTGACACCCTCGGGGCCGTACATGTGGGTGTCGCCGAACAGCGAGTTCTTCCAACCGCCGAACGAGTAGTACGACACCGGCACCGGGATCGGGACGTTGATGCCGACCATGCCGACCTCGATGTCGAACTGGAACCGCCGAGCGGCTCCACCGTCGCGGGTGAAGATCGCGACGCCGTTGGCGAAGTCGTTCGCGTTGATCAGGCGCACTGCCTCGTCGTAGCTGTCGGCGCGGACGACGCACAGCACGGGCCCGAAGATCTCGTCGCGATAGACCTCCATCTCGGGCGTCACCTTGTCGAGCAATGTCGTGCCCAGGAAGAACCCGTCGGACGGGACGTCGCTCTCGCGTCCGTCGACCACGACGCTCGCTCCGCTCTGCGCGCCGGACGCGATGTATCCGGCCACCTTGTCGCGGTGCTCGCGGGTGATGAGCGGGCCCATCTCGGAGTCGGGATCCATGCCGTCGCCCACACGGAGCTTGGGCAACCGCGCGGCGATCGCGTCGACGAGCGGATCGCCGACGTCGCCGACAGCGACTGCGACCGACACCGCCATGCACCGTTCGCCTGCCGCGCCGTAGGCCGCTGACACCGCAGCGTCGGCGGCCATGTCGACGTCGGCGTCGGGTAGCACGACCATGTGGTTCTTCGCGCCGCCGAGGGCCTGCACCCGCTTGCCCGCAGCCGTCCCCGTTTCGTAGATGTACTTCGCGATCGGGGTCGAGCCGACGAAGCTGACCGCGGCGATGTCGGGGTGCGCGAGGATTGCGTCGACAGCTTCCTTGTCGCCGTGCACGACGGTGAACACACCGTCCGGCAGGCCGGCGCGCTTCCACAGGTCGGCGAGGAACAGCGCCGACGACGGGTCTTTCTCCGACGGCTTGAGGATGAACGCGTTGCCGGTCGCGATCGCGTTCGCGCACATCCACAACGGCACCATCGCCGGGAAGTTGAACGGGGTGATTCCAGCGACGACGCCGAGCGGCTGGCG
Organism: uncultured Actinomycetota bacterium; assembly: GCA_963708645.1. Classification (GTDB taxonomy): domain Bacteria; phylum Actinomycetota; class Actinomycetes; order Mycobacteriales; family Jatrophihabitantaceae; genus RYN-133. The sequence goes on along the minus strand of CAVPTA010000008.1, from coordinate 159,413 downwards.
GATCGAGTAGACATCGACGCCCGTGCCGGCCTGCTCGCTGTAACCGCCCTTCATCAGCTCGGGTACGCCGCAGGCGTATTCGACGTTCTCGAGCCCGCGGGCGATCTCGCCGTGGGCGTCCGCGAGCACCTTGCCGTGCTCGGCGGTCAAAATCTTGGCGAGCTCGTCAGCGTTGTCGTGCAGCAGTTGGCGGAACGCGAACAGCACCCCGCTGCGGCGTGACAGCGAGGCGGCGCGCCATTCGGGCGCGGCCGCCTTGGCGCTGGCAACCGCCGCGTCGACTTCGGCGGTGCCGGCGAGGTCGACCTCGCCACTCTGCAGTCCCGTGGCCGGATTGAACACGGCTGCGGTGCGGCCGGAGGTCCCGGCGGTGATCTTTCCGTCGATCCAGTGCGAAATGCGCGTACTCATGACTGCCACGGTAGGAGCGCAATCTGTACCGCACAATAGAAGTTTTGCTACGTTACAAAAGTGCTGGAGGGTGTGCGCGATCGTCTGGACGACCCGTCGGCGCGCGGGCTGGCGAGCGCGATCAGCCGGGCGGTGCGCGAGGGCGCGCTGAGCGCGGGCGACCGGCTGCCCCCGATCCGCACGGTCGCGACCGAGCTCGGCCTCTCGCCGACGACCGTGAGCGCTGCCTGGTCGCTGCTGGCCCGCGCCGGCACGATCCGCACGGACGGGCGGCGCGGCACGACCATCGCCGACCGGCAGCGCACAGGCTCGCCGCGCTACCAGCGTGCACTCGACCGCACCAACGCGTTCCGCCTCGACCTGTCGACCGGTGTGCCCGACCCGGCGCTGCTGCCCGGCTTGTCACGTGCCGTTGCCTCGCTGCGCAGCGCGGCGACGCCGAGCAGCTACCTCGATGCTCCGGTCGTCCCGGAGCTGGCCGAGGTGTTGCGCGCTGACTGGCCGTATCGGCCGGACGAGCTGACCGTCGTCGACGGTGCGATGGACGGTCTAGAGCTGGTCACCCGCGTGCTGGTCGAGGTCGGCGATCGGGTGGCCGTCGAGCACCCGTGCTTCCCGCCGCTGCTCGACCTGCTCGAGGCAGCCGGCGCGACCGTGGTCGGCGTCCCGGTCGACGCAGCCGGTATGTCGGCAGACGGGCTGCGCGCGGCCGGACGGGTGAGCGCGGTGCTATCTGCAACCTCGCGCGCAGAACCCGACGGGCGTGTCGCTGACGCGCGAGCGTGCCGAAGAACTCGCCGCGGTCTCCCGCCGCTCGAACGCCGTCGTCGTCGAGGACGATTCGTCCGGTGCGGTCGCCTCGGCCGACCCGATCAGCATCGGGACGTGGGCGCCCGAACGCACCGTCCATGTGCGCAGCTTCGCCAAGTCGCACGGCCCGGATCTGCGGCTCGCGGCGCTGTCGGCGCCCGCCGAGCTCGCGGCACGGGTCATGATGTTGCGCCAGCTCGGTCAGGGATGGAGCAGCCGGTTGCTGCAACGTGTGCTGCTCGCGCTGTTGACAGACCCGTCCTCGATCAAGAGCGTCGCCCGAGCCCGCGTGGCCTATGGCGAGCGACGCGCACGGCTGGTCGGCGCGCTCGCGACCGAGGGTGTCGCGGTCGGCGGGACGGACGGCATCAACATCTGGGTGCCGGTCGTCGACGAGACCGCCACGGTCGTGCGATTGGCCGGGCAGGGCATCGGGGTCGCGCCCGGAGCTCCGTTCGCGGTGCTCCCGGGTCAGGCGCCACACATCCGGGTCACCGCCGGGCTGCTCGACGCCGACTACGACACGGTTGCGCGGGCGATCGCGGAAGCCGCACGAGGGGCCGTCCGAATCTCGGTGTGAGCTTGGCGCCGGCTGTGCCCAGGCGTTGCGATTGTGTCGCCACGCCGCGATGGGTATTTACGAACTGCCCCGGCTGGCTCAGCATGAAATCCCGCACCACGGCGAACCTCCCAGGAGGCACCCGTATGGATATGAGCACGCAGGCCCGTCAGCGTGAGGCCGTTGATGCGGTCCGCCGCCGGCGTGCAGAACTGCGCGAAACCCTCGCTGCTGTCGAGAGCGCGCTCGCCTCGCCGGGCTCGAACCGCGCGGTCGTCTGGGGTGAACGCCTGCACGAGACGGTCGACCGGCTCGCGTCCGAGTTCGCGCTGCATGTCGAGGTGACCGAGGGTCCGGACGGGCTGCACGAGACGATCCTGGACGGCGACCTGCGGTTGGCCAACCAGGTCGCGGCCCTAGTTGAGGAGCACAAGACCATCGCCGCCGACATCGCCGCGCTCGCAGCCGCTTCGGATGCGCCCGTCGCCCCGTCCGACGTCACCGACCTGCGCGAACAGGGCACCAGCGTGCTCGGACGCATCGTCCGCCACCGTCAGCGCGGCGCCGATCTGATCTACGAGGCTTACGCCACCGACATCGGCGGCGGCGACTGAGCTATTCGGCCAGTTCGGCGTCGAGCGCCGGGCCGTGCGCGTGCAGGTGCACCTTGTCCGGATGCAGGAACACGAACCGCTTGTACGACCAGAACCGGAACAGCGTGCCGACCGCGATCGTGCCGACGTTGACGAAGAACACCATCGCGCTGCCGTGCGCGTAATTGAGTCCGTAAACGAAGAACGCGATGCAGCCGAGCGAGAACAGCAGCGTGATCGCGTTGATGCCGAAGAAGAACGCCGTCTCACGCGCGATGCTCGTCCGGGCCCGGTGAGAGAAGGACAGGTACCGGTTGCCGATGTAGGCGAACGTCGTCGACAGGGTGGCCGAGATGAGCTTCGCCTTGACGGCGCCGTGCGGCGCGAGCCAGGCGAACACTCCGAAATCGATGCCGAGCGCGACGATCCCGATCAGGCCGAAGGCGCTGACTTCCTTCAGCAGCACGCGCCACGAGTCGCGCAGGTAAACCTGCAGGCGCTCGCGCATGCTGAGTCGGGTCGGGGTGGTGGTCATCAGTGCGGATCCTACCCAGCAGCAGGGCCCCAACCCCGTAGCGCTCTAAGCTCTCTTTTGTGGACGCCCGCACCGGACTGCCCGTCGTAGGCATGGTCGGGGCCGGGCAATTGGCGCGGATGACCCACCAGGCCGCGATCGCGCTGGGCCAGTCGCTGCGGATCCTGGCCGATTCGCCCGACGACGGCGCCGCACTCGTCGCCCACGACGTCGAGGTCGGCGACTACCGCTCGCTGGAGGATCTGCGTCGCTTCGCAGGCGGCTGCGACGTCGTCACCTGGGACCACGAGCACGTCCCGAACGAGCACATCGCCGCGCTGGCCGCCGACGGGGTGGCCGTCCATCCGGGTGCGGACGCGCTGCGGTTCGCCCAGGACAAGGCCGAGATGCGCACGCGGCTGTCCGACCTGGACATCGCGTGCCCGCGGTGGCGGCGCATCGAGTCGCCGGCCGATCTGGACGAGTTCGCCGGGCAGGTCGGCTGGCCGCTCGTGCTCAAGGCCGCCCGCGGCGGCTACGACGGCAAGGGCGTGTGGGTCATCGGCAATGCGATCGACGCAGCGGCGGTGCTCGCCGACTGCTTGGGGCAGGCACGCCCGCTCATCGCCGAAGAGAAGGTGCCGATCGCGCGCGAACTCGCCGCCGACGTCGCGCGGTCGCCGTTCGGCCAGGGCGCGGTCTGGCCGGTCGTCGAGACCGTGCAGCGCGACGGCATCTGCGTCGAGGTGATCGCGCCGGCGCCGGACCTGTCCGAAGAGCTCTCGGACGAGGCGCAGCAACTCGCGCTGCGCCTCGCGTCCGAACTCGGCGTGACCGGCGTCCTCGCGGTCGAGCTGTTCGAGACCACCGACGGGCGGCTGCTGGTCAACGAACTCGCGATGCGTCCGCACAACTCGGCGCACTGGACGATCGAGGGCGCGCGCACGTCGCAGTTCGAACAGCACCTGCGCGCCGTGCTCGACTACCCGCTCGGCGCGACCTCGCTCACCGCGCCGGTCGTCGTGATGGCGAACCTGCTCGGCGGCCCCGACGGCGTCGTCCCGAAGGGCATCGACGAGCGGGTGCATCACTGCATGGCGAAGTGGCCGGACGTGAAGATCCATCTGTACGGCAAGGGATTCCGTCCCGGCCGCAAGGTCGGCCACGTGACCGCACTCGGCGCCGACCTCGACTCGGTCCGCGCCCGCGCCGCCGCCGCCGCCGACTACCTCGCCAACGGAGACCGCGCATGACCCCGGCGCTTTGCCCCGCCAATCCGCGCTGCGGGGCCGTCCCAGCTCACATTGACGGGGCGAAGCCGGCGCGGTCCGCCGCTTCGCCCCGCGAATGTCAGTTAGTCGGCCGTCCCAGCTCACATTGACGGGGCAAAGTCGGGAGGGGGACGGACGTGGCTGACGTCGCGATCATCATGGGCAGCGATTCCGACTGGCCGACCATGAAACCTGCCGCGGACGAGTTGCGCGCGCTGGGCGTCGACCACGAGGTGCACGTCGTGTCGGCGCACCGCATGCCGATCGAGATGACCCGCTTCGCCGCCGAGGCGGCCGGGCGCGGCATCAAGGTGATCATCGCCGGCGCCGGGGGAGCAGCGCATCTGCCCGGCATGGTCGCCTCGCTGACGACGCTGCCCGTGATCGGCGTGCCGGTGCCGCTCAAGTACCTCGACGGGATGGACTCGCTGCTCTCGATCGTGCAGATGCCCGGTGGCATTCCGGTCGCCACCGTCGGCATCGGCAACGCGCGCAACGCCGGCCTGCTCGCCGCCCGCATCCTCGGCGCATCCGACGGCGCGGTCACCGAGAAGCTGATCGCCTACCAGCGCGAACTGCGCGATGTGGCGATGGCCAAGGACGAAGCACTTCAGAAAGAACTCTGAACCACATTGATCAGGGCCGATTTGGGGGACTACCCCGACGGCCGGTCTCACCAGTGATCCGTACGCTGACTGAATGAGACGGGCGGAGCTGTGGAGCAGGCTGCGCACGCGCAAGGTGTTCATCCCCCTGGCGATCGTCGTCGTGCTGATTGCCACGCTCGTCGTAGTCGGCATTTCGAGCTCGTCCGCCGGCTATCGCACGGTCGACAAGATGATCAACGGCACGTCCGAGCCGGACGGCACGGCGGTCAAGCTCGACACCGCGCTCTATCTGCCTGACACGACGCCGGCTCCGGCGGTGCTGCTTGCGCAGGGTTTCGGCGGCGACAAGAGCGATCTGGCCGGCACGGCACAGACTCTGGCTCAGCACGGCTACGTCGTGCTCGCATACACAGCACGCGGGTTCGGCGACTCGGGCGGATTGATCCACTTCGACTCACCGTCGTTCGAAGTGCACGACGCGGAGTTGCTCGTCAACTACCTGACGTCGCTGCCGCAGGTCGACAAGACGAAGATCGCGGTCGCCGGAAGCTCGTACGGCGGCGGGCTCGCGTTGCTGCTCGCCGGCTACGACCAGCGCATCAAGGCGGTCGCGGCCGACATCACTTGGAACGACCTCTCGCACGCGCTGTTCCCGAACGCGGCGGGTAATGGTCCGGGCGTGTTCAAGAAGTTGTGGGCCGGCACGCTGTTCGGTAACGCGTTCTCGGCGAACCTCGGCGGCACGATCGACTCGTCGCAGCGCAGCGACCCGCCGGGCGTCCCCAAGGGGACGGCGTCGTGCGGACGGTTCGCACCGAACGTCTGCGCCGCGTACCAGAACGCGGCGCAGCACGGCACTCCCGACGCCGCGATGCGCACGCTCATGGCGCAGGCCAGCCCGGCCTCGATCCTCAACCGCATCCACGCGCCGACCCTCCTGACCCAGGGCGAGCAGGACTCGCTGTTCGGTCTCGGCGAGGCCGATGCCAACGCGCGCGGCATCGCCGCCAACGGCACGCCGGTCAAGGTCGTGTGGCGCCGCGGCGGGCACGACGACTCGTCGCGCGGTGGGGACGATGCGACCTCGCAGATGCTCAACTGGTTCGGCGCCGCCTTCGGCGCGGGCGTCCACGGCAAGCAGCCGTTCGACTTCTCCGAGCAGGACGCGCTGCTGTCGTCGTCGAGCGGTCGGTTGCGTCAGCAGATACGTGAGGCGTCGGGCTATCCCGGTATCGATGGCATCGCGCAACAGTCGAAGTCGTTCACGCTCACCGGACCGCCGCAACAAGTCGGCGCGCCCGCCGGCGGCACGCCCGCCGCGATCACCGCGGTGCCCGGGCTCAGCGGCATCCTCAGCACGTTCGGCGTCCTCGATCAGGCGACCGCGACGTTGAGCACGGTCCCGGCTCAGACCGCGACATTCGCAACGCCGGCGCTGTCGTCGTCGTACCTGATCGCGGGCGGATCGTCAGTGCGGTTGACCGTCACGCCCAAGTCGACGACGGACGCGACGCTGTTCGTCGGGCTGCGCGATGTCTCGTCCGACGGCACGAACACGCTTCCGTCGCAGCTGGTCGCACCGGTGCACTTGAGCGGGCTGACGCCCGGCCGGCCGACCTCGGTGAACGTGCGGTTGCCCTGGATCGTGCACACCGTCCAATCCGGGCACCGTCTCGTGCTCACCGTCGCGACGACCGATTTCGCCTACCAACTGCCGCAGGACGCCCGCACCTACAAGATCGCGCTGGACGGACCATCAGGAAACCTGACGGTGCCGACCTCGAGCGGAACAGTGCAGACGACCGGTGAACATCCGGCCGCATGGTTGATCGTCGGTGTCATCGTCGCGATCGCAACCGGCCTGGCGGTCGGCTTCGTCATCCGGCGCCGCCGCACATCACTCAAACCGCGGCCCGACCTTGCAGGCGTCCCGGTCAGCATCGAGTCGCTGATCAAGGAGTACTCCGGCGGATACCGCGCCGTCGACGACGTGAGCTTCACCGTCGAACGAGGTCAGGTCGTCGGGCTGCTCGGCCCGAACGGCGCAGGCAAGACCACCACACTGCGCGTGCTCGTCGGGTTGATCACTCCGACCAAGGGCGTCGTCCATGTGTTCGGCGAGCCGGTCGTGCCGGGAGCGCCCGTCCTCGCCCGGCTCGGTGCGTTCATCGAAGGGCCGGGCTTCCTGCCGCACCTGTCCGGCCGCGAGAACCTGCGCCTGTTCTGGGCGGCGACCGGACGCCCCGACGAGGACGCCGCGCTTCGACACCGCACTCGAGATCGCCGGGCTCGGCGGATCGATCGACCGGCGCGTGAAGTCCTACAGCCATGGCATGAAGCAGCGCCTCGGCATCGCCCAGGCGATGCTCGGCCTGCCCGAACTGCTCGTGCTCGACGAGCCGACCAACGGCCTCGACCCGCCGCAGATCGCCGAGATGCGCGAGGTCATGAAGCGCTACGCCGAGACCGGGCGCACGGTCGTCGTGTCGAGCCACCTGCTCGCCGAGGTCGAGCAGACGTGCACCCACGTCGTCGTCATGCACAAGGGCAAGGTGATCGCGGCAGGTGCGACCGCCGAGATCGCCGGCGCCGGTGGCCTGCAGTTGTCCGTCGGCGATCCGGCGCGCGCAGCGGAGGTGCTCGCCGGCGCGGGCATCACGGCCACGCTCGTGCCTGCGACTCGTGCGCTCGAAGACGTGTTCCTCGGCCTGATCGGGGAAGGAGAGTGATCGCATGAGCGACGCTTGCGGAGCGAAGGTACGCCAATGACCGAACGCGAGCTGTCGAAGGTCGCCGCCACCAGACGCGGCGTCCATGACCGGTTGCTGACGCTCGACCCGAGTGTCACGCCGCGGTTCGATCCCGGTCGCACGCTGCGCCTGCGGGTCGAGTTCGCCCGCCAGCTCAAGCGGCGCCGTACGCAGATCGTCGTGCTGTTGCTGCTCGTCCTGCCGATCATCATCGCGCTCGCGTTCAAGCTCGGCGGCGGCCCGGCGCCCGGCGACAACGCCGGCGCTCTCGTGTCACTGGCGACCGCCGGCTCGGCGAACTTCGCCCTGTTCACCGAGTTCGCATCGGTCGGGTTCCTGCTCGTCGTCGTGGTCGCCCTGTTCTGCGGCGACACCGTCGCCAGCGAGGCGAGTTGGGCCTCGCTGCGCTACCTGCTTGCGCAACCCGTGCCGCGGTCGCGGCTGCTGCGCCAGAAGCTCATCGTGGCCGGCATCCTTGTGTGTGCTCGCGAACCTGTTGCTGCCGCTGTGGTCCTACCTCGTGGGCGGCATGTTCTTCGGCTTCGCGCCGGCCCGCTCGCCGCTCGGCGGCACCTTCGACACGTTCGACTCGCTCTGGCGACTGCTTGTGGTCGTCGCCTACGTCTGCGGCCAGATGCTCGTCGTCGCCGCACTCGCGTTCCTGCTCAGCGTGAGCGTCGACAACCCGCTCGGCGCGGTCGGTGGCGCGGTGATGCTCGTCGTCGTGTCGAACATCCTCGACCAGATCACCGCGCTCGACCCGTACCGCCACTACCTCCCGACGCACTGGCAGTACTCGTGGACGGACGTGCTGTCGTCGCCGGTGAGCTGGGACGACATGCTGCGCGGGACGGGCTGCGCGCTCGTATATGCGTCGCTGTTCCTCGCCGTCGCCTGGCTGCGCTTCGACCGTAAGGACATCACCAGCTGAGCGCGCCCGCGCCCCGCGTCGTCCAGGTGGCGACCGGTCGGCTGCTGCGCTGGATCGACGGCTTCGCCGACCGCCACGGCCCGTTCACCCCGGCAGTCACCGCGACGCTGGTCTCGCTGACTGCCGCGGACGGCGCGGTCGCCGCGATCGAGGTGCCGTTCGCGCCGCTGGAAGGCACCCGGGTAGCCGATCTCATCGCGCACGTGAAGCGCGAGCGGCGCGTCGGGGTGCTGCTGGTGCGCCGCAGCGGCTACGCAGTCGGAGTGTTCGCCGGTGCCGAGCTCGAAGTCTCGAAGGTCGACTCGACCTACGTGCAGGGCACGACCAAGGCCGGTGGCTGGTCGCAGCAGCGCTACGCGCGCCGCCGCGCCAACCAGGCCAGCGCCGCGTTCGGAGAGGCGGCCGACGTCGCCGCGCGAATCCTGCTCGCGGGTCAGCTCGACGCTCTGATCGCCGGCGGCGACCGACCGGCGGTGCGAACAGTCCTGGCCGACCGTCGACTGAGCGCGCTCGAACCACTCGTGCGACCGCCCTGGCTCGCGATCAAGGACCCGAAGTTGCGGGTACTCGCGGCGACACCTGAACAGTTCCTTACCGTACGGATCACCGTGTCCGATCCGCCGTTATGAACCGGGCGCCGTTCTGGTACGCATGGCTTATGGAGTCAGCCATCGGAACGCCGCTTCGCGACCGTCCGGCTTGGGCCGCCCTTACCGAGCACTACGAGAGCCTGCGCACCAGACACCTGCGCGAACTGTTCGCCGACGACGGCGACCGTGGCGAGCGCCTCGCCCTCGACGCCGTCGGCATCTATCTCGACTACTCCAAGAACCGCGTCACGGACGAGACGATGCGCCTGCTCGTCGAGCTCGCCGAGCAGTCCGGGCTCCGCGAGCGCATCGATGCGATGTACAGCGGTGAGAAGATCAACCTCACCGAGGACCGCGCCGTGCTGCACGTTGCGTTGCGTGCGCCGTCCGGCGAGCGGATCAAGGTCGACGGCATCGACGTCGTCCCCGCAGTGCACGAGGTGCTCGGGCGGATGGCCGAGTTCGCCGACAACGTGCGGTCCGGGCGATGGACGGGCTACACGAACGAGCGGATCCGCAACATCGTCAACATCGGAATCGGCGGGCTCCGACCTCGGCCCCGTGATGGCCTACGAGGCGCTCAAGCACTACAGCGACCGCAGCATCACCTTCAGGTTCGTCAGCAACGTCGACGGCACCGACTTCGCCGAGGCGACCCACGACCTCGACCCGGCCGAGACGTTGTTCATCGTGTCGTCCAAGACGTTCACCACGCTCGAGACGATGACGAACGCGAACACCGCCCGCGAATGGGTGCTCGCGGCGCTGCGCGACAAGGGCGCGATCGCCCGGCACTTCGTCGCGGTGTCGACGAACTCCGAGGCGGTCGAGGCGTTCGGCATCGACGTCATGAACATGTTCGGGTTCTGGGACTGGGTCGGCGGGCGCTACTCGATGGACTCGGCCATCGGTCTGTCGACGATGCTCGCAATCGGTCCGAAGAACTTCCGCGAGATGCTCGACGGCTTCCACGCGATGGACGAACACTTCCGCACCGCACCGTTCGAGGCGAACCTTCCGGTGCTGCTCGGCCTGCTCACTGTCTGGTACACCGACTTCTTCGGCTGCCAGACCCAGGCCGTCCTGCCGTACGACCAGTACCTGAAGCGGTTCCCCGCCTACCTGCAGCAGTTGACGATGGAGTCGAACGGCAAGCATGTGACGCTGGCCGGCGCGCACGTCGACTACGCCACCGGCCCCGTGTATTGGGGCGAGCCGGGAACGAACGGGCAGCACAGCTTCTATCAGCTCATCCATCAGGGCACCGAGCTGATCCCGTGCGACTTCATCGGCTTCACGCACACGCTGAACCCGCTGGGTGATCATCACGATCTGCTGAACGCCAACGTGTTCGCACAGACCGAAGCGCTCGCGTTCGGCAAGACGGCCGAACAGGTCGAAGCCGAGGGCACCGAAGAGTGGCTGGTGCCGCATCGCGTGTTCGAGGGCAACCGCCCGTCCAACACGTTGTTGTTGGAGCGGCTGACACCGCACACGCTGGGCGTGCTGGTCGCCCTCTACGAGCACAGCGTGTTCGTGCAGGGGACGGTGTGGAGCGTGAACTCCTTCGACCAGTGGGGTGTCGAACTCGGCAAGGTCCTCGCCAAGAAGGTGGCGGCCGAACTCGAGGCCGACGACGAACCCGATCTGCAGCACGACAGCTCGACGAACACTCTGATCCGCCGGTATCGCAGCGCTCGGAAGGAGCACTGACATGCAGCTGGGAATGGTCGGCCTCGGCCGAATGGGCGCGAACATCGTGCGGCGCATCATGCGCGACGGACACACGACCGTCGCGTTCGACACGAACCCCGACGCCGTGAAGGAACTCGAGGGCGAGGGGGCGGTCGGTGCGAACTCGCTGAAGGAGTTCGTCGAGAAGCTCGAGAAGCCACGGGTCGCGTGGGTCATGATCCCGGCCGGCATCACCGACAAGGTCGTCGAACAGCTCGCCGACCTGCTCGAAGACGGCGACATCATCATCAACGGTGGCAACTCGAACTACCGCGAGGACATCGACCGCGCCGCCGCGTTGAAGCCGAAGGGCATCCACTACGTCGACGTCGGGACGAGCGGCGGCGTGTGGGGCCTCGACCGTGGCTACTGCCTGATGATCGGCGGCGAGCAGACGGTCGTGCAGCACCTCGACCCGCTCTTCGCATCGATCGCCCCGGGCCCGGAGGCAGCCGAGCGCACGCCCGGCCGGCGCGGCCCGATAGCCCGCGAGGAGCAGGGCTATCTGCACTGCGGCCCGGTCGGTGCCGGCCACTTCGTGAAGATGGTCCACAACGGCATCGAGTACGGCATGATGGCCGCCTACGCCGAGGGCCTCAACGTGCTGCACCACGCCAACGCCGGCAAGCAGGCCGAGGAGCACTCGGCCGAGACCACGCCGATGGACCAGCCGCAGTACTACATGTACGACCTCGACATCGCGAAGGTCGCCGAGGTGTGGCGCCGCGGCTCGGTGGTCGCGTCGTGGCTGCTCGACCTGACTGCCGGGGCGTTGCACGCCAACCCCGATCTCGACAAGCTGGCCGGCCGGGTGTCCGACTCCGGTGAGGGTCGCTGGACGGTCAAGGCCGCGATCGACGAGGGCGTTCCGGTTCCGGTGCTCTCGGCATCACTGTTCGCTCGGTTCAGCAGCCGTGGTGAGGCGATCTACGCTGACAAGCTTCTTTCGGCGATGCGGCAGGCCTTCGGCGGGCACGTCGAGCTGCCGACGGGGGAATAACTGCCGCTGCGGGTCGGGGGCGTGGCCCGTGCGGCGGGCGAGCACCAGCACGCGGTCGTGGGTCCCGAGCACCAGTCGGGTCGTCTTGGCCGGGTTGACCACCGCTGCCGAGTCGCCGAGGCGATAGCCGATCGCACTCTCGCCGCGCTGGGCCGCTGCCGTGACAGTCGCCGCCCAGCTCGTCTCGTCCGGGCCGGCGTACATCGAGGCGGGACGAAGGGTGAGCACGCTCCCTGAGGCGTCGAACAGATCGCGGAAGACGGCGTCCAGTTCGCGGCGTTCGGACACCTGGGCGAGCATCAGGCTCGACAGCTCGTCGCTGACGATGAAGTCGTCGACCTCGATCGTGCGCGCGATCGCGACGTTGGCCCGGTCGCGCATCTCGGCGACGACCCGGGTGGAGACGGCGCCGGTGGCGCGCGCTTTGTGCAACGTGAGCAGCATCAGCAACGTCAGGGCGTCGGCCTGCTCGGCCGACAGGGCATTGCGGTAGCTGAGCACGATGGCGTGGTCGTAGCTGCGCGCGCTGATCATTTCGAGGACGGCCGTCGGCCCGTCGCCGAGTTCGTGGACGTCGACCTTGATGTTGACCACCGGTGGGATGGTGACCTGGGCGGCGGTGACGTATCCGGGATCGACGAGCACATCGATCACCGAGCCCGATCCGAGCACACGGTCGAGGTCGCTGACGATCTTCGTCCCGAGTGAGCTCCAGCCGACGAGCGCGATGTGCTCGACCGGGTCTGCGAACGCGGCTGCAGCCGCATTGTCGTCGGCCGGTGCCGCAGCGAACCCGGTGAAGATCACCGACAACTCGTCGGCGGCGACCACCACGACCTGGTCATCGGCGGCGAACACGACATCACCGGCCGGATTGAGCGTGACGACGTCGTCACGACACATCCCAATGACGGCGCACTTCTCGAAGGCGCCGATGGCGTCGCGGTAGGTGTGCCCGACGAGCTCGGGGATGGCGCGGATGTGCAGTTCGGTTGCGTCGAAGCCGAGCAACTCACGGAACACTGCGGCCAGCCCGTCCTGGAAGCACGCTTGCGCGGTCACCTGGCCGATCACCGCGTCGCCCTGAACGGTCACGACGGTGTTGTCGGTGAGCGCACGCAATGCCTCGGCATGCCCGGCGTCGGTGAGCTCGGCGACGATGTGCAGCCCGGCGACCTCGCTCTCGAACCCACGCACCGCAAGCACCGCGCGCAAGACACCCGCATCGCCGTCGGAGCCGTTCAACACGATGATCGAACGCGCCCCGCGCACGTTCACGAGGTCGAGGTCGGCCTGGCGCCCGGGATCGCCGGTGCGGCACACGACGCGGGTCTTGCCCGTGTGCGGCACGCGCTTGTGCAGCTCGTCCTCCATGTCGTCCTGGGCCCGGTCGGCGAGCACGACTAGGGCGGCGCGGCGGCGGTCGGCGTTGGCGATGACGAGTTCGGACAAGATGACCGGCAGCCGTGGCGACCAGCCGAGCACGAGGGTGTGCCCGCTCTCGAGCACCGGCGACCGGCCGCGACGCAGCCGGGCGATGCGCTGGTTGACCGCGGCCGAAATCAGCGCGATGAGGGCACCGGCGAGGAAGATGCCGGCGAGCGTGACGACGAGATTGAGCGCGCGGGTCGTCCACTCCTGGTCGGCGGCGAACGCACCCTTGCCGAGCATGCGCAGCAGTGACTGCCAGAACGCCTCGGCAAAGCCCAGCTTCGGCCCGCCGTTGACGCCGGACAGGTGCAGCCCGGTCAGGATGGCGGCGGCAACGACCGTGATCACCAGGGTGAGGACGGCCAGATAGCCCATGACCATGAGCGCGCCCCGCGCCAGCGCCTGGTCCAGCCGATAGCGCAGCCGGGAAATCACAGGCCGCAGACTAACGACCGTTCCCCCGGCCCAACAACCGCTAGAAGCGCAAGCTGTGCCGCAGGATCAGCCGGCGTCATGCTCCTTCTTGTCGCCGGCCCACTCGACGTGGAACGCGCCGTCGCGGTCTACGCGCTTGTAGGTGTGCGCGCCGAAGTTGTCGCGCAGCCCCTGGATCAAGGCGGCGGGCAGCCGGTCGCGGCGGAGGGCGTCGTAGTAGGACAGCGACGACGCGAACGCGGGGGTCGGGATGCCGGCGAGCGCCGCGCCGGACACGACCCGTCGCCACGATTCGACGCCGTCCTTGACTGCGTCCGCGAAGTACGGCGCGACCAGCAGGGACGGCAGGTCGGGGTCGGCTTCGTAGGCCTCCCGGATGCGGTCGAGGAACCGGGCCCGGATGATGCAGCCGCCGCGCCAGATCGTTGCCATGGCACCGGGGTCGACCGACCAGTCGTACTCCTTGGATCCGGCGATGATCTGATCGAAGCCCTGTGCGTACGCCACCACCTTCGACGCGTACAGCGCGCGCCGCACGTCGGCGATGAACTGGTCGCCGGCGTCGAGGTTCCCTGTCTCGGAGCCGAAGGCGGCACGGGCCGGCTCGCGCTGCTCGGCGTGCCCGGACAAAGCGCGCGCGAAGGTTGCCTCGGCGATGCCGGTGATGGGCACGCCGAGGTCGAGCGCGCTCTGCACCGTCCAGCGGCCCGTGCCCTTCTGCTCGGCCTGGTCGAGGACGACGTCGATGAACGCGTTACCCGTGGCTTCGTCGGTCTGGGCGAGCACGTCGGCGGTGATCTCGATGAGGAACGACTCGAGATCGCCCTCGTTCCAGTCGCGGAAGATCTCGGCGATCTCGGCGGGGGAGGCGCCGAGCCCGGCGCGAAGCAGGTCGTAGGCCTCGGCGATCAACTGCATGTCGGCGTATTCGATGCCGTTGTGCACCATCTTCACGAAATGCCCGGCACCGTCCGGGCCGACGTGGACGCAGCACGCCGTTCCGTCGACCTGCGCCGCGATCGACTCGAAGATCGGGCCGAGCTTCTCGTAGGACTGCTTCGAGCCGCCAGGCATGATCGACGGGCCCAGCAGCGCCCCCTCCTCGCCGCCGGACACACCGCACCCGACGAAGTGGATGCCCTTCTCGCGCAGGTACTCCTCACGGCGGCGGGTGTCCTGGAAGTGGGCGTTGCCGCAGTCGATGACGATGTCGTCCTCGTCGAGCAACGGGACGAGTTCCTCGATGACGTCATCGGTCGGCCGGCCGGCCTTCACCATGACGATCACCGCGCGGGGACGCTCGAGCGAGGCAACGAACTCGGCCATCGATGCCGACGCGACGAAGGTGCCCTCGTCGCCGTGCTGATCGACGAGTGACTGTGTGCGCGCGGTCGTGCGGTTGTGCAGCGCGACCGTGTGCCCATGGCGGGCCAGGTTCCGGGCCAGATTTCGGCCCATGACCGCCAACCCGCTGACCCCGATGTTCGCCGACGGTTTCGTCTCGCTGCTCTGGCTCATGACAACAAACGTAGTACCGGGCTTTTCCTTGCGGATTTTTGGAGCTAGTCTTGACTTTACGGGGGCTTTACCAGGGTTCGGGGACCCGTCCGAACCGAGGAAGCTCACCGATGGCGACGAAGATCTACGCCGATATCCGCACTGCGCTCGCGCACAGCCGCCGCGTGGCGCATGCGCCGCTGCGCTGGGATCCGGTCGGCCACCTGCTGTCACGCTTCGGCTTCGGGCCGACCCCGCGGACCCGGGCCGCCGTCACCAAGAACGGACTGCAGTCGTGGGTCGACAACCAGATCGAACTCGGCGTTCGGCAGGGCGGCTACCGTGCCCACAAGGGCGTGCAGGCGGTCGGGCGGCAGCTGACCCTCTCGCCCTACGACGCGCAGCAGTGGCTCGGGGCGCAGGGCAACCAGTACGGCTGGACGATCATGGACCAGTTGACGCAGGTGACCCTCGGTCTGCAGGCCTGGAGCCCTGCACAGCTCTACGAGAGCCTGGTCGACTTCTTCTCCAACCACCTCAACGTGCCCAACCACGCCGGCGACATGTGGGTCACCCGCGCACCGTACGACCGCGAAGTGATCCGGCCGTGGGTCATGCACGACTTCACGAACATGCTGCTCGCCTCGGCCCGGCATCCGGCGATGCTGACGTTCCTCAACCTCGCCGAATCGACGAAGGCCGCGGTCAACGAGAACTACGGACGCGAACTGCTCGAACTGCACACCGTCGGACTGCGCTACTCCGAGCGGGACGTGCGCAACGCCGCGGCGCTGCTCACCGGACGCACGGTCGATCAGTACCAGCACTACGTCTACGACGACTACATCCATCCGACCGGCCCGATCAATGTCCTCGACTTCACGAACGCGAACACCGACGCGACCAAGGGCGAGGCCGCCGGAGATGCGCTGCTGCGCTACCTGGCCAATCACCCGTACACGGCGATCCACCTCGCGCAGAAGATGTGCGTGCGATTCGTGTCGGACAACCCGTCCACGACGCTCGTGAACGCGGTCGCGTCCGGCCTATCTCGACAACGGCACGAAGATCATGCCGATGGTCAAGACCATCCTGTGCTCGAACGAGTTCTGGGAGAGCCGCGGCGCGAAGGTACGGCGTCCTGCCGAGAACGTCGTCGCATCGATCCGTGCGTTCGACGCGCCGGTCGCCGACTACGCAAAGGCGACCCAGGCTCTGCACTGGATCACCGCATCGATGAACAACGTGCCACTCGACTGGCCGGCGCCGAACGGGTACCCGGACGTCGCGGTGGCCTGGCGATCGGCAGGAAACCTGCTCACCGAGTGGGACATCCACCTCGGCCTGGCCGGCGGCTGGTGGCAGGGATTCACCCAGCCCGCGATCAGCAAGCTCTACGCAAAGGCAGCCACCAGCGGCGACGCAGTCGCCCGGCTGACGAAGGCGCTGACCGGGATGACCTTCTCGGCGGCCACATCTCGCCGCGCTGCAGACCTTTCTCGGCGAGCCCGCCTCGACGCCGGCGTCGAACTCGACACTGCGCTGGCTGTCCGGACCGCTTGCCGCCCTGATCCTCGATGCCCCGCACCACGCGCTGCGCTGATTTTCGGAGAAATCGACATGACACTCGAAGCAAAACTTCGCCGCCACGCCGAGCAGGTCACCTGTGATCTCGACTCGCAGAACGACGCGTGGGGCGGTTCCGGCTGGACCCGGCGCCGGTTCATCGGCGGCGCCGGCATGGTCGGTGCCGCGGCGCTGGCCGGCCAACTTGTGACGACACGTGCCGCGTTCGGCGCCACGCCCGACACCACGACGAACACCGTCGTCTTGATCTTCTTGCGCGGAGCGGCGGACGGGCTGCGCATTGTCGTCCCCAATTCGGCCGACCTCGGACTGACCTACCTGCGTCAGGTCCGTCCGCAACTGATCCCGGCCGACTCGTCGCTCGTCGCGCTGAACGACGGCTGGGCACTGAACGGCGCGATGCAGCCGCTCTACAACACGCTGTGGTCGACAGGCGAGCTCGCGTTCGTCCCAGGCGTCTCGGATCCCGGCATCAGCCGCAGCCACTTCCAGGCGCAGCAGTACGTCGAGAAGGGCGGTGCGAACTCGGCGAACACGGGCTGGCTCGACCGCACGCTCACGAAGCTCGGACCAGGCACGACGTTTCGCGCAGTAACGGCAGGCGGTCCGACACCACTGTCGCTGCTCGGCCCGGAGACGACGCTGGCGATGGATCAGCTGTCGGACTTCACGTTCCCCGGATGGGACGACATTCGCGCGTCGTCGCAGAAGGCGGTGGCTGCGCTCTACCGCGGCATGGACGGCACGCTCGGCGAGGACGTCCCGACGACGCTGGCTGCGCTCGGAACGGCCGCAACCGCGCGGGCGTCGGGCGGCGTCCAGAACGGCGCCTCGTACCCGGCCGGCGCGTTCTCGCAGGCGCTGCAGGACGTTGCGACGATGCTTCGCGCCGAGGTCGGGCTCGCAGGTGGCCACGATCGACCTCGGTGGATGGGACACGCACACCGACGAGGCGCAAGACCTCGACGGGCATCTCGCCTCCGCTGCGCAGTCGCTGTCGGCATTCATGACCGACCTCGGCGCGAACCGGCGCAAGCGGGTGACCGTTGTCGTCCAGACCGAGTTCGGCCGGCGCGTCGAGATGAATGCCAGCGGCGGCACAGACCACGGCCACGGCAGCGTGATGTGGCTGCTCGGTGGCGGCCTGTCCGCCAGCGGGGTGCTCGGGAAGTGGAACGAACTGACCGACTCGACCCTGGATGCCGGTGACGTCCCGGGCGTGAACAACCCGTTCGACGTGCTCGGCGAGATCGTGCAGAAGCGGCTCAACATCGGATCACTGTCGAGCGTGTTCCCGGGGCACTCGTACCAGCCGCTCGGAGTCGCGACGACCACATGACTCGCGGAAAGTCACGCTGGCGCTGTGCCCGCCCACTCGTCGGGCCGGCCGAGTTCCCGGATGGTTCGCGCGGCGAGCAGCGGCACCGCGCACAGGGCGGTGGCTGCCGCGCCGATCAGCAACGTCGTCACGCCGCCGACCAGGGCGAGCGCGATCCCGGCGAGCACCGGGCCGAGCGGCAACAACCCGCTTGCTATGAAGCCCGCCGCTGAGTTGACGCGACCCTGCAACTCATCGGGAACGATCGAGACCATGTAGGCGGAGATTCCGGCGTTGTTCGCTGGGACGAGGAACGTCGCGAGAGCGAGCAGTGCACCGACAGCGACGACGTTCGTCGTCCACGCCTGCGGGACGACCACCGCAGCCATCACCACGGTCAAGAGGATCGTCAGCCGGCCCGTCCGAGCCCGGCGGATGATCATCGGGGCGACCAGTGCGCCGACCAGCCCGGCGACTGCCGCTGCCGTCTCGACAAGACCGATGGCCGCGGGCCTCGTGCCACTTTCGATCAACCGCAGCGTGACCGCGACAAACATGAAGGTACCGGCGAAGTTGATCAACCCTCCCCAGATAGGCCAGTGGGAGCTGGGCCTTGGGCACAATCGTGCGAACCGAAGCCGACGTCGCCGGGGAATCGAAAGCATCGGTCGCGCCGCTGACGACTCCGACGATCACCAGATGCGCGAGTGTCAGGTGGCCGGCCAACAACGCCACCGCGAGGCTGCCGTAGACCAGCGCGGCGACGACGTTCGTCGTCACCAGCACGCGGCTGCGCGCGAAGCGATCGACCAGCGCACCCGCAGGCAGACGCACCACGACCCCGCCCAGGAGGAGGCCGGTGGTCGCAAGGCCCGCTTCGACCGTCGAGTGCGTGATCGCGTAGCCGACGAGCGGGAACACGAGCTGGCTCATCGACGTCCCGAGCTCGGAGACCGCGCCGCCGACCCACAGGATGACGAAGTCGCGGTTACGGGCCAGCGACTTCGCCGCGGCGCCCTCGGCCGGTTCGCTCACGGGGCCACCGATCGGGTGACGTCCATGATCGGCATCGCCTCACCGTACGGTGAGAACCATGGGAGAGCGCACCGGAACCGTTGTCATCACCGGAGGCCGCGTCGTTCCGATCGACGGCGATCCGATCGAGGGCGGCACCGTCGTCGTGGTCGACGGAACGATCGCGAGTGTCGGCACCGACGTCGAGATTCCCGACGGCGCCGACGTCGTCGATGCGACCGGACGGTGGGTGCTGCCCGGCTTCGTCGACGCGCACGCGCACGTCGGCGTCCACGAAGAGGGCGAGAGCGGCGTCGGCAACGACACCAACGAGATGACCGACCCGAACGGCGCGCGGTTGCGCGCCCTCGACGGCATCAATCCGGCAGACATCGGGTTCATCGACGCGCTGTCCGGAGGCGTCACGAGCGTGGTCGTCAAGCCCGGCAGCGGCAACCCGATCGGCGGGCAGACGGTAGCGATCAAGACCTGGGGACGGGTCGTCGACGAGATGGTGATGAAGTCACCGTGCAGCGTGAAGAGCGCCCTCGGCGAGAACCCGAAGCGCGTCTACGGCGAGCGCAAGCAACTGCCGGCCACCCGGCTCGGCGTCGCCGCGGTGATCCGCGATGCGCTCACCAAGGCACAGGACTACAAGGCGCGCCGAGCCGCGGCCACCGACAAGGGTGACCCGTTCGACCGCGACCCGACGTCCGAAGTGCTCGTTCGGGTGCTCGACGGTGAGTTGCCCTGGAGCCAGCACACGCACCGCGCCGACGACATCGCTACGGCCATCCGGTTGGCCGACGAGTTCGGGTATCGCCTGATCGTCAACCATGCGACCGAGGGTTACCTCATCGCCGACCTGCTGGCCGAACGCAACATCCCGTGCGTCGTCGGCCCTTTGTTCAGCACGCGCAGCAAGGTCGAACTGCGTGGCCGAACGCTGGCCAACCCCGGCCTGCTTTCGAAGGCCGGCGTCCTGGTCGCGATCACGACCGATCACCCGGTCGTGGCGATCAACTTCCTGGTGCACCAGGCAACATTCGCCGTCAAGGATGGAATGAGCCGCGACGACGCGTTGCGGTCGATCACCGTCAACCCGGCGAAGATCATGGGACTGGACGATCGCGTCGGCGCATTGCGCGCAGGGCTCGACGGTGACGTCGTGATCTGGGACGGCGACCCGCTCGACGTGATGAGCCGCGCCGTCGACGTCTACGTGCGCGGCGTGCGCGCGTACGAATGGCGCGACGGCACCGGGGCGATGACCTCGCCCTACGCGACGGCGCGCTGAGTCAGTACTGGTATCTCGGCTTGCGGAAGTAGTCGTTGCTCGGCTTCAAGGCGAGCAACACGATCAGCACGACGTAGAGCACCAACTCGATGCCGGCGATCACCTTTGTCAACGCGGCCTGCGGCTGTGCCAGGTTGGTGACGCCGCCTAGCGCGCCCAACCCCGCAAGCACCCACGTGACGATGCGTGCCCAGTTCTTGCCCTTGCGCACCTGCAGCGCGAGCAGCACGTAGAGCACGATCAGGATGATGCCGATCACCGCGCCGATCGCGATGCCCGCGTTGACCGTGCTGTCGAGCTTGCTCGTGTCGTAGGACGGGTTGGCGTCCGCGATGGCCTTGCGCAGCGCGCTCTTGTCGGCGAAGACGACGATCAGGCCGATCACGCCGAGCGCCGCCAACACGAACATCAGCCGCACCGCGTTCTGCACCGTCGACGGAGCGTTGCGTGGGTCGCGGGCGGCGGGCGGCGGCGGACCGCCCTGCGGCGCGGGCGGCATCGGCTGGTAGCTCATAGGTGCTTTGCTACCCGAGATCGAGGGCCGGGTAAAGCGGACGCGCGTTGAGGAGCTCGGCTGCCGCCGAGTGCGTCTTGTCGGCGACACCGTCGGCGATCGCGTACTTGGCCTTGGACGTGCCGCCCGAGGCGGCGGCAGCGGGCGTCGTCGCGGCGAGGACGTCGACGATGAGTTCGGCGACCCGGTCGAAGTCGTCGGCGTTGAAGCCGCGCGAGGTCAGCGCCGGCGTGCCGATGCGCACGCCGCTGGTGTACCAGGCACCGTTCGGGTCGCGGGGGATCGCGTTGCGGTTGGTGACGATGCCCGAATCGAGCAGCGCCGACTCGGCC
This sequence comes from uncultured Actinomycetota bacterium, assembly GCA_963708645.1. Classification (GTDB taxonomy): domain Bacteria; phylum Actinomycetota; class Actinomycetes; order Mycobacteriales; family Jatrophihabitantaceae; genus RYN-133. The sequence continues at coordinate 138,217 of CAVPTA010000008.1, read as the reverse complement.
TGGCGGCCGGTGAGACCGAACGACGAGACGTCGAGCAGGCACAGATGATTCTCGGTGCCGTTGGTGATCAATCGCGTGCCACGCTTCATCAGGCCTTCGGCCAGCGCAACCGAGTTGTCGGCGATCGCCTGCGCGTAGGTGCGGAACGACGGCTGCCGGGCCTCGGCGAGCGCGACCGCCTTGGCCGCCATGACGTGGCCGAGCGGGCCGCCGAGCACCATCGGGCAGCCGCGGTCGACCGAATCGGCGAACTCGGGCTGGCACAGCACCATGCCACCGCGCGGGCCGCGCAGTGACTTGTGTGTCGTGGTCGTGACGACGTGGGCATGCGGCACCGGATCGAAGTCGCCGGTGAAGACCTTGCCGGCCACCAGGCCGGCGAAGTGCGCCATGTCGACCATCAGCACGGCGTCGATCTCGTCGGCGATCTCGCGCATGGTCGCAAAATTGATCTTGCGCGGGTACGCCGAGTAGCCGGCGATCAGGATCAGCGGACGGAACTCCTGTGCTGCCGCGCGCACCGCGGCGTAGTCGATCAGCCCGGTCTCGGGGTCGGTCCCGTAGGAGCGCTGGTGGAACATCTTGCCGCTGATGTTGGGACGGAACCCGTGCGTCAGGTGACCGCCGGCGTCGAGGGACATGCCGAGCGCCCGCTGGTTTCCGAGCGCATTGCGCAACGATTCCCAATCCTCTTCGGACAGGTCGTTGACGTGCTTTGCGCCCGCCTGCTGCAGCGCAGGAGACTCGACCCGCTGGGCGAGAATCGACCAGAATGCAACGAGATTCGCGTCGATTCCGGAGTGCGGCTGCACGTACGCGTGCGGCGCCCCGAACAGCTCGCGGGCGTGATCAGCCGCGGTCTGCTCGACGGTGTCGATGTTCTGGCAGCCCGCGTAGAACCGGTGTCCGATCGTCCCCTCGGCGTACTTGTCCGAGAGCCACGTTCCCATCGTCAACAGCGTCGCCAGCGACGCGTAGTTCTCGCTCGCGATCAGCTTGAGGGACGCGCGCTGATCGGTCAGTTCGCTGCGGATCGCGCCGGCGATCGTGGGTTCGACCGCGCCGATCACCTCGAGCGCGCTGCGATATGCGGTGGACACGTTTTGAGCGGACACTGCATCGGGCTGGGACATCGGAGCCTCCTCGGTGCGAGAACCCTATCCGAGGGGTCGCGACGGCCGGGCTAGCGGCGCGCGCGCTGGTCGAGCAACGCCTGCCGATCGGCGAGCCGGCCCAGGTGGTGCAGCTTGTCAGGATTGATGACCGACCGCACCGTCTGCACCACCCCATCGGCGATGTCGATCGTGATGACGTTGATGAGACCGCCGTCGGCGGCGTGAATCGTTGCTCCGGGCTGGCCGTTGACCTCGACCGGGCGTACCGACACGTCCATCCGCCTGATGTCGGCGGCCAGCGCGGCGAGCAGCCGCGCGACCTTGTCGCGGCCGACGATCGCGTTCGGCCACGACGGCTGATGCCCGCCGCCGTCGCCCTGCACGATGACGTCCGCGGCAAGCAGGCTGACCAGCCCGTCGACGTCGCCGTCGACGAATGCAGCCAGGAACCGTTGCGCCAACTCGTCCCGCTCGGCACGCGAGGTCTCGAACCGCGGTGCCTGCTCGGTGACGTGCCGACGCGCGCGGACGCCGATCTGGCGGCAGTTGTCCGGCGTGCGCTCGACCATCCCGGCGACCTCGGCGAATCCGTAACCGAAGACGTCGTGCAGGAGGAACACCGCGCGCTCGACTGGCGAGAGCCGCTCGAGCACGAGCAAGAACGCCATCGAGAGCGAATCCGCGTCGACGACCGCGTGCTCGGGATCAGCGCTGCCGTCGGTCAACAAGGGCTCGGGCAGCCACTCGCCGACGTAGGTCTCACGTCGCACCCGCGCCGAGCGCAAATGATCGATGCACAGCCGCGTGACGACTGCCGACAGGTACGCCTTCGGCGACTCGACCTCCGCGTCGGCGCGGTGGTAGCGCAGGTAGGCCTCCTGCACCACGTCCTCGGCGTCGGCGACGCTCGAAAGCATCCGGTACGCGATCGAGAACAGGTAAGGCCTCAGCGCCGCGAACGGCTCGCTCATGAGAAGGATCCTGCCCTGGCCTCGTGGCGCATGCCGTCGCGCCAGGTGCGCCACCGCGGTTCCCAGCCGAGCTCGCGCTTGGCCTTCGCATTGGACGAGCCACGCATCTGGGTGAGCATGGTGACGCCGACCGCTCCCGCGATCGGACGCGCCAGCCAAGCCGGCACCCGGCGCGGCGGCTTCGCGCCGATGATGGCTGCCATGGCGGGCAGCATGTCGCGCGCGGCTGCCGGTTCGTCATCGACGATGTTGTAGACCCCGCTGCCGCGTGTCAGCGCGGCCACCGTGGCCGCCGCGGCGTCGTCCAGATGGATCCACGACCAGATGCCGGCGCCGTCGCCGATGATCGGGAACTTGCGTGCGCGGATCACGTCGAACATCGCCTTGGTGACGTCCGGACCGTAGAAGTTGGCATACCGCAGTACGGCCGTTTCCATCGGTGCCTCGCGCGCGGCAGCTTCGATATGCCGGATGGCGACGAGGGATTCGCGTTGATTGGCAGGCGGATTGTCGTCGAGCGGGTCGTCCTCGGTCTTGATCGGTCCGCCGGTGCGCTCGTTCGGCCAACCGGTGTAGCTCTGCACGATGACCCGCCGCACGCCGCTGGCGCGGGCCGCCGCGAGGAGGTGGTCGGTGCCTTCGATGCGTAGCCGGTTGGTCGCGGCAAAGGCGCGGTCGAAGTGCTTCAAGTCGGGGACGCCGTCGATCGAGGTCATCTCGTGGATGATCACCTCGGGCTCGGCGGCTGCTACCGCTGCGCCGACCGCCCCTGCGTCCAGAGCGTCCATGATCACCGGCCGGGCGCCGAGTTCGCGCAGCATCGACTCCTTGGCCTTGCTGCGGGTAGTTGCGGAGACCTCGTGGCCGGCCGCGAGCAACTGCGGCACCAGCCGCCGTCCGATTGCGCCGGTTCCGCCGGCGAGAAAGACCTTCATGACCTGGAGACGTAGCACACGCACGCCGGTGTGACACGGTCGGCAACTACTAGGTCGTCCTACTATTTGTGTCATGGCCAACCCGGAATTCGACCAGTACCAACTCAGCGACGAGCAGGACATGCTGCGCCAGGCGGTGCGTGAACTCGCCGATGACAAGATCGCGCCGCGGGCGGCCGAGATCGATGACACCGCAGAGTTCCCGCAGGACGTCTACCAGGCACTGGTACGCGCCGGCTTCCACGCGGTGCACATCCCGGAGGAGTACGGCGGGGTCGGCGCCGACGCGATCTCGACGTGCATCGTGGTCGAAGAGGTCGCACGGGCATGCGCGTCGTCGTCGCTGATCCCCGCGGTGAACAAGCTCGGTTCGCAGCCGATCATCCTGTCCGGTTCGGAGCAGCTCAAAAAGGATGTGCTCAGCCCGATCGCGTCCGGCGAGGCGATGATCAGTTACGCACTGTCGGAGCGGGAAGCCGGTTCGGACGCCGCCGCGATGCGGACGCGCGCCGTGCTCGACGGTGACCACTGGGTGCTCAACGGCACGAAATGCTGGATCACCAACGCAGGCGTCTCGACCTACTACACCGTCATGGCGGTCACCGATGCCGACAAGGGTGCGAACGGCATCTCGGCGTTCGTCGTGCACAAGGACGACCCCGGCTTCTCGGTCGGCGCCAAGGAGCGCAAGCTCGGCATCAAGGGCAGCCCGACGTGCGAGATCTACTTCGAGGACTGCACGATTGCCGCCGACCGGATCATCGGCGAGCCGGGTACCGGCTTCAAGACCGCGCTGCGCACGCTCGACCACACCCGGCTCGCGATCGGTGCGCAGGCGCTCGGCATCGCCCAGGGCGCCCTCGACGCGGCCGTGGATTACGTGAAGCAGCGTCACCAGTTCGGCAAGCGCATCGCTGATTTCCAGGGCATCCAGTTCATGCTCGCCGACATGGCGATGCGCGTCGAAGCGTCGCGCCATCTCGTCTATGCCGCGGCCGCGAAGGCCGAGCGCGACACGGGCTCGCTGACCTTCACGTCGTCGGCGGCGAAGGTGTTCGCATCCGACACCGCGATGTCGGTGACCACCGATGCCGTGCAGTTGTTCGGCGGATACGGCTTCACCAAGGACTTTCCCGTCGAGCGGATGATGCGCGACGCGAAGATCACCCAGATCTACGAGGGCACCAACCAGATCAACCGCATGGTGATGGCCCGCAACCTGATCAAGTAGTCAGCAAACGCGCCACTCAACGGGATGGGCTGGCCGACGATCTGATGGAGTGAACCCATGCGCGCGTTTCGCCAGGTCGACGTGTTCACCGACGAACTCGGTTACGGCAACCCCGTCGCCGTCGTCCACGACGCCGATGGGCTCGACGACGAGCGGCTCGCTGCGTTCGCGCGGTGGACGAACCTGTCGGAGACCACGTTCCTGCTGCCACCCGAAGATCCGACTGCCGACTACCGGTTGCGGATCTTCACTCCGGCGCGTGAGCTGCCCTTCGCCGGCCACCCCACTCTCGGTTCCGCGCGGGCCTGGCTCGAGGCCGGCGGCGAACCCAAGGGCGTCGACATCGTGCAGGAGTGCGGCGCGGGTCTCGTCCGCATCCGGCGCCATGCAACGCGGTTGGCGCTGGCTGCGCCACCGTTGCTGCGTGGCGGTCCGGTCGACGCCGCCGATCTGGCCGCGGTCGTGACTGCGTTACGACTCGACCCGGGCGATGTCGTTGACGCCCAGTGGGCTGACAACGGGCCGGGTTGGGTGGCCCTGCTGTTGCGCGACGCCGACGCCGTCCTGGCCGTCCGGCCCGACCGTGCCAACCTTGCGAATGTCGGCGTGATCGGGGCCTATCCGCCGGGATCACCCGTCGATTTCGAGGTGCGGGCGATGACTGCGCTCATCTCGACCGGCGAGGATCCGGTCACCGGCAGCCTCAACGCGGCGATCGCGCAGTGGCTGATCCCGGCCGGCCTCGCGCCTGCGGCCTACGTGGTCAGCCAGGGCACGGTGTTGCGGCGGCGCGGGCGGGTGTACGTGCGTCAGGACGGTGCGGACATCTGGGTCGGCGGCGACACCGTCGTCGGGGTTGTCGGGACCGTGGCGCTCTGAGGCGAGCGAACTGATTCACCGGCCGGTAAGCGGATTGGAAGAAATCGGTCACGCCCGGTCTGCCGGTTGGGCGTACCGTTGTCAGCAGGACCGGATACAACTGAACAGCACGACTTGCGGCCCCTTCGGAGCCGCCAGACACGCGTGACAAACCACGTCACGGGACACAGACGGCGCCACGGAGGACGGCAATGACGCTGATCACCGATTCCACCCAATTCACCGAGCAGTTCCTCGATGTCCGATCGACGACTGACCTGCTCGCCTCGCGGCTCTCGGCCGAAGACCAGACGCCGCAGTCGATGCCCGACGCGAGCCCGGCCAAGTGGCATCGCGCGCACACGACCTGGTTCTTCGAGGAGTTCATCCTCCGTCCCGACCCGGGCTATCACGCGTACGACCCGAGCTACCGGTTCCTGTTCAACAGCTACTACGAGGCCGTCGGCCCGCGACATCCGCGTCCGCAGCGTGGCCTGGTCACCCGGCCGGGGATCACGGACATCGCGCGGTACCGCGAGTACGTCCAGGACGCCGTGGTGCGCGCCCTCGACGCGGGCCGTCTCGATGACCGTGCGCTCGAGCTGATCGAGCTCGGGTGCAACCACGAGCAGCAGCATCAAGAGTTGTTGTTGATGGACATCAAGCACCTGTTCGCTACGAACGCGTTCGCGCCCGCGTACGTCGAGCGGCCGGCCGACGCCGATGTCGCGCTCGTGCCGCAGGCCTGGCGCAGCGTCCGGGGTGGCGTCACCGAGATCGGGCATGACGACCGTTCGGGGGCAGCCGGCTTCGCCTACGACAACGAGGGGCCGCGGCACCGGGTCTACCTCGAAGACTTCGAGATCGCCGAGCGTGCGGTCACGAACGCCGACTGGCTCGAGTTCATGGCCGACGGCGGCTACCGCCGCCCCGACCTGTGGCTGTCCGACGGCTGGGCACACCTGCAGAGCACCGGTTGGGACGCGCCTGGCTACTGGGACGACCACGACGGCGCAATGGACGACGTTCACCCTGTCCGGACGCCGTCCCGTCGTCGCGGCCGAGCCCGTGTGCCACGTGTCCTTCTACGAGGCCGACGCGTTCGCCCGCTGGGCCGGCGCCCGGCTGCCCACCGAGTTCGAATGGGAAGCCGCTGCCCGGCAACGTCCCGACCTGCGCGCACAGCTGCTCGACGCAGATCGCGTGCACCCCGGTACGGCCGGCTCGGCGATGGTCGGCGACGTGTGGGAGTGGACGGCCTCGGCCTATCTGCCGTACCCGGGTTTCGTCCCGGCCAACGGCGCGGTGGGCGAGTACAACGGCAAGTTCATGTGCGATCAGCACGTCTTGCGCGGCGCGAGTGCCGTGACGCCGGCCGGGCATGAGCGCATCACGTACCGCAACTTCTTCCCGGCCCGGTCGAGATGGGCCTTCAGCGGACTGCGGTTGGCGAAATGACCCAGATCCACGACGACGTCCGCGAAGGGCTCTGGCAGGACCCTCCGTCGTTGCCTGCGCGCTGGTTCTACGACGAACGCGGCAGCCGGCTCTTCGACGAGATCACGCGGCTGCCCGAGTACTACCCGACCCGGCGCGAGACCGAGATCCTCGAGCAGCACAGTGACGACATCGTCGTGCTCACTAAGGCGACGACGCTGCTCGAACTCGGCTCGGGCACGTCGACCAAGACCCGGTTGCTGCTGTCGGCGTTCACCGCCGGCGATCGCACGCTGCTGTTCGTCCCGCTCGACGTCAGCGCCGAGGTGCTGACCGAGGCAGCCCGGATGATCGCGGCCGACTATCCGAGCGTCACCGTCGAGCCTGTCGTGGCCGACTTCAACGAGCCGTTCGCCGAGTTGCCCGGCACGCCGGGGGAGCGGTTGATCATCTTTTTGGGCGGCACGATCGGAAACTTCGATGACGGCGAGCGAGAGCAATTCCTCGCGCGCATCGCCGACGCGCTCGCTCCGGGCGATCACTTCCTGCTCGGTGCCGACCTTGTGAAGCCGCCGTCGCGGCTGATCGCCGCCTACGACGACAGCTCCGGCATCACCGCCGAGTTCAACCGCAACCTGATCGAGGTGTTGCGCGCCGAACTCGACGCCGAAGGGCTCTATGTCGACGACTTCCAGCACGTCGCGCGGTGGAACCCGCAATTGCACCGCGTCGAGATGTGGCTGCGCGCCCGCCGCGACGTCGACGTCCACTTCAATGCGCTCGACCGCGACTGGAAGTTGCCTGCCGGCGCCGAGATGCTCACCGAGATCAGCGTGAAGTTCCGCTTGCCCGAGCTGCAGGAGGAACTGCGCGTTCATCGCCTCGACCCCGTCGAGTCATGGACGGATGCGAAGCACGACTATTCGCTGACGCTCGCCGTCAAGCGCTGACCTCGCCGGCTTGCGCGCGGACGGCGGCGAGCCGCTCGCCGCGCAGGCCGACGGTGTCGGTCGTCCAGAACGCGTCGGGGTAGACCAGCGGTCCCGTCATCCACTCCTCCCACGCGGGCAGCACCACCACCTGGAACGCGGGGTGTGGGACACGCGGCGACGGGCGGACGAAGCCGCGCGTCGAAGCGAAGACGAAGCCGAACCGCTCGTAATAGCGCGGGTCGCCTTCGAGGAAAACCGCCGGTGCACCGTATGCCTGTGCCTCGGCAAGCGCCGCGCGGACGAGGTCGCCGCCGATACCTTGCCGCTGTCGCGGCGGGTCGACCGACAGCGGCGACAGGACGAGCGCCTCGACGAGAGCTCGCTCGGCGTCGATCCAACCCCGCGAGAGCATCACGTGTCCGACGATCGCGCCGCCGTCGTCGGCGACGAGCGAGACGCGGGCCGGACCCGCAGCGAGCACGCCGACGAGATCGGCGACCTCGGCGCCGTGCTCACCGCCGAAGGCACGCGCCGCCGCCGCGCGGATTTCGGCGTCGTCCGACGCGCGCGCCGGACGCAGCACGGTCACGTCAGGTTGGCCTTCAAGAACTCGACCGCGCGCTGCCACGCCTGCGTGGCGGCCTGCTCGTTGTAGGTGCCCATCTTGTCCTTGTCGTTGTGGAACGCGTGCCCGGCCGGGTAGTAGAAGAACTCGACCTCGCCGCTCGACTCGCGGCGGATCTGTTCCTCCTGCTCGCGTGCCTTGTCGACGGGATAGAACCCGTCCTCCTCGCCATAGTGACCCTGCACCGGCGCCGTGACGCCGGAGTACTCGTCCGGCACGCCTTGGCCGACGCCGTAGAACGGGACGGCGGCACCGATCTTGTCGCCCTGCTGGGCTGCGAGCTGAAGCACGAAGCCGCCGCCCATGCAGAACCCGACGGCGCCGATCTTGCTCGAAGTCACCGCGTCATCGTTGAGCAGGTAGTCGACGGCGCCACCCAGGTCACGGGCCGCCTGGTCGGCAGGCAGCTGCTCCATGAACTTGCCGGCCTCGTCGGTGTCGTGGGCGACCTTGCCACCGTAGAGATCGGGCGCGAGCGCGACGAAACCCTCCTTCGCGAACCGGTCGACGATGTCGGCGATGTGGTCGTCGAGACCCCACCACTCCTGGATGACGACCAGGCCGGGCCCTGAGCCCGACTCGGGCTTGGCGAGATAACCGTGGGCGTGGCCGCCGTTGCTGGCGAAGGTGACGTTCTGGCGCGGATTCGATTCGCTCATGCGCTGCTCCTACCCTTTCGATTGGCGTCGCTACCGTTACACACATGAGTGGACGGCAGGAAGCCGAGTGCTGGCTCACCGACATGGACGGTGTGCTCGTGCACGAAGAGAAGGCGTTGCCCGGCGCGCAGGAATTCCTCGAACGGCTCATCGAGCGAGAACGCCGCTTCCTCGTCCTCACCAACAACTCGATCTTCACCCCGCGTGACCTGTCCGCGCGGCTGGCCCGGGCCGGTCTGTCGGTGCCGGAGGAGTCGATCTGGACGTCGGCGCTGGCCACCGCCGATTTCCTGGCCGAACAGTTGCCCCGCGGATCGGCCTACGTAATCGGCGAGGCCGGGCTCACCACCGCGTTGCACGAGGTCGGCTACATCCTCACCGACCGCAGTCCCGACTACGTCGTGCTGGGCGAGACGCGCACGTACTCCTTCGAGGCGATCACGCAAGCGATCCGGCTCGTCACCAACGGTGCGCGGTTCATCGCGACCAACCCTGATGTGACCGGCCCGACCCCGGAGGGTCCGCTGCCGGCGACCGGCTCGGTGGCAGCGCTGATCACGAAGGCCACCGGCGCCGATCCGTACTTCGTCGGCAAGCCCAACCCGATGATGTTCCGCAGCGCGATGAACCGCATCGAGGCGCACTCGGAGTCGACGATGATGGTCGGCGACCGCATGGACACCGATGTTGTTGCAGGAATCGAAGCCGGCCTGGACACGATCCTCGTGCTCACCGGCTCGACGCGGCGCGATCAGGTCGAGCGCTTTCCGTTCCGTCCGGGGCGCGTGCTCGACTCGATCGCCGACGCGATCGCCCTCATCTGAGCCGCACGCTCGCGCGTTCCTGGCTCATCCGACGCTCGACGACCTCGTCGTCGGCATTGCGGACGATGACGAGCGAACCACCGACCGCCAGTGGGACGAACAACGCGTCGAGCCAGTCGGCCGAGGTCGTCCAGTCTGCTGTGGTGAGCATGCGCGCACCATCGCCGGCGCCGAGTTCGGACGCACGGGCCCGGGCGAGTTCGACCACTCGAGCCCGCGTCGCGCCCGGCAGGCATGGATCGGTCGCATCGGCGGCGAGATGCACAGAGGGCCACGCGTCCGGCTGCGGACGCACCGAGCTCACGTAGTCGGCCACTCCGTCCGGCACGGCGTTTCCCAGCCCTGTGGCGGCGGTCGACGGGGCGATCGCAAACACATCCGCCGCGTCGGCGGGCAATCGGTCCGGGTCGACGAAGGCGACGTCTGCGGGGCCCGAGTCGGTCAGCATCAGCCCTGCGGTCAGAGCGCCGAGGATCGCCGGGACGGAGATCCAGTGCGGCGGCAAGTCGATGAGCGCGCGGTCGCCGACGCCCAGGCCGAGTTCGTCCGTGAGCAGGAAGTGGGTTTTCGCGACCCAGTTGGCCAGCGATTTGCGCGACAGTTCCGAGCGTTCGCCGTTCGCCTCGTCGTAGTAAGTGACGAACGGACGACCCGGATCGGCGGAGAGCAACCTGTCGAACAACGCCTCGGGGCTGCGCAGCGCGGAGCTCAGTTGATGCACCCCGCGTCGATCGCCTTCGCCGACTTCTTCTTGGCGCTCTTGCGGCTCAGGCCGTGGCTCGGCTGCGACCTCGCCTGGATGGCGTCCGAGCCCAGCGTGAGCGTCACGCCGGACACATTGGCCTCTTGCACGGTGGCACCCGGCACGTAGCGCGAGAGCGTCTTCGCCTGCGACTCCATGCCCTTGGGGTAGGTGATCGTCGTGGTCGCCGCCCGGCCTGACGTCTTGTCGACCGTGGTCTTGAACTTCGCCGTGCTGAGTGTGTTCGCGGCGGTTGCTGCGCCGCCGTTCTGGGTGCCGAAGTTGCGCACCGTCACTGAGACCGTGCTCGGGTCGACGAGCGGCGCCGTCTTGTACGTCGACGACAGGCTGCCCTCACCGGTGATCATCCGGTGAATGAAGGCGCGCACCTGCGAGGGGATGATGATGCCGACGTTGACCGTGTAGCTGCCGATCTGAACATTGGCGTAATGGTCTGTCGGGATCGCCTCGCCCTTGATGTTGTTCGCCGACAGGTTCGACATCTGCTTGGCGAGGTCGAGCATGTTCAGGCCCTGGTCGACGTAGATCGACTTGTCCACCGCGCTGACGAGGTTCTGCAGCTTGCTGATGTTGAGCAGCGTGCCGGCCGAGGCGACCTTGCGGAACGCGGCCGCCAGGAAGTACCGCTGCCGCGCTGTGCGGTCGATGTCGCCGCGCGGCAGTCCTTCGCGCTGGCGGACGAACTCGAGCGCCTGCACACCCTTGACGGTGTGGACGCCCTTGGACATGACCAGACCCGAACCGCCGGACAGGCCGATCGACTTGTTGTGCGCCACCGTGTCGTCGACGCTGTGGCACAGGTTGACCGAGACACCGCCCACGGCATCGCTGATCGTGACGAAGCCGAGCAGGCTGACCTCGACGAAGTGGTCGATGTTCAACCCGGTGAGGTTCTCGACGGTGTGGATGAGCAGGTTCGCGCCACCGGCGATCTTGGCGTTCCGGCTGCCCTTCGTGTTGAGGTAGCCGTTCGGGTAGGCGGCATTGAGCTTGTTCATGCCGTAGCCCGGAATGTTCACGTACGAGTCACGCGGCAACGAGATGAGCGTTGCCTGCGAGCCGTCGGCAGGCACGTGCACGATCATCATGGTGTCGGTGTTGAGGCTGCCGCCGTCCTTGCCGACCTTCAGCTCGTGGATCTGCGCATTGGTCATCTGGCTGCGGTCGTCGTTGCCGACGATCAGGATGTTCTGGTCCTTGCCGTCGATGTCGTAACGCGTGGTGATCTTGCCGGTCTTGGTGTTGACGATCTGTCCGCCGACCTGGACGTTGACGCGTTGGACGTTGTTGTTCAGCCCGCGGACGGTGTTCCAGAGGTAGCCGATGTAGACGATCAGCAGTATCGACAGGGCGCCAGAGATGATCTTCATGATGATCGCGCCGGAGTGCAGTGCACCCTTGGCACCGGGCATGTGGCGGTGGTGGCGGCGACGCCCGCGAGGGTCGAGCTCAGGGGGCAGTGAGGGCAGCCCACCACCCGCCGGCGACCCGGCGTCCCAGTTCCGGTCCATGATCTCGCAGGCTACCCGGGCCCTCGCGGTGCGTACCTGAGCCGCTCAGTGCGGTCTCGGAGTCAGCGACTGCGCGTCAGTTGATGCACGGGATGCCCTGGTTGTGGGCCTTCGAGCGGTGGTGCGACCGGGAATGGGCCCGGGTCTTGGTGAGCCCGGTCACCTGGTCGCCGTCGGCCCCGAGCACCAGAGTGACCCGTTTGACCGCCGAGGTCGGGATGAGCTTGGCGCCGGGGACCACGGTCGCGACCGCCTTGGCGGCGGCGGCCTGCGCCCTTCGGGTACTCGACGCTCGTGTCGCTCGCCGGGCTCGGCGTCGAATCGACAATGTTGATGTGGAACCCCAGGCGCTTGAGCGCCGCAGCATTGCGGGAGGCCAGGCGGGTGATGTCCGTGCCGTTGAGGACGTCGGCGGTGACCGTCTCGGGGGAAGCAGGCACGATCTTGCTCAGGTTGGGGCTGCGGCCGAGGATGGCGTCGATGAAGCTCGGTATGGCGGCGTAGTCGACCTCGACGATCGCGGTCTCGACACCGTCCGGATAGATGACCTGCGGTCCGTTGTTCGGCAACGTCTCGAACGAGATGGAGCCGGCCGACAGCAACTCGAACGACCGCGCGAGCGAGAGCAGGTCGAGGGACGGATCGGTGAGCAGCGACGAGCTCACCGCGGTCAGCAGGTTGTGCAGCTTGAACGGGTTGAGCAGCACGCCGGCCGAAGCGATCTTGTGGAACGCGGCAGCGAGGAAGTCCTGCTGACGGCGGATGCGGTCGAGGTCGCCGTGCGGCAGCCCGTGGCGTTGCCGTACGAATGCGAGCGCCTGCTCGCCCTTGATGGTCGAGACGCCGGCCGGCAGGTTGATGCCCGAGTAGCCGGGGCCGTTGCCGCCGGTCTCGGTGTGCGAGTTCTGGGCGTGCAGCAGGCAGATCTGCACGCCACCGATGGCCTCGCTGATGCGGTAGAAGCCGAGCAGGTTGATCTGGACGTAGTGATCGATGTGCAGGCCGCTCAGTTGCGAGAGCGTGCGCAGCGTCAGCAGCACGCCCGCGCTCTCGGCAGCCCGCTCGCTCGCGTGATGATCGCGTGCCGCGTTGTAGGCGTCGCTGTAGGCGGAGTTCAGCTTGCCCTTGCCGTAGCCGGGGATGGTCACCCACGAGTCGCGCGGGAACGAGATGATCGACGGCTTCCCGCCGTCGACGGGCACGTGCAGCACCATCATCGTGTCGGTGTTGACGGTCGTCAGGTCGTGCCCGGTGTGCAGCGCGGTGAGCTCGGCCGGCGTCGCGCCGGCCCGGCTGTCGTTGCCGATCAGCAGGATGTCCTGGGCCGGTCCGTCCGCATCGGCGCCCACCAGCGCCGGCACCCCCGCGCCGTGCGGGACGCTGTTGGTGAAGTTGCGAAATTGCGCCCACGCGTAGCCACTGACGATCAAGACGACGAAGGCGACCGAGGCCGCGACCAGGCGTGCCACCGTGCCGCGGCGGTAGCGGGCACGGGCGCCACGATCGGCCCGAGCGTCGTCCGGAACAGTCATCTCCCGGCCAGGTTAGGTGCGCCCGGCGGATGAATTCGGGTGCCGCACCGGCGTGCCGTCTGAGTTAAGTTGGCGTTTGTCCATGTTGCGCAAGTGAGAGGTCTAGATTTCTGGGACTTCTGTGCTTACGCTCGGATCGCGACACGTACTCCCCGGCGTGTCGCTCACCAACGACAGGAAGTTGTGCTATGCGTCCCCCGCGCGCATTGCCCACCGGCCTGCACCGCCGCCGGCTGGCGGCCGCATTGAGTTCCGCCGTTCTCACGGTGGGTCTCACTGCGGTCGTCGCTGGGGTCGGCGCCGCCGGTGGCACCCCAGACACCGCCCATCGCCCCGCGCGCCCTGTGGCCGCAGGCACCGAGATCACGCGCTTCTCGCCGAAGGGCGCCATCACGGTGTTCTGGCGCGGCAACGGCCACGGCCACGGCATGAGCCAGTACGGCGCCCGCGGCGCCGCGCTGAAGGGCCTGTCCGCCGATCAGATCCTGGCCTTCTATTACCCGAGCACCCGGCTGGCCACCCTGCCCGCCAGCATCGTCCGGGTCTACCTCAGCGTGGCCGCGAGCGACACCACCGTGCTCGCGAACTCGCGTGGCCTGTCGTTGACCGGGTATGGCACGATGCCGACCCGCGGCTACGACGAGTTCCGCTTGGTGCCGAACGGTTCCGGGCTGGCCGTCCAGGGCCACACGAACGCAGGGCGGTGGCGGACGTTGCGCACCGGACTGCGCTCACAGGCTGACTTCGCCAGCGACTACGGCTGGGTCGAGACCGTGCTCTCGGACGGCTCGACGACGCGCTACCACGGCCGTGTCGGCGCCGTGCGCTACGGCTCGGGTGAGCTGACGATCAACCGCGTGCACCTGGAGCAGTACGTGCAGGGTTCCGTCCCGCGCGAGGTGTCCGCCTCGTGGCCGGCCGCTGCAGTGCAGGCGCAGGCGATCGCGGCGCGCACGTACGCCGACATCTCCCGCGCCGACGCCGGCCGAGGCAGCCTCTACGACATCTGCGATTCGAGCATGTGCCAGATGTACGGCGGCATGAAGCACTACGACAGCCGCGGCAATTTGCTCTGGACCGATGACCCGGCCGCGACAAGCGGCAACGGACGGGTAGTGCTTCGCTACCACGGCCAACCGGTGTTCGCGCAGTACTCGGCGTCCAACGGCGGCGCGACCGTCGACGGCGGTGAGCCGTACCTGATCGGGCGCAACGATCCGTACGACACCGCCGCGTCCGGCGACCCGTACCTGAACGAGAACGAGCGCGTGCGCGCAGCATCACTGGCCGCGAGCTTCGGGCTCAAGTCGGTCAACTCGGTGCAGGTGACCAAACGCGACGGCAACGGTCCGTGGGGTGGGCGCATCATCTCCGCCGTGGTCATCGGGACGAACTCGGCGGGTAAGGCGGCGCGCGTGTCGACGACCGGGTTCGGGCTCGGGTCGGCGTTCGGGGTCTACACCGACTACCTGCGCATCGGCACCTGAGCGGCTGTGGCGGCCGAGTTCGCGAATTCCGACGAGCGCGCCGCGCTGGCCGGGTTCCTGGACTGGCAGCGTGCTGCGCTGATCCGCAAGGTGCACGGAATCAGCGACGCCGATGCACGCCGTGCTCCGACGGCGAGCTCGTTGACGTTGCTCGGACTGGTCAAGCACTCGGCGGTCTGGGAGGCGCGCTGGTTCGAAGGTGTCGTTGCCGGGCGAGCGCTCGAGGACGGCTGGCCCGACTCGGAGCACGACGTGCAGGACGGTTCCGACTTCAGTGTCGGTGACGGCGACACGGTCGAGGAGTGGGTCGCCCGGTATGAGCACGCGGCCGCGACGGCTCGCGAGATCGTGGCTGCCGCAGATCTCGATGCCCGGGTCGCGCGTGCGGATGTGGTCGATGCCAACGTGCGGTTCGTCGTCGTCCACATGATCGAGGAGACCGCGCGGCACGCCGGCCACGCGGACATCATCCGCGAGACGATCGACGGCACTCGGGGGAAGTAGGGCGTCGGTCGGCTGCCGTAGGGTGAACGCTTCGTCGAGGCGAGCACACGGAGGAGACCCGCCATGTCCGACCAGCCCGCCCGGGCGTCCATAGTCAGCGGCTATTTCAACCCGCTGCACCAAGGGCACTTGGACATGATCGAGGCCGCGCGCGAGCGCACCGGCTACCTGATCGTCATCGTCAACAACGACAAGCAGCAGCTGCTCAAGAAGGGCCGCGTCATCCAGGGCGAGGAGGTGCGCGCCCGCATCGTGCGTGCGCTCCGCGCCGTCGATGACGCCATGATCGCTGTTGACGACGGGCCGGGCATCGAGCACTCACTCGACGCGGTGCGCGCCGCCTATCCCGACGCCGAACTCGAATTCTGCAACGGAGGCGATCGCAGCCCCGAGGGCGACGCGGTGCCCGCGGCCGAGGCGGCGTCTGCCGAGCGCAACCGCATCGCGATGTTCTACGGCGTCGGCGGCATCGAGAAGGCCGACTCGAGCTCGCGCATCACGGCCGACATGGAAGCCGGCGACTGACCCCACTGGGATGAACAGCTCGTGATCACAACCGAGTGGGACGCCGACCGTCCCGTCGACCTGCGCGCAACGCTCATGCCGCTCGTGCGCGGGACGGGCGATCCGGCGCACCGCTTCGTAGACGGCCGGTTCTGGTGGGCCGCGTCGACGCCGGCCGGCGACGGGACGTTGTCGCTCGGCGCCAGGGGCACCGTGGTGTCGGCGTCCGCGTGGGGCGACGGTGCTGAGTGGCTGCTCGATCGCGTACCGACTCTGCTCGGCGTCGACGACGACTGGACGGGCGTGGACGTGGCCGCCCATCCCGCGCTCGGCCGGGTGCTGCGCTCGCGTCCGGGGATGCGGTTGTGCTCGACCGGGCTGGTGCTGGAATCGCTCGTGCCCGCAGTGCTCGAGCAGAAGGTGACCGGGATGGAGGCGCGGCGCGCGTGGCGAATCATGCTGCAGCGTTACGGCACGCCCGCGCCCGGGCCGACGCCCGTCCCGATGCGGGTGCCGCCGGCGGCGCAGGTGTTGCGCGACATCCCGACCTGGAGCTGGCATCGTATGGGCGTCGACATCAAGCGGCAGCACACGATCCGCGCCGCGGCGGCGGTCGCGCACCGGCTCGAGGAAGCCACCCGAGACACAGTGCTGACCCGGCTTCGGGTCGTGCCCGGCATAGGCGAGTGGACGGCGGCCGAGACGGCACAACGCGCGTTCGGTCATCCGGACGCGGTCAGCGTCGGCGACTACCACCTCAAGAACTGGGTGGTGCATGCGTTGACCGGCCGTGCGCGCGGCACTGACGTCGAGATGGTCGAACTGCTCGCGCCGTGGGCAGGTCAGAGGCAGCGTGTCGTCAGGCTGATCGAACTCACCGGACTGGGCGCGCCGCGGTTCGGCCCCCGCTTCGCCCCGAACGACATCCGCGCGATCTAAGCCGCGTACTCGGCCAGGACGGCGTCTGCCAGCACCGGCCACGCCTCGGCCGCCCACGGACCGAAGTTGCGGTCTGTCAGCGCGACCAGCCCGAGCTGCGCGTCGGGATCGACCCACAGCATCGTCCCCGACTGGCCGAAGTGGCCGAAGGTGCGCGGCGAGTTGTGAGTACCGGTCCAGTGCGGCGATTTGGTGCCGCGGATCTCGAAGCCCAGGCCCCAGTCGTTCGGATCCTGCGCGCCGAAGCCCGGGAGCACGCCGCGCAGACCGGGGTACTGCACCTCGCTCGCGTCGGCCCGCATCTGCGCCGACAACAAGCCCGGTGGACGAAAGCAGCTCGTGCACGACACGAGCCAGGTCGGACGCGGACGAGCGCCCGTCCCGTGCCGGGGATCCGGGCAGCGATGTCGCGCTCAGTCGCAGCGGGCCGGCGACGGCCTCGGTGAGGTACTGCGCGAACGGCATGTCGGCTGCGGCTTCGACGAGCGCCGCCGCCCGCTCGATGCCGACGTTGGAGTAGATGCGCCGCGCGCCGGGCGCGGCCGCCCGCATCGGCCGTTCCGGCGCGTAGCCGGACGCGTGGGCGAGGAGGTGTCGCAGCGTCGCGCCGGGCACGACCTGCTCGTCGGCAGGGTCATCGAGGTGCACTGCCTCTTCCTCGACCGCGACGAGAATCGCCAGTGCTGCGAGCGGTTTCGTGACAGACGCGAGGTAGAACTCGTCATCGACGGGCCCACGGACCTCGAGCACCCCGGATCGTCCGACGACCGCCGCCGCAACAGTCTCGACCGGCCAGTCGTCGATGAGCTCGAGCGTCACAAGTTGAGACGCGCGCGGGCCAGCTCGATCAGCCGCGGCACGTCCGGGGCGACGCCCTCGGGCAGCCGGTCCCACGGGAACCACTGCAGGTCGACCGACTCGTCGCTGACCTGCAGTTGGCCGTCCTCGGACGCGACGGCGACGTAGCGCACGTCGAAGTGTCGCGTCGGCACGCCGAGCGAGCAGGTGATCGGGTGCACCGACAGGTCGATCGGCGTCGGATCGAACGACAGTGCGCCGATGCCACTTTCTTCCCGCGCCTCGCGGGCGGCGACGTCGAGCATCGTGTGATCACCGTGCTCGCAGTGTCCGCCGAGCTGCATCCACATGCCGGTGCGCGGGTGCAGCGTGAGCAACGCAAGTCGGCCGGCCGGGTCGAGCACGACGGTGCTCCCGGTCAGGTGGCCGGCCGCGCACGAGCGCCACATCGCATCGGGACGGGCGGCCAGGAAGCCGAGAAACGCCTGCTGCAGCGATGGATCGACATCGACGAGCGTGCTGATCGCCTGGGTTGCGTCGTCGTGCAGCACCGGCGCCATCTCGGTGGTCCACCCGGTGTCCTCGCGGCCGAGGGCAATCGCCTCGGCCGTCCCCAGGCGGAACAGGTCGTCGGCAGCGCCGCGGATCAGCGTGCGGCTGCCGAGCCCGTCGTCGTCGAGCTTGCCGTCGCGGGCGAATCCGCGCACGACCGCGACCGGGACGCCACCGAGCTTGCCCTTGACCAGATCGCCTGCAGCAGCCAACTCGTCGGCGATCGCGACCTGGGTGACCTCGAGGGTGTTCCCGTACGCATCGGTGCGTCCGCGCGGATCAGTCACGGCGGTGACGCCGGCGATGCCGATCGCGGTGTCGGTGATGCCGGCTCGCCACGGCCGGCCCATCGAGTCGCTGATGACAACGCCGACGTCGACGCCGGCGCGTTCGCGAATCGCTTCGCGCAGCAACTGCGCCGACGCGTCGGGATCGACGGGCAGCAGCGCGAGCTCGTTGCGGGCGACGTTGGACACGTCGACCCCGGCGGCGGCGAGTACGAGACCGTGGCGCGTCTCGACGATGCGCAGAGTGTCGCGTGACGCGACCACCCGTACAGTCTCGGCGTCGATCGCCGCCTGCCGAGCCGCCTCACGCGCGTCCTCGTCCGCGGTGTCGAGAACGACCAGCCGTCCCTCGGTCTTCGAGACCGCCTTGGACGTCACCACCAGCACGTCGCCGTCCTCGAGGGACGGCGCGTGCTGCACGATCAGCTCGGCCAGATCGTCGCCCGGTCGCAGCTCGCCGATGCCGAGCACCGGCAGGATCTCGATGCGTGCTGCAGCATGATCGGTCAAGAGATCAACTCCACCGCTGTGCGGACCATCTGTGCAGTCGCGTCGTCATCGGTCATGAGCAGGGGGACGGCGCGCACTTCGACGCCGGGGACGTTTGCGGTGTCGGTGTCGTGGATCAACCAGCCGTCGAGCAGGCCACCGTCCTTGCGGGCGCCGTAGTGGCGGCCGACGCCTTCGGCGGACACTTCGACGCCGATCGCGGGAAGGCACGAGTCGGCCATGCCGCGCACGGGGCCGTCGCCGATGATCGGTGACAGCCCGACGACCGGGGCGGGGCCGGTGATGACCGCGTCGCGGATGTCGTCGAGGCCGAGGATCGTCCCGATCGACACGACCGGGTTGGACGGCGCGATCAGCACGAGATCCGCGGCAGTGATCGCGTCGACGACACCGGGCGCCGGCTCGGCGTCCTCGAGGCCCACCTGCACGAACGCCTCGGCCGGAATCGCCGCACGGTGCCGGATCCACCATTCCTGGAAGTGGATCGCCTGCCGGCGTCCGTCCAGGTCGACGACGACGTGCGTCTCGCAGCGGTCGTCGGTCATCGGGAGCAGTTCGACGCCCGGCTGCCACCGCTCGCACAGCGCCGCGACGACCTGGTGCAGCGGGTAGCCGGCATCGAGCATCCTGGTGCGGACCAGATGGGTCGCGAAGTCGAGATCGCCCAGCTGGAACCAGGACGGTTCGGCGCCGTAGGCGTCGAGCTCGGCCTTCACCCGCCAGGTCTCACCCGCGCGTCCCCAACCGCGCTCGTGGTCGTGGACGTCGCCGAGGGTGTACATGCAGCTGTCGAGGTCGGGGGTGATGCGCAGCCCGTGCAGCGTCACGTCGTCGCCGGTGTTGACGATCGCCGTGAGCTGTTCGCCGGGAAAGGCGGCGCGGACGCCACGGAGAAACTTCGCGCCGCCGACGCCGCCTGCCAGAACGGTCACTCGCACGTCGTCACAACCTACCGGGTCACGTCGACGGCGATTTCGGCTCGCCGCCGGCGCAGCAGCGCACCGACCTCGTGCATCGTCACTTCACGCGCACCGAGCGCGACTGCGTCGGCGCGCAGGTGCGCCGGCAGGTCGTGGTGCCAGCGCCAGGGATGCTCCTGGAAGAACCTGCGCGGAATGCCCAACCGGTCGGCCATCTCATGCAGCTCGGCGCGCGAGTCGGCCAGCAGATGGCAGAACTCGGTGAACCGCAGCCCCGCCTCCGGGTATTCGCGCAGCGCGTCGACGTAACAGGCCACCCGTACGAAGCTACGCCGACGCGAGGTGGTCAGCGCTTGGCAGCGACCAGCAGCCCGTCGCCGGACGCGAGCAGCACGCTGACGAGTCGGTCGTCGTCGCGGACCGTCCTGGCCAGTTCGCGCAACACGACGGTGTCGGTGTCGCGGTGCGCCGGATCGGCGACCCGGTCGTGCCAGAGCATGTTGTCGAAGGCCACCACGCCGCCGGGGCGCAGCATGCGCACAGCCTGCTCGTAGTAGACGGCGTACGCGCTCTTGTCGGCGTCGATGAAGACCAGGTCGTACGCGTCGTCGCGCATGCGGGGCAACACGTCGGCCGCAGAGCCGTTGATCAGGCGGTAGCGGGTCGAGGCGATTCCGGCCTCGGTGAAGGCCTCCTTCGCGGCGCGCTGGTTCTCGCTCTCGACGTCGATCGACACGAGTTGGCCGTCGTCGGCCATGCCCTCGAGCAGGTACAGGCCGGACACGCCTGCGCCCGTCCCGACCTCGATCACCGCCTTGGCACGTGTGGCCGCGGCGAGGACGCGCAACGCGGCGCCGCCCGCGGCACCGATCGGCGTGCAGCCCAATTCGTGGCCGCGGTCGCGCGCAGCCGCGATGAGCTCACTCTCCGGGTGGAACGACTCGGCGTACGCCAGGCTCGCCTCGTTCAACATCGCCTCAGCCATGCCGCGCAGCCTATAGCCGCATCAGGCTGATTCAGCGCATCGAGTCGATGATCAACGCCAGGTCGTCGCGGGTCGTCAGCGGGTTGACGATCGCGAAGCGCGTGCAGACCTGGTTGTTGTGCCGGGTGGGCGTCACGAACGCCTCCTGCTGGTCGAGCAGCCGTGCGCTCCAGCGGGCGTAGTCATCGGGCGTCCAGTCGGTCCGCTCGAAGATGAGCACGGACAGGTCGGGCTCGACCAGCAGCCGCAAGTGTGGTGCAGCATCGATCAGTTCGCGGCCCTGGCGCGCGACGGTGAGCGTCTGCTCGATCGCGTCGCGGTAGGCGTCGGTGCCGTAAACGGCGAGGGAGAACCAGAAGGGCAGACCCCGCGCACGCCGCGTCAGCTGGATCGCGAAGTCGGACGGATTCCACTCGTCGTCGACGGTGATGGGGTCGAGATAGCCCGCGTGCTGGGTGTGCGCCGCCCGTCCCAACCGGGGGTCGCGGTAGAGCAGGGCACATGCGTCGAACGGCGCGAAGAGCCACTTGTGCGGATCGACGATGAACGAGTCGGCCTGCTCCACGCCGTCGAACAGGTGTCGCGCCGACGGCGCTGCGAGGGCAGCTCCGCCGTACGCAGCGTCGACGTGCAGCCACCAGCCGAACTCGCGGGTGACGTTCGCGATGCCGGCGAGATCGTCGACCACGCCCAGGTTGGTCGTCCCGGCCGTGGCGACGACGGCGAAGATGCCGTCGCGTACGTGCTCGGGCAGCCCGGTGACTGTCTCGCGCAGGGCCACGCCGGTCATCCGGCCGCGCTCGTCACCCGGGACCGAGATCACCTCGACGTCCATGACGACCTGCAGTGCGTGTTTGACCGAGGAGTGCGTCTCTTCGGTCACGCACACCGCCCAGCGCACCGGACGGCGTCCGCGCCGCTCCAGCGCAGCCTCGCGGGCGGCGACGAGCGCCGAGAGATTGCCGACCGTCCCGCCCTGCACGAACGTGCCGCCGGCCTCGGCCGGCAGCCCGGCCAGATCGGCTATCCAGCGCAACGCCTGATTCTCGGCGTAGACGGCGCCCGACCCCTCCAGCCACGACCCGCTGTACACGTTCGAGGCGGCGACCAGCATGTCGAAGTAACAGGCCGCCTTGGTGGGCGCGTTCGGAATGAACGACAGGTACCGGCGGTGGTCGACCGAGAGGCACGCAGGTCCGAGCACCTCGGCCCACAGCCGCAGGGCCTCATCGCGGCCGATTCCGTCGGCGCTGACGGTGGCGCCGACGAGCTTGTCCAGGTCCGGCGGCGTCAGTGGACGGTCGAGCGGCACCTCTTGTCCGAGGCGTTCGAGGCAGTACTCGACGACGGTGCGCGCGATGCGGTCGTCGTCGGCCGTGTACTCATGCACCGGCAGAGCGTAGTTGGCATCGGCGGCAGGATTCGATGCGCCGGATCGGGAACGTCCGCGACCTGGCCCGCGTTTAGCTGGCGTACAGGTTCAAGTGCTTCAGTATCGGTATCCAATCGATACTCGCTAGGGAGAATCCGTGACCACGGTCGACCCGTCCATCGAGGCCGCATCCGACTGGGTGCCGCCCAGCTGGGACGAGGTCGTGCGCGAACACGCCGACCGGGTCTATCGCCTCGCCTACCGGCTTTCCGGCAACCGCGCCGACGCCGAGGACCTGACCCAGGAGACGTTCGTCCGGGTGTTCAAGTCACTGGCCGAGTACACGCCCGGGACCTTCGAGGGCTGGCTGCACCGCATCACCACGAACCTCTTCCTCGACATGGTGCGCCGCCGCCAGCGCATCCGCTTCGACGCGCTCCCTGAGGACGCCGGCGACCGGCTCGCCTCGCGCGAGCGCGGGCCCGAGCAGGCCTACGAGCAGATGAATCTCGACCCCGAGGTGCAGGCGGCGCTCGACGCCCTGCCGGCCGACTTCCGCGTCGCGGTCGTGCTCTGCGACCTCGAGCAGTTGTCGTATGAAGAGATTGCCGCGACGCTCGGCATCAAGGTCGGGACGGTCCGCTCACGCATCCACCGCGGCCGGGTGCTGTTGCGCGACGCGCTGGCACACCGCGCGCCCGGACTCCGTCCGCAGGCCGAATTCGACGAGGCTCCCGCCCATGCTTAAGTCGGGCCAGCACCAGCACCTGTCCGACGAGGCAGTCGCGGCGTTCGCCGACGACGTCCTGGTCGGACACGCACGCCAGCGGGCGCGCCACCACACCGCCGTGTGCCCCGAGTGCAACCACGCCGTCGCTGTGCAGCGCGAGGCCGTGTGGGCGTTGCGCGCCGCGCCGGCGCCGTCGCTACCGATGGGCCTGCTCGACCGGCTGCGCGAGGTTCCGGTCACGACTCCGATCCGCAGCGTCCCGACTCATGTGGACGAGCACGGCATGACGATGTTCGCCAGCTTCGCCGCGCCGCGCGGCGTTCGTCCCCGCCGCGGCCTCGCCCTCACGCCGCGGCCGTTCAGTTGCGCTCGCGATCGCCTCCGTCGCGGTAGCTCGGCGCGCTCGCCGCAACGGCTGCGGCCGACAGCGCGTCGCGCTCCGAAGCTCCGGCTTTCCATCCGGCAATGCACCCGGCCAACCATCTGGTCGACGCCAACCTCTCTAAGAGCGCTAGTCGCTAGTCATTTGCTCTAGAACCGCCCCGCGGGCCCGACGTGCCGCGGTGCGATGAGGCAGACTCGAAATGACAGCCGGCGAAGGGTCAGGATCCGAACGTGTCCGACGAAACCGGGCGCCATGGTGCGCACGACGGCTCGACCCCCGCGGTCGAGGCGGGCGATCCGGACGCCGCGTATCGCCGGCCGCCGGGTCTGAGCGAGCCGTTCGAGGCGCGCCCGGCACCCGAGCCGTACTCACCGCCGCCGCCCACGGTCTCGCCGGAGGACCGCACCGCGTTCGGACGCCCGGACGGGGCCGCCGCGTTCGCCGCGCCGGTCGGTGAGCGCATCTCGCCGCAGCGCACCCTCGTCCCGACCGTCCCGTATGTGATGACCAGCGCCTTCGGCGCTCCGCCGGATGCCGAGGACGGGTTCGCGCCCGCCCGCCGGCAGCCGCATCGAGCCGTCCGGCGCCGAGCCGGAGTCGCCGTGGTGGAAGCACGACGCCGTGCGCGACCCGTGGCGTGACCCGGCCGCGCCCTTCTGGCTGGGCCGCGGCGCGGTGTTCTCGGCCGGTCAGCCGGCCCAACTCGACCCGGTCGACGACAGCGAGCACAACGACGACGAACCCGATGCCGACGACGACAGGCGACAAGGTCGTCCCGATCGCGAGCGGCCGGCGCAGGTTCGGGCTCACCGCGATCCTGCTGAGCGTGCTCATCGCGCTGATCGCGGGCGCGGTCGGCGGCTTCGGCGGCTACTTCCTGGGCGCGCGCACGCGCGATGCCCTGCACCGCACCGATGTCAGCCTCCCGCAGGGCGGCGTTCCGGCGAATCGGCCGCCCAACTCGGTCGCCGGCATCGCCAAGCGCATCGGGCCGGCCGTCGTCTCGCTCGCGGTGACCAGCGCCGACAAGACGCAGTCCGGCGTCGGGTCGGGCGTCGTGATCGACAAGCACGGCTACGTGCTCACGAACAATCACGTCGCCGCCGTGGCCAAGGACGGCGGGACGATCGTCGCGACGTTCTCGAACGAGGCGAGCGCGAAGGCCGAGATCGTCGGCCTCGACCCGATCAGCGACCTCGCCGTGCTGAAGGTGCCCGACGACCAGCTCACGGTCGCCCCGCTCGGCAAATCGTCGACCCTGGCCGTCGGCGACCCGGTGATCGCGATCGGCTCACCGCTCGGGCTCAACGGCACGGTCACCGCCGGCATCGTGTCGGCGCTCGACCGTCCGGTGCACGTGTTCGGCGACAACGGCCAGTCCGACGCGTACCTCGACGCGGTCCAGACCGACGCCGCGATCAACCCGGGCAACTCCGGCGGTGCGCTCGTCGACGCAGGTGGGCGGCTGGTCGGCATCAACTCCGCGGCCGCGCTCGCCGACGTCCGAACGGCAGCGGCGGCACCACTCCCGACGAGCGGCATCGGCTACGCCATCCCGATCGACTACGCGCGCGAGGTCGCGCTGGAGCTGATCAAGAACGGCAAGGCGGTGCACGGCTCGCTCGACGCGCAGGGACGTACGGCGCAGGCCGGGCCTCCAGGCCGGCGCCTACCTCGAGCAGGTGCTCCCGAAGGGCGCCGCCGCCAAGGCCGGGCTGCAGAACGGCGACGTGGTCATCGTGGCCGACGACAAGCCGATCCTCAGCTACGACCAGCTGATCGTGGCCGTCCAGCAGCACAAGCCGGGCGACAAGATGACGGTCACCTACTACCGCGGCGCCGCCAAACGCACCGCGACCGTGACGCTCGGTGCTGCGTAGCCGGCGTCTCTCAACCGGCCCGGCGTAGCCTCGAATCATGTTCAACATCGGGCCGATGGAGTTCCTCGTCCTGGCCCTCGTCGCGGTGATCGTGCTCGGTCCCGACCGGCTGCCGCAGTTCGCCCGCGACGCCGCGAATCTGCTCCGAACACTGCGCGAACTCGCGACCGGCGCCCGCACCCAACTGCGCGACGAACTCGGCCCGGAGTTCGCGGACCTCGATCTGCGCAACCTCAACCCGCGTACCGCCCTGCAGCGCGCGATCCTCGGCGACGAGGAGACCGGTCTGCGCAGCGAGTTCCGCAAGCTCGACCCGCGTGACGACCTGCGCGATCTCGACCCGCGCCGTTCGTTGCGCGACTCGATGAATGGCGCGCTCGACGACACCTACGACAACGCGCCGCAGACCTCGTTCGAGGACGCGCCGATCTCGTTGGACAAGCCGCGCCAGCAGCGTCCGCTCAGCCGCGGCGAGTCCGCCCCGTACGACCTCGACGCCACCTGATGATCTTGCAGTTTCGCGCCCTATAGTGCGTATTTCTGCAAGATCATCGGGCTAGACGGGCGGCACGCCCCGCCAGCCAGTCGCGATCTCGTGCACGAAGCGTTCGGGATGCTCTCGGATGAAGCGCGGACTGCGATGGACGACGCTGAAGTCGATCGTCTCGAGGATGAGGTGGCGCGCACTCGTGCCGTCCGCATCGCCCGGCAGGCTGTGATGGGCGTAGCTGTCGATCTCGAGAATGGCTCGGAGCTCGCGCCACAAGAAGTCGGCGACGAAATGTCGCCCGTTCGGCAACGGCACGCGAGCGTTCTGCTCGAAGGGCGGCACACCGGCCCGGCGCAGCAGCGTCGCCGCGCGGGCTTCGGGAGCCGACCAGGCTCCGGCCGTGATCTCGTCGATCGCCTGACGTAGGTGGGCGCTGCCCTTGCGTGGGCCGTGGGCCAGTTGGTCGGCGAGCTCCTCCGGAGTGCACCAGCCCTTCCGGACGGTTTCCGCTACCAGGGCGCGGACCTCGTCGACAAAACGGAGCTCGACTGCGAGGTCACTGACCGAGCGTGCGTCGGCCGCGCGAGGTGGCCCGGGCAACAGGGCGCGCTCGACCGGACGGTCGGAGCGGCGTACGCGCAGCCAGTCTGTGGAGTGAGGGCCGCCTCCTGCCGGCGCGAGGACGAGGATGCGCGATCCGGACGTCGCACCGACACCAGGCCGCGATCGCACAGGGCCGCCGAACCGCTGAGCAGCGCGCCAGGGCCCGCAAAGGCGACGGCGGCCCGGAGCCGGTCGGCCCACGTCAGCGTGTCACCGGTCAGATACGTGTGCGGAAGGATCCGCGTCCAACGTCCTGTCCGCACCCGATGCCGGATCGCCTGGTCGCTGAAGCCGGCCCGTACGGCGTCGCGACGGGTTAGGACGCGCGGCAGCGCCGTTGGATCGGACTTGTCAGCAGGCACCCGTCCAGGCTCGACGGACGCACCCCGTTACGGGGATCGGCGACAACATCTGTGGACAACCACCGATGATCTTGCAGCTTTGCGCCCTATGGCCTACGAAGCTGCAAGATCATCTCGCGGTGGGAGTGAGACCGAGCGAGCGGCCGATCAGGCTGGTCTGGCGCTTGGCCAGCCGGTCGGCAACCTCGCTCAGCGCGATCGCCGCCGCTGAGGACGGGTGCTGCAGGACGACCGGAGCGCCCTCGTCACCGCCTTCGCGCACGTGCTGGTCGATCGGGATCTGACCGAGCAGCGGCACCGCCGTCCCGGTCGAGGTCGACAGCGACTCGGCGACGGCCTGACCGCCGCCGGAGCCGAACAGGTCCATGCGCGAGCCGTCGGGCAGATCGAGCCAGCTCATGTTCTCGACCACGCCGACGATCTGCTGGTGCGTCTGCAGCGCGATCGATCCGGCCCGCTCGGCGACCTCGCGGGCGGCGACCTGCGGCGTCGTCACGACCAGCAGTTCGGCCGACGGGACGAGCTGGGCCAGCGAGATCGCGATGTCGCCGGTGCCGGGCGGCAGATCCATGAGCAGCACGTCCAGGTCGCCCCAGAACACGTCGGCCAGGAACTGCTGCAGCGCCCGGTGCAGCATCGGCCCGCGCCACACCACGGCGGTGTTGCCGGGGGTGAACATTCCGATCGAGATGACCTTCACGTCGTGCGCGACCGGCGGCATGATCATCTGGTCGACCTGGGTCGGTTTGCCGGTCACGCCGAGCATGCGCGGCACCGAGAAGCCGTAGATGTCGGCGTCGAGCACGCCGACCGACAGTCCGCGTGCGGCCAGTGCCACGGCCAGGTTCACCGTCACGGACGACTTCCCGACCCCGCCCTTGCCGGACGCCACCGCGTACACCCGGGTGCGCGACCCAGGCTGGGCGAACGGGATCTCGTTCGCGGGGGCGTCGCCGCGCAGCTGCTGGCGCAACTGCGTGCGCTGCTCGTCGCTCATCACGCCCAGCGTGACGTCGACCGAGTTCACGCCCTCGACCTGCGACACCGCATCGGTCACGCGCCGGGTCAGCTCGGCCTTCATCGGGCACCCGGCCACTGTCAGCAGCACCCGCACCGACACCGCACCGGCCGCCGTCAATCGCCACCGACTCGACCATGTTCAGCTCGGTGATCGGTTTGCGGATCTCCGGGTCGTCGACGGTCGCCAGGGCGGCGCGGACAGCAGATTCTTCGAGCACGGGCACGACGCCGATGGTACGTACCGGGCAGCACCTACGATCTGACTGCATGACGGACGTGACGGACGTGACGCCCGCGCCTGACCCCGGAGACTGGCGCGTGGCCGTGTGGCGCAGCTTCCTGCGCGCCCACGCCGTCGTCCTGCGCGAACTCGAGCGAGAACTCGACCGTGACGAGGCATTGCCGTTGGCGTGGTACGACGTGCTGCTCGACGCTCGCGCAGGCACCGGAGCGCAAACTGCGCATGGCAGAGCTCGCCGACACCGTGATGTTGTCGCGGTCGGGCCTGACCCGGCTCGTCGACCGGATCGAGAAGGCCGGCTACGTGCGCCGCGAACCGTCGCCGGACGACGCGCGCGGCACGTTCACCGTGCTGCAACCGGCCGGCCTGCGCCGCCTGCGCAATGCCGTGCCGGCACACCTCGCGGGCGTGCAGCGCCACTGGCTCGCGCACTTCGACGACGACGAGCTGCGCACGCTGGGCGCACTGTTGTCGCGCCTCGACACCGCGCCCGAGTGAGCGCGTCCGCCCGCCGTTCGGTCATCCGCAACTGCATCGGGGTCGGGATCGCGGTCGGCACCTACGGTGCGGCGTTCGGCGCAGCATCGGTCGCGGCCGGGCTGTCGACGCTGCAGTCGTGCCTGCTCTCGCTGCTGGCGTTCACCGGCGGCACCCAGTTCGCCGTGGTCGGCGTGATCGCCGGTGGCGGGGGAGTTGCCGCCGCACTCGGCAGCGGGCTGCTGCTCGGCAGCCGCAACGCGCTGTACGCGATGCGGCTCGCCCCGATGCTGCAGGTGCGCGGGCTGCGCCGTCTGCTCGCCGCGCACGGGACGATCGACGAGTCGACCGCCATGGCGATCGGGCAGAGCGAGCCCGCACTGTCGCGGACCGCGTTCTGGTGGACGTTCGGCTCGGTGTTCGTCGTCTGGAACCTCGCCACGCTGCTCGGCGCGGCCGGCGCCAGCGCGTTCGGCGATCCCGCCCGGTTCGGGCTCGACGCGGTCGTCCCGGCGGCCTTCCTCGCCCTGCTCGCACCACGCCTGCGCGAGGGACGCATCGAGCGCCGGGTGGCGCTCGGCGGCGCGGTCATCGCCGCCGCGCTCATCCCGATCACGCCGCCCGGCGTACCCGTCCTCGCGGCAACCGCCGCGCTGCTGCTCGCCGGAGCGTTGCGGTGATCTGGACCATCGTGATCGGGACGGTGGTCGGCTGCTACCTGCTCAAGCTCGCCGGCTTCCTCGTTCCCGCGCGCGTGCTCGAGCACGGACGCACCCGCCGCCTGGTCGAGTTGGTACCCGTCGCACTGCTCGCGGCGCTCGTCGTCGTCGAGGCCGTGGCGAGCGGGCGGCACTACGACATCGACTGGCCGCGCCTGGCCGGGTTCGGCGTCGGCGCGATCGCGGTGTGGCGGCGTGCGCCGTTTCTCGTCATTGTCATTGTGGCTGCCGTGACGGCGGCGCTGCTTCGTCTCGCATAAACCGCCCTAGGGCAGACTCACGACTCGTGGAGGATCGAGTTCGGCTCGTACTCGGCAGTGCGCTCATGCTCTTCATCGAGTTGTGCCTGATCCGGTGGCTGGGCGCCAACCTCGTCCACCTCGCGTACTTCTCGAACTTCGTGTTGCTGGGCTCGTTCCTCGGCGTCGGCCTGGGCTTCCTGCGCGCGTCCCGCGAGGATCTGCCCGACCGTCCGCAGCCGTACTACTCGCTGGTCGTGCTGCTCGGCCTGATCGGTTTCGTGAGCGCGTACCCGGTCACCGTCGATCGCGAATCGACGCAGGTCGTGTTCTTCACCAACATCGGCACCTCGGGACCGCCGATCTGGGTCGTCCTCCCCGGCGTGTTCTTGTCGGTCGCAGCGATCACCGCCGGTCCGGCCGAGATCGTCGGCGGGTGCTTCCGGAAACTGGAGCGGCTCGAGTCGTACCGCCTCGACCTGCTCGGCAGCCTCGCAGGCATCGCGTCGTTCACGTTGTTGTCGATGATCTATTCGCCACCGCTGGTGTGGTTCGGCATCGTCGCGGTGCTGTTCGTCGTACTGCTGGGCCGCAAGGCGGTCGGTGTGACCGTGTCACTGGCTGTCGCGCTGACCGTCCTGTTCCTGTATCCGCTGCGCCACGACAAGGGCGACTTCTGGTCGCCCTACTACGAGGTCTCGACGACCAGCGGCGACGACGGACGCGGCGGTACCGCATGGACGGTGTCGGTCAACGGCGTCCCGCACCAGCAACTCACGTCGGTGGCGACCCGCATCGCCGACGAGCCGTACTACCTCGAGCCGTACACCGTGATCAAACGCAAGCCGGGACGGGTGTTGATCGTCGGCGCCGGGACGGGCACCGATGTCGCCATCGCGCTGGCCCAGGGTGCGACGCACGTCGACGCGGTCGAGATCGACCCGACGCTGCAACGCTTCGGCGCACAGCACGATCCCGATCATGCCTATCAAGACCCGCGGGTCAGCGTGCACATCAACGACGGCCGTGCGTTCCTGCAACAGACCGATCAGAAGTACGACCTGATCCTGTTCGCGTTACCCGACTCGCTGACGCTCGTGTCCGGCGCGAGTTCGCTACGGCTCGAGAGCTATCTGTTCACGTTGCAGGCCGCACAGGCCGCGCGCGATCACCTCGCGCCCGACGGTGCATTCGCGATGTACAACTACTACCGCGAGCAGTGGATCGTCGACCGTCTCGCCGGCACCCTCGCGGACGCGTTCGGGCACGCGCCGTGCGTGTACGCGGTGCCGAACGTGACGGCGCTGGCGGTGCTGACGGCGGGACGGACGGTGGCCGATCAGCACTGCGGATCGACCACGTGGCAACGCCCTGCTGACACGCCGCCCCCGTCGACGGACGACCGGCCGTTCGTGTACCTGCGCAACCCCGGCATCCCTGGGCTGTATCGCAGCACGCTGTTGATGATCATCCTCGTCAGCATCGCGGCGATCGCGTTCGTGCTCACGCTCAACGCGCGCAGCGGCGGTCCGGGCGCCGGGCGCCGGCTGCGCGCGCAGGCGAAACAGATGTGGAGCTACCGCGACCTGTTCCTGCTCGGCGTCGCGTTCCTGCTGCTCGAGACGAAGAGTGTCACCGGGTTCGCGTTGCTGTTCGGGACGACCTGGATCGTCAACGCCTTCGTGTTCGCCGGCGTTCTCATAGCCGTGCTGGCCGCGGTAGAACTCACCGCACGCGTGCGGACCCCGCCCGCGCCGGTGATGTACGCAGTGCTGCTCGGCGGCTTGGCACTGGGGTGGGTTGTGCCGTCGAGTTTCCTGCTCGGCCTGGACGTGTGGCTGCGCCTGATCGTCGCCGTGGCCATCGCGGTGCTGCCGATCTTCTCGGCCAACGTGATCTTCGCGAACCGCTTCGCCGCGACGGCCGATGCGCCACTCGCGTTCGGGACGAACCTGCTCGGCGCGATCCTCGGCGGCTGTCTCGAATATCTCTCGCTCGAGTTCGGCTACCGCGCGTTGCTGATCATCGCAGCGATCATCTATGTGCTCGCGTTCTTGATCCGGCCGCGCGAGAAGAGCTCGGACCTCAGCAGTACTTCGCGCGCAGCTCGTCGAACACGCCTGCGGACAGGCTCGCAAAGTCGTCCCGCGTGAGCCGGATGTGGTCGCCTGCCTTCAGGCCGACCACCGAGTCTGCCGGCTGGTACTTGATCACGTTGATCTCGCGCAGCACCCCACCGTGGTTCAGCAGCGACTCGACGATCATCTCGAGTTCGTTGAGCGGTGTGCCGTTCTTGCCGGTCACCGAACGCAGCCGGTGCACGTAACGCCGGTCGAGGGCCAGCGCGAGGTCGTTGAAGTGCTCGGCCTTCTCGAGTGCGGCCTGCGCCGCTTCGGGCACCGAGTCGAAGGCGGCCAGTTGCCGCTCGACGGCGGCCTCGCCGTTCGAGACCTCGTCCTTGGTGAAGTCCTTGCGTCCGAGCATCGTCGGCTCCTTCCGGGGTCGTTGCAGCTATGACCGTCGGCGCAGATCGAATGTGACCGGCAGCCGGTTACTGACCTTCGGTAGGCACCGACAGTCGCGGCACCCCGCCGAGGCCGACGTTGTAGCGCACCTGCGTGCCGTACTCGGCGAGCTTGTCCCACAACGCGGCGTGCGCCGGCCAGGGGATCGGTTCGTCGCCGTCGAGCCAGCTCTCGCCGAACGTGATCCACACCAGCGTCCACTCGGCTGCTGCGGCCCAGCGGCCCTGGCTCCACTCGATGAGTGACCGGCGGACCTGGAAGGCGAGTCGCTCGGCGTCGGGGAAGGTCGTGACAGAGCTGACGATCCACACCCGGAAGTCGCGCGACATGAGGTCGAGTTCGAAGTCGGCGAGCACGTCGGGATCGACCAGAACGGTCGCGACGTTCTCATGCCCTCTCGGCCTCATGATCCGATTATCTACTCCACGTGTGACACAAGTTCGAGCCTTGCCGAGCAGAGATTCCGCTGGTAAAAGGGCTCACTCGTCGACGGTGGCGCGCTCTTTGACCTGCTCGATGCGCGACAGTTCGGAGCGCAGGAAGTCGCGTGTGGCGACCTCGCCCAGAGCCATCCGGATCGAGGCCAGTTCGCGGGCGACGTACTCCAGATCGGCCTTGGCCTGTCGCGCCTCGTCGCGGTCGGCCTCCAGGTTCACGCGATCGCGGTCGTCCTGCCGGTTCTGCGCGAGCAGGATCAGCGGAGCCGAATAGGCCGCCTGCAGGGAGAGGATCAGCGTGAGGAACAGGAACTGGTAAGGGTCGAAGTGCGGGAACCCTGGGACGGTGTTGATGATGATCCACACCGCGATAACGCCGGTCTGCAGGACAAGATAGCGGCCCGTCCCGAGGAACCGGGCGATGCGTTCTGTCAGGCGACCGAACGCATCGGCGTCGTAGCGAAGCCTCGGCCCGCGCTCGACCTTCGGCTGGTCGAGGCGAGGGCGGCGCTCAGCCATGAGCCGCGGCCCGATCGACGTCGCGCCAGCCCTCAGGCAGCAGGTGGTCGAGCACGTCGTCGACCGAGACGGCGCCCAGCAGGCGATCGCGATCGTCGACGACGGGGGCCGCGACGAGGTTGTACGTGGCGAGATGGCGCGTGACCTGGTCGATCGGGACGTCGGGGCGCAGCGCGCCGGTGTCCTTCTCACACACCCCGCTGACCAGGGCCGACGGTGGTTCGCGCAGCAGCCGCTGCAGGTGTGCCGTGCCGAGGAACTTGCCGGTCGGCGTCGCCTGAGGGGCGCGCACCACGAAGACCTGAGCGGCGATCGCCGGTGACAGTTCCGGATTTCGCACCAGGGCGAGCGCTTCGGCGACTGTGGCGTCGGGCAAGCAGGATCACCGGCTCGGAGGTCATCATGCCGCCGGCGGTGGTGTCCGCGTAGGTCATCAAGCGGCGCACCGGCTCGGCGTCCTCGGGCTCCATCAGTTCCAGCAGGCGCTGCTGGTCGGCAGCGGACATCTCGCCGAGCAGGTCGGCGGCGTCGTCGTCGTCCATCGCCTCGAGCACGTCGGCGGCGCGCTCGTCCTCGAGGGCGCGCAGGACGATCACCTGGTCGTCCTCCTCCATCTCCTGAAGGACGTCGGCCAACCGCTCGTCGTCGAGTGCGCGGACGACCTCGAGACGGCGCTTGGCGCGGCATGTCCTGCAGGGCGTGAGCCACGTCGGCCGCGCGCATGCCGGCAAGCGTCGACAGCAGCGCGTCGGTGCCCTGGTCGGCTTCCGGGACGGCCAGGCCGTCGACCTCGTTCCACTCGACCTGGCTCATCTGTCCGCGACGCCGGGTCAGTCGCGGCGCGGTGGTGCGGACCGCCAGCCGCGAGAGCACCCAGTCACGGACGCGGTTCTGCTCCATGCCGAGGTCGACGATCACGACCCGCTGCCCGGTGTCGCGCAGGGTCACAGTGCGGTCGAGCAGCTCGGCGAGTACGAGCGTCTCGTTGCTGCGGCGCTCGAAACGCTTCATGATTGACCGTGCCTGAAGTGAGCACGACCTGATCGGGTTCGATCCGGGTCACGCGGCCCATCGGCACGAAGATGCGGTGCCGTTGCTGCACCTCGATGACCAGGCCCAACAGCCGCGGCGGCTGCCGGTCGACGCGAAGCGCGGTGACGGCGTCGCGCACTCGTCCGATCTGGTCGCCGCTGGGGTCGAAGACGCCGATGCCGGCCAGGCGCGCAACGAACACGCGCGTGGCGGTGCTCATCGCCTGCCTCGCAACAACGTCACGTCAGCAGGTTAGTCGCCGTGGCATGTGTGAGGCCCCCGACACGGGGTTGGCGTCATCGCGCGAGCCTGGGCATGCTTCCTGGATGAGTGAAACCCTTCGCCCGCGCCGTTCCTGTCTTGCCGTGCCGGGGAGCAACCCGCGCTTCCTCGAGAAGGCGAAGGGCCTCGACGCCGACCAGGTGTTCCTCGATCTCGAGGACGCCTGCGCCCCGCTGATGAAACCGGAGGCTCGCAAGAACATCGTTGCGGCGCTCAACGACGGCGGCTGGGGGGACAAGATCCGCGTCGTCCGCGTCAACGACTGGACGACGCACTGGACCTATCGCGATGTCATCGAGGTCGTCGAGGGCGCCGGCGCGAACCTCGACGCCATCATGTTGCCGAAGGTGCAAAGCGCCGACCAGGTCGTCGCGCTGGACATCCTGCTCACCCAGATCGAGAAGACCAACGGCTTCGAGGTCGGCCGCATCGGCATCGAGGCCCAGATCGAGAACGCCCAGGGGTTGATCGCCGTCGACGCGATCGCCAAGGCGAGCCCGCGGGTCGAGACGATCATCTTCGGCCCCGCCGACTTCATGGCATCGATCAACATGAAGTCGCTCGTGGTCGGGGAGCAGCCGCCCGGTTACGACGTCGGCGACGCGTACCACCACATCCTGATGTCGATCCTCATGGCCGCGCGCGCGAACAACAAGCAGGCCATCGACGGGCCGTACCTGCAGATCCGCGACGCCGACGGCTTCCGCCGCGTCGCATCACGCAGCGCTGCGCTCGGCTTCGACGGCAAGTGGGTGCTGCACCCGGACCAGGTCGGGATCGCCAACGAGGTCTACGCGCCGTCGCAGGACGACTACGACCACGCCGAGTTGATCCTCGACGCCTACGAGTACTACACGTCCGAGGCCGGCGGGAAGAAGGGCTCGGCGATGCTCGGCGACGAGATGATCGACGAGGCCTCCCGCAAGATGGCGCTGGTCATCTCCGCCAAGGGCCGCGCCGCCGGCATGGAGCGCACCTCGAAGTTCGATCCCCCGGAGGGCTAATCGACCTCGCGGGCGTGCTCCCGGAACGCGGGAGCGTCCGGGTCGCCCGGCACGACGCAGAACACGAGCCCGGCCGGGTCGCGCAAGATCACCCACGAGTCGAGGCGGTCGACGACGCTCGCACCGAGCCGTTCGAGGCGTGCGACCTCGGCCTCGACATCGTCGGAGGCGATGTCGAGGTGCACCCGCGCCGGCCCGGAACCCATGCGCTGCAAGCCGAACCGCATCGGCACTGCACCGCCGACGAGCTGCACGAATTCGTCGTGGCCCGGGAAGGGTTCGGCCGTGGCCTTTACGGCTGCTGTCCAGAACTCGCGTTCGGCATCGAGGACGTCGGCGGGGACGTCGATGACCGCTTCGGTAAGCATGATCCGGTGCATCAGCGCTGTCCTCTCGCGGCATAGAGATCGCGAACGGTGGCGATGTCGGAGCCGTGAGCGATCAGTTCGCGGTTGACCCACCAGACGATGTCGACGAACGGTAAGTCGGGGTCCATCCCGACCGGGTAGGACGAGTAGCCCACCTGCACCGCCTGCTCGGCGGTAGCGCCGGCGACCGACGAGCGCCAGCGGTCGGCTGCCGCGCGCAGTTCGGTCAGCGCCTGCGCCGCGGTCGACGGGAACGCGCCGTAGGTCAGTGAGTAGTTCTTGGCGCCGTCGGTGTAGTCGGCGCGCACCCAGCACATCTGAGCCAGGTGGGCCATCGTCCATGCGATCGTGCGGGTTGGTTGGTCGCCGTCAGGTTCGGCCTTGAACACACCGTCGGTCTCGACGAGATCGGCCGCGCGGGCAGAGGCTTGCCACCGGTACTCGTCATCGCAGAACCCGTCGAGACGGTCGAACAGCATCTGCAGCGATGTGTCCCACTGGGCGAGCAGCGGGTTGAGCAGTTCGGTGCCGCCGGCGGTCGCGGTCAGAGTCGGTTCGCTCATGCCCCCAGCATGCAGCTGCCCACTGTCAGTGGATGAGCGGGATCTCGACGGCCGACGAGCCGAGTTGCACCTGGTAGACCCCGCCGGTCAGGTTCGCCAATGTCGGGACGGTCGGGACGAGGTGCGGAGTGTCCGCGGTCGAGAGCGTCACCCGGATGCTGTGACCCGCCGCGATGCTCGCATAGGTCGGAAACACCTCGAGGTCGTAGCGGGTCATGCGGCCTGGAACGACAGGGCGGGCATCGCGCTTGGCGTACGTGTGGTTCGGCAGCAGGATCTGGCCGCCGGCACGCCACGTGCCGTTAGCCGCGATGTGGCGCAGCGATCCGAGCAGTGCGCCCTCCGTCAGAGGTGTCGACGTGCCGTCCGGCGCGACGTCCTCGACCTCGGCGACCCACTCGGTGTCCTTGGTCGTCGATGTCGCGTTGACCGTGACATCGATGGGTCCGGCGATCGTCGCGCGCTTCGCGAGTGGCCTGGTCGTGAACGTCGTGCGGTACGGACCGGCCTGGCCGTTCGAGTCGTCGCCGTCGACGCACGGCGTGCCGGCGTGCACGTACCCGGTTGCCAACGACGGCGCACCGGCCGACCACTGATCGGTCGGACGTCCGCAAGGGCTGCCGACCGGCGTCCAGTACAGCGTCGTCGAACCCGCAGCAGGACGGGTCGGGGCGAGCGTGTTGTTCGCGCCGAACCACAGCCTGGTCGGGTGCGCGTTCGGGAACGGGTAGCGGGCGTGCTCGGTGTACTTGTTCGTGCCGAGGTCGAAGTAGTGCAGCGGCGTCGGCGTGGTCGCCATCCCGGTGTGGCGTCCCTTGAGCCAGGTGTCGAACCACTCGAGCATCAGCGGGTTGAGCGCGGCGGTCGATCCGGACAGGTGCGTGAACGGCCCGTCCAAAAGCTGGTAACGCCCGGTGGTGCGTTGGTGCGCCAGCATCGGCGCCGTCACCGGACGTCCGGCCCATGCGTTCTGCAGTCCGGCGAAGTCGAGCGGTTCGCCGCGCTGGAACAGGTCGTACTCGCCGCCGACCATGTAGGCGGGGATCCCGTTCGCGGCGATTTTGCGCAACACGTTCACCGGGTTGCGGGCGTGCCAGTACCTACCGTCATAGGCGCTGGCGCCGCCGCTCAACGTCTGCGCGGTGAACTTCGCATCGAAGTTCGCGAGGTCCTTCAGGTGATCGACCTCGGCGGGCAGATTCGCCTCCAACGTCGCCGGATTCTGCAACCCTTCGAGCAGCGGTCCGACGGTGTTGAGCCCGCCGGTCAGCGCGAGGTAGAACGCGTCGAACTCGATGTCGACGAGACCGCCCATCGTGGCGGTGTCCTTGTACAGGTCGTTGCCCGGCACGACGGGGAAGATCGCCTTGAGCGGGCTGCCCTTCGGCAGCGCCGCGGCGGTCAGCAGTTGGTCGATACCGAGGTAGGACGCGCCGTACATGCCGACCTTGCCATCGGAGTTCGCGCGCCGCGCCGCCCAGCGCACGAGCGTCGCGCCGTCGCGATCCTGCTGCGGGTCGAACAGGCCGAACTGCCCCTGCGAGGCACCCGTGCCGCGCACGTCGACGACGACGTTGATGAAGCCGCGTTGGACGAGGTACGGGCTCGGCCCGGTCTGCCCGCCGGCGCTGTTGTTGGACGAGCCGAGCACGCCCTTGCCGTACGGGGTCAGCGTCAACGCAACCGGGAACGGGCCTTTCGCGCGCTTGCCGTTGGCTGTCGGGTAGTACACGTCGGCGCGCAACACCTTGCCGTCATGCATCGTCACCGGCTGGTCGGCGAGTTTGCCGACGCCGTACCGGGCGGCGTCGGGGCGCCAATGATGGCCGGGCGCGGCGCTGGCCCGCAGCACACTGGCCGGGATGGGCGTCCCGACACCCGTCTGCGATGTGGCGCCCGCCGGTGCAACGCCCGACAGCGCGGGGAGTGCGGCCGCGACGAACGCGCCGGTGACGAGCAGGACGGATGCGGTGCGCGTCATAGCCAATGGCATACCCGGGACAACGAGTCAGGCTCACATGAGTTGTCCATCACGCACGTGATGTGGCCCGCTGCACGTGGCAGCCGGGCTCGCCGGAAGGGGATACTGCCCGGTAGCCCCGATTCCTGGAGGAACTGCAGATGGCCCGCCTTGCCCAGACCGCCGGACTGACCGACGTCCAGATCGACATTCTGGCGGCGGTGAAGTCCTTCGTGGACAAGGAGATCCTGCCGTACGCCACCGAACTCGAGCACAAGGACGAGTTCCCCGAGGCGATCGTGGAGGGCATGAAGGAGATGGGCCTGTTCGGCCTGACGATCGACGAGCAGTACGGGGGGCTGGGGGAGTCGCTGCTCACCTACGCGCTGGTCGTGGAGCAGATCGCGCGGGGCTGGATGTCGGTGTCGGGGGTCATCAACACCCACTTCATCGTCGCGTACATGATCAGCCAGCACGGCACGGACGAGCAGAAGCAGCACTTCCTGCCGAAGATGGCCACCGGCGAGATCCGCGGGGCGTTCTCGATG
Source organism: uncultured Actinomycetota bacterium (assembly GCA_963708645.1). Classification (GTDB taxonomy): domain Bacteria; phylum Actinomycetota; class Actinomycetes; order Mycobacteriales; family Jatrophihabitantaceae; genus RYN-133. The sequence continues at coordinate 99,582 of CAVPTA010000008.1, read as the reverse complement.
AGCGAGCCCGAATGCGGGTCGGATGTCAGCGCGATCAAGTCCCGCGCGACCAAGGACGGCGATGAGTATGTGTTGAACGGTCAGAAGATGTGGCTGACCAACGGTGCGCGCGCCGGCGTGGTCGCGACGTTGGTGAAGGACGATCTCGGTGCCGACTCCGTCTACAAGAACATGACGACCTTCCTTGTCGAGAAGGAGCCCGGCTTCGGCGAGACCCGGCCCGGCCTGACCATCCCGGGCAAGATCGAGAAGATGGGCTACAAGGGCGTCGAGACGACCGAGATGGTGCTCGACGGCGTGCACGTGCCGTCCTCGTCAGTGCTGGGCGGCGACGCAGGCCACGGCCGCGGCTTCTACCAGATGATGGACGGCGTCGAGGTCGGTCGCGTCAACGTGGCCGCTCGCGCCTGCGGTATCTCGATCCGCGCGTTCGAGCTCGCCGTTCGATACGCCCAGCAGCGCAAGACCTTCGGCAAGCAGATCGCCGATCACCAGGCGATCGCGTTCAAACTCGCCGAGATGGCGACCAAGGTCGAGGCCGCGCACCTGATGATGGTCAACGCCGCCCGACTCAAGGACGCCGGCGAGCGCAACGACGTCGAGGCCGGCATGGCGAAACTGCTCGCCTCCGAATACTGCGCCGAAGTCACCCAGGAGTCGTTCCGCATACACGGTGGCTACGGCTACTCCAAGGAGTACGAGATCGAGCGGCTTATGCGCGAGGCGCCGTTCCTGCTCATCGGCGAGGGCACGTCCGAGATCCAGAAGACGATCATCAGCCGCGGCCTGCTGCGCGAGTACCGCTCAGCGCAGTAAGCGCCGTCCCTTTGACGCTCATGTGCACCTCCCGGGAGACCTGGTGCTTGTGATTTAGACTCGCGCGCGATGTCTTCGCACGTAACTGGGCACGCCGACGCCGACGGCTGGGGCTCGACGACCGTCCACGGCGCACGGAACGCGCCACAGAATCCGGACGAGACCAAGGGCGCCCGGGCGCACCTGGCCTACGCGGCGGGCCTCGACGGCGTACGGGCGCTCGCCGTCGCCGCGGTCGTGGTCTTCCACATCAGCGAGACCGGACTGACCGGCGGATTTCTCGGCGTCGACATCTTCTTCGTGCTGTCCGGCTTCCTGATCACGTCGATCCTGCTGGCCGAGTTCCACAGCCGGAACCGGATCGACATCAAGAACTTCTACCTGCGTCGCGCCCGCCGGCTGCTGCCCGCGTTGTTCACCATGCTCGCCTCCGTCACGCTCATCACCTGGATATTTGCTCGGGACGAACTGCACCAGCTGCGCGGCGATGTGATCGCGGCGCTCACCTACTGCACGAACTGGACCCAGATCATCTGGGGCCGGTCGTACTTCGACCAGTTGAGCCGACCCTCGTTGTTGCAGCACCTGTGGTCGCTCGCGGTCGAGGAGCAGTTCTACCTACTGTGGCCGCTGATCCTGGTCGCCTGCCTGGCCGCAACCCGGCGCCGCTGGCTCGTTCTCGCCGTCCCCGTGGCGCTCGCCGCGCTGTCGCTGGTGCTGATGGCCTCGATGTATCACGTCGGGCAGGACACATCGCGGATCTACTACGGCACCGACACCCACATCGCGCCGATGCTGATCGGGGCGACGGTGGCGATCGTCGTTGCGTTGCGACGCCAGTCAGGCGTCGCCCGCGACACGCAACGCGGCAGAACGGTTGCCGACGCCTTCGCCCTGGTCGGGTTCCTGGTGCTCGCCTGGTCGGTCGTCGAGATCACCCGTTACAGCTCGGGGCTGTATCGCGGCGGTTACGTGTTCATCAGCCTCGCGTCCGCCGCAGTGATCTATGCGGCCGGTCGGCGCGGGACGATCACAGCCCGGCTGCTCGGCTGGGGGCCCCTGGTGTGGGTCGGTCAGCGCTCGTACGCGATCTATCTGTGGCACTGGCCGATCCTGATGCTTTCGCGCCCCGGCATCGACACCACGTGGCCGACGTGGATCGTCGTCCCGCTCCAGCTTGCGGTGATCATCGCCGCGTCCGACCTGTCGTTCCGCTACATCGAACGACCCATCCGATCGCGCGGTTTCATCGCCTTCGCGCAGGGCCATCGCCGCCACGGGACCGCGCAGCGTCGTCCGGCGACGATCGGCACGGTGCTGGTCGGCGTACTCGCGCTGGTGACTGCGACCCTGGTCGCCGCACCGCCGGCTCCGGCAGGCATCCAGGTCGACAACAGCGCGACGCCGACGGTGCACTTCAAGCCGCACCCGACGCCCTCGCCTCCGCACCGCCACCACCATCACAAGTCCGGCGCCACGAGTTCACCGTCGTCGTCGACACCGCCCGCCCAGCCGCCGTTCCACGCGCCGATCCGCGTCGGATTCTTCGGTGACTCGCAGGGCATGACTCTGCTGCTGAACGAACCCAATGGCCTGAGCCGCTACATCCACACTTCTGACGACACCGTCGAGGGCTGCGGGATGACGACCGGTGTCATCCACAGCCGCACCGGTTACACGCGCGATCTCGGCGCCGACTGCGGGAGCTGGCAGTCGCAGTGGCGTGCCAACGCGCAACGTGACCACCCGCAGATCGCGGTCATCGAGATCGGCGCATGGGACGTCTTCGACGAGACCGTCGACGGCAAGAACCTCACGTTCGGCTCGCCCGCCTGGGACGCGTACTGGACCAAGACGCTGCACACCGGCATCCGGCTGCTCATCAACCAGGGCGCCCAGGTCGCCCTGATGGGCGTGCCCTGCTACCGCCCCATCGCCGCCGGCGGCCTGCCCCTGCTCCCCGAACGCGGCGACGACTCGCGAACCAGACACCTCAACGTCCTGCTGCACGACGCGCTGTCGATGGACCCGCAGCGCGTGTTCATGATCCACCCGCCGTCGGCGTTCTGTAACAACCCGAAGATCGCGACGGACGTGAACTACCGCTGGGACGGCACCCACTACTACAAGCCCGGCGCCGCCCTCGTCTTCCAAGTCATCACCCCGCAGCTCCTCGCCATCCCGCAGCCACCTCCGAACTGACCACTCCGGACCGCAGCGGACAGAAGCCCGGTCCGAGCGTATAGTTAGTTTGCCTAACGTATCTGCGTGAAGGATCCGCATGACTTCCAGCACGACCCCGCGCAAGTTCACCGTCGACCGCGAACACCCGCGCTACAAGTGGGTGGCCCTGTCGAACACCACACTCGGCGTCCTGATGGCGACGGTGAACGCGTCCATCGTGATCATCTCGCTGCCGGCGATCTTCCGAGGCATACAGCTCGATCCGCTGTCGCCGGGCAACGTCGGCTACCTGCTGTGGACCTTGATGGGCTTCCTCGTCATCACCGCGGTGCTGGTGGTCACCCTGGGCCGGCTCGGCGACATGTTCGGCCGCGTCCGCATCTACAACGCAGGCTTCGTCGTGTTCACGGTCGGCTCGATCGCGCTCGCACTCGATCCATTGCACGGCAGTGGCGGCGCGTTGTGGCTGATCGTGTGGCGGCTGGTGCAGGGCGTCGGTGCGTCCATGCTGTTCGCGAACTCGACTGCGATCCTGACCGACGCGTTCCCCGTCGAGCGACGGGGGATGGCGCTAGGCATCAACCAGGTCGCCGCGATCGCCGGGTCGTTCATCGGCCTGATCCTCGGCGGACTGCTCGCCGAATGGGATTGGCGCGCGGTGTTCTTCGTGTCGGTGCCGATCGGCATCGCCGGGACGATCTGGTCCTACCTGAGTCTGCGCGAGCTCAGCGAACGACACCGCGCTCGCATCGACTGGTGGGGCAACCTGCTGTTCGCCGTCGGACTGACCGCCGTGCTCGCTGCAATCACCTACGGGATTCAGCCCTACGGCGGTCACACAATGGGCTGGACGAACCCGTGGGTGCTGGCCGGGCTGATCGGCGGCGCGCTTCTTCTCGTCGCGTTCGGCATCGTCGAGACCAAGGTCGCTGAACCGATGTTCGCGATGTCGTTGTTCCGCATTCGCGCGTTCTGGGCCGGCAACCTCGCCGGCCTGCTCGCGTCGATCGCGCGCGGCGGCCTGCAGTTCATGCTGATCATCTGGCTGCAGGGCATCTGGCTGCCGCTGCACGGTTACGACTTCGAACAGACCCCGCTGTGGGCGGGCATCTACCTGCTGCCGCTGACAGTCGCGTTCCTCGTCGCCGGGCCGGTCTCTGGTGCGCTGTCTGACCGGTTCGGTGCTCGTACGTTCGCCACTGGTGGCCTGCTCATGGTCGCCGCCAGCTTCGTCGGGTTGATGCTGCTGCCGGTCGACTTCGACTACTGGGCCTTCGCCGGGCTGCTCGTCCTCAACGGCATCGGCTCGGGTCTATTCTCGGCGCCGAACACGACGGCGATCATGAACAGCGTCCCGTCGCGGCAGCGCGGAGCAGCGTCCGGCATGCGCGGAACGTTCTTCAACGCAGGATCGTCGCTGTCGATCGGCATCTTCTTCTCACTGATGATCGCCGGGCTCGCCGCGACCCTGCCGACGACACTGTTCCGCGGACTGACGGCGCACCATGTCGCGCCGGCGATCGCGCACACCGTTGCGAACGCGCCGCCGGTGGGCAGCCTGTTCGCGGCGTTCCTCGGTTACAACCCGGTGCAGACCCTGGTCGGCAACAGCGCGTTGAGCAGCCTGCCTGCAGGTGACCGCACGACGCTGACCGGACGTGAGTTCTTCCCGGACCTGATCTCGCAACCGTTCCACCACGGTCTGGTGATCGTGTTCGCCGCTGCCGTCGCCATGTCGCTGATCGGCGCGGCCGCGTCGATGCTGCGCGGAGCTCGCTACGTGCACTCCGAAGTTGTCCCGGACGAGACGCCCCGGGTCGCCGCCACCACTGGCTGAGGGCGCTACCGGCTGAAGGCGCTGCGTACGGCCGCGGCGACGCGGCGTCCGGACACGAGGGCGCCCTGGATCGAGGCGGTGTCACGGTGGTCACCGGCCACGTACAGGCCGTCGCCGCGCTCGACCGGCCGGCGCAACGCGGTGCCGGGCGGCGTCTCGGGCAGCGCGTCGGCGATCGGGTAGGTGGCCACGTGCTGCCACGCCCGCGCGTCGACTCCGTAGATGAGTGCGGCGTGGCGGCGCACTTCGCGTTCGGCCTGCGGTGATCCGTCCGCGCCGAGCGTGGTGGACGACACGAGCGCACCCCGCGTCGAATAGGACGGTGCGACATCGCTGAGCACCGCGGTGTTGACCACGGGTCCGCGGCGATCTGCATCGAGGTGCAGCATCGGCCGGGCGGCGGGTGAGTCGACAGCGAGGTGATAGAAGGTCGTCAGGGATCGCATGGCGGGCTCGGCATCGCCGAGCAGCCGCGCCGCCATGCGCGCATCGGTTGCGATCACCACTGCACGCGCATCGAAGCGGCCTGCCGCGCTGTCGACCTGCTTTCCGGTGACCGACGTGACGGGTGCGGACGTGCGCAGCACGCCGGCGGGCAACAGCCGGGCCAGCTGGTCGGGGAGCGCCTGCATGCCGTCCTCGGGCAACGCCGGCGTTGCCCGGACGAACGACCGGACGAGCAGATCGGCCAGCTGGCGCGAGGTGCGCAGCTCGTCCTCGCCGAGCACGCCGGCCAGGAACGTGCGCACCACCCCGTCGGTGAACGCGCCGTGCAGGCCACGGCGCTGCAACGCGTCGGCCAAGGAGGTGTCGGTGCCGGCCTTGATGCGCGCCGCCGATCCGAATCCCACCTCGATCGCCCAGCGCGCGAACGCAAGCTTCTCGCGCAGCGTCCCGACCGGCAGTTGCACCGCGCTGAGCACGTCGCGCGGCGAGCGGCGCGGGTCGACGAGCGGGTAGCGCCGCGTGCCGTGCGCGACGATGGCACCGGCGCCGAAGGTGCGCAGTCGCAGCGATCGCAGGTCGAAGTTGCGACCTGCCTGCGGGTAGCTCGGGTTGAGGAGTTGGAACCCGCGGTCGAGCAGCAGCCCGTCAACCCGATCCGTGCGCACCCGTCCGCCCGGTTGCTCGTCGGCCTCCAGCAGGACGACCTCGAGTCCGGCACCGCACAGCACCCGTGCGGCAACCAGCCCGGTCAGGCCGGCACCGACAATGACAACGTCGCACGAGTCGGACATGACCCGAACCTACCGACTGGGTGAGCGGCGCAGATTGTCCGCGTTCACCGATTGTTCGCGGCAATTGTCGAGAATCAGTCGGTACCGCCGGGCAATTCTCGCCACAGTCGTCAGACCGACCCGCAGGACCGTAGTCTTTCGATCACGACAGCTCGCTGTCCTCTAGCACCAGGCCCGTCGGGCGACTTCCAACCGCGCGCACGCGCGCACCGAGACGGCCGCCGGGCCGCTGGCTTCGCGGGGGGCAGGTCAGAGGTCCGGCGGCTCCTCCGGTCCCAGAGGCGATCGCCTACTTCTCGACCAGATCCGCGTACTCGGGATGCCGGTCGATGTAACCGGCGATGAAGGGGCACCGCGCCACGATCGGCAAAGACCGCGTGCGCACGTCGTCGAGTGCTGCACGCGCAAGAGCACTGCCGACGCCGTGTCCCTCGTAGTCGGGATCGATCGTCGTGTGCGTGAACACGCGCCTGCCGCGGACATCGCGGTATGCGCTGTACCCGGCCAGGTCGCCGTCGACGAACACCTCGTATCGCGCTCGTTCGGGGTTGTCCTGGACAGAGATGTCCGGTGCTGCCATCGACGGGCCTTTCGGGAGTTTGACCTTCGAAACTACCGTGGGACGAGTGCAACCGTCCCTGGATCGCGGCGTCGTGTTCAAGTCGACCCAGGGACGGTGGGTCTTGCTGGCCACCGTGCTCGGCAGCGGCATGGCGCAACTCGACGGCACCGTGGTCAACGTGGCGCTTCCGCGCATCGGCGTCGACCTCAACACGGGCCTGACCAGCCTGCAGTGGACCGTCAACGCGTACACGCTCACACTGGCCGGCCTGCTGCTGCTCGGCGGCAGCCTCGGCGATCGGCTCGGCCGGCGGCGCATCTTCGTCATCGGAACGATCTGGTTCGCCGTCGCGTCCGCCGGCTGTGCCCTGGCGCCCAATGCCGACATCCTGATCGCGACGCGCGCGTTGCAGGGGATCGGCGCCGCGCTGCTCACGCCCGGATCGCTCGCAATCCTCGAGGCGGTGTTCCGTCCGGACGATCGCGCTGAAGCGGTCGGCGCGTGGTCCGGCCTCGGCGGTGTGGCCTCGGCGATCGGCCCGGTGCTCGGCGGCGTGCTGGTCGGAGTGGCGCCGTGGGGATGGCGGCTGGCGTTCTTGATCAACCTCCCGCTCGCGGTCGCGGTCGTGTTGGTCGCCGCTCGGCACGTGCCGGAGACCCGCGACGCCGATGCGAGCGGCAAGCTCGACATCGTCGGCGCAGCGAGTGCAGCCCTCGGATTGGCGCTGGTCATCTATGCCCTCACCGAGGGGCCTGGCGAGGGGTGGACAGCGCCGACGATCGCGGCGCTGCTCGCGGGGATCGCCGTTCTCGCCGGCTTCCTGTTCAACGAGGCGCGCGTGCGCGACCCGATGATGCCGTTGAGCCTGTTCCGCAGCAAGCAGTTCACCGGGGCCAACATGGTGACGCTCGTTGTGTATGCCGCACTCGCCGGCGCGCTGTTCCTGTTGCCGCTCGCGCTGCAGCGCGTGTCGGGGTTCTCGCCGGTGCAGGCCGGCAGCGCGTTGCTGCCGGTGACGGTCGTGATGTTGTTGCTGTCGGCGCGCATGGGACGGCTCGCCCAAGGCATCGGCCCGCGCCGGCCGATGACGATCGGGCCGATCGTCGCGGCCTGCGGGATGGCGTTGTTCGCCCGCATCGGCGCCTCGTCCACCTACCTTGTCGACGTGCTCCCGGCGGTCGTCATCTTCGGTCTCGGGCTGTCGTTGACCGTGGCGCCGTTGACCGCGACAGTCCTGGCTGCCGCACCGGCACACGAGGTCGGCGTCGCGTCGGCCGTCAACAACGACGTCGCGCGCACGGCAGGCCTACTCGCTGTCGCAGTGCTGCCGGGGGTGGCGGGAATCGATTCGGCCGCCTACGCCGACCCGAGCAGGCTCGCCACCGGCTTCCACCACGCTGTGCTGATCGCGGCGGTGTTGTGCGCGCTCGGCGGCCTGCTGTCGTGGTTCGTCATCGACGACGCGGTGCTCGATCGTGGCGAGAAGGCCCCGCTGCCGGGGACCCATTGCGAGCCGGGCGCGCCGCCGATGCGGCCGTGCGGTGTCGCGGCACCGTCCGAGCGGTCGGGTGCGAACACCGGTTAGGTTGCGGGGATGACGAGCGCCTCGAGGCGTTCCATCGACTCGCGGATGCCGTGCTCCATCCCGTTCTGCACCGCCATTTCGAGCGCCTCGACGCTCGGGAACACCGATCGCGTCGTCATCCGGGTGCGGCCGCCGAGGTCTTCGTAGCGCACCGACTCGATGGCCACCTGGTTCGGTGCGCCGGCCCACTCGAAGGTCTGGATGGCCAGTTCGTTCTCGATCACCTGGTGGTAGACGCCGTGGAAGTGTTCCTCGCGCCCGTCCGGAGTGACGTGGACGTAGTGGTAGCTGCCCCCAGGTCGCACGTCCCAGGCCTCGAGCCGCATCTCGTTCCGGTACGGGCCGAGCCACTGGACGACGAGGTCGGGATCGGTCGCTGCGTGCCACACCCGGTCGGGCGGCGCGTCGAATTCGCGGACCACTTCGAGGAACGGCGTTCCCGGGGTGGCGGTGATGCTCGTCGGATGCTGCGTGCTGTTCATGCCTTCTCCTCGGTGGATTCGAGCAGCGCGTCGAGGCGCCGGTAGGACTCTTCGACGCGCAGCCGGTAGGTGTCGATCCAGCTGGTCAACTCTTCGAGCGCGGCGGCGTCGAGGTGGCACGGGCGTTGCTGGCCGTTGCGGCTGCGGGTGATCAGCCCGGCCACCTCCAGCACCTGCACGTGTCGCGAGATCGCCTGCAGGGTGATCTCGAACGGCTCGGCGAGCTCGTTCACCGTCGCCGGCCCGCGCGACAACCGGGCGATCAACGCCCGCCGCACGGGATCGCCGAGGGCGCCGAACGCCCGGTCGAGCCGCTCATCCATGTCCGTCATAATCAACCAATCCGTTTATCAACGATATTGTTGTATACGAGGAACGCTGTCGGTGTCAATGCCTACGTTGGCGGCATGGGTGAACTTGCCGATCGATTCCGCGCGTTGCACGTCCCGGGCGATCCACTCCTGATCCCGAATCCGTGGGACGTCGGGTCGGCCCGCGTGCTGACCTCGCTGGGGTTCCGCGCACTGGCCACGACCAGCAGCGGCTTCGCGGCAACGCTGGGTCGTCTCGACGGGACGGTCAGCCGCGATGAGGCCGTCACACACGGCGGGCAGATCGCGGCGGCGGTCGGGGTCCCCGTGTCGGCCGACCTCGAGAACGGCTTCGCCGACGACCCCGCCGAGGTGACGGCCACAGTGCGCGCAGCAGTCGACGCCGGGCTGGCCGGGTGCAGCATCGAAGACTGGAGCGGCAGTGCGATCTACGACGCCGCCCTCGCTGCCGAGCGCATCGCGGCCGCGGTCGAAGCAGCGGCGGGCCAGATCGTGATCACCGCGCGGGCCGAGAACTACCTGCATGAGCGCGTGGATCTCGCTGACACGATCGCTCGGCTGCAGAGCTTCGCCGCAGCCGGGGCCGACGTGGTCTACGCGCCCGCGGTCATCGACACGTCCGAACTGCGCACGCTCATCGGCGAGGTCGATCGCCCGGTGAACGTGCTGGCGCTGCCGTCCGCTCCGCCGGTTGCCGAGCTCGCCCAGCTCGGAGTCGCGCGAATCTCGGTGGGTGGCGCGTTCGCGTTCGCCGCGTTCGGCGCGCTCGCCGAGGCCGGCCGCGAACTGCTCGAGGGCGGTACTTACGGCTTCTGGGCGCAGGCCGGCGCCGGCCGCAAGATCGCCGGGACGGCCTTCGGCGAGTAGCTACGCCCTTGACCGGCTCCGCAGGGTCGCTCAGGCGTGATCGGGCAGCCGCACCGTGACGGTCTGATCGACCAGCTTCGCCGGCACCCAGAACCGGCGCTGGTGCAGCTCGTCGCGGATCACCGGCGCGTGCGTCTGCGGCACCCGTCCGAGCCGCTCGTTGCCGACGCAGACTGCCGTCACCGTCGTGGTCGGGTCGATCGCCAGCCAGACGTTGAACGTCCGCACGCCGTCCGCATCGGCGGCGAGGTCGGCGGTGAGGCGCTCGACCACGCTCGGGACCTCGATCACGATCTCGACGTCGACCGGGTGCTGGTCGTGGCGCAGGTTCAGCGCCGCGACGTTGTCGGGCAGCTCGAGCCACGCCGGCTTCGAGGTCTGCAACGCCGTCCACAGCGTCTTGGCCTGGGATTTGGTCTTGCTCGCCGCGCCGGTTGCTGCCTCTCGCACGGTCATCGTGACGGCGTCGGTCATCGTCGCGAGTTCCTTCTCGGACAGGTCGTCGACACCGTGCTTGGCAGCCTCGGCGATCAGGGCGTCACGCGCGATCGCCGCCGAGCGCGGCTTGGTGCGCCGCACGGCGTGAATCGTCGTCGCGATCGCCTTCTGCCGCGGAGCGCTGTCTTTGGCGCGCTTCCACGCTCGGGTCAATGGGCTCTCGCGATCGCTCACCCGTCCAGGGTGCCTGATCAGCGTGCGCCGGTCGCCGCCAGGTCGCGTTCCTGCGCGAGCTGCAACGCGATGTCGATGAGCATGTCCTCCTGGCCGCCGACGTAGCCGGCCTCGCCCGCGCGCTGCAAGATCTCGTGCGCGGCAACGCCGTAGCGCTCGGCGGCATGTTCGGCGTGCAGCAGGAACGACGAGTACACACCGGCCCAGCCCTGCACGATCGCGGTGCGGTCGGCCTTCGGCCAGCGGGGCAGGTACGGACGCACGACCTCCTCGGCGGCGTCGAGCACGCCACCGACGTCGACGCCGGTCTTGATGCCGAGGTGGTCGAAGGTCGCTGCGAGCACCTCGGTGGGGGAGTTGCCCGCGCCTGCGCCGAGCGCGCACAGTGATCCGTCGATCTGCCGTGCGCCGGTCTGGAACGCGAGGACGGAGTTGGCGACGCCGAGCGAGAGGTTCTGGTGTCCGTGGAAGCCGATCTGCGCCTCGGTGCCGATCTCGGCGTGCATGGCTTCGACGCGCGACTTCGCCTCGTCCATCACGAGTGCGCCGGCCGAGTCGACCGCGTAGACGCATTCGGCGCCGGCGTCGACCATGAATCGCGCCTGACGCGCGAGCTCGGCCGGACTCGTGCGGTGGCTCATCATCAAGAAGCCGACGGTCTCCATGCCGAGCGAGCGGGCCAGGCCGAAGTGCTGCACCGACACGTCCGCCTCGGTGCAGTGGGTCGCGATTCGTGCGACCGACGCGCCGGCCTCGCGAGCGTTGCGCAGATCGTCCATCGTGCCGATGCCCGGTACCAGCAGGATCGCGATCTTCGCCTGTGTCGCTTCCTCGGCGGCGGCGCGGATCAGGGTCATCTCGTCGGTGCGCGAGAAGCCGTAGTTGAACGACGAGCCTCCGATGCCGTCGCCATGGCTGCACTCGATGACCTCCACGCCTGCACCGTCCAGGGCGTGCACGGTCGCGCGCACCTGCTCCTCGGTGAACTGGTGGCTCATCGCGTGCGACCCGTCGCGCAGGGTCGTGTCGGTGATGCGGACGGGCCGCTGTGTGCCTCCAACACCAGCGCCGGCCATCAGGCAACTGCCTTCGAGGACGCAACCAGTTCGCCGACGCGCGCCGCGGCGGCGGTCATGATGTCGAGGTTGCCGGCGTACTCGGGCAGGTAGTCGCCCGCGCCGCGCACTTCGAGGAACACGACCACCCGGCCGTGCCCGTCCCACGACTCGCGTGGGTCGTCGTACTGCGGATCGGCGCGCAGCGTGTAGCCCGGGCACGTACTGCTGCACCTCGGCGACCCGGCGGTGGATCGACTCGGTGATCGCGTCGTGATCGGCGTCGGCCGGGATGGCGCAGTAGACCGTGTCACGCATGATCATCGGCGGCTCGACGGGGTTGAGCACGATGATCGCCTTGCCGCGCGTCGCGCCGCCGAGTTCGCGCACGGCGCGCGAAGTGGTGTGGGTGAACTCGTCGATGTTGGCGCGCGTGCCGGGCCCGGCCGATTTGGACGCGACCGACGCGACGATCTCGGCATAGGGAACGGTGACGACCGACGACACCGCATGGACGATCGGGACGGTGGCCTGGGCGCCGCAGCTGATCATGTTGACGTTCGAAGCGGCGACGTGTTCGCCGAAATTGACCGGCGGGCACACCAGCGGGCCGACGGCCGCGGGCGTGAGATCGACCGCGGTGATCCCGGCCTCGGCCAGCCGGGGCGCGGCGGCGCGGTGCGCCTTCGCCGACGTCGCGTCGAACACCAGCTCGGGCAGCGGATCCTGCTGCAGCAGCCAGTCCAGGCCGTCGGCCGAGGCGGCGATGCCGAGCTCGCGGGCCCGGCGCAGCCCGTCCGACTCGACGACGCCGACCACGTAGTGGACCTCGATCGTGTCGCTGCGCCGCAGCTTCGCGAGAAGATCGGTCCCGATGTTGCCGGGTCCGATGATGGCGGCCAGGGTCATCCTTGCCTCCCATGGCAAAGTAGAACGTGTTTCACTTCTTACCGCGCGTGGCGCGCACGGCGCAACAAGAGGAGCAGCGATGCGCATCACCGATGTCGAAGGCAAGGCCCGGGCGCTGTTCGAGGCGCGCCGTGATCGGCGTCCGATCGAACCGTTCACCGACGCCGACCCGACGTTGGGCATGGCCGACGGCTACGCCGTGCAGGCGGCGCTCACGCGGATGATCCTGGACGCCGGCGATTCGATCGTCGGCTACAAGGTCGGACTGACGTCGCAGGCCATGCAGAAGATGATCGGCGTCGACAGTCCCGACTACGGCCCGGTGCTCTCGTCGACGGTCTACCGCAACGGCGACGCCGTCGCCCTGGACGCCTTCATCGCGCCGAAGCTCGAGGCCGAGATCGTCTTCGTCATGCGCGAGCGGCTGGCCGGGCCCGGCGTGACCCTCGAGGCCGCGCGCGCCGCGGTCGAGTCGATCGGCGCCTCGATGGAGATCGTCGACTCACGCTTCGTCGACTGGCGCATCAAACTCGCCGACACGGTGGCTGATCTGGCGAGCAACGGGGCGGTCGCGATCTCGTCCGACCTCGTCGCGCTGGACGACCTCGATCCGCGCGAATTCGCGATGACGCTCTCGCGCAACGGCGAGGTCATCGACCGGGGCACGGGCGCCGCCGCTCTCGGTGACCCGCTGGCCGTCGTGGCCTGGCTGGCAAACGTCCTCGGCGAGAACGGCATCGCGCTCGAGCCCGGACACCTCGTGATGACCGGCGCGTTGCATGCCGCGGTGCCGATGCAGTCAGGCGATGAGTTCTGCGCAGAATTTGACGTTTTGGGGTCCGTAGACGTCCGAATCGACTGAGATCGGACTGAGCGCTTATGCGGGGGACATTCCCGCCGATCTTCCCTGTGAACCGGTCTTGACCGGTAAAACTAACACGGATATTATCTGTCATGGAAGGGATCGAGGTCGGCTCTGTGTCCGGTATCAACCGGTATCAGATCGGCGCAAATCCACTCCTTGCGCTGCGGGGGCAGACAGGCACGGGCACAGCTGTGCCGTTCGACGTCAACCCACGGATCGAGCGTTCGAGAGGGATCATGATCACTTCCCCATTCGACTACCCGGCCAGGCGAATCTTCGCCTGGGAGTGGCAGCTCGATGCCGCCTGCGCCGGCCTCGACACCTCGCTGTTCTACCAAGCCGACAACGAGCGCGGCGCGTCCGTGCGACGTCGCGAGATGAAGGCCAAGGCCGTGTGCGCACGGTGCCCGGTGATCGAAGAGTGCTTGAAATCCGCGCTGACAAGCCACGAGCCCTACGGCGTGTGGGGCGGCATGTCCGCCGACGAACGCTTCCGTCTGCAGGCCGACCTCGGGGCCTGAACCCACTCGGCTCGATCGACACTCGGTCAACGCGACGTCAAACTCCAGTTGCGCGTCGGCGTGTTTACAGGTGGCCCGCCGGGTCCGCCGCGGGCCTCCTTCGAGTGCTGGTTGTCGTGCTGACGTAGGACGCCTGCGCCAACCATGCGAGGCGTTAGGGTTCCAGCACCCGCTCTTCACCAGATGAAGCACTCTTCAGCTAGCCGATAGTGCCGGCGATGCGCTGCACGATCTCGGTGAGCACCGGACGTGGCGTCGCGAAGTTCAGCCGCAGGAAACCGGCGCCGCCGGTGCCGCATTCGGGTCCGTCGATGACGACGACCTTCGCCTGTTCGGTGACGAACTGGCCGGGGCTTTGCGGCAGGTCGTGGTCGCGGAAATCGAGCCAGGCGAGATAGGTGCCGTCCGGCGGGCGGTAGCGCACGTGCGGCAGGTGCTCGTGCAGCAAGTCGGCGAGCAGCCTGCGGCTGCCGTCGAGATAGTCGAGCACCTCAGCCAGCCACGACTCGCCGTCGCGATAGGCGACGGTGTTCGCGACGACGCCGGGGTTGCTCGCCCCGTGCGAGGCCCAGTGACCGATGTCGGTCCAGGCAGCGCGATCGGCATCGTTGCTCAGGATGATCTGCGCGCACTTGAGGCCGGGCAGGTTCCATCCCTTCGACGCCGACGTCGCGGTGATCGTGTGGCCGGCCGCGGTGTCGGACGTCGACGCGTAGGGGACGTGCTGCGAACCGGGATAGACGATCGGCGCGTGGATCTCGTCGGCGAACACCCGTCCACCGTGATGGTCGACGACCTCGGTGATCGCGGTGAGCTCTGCGCGATCGAACACGCGGCCGAGCGGGTTGTACGGGTTGCACAGTACGAGCAGGTCGCCGCCCGCGCGGTAAGCGGCGTCGATGCCGTCGAGGTCGAACGTGTAACGACCCGCGTCGTTGCGCATCGGCACTTCGATGATGTCGCGCCCGAAGATGCGCGGCACGATGAGGAACGGCATGTATGCCGGCGTCGGCAAGATGATCGGAGCACCGGGCCGCGAGAAGTTGGTCATCGCGAGCTCGAGGCCCTTGACCACGTCCGCGAGCGGATGCACGGCGGCAGGTGGCACGTCCCAGCCGTAGTGATCGCGTTGCCAGTTCGCGCACGCGTCGGCGAGTTCGTCCGCGAGCGGCTGCGCGAGGTAGCCGAAGTTCTGCTCGGCCACGAATCGTTCGAGCGCCTCTGTGACGACCGGGGCGATGCCGAAGTCCATCTCGGCCACGAAGGCGCCGATGCCATCGGGTTGTTGCGAGGCCGTCCACTTCACCGTGCGTTGTGTGCGCAGCTGATCGAGCGTGATCGCGTCGATGCGTTCGGCGAACGTGGGCACGTTGTTGGACGTTACGCACTACGAACCCGGCCGCGTCGGGCCCCCACGCTTACGTCCGCCGCCGGTTGGCATGCTGGTGGACGTGGTCGATCCAGCGCTGTCGGATGAGGTGCGCCCGAAGGCGCTGGATGTCGACGACGATGCGGTGTCGGCGCTGGGCCGCCGCGTCGGTGAGCACCTGGTCGAGGTGCACAACATGCTCCGCCGCGAGCTCGACCAAGTGCGTGACGTGCTCGACCAAGTGCGCTCCGGGCAGCTGTCGGCCGGCGGTGCCCGTGGCGAGCTGCAGCGGATCGCGCTGCTCGCCAACAACTGGACCTTCGGCGGGATCTGCCAGCAGTACTGCCTGCAGCTGACCCAGCACCACGAGCTGGAGAGCGGGCAGATCTTCCCGCATCTACGTCGCGCCGAGCCTGCGCTCGCGCCGGTGCTCGACCAGCTGCACCGCGAGCACGAGATCATTCATGGCGTCATCGGCAGCGTCGACTCGGCGCTCGTCCGGCTGGCAACCACGCCCGACGACCTGAGCGCGGTCGAGGCCGCCGTCGACACGCTCGCCGAGACGCTGCTGTCGCACTTCGCCTACGAGGAGCGCTCGCTCGTTGCGCCGCTGGCGCGGCACGGGTTCTACCCCGGCCAGCTCTGACCGACGGGGGATGTCTCGTCCAGGCGTCCTACGTCCGTAGTACGCCGCCGCAAGCACGCTCCTTGCTCAGCAGCTGAGGTCTGCCGGTGCTCGCCGACCCGGCCGGACGCGGCCACCGCTGCTGGGGCGGGTGCGTGCTGATGTGGCGTGAGGTACGACCTCCGGTGACCGTCGTCCACAACCTCGCGAATTCGACTGTGCATTTCCCAAGAGGCGGGCTTACGCTGCCCGGCAGACGGGACAAATCGGACACGAGGGAGGGGTTGGATGCTGACGGCGCGAGCGATCCTCGAGGGCGAGGTACGCGAACTCGTGCGCCGCCGCGCGCTCGATCCCGCAGTCGAGCCCGGCGCCGTCGCCACATTGATCGATGAAGCGATCGGCGATTACGTCGATCGGGTCACGACTTCCCAGCTGCCGCCGATCAGCGATCGCGATGGCGTGGCACGCGCGATCCACGACGCGATCGCCGGGTTCGGGCCGCTGCAACCGCTGCTTGATGACGCCGGGATCGAAGAGATCTGGATCAATGAACCGGGCCGCGTGTTCGTCGCGAGGCGTGGACGCAGCGAACTCACGACCTTGATCCTGACCAGCGACGAGGTCGCCGAGCTCGTCGAGCGGATGCTGCGTACCAGCGGACGTCGCATCGACTTGAGCACGCCCTTCGTCGATGCGAACCTGCCCGACGGCTCGCGGCTGCACGTCGTGATTCCCTCGATCACGCGTCGTCACATGGCGGTCAACATCCGAAAGTTCGTGCTCGGATTCCATTCGCTGGACGAGCTGATCGGCGTCGGGTCGATCACCGATCAAGCGGCGCGTTTCCTCGAAGCGTCTGTCGTTTCCGGCCTGAACGTGCTGGTCGCCGGGGGAACGCAGTCGGGGAAAACGACCATGCTCAACGCGTTGTGCGGAGCGATCCCCGGTCGCGAGCGCATCGTGACCGTCGAAGAGGTTTTCGAACTGCAGATCGCCGCACCTGACGTCGTTGGGATGCAGACACGGCAGCCGAATCTCGAGGGTACGGGCGAGATTCCGTTGCGGCGGCTGGTGAAAGAGGCGCTGCGGATGCGTCCGTCGCGCTTAATCGTCGGCGAGGTGCGCCAGGAGGAATGCCTCGATCTGCTCGTGGCTTTGAACAGCGGTCTGCCTGGCATGTGCACGTTGCATGCGAACTCCGCCCGTGAGGCGTTGATCAAGATGTGCACGCTGCCGTTGCTCGCAGGCGAGAACGTGTCGGCGTCGTTCGTCGTTCCGACCGTCGCCTCGTCGGTCGACATCGTGGTGCATCTGGGGATGGACGCGAGCGGGCAGCGGCGGGTGCGCGAGATCGTCGGCGTGACCGGACGCGTCGAGGGCGACGTCATCGAGACCACCGAACTGTTCACGACACGGCGCGGGCGGCTCGAACGCGGCGACGGATACCCGCCGCACCCCGAGCGGTACGAGGCAGCCGGCGTCGATCTGGTGCAGACGCTCGGTCACCGACTGCGAGAGGCCTGACGTGGGCGCGCTTGTCGGGCTGCTGCTCGGGCTGGGAGCGTTGCTGATCTGGCGCAGCGGTCCGCGCGCACCGCGCCGGCAGGAGAAGCGGCTCGCGGCAGCGCGTGTCGACCTGCTGCGGCAAGCCGGGGTCGAGGGCGTCGGCCCCGCGCAGTTACTCGGTGCGCAGGTTCTGTGCGCGCTCCTCGCAGCCGGAATCGTGCTGGTGCTGACGGCGACCGTCGTTGTTGCCGTCTTCTTCGGCGTGTTCGCCTTCTTCGTGCCGATGGTGGTGTTGCATCGCCTGCGCCGGCGCCGTCTGCTCGCGTTACGCGAGTTGTGGCCTGAGGCCGTCGACAACCTGGCATCGGCCGTCCGGGCCGGAATGTCCTTGCCAGAAGGGCTCTCTGCTTTGGGCGAGCGCGGTCCCGCTGAACTACGCCCGGCCTTCTCGCGGTTCGGGACGGCCTACCGCGCGACCGGTCGATTCGGCGACTGCCTCGACCGGTTGAAGGACGATCTCGCCGATCCGGTCGGCGACCGCATCTGCGAGACCGTGCGCGTCGCACGCGAGGTGGGTGGTAGCGATCTCGGAACGGTGCTGCGGACGCTGTCGGAGCTGCTCCGCTCTGATGCCCGCACGCGGTCGGAGCTGGAGACTCGCCAGGGCTGGATCGTGAATGCCGCGCGGCTCGCCGTCGCCGCACCGTGGCTCGTCCTGCTGCTGTTGGGTTCGCAGTCGCAGACGTTGCAGGCCTACGACTCACCGGGCGGCACGATCTTGCTCGCGATCGGCGCCTCGGTTTGCGTGGTCGCCTATCGCGTCATGCTGCAAATCGGCAGGCTCCCTGAAGATCAACGGGTGCTGCTGTGACGCTCTGGCTGCTCGGGTCGATCCTCGGTGCACTTGCTGCGTTGGGCGTGATCATTGCCGTTCGTGCGGCTCCGCCGTTGCGGCCGATCCGGCTCGTCGACCGAGTCGCGCCGTATCTCGGTGACACGCCGCGTCCGTCGCGCTTGCTGGCACAGCCGTCCGCAACTGCAACGCCGTTCGTCGTCGCCCGTCGGATCTTCGGACCGGTACTCGGCGAGCTTGTCGGCGTCGTTGACAAGGCGGTCGGCGGCGCGACCTCAGTGCGGCGTCGACTCAACGGTCTCGGCAGCCGGTTGACGGTCGAGGACTTCCGCATCGAACAGGTCGTCTGGGGCGTTGCCGCGATGTTGGTCAGCGGTCTGGTCGTCGGATTCGGCGGCTGGGCACGCGGCGGCGTCGATCCCGTCCTGGTCGCTGCGATCGCGCTGGCAGGGCTCGTCGGCGGAGTGCTGGGCCGCGACTGGTATCTGACCCGACAACTCGAACGCCGCGAGGCCGTGATGCTCGCCGAATTCCCTGTCTTCGCAGACCTGCTCGCGTTGGCAGTCGTTGCCGGTGAGGCCGCGCCGGATGCGCTGCGCCGGGTGTGCAGGCTGACCGGCGGGGAGCTTGCTCGTGACCTCGACATCGCGATCGCGCAGTCGCGCACGGGCGTTCCGCTGACAACCGCGCTCACGGGTGTCGCCGAGCGGACGACGCTCGAGCCGTTCGCCCGCTTCATCCAAGGCATCGTCGTCGGGCTGGAGCGCGGTACACCGCTCGCGGACGTGCTCCGTGCCCAAGCAGTCGACGTACGCGAAATCGGCAAGCGCGCGCTGCTGGAAGCCGGCGGCCGCAAGGAGATCTCGATGATGTTGCCGGTGGTGTTCCTGATCTTGCCGGTCACCGTGCTCTTCGCGCTCTATCCGGGCCTGCTGACGCTTACGTCGCTGGCCCACTAGTCACACAACACATGAGGGAGAAGCAATGCAGTTTCTGACGATGTGGTTTGCCGCGCTGATCGAGCGAGTGCGCGACGACCGTGACCGGGGTGACGTGCCCGGTTGGGTGATGGTCACCGTGATGTCGGCGATCTTGGTCGTGGCGATCCTCGCGGTGTTCGAGCCGCAGATAAAGAGCGCGATCACCAGCGCGATCGATTCGGTCTCCGGCAGCAAGTAGATGGCTCGGGAGCGCGACGACGGGGCGGCCGTCGTCGAGTTCGTTCTCATCTCGGTGTTGCTGATCTTCTTGCTGTTCGGCGTGCTGCAGGTGGCGGTGTACTTCTACGCGCGCAACATCGTCGCGGCCAGCGCCGCCGACGCTGCGCGCTACGCCGCAGCAGCCGGAGTGCCCTCCGGCGCCGGCGCAGCACGCGCCGAGCAGTTGATCAGGGACGGGCTCGGCGCGTCCGACATCACGTGCACGAGCGCGCCTGGTGTCGACGCGCAGACGCGACTGCCGGTGACAACCGTGCGGTGCACAGGCACGGTCAAGGCGTTGCTCGCGCCCGTCGACATTCCGCTGCGCATCGACCTGCGCTCGTCGGCGTTGAAGGAGACCCCGTGAACCGCGCCGAGGACGACGGTGGGTCTGCGCTCATCGAGTTCATCTTCGTCGCGGTCATCGTGATGGTGCCGTTGGTCTACCTGATCGTGTCGGTCGCGACCGTGCAACGCAGCGAACTTGCGGTGTCGCAAGCCGCACGTGAGGCCGGCCGCGCGTTCGCGACGGCTGACCACGCCGCGCAAGCCCTGCCCCGAGCACGTGCCGCTGTGCGTATCGCCCTACATGACCAGGGCCTGTCCGACGATGTCGACGTGCGGTACGTGCCGGCAGGTGCATCGTGCACGGGATCAGCAACGACGACACCGGTGTTGTCTGCGGGTGCTCAATTCACGGTATGCGTGATTCGAACCGTCGAGATCCCAGGCGTCCCGCGCTTCCTTTCAGGGAAAGGCGTTACAACGGTGGGCGAGTACGTCGTGCACGTCGACGACTACCGAGTGGTCTCATGAAACGCGACGACGCCGGCTCGACCTTGCCGTTGATCCTCGGCTTCTTCCTGATCGCGTTGCTCACGGTCGCCGGGTCGATCGCCGCGGGCGACGCCTTCGTCCAGCAGCGCGACCTGCAGGACATGTGTGACGGCGCGGCCACGGCCGCCGCCGCGAGCGGCGTCGATCTCGGTCGCGGTGGTGCGCTCGCCGGTGAGCACGCCCTTCAGTTCGGCGACGTCGCCGGCGCCGTGTCGTCCTATGTCGCACGCGATCCTGCTCGTCGTGCGCTCCACATCAGCGCGCAGCTTTCACCGGACCGCCGAACGCTCTCGTTGCGCTGCGAAGAGACGGAGGACATCGCGTTCGGGAAGGTGTTCGGCAAGGGGGACGGGGTCCATCACGTTGCCACTTCGAGCGCCCGAGCGCCGCTTTCGTGATCTGCCCGGCACACGGTTGGACGCATCGTCCTGCATCGGGCACGCTTCGGACTCATGTCCGACAACAAGGAGTTCTGGATCGTCGTCGGTACCGCCGCGCCAGTGCTGCTCGTTTCGAGCGTCGTCGCGATCGGACAGGCCTTCGATCTGGCGGTCGATGAGGGCGTCGCCGACGCGCCGGTGCGCGTACAGATCGGTGCGCGGCTTCGGATACAGCCGATCCTGAAGGCGGCTCTCGCGTCCGGCATCTCGGCACTGGCCGACTTTGTCGCCCTGCTGTTTGCGCTGATCGATCTCGATGTGGGCCGCGCTCTGATCCCACGCGGGCTCGGCATCGCTGCTCTTGCCGTCGCCGTCGCATTCCTGTTGGTAACGCTCTGGTACGCCTTGGATGCCCGAATCCGGATCAGACAAGGTTTCGTGCCGCCACACCACCTGCGGCAATGAGAATGATCTGGACGCTTCGTCCGAATCACACCAATGACCGGCTCTGAAGGATCCTCTTAAGCGGCGACGGTGCCGCGCTGAAGATCGCTTTCAGCGCCGCGCCCGAAGTTTGCCCCGATCGAAACCACCGTATCGAGGAGGGCACCATGTCGGACACAACGAACCAGACCAAGCTCGGCATCGACGTGATCGCTGTCGCAGTGATCGTCCTGATCGTCTTTGTCGCAGCCCTGGCCACCGCCGCTCTCATCACCGCGCGGTGCTGCGGGTAGCAAGCGTGTGAAGCGGTATTCGACGAGCCTCCGATCCTGGCTTAGCATCACGCTGTCATCAGGGAGGGACGCCATGATGTCCATGCGAATTTTTGCGGTCGGACTGCTCGTGGCCGGCGCGGCCGCAGTTGCTTCCGCACCACCAGCCGACGCCGCCGCCTGTCCGTTCACCGGACCACACACGTTCCACTGGGCGGGCGGCAACGGGCACTGGTACCAGCACCAGAACAGTCAGCATCAGGGCGTCGGATGGTCCGAGGGTGCGGTTCCCGGGCAGTACGACAGCACAGCCGCCACGGATTACGCGTGCATCAACAACGGCGCCACGGTGAGCCTGGTGAACAGCCCGCTCGCCGAAGAGGTCGGACTGGCCGCCATCTATGTCGGCAACGGCTCGCACGTGATCGTCGAGCACGGACGGTTTCTCTTCCTCAACGGCACGTCGCAGCCGTCCATAGTGCGGGCGGGCAGCACCATCGCCGATGATTCGGGCAGTCTCGGCGGAGTCGGGACATTGCAAGTCGCCGGCGCAGTTACGGTGTCGGACTCGAGCGGCGCGCCGGCGCTGGCGAGCCGGAAGTGCGCTGAGTACCACAACTGCACGGGCACTGCGTCAGGCACATTGCAGGTCGAGCGTGGCGGCACCTTGACCATCACCGGCCCGACCAACTTCACTGACCGCTACTCGATCGTCAACGAGGGCACTCTCATGCTGACCGGCGCCGGCTACCTTGCGGGCGACTGGGGCACTTCGATCAAGAACGAGAACACGATCGACATCGCGAACGATCTCGGCCTGTACGAGGGCAACCACCCTGCAAAAACCCATCATCCCTGGCTCATCAACTACGGCGAGTTAGCCAAGACCGCCGGATCCGGAACGAGCGTCATCGGGTTGCAATACATCCCCAAGAAGGGCAGCACGATCAACGTCCACAGCGGCACTCTGGTGATCGGTGGGTCGACTGTTCCGGCAGCGACGGTCGACCCGGGCCGCACCTACGGCAACGGTGGGTGCCCGGCGAACACGCCCTGCCAGGACACCACGAACACCGGGCATATCCAGACGACAAAGGTGGCGCTGCCGACGACTTCGCGGGCCGGCCAGGTGAAAATTGCGCAGAGTGCGCCGCCCACGACGTATCCGAATGCCATCGGCCAGTCGATCACCGTCGGCACTCACGGTGTCAACGCGACAGTGCGCCACCCGATGCGATACACCTTCAGCTTCTTGCTCGGTGCCACGCACGGTCGTCTCAAGGCCACCAACTGGCGTGACGCGAGGGTGTACACCTTCGTCGCGGGCGCTTACAAGCAGATCCGGTCCTGCCTACACGATGGAACCCCGCGGCCTGGGCCGGTGAGGGCGTGCATCGACCTACGCAACACCAACGGATCCAGTTCGCTGTCCAACGGCGTGGCGCACTACGTGGTGCGGACTCTCCCTTACAGCCGCTGGGTGGTCGTCTAGTCAGGACGCAGCGAGTGCCGCTTCGTCGCCCGTTGCCGCGGCAAGCGCGACGACGTCATCGGTGTCCATCGCCGAGCCGTAGGCGCTCTCCTGGGTGAACACTGCGTCGCCGAGCAATTCGCGGCATTCGTCGAGGCGTGCGGAAAGATCCTGCTCGGTCGCCGGGCTGAACGGCAGGGATGCCGGCTGCATCGCGGCGCCGGCACCGAACAGGCGGGCCGCACGGACCAGGTCGCCCGAAACGACAGCTGCGGCCGCGTTCACCCGTACGCACAACGCAATCGTGGCCGGCTGGCCGATCTCGACGGCGCGCTGCAACGCGGTCGCGAGCAGGCTTGCGGCGCGGTCCGGCTGGCGTTCGGCGACGGCGATCCGGGCCAGCAATATCAGCGCATCGCGTGACTCGGGACGGATGTGCCCGTCGCTGATCTTGAACGATTCGCGGGCGAGCGTCGTGGCCGTGTCGTAGTCGCCCGCGTCAAAACTGATTTCGCCCAGCGTCGTGAGGGTGTCGGCGGTGCGGACCCGGTCGCCGTGCCGACGCGCTAGTTCGAGCCGCCGCTCGTAGTGTGCGCGTTCGCTCGCGAAGTCGCCGGCAATCGCCGCCGCGATGGCCAGCACCGACAGCGCGACTACCTGGGGCACGTACAACCGGTTACCGGCCGCCTGCTCGAGTTCGCGTGCCGCTGCGGTGCGCCCAGCCTCGACCTCACCGCGACCGAGTGCGATCGCGGCGCGCAGGCAGCGCACCAGCGCGGCATCGGTTGCGCCCAGCGATGTCGACTCGCGCTCGGCGAGATCGAACAATCGCAATGCCTCGGCCGCGTCACCCTGCGCGTACGCAAGACGGCCTGCAGCTGCGTGGACGACCGCTGCGACCGAACCTTTCGGACCGCGAGCGATGATTGCCTCGAACTGAGCACGTGCCTCGATGACGCGGCCGAGCATCGGCCACGCGGGTGCGAGGCCGACCGCGATCCGCGCGGCCGATTCGATGTCCCTCATGGCCAGCGAGAAGCGCAAGGCTGCGTAGAAGTTGGGTAGGTCGGCTTCGACCGATGCGGCCGCGGCTACTGCGCCCGGCCCGTCCGCGTGTGCATGAGCGACCTCGGCTGTGGTGGCGAAATACTCGACGAAGTCGTCCACGCCGTCGTGACCCAAATCCTCGACGGCGAACTGGCGCACCGCCTCAGGCACGCGGAATCGGTCGCCGTCGCTACGGACGAGACTGCAGCTCATCAACGCTTCGAGCGGCTCCTCTGCGTCCGCGCCGCACACTGCGAGGGCTGCGTCGAGGTCAAACGATCCCGCGAACAGGCCGAGCCGACCGAGCGTGCTGCGCTCGGGAGCGCTGAGCAGGTCGACGCTCCACTCGATGGTTGCGCGCAGGGTGCGTTGCCGCTCGGGTGCGTCGCGATGTCCGCTCGTCAGCAGACTGAGGCTGGCGTCGAGACGGTCGCGTACGGCCTTGAGAGGGAGCAGCCGCAGACGCGCCGCGGCAAGCTCGATGGCGAGCGGGAGGCCGTCGAGCCGCGTGCAGATCTCGGCCACGTCGGCAGCGTTGTCGCGGCGGAGCGCGAAGCCGGAGCGGATCGCCTTCGCGCGTGCGACGAACAGTTGCACGGCGGGGGTATTGGCGATGGTGGCGACATCATCGCCTGCATCCGGCACCACCAGTCCGCGCACAAGATATTCCGTCTCGCCGGCAATGCGTAGCGGGATCCTGCTTGTCGTGACCAACCGCAATCGAGACGTCGCGCTGAGCAACGCCGCGATGTCGGACGACGCGGCGAGCAGATGTTCCAGGTTGTCGAGCACGATGAGGGCATCGCGGTCGCGCATGCAGTCTGCCAGCGCCGCGATCGAGTCGTCAGGACAGCCCACGGCGGCCGCGATCTCAGTACGGACGAGCGCGGCGGCGGTCGTTGCGGCCAGGTCGACGAAGTAGATCCCGCCGCGAAACCTTGCGCCACACCGGTCGGCGAGAGCAAGCGCGAGTCGGGTCTTGCCGCTGCCGCCCGGGCCCGTCAACGTGATGAGGCGTTCGTCGGTGTCGGAGAGCAACTCGTCGAGGTCGCCGAGCTCGGCATCGCGCCCGACGAGCCGGCCTGCCGGACGAGGCACGCGTACCACGACGGGTGGACCGGAGCGCGGTGCCGGAGCGGCCACCTCGAGCTCTTGCGCGAGCACCGCGCGCTCAAGTTCACGCAGTGCCGGGCCGGGGTCGATGCCGAGTTCCTCGGCGAGAATGCCGCGCGCCCGGGCGTAGGTCGCGATCGCCTCGGCCTGCCGGTCACTGCGGTAGAGCGCGACCATCAGCTGACCCCACATCCGCTCGCGCAACGGATTCTCGCCGACGAGTGTTTCAAGCTCGCCGATCAACTGTCGCTGTCGACCGAGTGCGAGATCGCATTCGATGCGTTCTTCGACCGCGGCGAGGTAGGCCTGGTCGAGGCGCACGACTTCCGGCCCGGCGAACGGTTCATCACGCAGATCTGCCACCGCCGGTCCGCGCCACAGACCGAGGGCGGAATGCAGCGACTCGGCTGCCTCGTCCGGCCGGCCCGCCGCCAGCTGGGCGCGACCTCGCCGGACAAGCGTGTCGAAGCGATGGACATCGACGTTGTCCGGCGCGACCTCGAGCAGGTATCCCGGCCGACGGCTGACGATCAGCAGCCCTTCGACGTCCTTGAGGGCGCGACGCAGTGTTGAGATGTAGACCTGCAGCGTGCCCGTGCTCTTCTCGTTCGCGTCATTGCCCCACACGCCCGCGACGAGGCGCTCGGCCGCGACCACTCGATTGGCCGCGAGTGCAAGCATCGCTAGTACCGACCTCTGCTTCGGCCCGCCCAGCGGCACCGGTGTTGTGCTGCCGACTACCTCCATCGGGCCGAGCAGGCACACGCGCACGTCCCAGAGAATAAAGGGAAGTGGATTTATCTAGTGCAACGCTAGACAAACTAGGGTATGTTCGAACCATGACAAACATCGTGAACTGGTTCCGGACGCCGGCACACGACCTCGGCCTTGCCCTCATCGCCACCGGGCTGGGCCTGATCGTCTTCACCGTCCAGCTGTGGAACTAGCAAACAGGGAACTGACCGCGTCCTGCTGCTGACGACGACCTCGTACTACAGGTCGGCCAGCAACGAGATCGGCGACTCGACGCAGTCGGCGACGAACCGCAGGAATCCGCCTGCCGTGCCGCCGTCGCACGCGCGGTGGTCGAAGGCCAGCGTCAGCTCGGTCACCTTGCGCACCGCCAGCTGGCCGTCGACGACCCAGGGCCGGTCGATGATCCGGCCGATGCCCAGGATCGCCACCTCGGGGTGGTTGATGATCGCCGCCGATCCGTCCACACCGAACACGCCGTAGTTGTTCACCGTGAAGGTGCCGCCGCTCGTCTCGGCCGGCGTCAGCTTCCCGTCGCGCGCCTGATTCGTCAGCCTGGCGAGTTCGCCACCGAGCTGGCGCATCGACAGTTCGTGCGCACCGTGCACCACCGGCACCACGAGTCCGCGTCCGGTCTGGGCGGCGAAGCCGAGCCCGACCGCGCGTGGCAGCACCAGCTCACCCTTCTCGATGCGGCCGTTCAGCTCGGGATAGCGCTGCAGGCCGGCGATGACGAACCGCGACAACAGCGCGAGCACGCTTACCGGTTCCTCGGGACGCCGCGCGTTGATCGCCGCGCGCGCCGCGAGCAGATCGGTGGCGTCGACGTCGACCCACACCGTCGCCTCGGGGATCTCGCGCCGCGAGGTCGACAGCTTGTCGGCCATCGCCTTGCGAATGCCCTGGATCGGGATGCGCTGCACGTCCGCCTCGACCGACGGCAGTGCCTGAAGCGCGGTCTCGACATCCCGCCGCATGATCAGCCCGCTCGGGCCCGTCCCGGTCAGCGTCGCCAGGTCGAGGCGCGCGTCGCGCGCGAGCTTGCGCACGAGCGGTGACACGACCGCGATCGTGCGAGACTGTGCGACTTTCTGGGGCGCAACCGCGGCAACCGCCGCGCGATCGCGGCGCGCGCGGCGTCCGCGACCGGCGGACGTGCCGTACCCGATCAGGACGTTGCCGCTGTACTCGGAACTCTGTGCTGATTCGGAGCTATCGGCAGCAGCAGCCGCACCGACAGAAATCAGTGGCGCGCCGACGGCGACGGTGTCACCGACCTTGCCGTGTAACGCGGACACCGTGCCGGCGTAGGGGATCGGGACCTCGACCGACGCCTTCGCGGTCTCGACCTCGACGACGACCTGGTCGACCTTCACCTCGTCGCCGACGCCGACGTGCCACGCGACGATCTCGGCCTCGGTGAGCCCTTCACCCAGATCGGGCAGCTTGAAGTCGGTCACCGGTCTTCCCATTGCAAGCGCTCGACGGCGTCGAGGATGCGGTCGACGCTGGGCAGGTGGTGCTCCTCGAGCATCGGCGGCGGATACGGGATGTCGAGCCCGGTCACGCGCAGGATCGGCGCCTCGAGGTGGTGGAAGCACTGCTCGGTGAGCGCGCGCGGCGACCTCGGCGCCGTAACCGCCGAAGCCGGACGCCTCGTGCACGACGATCGCGCGGCCGGTGCGGCGCACCGACTCGCACACGGTCTCGTCGTCGAAGGGCGACAGGCTGCGCAGGTCGACGACCTCGAGGTCGTAGCCCTCGTCCTTGGCGGCGCCGGCCGCCTCCAACGCCGTGGCGACCAGGCCGCCGTAGGTGATGACCGTGACGTCGGTGCCTGCACGAAGCACTGCGGCCCGGTCGATCGCCGGCCCTTCGAGCTCGAGCGGCTCGCTCGACTTCGACCAGTAGCGCCGCTTCGGCTCGAGAAAGACGACCGGGTCGGGCGACTCGATTGCCTGTCGCAGCAGGCGATAAGCGTCGGCCGGCGTGCCCGGTGTGACGACGCGCAGGCCCGGTGTGTGCGTGTAGTACGCCTCGGACGAGTCGCAGTGGTGCTCGACTCCGCCGATGCCGCCGCCGTAAGGAATCCTGATGACCACCGGCAGCTTGATCGCACCCCGCGTGCGGTTGTGCAGCTTGGCCAGATGGCTGGTGACCTGCTCGAACGCCGGATAGGCGAACGCGTCGAACTGCATCTCGACGACCGGACGCAGCCCGCCCATCGCCATGCCGATCGCTGTGCCGACGATGCCGGCCTCGGCGAGCGGGGTGTCGAACACGCGCTCGTCACCGAACCGCTTGGCCAACCCGTCGGTGATGCGGAAGACGCCGCCGAGCGTGCCGACGTCCTCGCCGAAGACGAGCACGGACGGATCGGCAGCCAGCGAGTCGGCCAACGCACGGTTGAGCGCGCCGGCCATGGTCACGGTCTCGACCGCGGTAGGGGCATCGAGTACGTCGGTCATGGGCCGAGCTCCGTCCGCAGTTGTGCACGCTGTCGCAGCAACGCCGGCGTGGGCGTCGTGTAGACGTGCTCGAACAGCTCATCCGGCTGGGGCGACACGTCCTGGTTCATGCGCGTCCGCACGCCGTCGGCGAACGACTCGGCCTCGGCTGCGATCGCCGCCGCGCCAGCATCGTCGAGCGCGCCGGACACGCGCAGGTGGGTCTCGAGCCGCGCGAGCGGGTCGCGCGCGAGCCACTGCTGCACCTCGTCGTTGTTGCGGTAGCGGGTCGCGTCGTCGGCGTTGGTGTGCGCCTCGATGCGGTAGGTCACGCCCTCGATGAGCGTCGGGCCCGCTCCGGCTCGCGCTGCGTCGAGAGCGGCGCGCACCGTCGTATAGACCTGCGCGGCGTCGTTGCCGTCGATCAACTTGCCGGGCATGCCGTAGCCGACTGCCTTGTGCGCGAAGGAAGGCGCGGCGGTCTGCTTGGCCAGCGGCACGCTGATCGCGAAGCCGTTGTTCTGCACCAGGAACACGACCGGCGCCTGCCACACAGCCGCGAAGTTCAACGCCTCATGGGTGTCGCCCTCGCTCGTCGCGCCGTCGCCGAGCAGCACCAGCACCGCGGCGTCCTCGCCCTTGATCTTCATGGCGTGTGCGAGCCCGACGGCATGCAGCGTGTTCGTCGCCAGCGGCGTGCACTGGGGCCCGACGCGGTACGCGTTCGGGTCGTAGCCGCAGTGCCAGTCGCCGCGCAGCAGCGACAGCGCCTCGACGGCGTCGACGTCGCGCGTCACGATCGCCACCGAGTCGCGGTAGGTCGGGAACAGCCAGTCGTGCTCGCCCAGCGCGAGGACACCACCGATCTCGCAGGCTTCCTGCCCGCGTGAGGACGGGTAGACGGCCAGGCGGCCCTGCTTGGTCAGCGCGGTGGCCTGCGCGTCGAAGCGGCGCCCGATCACCATGCGGCGGTACAGCTCGCGCAACACGTCGGTCGGGGGCAGGGCCGCGCCGTCGACCGTCGTGCCGTCGGCAGCTGATCATCGCGGCAGGGTGCAGATCCGGTGGCAGCAGCCGCTCATCGAGCAGGGACAACGCTGTCTCCTTTCGGTAGACAAATAGTGCCCTAAAACTGGCCATCTGTATGCCGATCGCTGGAATGACCAGACGTTCGAGCAATTTTCGCGATACCGTCCGTACTTATGGCAACCGGAGACGCCGGCGGAAGCGGTTCCGACGGACAGATGGCCGTGCTCGACGACACCGACCGCGGCATCGTCGACGCCCTCGTCGGCGACGGGCGGCTCTCCATGCGGGCCCTGGCCGAGCGGCTGCACATCTCCCGCGCCGGCGTGTACGCCCGCGTCGAACGCCTGGAACGGGACGGCGTGATCACCGGGTACAGCGCCGTTATCGACCCGCGCCGCTACGGTCGTCCGCTGTCGGCATACGTGAACCTGAAGGTCGCGCAGCGCTCGTGGAAGACCCTCAGCTCGCGGTTGCTCGCCATCGACGACGTCGAGCACGCCACGCTCGTGTCGGGCGAGTACGACATCGTGCTCCTCGTCCGCACCCGCGACATCGGGACCCTGCGCGACCTCGTCCTGAACCGGCTGCAGGACATGCCCGAGGTGCAGTCGACCCAGACGTTGTTGATTTTCGACGACCTCGTGTCCGACTAAAACTTCCAAGATCATCACGGTTGCGGGTTGGCGTCGGGTCCTAGGCTCGTCCTGTGACTTCACCGGGAGCCGCTCGCACCTCGATCCTCACCGTCGACGACGACCCCGGTGTCTCGCGCGCCGTGGCCAGGGACCTTCGCCGCCGCTACGGCGACACGCATCGCATCGTGCGCGCCGAATCGGGTGAGCAGGCTCTCGACGCGCTGCGCGAGATGAAGCTGCGCGGCGACACCGTCGCAGTGCTGCTCGCCGACTACCGGATGCCCGGCCTGAGCGGGCTCGACTTCCTCGAAGCGGCGATGGACCTCTACCCGGGCGCTCGGCGGGTGCTCCTCACTGCCTACGCCGACACCGACGCCGCGATCGAGGCGATCAACGTCATCGACCTCGACTACTACCTGCTCAAACCGTGGGACCCGCCGGAGGAGAAGCTCTACCCGGTCATCGACGCCCAGCTCGAGGCGTGGGCGACAACCGATCACAGTCCCGTCCCGGAGACGAAGGTCGTCGGGCACCGCTGGTCGGCGCGTTCGTCGCAGGTGCGTGAGTTCCTCGCCCGCAACCAGGTGCCCTACCGCTGGTACACCTCCGACTCGGCCGAGGGGAAGCAACTGCTCGAAGCGGCCGAGCTCGACGCGCGGCAGATCCCGCTGGTCGTGACACCAGACGGCGCCGCGATGGCCAGTCCGTCCGACACCGAACTGGCCACGCACGTCGGGCTGTCGACGACGCCGTCGAAGGACTTCTACGACCTCGTCGTGATCGGTGGCGGGCCGGCCGGGCTCGGCTCGGCGGTGTACGGCGCGTCCGAGGGTCTCAAGACCGTCATGGTCGAGCGGCTCGCGACCGGCGGCCAAGCCGGGCAGAGCTCGCGCATCGAGAACTACCTCGGCTTCCCCGACGGAGTGTCCGGTGCGCAGCTGACCGACCGCGCTCGCCGGCAGGCGGAGAAGTTCGGCGCCGAGCTCATCACGACCCGCGATGTCGTCGGGCTCGAGGTCAACGGCTCGGGACGCACGGTGCGTTTCGCCGACGGCGAGTCGATCGACGCGCATACCGTCATCCTCGCGACCGGCGTCTCGTACCGGCAGCTCGCCGCCGAGGGATGCGATCGGCTCACCGGTCGCGGTGTCTTCTACGGCTCCGCGCTCACCGAGGCCGCCAACTGCAAGCAGCAGGACGTCTACATCGTCGGCGGCGCGAACTCGGCGGGCCAGGCCGCGGTCTATCTCGCGCAGCACGGCGCCAGGTCGGTGACGATCCTCGTCCGGGGCGAGGCGCTGACGCAGTCGATGTCGTACTACCTCATCCAGCAGATCGAGGGCATCGACAACATCCGCGTGCGCACCTGCTGCGAGGTCGTCGAGGTACACGGCCACAAGCAACTGGACCAGATCACGCTGCAGGACAAGAACACCGGCGAGCGCGAG
Source organism: uncultured Actinomycetota bacterium (assembly GCA_963708645.1). Taxonomy (GTDB): domain Bacteria; phylum Actinomycetota; class Actinomycetes; order Mycobacteriales; family Jatrophihabitantaceae; genus RYN-133. Next base: position 68,226 of record CAVPTA010000008.1, on the reverse strand, counting down.
ACCGTCGACGCGGGTTGGCTGTTCGTGTTCATCGGTGCGGCCCCCCGCACCGAGTGGCTGGACGGGACGGTGGCCCGCGACGAACGCGGCTTCGTGATCGCGGGACCGGACCTCGTCGTGGACGGCGCGCTGCCGGCGGGATGGAATCTGGACCGCCAACCGTTCCATCTCGAGACGAGCGTGCCTGGAGTCTTCGCTGCGGGCGATGCGCGCTTCGAGTCGGCCAAGCGAGTCGCGTCGGCGGTCGGCGAGGGCGCGATGGCGGTCATGCTCGTCCACCGCTACATCGAAGGACTGTCATAATGAGTGACGAGATTCTCCCGTGTGACAGAGACGAACTGCGCACGCTGTTCCTGTTCGAGAAGCTCAGCGACGAGCAGCTCGACTGGCTGTGCGAGCGCGGGCACGTGCAGTGGTTCGAACCGGGCTGGATCGCTCGCGAAGGCGAGCCGGCCACCTGCTTCTACGTCATGATCGAGGGCTCGATCGCGCTGACGCGACGGGTCGGCAACGACGACGTCGAGGTGGGCCGCACCGACCAGCGTGGCGTCTACACCGGTGCGTGGCAGGCCTATCTGGGCGATCGCACCGAGCAGACCTATCCCGGTTCGACCCGGGCGGTGACGCGCACGCGCATGTATGTACTCGCGGCGTCCGACTTCACCGACTTCATGAAGCAGTGGTTCCCGATGCCGCTGCATTTGCTCGAGGGACTGTTCTTCGGCCAGCAGAAGAACCGTGATGCTGTCGCCCAGCGCGAGCGGTTGCTCGCGCTCGGTTCATTGTCGGCGGGCCTGACCCATGAGCTCAACAACCCCGCCGCGGCCGCCGTCCGCGCCACGTCCTCGCTGCGCGACCGCGTCGCGCACATGCGCCAGAAGCTGAAGATGATCGCCGGCGGTGCGTGGGCCCGCAGCCAGCTCGAGACGCTGATCCAGGTGCAGGAACGCGCGGTCGAGATGGTTGCCAAGGCGCCGGAACTCAGTCCGCTCGAAACGTCCGACATGGAGGACGCGCTCAGCGACTGGTTCGAAGAGCACGGCATCCAGCGCGGCTATGACCTCGCACCCACGTTCGTCGCGGCCGGCCTCGACATCGGCTGGCTCGATCAGCTCGCCGCGACCGTCGACGGCGAGATGCTCGACGGCGCGGTGCGCTGGCTGAACTACTCGCTCGAGACCGAGCTGCTCATGAACGAGATCGAGGATTCAACCGGACGCATCTCGACCCTGGTCAACGCCGCGAAGCAGTACTCGCAGATGGACCGCGCCCCGTTCCAGGTGCTCGACGTCCACGAACTGCTCGAGAGCACGCTGATCATGCTCAGCCGCAAGATCGGTGACATCAAGGTGGTCAAGGAATACGACCGGTCGCTGCCCGACATCCCGGTCTACGGCGCCGAGCTCAACCAGGTCTGGACGAACCTGATCGACAACGCGATCCAGGCGATGGACGGTGCCGGGACGCTGACGATCCGCACCAGTCGGCACAACGACGACGCGATCCAGGTCGAGATCGGCGACACCGGTCCGGGCATTCCCGACGAGATCGTCGCACGGATCTTCGAGCCGTTCTTCACGACCAAACCGGTCGGTCAGGGCACCGGTCTCGGCCTCGACATCTCATGGCGCATCGTCGTCAACAAGCATCACGGCGACTTGCGCGTCAACTCCGAGCCGGGCAATACCGTGTTCACTGTCCGCCTGCCGCTGCGAGTTCTTGAGGACGAGTCATGACGATGCCCGGTGTCGATCCGTCCGTGCCACCGAGCGGAACCGGTTGCGTCGAATGCGACGCCGCCGACGGCTGGTGGGTGCATCTGCGGCGTTGCGCGCAGTGTGGTCACATCGGCTGCTGCGATTCGTCCCCGATGCAGCACGCGAGCGCGCACGCAACCTCCAGCGGGCATCGCTACGTACAGAGTTTCGAACCGGGCGAGACCTGGTACTGGGACTACGAACAGCAGGATTACTACGACGGTCCGCAGCTGGCCGATCCCCAGCATCATCCCGACGACCAGACGGTGCCCGGGCCTGGCGACCGGGTGCCCGCCGACTGGCGACGCCACGTCCACTGACGTGGCTGACTGGCTGACCCGCCATGTCGCGGCGCACGATCCGGGCTGGGTAGCAAGCAAACGCGCGCTGCGCGCCGCGGTGATCGTCCCGGTGAACTTCGCCATCGGGTCGCAGGTGATCGGCGACGCCCAGGTCGCGACGTTCGCCGCGTTCGGCTCGTTCGCGTTGCTGCTGTTTGCTGCCTTTCCCGGTGGGCGCGCGACCCGGCTCGCCGCGTACTCCGCGCTCGGACTCACCGGGGTCGTCCTCATCGTGCTCGGATCATTCGTCGCGACACCGAACTGGCTGGCCGTGGTCGCGATGGGCGTCGTCGCGTTCGCAGTGTTGTTCGCCGGTGTCGTCAGCTCGGTGATCAACGGCGGGACGCAGGCAGCACTGCTCACATTCATCCTCGCGGTGATGTTGCCCGGCGGACGCACCTACGTGCCCGAACGACTGGCCGGCTGGGGAATCGCGCTGGCAATCTCGGTGCCGGTCGCACTGTTCGTCTGGCCGCCCGCCGACCAGAACGTGCTGCGCCAGCGCGCCGCGACCCTGTGCCGGGCGATGGGCGCGCTGCTGCACCTCGAGCAACCACCGCCCGGCGAACGAGATCCGCTCGTTGCGATGCGCGCTTCGGCGCGCGAGCTGCGCGACGCCTTCCGGGTCTCGGCAGCCGCGCGCACGGCCGCATTGAGCACCGGGGCGCGGCTGTTGATCCGGCTCGTCGACGAGCTCGAATGGCTCTCGACGATCGTCATCAACGCGTGCGCCGACGCGCCGGACGGCTGGACCGAGCAGGGTCGCCGATTGCGCGATGCCGCCGCGAAGCTGTTGGTGGCCTGCGCCGAGACTCTCGATCACGACGGCCGCGGGCCGGCGCTGACGGCGTGCGCCGACCTCGAAACGTGCGTCGGCGCGTTCGGCGAGGCACGCGCCGCGATTGCCGCCGAGGCGCTCGAGGCCCTGCGCGCAACAGCGGTGCGATCCGGGAACGGAGCCGTCGCGGGGGAGTTCGAGCGTCCCCTCTACGCCGCGCACGAGCTCGGCTACGCAGTGACTTTGGCCGCCGAGACCGTCTCGGCCATCGCTGCCGCCGACTCGCGGTCGTGGTGGAGCCGGCTGCTCGGACGTGGCACGGCCAGTGCTGCGCAGCGCGTCGCGTACGGGCACTTCGACCGGCATTCGGTGCGGCTCCAGAGCAGTATCCGGGCGGCAGTCGGGCTCGCGCTCGCGGTGTTGGTGTCGCGGGTTGTCGATGCGCAGAACGCCTTCTGGATCGGCCTCGGCGCGCTGTCGGTGCTTCGTTCGAACGCGCTGTCGACGGGTGCGACCGTGCTGCGCGCGCTGCTCGGCACCGTCGTCGGATTTGCGATCGGCGGCGGGCTGGTCGCGATCATCGGAACCAATCACGCCGTGTTGTGGACGCTGTTCCCGATCGTCATCTTCGTAGCTGCATCGGCGCCGGCGTTGATCTCGTTCGTCGCCGGGCAGGCCGCGTTCACGGTCTTCACGATCATCCTGTTCAACATCATCGCGCCGGCCGGCTGGCAGATCGGGGTCGTGCGCGTTGAGGACGTCGCGCTCGGCTGCGCTGCGAGCCTGGTCGCGGGGTTCCTGTTCTGGCCCCGCGGCGCGGCGGCCGCACTCGGCGCTGCGTACGCCGAGGCCTACAACACCGCTGCCCGTTTCCTTCGACAGTCGGTCGCATCGTTGTACGAGCGCACGGGCACTCCGGCGGCGATCGGCGATGTGGCGACCGCTGCCGGTGCCCGCCTCGACGACGCGCTGCGGCAGTACCTGGCCGAGCAGGGGACGAAGCAGGTGCCGCTCGAAAGTGTTGCCGTCCTCGCCGGCGGCGCGACGCGGGTGCGGTTGGCCGGTGTCGCGATCAACCAGTTGCACGAGCAGGCTCCGCACGGGGTCGTCGTCCCGGCCGACGATGCCGAACTGGTCGAGCCTGCGACGTTGCTGCAGCGTCGTGCTGACGACGTGAGTGAGTGGTACGCCGAGCTGGCCGATGTGATCGCGGGACGCGCAGCGCAACCGCCGCCGATCGACGGCGCCGCCGACGGCACCTCGTTCCTCGACGTCGTGTTGCCGGCCGTGCACAGTTGCGGCGATCCCGAGCGCGCCAACCGGGCCGAACAGTTGTTGTGGTCCGGGCAGTACCTCGGTGACATCGACCGGTTGCGCACAGACCTGGTCGCACCCGCGGCACTGGTCGGCACGGCGCGCGGCCGAGCCTGGTGGCGGCTCTGACGGCGGTATCGCACACTGATCATCGCCCATTTACGAGAGGGAACCCGATGACCAACGCCGCAGTCGCCCTTACCCCCGCCGAGATCGTCAAATCAACGACGCACCCGGCCCTGATTTCGGTCGCCGAGAAGCGCGCTGCCGATGTGCAGCTGCGCGTCGCTGACGCGATCACGAAGTTCGCCGGCTCGATGATGTTCGTCTACGTCCACATCGTGCTGTTCGCGGTGTGGATGCTGTTCATCGAGAAGAACCCGTGGCCGACGCTGACGCTGGGCGTCTCGCTCGAAGCGATCTTCCTGTCGACGTTCGTCATGATCGGCCAGAACCGGCAGGCGGCTTACCAACAGGCCAAAGCCGATCACGACTTCACGACCAGCGAGCAGGAGCTGAAGATGAATACCGAGCTGACAAAGGCGATTCACGACATGACGAAGGCATTGCACCTGCAGATCTGTCTGGGCGAGCCGCCGTCGACAGCTGGGACGCAGGCGCCGCAGGCCTAGCCTGGGGCAAGTGCCCACCCGAGTGCTGTTCGTCTGTTCCGGCAACATCTGCCGCTCGCCCACGGCCGAGGCTGTGATGCGCGGCCTGGTCGACGACGCCGGCCTCGCCGGCGAGATCGAAGTCGACAGTGCGGGCACCGGCGCGTGGCACGTGGGCGAAGCCCCGGACGCGCGGGCCAGCACCGCAGCCGCACGCCGCGGGATCACCCTTACCGGTGCTGCCCGGCAGGTCGACGCCGTCCGACTTCGACGAGTTCGACCTGCTGCTCGCCGTCGACGAGGAGAACCTGCACCGGTTGCGGCGGATGCTCCGCCCGGAAGCGGCGACCGGATGCGATTGCTCGATGACGTCGACGTTCCCGATCCCGTACTACGGCGGCCCGGACGGATTCGACGTCGTCCTCGACCAGATCGCCGCGGCGTGCCGCCGACTGCTCGATGAACTTCGTCAAGGCTGATCCGGCGCCGCTCGAGGCTGCCGGGCTGCGATGGCTCGCCGACGCGGGTGCCCGTGTCCCCGCGATCGTCTCAGAGTCGCCCGATCGGCTTGGTATTGCAACGGATCGAGCCCGGCCGGCTCGACACAGCCGGCGAAGAGGATCTCGGCCGGATGCTCGCCGGAATGCACGCGGCCGGTGCGTCGCAGTTCGGCACGCTGCCCGCGTCCGGGCCGGTTCTTCGTCGGACGGTGCGAGCTCGAATCGCCGGAGTCCGACGACTGGAACAGTTACTACCTCGAACACCGGCTCATGCCGCTGGCATCACGGGTCGGTCTCGAACGCGACGTCGCGGCCGTGCGTGTCGATGCGCCGGCCGAGCCGCCGGCACGGGTGCACGGCGACTTGTGGACGGGCAACGTGCTCGCCGATCGCGAGGGACGGGCCTGGCTCATCGACCCCGCCGCGTACGGCGGCCACCGCGAACTCGACCTCGCGATGCTCGACCTGTTCGGGCACATCCCCGTGCGCACCGTGTCGGCCTACGAAGAGATCTCGCCGTTCGCCGACGGATGGCGCGAACGAATCGGGCTGTGGCAGCTGTTCCCGCTGCTCGTCCACGCGGTGTTGTTCGGTGGCAGCTACCTGCGGCAGGCGCACGACCTCGCCCGCCGGTTGCGCTGACAGTGGTCAGTTCGGAGCCACAGTGGTCAGTTGCAACTGACCACTGTGGCCGAAACTGACCACTGTCGGAGAGGATCGGGGCGTGAGTGACCCGGTCGATCGGCTGCGCGCGATGTGCCTTGCGCTGCCCGAGGTGACCGAGCGGGCCAGCCACGGTGAGCCGGCGTTCTTCGTCCGCGACAAGAAGCAGTTCGTGTCCGTCGACGATCATCACCACGGCGCCGACCGGCTCGCGTTCTGGTGCGCCGCACCGCCCGGAGCCCAGGAAGCGCTGATCGCATCCGACGCCGAGCACTACTTCCGTCCGCCCTATGTCGGACACCGCGGCTGGCTCGGCGTGCGCATCGACAACGACCCGGATTGGGACGAGGTCGCCGAGATCGTGCGGGACGCGTTCCGGCAGGTCGCGCCGAAGACGCTCGCCGCCCAGGTCTGAGCCGCGGGGCACCGCGTAGCCTGAAGCGTCGTGGACGTGCCTGCCGAGCTCAAGGATCTCAACGCGACGCTGAGCGGCATCGAGTCCGTCGTGGATCTCGATGCGCTGCATCGCGAGCTCGGCGACCTCGAGCAGCAGGCGGCCGCTCCCGATCTGTGGAACGACACCGACAACGCCCAGAAGATCACGTCGCGGCTCTCGTTCGTGCAGGGCGAGCTGCGCCGGGTCGAGGACCTGCGCCGCCGCCTCGACGACGCGCAGGTGCTGTGGGATCTCGCCGAGGAGGCCGACGACGCCGAGTCGCGTGCCGAGGCCGAGGCCGAGATCGTCGGGCTGCGCAAGGCCGTCGACGAGCTCGAGGTCCGCACGCTGCTTTCGGGCGAGTACGACGCGCGCGAAGCGCTCGTGACGATCCGCTCCGAGGCCGGCGGCGTCGACGCGGCCGACTTCGCCGAGATGCTGCTGCGGATGTACACCCGCTGGGCCGAGCGGCACGGCTACGCGATCGAGGTCCTCGACACGTCCTACGCCGAAGAGGCCGGCATCAAGTCGGCGACGATCCAGGTCAAGGCCCCCTACGCCTACGGCACGTTGAGCGTCGAGCAGGGCACGCACCGGCTCGTGCGCATCAGCCCGTTCGACAACCAGGGACGCCGGCAGACCAGCTTCGCCGGCGTCGAGGTGCTGCCGGTCGTCGAGACAGTCCGACCACGTCGAGATCCCCGACGACGACCTCCGCGTCGACGTCTACCGCAGCTCGGGCCCGGGCGGCCAGGGCGTCAACACGACCGACTCGGCCGTGCGCATCACGCACCTGCCGACCGGCATCGTCGTCAGCTGCCAGAACGAGCGCAGCCAGATCCAGAACCGCGCTTCGGCGATGGCGGTGCTGCAGGCCAAGCTGCTCGAACGGCGCCGCCAGGAGGAGCAGGACGCCATGAACGCGCTCAAGGACGGCAGCAACAGCTGGGGCAACCAGATGCGCACCTACGTGCTGCACCCGTACCAGATGGTCAAGGACCTGCGCACCGAGTACGAGGTCGGCAACCCGCAGGCCGTCCTCGACGGCGACATCGACGGGTTCATCGAAGCCGGCATCCGCTGGCGCAAGAGCGTCGAGACCGCTTAGTCCGCGGCCTGCTCGACCGGATCACGGCATACGCGCGATTTGTCGAGCCGATGACGCCTTCAGATCGCTTTGTCGCAGCCGATGGGACAGGTATGTCGGAGGCTGCCCGCGACGAGGTGCCGCCACGCCACATCGTGGCACTGCCGGGGGTCGCGTCCGCACGACGACGCCAGGCCATCCAATCGTCGCGTCCCGTAACCATCGAGGCAGACCGCGACGCACTGGCCCGAGCGCAGCGAATCAGCCGCACCGGCTCGTGGGAATTCGAGCACCGCACGGGTCAGTTGATCGTCACCGACGAGTTGCTCGAGATCTGCGGCATGACCCGCGAAGCCATCGCGTTCGGCGGCCGGGCGCTGGTGGCCTCGGTTGTCGAGGACGACCGCGAAGCGGCCGAACTCGCGATGCACGACCTCATCGACAACGGCACCTCGGTCGACCTGCGTTACCGCGGTGTTCGCCCGGACGACGGCAAGATCGTCTGGTTTGCCGCCCGCGGCCGGGCCGAGCGTGACGAGATGGGTGCGATCGTCCGCGCGACCTGCGTGATCACCGACATCGACGAACTGGTGCAGGCCGAGCAGGAACTGCGCGCGGCCGACAGCTTCCAGCAAGCGGTGATCGCGACGACACCGGACGCGATGCACATCTATGACATCGCCGCCGGCGCGTTCGTTCGGGCCAACCGCAACGGGGCGCCGCTGATCGGCTTCACTCAGCGCTCGATCGCCGTACTGGGCGGAACCGACCTCGACGACGTCGTCCCGATCGAGGACTGGGCACGAACTCACGGCAACGATCGCCGCCGCAGCCGAACTCGCCGACGGTGAGGTCGCACACATCCAGCACCGGGTGCACGAGCCGGACGGCGCACTGACGTGGCTATCACGCGCGATGAGTGTCTTCGCGCGCGACGTCGACGGACGGGCGACCCACCTGCTGGTCGTCTCGCGCGACGTTTCCCAGGTCGTCGAGATGAAGCAGATGCTCGAGCACGCCGCCACGCACGACGAGCTGACCGGCCTGCCGAACCGGCGCCAGGTGCAGGACCAGCTCGACGCGTTCCTCACCGGCGAAGGCACTGGCGCCGCAGCAGTGCTGATCGTCGACCTCGACGGCTTCAAGCGGATCAATGACGGTCACGGCCACGCGATGGGCGACGCGGTGCTTCGCGAGGTGGCGCGCCGGCTCACCGATGCCACCCGACCGACCGACTCGGTCGCGCGACTCGGCGGTGATGAATTCGTCGTCGTGCTCTGGACCGACTCACCCGAGGTCGCGCGGTCACTGTCGATGTCGGTCGCCGCGCGCATCGAAGCTGCCCTGGCCGAGCCGGTTGTCTCGCTCGGCCGCGAGTGCTGGGTCACCGCAAGTGTCGGCATCAGCATCGTCAGCCAGGACGCGGCCCCGGAGTCGGCGCTGGCCGAGGCAGATGCCGCCATGTACTCGGTCAAGAAGCACGGCGCCAACGGTTTCGCGCGTCTACGACAGCGCGTTCGCCGCGCGTGCCCGCCATCACGAATGGGTCGAACGCAATCTGCGGCGTGCACTGCGCGACGACACGGTCGGCGTGCACTACCAACCGATCGTCGCGCCGGGCAGTCGGCTTGATCAGCGCAGTCGAGGCGCTCGTGCGGATCGCCGACGAGGACGGCAAGCCGATCGACGCGGCTGCAGTTGTCGAGGTGGCCGAAGGCGCCGGACTGATCAGCGAACTCGACGACCGGGTGTTGCGTCAGGCCAGCGAGCAGGTTGCCTCATGGCGACGCGAGCCGCTGTTTCGCGATCTACGCCTGACGATCAACCGCAGCGCCCAGGATCTGTTGCGGTCGGGATTCCACGACCGGATCGTTCAGGCGTTGGCGCCACCGGCCTGCCTGCAGCCGCGCTCACGCTCGAGATCACCGAGACGGTGCTGCTCGATGCCGACGACGATGCGATGGTCGATGTCCGTAAGCTCTACGGACACGGTGTGCGGCTCGCGCTGGACGACTTCGGCACCGGCTACGCGTCGCTGAGTCAACTGACGAAGCTGCCGATCTCGGCCATCAAGATCGACCGGTCGTTCACGTCGAACATGCTGCACGACCGCACCTGTCGTGCGCTCGTCCGCGCGACCATCAGCATCGCCGAGGACCTGCACATGGAGTGCATCGTCGAGGGCGTCGAGACCGAGGAGCACCTCGCGGCGCTGCCGCGCTACGACCGGCTGCTGATCCAGGGCTACCTCTACGGGCGCCCGCGGCCGGCCGAGGAAGGCCTCGGCATCAACGTCGCGCGCTGGTGAAAGCCGAAGTAAACGCTCACCGGGCCAGGTGTGCGCGCCTCACCGGAGCAACAGGCTGTCCAGGCGCCGCGCAGTCACGATCACCCCGACGAGCGCCATCACTGCGAAGTACGCGACATGGCCGATCATCGACACGTCGAACACGCCGGCATTGAGGTCGCGCATCAACTCGATCGCATGATTGAGCGGCAGGCATTCGACCATGATGCGCAGCCACGCCGGATAGACCGACAGCCCGTAGAACGTCCCGCTGAACAAGAACATCGGCAACACGATCAGCTGAACCGTCTCGAGGTCCTGGAACGACTTCATGAACGACGTAACGGCCATCCCGACCGCGGCGAAGCCGAACGCGACGAGCAAGGCGGCCGGCAACAGCAGCAGGGCCCACGCGGAAGCGACGAGGCCGAGCAACAGCATGACGAGCAGGAACCCTGCTGAGTACAGACCGCCTCTGATCAGCGCCCAACCGATCTCGCCGATGGCGACGTCGAGCGGCCCGAGCGAGGTGGCCAACATCGAGTCGTACAACTTGGCGTACTTCAGCTTGAAGAACACGTTCATCGTCGAGTCGTAGATCGCACCGTTCATCGCCGAGGCCGCCAGCAGTGCGGGCGCGATGTAGGCGGCGTAGCTGATCGGCTGCCCGCCGGGCCCGATCACCGTCCCGACCAACGACTTGAGCCCGGTACCCAGCGAGAACAGGTAGAACAGCGGCTCGAAGAATCCGGTCAGGATCAGCAGCCAGCTCTTGGAGTACACCCGAAACGCGCGCTCGAGGACGATGTGCGCACGGCGCGCATACCTGCCCGGGGGGACGATCCGCAGTGCGAGGACGGGTGTCGTCATTTCTGGATCCGCCAGGCGAATGCGCGCCGCGACAGCACCAGCCCGATGACCGCCATCGTCATCAGGTAGGCGAGATGTCCTGCGACCGCCGCGGCCGACTCGTTTCCTAGCGCCGCGCCGCGGGCGAGTTGCGTGCCGTGCCACAGCGGGGTGCAGTAGGCCACCCACCGTCCCCAGTCCGGTAACCGGTCGACCGGATAGAACGTTCCGGCGAACAGGAACATCGGGATCAGGATGAAGCGGCTCAGCACGTTGAACCCCTGGCCCTCGTTCTCACGGGTCGCCGCGAACGCCGCAACCGGCGCAGCGAGCGCGCACCCGGTCAGTGCCGCAGCGGGTACGGCGAACACGGCCTGCCACCGATGCGTCGCGCCGAAACAGCTCAGAATCGCCAGGTACAGCGCGGAATTGGCGATAGAACGCACGGCGATCCACAACAGCGTCCCGTCGCTGATCTGTCGCGGTGTCAGTGGCGTCGAAGCCATTCCGTGGAAGCTGCGTTCCCACTTGAACTTGCTGAGCACCGGATAACTCGCATCGTTCGCCGCGATCTGGACGGCGGCGGCGACCAGTAACGCCGGTGCGACGAAGGCGAGGTAGGACACGCCTAGTGAGGTCGTGCCGTTGTGGTCGATCACGGTGCCGAGCCCGACGCCGAGCGCCAGCACGTAGAACAGCGGTTGCAGGAAGCCGGTGATCAGCACGCTGCGCCAGAAGCGTTCGCGTCGAGGAGCCAGTACTCGATCAGAGCGGTCATTCGATCAGGCTTCGTCCGGTCAAGCGCAGGAAGACGTCCTCGAGTGTGCTGCGGCGTACGAGGCTCGACACGGGCATCGAGCCCGATCTCGTGGGCGCGCGTCACAGCGTGCTTCCCCATCGCGGACGTAGAGCAGCACGCGGTCAGGCAATGCCTCAACACGTTCGCCGGCGTTGTCGTCGACGACGGTGGCGAGCTTGTCGGCTGCAGAGGCGTTCTCATCAGGTGCGAAGCGCAGTTCGGCCACCTCGCGGGTCGAGTACTGCGCGATCAGCGACTGCGGCGACCCTTCGGCGACGATGCGCCCGCCGTCGATGACGACCAGCCGGTCGCACAGCTGCTCGGCCTCGTCCATGTAGTGGGTCGTGATCGCCAGCGTCACCCCGCGCTGCTTGAGGCGGTAGAGCCGGTCCCACAGCAGGTGCCGCGCCTGCGGGTCGAGGCCGGTGGTCGGCTCGTCGAGCAGCAACAACTCGGGGTCGTTGATCAACGAGCGGGCGATCGTCAAACGCCGTTTCATTCCGCCCGACAAGCGGCTCGACCTTCGCGTCGGCGCGATCGGTCAGCTGCGCGAAGTCGAGCAATTCGTCGACCCGAGCACGCAGCCCGGCGCGCGGCAGGCCGAAGTAGCGACCGTAGATGTAACAGGTTGTCGCGCACCGTCAGCTCGTGGTCGAGCGCGTCCTGCTGCGGTACGACGCCGAGCCGCGCGCGGATCTGCGGTCCCTGCGTCGCCGGATCGAGGCCCAGGACGGTGAGCTCGCCGGCTGTGACCGGCGCCACGCAGCCGATCATGCGCATCGTCGAACTCTTGCCGGCACCGTTCGGGCCGAGGAAGCCGAATGCCTCGCCGCGCTGGACCTCGAGATCGATGCCGTCAACGGCGGTGAAGTCTCCGAATCGCTTGGTGAGCCCCCGCGCAGAGATCATCGGTTCGCCCACAGGGCCCGACGCTAGCAATGCCGTGCGACTGCATTGCCGTGTCATTGTTTGCACGGCTACGCGGGTGAGAAGCCCGTTATTCCAGGTCGAACTGTGAAGACCCGCTGCGAAGGTCCCGGCCGCCCGGCAGGGCTCCCGTAAACTCCACCGACGTGATCCGGCTCCAAGATGTAACCAAGGTCTACCCGGCCGGCGCCCGTCCCGCCCTCGACAGCGTCACGATGGACATCGAAAAGGGCGAGTTCGTGTTCCTGATCGGCCAGTCCGGCTCGGGTAAGACCACCGTGCTGCGGCTGCTGCTGCGCGAAGAGGTCGCCGACGAGGGTGTTGTCACCGTCAACGGCCGCAACCTGTCGAGGCTGCCCAGGCGCAAGGTCCCAGACCTGCGCCGCCGTATCGGCTGCGTGTTCCAGGACTTCCGACTGCTGCCGAAGAAGAATGTCTACGAAAACGTCTCGTTCGCGCTCGAAGTGATCAACAAGTCGCCTCGCGTGATCAAGCGCACCGTGCCGGAAGTGCTCGACCTCGTCGGGCTCACCGGCAAGGCCCGGCGCCTGCCGCACGAACTGTCCGGCGGTGAGCAGCAGCGCGTCGCGATCGCGCGCGCATTCGTCAACCGCCCCCTTGTGCTGCTCGCCGATGAGCCGACCGGAAACCTCGACCCCGACACCAGCCAGGGGATCATGAGCCTGCTCGAACGCATCAACCGCACCGGCACGACCGTGGTCATGGCCACGCACGACAACAACATCGTCGATGCGATGCGCCGCCGCGTGATCGAACTCGAATTCGGCAAGGTCATCCGCGACCAGTCGCGCGGCGTGTACGGAGTTGGTCGCTGATGCGGGCAAGCTTCGTCCTGTCCGGTGTCGCGGCGGGTATTCGTCGCAACGCCACGATGACGATCGCGCTCATCCTCAACACCGCGATCGCGCTGGGATTCGTCGGCGCCGCCATCCTCGCCAACACCGAGATCACCCGGTTCCGCACCACGTACGAGGACAAGCTCAACGTGCAGGTGTACCTGTGCACGAATCTTGCGTACAACCAGCAGGAGTCCGAGCGCGAGGTGCTGGTCAAGGACAACAAGCAGGCACCGACGCCGACCTGCACCAAGGACCAGAAGACGACCGAGACGCAGACCGACACGGTCTCCGCGATGCTGAAGAAGGATCCGCGCGTTGCGTCCTTCTACTACATCAGCGAGGCAAAGGCGCTGGCGATCGGCAAGGCACAATTGCCCGACTCTGCGCCGTACCTGCACCTCGGGACGTTCCCCGCGTCGTTCAGCGTGAAGCTCAAGGACATCAAGAACGACTACGGCGCGTTCGCAGCGTCGTACGACCAGGTGCCGGGTGTCGACAAGGTCAACAACCAGATCGCGACGATCAATGCACTGTTGTCGTTGATCGACAGCGCGCGCTGGTTCTCGATCGTGATCGCGCTCGTCGTGCTCGCGGCGTCCGTTCTGCTCATCGGGAACACGATCCAGGTGGCAGCGAACCAACGGCGCAACGAGACCAGCATCATGCGGCTGGTGGGTGCCTCGCGCTGGATGACCGAGTTGCCGTTCATGCTCGAAGCCGTCATTGCTGCCGCAGTGGGCGGGGCGATATCGATCGGGTTCATCGCGGTCGGCAAGTACATCCTGCTCGACCAGGTTCTCGGCTCGCAGACCGCGAAGGGCGTGATCCCCAACCTCGGTGCGAACGACATCCTGCTTGCCGGCGGTGCCGGGCTGATCGTCGGTGTCGTGCTGTCCGCGCTCACTGCCTTCGCGACCCTGCGAACCTACGTGCGGCTCTAACTAGACTGGACGGGTGTCCGCACAGCCGAAGTCGTCGAACCGCCAGGGCGGACGCAAGATCATCGCGCAGAACCGTAAGGCGCGCCACGACTACTCGATCCTCGACGTGTACGAGGCGGGCCTGGTGCTCACCGGCACCGAGGTGAAATCGCTGCGGCTCGGACGGGCCTCGCTCGTCGACGGATTCGCGACGATCGACGACGGCGAGATGTACCTGCACAACGTGCACATCCCCGAGTACGAGCAGGGCAGCTGGACCAACCACGAGCCGCGCCGCGTGCGCAAGCTGCTGTTGCACCGCGAAGAGATCGGCCGCCTGATCGGCAAGACGAAAGAGAGCGGGCTGACGATCGTCCCGCTGTCGTTGTACTTCTCGGCCGGCAAGGCAAAGGTCGAACTCGGCCTCGCACGCGGCAAGAAGTCCTACGACAAGCGCCAGGATCTCGCCCGCCGCGACGCCGATCGTGAAGTCGCGCGGGCTCTCGGGCGGCGTAACAAGGGGATCGATTGATCGACGCCTGAACGTGAAATATGACGTCCCGGCGTGGTGGCGGCGCGGGGGCTGCCCGGCTTGATCGACATCCACACGCACTTCATGCCGAAGCCGGTGATGGACGCGGTCTGGCGGTACTTCGAGAACGCCGAAGAGCACTACGGCACCGCGTGGCCGATCCACTACGTGCGGGACGAGCGATGACGAGCGTGTCGCCCACCTGCGCGCGTTGGGCGTGCGTCGATTCACCGCGCTGGTCTATCCGCACAAGGCAGGCATGGCGCAGTCGCTCAACGAGTGGGCGCGCGTCTTTCGCGGCCGGCGTCCCGGAATGTGTCGCCACCGGCACGTTCTATCCCGAGCCGACCGCACGCGACTACGTGCGTGCGGCTCTCGACGCGGGGACGGGTGTGTTCAAGGTGCACGTGCAGGTCGGCGACTTCGACCCGCGCGCGGACGAGCTCGTCGACGTGTGGGGCATGCTCGCCGAGGCGGCGGTGCCCGTTGTCGTGCACTGCGGCAGCGGACCGCTGCCGGGTCACCACACCGGGCCCGGTCCGTTCGGCGCCGTGCTCGCCGCCCATCCGAGGCTGACCGCGGTGATCGCGCATTGTGGCGCGCCCGAGTTCGCCGAGCATCTCGACTTCGTCGAGCGGTATCCGAACGTGCACGTCGACACGACCATGGTCGGCACGCCCTTCTTGAACGCGCTCGCCCCCGTCCCGCCTGACGTGATCGCGCGGTTGGCCGACGTCCAGCATCGCGTCGTGCTCGGCACCGACTTCCCGAACATCCCGTACCCGCTCGCCGAGCAACTCGACGCCCTCGAATCGTTCGGGCTCGGCGACGACTGGCTGCGTGCGGTGTGCTGGGACAACGGCGCGCGCCTGCTCGGTCTTGGGTGACGGCGCTATCCGGGTCGGCAGAACGCGCTGAAATACCAGGAAATCGTGCTGCCGCGAGGCACACTCCAACAATGAGCACGATGGCCAAACAACACTCGCGCGCCGATCGCGTCCGCGAGTACGCGGCGACTGTCGAAATGGCGGCGATCCCGGTTGCGGCGATGGGCGTGCTCGTCCGCGCCCGCGAGGCACGTGACTGGGCTGCATCCGAGCCGCCCGAGGTCGTGTTCGCCGACGACCGAGGTCGACGATCGTGCCCTGCCCGCCGGTGTGTGGGTCGCGCTGCGACGTGACGACGTCGACGGCGCCATCGACGCGATGACCGCGCGCCTCGCAGACGACCTTCCTCATCGACGCGCGCGAAGAGATGGGCGAGGGCTACCGGCTGCAGACGGTCGAAGAGACCCGCCCCGCTGCCGGAGGTCGATCTGCTGCTCGACCAGCTCGCCGCGATGCTCGACATCCCGGTCGACGTGCTCCGGATGCTCGCCGAGTGGGGACCCGAGGATCCCCGCACCGCGAACGAGATCGCAGACCTGCTCGACCGTCGGCTCGGCCGATCCGAGACCGCTGATCCTCCCCGCCCGCAGCCGTCTCCGCTGACGCGCTCGTGATGAGCGTTGCCGACGCCGTCGACGTGCTTCGCCTGACCGACGAACAGGCCAGGGCACTCGCCACGCTCGTGCGGCGAGTGCCCGTGACCCTTACCGCCTGACCGACTCCGCTCGCGCTGAGGTCTCCACTCGTTCGGCCGGCGACATTCGGCCGCGCACGGCGTCGGCCGCAGCTGTCTCGGACGTCGCGGTCGCGGTATCGCGACGCTGGTGCACGCAGCAGCCGCCAGCACACCACGCCGAACACCAGACCGGCGATGCCGGATACCAGGAACGCCAGCTGCAGACCGGACACGGCCGCCGCGTGCAGCGCACTGTCAAGGGCTTCGTGGAAGCGCGCCGGGACGGCGTCGAGCAGGTACTTGGCCTGGCCCCCGCCAGTGCCTTCGCTACCCGCCCGGACTGCGGCACGCCGCGGTCGCCGAGCACGGACCCCGCCTTTGCCGCGAACACGCTGCCGAGCGCGGCGATACCGAGTGCGAAGCCGAGTTGCCGGGCGGTGTTCACCGCGCCGGCAGCCATGCCGCCGCGCTGCATCGGGACGGCGGCCATCGCGGTCGAGCCCAGTGTCGGCGTTGCCAGACCGACGCCGACACCCATCAGCAGGAAGCCGGGCACGAGTGCCGGCCACGACGCCGACCCCTGCAGGAGCAGGGCGCCGACGACGCCGCCCGCGCCGATGAACAGCATGCCGCCACCGATGATCGGGCCCGGATCGCGAGCCGTGCAGGAACCGACCGATCGCGGCCGAGACGATGAACGCCGAGGCCGACAACGGCAGGCCGGTGAGGCCGGCCTGGATGGGCGAGAGCCCGAGCACCGTCTGCAGCCAGATCGAGGTGTAGGTGAACGCGCTGAACGCAGACAGAGTGAGCACGAGCCCGGCGATGAGCACGCCGACGAAGGCCCGGTTGCGCATCAGGCTCAGGTCGAGCATCGGTTGCCGAACTGCCCGCTCGACGAGCACGAAGCTGACGAACAAGACCGCGGACGCGATCAGGCAGCCCCACGATGCCGCGGCGGCCCAGCCGTCCTCGTTCGCCTTGATCAATCCGTAGGTCAGCGTGCCGGCGCCGGCGGTGAAGGTGACCATGCCGACGAGGTCGATGCGCGCCTTCACCGTGGCGTGGGCGTCGTCGAGCGCGGTCACGCACAACACGATTGCGAGCACACTGACCGGCAGGTTCACGAAGAAGATCCACCGCCACGAGATGCCCTCGGTCAGCAGGCCGCCGACGATCGGGCCGATCGCGGCCGAGGCGCCACTCACCGCCCCCCACATGCCGTACGCGGTGCCGCGGTCACGCCCTTGGTAATTGCTGTTGAGCAAGGCGAAGGTCGTGGCGAACATCGCGGCGCCACCGACGCCCTGCACCGCCCGTGCGGCGATCAGCGCGCCCGAGTTCGGCGCGATGCCGCACACGAACGACGCCGCAGCGAACAGGGCCAGGCCACCGATGTAGGCGTACCGGTGCCCGACCCGGTCCGCGATCGACCCGGTCCCGAGTACGAGGGCGGCCAGGGCGAGGGCGTAGGCGTCGACGACCCATTGCAGTGACCCGAAGCTGGTCTTCAGATCGCCGGCCATGTCGGGTAACGCGACGTTGACGATCGTGACGTCGATGAGCAGCATGAACGTGCCCAAGCAGACCGTGATCAACGGCAGCCATTTACGCATGGGGAACTCTCCTTCTTCACTGCAGACCAGTGTCCTGGACACGACGGACACAGGTGCGCCATATCGACACTGTGCCGTAGATTCCCGCCATGACCGCACTTGCGACGCCGGATCCGCTCGTTCTGGATCTCGTCGACAAGCAGATCCTCCGCAGTCTGCAGCTCAATCCGCGCGCCCCGTTCAGCCGCGTCGCCGCCGGTTTGGACTGCTCGGAGCAGACTGTCGCGCGCCGCTACCGGCGGCTCGTACAAGCGGGCGCCGTGCGCGTGATCGCTGCCGTCGATCCGCGGGCCCTGGGCGAGAGCGACTGGGTGGTGCGGGTGCGCACCCGTCCCGAGTCGACCCTCGATGTCGGCCGAGCGCTGTGCCGCCGCGACGACGTCGCCTGGGTCAGCGTCGGCGCGGCGTCCGAGGTCGTGTGCGCGGTGCGCTCGCACAACGCGCGCGACCGCGAAGGGCTGCTCGTGCACCGCTTGCCGCGCTCGGCTGCGGTGCTCGACGTGTCGGCCAACGTCGTGTTGCGCCACTTTGTCGGGGGCAGTGCGTCCGACTGGGTCGGGCTGAGCGAGGTCCTCACCGTCGAGCAGGAGACCGCGATCGGCCGGACCGAGCGAAGCCGCCACATCGGCCCTGCGGTCGCCACGCTCGAGCCGCCCGACTACGCGATGCTCGACGTGCTCATGCACGACGGCCGCGCCGGCTACGGACAGCTGGCCCGCGCGGCAGGCTTGACCGAGGGACGGGCCGCCCGCCGGCTCGCTGCACTCATCGACAGCGGCGCGATCTACTTCGACGTCGACCTCGCGGCGTCGCTGCTGGGATTCCCGGTGTCGGCCTACCTCTGGCTCACCGTCGCACCTGCCGAGCTCGATGCCGCCTGCCGCGCGCTGACCACCCATCCGGAAGCGCCGTTCGTGGCTGCGGTCAGCGGACAGGCCAACGTGGTCGTCTCGGTGACCTGCCGCGACCTGGACGAGCTCTACCGCTATACGACCGACCGGCTCGGCGTGATCGCCGGCGTCCAGGCCGTCGAAGTCGCACCGATGTTGCGCAGGCTCAAGCAGGCCGGCGCGCTCGTCGACGGCGATCGTCTGGCCGCCGGATGAGCGAACTTGCCGCAACCACTAAACTCATGGGATTACAACCCAGGGGGTGAATGGTCTCGACTCCGGACGTCGAGACAGGAGAAGCGGGCCGAGGACCGCATTGCTGACCTCGTAAAAAAAGCGATGCAAACAAAAATAAGCGCCGACTACAGTCGCGCCGATCTCGCTCTCGCTGCCTAAGTAGCGAAGCGGATCTGTCAGCCCGGGAGTGTCACCGGCCCGGTCGCTGGCATCAGCTAGGTGACTCACCGTCCGCCGCGGTCGCGGCGTCGGACGGGACAACAAACAGCGACTGGGCCCGTCGCCTCGTCTTGTGTGCATGATCGAGGGGGCCGAGCAAGGACACCGCACACTGCGCCCGGAGAAGTCCTGTTGAAGCGACGGAGGACGCGGGTTCGATTCCCGCCACCTCCACTGTCTGTGTCACGGTCGAGCCGCCCAGAATTGGGCGGCTCGACCGCGCGACCTGCCGACGATGACGACAATCTCGCGCGCTCCTGGTCCGGATTGTCGCCAATGCGGTCGTGGCATCGCCCTGACACATCTCGATCCAGCCAAGACCTGACCGCGCTCCTTTACTCCCGCGGCGGTGAGGGGCATCCTCTGCCCCACATCAAGGTCTGGGGAGGGCCAGTGTTGAAGAGTGTCGTGGCCGGCGTGGGCGCCGCTGTCTGCGTGGCGGTCACCGGCTGGGTGACCATCAGCAATGCAGGGGCCGAGCAAACCAGCACGCCCGTGTGCAGTTCCAACCAGCTGCGACCGGCGTTCGGGACGGGTCAAGGTGCGGCGGGGACGCTCCAGGACACCTGGCGGGTGACCAACGAAGGCACCCACACCTGTCGCATCTCGGGCTACGCCCGTGTCCAGAACTACCGTCCGGACGGGCGCACGCTGCCGACGCACGTGTCGCACATGGGCACGCCGCACAACGTTGTGCTGACACCGGGCCAGCACGCCAGCTTCGACCTGCGCTACCCGAACCCGGGCGCGATCAACTGCACGGGCGAGCATCCGGCGCGGATGACCATCCAGACCCCGGGTGCGCGCCTGCCGGTGATCGTCTCGGGCGGGCTGCCGAGTTGCAACGGAAAGGCGTCCGAGTCGCCCTTGCGGCACGGGAACTGAGCGGGCGCTACCAGGCGCCGGCGCCGTTGTTCCACGGTCCGGGTGGGCCGCGGTGCCCGCCGGCCCGGGCGTGGATGTCAGCTCGTAGCGCTATCGGTTCGGCCACCGAGCAGTAATGATGATCCTCATGCCGTTCTCAGATCAGGCGTGGCGGCCGACGGGATCGATCGTGTCTAGTCGGTGCCAGCCGGCGTGAGCTGGTCGCTGGTCGGGCGTGACGCCGTACTCGACCGGTCGTGGCAAGCCCTGATGTCGACCGGCTGCGTGCTGCTCGAAGGCCCGGCCGGCATCGGCAAGACCTCCGTCCTCGATGCTCTGGCCGCGCGAGCGCGCGACACCGGGCTGCACGTGCTTCGCTGCTCACCGACCGAGACCGAGACGGCGATGCCGCTGGTCGCACTCGCCGACCTGCTCGCACCGCTCGGCGACGAGTCGGTCGAGTTGCCCGAACCACAGCGCCGGGCCCGCGATGCCGTGCTCGCCATGGACGACTCGCGCACCATCGACGAACGCGCGCTCGGATCGGCCACCCGCACCCTGCTGGACGCGGCCGCCGGGCGCACGGCCGCCGGCGTGCTCGTCGCCCTCGACGACGCGCGGTGGCTCGACCCGCCGAGCGAGCGCGCGCTGCGATTCGCCCTGCGGCGCACAGGAGATCGCGTGCGGGTCGTCGCCGGGCGGCGCACCACCGACCGCGACGATCTGCCGGTGCCGCTCGGCTTGGACCCCGAGAAGGTCGAACGTGTGCAGCTCGCGCCCTTGGGAATCGGCCCGCTGCACCATGTGCTGCGCAACCGGTTCGACGTGTCGCTGAGCCGTCCGCTGGTCGTGCGGTTGGCCAACGAGTCGGGCGGCAACCCGTTGCTGGCGATCGAGCTCACCCGCGCGATGCTGCGCTTGCCCGCCCTGCCCGGACCGGGTGACGACCTGCCGGTGCCGGCCTCGATGCACGAACTGGTTGCGGCGTCGCTGGCGACGTTGCCGACGCACGCCGTGCGTGCCGTCCGATTGATCGCGCTGATGTCGTCGCCGCACCTGTCCGATCTCTCCGCAGCAGGGATGCCCGCCGACAGCATCGACGCCGGGGAAGAGGCCGGACTGCTCACTGTGGTCGAGGGCGCTCGTGTGCGCTTCGTGCACCCGGCGCACGCCGCCGCTGTCCGGGCGAGCATCCCGTCCGGCGTGCGGCGCGGGCTGCACGCGCACCTGGCCGCCACGGCCACCGATCCCGACGAGCGAGCCCGGCACCTGGCTCGCAGCACTGCCGGCCGTGATCCAGGTGTGGCGAGAGAACTTGCCGAAGCCGCCGGCCGGGCCCGCGCACGAGGTGCGCCGGAGCTGGCCGCCGACCTGTACGACCGCGCAGCCGGCCTCGCCGGCCCCGATGGCGGGTTCGCCCTGCGGTTGCAGGAGGTGCAGTGCCAGTTCGACGCCGGGAACTATCCACTCGCAGCGTCGCACGCCGAGACCTGGGCGAAGACCCTGAGCGGCGAGCAGCTCGCCGAAGTGCTGCTGTTGCGCGCCGTCATCGCCTTCAGCACCGACGACCTCACACTTGCCACCTCGACCGCACTGCGCGCGCTCGACTCGGCGCCGGCGGCGTCGCGGCTGGCCGGTCGCATCCACGCACACATCGCCGTGTTCGTCGACTCGCCCTTGCCCGCCCGGCATCACGCCAAAGCGGCCTACGAGCTGCTGGTCGACGGGCCGGCCGACGAGCGACCCGGCGGCCTCGCCGAGCCGGACGACGCGCTGCTCGCGTCCGTGCTGTTCCTGTTGTTCCTCAACGAGGTCCGCACCGGACTACCGGCCAGGACGGAGCTGCTCGACCGCGGGCTCGAACTCGAGGGCGGTCGCCCGACGTGGCTGGCCGGCACCATCCCGGCGATCTGGTGGAAGGCCATCGACGACCAGCCGCGTGCCCGTGATCGTCTGCGGTCGATGCTGGCGTCGGCGGCAGCCGCCGGGGACGAGCCCTTTCAACACGAGCTCATCCAGCACCTCGTCGAGACCGAGACGTTGGCCGGAAACTACGACGAGGCCGCGGCCTGGATCGCTCGCTCGCGCGAACTCGCCGAGCTGGTCGGTGCCGGACTGTCCACCGAACGGTGGCTGACCGGCATGCTCGACGTCCACCGGGGAGATCTCGACGCGGCACGGGCCGCGGCGCGGACCGGCCTCGAGGAGGGCGACCTGCTCGGCGATTCCTGGTTGCGGCGGATCAATCTGCAACTGGGCGCGTTCACCGCGCTCGCGGCCGGCGACGCCGCAACCGCTGCACGGTGGTACGCGCAGCTTGCCGAGGACATGGCGGCCACCGGCCACGTCGAGTCGTTGGCCGGCCGCCTCGAGCCCGATTGGATCGAGGCCTGCGTCGGCGTCGGCGACCTCGACACCGCGCTCGCAGTCGAACAGCGGCTGCGCGAACGACACGAGCGACTGCCCCGACCGTGGACGAGGCTCGGCCTGGCGCGATCCCGCGTGCTCATCGCGGCCGCTCGTGGTGAGGACGCCACAGGCCCGATCGACGCCCTGCTCGCGACGACCGCCGCTCTCGCGCCGGACGTGCTTCGCTTCGACCGCGCCCGCAGCCTGCTCGTCGCCGGTCTGGCGCACCGTCGCGCCCGGCGCAAACTTGCGGCCCGTGACGCTCTGATCGCCGCCGCGGACGCGTTCGACGCGCTCGGCGCGACCTCCTTCGCGGCGCGCGCCCGCGCGGAGTCGCAGCGAACAGGCGCGCGGACCGATGCCCAGCAGCTTTCGTCGACCGAATTGCGGGTGGCGCAGCTGGCGGCCGAGGGCGGTACGAACCGCGAGATCGCCGAGGCGCTGTTCATCAGCCCGAAAACGGTGGAAGCCAACCTGGCGCGCGTCTACCGCAAGCTGGACATCGGTCGCAGAACGGAGCTTTCTGCCGCCCTCGCCGGGCGCACGGGCGCTCAAGACTAGGGAAATCACTGATTCATCGCAGGGTGCCTTCGCCTAGCGTTTGCGCCGTGGTCAAGCACCTGTTCGTCCTCGAGCGTTACGACGACTCGGGGTCCGCAGGACAGTGGCAGCCGTTCCCGCCGCTGCCGAGAAACCTGCGGGTCGCGTGCGCGGTCCATTTGCCGGCCGACGACGTCGTCCTCGCTGTGGTGGAGGGAGAGGACGAGTCGTCGGTCTGCGACGCCGTGACGGCCGCCGGCTGGCGAGTCGACCGGATCACGGCTGCGACCTGGGCGCAGGACCCGGTGCGACCGACGTGCTGATCAGGCGATCTGCAGAACGTCCTTGAGGGTCGCGACCAGCCCCATGTCGACACCCTTCTCGATGTAGCGCGACGCGCCGGCAGCCAGGACCTTGTCGGCCATGGCACCCGCGGCGAACCCGGACATCGCGACGATCCGCACGTCGGGCACCGCCTCGCGGATGCGTTCCAGAGCCTGCAGTCCGTCCATGCGCGGCATCGCGAGATCGAGTAACACGACATCGGGTCGCAACTCGGTTGCGAGGCGTACTGCCTCCTCGCCGTCGATCGCCTCACCGACGACCTCGAAGGTATCGAGCGCGTCGAGTTGGATGCGTAGCAGCGCGCGGATGTCTGCGTAGTCGTCGGCGATCAGCACTCGATAGCCGAGGCCGGCGCCGAGGCCGGCGGCCACCTCGCGCTGCGGAGCTGAACTGTCGAGGGTCGACGCCGTGCTGCGTACGAGGTCACCTGCCCCTACCTCGCTGCCGTCGAGCGGATTGAGCCAGTCGTTCATCATTGTTCGTGCGGCTGCGAGCGTGCGTTCGAGATAGCTCACCGACGAGGCCGTGTCGCCGAGTTCGGACGCGTAGATTGCCGCGGTCAGCCCTTGCACGACGTTGTCATTGACCTCGAGCGCCTGCTGGCGGCGCACCCTGGCCTCGGCGAGTGTGGCGGCCGCGGCCTCACGCTGCTCCTCTGCGTGCACCTGGTCGGTGATGTCGATACACGTGCCGCGCATCCTGGTCGGTGTGCCCGATTCATCACGCAGCACCTGCCCGTTCGATGACAGGTAGCGCGTCTGGCCGTCGGGGCGAACGATCCGTTCGATCATCTGGTAGGGCTCGCCCGTCGCGTACGCGTGCTGGTGGATCGCGGCGATCCGTTCGCGGTCGTCGGGATGGATGTGCGACAGGAACCGGTCGTAGGACGCGTTGAACGACTGCGCTTCGTGACCGTAGATGCGATAGAGCTGGTCAGACCACCGGTTCGTGTCCGACGCGATGTGCCAGTCGTAGTCGCCCATGTTCGCCAGCCGCTGCGCGCTGTTGACCCGCTCGGTCAGATCCGCCAGCTGATG
Source organism: uncultured Actinomycetota bacterium (assembly GCA_963708645.1). Lineage (GTDB taxonomy): Bacteria > Actinomycetota > Actinomycetes > Mycobacteriales > Jatrophihabitantaceae > RYN-133. The sequence continues at coordinate 43,845 of CAVPTA010000008.1, read as the reverse complement.
CTCGGCGTCGACGCGCTGCGCAGCGAGATCGACCAGTTGCCGGGCGACATCGCGGAGCTCGTCCAGATCGCTCGCGTCGGCGCACGCGCGGGCGAGGTCGGCCAGTGCCGGATCGGGCGTCGCTGCATCCACAACGGCCAGCGTGCGCGTCGCGCCGCAAGTCTGGAAGGGCTATCCGGTCAAGGAGACTCGGCCACGCGGGCGGTCAGTGGTAGCGCTGGGCGACGATACGCGGTTGCTCCACGACCCGTCCGGCCGACACGTCACGCGCGAGTCGGATGAACTGCGCGTGCGTCCAAGCCAGCGGAGTGGCCGAGAAAGTCGGCGTTCCTGGCTTGAACCCGGTCTGCCCGCCCGGTGCGCGGTGGTCCCAGACCTGCTCCGGAAGCATGCCGCCGGCATTGGCCGACTTCGACATCGTCGCGAGCTGATCGGCGGCCAGTGCATCGCGGCCTGCGGCGAGGTCGTACTCGCCCCGCTCGCCGGTCAACAGCGGCCAGCCGCGGCCGTGCGTGATGCCGCTGTCGTCAGGGCTGCCGAGCAGCCACGGCCCACCGTCGTTCTGCTCGCCGTAACCGTCGAAGGACGCGCGATGCCAGAACCGGCCGTTGGCGGTGTTGTACGAGAGCTTCGCGTCGACAACCTTGATGCTGTTGCGGACGGTCGCGTCATTCGCGGGCAGCACGCCGAGCCGGACGAGCTCGAGGAAGCTCGGGTCGACGACCTTGCGCTGGTCGACGTTGCTCGGGCCGCTGTCGCCGACGTTGTACGTCGTGCCCTGGTTCGGGTGTCCGTCCTTGGTGAGCCGCAGGAAGTAGGGCTTCGACGAGTACGGACCGTTGCCGGTGGCCGTCCACCCCTTGAGGTGCGCGTGCCACGAGTCGGCGGTGTTCAGGTACCTGGTCGCCGATGCGGTGTCGCCGTTGTGGCGTGCGATGGACGCGGCGCAGACCAGGCCCGCGATCTCACTCGCGATCGTTGCCGGGGAGTAGCCGCTCTGGTTCTCCCATCGATCCTGCGGCGTGTACGGCGCGTTGAAGCCGTCCTGCTGGAACGAGAGCAGGAAGTCGGCAGCCGCCTTCACGTGCTTCCAGGCGCTCGCACCGGTGCGATGCAGTTGGTAGGCGAGCACGATCGGGTCGGCCACTTCGTCCAGTTGCAATCCGGTCCAGAACGGCTTGCCCGTCACGTCCGAGTTCTGCGGGAACGAGCCGTCCGACTTCTGCTGCTTGTCGAACAAGAACGTGAGCGCGCGTTCGGCGCCGGTGTGATCGCCGTCGGCGATCAGCGCGGTGGCGATCTCGTACAGATCTCGCGACCACACAAGGTGATACGGCCCGGTCGGGTTCTTCTCGCCGCCCCATGCCCAAGGCATGGTCGGCGAAGCGACATACGCGCCGGGATTCAGCTTGTCCTCCGACGCCGCGAGCACCATCGCAGAAACGGCGTACTCGCGTCGCTCTGTACCGGTGCGCAAGCTGGACGGCGCGCTGCGCAGCTTCTTGAGATAGGCGTGCCATCCGTTCGCGTACTCGCTCGACGCATGCGCGAAGGTCGTGCCCGCGGCCGCCGTTGCCGTGCTCAACGCGTTCGCCGCCGTGTTTGCGTAGCCGACGGTGAGGACAGCGGTGCGGTGTCCGGCGCGTCCGGTCAGCGTGGTCTGGCCGGTCTGCACGACATTCCCGTTCGGCGCGTCCGTGTAGTGCCAATCCATTCGGCCGTTGTCATTCAGGTCGGTCCAGCCGTCGCTCGTGCCGCGGTAGCCGTTAGACGTCGCGCTGAACGCGGGCCGGGCGAGGAGCGCGCTTGCACTCGAGGCGTCGCTGGCGACGAGCGTGGTGCCGCTTGTCGTCGCCGAGTCATCCGACGTGGAATCCGACAGCGTCGGCTCGTACAGCGCGTACAGCCGGTACGGCTCGTTGTCGAGTGAGTTGAGGTGGACGGACACCCGCAGCGCCGATCGCGCCGGATCGGTCACGTAGGTCGTCGTCAGCAGCCACCGGTTGTGCACTGTGTCGACCTGCTTGTAGGTCAGGCTGTCCGGGTCGACCAGCGTCGTGTGATGCGTGCCCGCGGTGTCGGCGTGGGCGACGTAGCCACCCGGCCCCGTGATCACGAAGCCCAACCGCCGCGCGGCGGGCGTCCCGATGGTGGGGTAGTAGATCTCGCCGGTGCCGCCACCGGGCTGCAGCGTGTACCAGACGTGGCTGGCGCGCGTCGTCGATGTGCCGAAGCCCGCCTTGTCCGACGGCAGGAAATCGGCTGCCTGGCCCGGCGCGCCTGGGGCCGTACTCGCCGGCACGGCGCCCGCCGGTGGAGACGTCGGCGCGGCGACCACGCCGATCGTTGCCACTGCGGTTGCCAGGATCGCTGTCGTCACGCGGCGCCACGTCATCTTGGGGCTATGCCCACAAATGCGACATTGCGAACATGTTTCAGGCGTTTTGGCGTCCGTAGCCCCGCAACCCCTCGGCGGCAGCAGTCACGTGCAGGAGCACCTGGCCGGCGCAACAGCGGGCGATCAGCTCACCCAGCTCGGCGCCGAGGTGGCCCTTGGCGAAGATGCCGCGCACGCCGGCGTGCAGCAGCTCCGCGACATCGCGCGCCGACACGCCCGCTGACGCGGTCGTGATCGTGACCGGCAGGTCGAGTCGATGTATCTCGGCCGCGGCCCGGATCCCGCTGCCCGGCATCCGTACATCCAGCAGCACGGCATCGGGACGATGCGTCACGACGGCGTTGACCGCTCCATCGGCATCGGAGGCCGTTGCGACGACGGCGAATCGTCCGTCGGCCGCGAGCGAATCGCACACAGCGTCGAGTACGTCGGCGTCGTCGTCCGCGACGACGATCCGGATCGGCACAGGCGCAGCCCCCTCGGCTCACGTCAATGATGTCGGCGGTGATCAGCGTCGCAACGGTCGTTCGGTACCGCCCGTGATAGTGCATGCGTACTAGGCAGTCGGCGCGCTCACCCCCGGCAAGACGAAGACAATAGGGCGACAAAAGGTCATGATGAGGCCATGGGCGACCAGGTGCAGGGCGGCGCGGCGCCACCAGATCCGATCCGGGTGCTGCTTGTCGACGACCACGCGATGTTCGCCTCGAGCCTGGCCTATGTCCTGGATGCAGAACCGGACATCCGCGTGATCGACACCGCCGCGACCGCGCAGGCAGCGCTGGAGAAGTGCGCGGCGACGCACCCGGACGTCGTGCTTCTCGATCACCGGTTGCCCGATGGTGACGGGGTCACGCTGATCAAGCCGCTGCTCGAGAACCGGCCGTCACCACAGATCGTGATGCTCACGGCGAGCACGTCCGACCACATCTTGATTTCGGCGATCGAGGCGGGCGCCGCAGGATTCATCGACAAGTCGCGCGACCTGGGCGACGTCATCGCGGCCGTGCGCTCGGCCGCCGCCGGCGAGTCGCTGGTCAGTCCGCAGCTGCTGGCCAGGCTGTTGCCGCGACTGCGCCGGCAACAGCTCGATCCGGCCAACTCGATCACCGAACGCGAGCGTGACGTGCTGGGTTATCTCGCCCAGGGTCTGACGAACGCGCAGATCGCTGCTCGGCTCACCGTCAGCGTGCACACCGTGCGCAACCACATCGCGAACCTGTCGGCCAAACTCGGCGCGCACTCCAAGCTCGAGGTGTTGTCGATCGCGGTGCGGAAGGGACTCGTCTCGAGCTGACGGCTCAGGCGTGCACCAGGCCCTCACCGGTGCCGACCTGGGCGATCAGGTGGTCGAGGTCGGCGAAGGTCTTCGAGATGACAGTGACCCGCTTGGCGTAGTGGCCGACGGGATATTCCATCGTCATCCCGATGCCGCCGTGCAGCTGAATCGCTTCCTGGCTGATGTGCCGTCCGGCGAGGTCGATCTGGATCTTCGCGGCCTGCACGAGGCGACGCCGTTCGGCGGGATCGTCTCCGGCGAGCGCGAGCCGGGCGAGCAACATCATCGACCGGGCTTGCTCCAGCGACACGTACATGTCCGCCGAGCGGAACTGCAGCGCCTGGAAGACCGCGATCGGCTGCCCGAACTGCACGCGGGTCTTCAGGAACTCGACGGTCATGGTCAGCATGCGGGCCATCGCCCCGACCGCTTCCGCGCACAGCGCGGCCGTAGCGCGGTCGATGACGGTGTCGATCGTGGCGAGGGCGTCGGTGCTCGTACCGAGCAGCGTGGCGGGGGCGTCGGTGAGCAGGACGTCTGCTCCGCGCACGCCGTCCTGCATCGTGTACGGCGCGCGGGCGACGTCGTTGCCGTCGACCAGGAACAGGCCGACGCCGTCATCGGTGCGAGCCGACACGACGAGTGTGTCTGCGCTGTCGCCACCGATGACTGCGATCTTCTCGCCGGTGAGCGTCCACGCATCGCCGTCGGGCTTGGCGGTCGTGGCTATGTCGGTGAACGACCACCGGCTTGCCGGTTCGGCATAGCCGAACGCGAGCAGCAGTTCGCCGCCCGCCACCTTCGGCAGGATCTCTTGCTTCTGCTCGGGTGTGCCGGCCTCCGAGACCAATGCGCCACCGAGCGCGACGCTGGCGATGATCGGCTCGAGCACGAGAGAGCGCCCGAACGACTCCATCACGATCGCGAGTTCGCCCGGGCCCATGCCTGCGCCGCCGTACTGCTCGTCGAAGGTGAGCCCGAGCAGGCCGAGCTCGGCGTACTGGTGCCACAGCTCGCGGCTCCACCCGAGGTCGGAGTCGATCAGCTTCAAGCGGGTGTTCGCGTCGTAGCGCTTGTCGAGCAGGCTGTTCACCGTCTCGGCGAGCAGGCGCTGTTCCTCGGTCAGGTCGAAGTCCATGTCTGCTCCCGTCAGAACTTCAGGATCGCTTTGGCGATGATCGTGCGCTGCACTTCGTTGGAGCCGGCGTAGATCGATGCCTTGCGCCAGTTGAAGTACCGCGGCATCGCGTCGATCGCACCGTTCGGCAGCTGTGCGAATCCATCCGGGACGTCGGCAGATTCTCGATACGCGAGGGCTGACGGGCCGAGCACGTCCATCAGCAGTTCGGTTGCTTCTTGTTGTAGTTCCGAGCCGCGTAACTTGAGCACGGACGAGACGGGGTCGGGTTTGCCGGGATGCTTGCTCTCGTTCGCCAGCACCCGCATGACCGACATCTCGAGGGCAGTCGTCTCGACCTCGAGCCGCGTGAGCCGCGCACGGAACAGCGGATCGTCGAGGATCGGCTTACCGTCGGCCATCGTCTCGGCGGCGATCTGCTTGAGCCGGATGATGCGTGTCTTGATGATCCCGGTTCCTGCGTTGGTCGTGCGCTCGTTTCCGAGCAGGAACTTCGCGTAGTCCCAACCGCGGTTCTCTTCGCCGACCAGCTGGTCGGCAGGTACGCGAACGTTGTCGAAGAAGACCTCGTTCACCTCGTAGCCGCCGTCGATGAGATGGATCGGACGCACCGTGACACCCGGCGCGTTCATGTCGATCAGCAGGAACGAGATGCCCTTCTGCTTCTGCGCCTCGGGATCGGTGCGCACCAGCGCGAAGATCCAGTCGGCGTACTGCGCGAGCGTCGTCCACGTCTTCTGCCCGTTGACGACGTACTCATCGCCGTCTCGCACGGCGGTGGTCTTGAGCGAGGCGAGGTCGGAACCGGCGTTCGGCTCGGAGAAGCCCTGGCACCACCAGATCTCGAGGCTGGCCGTCTTGGGCAGGAAGCGCTGCTTCAACTCTTCGCTGCCGAATGTGGCGATGACCGGCCCGACCATGGCCGCGTTGAACGCGAGTGGCGGCGGCACGTGCGCGAGCGCCATCTCTTCGGCCCACAGGTGCCGTTGCACCGGCGTCCAGTCCTGCCCGCCCCACTCGACGGGCCAGTGCGGGACGGCGAGACCGTGCTCGTTCAGGATGCGCTGGGTCGTGACGAAGTCGTCTCGGGTGAGCGGCTCACCGAGGTCGCCCTTCGCTCGGATTTCGGCCGGGATCTCGGTCGTGAAGAACGACCGCATCTTCTCGGCGAATGCAACGTCTTCCTTCGAGAGGGCGATCTCCACGTATGACTCCTGCAGCGGTGAGGCGGTGCCTCCACGCTACAGAGGCTGGGCACCGCGTGCGCGGCGTGTTTCGATACCGGCATGCACCGCGCATTCCTCGCTCTCACGTTCACCCTCGTCCTGTTGGCCGGTCTGGTCGCCGGTTCGACAGCAACGTCGGGGGCGGCGGCGCCGTCGGGGGCGGCGACATCGAGGGCGACAGCGCCGTCGACCGTCGGATCACCCGGCGGCGGCGATTCCTACTACCCGCTGCAGGGCAACGGCGGCTACGACGCGCGGCACTACACCCTGAGCCTGCGCTACGAACCGACGTCGCAGTTCCTGGCCGGTGTCGAACACATCCGTGCTGTGGCGACGCAGAATCTGACGCAGTTCGATCTCGACCTGCGTCACGACATGAGCGTCGTCAAGGTGCTCGTCAACGCAACCGTGGCCCGGTCTGCGCAGCCGGCGAAGTACGCGCACGAACTGGTGATCACGCCCGCGCACGAGGCTGATGCGCGGGCGACCATTCTCGGTCGTCGTCTCCTACCGCGGCACGGTGAAGTCGGTGACCGATCCGGACGGATCGCCGGACGGCTGGATCCGCACCAATGACGGTGCGTTCGTGGCGAACGAACCGCAGGGCTCGCCGAGCTGGTTCGCGGTGAACAACATGCCGCGCGACAAGGCGACGTACACGATCACGATGGACGTGCCGCGGGGTTACACCGTTGCCGGTAACGGCCAGTACTTCCGTCCGAAGCTCACCGCCCGGCGCGCGGTCTGGCACTACAACCTCACGACGCCGGTGTCGGACTATCTCGTCACGGCGACGGTCGGCAAGTTCACGATGCACTCCGGACGCACCGCGCGCGGCGTCCCGTACCGGATCTTCGTCGACCCGAGCGAACAGGCGCGGTCGGGCCGTGTGCTGCGCACGCTGCCGAAGATCATCGACTTCTTCAGCTCGCGTTACGGCGCGTACCCCTTCCACCAGGCCGGCGCGATCGTCGACCACGCACCCGACGTCGGCTACGCGCTCGAGACCGCGACCCGCCCGCTGTTCCCGGGCGCGCCGGACGAGCTGACCCTCGCCCACGAGCTCGCTCACCAGTGGTTCGGCGACACCGTCACCTGCCGGTACTGGCGCGACATCTGGATCAACGAGGGCTTCGCCGAGTTCTCCGACTGGATGTGGGATCAGCACCGGGGCGGCATGTCGATGCGTCAGCACCTCGTGCAGCTGCTCAAGCGTCCCGCGAGCAGCTCGTCCTTCGAGCCACCGCCCGGCAACCCGGGCAACGCCGCGAACATCTTCGCCAACTCGGTCTACGACCGCGGCGCGATGACCCTCGAGGCGCTGCGCGAGAAACTCGGCAACGCGGTCTTCTTCCGCATCATGCGCGGCTGGGTCGCGGCGCACCGCTACGCGACGGGGACAACGCCCGGGTTCACCCGGTTCGCGAGTCAGGTTGCCCACCGCGATCTGAGCCACTTCTTCACGGTGTGGCTCTATCGCCACCGCAAGCCCTGAGGCGGCCGCGCGGGAAATCCTGAACAATCGCCTGGTGAGCATCGTCGCCCCGCGCATCGACAGCGAGATCGGGCCGCTGCGGCATGTCATCGTGCATCGGCCCGGTCGCGAACTGGATCGGCTGACGCCGAGCAACATTCACGCGCTGCTGTTCGACGACGTGCCGTGGGCTGCTCGCGCCCGCGACGAGCACGACCAGTTCGTCGAGGTGCTCGCTTCGCGCGGTGCGCAGGTACATCGCTTCGCCGATCTGCTGGCCGGTGCACTGGCCACCGCGCAAGGGCGGCGGTTCGTTCTCGATCGCACCTGCACCCCCGAACGGTTCGGTGAGCAGATGGCGCACTCGGTGCGGCGCCGGCTCAACGACGCCGCACCGGCCGCTATGGCCGACCTGCTCATCGGCGGCGTCCTGAAGTCAGAACTCGAGCCGCCGCGTTCGCCGAGCCTGCGGTGGCAGGCGCTCGAGGACGACGATCTTGTGCTGGCACCGTTGCCGAACACGCTGTTCCAGCGCGACAACTCGGCGTGGATCGCGAGCGGCGTGACGGTCAATCCGATGGCCAAGCTGGCCCGGCAGCGCGAGTCGGTGCATACCCGCGCGGTCTACCGCTACCACCCCCTGTTCCGTGATGCGCAGTTCGAGCGCTACTACGGCGACGACGATCGCGATCACCGTCCGGCCACGCTCGAGGGTGGTGACCTGCTCGTGCTCGCGCCCGGCGTCGTCCTCGTCGGGATGGGCGAACGCACGACGCCGACGGCGGTCGAGCTGCTCGCGCGCCGCTTGTTCGCGACCCAGGCTGCGCAGGTCGTGGTCGCCGCCGACATTCCATCGGCACGAGCGACGATGCATCTCGACACGGTGCTGACGATGGTCGACGTCGCGACGTTCGTCGCGTATCCGCATCTCGATCTGGACGCGCTCCGCGCGTGGCGCATCACCCCGGGCGCCGACGAGGGTGAGCCGTTGCACGTCGAGCCGGTCGACCGATTGCCGATCGCGCTCGCCGATGCGCTGGGCGTCGACACCGTGCGCATCCTGCGGGCCGGCGCCGACGCGGCGGCGGCCGAGCGAGAACAGTGGAGCGACGGGAACAACTACCTCGCGCTCGAGCCCGGCGTCGTCGTCGGTTACGACCGCAACGTCGCTACCAACGGCATGCTCGAAGCCAACGGCATCGAGGTGTTGGCGGTGTCGGGTGGCGAACTTGGCCGTGGACGCGGGGGAGCGCGGTGCATGACCTGCCCGGTGCAACGCGACCCGGTCGGTTAGCTGATCAGGCGCGCTTCTCGCGGATCAGGTCGCTGAGAATCTCGGGAAGGTCCATCGCGTCGTTCTTCGACACGCAACTGGCGATGCCGACCTGTTCCGCCTTGGCGATGATATCGGCGTCGAGGTAGGCGCTGAACAGCACGATCAACTGCTCAGGACGCTCACGCAGGATCTGCTCTGCGACTTCGAGCCCGGTCAGGCCGGGCATCTGGTTGTCGAGCAGCACAACCGTGGGAACCGGCGGCGGGTCGAGTTCCTCGAGCTTGGCGAGCGCTTCGGCACCGTCAGCAGCCTCACCCGCAACCGCGATTCCCGATCCTTCGAGCACCGAACGCGCCAGAAAGCGCATGTCGGCGTCGTCGTCGACAACGAGAATCGTCGTCTGGACGGTGTCGGTCGGGTCCAGGGTGTCGGTCACCGGCTGAAACTAACAGTAAAACTGGTCATGAGCGCGCCGCCGCGGGGACATCTTCAAGTGGAAGCTCGACGATGAAGGCGGTGCGCAGGCCCGGTTCGCTCTCGCACCAGATGCGTCCGTGGTGCGCCTCGACGATGGTGCGGACGATGTAGAGCCCCAGCCCGGTGCCCGTCACCGCGTTGTCGTTGCCGCGCACGAACTTCTCGAAGATCCGTTCCAGCGAGTCACCACTCACGCCCGGACCGTGGTCGATCACCGAGATCCGCACTCGCCGTCCGGTGCCGTCGGAGGCCGGGACGATGTCGGTCTCGACGTTGATCTCTTCGTTGACCGGCGAGTTCTTGCGTGCGTTCTCGAGCAGGTTCGACAACACCTGCTGGAACCTGTCAGGGTCGGCCTCGATCGTGATCGGGACGCTCGGTGGCTCGAGCTCGATCAGTCGGCTCGGATCGGCATCGCGGCTGGCGTCGACGGCTGTCTGCAACTCGGTGCCGAGGTCGACGGGTTGGAACGAGTAGCCGATGCGCCCCGACTCGATGCTCTCGGTGTCGAGGACGTCGCGCGTCATCGCTTGCAGTCGTCGCGCGTTCGTCACCGCGCGGCGCACCGTGTTCAACCGGTCGGTGTCGCTGAGCGTGTCCCAGTGGTCGACCGTCGTTTGCAGGAAGCCGAGCACGCCGGCGACCGGCGTACGCAACTCGTGCGAGACGACCGAGATGAACTCCGACTGCGAACGGGTCAGCTCGCGCAACCGGCGCTCCTGCTCGCGTGCTTCACGCAGTCGCCGGATCAGGATCACGACGAGGGTGAGGCCGATCGCGAGCAGCAGCAGGACCAGGATCAGTCCGGCTTGCTGCAGCGGACCGCTGACGCCGCTCTCGAATTGCGAGCGGGATTCACGGAAGATGACGTGCCAGTGAATAGCGGGCACGTCGGCCGTCACGACGATGTCGTTGTCGAGGTAGTCGACCCCGGTCGGGATCGTCAGGTAGCGCGGGTTGGAAACCTTGCTGCCGAGGCCGGTGCTCTGCGTCGTCGCGACGATGCTGCCGCGGCTGTCGATGAAGAACCACTCGGCGGTTGACGCGGATCGGTCGATCAGTTGCGCGATCTCGAGCTCGAACGTCGACGTCGCGGTGATGGCCTCTTCGAACACGAGCGCGCCGCGCACGCTCGTGGGGCTCGCGCCGCGGATCGCGACGACCAGGTCGTAGCTCGGCAGCTCGGTCGTCAGGCCGGAGTTCGAGACCGGCAGGATGACGGCCGGCTTCGTTTCGAGCTGTTGCTTCGCCTGCGCCCAGCCGGGTGGCGCGAACGTGCTCCCGAGCCTGCCCGGACGCAGCAGGATGCCGGTCGTTACGACATCGTGTGCGTTGATGAGGAAGAAACCCGACTGCGCTTGGGGGTCGACGTTGTAGGTCTGCAGAACCTGCTCGTCCGCCTTGCTGTTCGGGGTGAGCTGCCAGTGCGAGTTGCCGAGCCCGGCAACCGACGTGAGCGAGGACGAAACGCGGGCGTTGAAGCTGTCGGCAGTGGCTTGCACCTGCTGCAGCTTCGCGTGGGTCAGCGCGTCGATGCCTTGGTTGTTGGCCACCCGCAGCAGCAGGACGACGCTGATCGCGACGACGACGACGAGGCCGCCTGCCACGATCGGGATGAGTCGATCACGAGACCGCGACATCGGCCGCTCCTTGCGAGGGCGAGGGTGAGTGCGCGTAGGAAGTGATCATCGGAAAGGTGATGGCGAACCGCGCGCCGCCGCCGGGCGCATCGGTGACGCGCGCCGTACCCGACATCGACGCGGCGTATTCGGCCACGATGGCCAGTCCGATACCCGCGCCGCGGGTGCGCGCGACGCTGTCGCCGCGGCCCCGGTAGAAGCGGCTGAACACCTTGTCGCGATCGTCGTACGGAACTCCGGAACCCTGATCATCGACCAGGACGACGGCGTGCTCTTTGCCTTCCGGCCGGACGGTGACTGTGATCGTGGTCCCGGCCGGCGAGTACTTGGCCGCGTTGCCGACCAGGTTCGTCACGATGCGTTCGATCGCCGACGCCGCACCGCGCACGTTGCAGCCGGCGGCGATGTCGAGGTTGAGACCGTGACCGGACTGCAGCTCTGGCTGGTCGGCGAGAATTTTGCGCACCGTCTCGCCGAGGTCGAGCACCTCGACGTTCGCGCGCGGCAGGCCGCGCTCGAGTTGTGAGAAGTCGAGCAACTGCTCGATCAGCGTGTTCAGACGCGTGCCGTTTGCCTGCACGCGCTCGAGCAGACCACGCTGCTGCGCCGGGCTCATCTGGTCCCACCGGTCGAGCAACAGCGTCGAGAAACCGACGATCGCGGTCACCGGGGTGCGCAGTTCGTGCGATGCGGTCGCGAGGAACACCGTCTTGAGCTCGTCGACCGAGCGCATCCGCTCGACGAGTTCCTGCTGACTGGCGAACGCCTCGGCGTTGGCGAGGGTCGAACCGAGCATGTCGGTGGTCGCGCCCAATGCCGTCAGATCGTCCGATGACAGCGGTGGGCCGGCCAGCACGCGCAGCACGCCCAGCATCCGTCCGCCACGGGTGAGTGCGACCGCGAGCGTCTGGCCCGATGCCAGCGAGGCCGGCATCGCCGTCAGCGGACGCGTCGTGCGATCCGGTGGCGTGCCCCACGAGAACACCTGCTTCTCACCCCGGTCGCCCGGCGTGGACAGGCTGAGCCCGTCCAACTTCAGACCGTCCGACAGGTGTGCCGCTAGCGCCGGTGCGACCTCGCCAAGGTCGAGACTGCCCTGCATGACCGTGGCGAGCCCGGTGAACAGCGTGCGGTTGTGCTCGATCGTGCGCAGCCGCGCCGATACCGTCGCCTCGCGGCGCTGCAGCAAGCCCAACGCCAACGAGACCCCGACGAACACCGCGATGATCAGTAGCGCCCAGAGCCATGCCGTCCCCGGTATGCCCGGCTGGGGCGTCCAGCTCGCGACGACCCAACCCGGCGACCCGGTGAGATCCATGTCGACGCCGTAGGTCGGGTCGCCGGCCGGTGCCGGCCGGGGCGTCGCGGCCACGAGATGGTCGGGCCCGAGCACCATCAGTCCGCCCGAGGACGGCTGCAGGGTTGCCAGCGTCGAGTGCAGGGTCAGCGGGACGACGCGGTAGGACAGGATCGCCGCGCGCCGGGTCGCCGTGGAGGTCGGCGTGACACCACCGCGGTAGACCGGGACGATCATGGCCGCCGGCCTGGCCGTGTCGTCGAGCATCGTCGTGCCGGAGTCGCGTGCCGTGATCGCTGTGTCGGTCGAGATCGGTGCGCTGCCCAGCCGGGCGGCCGGGACGACCAGCTGCGCGCTCTGACCAGGCGCTGCTGCCAGCTCGTTGCGAACCTCGGTGCGCACCGGCGACACGGTCGAGGCGACTGTCGCCCGCAGGGCGGCAGCGGCGTCGCTGCGGGCCTGATCACGTTCGGCGCGCAGCACGACCAGCGCCATCGCAATGCCGATGACGAGCGGGACTACTACGCCTGCCAGGCGCAGCGGGGACAGCCCTCGCGAACGCACGGCGCGACCGTACTCGTAAGAACGCCTAAGTAAACGCAATTCTGCCAAGATCAACGATCAATTGCCGCACGCAGCGTCCGGAGATTCCCTTTTGGCAGGAATGGGATACCTGCCAACCTTGCTTCGCGAACGAGCTCGACGTCTTGATAGTTGCTGTAGATGACCACATGCAGATCGGGACGGGCCTTGCGCAGCTCGAGGGCGATGCTGAGCCCGGTCGGCCCCGGCGGCATCCGATGGTCGAGCACGACGACCTCCGGATCGAAGGTGTCGACCAGCCGCAGTGCCTCGTCGCCGCCCGGTGCCCCCACGACCTCATGTCCTTCGAGCCGCAGGTCGAGGATCGCGAGATCCAGGGCGTCCGGATCGTTGTCCGCGACGAGAATGCGAGTCATCGAAGGTGACCGTATCCCAGCTGGTGCGCCGTGGCGCGGTGGTCAATCCGGGTTGATCAACTCGCGGCAATGACGTCGGCGGCGTGCAGCATCTGCGCGCCCATCGGCTGCAGTTCGATCTCGGTCGCCAGCAGGCCGGTCGACACCCGTTCGACGACGCCCCAGTCCCAGATCGCGTCCTCGTCCGTCCCGGTGCGGGCAGCGAGCCACGCGCTGCGATTTCGCGGCCCTTCGGCGAGCAGTTCGAGGGGGTCTTCGCGCATGATCACGCCGAGGTCGTACTCGGGATCGGCGAACAGCCCGTCCGGATCGACGAGTGCGAAACCGGTGCGCGACTGCAGGGCGTTCCACTGGTGTACGTCGCCGTGCACGAGCCGCGCAGTCACGGGGTCGTGCGCGAGCCGGCGTCGCCGGGCGCAGTCGAGAGCCTGTGCGACGGCCTGTTCGGAGCAGGGCCGGTCGAGGCGCTCCCACATCGCCGTGATCGATTCGGCGAGCCAGACAGCCTTGTCGGCGCCGCTAGGCAGCCCGGCATCGGCGGCCGGACGCCAGACCCGGCTGGCCAGGTCGGTGAGGATCTCGTGCCGTTGCGCGATCGGAACGGCGAGGTCGTAGAGCGACGGTCCGAGCCGTTCGAGCAGCACGGCGCCGCGTTCGGCGTCGTCCCGGTACAGGCGAACGCACCCATCGCCGTCAGCGATGCGCAGCACGACGATTTCGTGATCGGCGCCAGTCCCGTCCCGCGGCATGATCAGCTTGAGCACCGCCTCGGTGCCGTCGGCGAGAGTCGCCGGTGCGACGTAGGCCTCGGTGGCGCCGTCGAAGGGTGCCGCGACGCGAATGTCCCAGTCGCGCTCGAGTTCGGCGACGAGGTCGGGCAACCCGGCGAGCCAAGCGTGCGCGCCGAGCACCCGGGCCTTGTTCGCCACGACGGGCGGGATCTCGATCATCGGGCCGGACGCTACTGGCCGCGGGGTCGCATCCTCAGGCGCTGATCCGCTCCAGCGCCAGGTCGAATGCGCTCGCGTCGCAGTAGCTGCGCCAGGTGCCGTCGATGCCGCGCTCCCACAGGTCCGATTGCGGACCGTGTTCGAGCAGCAGATAGGTACGCGCCGTCACGAACTCGACGAAGTCGTCGAGGTCGTCCGCACGCAGGTCGGGCGAGACGCGGGCCGAGATGAACCAGCCTGTCGGGTGGGGCTCTGCGGCGACGAGGCCGTAACAGCCGCGCGGAACGCCGTCCTGCGCGGGGGTGAGCTGGATGCTGCGTGCCAGGGCCAGGTTCTCGTCGCTGGTTGTTCGGGTTGCCATCGGCTGCTCCTGTCAGAGTGCGGTCCGTAGGACCTCGTTCGACTCCACTGTCGCCGAGGTGACGTCGTGCGTGTCCTATTTGACCGTTAAGACCGGATCAACGCCAGCTGTGGGTCAGCCGTGAATTCGCCGTATGGTCACGGCGACGAGGGCGACGAGGAGCACGCCGCCGATGCTGACCAGCACCCAGCCGATGTTCGAGTTGCCGATCAGGGCGACCGGATAGCCGACGGCGTAGCACAGCGCGGTCGCAACTATCAGGACGGCCAACGGCCGGTTGTTGCGGTGATCGCCGCGAGAGCCGGTCATCGGATCATCGTTTCTGCTGCGTCGGCACAGGGCAAGGGATAGCCTCAGTCGCGCGGGAGGTGCGTGTGGGCGGCGACGTCGTTGATCTTGGTGGCCCGCTTGCCTCGCTGCTCATTCGCACCGGCATGGTCGCGCTCATCATCGCGGTCATCGTCGGCGGACTCGCGTGGCTGCGCCGTGCCAAAGCGACCCAGCAGGTGTCCGCGAACGAGCCGGACGAGGACGCGGAACCGCGCGGCCGCAGGTTCGTCCGCCTTGCCTTTGCCGCGCTGTGGATCGCTGACGGTCTGCTGCAGCTCCAGCCGCTCATGCCTGCCGGTTTCGTCAGCGCTGACATCGAGCCCCATCTGAGCGCGCAGCCTGCGCCGCTGCGCAGCCTGACCGAAGTGCTCATCCGGGCCTGGAACCGCCATCCGGTGCTCGCCGACACGGCGATCGCGTCGTTCGAGATCGGTGTCGGCGTCCTGCTCGTGCTGTGCCTGCGCGGCAAGGCCGCACGAGCGGTTGCCTGGCTCTCGATCGTGGCCGCGGTGCTCATCTGGTTGGTGGGTGAGGGTCTCGGGGGGCTCACGGCGGCCGGAGCGGGATGGCTCACCGGTGCTCCTGGCGCGGTCCTCGTCTACGCCGTCGCGGCCGCGCTGCTGTTGCCTGCGTGGTCGTGGTGGACGAGCGGGCGGGCTGCGAGGCTCGTCCGGCACCTCGTGGTTGCCTGGTTCATCGCCGACGCGGTGCTCCAGCTGATCCCTGCAGAGGAGTTCTGGACGGCCTCCGGAGCTGCCGCGCCCTTCGTCGACGGCGCTGCGTTGTCACAGCCGTCCTGGCTGGTCGCCCCGATCCAGTCGCTCGCCGTGTTCGCGCGAGATCACCCAGGTGTGCTGAACGTCGTGGTGATCGCGGTGCTCGTTGCCGTGGCTGCCTGGCTCGAACTCGATCTCGGTACCGCGCCTGTCGTTGCCGGTATCGCGCTATGTCTGCTGACGTGGTGGTGGGGGCAGGACTTCGGCGTGCTCGGCGGCACTGCAACCGACCCGAACACCGCACTCCCGCTCGCGTTGCTGCTCGCCGGGGCGCTGCCCTATTGGCAGCAACATCCTGTTCGTGCTGCTGTGCGCGGACACGAACGCGTGCGCAAAGCAGCCCGGGCCGGTGGCGTCGCCTTCGCTCTGGTGCTCGCTCTTGGCGTGCCGGCGGTGCTTGCGGTTCGCCTCGGTGCCCCACCGGACAGCGCGGCACTGGCCGCGGACAGCCAGGGCGGCCTGCATGCGGTGCCTGCCCGGGCGCTGCCGGGGTTCTCGCTCGTCGACCAGAACGGGCGGCGTGTCACGTCGTCGTCGCTGCGGGGAAGGGTCGTGGTGGTGACCTTCCTCGACCCGGTGTGCTCGAGCGAGTGTCCGTTGATCGCCGCCCAGCTGGCGAGCGCCGATCGCGCGCTCGGGACGCTGGCAGCCCACGTCGAGTTCGTTGCGATCGACAGCAACCCGGCGTTCCACACCGTGCCCGACGTCGACGCATTTACCCGGTCCCACGGCCTTGCCGATCTGCCGAACTGGCATTTCTTGTGCGGCGAACCTGCTTACACGCAAGGGGTCCTTGCCGAGTTCGGCATGGCGATCAATGTTCCGACGGTCGGCATGATCGAACACTCCTCCGGAGTGTGGTTCGTCTCCGCCGCCGGCGATGAGACCGCCTATCTCGACGACGGCGCGGCCGAATCGCTCAGCACCTCCTACGCCGACGTCGTCGAGCGCGAGCTACGAGATCTCGTGCAGTGAGCCGACGGGTACGCAGCGCGCTGGGCGTGACGCTGCTGGCGCTTGCAGCGGGCTGCTCATCAACGGGTGATCGGCCAGGCGCACCGGTCGCAGAATCGATCCGGACGCCGTATTTCGCTATGTCCTCGTCGACATCCGGCCTGCTGGTCTGGCCTGCAGGTTCGGACTGGCTGATGCTGTCGACCACCGACGGTTTCGCACACGTCACGAACCGCACCCCGGCCGCCGTCAACACCGAAGGCGGCCTGTCCGCAGCGGTCGCCGGATCGGCCGAGGTCGTCGGCATCGGCCCCACCGATCGGCTCGTGCGCTCGCCCGTGCTGATCGCGCGCGCCGGCGGGCAGTGGCAGTCGACCGAACCACCGGGCGCGATCGGGCCCACGATCGGCAGCGTGGGCGTGACCAGCGATGCCGAGTACGCCGTACTCACCGCTCATAACGGCACCGTGATGCGCTACGGCGCCGACGCGCGCTGGACGACCATCACGGACGGCGCGAGGTTGGCGAGCAATGCCGAGGTCACGCTCGACGCCGTGGCGTGGAGCGGGACGGACGGCATAGTGACCGGGCACGGTTCGGGCAGGCCGGCACTGGCCTATCGCACCAACGACGACGGAGCGAAGTGGGCAGCCGTCCCGGGCACGTCAGGAGTCACCGCGCTGCCCCCGTGCGGCGCGGCACCGAACTGGTCTGTGCCGGTCATCGACTCAGCCGGCATGTTGCGGATGATCTCGGGCGACGGTCGCTCCGGCGATGCGATCAGTGTCGGTTCCGGCGCCGTCGCATTCGGCTGCCAGGACAACGACGTGTTCGTCGTCGACGATCACGGCACGCTGCAGGTGTCGCGCGACTCGGGTCAGCACTGGCACGCGGGCGCACGCGTTCCGGCGGCGCTGACCTCGCTCGCGCCGATCGCAGGTGGCGGCGGCTACGCCGCGTCAGCGGGGAGCACGCCGACGCTGTGGCGGGTGTCGGCCGACGACCTGCACTTCACGCGCGTGGCGTTACCCGGCTGGGTCGCCCAACTCGGCGGCCAGGGCGACGGCAGCTGACCGAGCCGCGCTCAGTGGCCCTTCGGGCTCGTGACGAACGAGGTCACGAACGCGACGGCGACCGAAGCGAAGGCGATCCACGTCCACCACAGTCCGACGACGTGCACCTGCCAGTTGCTCTCGCCGCTGTAGATGCTGCGTCGACTGCGATTCCACATCGCGAGGCCGAGGAAAGCGGTGAGCAGAATGTGGAACACGTTGGCACCGGCGATGACGTACATCGACGACGAATACGCGCTGTCCGCAACGCCGAACGGGAACGTCGTGAGCTGGATGAACTGCAGCACCAACGCCGCGATCATGATGGCGAACGCGAGCGCCGACCCGCTGACGAGACGGGCCTTGTTGTCGGCGAGGATGCCGCGATAGCCCCAGTGGAAAACGAGTGCGCTCAGCACCAGCACGCCGGCGATGAGCCAGCTGAACCAGATCGCGGCGATGTCCTGCTTGGGCGCGAGCCAGCGCGTTCTCGGTGTTGAGACCGCGCAGGTACAGGTAGCTGAACATCAGCGCGGCGACGAAGGCGCCGTCGGCCAGGATGAGCAGCAGCGTTCCGGTGCGCCACCGCCGTCCGATCAGTTCCGGGTCTTCGATGTGCAGGTCGGGCTGCGGCGACACGAAGCGAGGTCATGAGCGGTCACCGTCTCCTGGACGACGTCGGCGCCTCGCTCGGGCCGCCCGAGGACGAGCCGACCAAGGCCTGCCGCTCCTGCTCGGTATGGACGAGGGTGGGATCACCCTCGCCGTAGCCGTAGGGGTCGGCGATGACCACCGGCAGCACCTTGAAGTTCTCCAGCGGGACGGGGTTGGGCACCGTCCACTCGAGCGTCTTGCTGCCCCACGGGTTCGCCGGCGCGAGCCGGCCGCGCCGCCACGAACTCACGATCGCCCACAGCAGGATCAGCATGCCGATGCCGATGGCGTACGCGCCGATCGACGACACGAAGTTGCCGGTCGCGAAGATGTTGTCGTAGTGCTCGACGCGGCGCGGCTGCCCGGCCAGGCCGACGGCGAACATGCCGAGGAACGTGACGTTGAAGCCGATCTGCACGAGCCAGAACGAGATGAATCCGGCCCGCTCGTTGAGCATGCGTCCGGTCATCTTCGGGAACCAGAAGGCGAGCGCGCCGATCGCGCCGGTGAGCCCGGCGCCCATCAGCGTGTAGTGGAAGTGCGCGGTCACGAACATCGAGCCGTGCAGGTCGTAGTCGGCCGGCACGTCCGAGAGGTAGATGCCGGTGATGCCGCCGATGATGAAGTTCCACAACATCGCGTAGACCGACATCATCGGCAAGCGTCGTCCATATTCGGCCGCGCCAGATCGTGCCGATGACGACGAGGAACAGCACGCCTGTCGGCACCGAGATCATCTCGGTCGTCAGCATGAACGGGCCGTTGAGGTCGGGCGCCCAGCCGGAGGCGTACATGTGGTGCGCCCACACCATCATCGACAGCCCGACGATGCCCACGATCGCGAGCACCGCGCCGGTGTAGCTGAACAGCGGTTTTCGCGCGAACACCGGCGCGATCTCCATCAGCGCGGCGACGGCCGGCAGGACGATGACGTAGACCTCGGGGTGGCCCATCAGCCAGAACAGGTTGGCGTACAGCCACGGGCTGCCGCCGCCGGACGCGACGTAGAAGTTGCGCGTCGACCGTGCGGTCGGCGCCGAGCAGCACCATCGACGCCATGAACATCGGGAACGCCGGGACGGCCAGGCCGACGCTGGCCAGCACGCCCCAGACGAAGATCGGCGTGCGGTTCCAGGTCATGCCGCGCGCGCGCATCGTGAGGATCGTCGTCGTGATGTTCGCGCCGGCGATCGCGCGACGAGATCGCGAAGATGATGATCGCCATGAGGTAGGCGTCCATGCCCGGGCCGGCCTGATCGCTGAGCGGCGCGTAGCCCGACCACCCGGTCGGGATGCCGCCGAGGAACGCGGCCGACACGAACACCGGCAGCATCGCGACGAGCAGCCACAGGCTCAGCGCGTTCAGCCGCGGGAACGCCATGTCGCGCGCGCCGATCATGATCGGGACGATGAAGTTCCCGAACGGCCCGGTGACCATGATGATCGTGGCGAGGATCATCGACAGGCCGTGCAGGCCGACGACCGCGTTGTAGGTCTGCGGACCGAGGAAGCGCGAGTCCGGCGTGATGAGGTCGGTGCGGATCATCATCGCGAGCGTGCCGCCGATGCCGAACAGCATCATCGTCACGACGAGGTACTGGATCCCGACGACCTTGTGGTCGGTGGTGAACCGGAAGTAGCGGCCGATGCCCTGGTCCTTGCCGGCGAGGAACGTCTCGTCCTCGTGGGTCTGATCGTGGCCGAGCATCCACCGCCACGGCCCGTGGAACGCACCGATGCCGATCATGAAGCCGAGCGCCCAGCCGCACATCATGATCGTGATGACCTGGTTGGACGTGGAGGGCTCGTCGGTCTGCAGGAAGTGGTGAGCGAGCCACCACGCGACGAACCCGCCGATCAGCGCCGCCGAGCACGGCGGTGCCGAGGTTCAGGCGCCGCATCGCGCCGCCGCCGTGCGGCTTCGCGACCGCGCCGTGCTGGACGATCGCCTCACTCATGGCAGTGCCTACTCATGAACGCGGTCCCTTCCGTCATGAGCCGTGCCCCCCGTTGTTGGCGAGCCATCGATTGAAGTCCGACGCCGCTGACGACGTGCGCCTTCGTCTCCATGTCGGCGTGCAGCAGCCCGCACAGCTCCGCGCAGCGCACGTCGTAGTTGCCGATCCGGTCGGGCAACACGCTCGTCTTCGTCGTCTCACCCGGGTTGGCGTCGACCTTGATGCCCATTTGCACGACCCAGAAGGAGTGGATGACGTCCTCGCTGTGGACGTAGAAGACGACCGGCGCGGTTCACCGGCAGGTAGAGCTGGTCGGACTCGACGTTGCCGTTCTGCGGGATAGCGGAACGTCCACACCCACTGCTGGCCGGTCACGTCGACGACGAGCGGATCGGGCGACGCCGCGCTCGCGTTGACCTTCTGGATCTCGGCCAGACCCCAGATCAGCATGAACACGCACAGCAGGCTCGACACGATGCAGCCAGACGACCGTCACCGGGCTCCGGCTTCCGCGCAGCGGCGGCCCGTCCTCGTCGTCCGGGCCGGTCGCGCCCTTACGGCGCCACTTCAGCAGGCTGTACAGCGCGACCGCCCACACCAGCCCGGCCACCGGAGCGGCGGCGATGGTGAACACCGTCATCGTGTCCTCGACCGCACGCTTGGTCGGGGACGCCGCGACGCCCATGATGCGCGCCGGAACCCACGCGAAGAGCACCAGCAACGCGGTCAGCACCAGCCAGAGCAGCGCGACCTGGCGGGCCGCCTTGTTCCGGACGAGATTGTTGAACCGGTCGCTGGAGAAGCCGTGGCCGGTGAGCGGCCGGCCCTTGTGCGGGTTCTCGAAAGTGCCGCTCATCCGACCGTCAACGTTCCTGACATGTAGCCGCGTGTTGACATCGGGCCACCGAATTTGGCGTAAAAGCCGTCACCGCAAGGGAATTCGCAGTTCCAGACGTACTCGCCCTTGCCGCCGGTCATGAACGAGAACGTCACGACGTTGGGTGCCGGATACGCGGATCCCTTGGCCACCGGACGGTCGTCGGGAACGCGCCGGCAACGGCACGCTGACGAACAGCGGATCCTGGTTGGTCGGTGCGGCGTGGATGGTGAAGGTGTGCCCGACGGCGTCGGGATTGGTGCCGGTCTGCCGTCTTGCCGTTCACGGTCATCGTGCCGCCGACGGTGCCGTGCACCTTGGCGAAGTACGGGTTGGTGATCTTGTCGCCGCTGTCGTACTGGCTTGATCGTGACGGTGACGAGTGCGTGTGCCGGCACGTGCAGGTTCGTGGACGGGCCGTAGCTGACCCAGTCGGGATGCGCGCCGCCGTCCGAGCCGTGCTCGCCCGCCATGCTGTCGGGATACGTGTCGAGATTCAGGAAGGCGTGCGGCACGGTTCCGGCCGCGGTCTGCGCGGTGCCGTTCACCGTGGCGGCAAGCGGTGTCGAGTTCGGTGGCGAGCGGTGCAGGATCGTGCCGATCAGCACGACTCCCACCGCGCCACCGCCGACTGCGATGGCCAATCCGACGATCGTCTGACGCGCGGACATCAGCCGCTCCCTTGACGCAACCATGCGTTCCCACTGAGCGCAGGCCACACGTTCGTCCTGAGGAATGATCACTGTCAAGCGGCACATTCTGTGCCGGGAAACTTTTTTCCTAAGCTGACTGTTAACCAATTCGTACAAATACGACAAATGTCCGTTTGAAATGATCACTGCGAATGGCGAGCGTAGCCTCTCGCGCGTGGCGCGACCTGCATGTCGATCGATGCCGGGATGGCTGGCTGCGTGGTCGGCACGGTGGTGGCCGCGGCATGCACGGCGACGATGTTGACGGCATGCACCTCGAGCGGCCCGGCGCCGGCGGCGGTCGGTACCCGCCGTCGACCGAGTGGGCAGCACGCTGTTCACGGCCTCGCAGCGACGGCAGATGCCGCGCGTTGGCCGGCACGACGATCGGCGGGACGTCGTTGCGTCTCGCCGATCTGGCTCGGACATGGCGTCGTGGTGCTCAATGTCTGGGCCTCGTGGTGTTTGCCCTGCCGTGCCGAATCACGAACCCTCGCCGCGATGAGCTGGATCACTGACGAGCCGCGGCGTGCGGTTCGTCGGCATCGACGAGCAGGACGGCGCGGCGAAGGCGCGCGCGTTCGCCGCGCGCGTGGGCGAGCAGTACCCGAGCCTGTCCGACCCGAGCGGACGAATGCTGGCTCAGCTCACCGAACTGCCGAGCAGCGGGATTCCGAGCACGTTGGTGATCGACCGCAAGGGGTTGATCGCCGGACGGGTGATCGGCGCCGTCCACGAAGCAGGCGCTTTCTCGGCTCATCTCTCGAATTGATTCGGGAAGCTGACGTGTCCGATTGATCACCAGGCATTGACATCGGGTCCAGAATTCGCACGAGGTCATTTCTGAGGGGCGGTCGAAGATGGCGTCCTTGGCGCATGGTGTGCGGCCAGGACCGTGCTGCGCTGCGCCGGACGATCGGTAACTACGTCGCGCTGACCAAGCCCCGCATCATCGAGCTGCTGCTGGTGACGACCGTGCCCGACGATGCTGCTCGCCGCTCGTGGACTGCCCGTCGATGTGGTTGATCGCGTGCGCACTCGTTGGCGGCACTCTCGCAGCCGGCTCGGCGAACGTGCTCAACTGCTATCTCGACCGCGACATCGATGCGCTGATGAGACGCACCAGCAAGCGGCCGATCCACCGTGAGGCCGTGTCGCCGCGCAACGCGCTCGTGTTCGGCGTCGTGCTCGGCGTGCTGTCAGCGGTGGTCTTCGCAACGACGACGAACGATCTCTCGGCCGTGCTTGCGATAGCAGCAATCGCCTTCTACGTAGGCGTTTACACGGCCGTGCTGAAGAGGCGCACGTCGGCGAACATCGTGTGGGGCGGTGCCGCAGGCTGCATGCCGGTGCTCATCGGCTGGGCCGCGGTGCGTGACTCGATCGGCTGGGCGCCGATCGTTTTGTTTCTCGTCGTGTTCTTGTGGACGC
Source organism: uncultured Actinomycetota bacterium (assembly GCA_963708645.1). Classification (GTDB taxonomy): domain Bacteria; phylum Actinomycetota; class Actinomycetes; order Mycobacteriales; family Jatrophihabitantaceae; genus RYN-133. The sequence goes on along the minus strand of CAVPTA010000008.1, from coordinate 20,646 downwards.
CGCCGCACTTCTGGGCGCTCGCGGTTCGTTATCGCGACGACTACGCGCGCGCGGGCGTCCCGATGCTGCCCGTCGTGGCAACCGAGGCCGAGGTCGCCGATCGGATTGTCTGGTACTCGTGGGCGATGGTCGCCGCGTCGTTCGCGCTGTGGCCGGTCGCGCACACCACGCTCGTGTATCCGCTCGCCGCTGCTGTTGTCGGCGCTGCCTTCCTCCGCGAGGCGCATGGGCTGCGCGCCCGAGCGCACGCCGGCCTACCGGCGAAGTCGATGCGCTTGTTCCATTGGTCGATCACCTACTTGTCGGTGCTCTTCCTTGCGGTCGCCGTCGACGCGCTGGTCCAAGGGGCCTGGCGCTAGCGAGAGGGCGGCTCGGTCGAAGACTGCTCGGAGTCGAGCTCGGCGAGATAGGAACGCCAGGCGGCCAGCCCCGGATCGTCGTCCGGGATCTGCGCGCGCCGGGGCGGCCGCCGCGGACGCGGCTGATCATCGTGGACGAGTCGCCACCACGCGTATCCGCCGAGCACAGCGAACAGCGGCCACTCGAAGGCGTAGACCCAGGCGATAGTCCGGCCGTCCAGCGCACGCCGCCATTCGATCCAGCTTGCAATTGCGCACAACGTGAGGCCGGCCAGCAGCGTGACATGCAGCTTGATGGCGGTCCGCGACCACCACTGCGTGGGGACCTGCGGGCGTGCCGGCTCGTCGAAGCTCACGTCGGCGACATGCGCATCCGGCGCATGGTGTCGAGGTCGATGCGACGCGCGGCCTCGCGCTCGCTGCGCAACCAGTCGCGCGCGGACAGCGTCACCCAAACGGCGTCGATGATCATGCTGGCGCTCCACATCAGCGCGCCACCCCATTGCTGATCGCGCAGTGCGGGCGGTCCGAACGGGCGCTGGACGCGCGCGTAGTACGGATACATCACGTAGCCGGTCGCGTAGATGAAGAAGCCCGTCATCGTCTCCGGGGTCATCATGCTGAACAGCGACAGTGTGCGGATCCCGGGCGATACGCGGCGTGGCCCGGGATTGCCCGGAAGCAGCGGGTAGTAGTAGATCAGGCCTGCACCGAGAAAGATCGGGTGCTCGAGGTACTCGTGCGCCCAGGTGTGCGTGAGGCAGAACTCGTAGAACGGTGAGAAGTGCGTGATGAGCAGCGTGCCGGCGAAGATGACCCAACCGACGCGCGGGTTTCGTCAGCGCCGTCGCCACCCGGCTGCGCAACACCGGGACGATCCATCGGTGGCGGACCTCGTGAGTGCTGACGCGCAGCATGAGCAGCACAGGTGCGCCGAGCAGCAGCAGCGGCGCCACCAGCATCATGAGGATCAAATGCTGCACCATGTGCGCCCAGAAGAAGGTGTCGTCATAGGCGCCGAACGGGCCCAGCAGCGCAATCCAGGCGAGGGCGAGCGCGGACAGGAAGCACGCCGTGTAGTGCCGCGGCCATCGATGATCGGGACTGATGCGCCGTACCCGCCGCACGCCCGCGAGGTAAGCAGCACCGGCCGCGACAATGCCCGTCGCCAAGACAGGATCAAACGTCCAGCTCGTCGCGACCGTCCAAGCAGGTCCCACGGCCGGGGACGTTACGCCCGCACCGCCGCAATCGGAATGGTCTTGATCGCATTGGCTGCGTGCGGGTCGAGTGGCGGCGCAACGGGTCAGCCGATGCCGGGCCCGTCGGTCGGGCAGCAGTTGAGCCGCGTGCTCTCCGGCGCCCATTGAGCACGTACGGCTCACGGACGCTTCCGGGCGATGCGGTCTCGCTCGCCGCCCTGAGCGGAAAGATCGTCGTCGCTGTCGGACATGCTCACGCTGTGTCAGGGCACGTGCCCGATCGACACGGCGAACATCGTCGGCGCGGCACGACGGGTCACCACTGCGGGTCTGGGGGCCAAGGTCGCGTTCCTCAGCGTCACCGTCGACCCGGGCCGCGATGTCGCCGCACGACTGGCGGCCTATCGCCGCCAGTACGCACCGGCGCCGTCCGACTGGTACGTGCTGACGGGGTCGGCGCGCGAGATCAACCTGTTCTGGGACACCCTCGGGGTGTTCCGCAAGCGTGAGGCCGATCCGAGTCCCGGCCCGAAGGACTGGCTGACCGGGTCACCGGCTCGCCTACGACATCACACATTCGGACGAGGTGTTCTTCTTCGACCGCGCCGGCCGGGAGCGGTTCCTGCTGCAGGGCCTGCCACACATCTCGCCGGGTAGCCCGGTTCCGGCGGCGCTGAAGAAGTTCATGGCCGAAGGGGACGAAGGACCGACCTCGAGTCCGCACGGCTGGACGCACCGATCAGGCCGTTCAAATTCTGGCGTGGTTGCTGAACAAGAAGATCTGACGTGCCCTCGCCGATCAGCGGACTTTCGCGCGGGCGACGGCGTCGTCGACCCAGCTTCTTGTACTCGCGGCTGACGTCGCCGCGCTCGGAGATGCCGCGGACGTAGCGCGCGTGCAGCTCGCGGTCGTGGTCGTAGAGCCACGACATGAAGTGCTCGCGGGTCGCGCCACGTAGGTAGACCGGATGAGCATGGAACACCTCGGCGCCGGCGTCCTGGATGGCGGCGACGGTCGCCTCGATCTGGTCGCGGCGGTCGGAGAGTCCGGGCAGGATCGGCGCCATGATCACGCCGGTCGGCACGCCGGCGTCGACCATCGCGCGCACCGCATCGACGCGGCGCAGCGGGTGCGGCGTGCCCGGTTCGGTGACCCGCCAGGCGTGCTCGTCGACGGTCGCGATCGAGAACGAGACGTTGACGTCGAGCCGGTGCGCTGCGGGCGCGATCAGATCGAGATCACGGGTGACCAGCGGCGACTTCGTCAGGATCGAGAACGGGGTTTCGGCGTCGACCAGCGCGGCGATGATGCCGCGGGTCAGCTTGAACTTCGCCTCGGCACGTTGGTACGGGATCGGTGTTCGTGCCCATTGCGACCTTCTCGTGCGCCCACTTTCGGATTCGCAAGCTCGCGCCGCAGGACGTCCACTGCATTGATCTTGACGACGATCTTGGTGTCGAAGTCGCTGCCGGCGTTGAGGCCGAGGTACTCGTGGGTCGGGCGGGCGAAGCAGTAGACGCAACCTGGCTGCAGCCGCGGTAGGCATTGATCGTCCAGTGCGCGAACGGCGACTTCGGCAGGTGGTTGAGCACGCGGTGGGCGAGGACGGGTAGGAATTCGAGCTTCGACATGCGTCCGGACCCGTACTCGTCGGCGAACAGTTCGCCGACGTCGAACAGCCCGTCCGGGCCGTCGTCCGTCGATTGCCAGCGCATGAGTCATTCAAACACATGTTCGAGCACGGGGCGACATGCATATCGACCAACCGGCTCGTGCCGTGCGTCAATGGGGGCATGGCGTGGTTCCGGCACAAGGACGACGACGAGAGCATGGACCCGCAGGTGTTGCTCGCCCGCGCCGACGCGGCGAGCCCGACGGTGTCGATCGCGAAGGCGCCAGCAGCGTTCCGGATGACGATCTCGGACGTGTTCTCGATCAAGGGACGCGGCACAGTCGTCACCGGGACGATCGAAGCCGGCTCCGTCGACACCGGCGACACCGTCCGGCTGACCCGCGCCGACGGCAGCACGCGGGACGTGACGATCGAGGGCATCGAGGCGTTCCGCAAGATCCTCGACGACAGCGAGCGCCGGCGGCGATCGTCGGCCTGCTGCGTCAAGAGCTCACGCGCGACGACGTCGCCGGCGGCGACGTCCTGTCCCGCTGACCTATTGCGGCAGCGGCGACTTGGCCGCCTGCTTCTCGAACACCTCGGTGATCTCCTCGACCGCCAGCCCCTTCGTCTCGGGCAGGAACTTCGCCACGAACGCCGATCGCGAGCACGCACAGCACGGCGAAGCACGACCATCACCCAGCCCAGGCCGATCGCCCGCTGCGAGGCCGGGAACGACTCGATCAGCGCGTAGTTCGCGATCCAGTCGACGGTCGCGGCGATCGAGGCCGCCTGGCCGCGCACCGCGGTCGGGAACATCTCGCCCTGGATCAGCCAGCCCGTGCCGCCGACGCCGACCGCGAACGACGCGATGAACAGGCTCAGCCCGATCATGCCGACCCACGATGCGCGGCGTGCCGGTCAGCACGCCGACGCCGATCGCCGAGACGACGGCGAAGACACGCCATGCCGGCGAACCCGCCGATCGCCAGCTTGCGTCGGCCGATCTTGTCGATGTAGCGGAACGCGAAGAAGGTCGCGATCACGTTGACCGACGGTCATGATCGTCGTGACCGCGATGCCGGCGGTGGTCGACGTCGACCAACGAGTTGCCGCTCTGGAAGTAGGACGCCATCAGCGTCGGCCCGTAGTACAGCGGCACGTTGATGCCGGTGATCTGCTGGAACACGAAGAAGATGCACACCACCCAGAGCGCGCGCCGCACGCCCGGCGTCCAGCCCTTGGCGGCTGGCGCGCTCGGCTCTTGGCGTCGGCCTGCTCGAGCTGGTGCGCGGTGTACTCGACGTCCTCGACGGTGACCTCCACGTCGAGTTTGGCGAACGCCTCCTGCGCGTCGTCGTACCTGCCCTTGCGGATCAGCCACCGCGGCGACTCGGGCATCTCGACGCGCAGGATCAGCCCGACGATCGCGGGGATCGCGCCGAGGCCGAAGAACCAGCGCCAGTCGACGTCGGCGGCGTTCGGCCAGATCTTGAGGATGACCAGCGCGACGATGTAGGCGAGCAGGATGCCGACGGTGATCATCCACTGCTGCAGCATCGCCAGCGAGCCGCGGCGGTTGCGCCGGCGCGTACTCGGCGATGTAGGCGGTCGCGATGGCCGAGTCGGCACCGATCGCCAGGCCGATCAGCGTGCGGGCGATCAGCAGCACCGCCACGTGCCAGGTGAACGCCGACAGCAGCGCGCCCGAGCGCGTAGATCAGCGCGTCGACGATCAGCATGTTCTTGCGGCCGAACCGGTCGGTGAGCGGCCCGGCCAGCAACGCACCGGCCGCGGCGCCGAGCGAGGCGCCGGCGACCAGGTAGCCCGTGGCGAAGGCGTTGAGCTGGTACGGGATGAACGTTCAGCGCCGCACCGATGTTCGACGTGTCGTAGCCGAACAGGAACCCGCCCAGTGTGGCCAGCAGCGTCAGCCGCCAGATGAACGCGGTCGGGACGTTCTCGTCGAGCTTGTCGAGGGCGTTCGTGCGTCCCGTACTCGAGGTGTCGAGGTCGACGTCATCGTCCCGCGCTCCTTCGCATTGTCAGGAAGTCGTGATCGGCCGCCTACGCGGTACCCGCCGGGAACGTCCGTGAAACCTCGTTTTCACGCCTCACGCGCCGTCGGTGGTCGGTTGCGGGCGCAGTGGCCAGCACCGGCCCCGAGCGGGACGGAACGCGAAGACGGAGCGGCGCGGGACGGCGACCGTGTCCGCCGCGCGGGTTAGGGTCGCAGCATGCCCGGCCTCGACACCCAGTACGAGGACCTGCTGCGGCACGTGCTCGACACCGGCACGCACAAGGCCGACCGCACCGGCACCGGCACCCGCTCGGTGTTCGGCCACCAGCTGCGCTACGACCTGGCAGCCGGCTTCCCGCTGATCACCACCAAGCGGGTGCACTTCCGCTCGGTCGCCTACGAGCTGCTGTGGTTCCTGCGCGGCGAGTCGAACGTCGGCTGGCTGCAGGAGCACGGCGTCACCATCTGGGACGAGTGGGCCGACGCCCGACGGCGAGCTCGGCCCGGTCTACGGCGTGCAGTGGCGCTCGTGGCCGACGCCCGGACGGCCGGCACATCGACCAGATCAGCGACGGTGCTCGACCAGCTGCGCACCAACCCCGACTCGCGCCGGCTGATCGTGTCGCGCGTGGAACGTCGCCGAGATCGCCGAACATGGCGCTGCCGCCGTGCCACGCGTTCTTCCAGTTCTACGTCGCCGACGGCAGGCTGTCCTGCCAGCTCTACCAGCGCAGCGCCGACCTGTTCCTCGGCGTGCCGTTCAACATCGCCAGCTACGCGCTGCTCACGCACATGGTCGCGGCGCAGGTCGGGCTCGAGGTCGGCGACTTCGTGTGGACCGGCGGCGACTGCCACATCTACGACAACCACGTCGAGCAGGTGCGCGAGCAGCTGTCCCGCGACGCCGTACCCGTTCCCGCGGCTGCGAGCTGCGCGCCGGCGCCGTCGCTGTTCGACTACGGCTACGAGCGACTTCGAGGTCGTCGGCTACGAGCACCACCCGGCCATCAAGGCGCCCGTCGCCGGTCTGAGACTGCCCGGAGTCGCGATCGGGCTGATCTGGGCGCAGGCCGGCAACGGGGTGATCGGCCGCGACAACGCGATCCCGTGGCACATCCCCGAAGACATGGCGCACTTCCGCGAGGTGACCGCGGGCGCACGGTGGTGATGGGCCGGCGCACCTGGGACTCGCTGCCGCCGCGGTTCCGCCCGCTGCCCGGGCGCCGCAACCTCGTGCTCACCCGCGACCCGGCCTGGCACGCCGAGGGGGCCGAGGTCGGTTCGCGGACTCGGCGAGGCGTTGCCGCGCTGACCGGCGACGTGTGGGTGATCGGCGGCGCCGACGTCTACGGCGCCGCGCTGCCGCTCGCCGACGTCCTCGAGCTCACCGAGGTCGACCCGAGGTCGACGGCGACGTCTACGCCCCGGCGATCGACCCGTCCTGGCTCATCGAGACGGACGGCGGCTGGCAGGAGTCCGAGAATGGCCCCCGCTTCCGCTGGCTGCGCTACGTCCACTGACCGCATCGCCCCGCTGGGAGCAGCACTTCGCCCCGCTCCGACACGCAGATCGGCCGATTTCGCGTGTCTGCGCGGGGCAAGGCAGACCGCGGGCGGGGCCAAGCGGCGGACCCGGACCGCGCTCGTGCGGCGCCGCTCAGAGCGCGAGGTCGACGACGACCGGGCGCGTGGTCGGACGGCCCGGTGCCCTTGCGGGCCTCGCGGTCGACGTAGGCGTCGGTGACCGCCGCGGCCGAGCGCGCGGCGTCGCGTAGACCAGGTCGATGCGCATGCCCATGTTCTTGTGGAACATGCCGGCCCGGTAGTCCCAGTAGGTGTACGGGCGTGTCGTACTTCAACGCGCGCGGCACGACGTCGGTCAGCCCCTGCGTCGCGCAGTGCGGCAGCGCGGCGCGTTCCGGCTCGCTGACGTGCGTGGCGCCGTGCACGGCCGCGGCGTCCCACACGTCGTCGTCGGTCGGGGCGATGTTGAAGTCGCCCATCACGACGAACCGGTCGCGCAGCTCGGCCGGCACGGTCGTCGCGCAGCGCGTCGAGCCACGCCAGCTTGTAGTCGTAGTGCGGGTGGCCCGAGCTCGCGCCCGTTCGGCACGTACACCGACCAGACCCGCACGCCGCCGCACGTCGCGCCCACGGCGCGCGGCTCGGTCGACCTCGAACATCGCGTCCTCGGGCTGGTAGCCCGGCTCGTCGACGCAGCCCGCGGCGCACGTCCGCGATCCCGACGCGCGACAGGATCGCGACGCCGTTCCACCGTCCCGTCCCGTGGATCGCCGACCTCGTAGCCGAGCTCGCCGACCTCGTCGGACGGGAACGCGTCGACGCGCGTCTTGATCTCCTGCAGGCACAGGACGTCGGGCTCGGCCGTGCCGAGCCAGTCGAGCAGGCGGGGCAGCCGGGCGGTCACCGAGTTGACGTTCCAGGTGGCGATCCGCACGGCGACGAGCCTAATCACGCGCGCCTACCATGGGCGCGTGGCGTCGTACCGGTTCGCGGCACCCGCCGGTGGCTGCTGGGCCACGTGCTGGTGCTCGCCGCCGTCGTGGCGATGGTGCTGCTGGGGCACTGGCAGCTGTCGGTGTCGGAGCGCAAGGGCTTCAGCCTGCAGAACTTCGGCTACTCGCTGCAGTGGTGGGCCTTCAGCATCTTCGCGATCTTCTCTGGGGCAAGATGCTGCGCGACCACGCCCGCCGCCCGCACCGCCGAGCAGTCACAGCCGGTGCGTCACCGGCCCGTGCACGAAGGACAGCCGGTCACCTACCGTCGCTACGTGATGCCTACGATATCGAGACCGCGGCGACGCGGAGTGTCGCGCGTACAACGCCTACCTGCGCTCGCTGCCGATCGGGACGGCGCTGACCTCTCCGTTGCGCAGCCGCCCGTGCCGGCCGACCGGCTCGCCGCCGCGTCCGGAGCGCTCAAGCGGCTACCGCGTCATGGCCTTCATCACCGGCGTGGTGCTGCTGCTCGGCTGCCTCGCGCTGATCCTCAAGGCGCCGGACGTGCCGCACATGGAGCCGGGCACCGGCCTCGTCTGGGTCGCGCACGGCTACCTGTACCTCGTCTACGTGATCGTCGTGGCGATGCTGGGCGTGAAGCTGCGCTGGCCGTTGCTGCGGTTCGTGCTGGTGATGGTCGCCGGCACGATCCCGACGATGTCGTTCGTCGCCGAGCACTTCGTGACCCGTGCCGCACGCCGCGCCGGCGACACCGACGTCATAAAGTAGTACGGGCCGGGGCAAACTGTCCCAAGATCGTGAGAACCTGGTCGGCATGCGACCTCGCCGCCCCTTGATCGTGTTGTCTGCCGCCGCGCTGGCGGTGACGGCGGCGAGCGCCGTGCCGGCTGCGGTCGCCGCGCCCGATCCGGCGACAACGACGATCACGCTCTTCCTGAAGGCGCCGCACCCCGTCGCGCTGGCGCGGCTCGCCGCGTCCCATGGCCTGTCCCGCACGGCGCGCCTGGCCGCGTTGCGCCCGCTCCTTCCCAGCGACGCGACGCACAACGCGATCGCGCAGTCGCTGCGGCTGCAGGGCTTCCGGATCGTCGACCAGACGGTGTGGTCGATCACGGCGACTGGTGCTGCCGCCACGTCCGCCGGCCTGTTCGGACGGCCGGACGTGCCGTCCGGGCGAGCCGGCTCGCGCGCGCCCGCGCCGCGGTGAGTGCGTTTCCGCACGTCCCCGCAGCTTGTCGCACTGGTTTCAGCGGTCTTCCCGACCAACGGTTCGGCGCCGATCTACCACCACTCGACGGGCGTGCTCGACGGCCGCGCCTTCCGAAACGCTTATGCGCCCGCGCACACCACCGCCGTCCACGGGCCAGAACGACGGGCCTACCACCGTCGCCACCATCCAGCTGGCGAACTTCTACGGCCCGGTGCCGGGGCAGTTGCTCGAACAGCCAGCAGGCGAATGATCTGAGCCAGTACGCCACGAACCACGGCCTGGCCGATCCGGTCGCCAACCACCACTACTTCGCAGTGAAGGTCGCAGGCGGGCCGACGGCGTGCGACGACGGGCTGCAGAGTGCTGCCCAGGTGTGTTACCCCGGTGGCGACATCGAGGTCGCGCTCGATCAAGAGTCGATCCTGTCGACCGCGCCGTCCGCGCACCAGCAGGCCTACTTCGCACCGAACGACTCGACGGCGCACTTCAACATGGCGTTCGAAGCGGTCCTCGACGACGTGCTGGGCAAGGACGCGAAGCACAAGAATCCGAACATCGTCGCGCTGTCGTCGTCGTGGGGGCAGTGCGAGAGCCAGACCGGCGCGGCCGCGATCCGCTCCCTCGAACCGACCCTGCAGTCGCTGACCGCGGCTGGTGTCACGGTGTTCGCCTCGTCCGGCGATGCCGGCATCTACGACTGCGGCGACAGCGGCTCGACCCACCGGACGTCGACTACCCGGGCTCGTCCCCCTCGGTGATCTCCGTCGGTGGCACGCACCTGAGCGCGCCGAAGAACGCCGCGAACACCGGCACCAACTGGACCGACCCGGCCTGGACGTGCAAGAGCGCAGTCCGACTGCGTCAGCGAGGACCCCAGCGGCGGCGGGACGGTGGCGGCCGCTCGGGGGTGGCGTACGCGCCGGGCAACAACGCCTTCAAGGGTTTCGCCGCGCCGATCTGGCAACGCGCCGCGATCACCACGCCGCCGTTCCGCAACAACGCGAATCGACTCGTCCCCGACATCGCCGCCGACGGTGCGCCCGCGTCCGGGTTCGTCATCTACACCGGCGACCGGGTCGAACTGCCAGTGCGCCGACGGCAACGTGACGCATCGGCGGCACGAGTCTCTCGTCTCCGATGTCGGCAGCACTTCTCACCAACGCGCTCGCCGGCGCCGGACACACCACGGGAGCAGGCGACATCCACGGCGCGCTGTACTCGGCCTATCACGCCTCGCGATCGCTGCGGAACCACCAATGCGACGAAGGCTGTCCGCGACGTCACGGCGGGCCAGAACGGCAGCGGCACGAAGGATCGGCGCAGCGATCCTGTCGGTGTTCGCACGTCCCGGCTTCGACACGGTCTGCGGCCTCGGCGGCGTGCTCTGGCCGGCGGTGATCCCGTACATCTATCGACAAGACGCGCCGGTGGTGCCGGGCAGCGCACGTGAGCCCGTCCCGCACCCGTTCGGCTCGGGCGGTGGCGCTCGGTCGTCGCCGTCATGGCGCTGCGGCGGCACGGGTGCCGACTCGCGTCTGCTCGGCCCGACGCACGTGACGATCGGCGGCTTGGGGCAAGTTCCTCGACGCCTGTGAGCAACTACCTCTACGCGCCAGTCGGGATCGGCGCGGCTTCTACCGGCATGGCCGGCTCGACCTATCATGCTCGTCGTCGCCGCGCGCGACATCGGCCGGCACGCATCGCCGCCGACGATCACCTCGGTGCCGTCGCCCTGCTCGACGACCGCAGCGTGTTCACGCTACTCGTTGGCGCTGGCATACGCGTCGGCATGCCGGGCGACATAGCGGGCTCCTGCGCCTGGACGCGTTCTACGCGGGGCGCAGGCACAGGCGAACGGTCCGGCGACGGGCGTACTCGAGTTCGCGCCCGACGTCCTGACCGGCGCGCGCGGCGGGCCTCGGCGTCAGCTACTCGCGGGCACCGGAGCTGCTGCACAAGTTCGAGCCTCTCGCGGCGCGATCGCGAGTGCCGCCAGTGTCCGCTTCTACAGTCAGTTCGGCGCCGCGCCGGGCGCAGCCGTTCACGTTCACGATCCTGGGTACGAACAAGTGGTCTTCGCTCGACGCGCTGCACATCACGTACTAGATCAGTCTTCTGATGATCCGCGCGGTCGCCGTCGCGGTGGCGAGCAGGCGCTGCCGTCCGGGTCGTGCAGGGTTCGCCTCGAGGAAGGCGATCGAGTCCGCCGCGGTGCACGACCCGGCCGCGGCCGCGCAGCGGGCCGATCGGCAGCCGGCCGGTAGAAGCTCGTCTTCATCTCGATGGTCGGGGCGAAGCTGCTCGGGGCCGAGCTGGGCCAGCAGCGCCGACGAGCCGGCCGCGTCGAGCATCGCCGCGACGAAGCCGCCCTGCACGTTGCCGAGCAGGTTCGCGAACTCCGGACGTGCGGAAGAAGCACCGCCTCGCCACGCTCCGTCCTCGACCGACCGAGCACGTAGCCGAGCAGCTGAGACGGCAGGCGGCAGCGGCCGGCCGGCCGAGAAGACCTCGCTCATCCGAGTCGCGCCGCGCGTCGGTGCCGGCCACCGAACGCGGCGACCAGGTCGGCGCGCGCCCGGGCCACGCGCGAGCGGATCGTCCCGACCGGGCAGCCGCACACCTCGGCGGCCTCGGCGTAGGTCAGCCCGACCAGCTGGGTGAGCACGAACGCCTCGCGCCGCTCGTCGTCGAGCGCGTCGAGCAGATCGCTGCAGGGCGACCGACTCGGCGTGGTCGGCGACGGCGTCGACCGGCATCGGCACGCGAGCGCGTCCGCACCGCGGCGCGGACGGCGTCGGCGCAGACGCGGCGGGCGATCGAGAGCAGCCAGGTGCGGGCGGCCGAGCGTCCGCGCGAAGCGGTGCAGGCCGGCGAAGGCGCGGGCGTAGGTCTCCTGGGCGAGGTCCTCGGCGGTGGCGGGCGAGCCGAGGTGCGCGCACAGCCGCCACACGTCGGTCTGCGTGGCCCGGACGAAGGCGGTCGCGGCGCCGGTGTCACCGTGGCGGGCGGACAGCGCGAGCTCGGTCAGCTCGTCCACCTCGTCGACACCTTCTTTCCCGCACGCCGGGAACTGATCGACCGTCCGCGCTACGACTAATACCTATGTGCGATGTGATCGGTTCCGCGAGGCGGCCTCGGCCCGCCTGGACGGCGAGCCCGCTCGGCATGTCCGTCAGCGAGCCTCGACCACCACCTCGCAACCTGCCCCGATTGTGCCCGATGGGTCGCCGACGCGACTCGGCTGACCCGGCAGGCGCGGCTCTCGGCGGTCGAGGTGCCCGACCTGTCGGCCGCGATCATGGCCGATGTCGTGCTGCCGACCCGGCGCGTGCTGCGGTGGCGGCTGTGGTTGCGCGCCGCGCTCGCACTGGTCGGGGTCGCGCAGCTGGCGATCGCGATCCCGTCGCTGGCGCGGGATCGGGGTCGGGCATGCCGATGTCGCCGCACGTCGCGCACGAGAGCGCAGCGTGGGACATCGCGGTCGGCGTCGCGTTCCTGGCCGCAGCATTCGCACCGCGCCGCGCGGCCGGGCTCGTGCCGCTGCTCGCGACGTTCATGCTGGTGCTGTCGGTGTTGTCGGTGCACGACCTCATCGACGGCGAGGTGACCACCAGCCGCGAGCTCACCCATCTGGCGACCGTGCTCGGCCTGGTGTTGCTGGTGCTGCTCGACCGCGCGCAGCGGGCGCTGCCGCCGCAGCGCGCGCGTCCGGTCACTGACACCGCGGCCGAACGCAAGCTCCGGGGGCGTTGCGTGAAGTCACCCCACCAAACCGCTCCGCAAAGAACGCTCCGCGCTCTTGCGGGGACCCCGAAACCCGTGAGGAGACTCGTCCTGCTGCTGTTCGTGCTCGCCGGCGCCGGCTTCGTGCTCGCCGCACCGGCCTCCGCGCACGCAACGCTGACCAGCAGCTCACCGGCGGACGGGTCGCGGCTGCGCACGGCCCCGGCGAGCGTGACGCTGCACTTCGACGAGAACGTCGCCATCACCTACGTCCACGTGACCGATCAGTCCGGACGGCGGGTCGAGTCGGGCACGGCTACGCATCCGGGCGGCGTGGGCGCTGTCGTGCGCGTCGGGCTCAAGCCCGGCCTGCACGACGCGCAGCTACACGGTCAGCTACCGGATGGTGTCGGCCGACTCGCATCCGATCGGCGGGCGTCATCACGTTCGTCGTGGGCAACGGCGCGCTGGTCACCCGTCCGCAGAGCACAAGCGCTCACGCCCGCCGGTGTGTCGACGAGCCTCGACGTCGCGCGCTGGGTGTCGACGCTCGGCTTCACCACGCTCGCAGGCGTCTGGCTTGTCTTCGCCGCCTGGCCTGCCGGACGTGGCGAACGCCGCGTGCGCCGCATCGTGTGGACGGGCTGGGCGGCGGCGCTGCTCGGCTCGATCGCCGAGGTGTTGCTGCAAGGCGCCAACGCGGCGGGCGCACCCATCACGTCCGCGTTCAAGTGGACGCTGATCCACGCGACGATCCAGACCAACTTCGGCGGCTGGCACCTGCTGCGCATCGGTCTGCTCGTGCTCACCGGCATCGTTCTCGCGTTCGCGTTGCGCCGCGGACGTGACCGGGTGTGGAGCGAGGACGCGCTCGCGCCGCTCGGCGTCGTCATCGCCGAGACCTTCGCGATCGTCGGGCACGCGCGCACGACCTCGCCGGTCTGGCTGTCGGTCGGCAGCGACACGCTGCACCTCGCCGCGATCGGCGTGTGGCTGGGCGGACTGACGATGCTCGTGCTTGCGGTGCTGCCGCGCCGCGACGCTGACGAGCTCGCCGGCGTCATGCCCGTGTTCTCGCGCGTCGCCTTCGGATCGGTGATCGTGATCGCGGCAACCGGCACGTATGCGGCCTATCGCGGCACCGGATCGTGGCGCGCGCTGTTCGCGACCGAGTACGGGCTGCTGATCATCGCGAAGGCCGTCGGCTTCGTCGGGCTGCTCGCGCTGGGCAACCTGTCGCGGGTGCTGATCCGGCGTCGCCTCGGCAGTGGACGTGTTGTGGCCTACGCGATGGGTGCGGACACCGAGGTCGAAGCGCCGCCGTCCGGGTTCTCGGCAACTGATGTCGAGCAGATGCGCCGTTCGGTCGCCGTCGAGGTAGCGATCGGTGTCGTCGTCCTCGCACTCGCGGCCGTGCTCGTCGGCCAGCCGCGCGGTTCGGACGCGATCGCTGCCGACGATCGCGCGGCGGTGTCGGCGAGCGCGCCGCTCAGCACGCAGCGCACCGTGACGATGACTGTCGACCCGGGCAGGCACGGCGTCGTCGCGGTGCGGCTCGATCTCGGCGCGGGCGCGGAACCGGAGCACGTCGAGGCGACAGCGACCGAGCCTGCGGCGCAGCTCGGACCGATCCCGCTGCACCTCGTGAGCGCGGGGCCGTCGTACTACACCGCCGCCGGGCTGAACCTGCCTGTGTCGGGGACGTGGGTGATCACCGTCAACGTCATGTTCTCCGAGTTCGATGCCATCACCACCGAATTGAAGGTCACGCTGTCATGAGGGTTCTTGTCGCCGCGCTGTGCGGTGCGGTCGTGTTCGCGCTCGCCGGGCCCGCACTGGCGCATGTGACGGTGAGCAGTCCCGACGCCAAGGCCGGCGAACAAGCCGTGCTCACGTTCCATGTCCCGACCGAGAGCGACACGGCGAGCACGACCAAGATCGCCATCCAGTTGCCGCCCGTGGCGTCGGTCTCGGTGCTGCCGATGCCGGGCTGGGACATCGCGACTCATACGAGCAAGCTCGCCAAGCCGCTCGTCACCGACGACGGCGACAAGGTCACCGAGGCCGTCACCGAGGTGGACTGGACGGCGACGTCGAAGTCGAGCGCGATCGCGCCGGGGCAGTTCCAGCAATTCACGATCGAGGCCGGCCCGTTGCCGCAGGCCACCTCGCTTTCGTTCGGCGTCGTGCAGACCTACAGCGACAAGACGGTCGTCCAGTGGAACGAGGTTCCCGCGCCGGGCAGCACCGCCGAGCCGGACCATCCCAAGCCGGTGCTTACCCTGGCAGTAGATGATCCGGCCCAGCCGGTTGCGGCTCACTCGAGCAGCACGACCGGGCCGACGGTGCCGCGATCATCGCCCTGGTCGTTGCAGCCGCCGCGCTCGGCATGGCCGTGGTCGGCAAGGCACGACGCAAGGAAGGAACCAGTTCGTGAAGTTGCGTATGGCCGCGGTCGCGCTCGCACTGGCGGTCGCGGGGTGCGGCTCGTCCGCGGGTGGCGCCGCGCATCGTCCGGCCTCAACGACAACCCGGGCACCGGGAAGTACGACGGTGTCGGGCTGACCCCGCCGCGCCGCGGCCGGACTTCACGCTGACCGACACGAGCGGCAAGACGTTCGCGTTCCAGAAGGCGACGGCGACGCACGACGCTGCTGTTCTTCGGCTACACGCGCTGCCCCGACATCTGCCCGCGAGACGATGGCCGACATCGGCGTGGCGCTGCGCAAGCTGCCGGCGTCGGTGTCACAGCACGTCACCGTGGTGTTCGTGTCGACCGACGTGAAGCACGACACCGGGCCGGTGATCGCGCGGTGGATCAAGAACTTCTCACCGAACACCCATGCGCAGTTCATCGGGCTGCGGGGGACGAAGTCGCAGGTCGACGCGGCGCAGGCGAGCGCGCACATCATGATCGCGGCGGACGGCGGGCGGACCCACTCGACGCAGGTGCTGCTGTTCGGGCCGGACAACTACGCGCACGACTCGTTCATCTTCAACGATCGCAAGAACGGCACAGATGGAGCAGATTGCCGCTGGCGCAAGACGTGCTCGCCTCGTGAGTGAGCGCAGCAGACCATGGGCATCGGGCTCCGCCGACCGGCCGCAGGAAGCGAGGCCGGTCGTGAGCACTCTGAGAACCGCCTCGCGTCGAACTGGCCGATGCTGCAGCCCTGGGTGGGCCTGGCGGCGCGCGTCGTGCTGGGCGCGGTGTGGATCTGGGCCGCGGTGTCGAAGCTGGGCGATCCGCGCACGTTCGTCGAGGCCGTGCGTGCCTACGACGCGACGCCGGACTGGCTGGCGCGGGGCATCGGCTATGGGCTGCCCGTGCTGGAGCTGTGCCTGGGTGTGGTGCTGATCGTCGGGGTCACGGTGCGCATCGCGGCCGCGGTGTCGGCGTTGCTGTTGCTGGTGTTCCTGATCGGGATCATCCAGGCGGCGGCGCGGGGCCTGCAGCTCGAGTGCGGCTGCTTCGGCGGCGGTGGGACGACGACCGCGGGGACGAGCTACACGTGGGACATCATCCGCGACCTGCTGTTGCTGGCCGCCGCGGTGCTCCTGGTGCTGTGGCCGATGTCGAAGTTCTCGTTGCAGTGGTTCCTGGCGCGGCACGACTACGTGGCGCCGCCGTCGGCCAAGCGGCTGCGCACGCCCGAGGGACGCAAGCGCTACGAGGCGCAGCTCGCGGTGAAGCGCGCGGCCGCACGCAGCCGCACGCTCTACCTCGACTCGTCGATCGTGCTCGTGGTGGTGCTCATCTCGCTGATCGGCATCGGCGTGCAGGCCAACCGCGCGAAGATCAACGGCGTCATCGTCGGCGTCAACGCGACCGAGGCCAACGGCGTGACGTTCGGCAAGGCGGCCGCGGCCACCGTCGACGTGTACGAGGACTTCGGCTGCCCGGTGTGCGAGGCATTCGAGAAGTCGACGCACGTGCAGCTCGAGAAGGACGTGCGCGCGAACCTCGCCCAGGTGCACTACCACACGATCTCGTTCCTGGATCGCAATTCGCCCAACCAGTACTCGACGCGGGCGGCCAACGCGGCGATCTGCGTGTCGGACGTGAGCGTGGACGACTTCATCAGGTTCCACGACATCCTCTACGGCACGAACCCGCTGACCGGTAAACAGACGCAGCCGGTCGAGGGGACGGCCGGGCCGGGCAACACCGACCTGATCACGTTCGGCAAGAAGGCGGGTGTTACCGGCTCGAAGATCTCGACGTTCTCGGACTGTGTGACGTCGCTGGAGTACAAGCCGCTGGTGCAGAAGCTGACCGACAACTCGACGATCGCCGGGGTGAGCGGCACGCCGACGGTGTTCGTCAACGGCAAGAAGCTGGTCAACAACGACGCGTCGTCGCTGTTCGGTGCGATCGCGACGGCGAACAAGGGGCACACGCCGCATCCCGTCGGTGACGCCGTCGCCCACCGTTTCGCCGTCTGTGTCGCCGTCGGCGACGGTCTCGCCCTCGGCGTCTCTGTCGCCGTCCGGGTCGGCGTGCTGCGTCGTCGTCCTCGTCGGCGTCGTCGTCGCCGTCCACGACGAAGTCTGCGAAGAAGTCGGCGAGCGCGTCGTCCTCGTCGTCGTCGGGATCGAAGAAGAAACACGGCTGAGCACGAACGAAGGGCCCGCAGCGTGTGCTGCGGGCCCTTCGTCGTCGTGCTGAGGTCTTACTTGTTGGCGGCTTCCTTGAGCGCGGAGCCGGCGGTGAACTTGACCGTGTTCGCGGCCGGGATGGTGATGGTCTGGCCGGTGGCCGGGTTGCGGCCCTCGCGGGCTTCGCGGCGGCCCACGCTGAGTGCGAAGAAGCCAGGGACGCTGACCTTCTCGCCACTCGCGGCGGCACCTTCCAGAGTCGACTGCAGCGCCCGGAGGACGGCGTCGACGGTCTTCTGCTCCAGGTCCGCGGCCTCGGCGACGGCGGTCACCAGTTCCTTGCGGTTCACAGGATCTCCCTTGATCGTCGGTGTGTTGCTCGGTTCTACTGGGCCCAGTATCCCGGACGGGGCTCCGGGCCCCGTAAACCGGGGGGTTCTAGGCCCGGCGTGTCGGAAACCGCGCCCGATTCGTTAGCCGAGCGAAATATCTCCGGTCGGGCCGGCGTTGCGGTCGTGGGCGGCCTCGGGCCGCCGCGATCGTGTTCATGGCCGAGTGTCCGGAGGAACCCACTGGTGCGAGTTCGCATCACTCAGAAAGTCGCCGTCAGCGTCGTGTTCGTTGCCGCGATGTTCATGAGCATCATGGACGTCACCATCGTCAACGTCGCGCTGCCGACCATCGGGCACGATTTGGGGTCAGCCCCGCCGGCGTCGACGCGGTGTCGATCTCGTTCCTGGTCAGCCTGGCCGTGTTCATCCCGGCGTCCGGCTGGCTGGGCGACCGGTTCGGCGGCAAGCGCGTGCTGCTCGCCGCCATCGTCGTGTTCACGCTCGCCTCGGCACTGTGCGGGTTGGCGCAGAACATGGGCGAGCTCGTCGCGTTCCGCGTGCTGCAGGGCGTCGGCGGCGGGATGCTCGCGCCCGTCGGCATGGCGATGCTCTTCCGCACCTTCCCGCCGTCCGAGCGCTTGCGCGCCGCGGCCATCCTGACGGTGCCGACGACGCTGGCGCCGGCGCTCGGGCCCGTCCTCGGCGGCCTGCTCGTCGACGATCTGTCGTGGCGCTGGGTGTTCTTCGTCAACCTGCCGATCGGCGCCGCCGCGCTGCTGTTCGGGCTGGTGTTCCTCGACGACCGCGCCGAGGGTTCGCCCGGGCACTTCGACGTGCCCGGCTTCCTGCTCACCGGCGTCGGGCTCGGCGCGTTCATGTACGGGGTCTCGGAGGGGCCGGTGCACGGCTGGAGTTCGGCCGGGCCGCTGACCGGCATCGTCGTCGGCCTCGTGCTGCTCGCCGTGATGGTGTTCGTCGAGCTGCGGCCCGCGAGCCGATCGTCGCGCTGCGGCTGCTGGCGAACCGGCTGTTCCGCTCCGCGAACGGCGTGATGATCCTCGGCTCGATGGCGTTCCTCGGCACGCTGTACGCGATCGCGCTGTACTTCCAGGACGGGCGCGGCTGACCCCGCTGCAATCCGGGCTCAACACGTTCCCCGAGGCCGTCGGCGTCATGCTCGGCGCGCAGCTGGCCAGCCGGTTCTCTACCCGGCCCTCGGCCCGCGTCGCCAGATCACGCTGGGCCTGCTCGGTGTCGCGGCCTCGATCGGGCTGCTCGCTGCGCTGTCGGCCACCTCGAGCCTGTGGTTCGCGCGGGCGCTGATGTTCACGCTGGGCTTTTTCATGGCGCAGGTGTTCGTCCCGGCCCAGGCGGTGGCGTTCGCGACGATCCCGTCGGCGGAGACCGGACGCGCGTCGACGATGTTCAACGCCGTGCGGCAACTCGGCGGCGCCATCGGCGTCGCCGCGCTTGACCACCGCCGTCGTGCTGGCCGGCAACGGAAGCCCGAGCGGCCCCGTCGGCACCGTCGGCCCGTACCGCGTCGCGTTCCTCGTCGCCGCCGCGCTCGCGCTGCTGGCCATCGGCTCGGCGCTCACGATCGACGACGATGCCGCCATCGACACCATGCCCCAGCACGCCCGCGCCCGCCGCCGCGCCGAGTCGCGTCAGCCCGCCCGCGACGCCGTGCCCGCAGAAGCCGCCGCGTAGCCGTGTAACCTTTGTCGTCGGCCGTTGTTCACGCAGCGACTGGTTCGGGGCTGTGGCGCAGCTGGTAGCGCACCACACTGGCAGTGTGGGGGTCAGGGGTTCGAGTCCCCTCAGCTCCACCCATTTCTAAAGGGACAGAACCTGTAACAAGATCATCCGGGTTCGCTCTGGTAGCAGGTTTGGTAGCAGCTGGTAGCAATTCGCCCTCGATCACCGGCGTCCGTTTGGGTTCGTTTGTGTCCAGCCCGCCGAGCAGCACGGCGCCCATCCGGTCGGCCGCTTCGCGCGCCAGCGCCGGCATCACGTGGCTGTAGATGTCCATCGTGGTGCGCATCTGGGAGTGGCCGAGCAGCTCCATGACCACCCGCGGGTGGACGCCCTCGGACAGCAGCAGCGTGGCCGCGGTGTGCCGGCCGTCGTGCAGCCGGACGTGCCGCACGCCGGCCTCGCGCGAGCAGGTTGCGCCAGTGCTTGTAGTCGACCTTCTTGTCGATCGGCCGGCCGTTGGGCTGGGCGAAGACCAGGTCGTCGTCGTGCCATTCGTTGGCCGCGAGCATCCGCTCGCCGGTCTGGCGTGCCTTGTGCTCGTGCAGGGCGCGGATCAGCGGCACGGGTAGCGCGAGGGTGCGCATGCTGCGCTTGGTCTTCGGCGGCTCGTAGACCAGGCCCTTGCCCTTGACCCGGTGCAGGGTGCGCCGCACGGTCAGCGTGCCGTTGAGCAGGTCGATGTCCTTCCACTGCAGCGCCAGCGCCTCGGACTGGCGCAGGCCGAGCGCGAGCGCGACGGTCCAGCGGGCGGCGTTGCGCTGGCTCTTGCGCGGTGTGCAGGACGGCGGTCGCCTCTTCGAGCGTGAGCGCGGTGGCGACCTCGCTCGGCCGCTGCGCCGGCGGGTCGACCAGCGTGGCGACGTTGCGGTGGATGCGCTGGCGCTGCATCGCGACCTTGAGCGCGCGGGAGATGATCCGGTGCACCCGCAGCACGGTGGTGGGGGACAGGCCCTGCTCGAGCAGCAGGTTGTAGAGCTGCTCGAGGTGTTCGGGCTGCAGCCGGTCGAGCCGCTGGCCGCCGATGTGCGGGGTGATGTGCATGCGGATGATCGACTCGTAGCTCTCCAGCGTCCGCTCCCGTACGCGGCGGGCCGCGATGTTCGGCAGCCAGTGCGCGAACCACGCCTCGACGGTGTCGGAGTTGACGCCGGTGATGGCGCCGGTCTCGCGCCGCACCTCGAGCTCGCGGATCTTCTTCACGACCTCGCCGCGGGTCTTGCGCGCTGCGATGACGGCGGTCGGGCTTGCCGTTGATCCGCGTCCCGACCGTGATCCAGCCGTGCCAGCGGCCGTCCTTGCCCTTGAAGATGCTGGCCTCGCCGGCGGTTCCTCGTGTGCTCACGATCTACC